>JAEEZY010000030.1 GCA_016292015.1 Bacteroidales bacterium | reverse complement strand
TATTGGAGATGGCTGAATGAAATGTCAAAAAAACGATATCGTTCCAACTGTGACGGATTTGCCCGTTGTTGCGGATGTGTCATCCACAACGGTTGAACATGAGAATTTGTAATTCTCAACCTCGACAGAACGAATACACAAACGCTACATAGGATTCCTGTTGCGCCTGATTCCAAACCTGGCACTTCCAACCAAAACAAAAAACTTCCTCTTTTGGGCAGAAAAACGGTCTGCCGACTGACCACCGACCGACCACCGAAAGATCGAAAGTCCAATGTTTGAATATCAATATTTTGCAAATCACCACAAGGCCATTGCGTAAGATTTGGCTTTCAGTAGATAATCTGCTAAGACGGGTGGCGGGCATCTGCTGCGCCTCTCCCATATATGTAATGACCCTGCGAAATGTTAAATTCGTCACGGGCCGTCTTAAAAAATGTTAAATTCGTCATGATTTGTGTGTTTTCATGTCTATACCATGACTATACCATGACTTTACTACGACTTTACCATAACTTTACTACGACATTACTATGACTTTACCACGACTTTACTATGACTTTACTATGACTTTACTACGACTTTACCAAATCTCACCTCCAACGAAAGGTTAACGTCAAGGTGTTGGTACTACACCATAACCGAAACATTAGTTCAACGTCCCCCTCCAAAAAAAACCAAGTTTTCACTCATGCTTTAAAGCGTTGGCTAATTCATACAACCCTTATTCGTCGAGGGATTCTTTTTTTTTTGTATTTTTGCAATGTGAAATGGATGTCCTTACATATTGGTTTCCCTTTTTGGCTGGTGGGGCTTCTGCTGACTCTGACACTTTCGTCGTGTGGTCGCAGTTACGTTGCCAGCGAGGTGAGCATCATACCTGAACCGGTGTCGGTGACTACGAAGGCGCGCTCTTTCACGCTCTCGAACCACACGAAGGTGTGCTTCCCAAACCTTGGGCAGAACAGCAAGACGGCCAGATATATCACGAAGTCGCTCCGCCAGCTGCATTTCCACCTGAAGCTCTCAGGGCGCGAACAGGGAAATTCCATTGTGTTCACAATCAACGACTCGGTCGATGATACCCTCGGCGACGAGGGGTATGTGCTTGAGATACGTCCGTCGGGCATACGTGTGTCGGCCAACAGCGAGACGGGGCTTTTCTATGGGTTCCAGTCGTTGGTGCAGATGTTGCCGGCGGACATTGGGAATGTGCGCTACTCGAAGGTGACGCTTCCAGAATGTACGGTCATCGACTACCCGCGCTTTGCATGGCGAGGCTGCCACCTCGATGTGTCGCGTCATTTCTTCCCGGTGAAGTATATCAAGCGGATGCTCGACATCATGGCGGCATACAAGATGAACAAGTTTCACTGGCACCTGACGGACGACCACGGATGGAGGCTGGAAAGCCAGCGTTATCCGCTGCTGAACACCGTGGGTTCGTGGCGAGGCGAGCGTGGCGATGTGTTGTGGCAGGAGTCGGCGCCACCCGTTGCGGGCGAGGCCCAGTCGTATGGCGGTTTCTACTCGCGTGGCGATGTCGAAGAGATTGTGGAATATGCCGCCCTGTTGCATATAGACGTCATACCGGAGATAGACCTCCCCGGTCATGCCAGCGCCATTCTGGCGTCATATCCCAATCTGGCATGCAACCGCGATGGGGACTTCTCTGTGCAGACCGGCCCTTATTGGCCGCCTTCGGCAGTCCTGTGCGCTGGCAACGACAGCCTTGTGCCGTTTCTTTTCGGTCTTATTGACGAGGTGGCGTCGATGTTTCCAGGTGACTACATACACATAGGTGGCAACGAGGTGCTCTTTGACGAGTGGGAGCTGTGTCCGCGCTGTCAGGCACGTATGCGCAGCCTACGTTTGGGAAACGAGTTGCAACTGCAACAGTGGGTGGCCACTCAGTTGAGTGAACATCTGGCGTCCATAGGCCGTCATGCTGTTGTTTGGGATGAAGTTGCCGGCGCCTCGTTGGCAGACAGCGATATCGTCATGGCGTGGCGTGGTCAGGAGAGTGGGATAGAGGCCGCAGCCGCAGGTCGCAAGGTGGTCATGACGCCGTCTGATTTTTGTTCATTCGACTATTATCAGGCAAATCCCAAATATCAGCCGCAGGCAATAGGTCAGACAATCACACTTGCAAAGGTCTATTCGTTCGACCCGGTGCCTAAAGAACATTCTGCGGCGGCTTCGACCATGATTGTGGGCGGACAGTGTGAGCTTTGGACGGAATATATCAATCGATGGGCGCAGGCGGAATACATGCTTTTGCCACGACTGTGTGCTATGTCGGAGGTCTTGTGGACACCAGCTCATCGTAAGGATTGGGCTCGTTTCCGCGCAAAGGTAGAGAGTCACAAGCTTCGCTTTGCGGCGCTCGACTACAACTTTTGCGAAGGCTCGTTCAAGCCCTTGGTCAAGATGTCTCGGCATCAGGGCGACAGTTTCACGGTCTCCGTCTCGTCAGAGATTGAAGGCACATACGTCTATTATACCACCGACGGGACTATGCCAACGCTTGAATCGCCCACATACGTGGAACCCTTGGTGTTGAAAGAGGGGACGATGCTACGCCTGCGGTCGGTGTTCAACGGGCTTCCCCAGGAGGAGGTGTATGATTATGTCATTAAGTGATACCATATCGCAGGTTCGTCTGGCGCGAGACATCACTCTGCCCCAGCTGAAAGAGATCCTTGAGTCGGATGACGACAAGGTGATGAAGAACCTGTATGACCAGGCTCGAGAGGTGGCAGATTCGGTGTATGGGAAAAAAGTGTTCATTCGTGGACTGATAGAGATTTCGAGTCATTGTAAGAACGACTGCCTTTATTGCGGTTTGCGGCGAAGCCAGAAGGAGGCTATACGCTACCGCCTCTCCGACGAGCAGATACTCGACTGCTGCGACAAGGGTTACAGACTGGGCTTCCGCACGTTCGTGCTTCAGGGCGGCGAGGATGCATGGTTTGACGATGCCCGAATGGTTCGCATAGTGGGTGAAATACGCCGTCGCTATCATGACTGTGCCATCACGCTCTCGCTGGGTGAACGTTCAGACGAAAGCTACCAAAGGCTTTTCGATGCTGGCGCCAACCGATACCTTTTGCGCCACGAGACTGCCGATAGGGACCACTACGCAAAACTGCATCCTGCGGATATGTCGTTCGACAACCGTATGCACTGCCTGCAGACTCTCAAGCGCATAGGCTATCAGGTGGGCTGCGGTTTTATGGTGGGGTCTCCGTTCCAGACAACGGAAACCATCTTCAAAGACCTTCAGTTCATACGCTCGTTCCAGCCTCACATGGTGGGTATCGGCCCGTTCATACCGGCTCATGAAACTCCCTTCGCCGAGATGCCGCAAGGCAGTGTGGAGACAACGTTGCGGCTGCTGTCGGTCATAAGGTTGCTGCATCCTCACGTGCTGCTGCCGGCGACCACGGCACTGGGCACGCTGCATCCCATAGGGCGGGAACGGGGAATACTGGCAGGCGCCAACGTCGTTATGCCCAACCTCTCACCTCTTGAACACCGCAAAGACTATGCCATCTACGACAACAAGATATGTACGGGCGACGAGGCTGCCGAGTGCCGCAACTGCACCGAATACCGCATGCGTGCCATAGGCTATGAGACGGTTGTCGATAGGGGTGATTACATGGCATGAACATCGGGCGGTGGAATTTATTTGCCCGTAAATATCTCCATTAATTTATTTGTTTGTACTTTTGCATCGTCTGAAACACACACTTAGTCAGACGGAAGATAAACTAAATGTATAATTTAAAAACTAAAAGATGAAAAAGTTAATTGTTGCATTGGTTGCAATCGTCGCTCTGAGCGCTTCCGCAATGGCTCAGGGCAAGGGCGGTGAGTTCTCTCTGGGTCTCAGACTTGGTGACGCCTGGTTCACTTCGTTTGACAACAGTTATGGGAGTGACTGGGGCTTCAACATCGAATTGTCTGGAGTGTACAACCTTTCGAGTTCGAACAGGATAGAGGCTGAGTTGGGTTGGGCAGATTATAGCTGGAGTGCATACGGTGTACATCATGCCAATGGTTACCTGCATTTGGCAGGAAGCTACCAGTGGTATTGGAACATTATTAAAGGACTGGGATGGTATGTAGGTCCATCCGCCAACCTGGGAGTCTGGATTTACGATGCTCACTATTCAGGATATCACAGCAGTGACGCCGCCTTTTGCCTTGGTGTAGGCGGACAGATCGGTATTCAGTATGATTTCGACTTCCCGTTGCAGCTGTCGCTTGATACCCGTCCGAGTATCAACTTCGGTATTCCTGGTGATATAACAGGAAGTGCATATTTCTGGCCCACATGGTTCAACTTCAGCGTACGCTATCGTTTCTAACCGTTGGACGTAAAAACAAAGAAGAGGCACTGCTGTACGGCGGTGCCTCTTTTGTTTTTCGAGTGGCTGGCTTTATTGAGTCATCAGGCTTATCTGGGTTATTGCCTGGCTGATGCTCGCCACATTCTCGCAAACCATCGACAGCCGCGAGGTGCTTTCTTTCAGGTGTACGGTCTTTGGGTTTGATTGTGCGTAGCGTATTATCTTCATAAAATCGTCCGACTTGAAGAAGTCGCTTTCGTGGTCGGATATGAAATGGCACACCATCATGTCCTTTTTCAGTATCAGCTTTTCCATGCCAAGCTGTTGCGCCATACGACGAAGACGTACAGTCGCTATCAATTCTTTGGTGGGTTCGGGTAACGGGCCGAAACGGTCTTCCAGCCGTTGGCTATATGATTCCAGCTCTTCATCGCTTAAAAGTGAGTTGAGCTCTTTGTACAGCAGCAGACGCTCTCCTATGTTGGTCACATATTCGTCTGGCAGTAGCACCTCGAGGTCGGTCTCGATAGTGCATTCCTTTACATATTCACCCTTATCTTCAGCTTCTTGGGCAAACAACTCCTTGAACTCCGTCTCTTTGAGTTCTTGTATTGCTTCGTTTAGTATCTTGTGGTACATCTCGTAACCAATCTCGCTGATAAATCCTGACTGTTCGGCACCCAGGATGTTGCCTGCTCCGCGTATGTCTAGGTCTCGCATGGCTAGGTTGAACCCACTGCCGATGGCCGAAAACTCTTCGATGGCTTTCAGCCGTTTCTGTGCATCGGGGGTGAGGGTGGCAAACGACGGCACCATCATGTAGCAGAACGCCTTGCGGTTTGAACGGCCCACTCGGCCTCTTATCTGGTGCAGGTCGCTCAGTCCGAAGTTTTGCGCATTGTTCACAATCATCGTGTTGGCGTTGGGTATGTCCAATCCGTTCTCCACTATTGACGTGGCCACCAGCACGTCGATCTCTCCCGACAGGAAACGCATCAGAATCTCTTCCGTCTGCTTGCCTTCCATCTGCCCGTGAGCCATTGCCACCACGGCGTCGGGCACAAGCCTCTGCACAAGTCCCGCCATCTCGGGCAGGTTCTCAACCCTGTTGCTTACGAAAAATGTCTGGCCTCCTCTCGACATCTCATACATTATGGCGTCGCGTATCACCTCTTCCGAGAAGGGACACAGCTCGGTCTCTACGGGTTGGCGGTTGGGGGGAGGTGTCTGTATCACGCTCAGGTCGCGGGCTCCCATCAGCGAGAACTGCAGTGTGCGCGGTATAGGGGTGGCGGTGAGCGTGAGACAGTCCACGTTGGCTTTCACCTGACGCAGCTTCTCTTTCATACTCACGCCGAACTTCTGCTCCTCGTCTATGATGAGCAGTCCTAGGTCTTTGAATTTAAGGTTTTTGTTTGTTATGGCGTGTGTGCCGATGAGTATGTCTATTTTCCCCGACGCCACATCGTCGTATATCTGTTTTTTCTCTTTCGCCGAGCGGAAGCGGTTCAGGTAGTCAACCTTCACTGGCATCCCTTTCAGCCGTTCCGAGAAGGTGTTGTAGTGTTGGAACGCAAGTATTGTGTTGGGCACCAATACTGCCACTTGCTTCGAGTCGCAGCAGGCTTTGAAGGCCGCCCGTATTGCCACTTCGGTTTTGCCAAACCCCACGTCGCCGCACACCAGTCGGTCCATCGGTGCCCCCGACTCCATATCTTTCTTCACTTCGTTGGTGGCTTTCAGCTGATCTGGAGTGTCCTCGAACATGAACGAGGCCTCCAGTTCGTTCTGCAGGTAGTTGTCTGCGCTGAACGGGAATCCTGCCGAGGCCTTGCGTTTGGCGTACAGGGCTATGAGGTCTTTCGCTATGTCTTTGACCTGTTTCTTGGTCTTCTGTTTCAGCACCTGCCATTGGCTTGAACCAAGTCGGTTAAGTGTTGGTTCGGTCCCATCCTTGCCTACGTAGCGGCTTATCTTGTGCAGGCTGTGTATGCTGATATACAGGGTGTCGTTGTCCTTGTAGATCAGTCGTATCACCTCTTGGGTCCGTCCGTCCACCTCCATCTTTTCCAGCCCTACGAATCGTCCGACTCCGTGGTCAATATGCGTCACGTAGTCTCCTGGTTTCAGTTCAAAGAGCTCCTTGATTGTCAAGGTCTCACGTTGCTGCCGCATGTCGCGGACCGTGTATTTGTGGTAGCGGTCGAAAATCTCGTGGTCGGTGAAGCATAGCAGCTTCACGTCGTGGTCTATATATCCCCTGTGAAGCGGGATTTGCAGGTATTCCACTGTCGGCGGCTTGTTGCTTGCCACGTCCGTCGTAGGCTGGTCGCTGAACACTTTCTCAAGCCTGCGTTGCTGCGAGTCGGCGGTTATCGAGATGCAGCAATGATACGACCGTTCGCCGTAGTCGGCCAATATCTTGATCAGCATGTCGAACTGTTTGTTGATGGTGGGCTGCGGTTCGCAGTTCATCTTCACTTCGGCCGACTTGCTGAAATATACACTGTTTCCGCACTCTACCACCTTGCAGCGTAGCAGCTCTTGCATGAACTCCTGTGCCGGGGTGTACAGGCTTTCGGGTTTCAGGTGCTCTACCGGCGAGCTGCCTTCAAGCCGTTTGTGCTCTTCGGCTGCATGTGTATAGGATTTCTCCACCGTCTCTATCGCGTAGAGAAGCCCCTGCGTCCATACTACATCGTCCGGCCCAAGATAGTGTAGCAACGACACTTTCTCCTCAACCACCTGTTTTTCGCTTTCAGCTGCCCTCACACGGCTCAGGTTGGGCACTATCGATATCTTATCATAGCGTTTCACCGACAGCTGCGTCACAGGGTCGAACGCCCTGAGTGAATCCACTGTATCGTCGAAGAACTCTATTCGGTACGGTGTCTCGTTGTCATACGAGAAGACGTCGATTATGCCGCCTCGCACGGCATACTGGCCGGGCTCAACCACAAAGTCAACCCTCTCAAACTCGTATTCTCGCAGCACGTCGGTCATAAAGTCCATAGACAGCTCTGCACCCTGCATTACCTGCAAGGTGTTGCTGGTCAGAGTTCTCGACGACACGACCTTCTCCGACAGCGCTTCGGGATAGGTGACCACCACCAGGTTGCGCCCTGCGTTGAGCTGCTTTATCACCTCCGACCGCTGCAGCACGTTGGCGTTATCGACCTCTTCGGTTTGGTAGGGGCGGCGGTAGGTCGTGGGGAATAACACCACTCGCTTGTGGTCTATGTCCTCTTCGGTGTCGCCAAGCAGGGTCTCTATATCGTTCAGCAGATAGTATGCGTCATCTTTGTTCGCTGCTATGTGCAAATGTGTGCGGTATGGGTTGTCGCTGTGTATCAATGCCGCCAGCACCGCCGTCGCCGACCCTGCCACTCCCGACAGATGTACACGCGCCTGCCCCTCCGACAGCGACTCCTTCAACTGGCTGACTGCAGCCGACTCACTATATAAATCCAGTAAATTCATCCTTACGGTTTGCAAAACTACTAATAATTCCACAATAAGACTGTGTCTATCTACGTTTTTATTAAAACAGAAATACTTGCAAAACCAAACAAACCAAACCAAACAAACCAACAAATCAACCCATCATCCTGTCAACATATCAACATATCAACATATCAACATATCAACCCATCAACGTATCAACCTATCAACAATCCATCATGACCACCATCCTTTGGGCCGACGACGAGATTGAACTCCTCAAGCCCCATATACTTTTTCTTGAAGAACGCGACTATAAGGTCGTTCCCGTCACCAGCGGCAACGAAGCCCTCGACGAACTCTCCGTTCACGACATTGACATCGTCTTCCTCGACGAGAACATGCCTGGCCTCAGCGGCCTCGACACTCTCACCCAAATCAAGAACCGCTACCCCTCCATCCCCGTCGTCATGATTACCAAGAGCGAAGAGGAGCACATCATGGACGAGGCCATCGGCAGCAAGATAAGCGACTACCTCATCAAGCCCGTCAACCCCAAGCAGATACTCCTCACCGTCAAGAAGCACACCGAAGCCAAGCGGCTCACCAGCGAGAAATCGTCCATGTCCTACCAGCAGCAGTTTCGCGAGATTGGCATGGAACTCGGCGGCCGCCTCGATGCGCACGAGTGGGTGGGGCTCTACAAGAAGCTCGTCTATTGGGATCTCGAACTTGCCGACAACCAGGACGAGAACATTCACGACATCTTCCGCTCTCAGAAGGCTGAGGCCAACCGTCAGTTCTGTCGTTGGTATGAGCGCAACTATGAGGACTGGCTCGCCGGACGGGGCGAGAAACCCACGCTCTCGCCCATGGTTTTCAGAGAGAGACTCTTCCCGCTGCTGAAGGAGCAGAGGCCGACTTTCGTTATCGTCATCGACAATTTCCGCTACGACCAGTGGAAGTATATACAGCCCTTGGTTGAGAGTTATCTGCGGGTTGAGGATGACGGAATCTTCTTCAGCATCCTGCCCACCACGACCCAGTTCGCCCGTAACGCCATGTTCGCTGGGTTGATGCCGGCAGAGATAGAGAAGAAATACCCCCAATACTGGGTTAACGAGAATCAAGAAGGACATAAAAATCAGTATGAAGACCAGTTGCTGGATGAAAACCTGAGACGCAATGGCTTCAATATCAGGCACACCTACCACAAGGTCCTCAATGCCCAGTATGGCAAGCGTCTGGTGGACGGCGTCAACGACATGATGCAGAACCAGCTGAACGTGGTAGTGTATAATTTCATTGATATGCTCTCCCACGCCAGCACCGAGAGCGACATCGTGCGCGAGCTGGCTGGCAGCGAGCGCTCCTACCGTTCGCTCACCCTCTCTTGGCTCGAGCATTCGCCGCTCATCGAGTTTATAAAAGAACTGGCTGAACGCGATGTGAATGTGGTGATAACCACTGACCACGGCTCGACAATGGTCAACAGTCCGGTCAGGGTCAAGGGAGACAGCTCGGTATCCGTAAACCTACGCTATAAGCAAGGACGGCTGCTCGACTACAACCCCAAGGACGTCTATGAGGTGAGAGACCCGCGCACCATCGCCATGCCCAAGCTCTACGTCACCTCCCCCTACATCTTCGCCCGCGAGAACGACTTCTTCGCCTACCCCAACAACTACAACCAGTACGTCCAGTACTACACCGGCACCTTCCAGCACGGCGGAGTTTCCATGGAGGAAATCATGATACCCTTCATAGCCCTCCGCCGCAAATAAAACGAGAGGCTTTAACATGGCTTTGATATGGCTTTGCAGTGACTTTGATGTAAAAGCGCTACTTCCAGTCTTCGGGTGAGAAAGTTTGGCGTGCCACCACAGCTCCGTCTTCCAGCTGATAGACAAACGTGAGCGTGGCTCCGATTTGTTCCAACAGCATCAGCGTCTCTTTGCCGTTGTCGTTCGAACTCATGGCGCTGAGCGACATCCGGCTCTCTTCGGCAGCGTGAACCTTTATTGCCGCCAACATCAGTTCGTCGTCAAGCGAACGGCTTGTGATGCCCACCATCGTGCAGTGGAACGCCACCTCGTTGGCCGCCTTGTCGTAGCGAAGGCTGTCTATCCTCGTCAGCTCGCTCATACGCACCGGGCAGCTCTGGTTATACTGCTCCACCGCCGTGCGGAGCGAGTGCTCGGCCGCCTGCCTGCATGAGGCGAATGCCAGCAGGATGGCTATCGGAAGTATAAATCTGTATTGCATAATATTAGGTGTTGATTGGCGGGGACTATTCAAAATACAAAACCGTACAACTCTATCCCATCCTCGTTCTCGAAGATGTATTTGATTGAAATCCCGTTGTCGCGGTATATCCGCATGGCGGGGTTTGTCTCGAGGTCGGCGGATATGCTGGCTTGCAGCCCTTCGAGCAGCGAGCGGTCCACGCTTTCGGGCGTGATGCCTTCGCCACCGATGCGGAACACGTATGTGACCGCCGTCTCCTCGTCGTCCAGCGTAACCGACTGCATCGTGATGCCTTGGGCTATCTCCATCGGGCAGGCGGCGTTGGAGTTCTGCACGTCGCGACGTATGATGTCCATGGTGGCTGAGTTTCCGTCGGTGCTGTCGGTGGCCGCGGGGTCTATGTCGAAGCTCTTCACCTGACGCCCGTCGGCATATTGCAGCACCAGCGTGAGGTCGCAGTCGCTCTGCTTCAAGATGTGGTCAAACTGAGGGTCGTCCTTAAGTCCCTGAGCCAGAAGTGCGGACACCTGTCGCTCGTCGAGCCCTTCGAGGTTTGCTTCGACCACATCTTTCATCCACTCCTCCTCGTAGATGCCGAACAGCGTAACGTAGTAGGTGAGTCTCTGACTACTGTCTGCGGAATGAGGTTTGCTTACGGTTATGCTGTCGAGCCGCATCCCGTCGGTGATGATGACCGGGCAGCGTTTGTTCGCGTGACGTACTATTTTCTCCAGCTCCGTCTCATGATGGCACGACGAGAAAATTATTGCAGTAAAGCAAAAAATAGAACAAAAAAGAATCTTCCTAAACATGATTTATGAATTGTGAATTTTTGACCTATGACCTGTGACCGCACCAGCCACTTGAAACTAAAAACTAAAACTTGTGCCGAAGGCCATGAGCACCGCTGAAATGCGAAGCATTCATGAGCACGTCTTTATAATATCAAATCAAGCGAATAAATAAATAAAATGAAGCGAATAAACTAAAAACTAAAAACTTGAAACTGAAAACTTACTCCACGCACTTCATCGTCAAAGAGATGCGATGTCGCCGCAGGTCCACCTCCATCACCTTCACTTTTACATGCTGGTGCAGGTGCACCACCTCCGACGGGTCGTTCACTCGCCTGTTGGCAAGCTGGCTGATATGCACCAGTCCGTCCTGATGCACACCCACATCTACGAATGCACCGAACGCCGTTATGTTGGTCACGATGCCCGGAAGCACCATCCCTTCTTTCAAGTCCTCCATCTTCGACACGTTCTTGTCGAATTCGAACACCTCGAACTTCGCCCTGGGGTCGAGGCCGGGCTTGTCGAGTTCTTTCATGATGTCGTTCAAGGTGGGCAGGCCGCAGTCGTCCGACACGAACTGTCTGATGTCCACCTTCGCCCGCGCCTCCTTGCTGTCCACAAGGGTCTGCACGTCGCATCCCACCGACTTTGCCATCTTCTCCACCAACGCATAGCGTTCTGGGTGTACGGCGCTGTGGTCCAGCGGGTTCTTCGACTCTCGCACACGCAGGAATCCTGCACTCTGCTCGTAGGCTTTTGCCCCGAGACGCTCAACCTTAAGCAGCTCTTCTCGGCACGAGAAAGCCCCCTCGCGGTTGCGATAGCGCACTATGTTGTCGGCCAGCGCCGGACCGATGCCACTCACGTATGAAAGCAGCTCGCGCGAAGCGGTGTTGAGCTCCACACCCACGCTGTTCACACAGCTCATCACCACGTCGTCCAGACTGCTCTGCAGCATCTTCTGGTCCACATCGTGCTGATACTGCCCAACACCTATCGACTTCGGGTCAATCTTCACCAGCTCAGACAGCGGGTCCATCAATCGGCGTCCTATCGACACCGCACCTCGTACCGTTACGTCATAGTCTGGGAATTCCCTCCGTGCCACATCCGATGCGCTATAGACGCTTGCACCGCTCTCGTTCACCACCACCGCCACCACTTTCGTCTTGAAGTGGCAACGCTGCACCACCTCCTCCGTCTCGCGACCGGCCGTGCCGTTGCCTATGGCTATGGCCTCTATATGGAACGCCTCCACCAGTGCCTCCAGCTTGGCTATCGCCGCACGCTCTTCGCGCACCGAGGTGAAGGGGTATATGGTCTCGTTATGCAGCAGCTGTCCCTGTGCGTCGAGGCAGACGGTCTTGCAGCCGGTACGGAATCCCGGGTCGATGGCCAGTATGCGCTTCTGTCCCAGTGGTGGAGCCAGCAGCAGCTGTTTCAAGTTCTCGGCGAAGACCCTTATGGCCTCCCTGTCGGCCTTCTCTTTCAGCATCGCACGGTACTCGCTCTCAATCGAAGGCTCCATCAGTCTCTTGTAGCCGTCGTGCACGGCCATCCTCACCTGCTCGGCGGCAGGCGACGAGTTGTGCACATAATGGCGATCCAACGCGGCGTAGGCCTCTTCTGCATCCGACGGCAGCACGTGGACTCTAAGAAAACCCTCCTCCTCGCCACGCATGAGGGCGAGAATCCTGTGCGACGGAGCCCTCATCGCCTGCTCGCTCCAGTCAAACCACGACTCGAACTTGTGTCCTTCCTCCTCCTTGCCTTTCACCACCGTCGACGAGAGCTGCGCCTTGCGGCGGAATATGTTGCGCACCACGTTGCGCGAGCCTACGTTCTCGTTCACCCTCTCTGCTATGATGTCACGGGCGCCCGCGAGGGCGTCATCGACAGAGGCCACCCCTTTCTCCTCAGAGAGATAGGGTCGGGCAGCGTTCTCGAGAGGCGAGTCAACCTGACGCATCAGCCAGTCGGCCAGCGGCTCAAGTCCTTTCTCTCGAGCCATCATAGCGCGGGTGCGACGTTTCGGCTTATATGGCAGGTAGAGGTCTTCGAGCTCCTGCAGCGTGGACGCTTTCTCCAGTTGCTCTCGCAGTTCAGGCGTCAGTTTCTCTTGTTTGTCGATGCTCTCTATTATAGCCTCGCGGCGAGCATCCACCTCCTTAAGTTTCGTGAGGGCGTCGCGTATGGCAGCCACCTGCACCTCGTCAAGTGACCCCGTTGCCTCCTTGCGGTAGCGGGCAATGAACGGGATGGTGGCGCCTCCTTCCAGAAGTTGTATGGTGCGGGCCACCTGCTGCACCGAGAGGTGCATCTGCAATGCGATTGTGTTGGCGTAGTCGGTCATGATGGTAATTTAGGTATGTATTCTTTGCAAAGGTACATCTTTTCCATCATTTTGCAATCTCGATTACATAAAAAACATAATCTTTGCTGATTTTGGCAACTGCCATTTGTCTTGTATCATGGAATACAAAATTAAATGACAACGGCAATGCAGCGATGTGAGGCATTGGCTCTGCAACGACGAAGATATGGTGTATTTAACATGAAAAAACTCAACCCGGAAATAGGGTTGAGCTTGAAAAGAGTGCATTGTGAACACTCTGCAGTGACTACTGCTCTTTCTCAGCGAGTATTGCGGCCAGCTGTTCTTCAGGGGTTACTGCTCCCATGTCGAGCAGCGTTATGGTGCGCTTCAGATCTTCCGTCAACGGATGATTCGGGTATGTGTCGATGAAGCGTTGATAGGCGGCTTTGGCTTCTTCTGGTTGTTCCGAAAGCTCATAGGCCTTTGCCTGCGTGAGCATGCAGTCGTCCATCGCCTCGAATCCGCTGTATCCGTCAATCACGCGCCCGGCCAGTTCGATGGCCTTGTCGAACGACCCTGTCAGACAGGCTACGTTGGCGCCTTTCTGTAAGCATAAGGGAGCCAGTGAGTCGTCTGGGTAGGTGTCTGCAAAGTCGGTGTAGAGTCCTATCAACGTGTCGGCCGAAGCGGGGTTGCGTGCGTAGTCGATGCCCATCGGGTCGTGTGCATTCTCGAAAGCGGCTATTTTTGCAGCGGCCTTGTCACGCTGTTTTCCTGCGTTGTTGCAGCCTGCGAAAACAATTAAGGAGGCTGCGGTTAGTGCTATGAAAAATCTTTTTTTCATTGTGTGTGAAAAGATTATGTTTTTTGTGATTGATTTATTGTCTAATCGTTTCGAATAATTTAATTGTTGTGGTTCCTTGGTTGCATCCAGCAGACCTCTCTCCTCGGGCTGCTCATGCTACCCTCTCTTCATCCGATACAGCGTTCTCACTTTGCCGGCGGCCACATCGTTCAGCTTGCGTTTCAGCATCGTGCGGCGCAGCGAACTCAGCCGGTCGGTGAACACCTTGCCTTCGAGATGGTCTATCTCATGTTGTGCGACACGGGCAAACATACCGTGTATCTCTTCCGTGTGCTCGTTGAAATCGGCGTCAAAGTAGTGTATCACAACACCTTCTGGCCGTAACACATCCTCATGTATGTCTGGTATGCTGAGGCAACCTTCGTTGAAGAAGGTCTTCTCTCCAACACTCTCCAGTATCTCTGGATTGATGAGCGTGTGCTCTATCGCGGTATCTCCGTAGCTCTTGCTCTCTTCGTTGTATGGATAATAGCCAATCACTACCAGACGTATAGACAGACCTATCTGAGGGGCGGCAAGTCCTACACCGTCGGCTGCGTACATGGTCTCAAACATGTCGGCAATGAGCTGTTTCAGGTTGGGGTAGTCGGCCGTTATGGGTTCCGCCACCTTGCGAAGCACTGGGCTTCCGTAACCTACTATCGGATAAATCATAAGAATTGAAAATTGAAGGTTGAAACTTGAAACTTGAATTTGCTGTCTGCTGCCTATTGTTTGCAGCTCGCCATATAGCTTTGCAGTATCAGTGTCGCGCTTATAGTGTCTATCAATGCTTTGTTCTGTCGTTGTTTTTTCTTCAAGCCACCGTCAATCATGGCCTGAAAAGCAATCTTCGAGGTAAACCGCTCGTCTGCGCGGCATATCTCTTTGTCGGGGAATTTCTTTGCGAGCTCACCAAGAAACGGTTCGATATACCGTGCCGACTCCGAGGGTGTGTTGTCCATCTGTTTTGGCTCGCCCACCACAATGGTGTCCACCGTCTCTTTCGCAAAGTAGTCGGCCATGAACTGCATCAGCTTTGGTGTCTCAACGGTGGTGAGACCTGTGGCTATGATGCGCTCGGGATCGGTGACAGCCAGCCCTGTGCGCTTCTTTCCATAGTCTATTGCCATTATGCGTCCCATGACGAATCTCCTTTTGTGAAAAAAGCGGAACTTTTCCTGTTCCGCTTTGTCTGTGGTCCCTCTTGGGCTCGAACCAAGGACCCACTGATTATGAGTCAGTTGCTCTAACCGACTGAGCTAAGGGACCGCTTCGTATCTTGCCGAAAGCGGTTGCAAAGATACAACCTTTTTTTTATTCTGCCGAATTTTTTTTCTCTTCTTCGTTTTTCTTGCTTGCGTTGCGCATCAATACAACCAATGCGACGGTCTCGAAAACCAGATGTGCCGCATAGCAGATGCAGAACGCAACCGCAAACCACTTGGCCTGCTGCACATGCGTGAACATCCACAGCGACATCACTGCCAGGTGCACAAATAATACGCCCACAGTCACTCCCAGAAAGTTCTTCACAAACGTCCTCGGCGACTTGCGCATGCTCTCCACTATCGTCCAGTGCTCCACACCTGTGACCACAGCAAAATACAACGGTATGAACGGCATCACCGTTTGGTAGTTCTCCCACCCCAACATCATCAGCGCCAGCGCTCCTATGACCAGCAGAAGGGTTACTATCAGCAGCTTTACTAAATACTTTCTCATACTAAAACCGTAAACTATAAACCAATACTTATTCGCAGAAGCGGATAGTCTCCTTTGTGGTGAATTTCTCGCAGTAGTGGCAGCGGAGCTTCAGGTTCTCCTTGTCCACCACGTCGAATTTGGTGGCTATCTTCTCGTGGTTGGTGATGCACATCGGGTTCATGCACTTGATGAAATTCTCGATGTGGTCGGGTATCTCGGCCTCCAGCTTCTCAACCACCTCGTAGTTCTTGATGTTGATGATGCTGGCCATGGGCGCCACGAGCGAAATCTTGCTCAACTCCTCTTTGGTGAAATATTTGTTTTTGACCTTTATGATGCCTTTGCGGATAAACTTCTGGCTGCTCAGATAGTTGCCTATAAGCACCTCGTCCTCGTATTTTTCAAGTCCGAGGATGTGGGCCACCTGATAAACCACTTCGGTCGGGATGTGGTCTATCACCGTGCCGTTTTCTATTCTGGGAACAACAAGTTCTTTCTTTGTATCCATGATGATTATTGTTTTTGAAGTTTAAAAGTTGAATTGTTCAAGGGTTCGAAAGATGACGGGTTCCAGGCTTCACACCTTTTTTAATTCTCATCCTTTTTTACCCTTTAACCTTTGTTTTTATCTCACTCCCAGTATTGCCGCCATCAGTGCCTGACGCACATACACTCCGTTCTGAGCCTGACGGAAATAGTAAGCGTAAGGTGTCTTGTCCACATCGACGGTGATTTCGTTCACTCTCGGCAGCGGGTGCAGCACACGCATGTTGTCTTTGCAGCCCTTTAGCATTGAGGCTGTGAGGATGCAGCTGTCTTTCACCCTCTCGTACTCCAGCGGATCCGGGAAACGCTCTCTCTGCACGCGGGTCATGTATATGATGTCCGCCACTGGGATAACGTCCTTGATGTCGGTGTATTGGTAGTATTTCAATCCTGCGTTCTTCACACTCATCTTCACCGAGCTGGGCAGCTTCAGCTCCTGCGGCGATACCAGGTGGAACGTTGCGTTGAAGTTGCACATTGCCTGGACGAGCGAGTGCACCGTACGGCCATATTTCAGGTCGCCCACACATGCTATGTTCAGGTTGTCCAGACGTCCCTGGGTCTTGCGGATTGAGTAAAGATCCAGCATGCACTGCGTCGGGTGCTGGTTGGCACCGTCGCCGGCGTTGATGACAGGCACCGTCGAGACCTCGCTCGCATATCTTGAGCTGCCCTCCTTCGGGTTTCTCATCACAATCAAGTCGGCATAGCTGCTAACCATCACTATCGTGTCGTGCAGCGACTCGCCCTTCTGCACACTCGTTCCGCCGGGGTCGCTGAATCCTATGATGCGGGCACCCAGCTGGTTGGCGGCACTTTCGAAACTCAAGCGTGTGCGCGTCGACGGCTCGAAGAACAAGGTGGCGACCACTTTGTCGCTCAAGATTTTCTGTTTCGGATTCTTTTCAAATTCCTCGGCGATGTCCAGCACCTCGATATACTCATCCTTCGAGAAATCGGTGATGGAAATCAGGTTGCGTCCTTTTAATGTGCTCATATATTTATGTATTAGTTGTTTGTCGAAGAGAAAGGTTCTTTAAAACGTTGCAAATATAATTATTTTTCCCAAGCCGATGGCTATATTTTATAAACAAATTGTTAGTAGAACTAAACCGGTTAGGTTTATATTAGGTTTATCTTGAGTTTATCTTTGGGTTATGTTGATATAACGTTAACCTTAACTCGAATTGAACCACGAACCACATCCATCCTTCTTTCCTTCTTACTTCTTCCTTCAGACTTCTTACATCTTCCCTCTTCCTTCTGACTTCTTTCCTCTTCCAATACGACCCATGTCGAAGATGGGTACTGGCGAGGTCAAAGCGGGGTGGGCGTTGACTCGAAGCTCATTCGAACCTATATCGAAGCTAAATCGAAGCTAGATCGAAGCGACTTTTGTAAATGTTTGAATACTAGAGTGTGAGAGTGTGGTTTGCTGATTTAGGTTGTCACTTTCGATACTTGCGGCTGGATTCAGTTGACAGTAAAATTGACAAATATTGACAAGACACAAAAAAAGGAGGCGATTCTGCCTCCCTTTTTGCTATAGTTAAAATGGTCTCTACGGTCTCACCACCACTTTCCGTGATGGCTGGTCGCCAACTTTCACCATATATACTCCAGCCGAAGTGACTGGTATCTCAACCGCTGCCTGCTGACCGCTGTCTGCTACCTGCTTAATCACCCTTCCCATAACATCATAGACCACAACGTTCTGCCTACTGTCCGCCGCCTGCTGCCCGCTAAAGTCTATCACAATCGTGTTGCCGCGGGTGTAGGCTTTCAGGTTGTCGGTTGTTTCCACATCGTCGATGCGGTTGGAGCCATCGAAATATGCGGTATAGGTGGCGTTGCCCGTCACTGTGATTGTCCGTGGATTACTGGTGTTACCATCTTGCCACTGCGTAAAATGGTAGCCACTATTAGCCGTTGCGGTTATTGTTGTGGTTGTTCCTTCGTTGAAAGTTCCCCCACCGCTTGCACTGCCCATTGTGGCATTATTGGAATTGACGGTTATTGTATATTGTGTGACGGGATTTGCTTCGAAATACGCAGTAAGTGAAATATCGCTAGTCACAGTTAAAGAACGTGGATTTTGTGTATTCCCATCACCCCAATGCTCAAAGTGATACCCACTATTAGCCGTCGCAGAAATTGTGGCCGTAGCACCTTGAGTATATGTTCCGCCACCAGAGACTGTTCCCATGGTTGGATTATTTACAGAAAGAGTTACCGTATAGTTGCATCCACCAATTCCTAAAATATTTGTAAAATTGCTCCAGCCAGCAGCTGATTGGTATGCACTTATGCTAGAGCATGGTACGTAAAGTGGCGAAGTTAAGTTTGATGAAAAAACAAAATAATATCCATAATACGACTCAACAACAGGCGGTATTGTCGCATTACATTGAACACTTGTAATTCCCGCACATCCAGAGAATGCATTATAGCCTATTTGGGTCAGGCTTGCTGGAAGAATAACTGCCCCAATTAATCCACAGGAAGAAAAATCACTCATTCCTATTTTTGTTAGTGTTGAAGGAAAAGATACTGACGTTATATTTGGACAGCTAGATATTAAATAATCTGGAATTGTTTGTACAGTTGAGCCAATATTAAAATTGCTGACATTAGTATTACTACTAAAAGCAAACATCGCAGATCTACAATTGATAGCATTATAATTAATTGTGGACAAACTGGTCATTCCATTAAAAGCATAACTGGCGATAGAATCCACGGCGATTCCTATTGTTACCATCGAAATACCTGTACATCCTCCAAATGAGTATGACCCTACAGTATGTACAGAGTTGCCTAATATTAAACCTCCCGTCAATCCAGTACATCCAGAGAATGCATTATCACCTATTATTAGTAATGAATTAGGCAATGACAGTGTGCCTTGAATATTCGAACACCCATAAAAAGCATGATCTCCAATTTCATTTAGCGAATTGGGTAATGATAATGATCCTAGAATATTTGAACATCCGTCAAATAAATATGCAGGGATTTTCTGTACAGCAGAACCAATATGTAATGAAGAGAAAGATGGACAGTTATAGAATGGCGAAAAAGAAGCTATGGTTTCCTCATTTAAAACCGTCGCATTTATTGCGTTATAATAGACCGTTGCGAGCGAACCACATTGTCCAAAAGCAGCACCTCCCAAATATGTCACGGAACTTGGTATGGTTATTGAGGTAATTAAATTCCCATAAAAAGCCCATTCGCCAATTCCTTCAAGAGAGCTTGGGAATGAGATAGATGTAATGTTGCAGTTATAAAACGCATAATCTCCAATATATTTTACTGAAGATGGAAGTGAGATAGAAACTATGTTGCTTTTACTTGGATTTGAAATACCGCCGGCGATGTTTACTATATAAGAAGGAACTACTAAAGAATAATTTGATGGAATTGTTCCTTTATACCCGACTAACGTATTGCCAATAATCAGAAGACCATCTGCTTGATCCTGATACCATCCTGTTGAATTAAAAACACAGTTTCCAATCGTCATACCCGTCATTGGCAAATTAATCGTATGCAAGGCAGTATCGCCAAAAAATGCGTAACTGCCCACTCTTATTATAGAATTGGGAATTGTGACTGACGATAATGCATCACAATAGGCAAAAGCATATCTTCCAATAGAATTTACCGTGTATGATAATCCGGAATACGTTACCGAGGAAGGGATAATTAATAAACCCGATGGTTTAATATATCCATTCCATGTGGAGCTAGAAGTTCCACTTGGGCCTACGCATTCAACGGTTGTTGGTGACTTTATATTATAATAAAGCGTTTGCCCGCTTGGAGCCACGGCCGAGAAATCATAAGCATGGACAATGTTAAGTCCAAAGCCCAATACAAAGAGAGTGTATATAAAGATTCTTTTCATGATGTACTTATTTTAGAAGTTTTCTCAAATTATCAATTTTCCCCTGGAGTATAGTATCATTGTTTTTTATGAACTTCCGCAAATCAGCATATTTGTCCGGACGAATGATTTTTTCTCCCATGCCACTTGGTTTATCATTTACAACGGCAATCACCAGTGTTGCCAAATCAATGACACGCCACAGAGGCAATTCCTCACTTTGACGAGACCAATTGCCAGAACTCCACACTTGACGAAAGATTTTTGCGGAATAGTCTAGGTCTTCTTTCTTGCTGTGATCAGGATTCCATGTAGCCTCCCCGACGGAAAGACTTTTTGCATCACCAGCCCCAGCATTCTCGTCAATTTGCTCATAGTTGACGGCAATAATTGGTTTGTGAGTCAGGTGGGTGGGTACGTTGTTCATTTTGCTACCTTATATTGCCCCCAAATCCCCAACGGAGCGTTTATAAAATACAAAAAAGAAAGGCATGAGACTTATGTGCTCATGTCCGTCTTTTACCAGGTATCGCCAAACACCTTTACTGGAACGGGGTTTACTGAACATGTCTCACGCCTGACGGTATGTAAAATACATACACATTCAAGCGAAAGCAAAATGCTTCTCCCCCCGTTTGAACTTTGGCGAAATTCGGTAAAAGGGACAATTATCGCAATGCTTTTCTCGCATACTTACTTAACTCTCGTAAGCGACTGCAAAATTATCATTTTTTTTCTTCCTACGCAAATAATAACCTTTAAAATCTCAAAACCGAATTTGCATTCTACAATCTACATTCTACACTTGTCTCACCCAGATTTCACTCAAAGTGCAAGCAAAGTAATGGCAAAGTACACCCAAAGTAGTGCTTTGTCAATTTTACCTTACTATTATAAGGCAAGAAAGACAACAGTGACAACCTAAAATTTGTATGAAATTTTGTCATATTATACCCAATCGGGTATAATGTCGTGTTGTGATGGGTAGATTATACCCGAGAGGGTATAAAAAGAGTGAAATGTGAAGGGGGGGGCTTACAGCTCCGCCAACCCGTCAACAGCCGGCTTGTATGCGGGATCTATCTCCAGGGCGCTGTTGTAGTTGATTCGGGCGTTGGTCTTGTCGCCTTTCAGGGCGTAGGCCCAGCCTCGGTTAGCGAGGGCTTCCACAAAGCGGCTGTCGCACTCGATGGCGCGGTTGAAATATTCGATGGCTTTCTCATAGTCGCCATAATGGAAACATTCGATATAGCCTAAGTTATGCCAGGCATCCTTGTGGGCGGGGTTGATCTCGGTGATACGGCTGTAGAGCTCTTCAGCTTCGTCCATACGGTTATGTTCCTGGAAATACATCGCCAAGCCGTATATGGCTTGGGTGTTGTTGGGTTCCAGCTTGATGGCGGTGGTCAGGTATTCCACCGCAAGGGCGCTTCCGTGGTTGGCGTACATGAACCCCAGCTCCTCGTATGCGGGCTCGTATTCTGGATAAAGTTCTATGACCTTGCGGAAGTAGTGTGCTGCTTTGGCCGTGTCTTCGGTCTCCTTGTATATGAACCCTTTCATGAAGAGGGCGTTCTGGTTGTTGGGGTCGTCGGCTGTCACTTTACTCAGGTGCTCCATGGCGCGGTCATAGTCTTTGCTGTAGAATGCTATCTCGCCGAGCTTTAGGTATGCCTCTTTGTCTTTGCCGTCCAGTTCTATGACTCTCTCGAATGATTTGTAGCTGTGTTCTACGTCGCCTGTGCGAAAATAAGTGTCGCCTAACAGTGCGTGGTATTCTTTTTTGTTCGGCTCCAACTCTGTGGCTTTAGTCAGATCGGTTATCGCGTCGTTGTAGCGCTCCATATTTATGTAAATACCTGCGCGGTCGTAAAGCAGCTCTGCGTCCTTCGGCGTCTTCTTGAGCCGTATATTGATGATTTCCAACTTCTCCTCGTCGCTCATGTTCTCTGTGGCCTTCTTGTTGTGGCAGGCGGTCATGCTCATTCCCAGTACGACGGCTATTATTGCGGTTAGGATTTTTTGTTTCATGTTTTTATTTTTCTATTATTTTGTCCACTGATAGGCGGAATTCTTTGATTTCTTGCAGGCGAAGCATTGCTCTGGCAGCACTTTCGCTGACAGGAAGGCTTTTGTACACCAGGCACCAGTACTCCTTCATCTTTCGCAAACGCGGCACATCCGACACGAAGTTCCGCTCGATGGTGTCATACAGCGTGCTTACGAATCGGTGTGTCATCTGTGTGTAGTCTCCCTCGATGCCTTTTATTTTCAGTGGCAATGTGGGGTCGTACAATATACCGCGACCTATCATGACGGCAGCCAGTTTTGAATCTTGTTTTTTGATTTTTGAAAGGATGTCCTGGTAGTCGTATGTTGTTGTGATGTCGCCGTTGTAGATGAAGGGGGCTTTGAGCATCGCGGCGGCTCTCAGCACCCGCTCTTTGTCAACCGAACCACCATACTGCTGCTTTCCTGTGCGTCCATGGATGGTGACGCTCGCCAACGGGTAGTCGTTCAGGATGGGTATGATGTCGAAGATTTCGTCGGGCGATCGGTGCCCGAGTCTCATCTTCACGCTCAGACGGGGCTTTATGCGTGGTATCACGTTCTCCAGCACTTCGCGTATCTCGGCAGGGTAGGGGAGTATGCCGCTTCCTCGGTGCTTGGCGGCAATCCGTCTCATCGGGCAACCTATGTTCCAGTTCACCTCTTCGTAACCCAAATCTCCCATGCAGTTCGCCATCCGAACAAACTCTTCTGGCTCGTGCCCCAGTATCTGCGGTATTACTGGCATACTGCCTATGTTGTTTTCCGGCAGTATGTCCGCCAGCTGCTCGCGTCCGCCGCAGTTGCCGTGTGTCAGTGACACAAATGGTGCAACGCTGCTGTCCATCGCTCCTGGGAAACACTCCTCGTAGGCGCTGCGGAACATCACCTCGGTCAATCCCTGCATTGGAGCGAGTGTTAGCATCGTTCGGCTCGTTTCTGTGCTACGTAGGTTTTCAGCTGTGCTGTCAACGTTGTCCCTACTTTGTTTATTGGGGTGAACAGCACCGACCCTTCGCGGGTGGCTTTCGTTATCACATGACCGTGTGGGTCGGCCATCAGCACAAAACTGGTCAATACGCTCAATATACACACGCATTTCAGCATACCCAGTACCGCTCCAAGCAGTTTGTTCAGCAGTCCTGCTTTAACAAGCTTCACCAGGTTCTCGATGCATTTCCCTAGAAAAAACGCACCCACAACCACCGCTACGAATATTATCAGAAATGCGGCCAGCACCGACACCTCGCCCTGGATGCCTATCATCCCCGCCACGGCCTTCGCCAGATGTATGGCAAGATAGCATCCCGCTATGATGCCCACAAGCATCGCAAGCTCGAATATGATGCCTCGCTTGAATCCCTTGTATATGCACCAGCAGAGCGGTACCGCCAGTATGATGTCCAAAAAGTTCACTTGACCTCCAGCAGTTTAATGTCAATCACTATCGGAGTGTATGGCTGAAGGATTCCTGCGCCCTCCTGCGCCCCGTATGCCATTTTCGATGGTACCACCAGTGTCAGCTCGCTGCCTGCTCTCTGCCCTTCCACCCCCTTTGTCCATCCTTCTATCAGCGCCAGCTCCCCAACCTTGTAGCTCAACGGTTCGAACACCTGTTTTTTGCTGCTCAGCCCTTCTTCTGATGCAATGGTGTCTATACTGGTGTCGAACAGAATCCCGTCAAGTGTCCTGCAAACGAAGTCGGCCTTCACCATGCGCCCTTTCTTCACCGCTTTGCCGCTGCCTTCCTTCCTCATCGCCACATAAACACCTTCTTTCGTCTGCTTCCACTGCGCTGGATGCTCGTTCAAGTATCGTTCTATCAGTGCCGGCTCTTCCGCTTTGCGTTGGTTCATTTCTGCCAGATACAGCTCTTGCTCTGCCGCCAAGTCTGACGGGGTCATGATGTCGTCTATCTTCACGGTGTAGAAGAAACGCATGCCGGCGCCCTTCTTGTACTTTGCTGGCATCTGTTTCTCGTCAAGGAATTTGGACAGTTCGTCGGCCTGTATGCCAAACTCAGCAACATCGCCTTTGTGCATCATTGTGAGTGCGTCCGACAGGTCGCCTATAAACGACCGCTCTCCAACCTGTATGATTCGCTGCGGGTCTCCGGCGTTGCTCATGATGGTGTCGCCCTCGAACGCAAGTGTCATCTCGCCCACCAGCACGTCGCCTCTATAGACACTTTGTGCTGCGGGGTTCGACTTTTCAAATCGATACATCAAGCCGCCGTCGGTTATGTTGAACGGCCTGTCCTGTGAGTATAGGCTTCCTGCGAATGCAAATGCAAATATCGCTGCAAATATCTTCTTCATTTATCTCAAAACTTAAAACGTAAAACTTGAAACTTAAAACTTGAAACTATTTCCCCAGTGCTGCCAGCTGTGCCTTCAGCGCCTCTATCTTCTGCTCGGCGTCGGCTTTCTTCTGCCGTTCTACGTTCACCACCTTCTCAGGTGCGCCGTTGACGAATTTCTCGTTCGACAGTTTCTTCATCACGCTGTTCAAGAATCCTTCCATATATTTCAGGTCGGCTTCCAGCTTCTCGCGTTCGGCGGCTACGTCAATGTTCTGGCTCATTGGGATATAGTATTCCGTCGTGCCGACCATGAACGTTGTCGCCCCTTCCATCTTCTCGGCGGTGCTTTCTATTTTGCCCACGTTAGCCAGCTTCTTTATCAATCCGTTGAAGTTCTCAGCGTGGTCGCCGCGCACATAGAGGTCCAGCGTCTCCTTGGGCGAGAGGCCTTTGCTGTTGCGAGTGCCGCGCACTCCGGCTATCACCTCTTGGGTGTTGGCGAAGTCGTCGAGCATACGCTGGTCGTAGAACACGCTCATCGGCATGTGTTGCAGCATGATCGTCGCGCTCTCGCAACGCTCTTTCAGCGTGTGCCATATCTCTTCGGTCACAAACGGCATGAACGGGTGCAGTATGCACATCAGTCGCTCAAATATGCCGAGTGTCGCCATATATGTCTCGCGGTCGATGGGACTGCCGTATGCGGGCTTCACCATCTCCAGATACCACGAGCAGAAATCGTCCCACACCAGCTTGTAGCTCTTCATCAGCGCCTCGCTCAGACGGTAGTGTTCGAAGTCGTACTCTATGCCTTCCAGCACGCACGCCATCCGCTGCTCCATCCATTGCACGCTCGTCTCGTTGTCCTTGCTCTGCTTTATCTCGTCGCTCACTTGCCACCCTTTCACAAGCCTTAGGGCGTTCCACATCTTGTTCGAGAAGTTGCGTCCCTGTTCGCAGATGCTCTCGTCAAACGGCAGGTCGTTGCCCGCGGGAGCGGTGAGAAGCATCCCCATCCTGACTCCGTCGGCTCCGTATTTCTCGATAAGCTCTATCGGGTCGGGCGAGTTGCCCAAGCTCTTACTCATCTTCCTGCCCAACTTGTCTCTTACGATGCCAGTGAAATAGACGTGCTTGAACGGCACTTCCTTGCGGTATTCCTCGCCGGCCATAATCATTCTGGCTACCCAGAAGAAGATGATGTCGGGTGCGGTGATGAGGTCGTCGGTGGGATAGTAGTATTTTATCTCGTCGTTGTCGGGGTTCCTTATGCCGTCGAAGAGCGAGATGGGCCACAGCCAGCTGCTGAACCAAGTGTCCAGCACATCCTCGTCCTGACGCAGCTTCGTCTTGTCATCGATGGCGTATTTCTCTTGCGCTTTCTTCAGCGCCTCGTCTTCGTTCAGTGCCACAATCGTCTCGGTCTTCCCGTTCACCTCCACATAATAGGCTGGTATTCTCTGACCCCACCATAGCTGGCGGCTGATACACCAATCCTTGATGTTCTCCAGCCAGTGGCGATAGATGTTCTTGAACTTCTCGGGGTGGAACTGTATCGTGTCGTCTTCCACCACCTCCAGCGCCTTCTTTGCGATGTCGCTCATCTTCATGAACCACTGTGCCGAGAGTTTCGGCTCTATTACGGCGTCGGTTCTCTCCGAGTGGCCCACCTTGTTGGTGTAATCCTCAATTTTCTCAATCAAACCGGCCTCCTCGAGGTCTTTCACAATCTGCTTGCGACAGGCGAAACGGTCCATTCCCGCATATTTGCCGCCATGCTCGTTCAGCGTGCCGTTGTCGTTGAAGATGTCTATCGACTCGAGGCTGTATTTCATGCCCAGGTTGTAGTCGTTGATGTCGTGCGCCGGAGTGATCTTCAGTGCGCCTGTACCGAACTCCCTATCGACATACTCGTCCATGATGATTGGCACCGCGCGTCCCACGCCGGGCACAATGACTTTCTTGCCTTTCAGCCACTGGTATCGCTCGTCCTCTGGATGCACACACACCGCAGTGTCGCCCATGATGGTCTCGGGACGAGTGGTCGCCACCACGATATAGCGGTCTTCGCCCTCTACAAAATATCTCAAATAGAACAGCTTGCCGTGACTCTCTTTGTATATCACCTCCTCGTCGCTGACAGCGGTGAGCGCCTTCGGATCCCAGTTCACCATACGAACTCCGCGGTAGATGAGCCCTTTGTCATACAGGTCGCAGAACACTCGTATCACGCTCTCGTAGCGGATGTCGTCCATCGTGAACGCCGTGCGGTCCCAGTCGCAGCTTGCGCCCAGCTTCCGCAGCTGTTTCAAGATGGTGCCGCCGTGCTCCTCTTTCCATTCCCACGCATATTTCATAAACTCGTCGCGACCGATGTCGCGCTTGTCTATCCCACGCTCTTTCAGCATGTTCACCACTTTGGCTTCGGTGGCGATGGATGCGTGGTCGGTGCCAGGCACCCAGCAGGCGTTCTTGCCCATCATGCGGGCGCGACGCACCAAGACATCCTGAATGGTGTTGTTCAGCATGTGACCCATGTGCAATACTCCCGTCACGTTTGGAGGAGGTATGACAACGGTGTAAGGACGACGGTTATCGGGTTCGGAATGAAAGATTTTCTTCTCCAGCCAAAAGGAGTACCATTTCTCCTCAACGGCAGCCGGATTGTATCTCGACGCTATTTCCATGAATCTCAGTGATTAAATAATTATTAATACATAATAAACCGATGCAAAGTTACGAAAAAAAATATTACCTGTTTTTATAAAATTAGACAACCAACATTTTTTTCTGTATCAAATATTTTTTGTACCTTTGCGACTATCAATCATCTTTGTTTAATACCTAACAAATTAAAAAACATGAATATAGATTGGCAAAACCTTCCGTTTGGTTATGTGAAAACGGATTACAACGTTCGCTGCTGGTACCGCAACGGTGCTTGGGGTGAGGTCGAGGTCTCTTCCTCTGAACATATCGAGATGCACATGGCTGCTTCGAGCCTCCACTATGGTCAAGAAGCTTTCGAGGGCCTCAAGGCCTATCGCTGCAAAGACGGCAAAATCCGCATCTTCCGCCCCGAAGCCAACGCCGAGCGTCTGCAGAGCACCTGCCGCGGCATCATGATGCCTGAACTCTCGACTGAGAAATTTGTCGAGATGTGCAAAAAGGTTGTGAAGCTTAACGAGCGCTTCATCCCGCCTTACGGCACCGGCGCCAGCCTCTACCTCCGTCCGCTGCTCATCGGTACAGGCATTACCGTGGGTGTGAAACCCGCCGACGAGTACCTCTTCATGATCTTCGTAACTCCCGTCGGACCTTACTTCAAAGGTGGTTTCAAGGCCAACCCCTACGTTATCACGCGTAAATACGACCGCTCCGCTCCTCTCGGAACCGGCGTCTATAAGGTGGGCGGCAACTACGCTGCTTCCCTCCGCGCTCACGTCGAGGCTTGCCACGGTGGCGAATATGCATGCGAGTTCTATCTCGATGCAAAGGAGAAGAAATATGTTGACGAAGCTGGCGCTGCCAACTTCTTCGGCATCAAGGACGGTGTCTATGTGACTCCGAAGTCAACCTCCATCCTTCCTTCCATCACCAACAAGAGCCTCATGCAGCTTGCTGAGGATATGGGCATGAAGGTCGAGCGTCGTCCTATCGACGTCGAGGAGCTTGCCTCCTTCCAGGAAGCCGGCGCCTGCGGCACCGCCGCCGTCATCAGCCCCATCGAGCGTCTTGACGACCCCGAGACAGGCAAGAGCTACAACTTCGGCAAAGAGCCCGGCCCTATCAGCACCAAACTCTATCACGCCCTCCGCGCTATCCAGCTCGGCGAAGCTGAAGACAAGCACAACTGGAACACCGTTATGGATTAATCCATCAATGCGGGTGCCTTTCTCACTCGCATATAAAAACGAAGAGCCCCGTGCCAGCGGCACGGGGCTCTCTCTTTATGCATATGCAACTGTTGCCTTACATGTTCATGCTCTTATAGTATGTTGAGCCGGAATAAGTGAAGCTGATATCCACTGGAGTGAGCGGCTGGCCGTTCATGTTGCTGCCTCCGACATTTTCCTCCGACATCGATATCGAGATGTTGTTTCCTGTACGTGTCAGTTCGAAGGTCGTGCCGTCGTCAAACTGATAGCTTCCTTCTGGCGTTGCCACATACACAGTCACCTCGCCATCGCCAATACCACATGTGTGCGTGCCTGCCGTTGCCAGCGTTCCATAGAAGGTGAAACTGATCCAGTAGTCGCCGGGTGTATGTGAGCTTCCTCCGCCAGTTATGGTGTACGAATCGTACAATGCCATCGTCGCATTCTCTTCACCGCTGTTGGTCATTTCAAAAATATGGCCAATCTTCAGTTCGTGTGATACTCCGTTGATTGTCAACGTACCGTTTCCGTTCGGCACTACGTTACCGTTTCCGTCAACGGTCCATTCGTAAACTGTGGTTGTGGTTCCGGTTCCGCCGTTGCCACCGTTGCCACCATTACCACCGTTGCCGCCGTTGTTGCCGTTGTTCTCGTTTTCTTTCTCGCAGCCGCTTAAGGCCATCGCCGCGACTGCTATCACGCAAAACAATGCATAAAATGTTTTTCTCATAACTTGTCTGTTTTAATGGATTAATAATTGTTTGTTTGGATAGTGCAAAGTTAATAAATTTTTCTGTTATGCAAAGAGAATTGCCTATCTTTGCAAATTATCAACGTTAATCTATGCGCACAAAAACTCCAGAAGAGATACCTTCAGTTGAGGGTTACCAGCCAGAAATGAAAACTGTTAGCATAATGAAGGCTAACCTCATCAGCATTCCGTTCCTGATTGTGGTTGGTGGGTTGTCGGGTTGGATTTATTGCATGATGTGGCATTCATTCGCGTGGAACGGCGTGAGTGATTCTCTCTGGCTGTGTGTTGCCATCGTTGTCGGCATCATCGTCCACGAACTGATACATGGCTTTACTTGGATGGCTGTAACTCGGCAGTCGTTCAAGCATCTCTCTTTCGGCACTATGGCTGGTGCTGTTTACTGCCACATCGACGTCCCGATGAAAAAACGACCTTATATAATAGGTGCGGTTATGCCTTTATTGTTGTTGGGAGTGATTCCGACGGTAATCGCCATTGTGCTGGGAAGCACTTTCTGGCTCGTCTTTGGAATTATCTTCATCGTGTCGGCCATAGGCGACATAATGATAATGTGGAAAATCCGCCGTGAGCCGAGTGACGCACTCATCTACGACCATCCCACCGAAGCCGGCTGTGTCGTTTACCGCAAGGTCGATGTTTGTGGTTCTCCAATCAGCTAAATGCTTTCTTATATCGCGGAAGCAACACTTTGTACAGCACCACACCGTGCGCCAGTAGTATCGTTCCGAACAAGATGGCTGCCGCCGTTTCGGGCATCAGCAGCTTGATTCCGTTCATGTCGCCTCCGCCGACAAGGCGGTACAAAACCGATAGATATAGCGGGTCAAGTATCAGAAGCACTATCGATGTGTACCAGCAGCTGGCCAGCAGTATCGGATGGTGTGTCTTCGACTTGGCTCCAAACCGCACGCAGAGGTGTTTGCTGAGCAGCACCATCGCCCACGCTGCAAAAAACGTCGCCATCGCTCCGACCATACAGAACCACCCCAGTTGTGCGTCGCTCATGGTTTCGCGGAATATGTCTATTTGGATGCCTATCCCCATGAATCTTATTTTCCTGAATACGCCCATTGACAGCGCACATATCAGGTGCGCTCCTTCGTGCACCACATAATATACCGCCAGCGCTACGAGGATGCCTATGTATTGCCGTGTCCGTTTCATGTTGTTTCAATGAAAAAGGACAGCTGTATGCGGCTGTCCTTGTTATTTCCTATTTTCTGTTCGTCGGATGGAGGAACATGGTCAGTTGTTTCTTCACTTCGCGCTTCTGGCGTTCGTGTTCCAGGTTCTCCCTCATCTCTTTCTGCTGATCCTCGGTCAGAATCTTGTCTATGCGCATTTTCGTGTGGTACTTGGCTTGGTCTATTTTCATGTATAGGGCCGATCTTTGCGCATACAGCGGAAACAACTCCGAGCTCCTGTCGCCGGGCAGCCCGTAGTAGTGTTGTATCTCTTTGTGCAAATCGCCCAGCTGCTTGCGGTAGCCATCGAGCGTTTTCTTGCTTTCTGTGGTCACCGCCTTCAGCTCTTCCTGCTGTTCCTTCGTCAGCGTTTTCACAAACTTGGAAACGTCCGGCGGCATGTATGCGTTGTCATACCCCGACTGCGCCATCATCACGCTGGCAATAGTGCAGAAGGCTATTATCGCTGCAATCTTTTTCATGACTCCGATGGTCAAATGTTTTCGTCCATGCCCTCTATTCCCAGCAGTATGTCGATGTAGTCGGGTGTGTAATACACCACGTCGGCTTGACTCTGGCGATTGTAAATCTCCGAGATGAATTTCGCCATACCGTCGTTTTCGTTCTGTGCCTGCGACGAAGAGCTGTTGCCGATAAACAGCAGCAGCGCCACCGATGCGGCGGCAAGACTCATGGTGCCTATCGTCCAGCGCACTTTGCGCTCTTTCTGTATGCTGAACTTCTCTTTGTTTTCAGCCTCTTTCAGGCGGTTCATCACCTTGTCCACCACATCCACTTCTCCGGCATACGTTGCCTTCCCAAGTTCGTTGAGTGTCTTTTCCAGTTCTGTGTCAGTGTATTTCATTTCACTAGCATTTTTCTTAGGTTGTTCTTTGCGCGGAATATCAGCGACTCCACTTTTGCCAGGCTCCAGCCCATCGATTCGGCTATCTCGTTGTACGACTTCTCTTCGAATGTGTATAGCACCAAGGCTGTCCTCTGGTCTTCTTTCAGTTTTTGTATTGCGTTTTGCAGTTGTGTTATTCTCTCGTTGTGTATTATGTCCTCTTCTATGTTCCTCTCTTCGCTTATTCTCTCAAACCTCAGGCTGTCGTCCTCCGTCACTATCCTTTTCTCTCTCGAGAGCATCTTCGACACCACGTTCACCGTTATCCGGTATATGAAGGTGCTCAGCTTCGACTCGTTCCTGAACCGCGGCAGCGCTTGGTATAGCTCTACGAACACCTGTTGTGTCACTTCGTCTATGTCCAGCCTGTTCCCGCACAGCTTGTAGCACAGATTCACCACATTCATCTGGTTCTCATCCACTATCTGCGCAAACAGGTCTGTCTTTCCGTTCAGGATTTCCTGTATGAGTTCTTGTTCGCTCACTGGCCTTTACTAATTATAAGTATCACTTATGCCTAAAAACTTGCAACTTTCGGCTATTTTTCTCTGAAATAAATTGTCATTGGCACTCCGTGGAAGTCCCACATCTCTCTCATCCGGTTCTCCACAAACCGCTTGTAAGGGTCTCTGACATACTGCGGTAGGTTGCAGAAGAACACAAATTGCGGGTATGCCGTCGGCAGCTGTGTGATGTATTTTATTTTTACCCACTTCCCCTTTACTGCCGGCGGTGGATTCTGCTCCTTCACTATCGGCAGCATCTTCTCGTTCAGCTCGGCCGTGCTTATCCTGCGGCTCCTCGCCTCATACACTTGCTTCGCCGCCTCCAGCACCTTGAATATCCGCTGTTTGTTTATCACCGAGGTGAATATGATGGGCACATCCTCAAACGGCGATATGCGCTCTCTTATCAGGTGCTCAAACTCTGCATGTGTTTTGTGCGTCTTCTCTATCAGGTCCCACTTGTTCACCACCAGTACCACCCCTTTGTTGTTCCTGCTCACCAGCGAGAATATGTTCAGGTCCTGCTGCTCAAGCCCTTGCGATGCGTCGAGCATCAGTATGCACACATCGCTGTTCTCGATGGCTCGTATCGACCTCATCACCGAGTAGAACTCCAGGTTCTCCTCCACTTTGCTTTTCTTCCGCAGGCCTGCTGTATCGACAAAGTTGAAGTCGAATCCGAACATGTTGTAGTGGGTGTATATCGAGTCGCGTGTGGTGCCGGCTATCGGGGTCACTATGTTGCGGTCCTGCCCAGTTATCATGTTTATGAACGACGACTTGCCCACGTTCGGCCTTCCCACCACCGCTATCCTCGGAAGGTCGTCGCCCGTGTCTATCTCCACCTCTTTGAAGTCTTTGACCACCTCGTCCAGCAGGTCGCCCGTGCCGCTTCCGCTTATGCCTGCGATGGGGTATATCTCGCCAAGCCCCAGCTGGTAGAACTCCGCCACGTCGTTCGCCACGTTTGTGTCGTCAACCTTGTTCGCCACCAGCAGCACCTTCTTCGTCGTCTTCCTCAGCATCGATGCCACGTCTTCGTCCATCGGCGTCAGCCCTTCTCTCACATCGACAAGAAACAGTATCACGTCGGCCTCCTCTATCGCCAGCTGCACCTGACGCCGTATCTCCGTCTCAAATGTGTCGTCTCCGCCCATCACGTATCCGCCCGTGTCTATTACCGAGAATTTCTTCCCGTTCCAGTCGCTGTGGCCGTACTGGCGGTCTCTCGTCACTCCGCTCACGCTGTCCACTATCGCCTTCCGCTCTCCCGTCAGTCGGTTGAAAAGCGTTGACTTGCCTACATTCGGCCGTCCCACTATTGCAACGATATTACTCATAGGTTCAAAACTTAAAACTCACAATTTCAATTTACAATTTTCCAGTTCATAATTATTCACCCTGTGCGGGTACACATTAATCGCCCCGTGCGGGCACGCACTATCCGCTCTGTGCGGGCACGCACTACCAAGTCGCTCCTCTCTTCACCAGCCATTGCTGCGCCTTCTTGTTTCCCAGCTTCGCCGCTTTCTTGTACGAGTTCATCTCTCGCTGGCTGTTGCCCTGTCTCTGGTATAGCTCCGCCATCAGGCAGTATGTCTCGTGGTCTTTGTCGTTTATCAGCACCGCTTTCTGGTACGAGTGCAGCGCCTTCGGGTAGTCGCCCTTGTCCGAGTATGTCTTGCCCATCCCCTTGAATCCGTTGGGGTCGTCGGGCGCTATCCTGGTGGCCTTCTTGTGGTATGCGATTGAACGGTCGTAGTCGGCCTTGTCGTTGTATATCTCTCCCAGCCGGTTGTACGCCTTCACATAAAGGCTGTCGAACCCGATGATTGTCTCGTAGCATTGTATCGCCTTCGTCTTGTCCCCTTTCAGCCGGTAGGCCCACCCAAGGCAGTAGTATATCTTTATCGACTTCGGCTCCTGCTGCAGCCCTTTCTTCAGGTATATCAGTGCCGACTCGTAGTTGTTCCTTATGCAGAACATCGTCCCTATGTTCGCGTAGGCGTCTATGTTCTCCGGCTCTGTGGCTATCGCCTTCTTGAAGTGCCCTATCGCCTCTGCGTCGTTCCCCTTGCTGTAGCAGATGATCCCCCACACGTTGTATCCTCTGCTGTATTTCGGCTCGGCCTCCACCGCTCGCTTCGCCCAGGTCAGCGCATTCGTGTGGCTCCCTCTCGAGTTGAACACCAGCGCCATCGACGCCATCGCCGACGCCGACTTCGGGTTCAGCTCTATCGCCTTCTGCGCCGCCTGCTCCGCCTCGTCATATTTCTCCTTCTCCGTCAGGCAGTACGCCAGATGTTCGTATGCGTCAGCCGATTCGTCGTTCTTGGTCAGCGCCTTCCTGTACAGCTCTATGGCGCTCTGGTAGTGCTCCTGCCGCTCCATCAGCTTCCCCAAGCTCACGTATGGCTCCGCCGTCGCCGGCTCCAGCGCCACCGCCTGCTCATAGTACTGCTGCGCCAGGTCGTTCAAGTGAAGCCCCTCTGCGTTCTGCGCCTTCTTCACAAGTCCCGACACGAGGGTGTCCTCCTGTGCCGCAAGCCGGTAGGGGAGGATGCACATCAATGCCGCGATTATGGTTATCAGTCTTTTCATGCGTCGGGTTATGACTCAAACAAATTGCAAAGATACTAAAAAAAAACACAACTGCCACTCTTTGTGCTTTTCGTCCTGCTCAATCAGTGGATTATTCAACCCTCTCTCCGCAACTGCTACCCATCTTGCTAAGACAAATGCAGCGCTTACACGAAGAAAACCTAAAGATACCTTAAAGGTGTACCGAATGAACCCTAAAGGAACCTTAAAGATGTATCGAAGGTGATACGTATTAAATACGTCGTTGATACGGTGTCGATACGGCGTTTATACGGAGGGGAATTGTTTCTTGCGCTGTGTTTCAGTTTGTTGCGCTGCTGAAATTTGCGCCACGGTTATCTGCTGTATTCTGTAAATGTATTTCAATCGTCTGATAACCATTTTGTTGGCGGTTTTTGTGTAAAACCCTTTCAATTCTGCAAAAGTACTCTTTTTTTCGTTATACCCAAGACCGTCTCACTTTTTTTATAAATATTTGCTCCTCATATTTTCAATATGTATGTACTTGTATTTATTTAAGAAAAAAGTTGTACCTTTGCACCCATGGAAAACTCAACGGCTACCAGTGTAAGGGACAAGAAAAGAATGAATTACAACACGGTGTTCGACCTCAATGGCAAGACACCGCCCCAGGCTCTCGAAATCGAGGAGGCTGTTCTGGGTGCCCTTATGCTCGACAGCAACGCCCTCAACAACTCCATCGAGACCCTTCACCGTGAGTATTTCTACAAGCCTGAGCATCAGTATGTTTTTGATGCCATCTTCGAACTCTTCCGCGACTCTTATCCTGTTGACCTTCAAACCGTCGTCGAGCGTCTCCGCAAAAACGGCACCCTCGAGCTGGCTGGCGGCGCCTACAGTGTCGCTCAGCTTACCAACAACGTCGTAAGCAGCGCCCACATCGAGTACCACGCCCGCATCCTTAGCGAAAAATACATTCAGCGCGAGCTCATACGCACCTCCACCGAGACCATAACCAAGGCCTACGACGAAACCACCGATGTCGTTTGGCTCCTCGACACCACCGAGCAGAAACTCATGGACATCAACGACAAGAACTTCCGCTCCGACTACAAGCCGGTCGGCTCGTTGGTCGCCGATGCCATGAAGCAAATCGAGGAACTCAAGAAAAAGGAGGGCGGCGTAAGCGGCCAGCAGACGGGCTTCACCGCCCTCGACCGCGTCACCGCCGGTTTCCAGCCGGGCACCCTCATCATCCTGGCCGCTCGCCCGGGTATGGGTAAAACCGCCTTCGCGCTCAGCATCGCCAAGAACATTGCTGTCGATTTCAACAAGCCGGTAGCTGTCTTCTCTCTCGAGATGTCTGGCGTTGACCTCGCCATGCGCCTCATTTCCAGCACCGCCGAGATCTCCGGAAGCCGCCTCAAGAAAGGTGACCTCCTCACCGATCGCGAACGCGAGGTCATGGCCGCCCGTGTCGAAGCCCTCAACAATGCTCCTCTTTTCATCGACGACACTCCTCAGCTCACCATCTTCGAGCTCCGCGCCAAATGCCGCCGTCTCAAACAGCAGCATCCCGACCTCGCTATGGTGATCATCGACTACCTCCAGCTCATGCAAGCTGGTGGCGAGATGACTCGCTCGGGCAACCGCGAGCAGGAAATCAGCACCATCTCGCGCCAACTCAAGGCACTCTCCAAAGAACTTTCGCTTCCCGTCCTCGCACTCTCTCAGCTCAGCCGCGCCGTCGAAACCCGCGGCGGCTCCAAGGAACCCCAGCTCAGCGACCTCCGCGAGTCGGGTGCCATCGAGCAGGACGCTGACATCGTCATGTTCATCTACCGACCCGAATACTACCATCTCGACCAGGACGCTGAAGGCCGCTCCGTCGAGGGCCTCGCCGAAGTCAACCTCGCAAAGCATCGTAGCGGTGCGCAAGCTAAAGTGCAGCTGCGTTTCGTCGGCGAGTACGCTCGTTTCGAAAACCTCCCCGAGGATAGTCAGAACTCCGGCCAGTCGCCTTTTTTCATGCCGACCAACGAGGACTTTGACCAGAACGGCGGTGGCCGTATCCAGATTTTCGAATCCAAGATGAATTCCGCCGACTTCGACTCCCCGGACAACCCGCCGGTCGACGACCAGCCTCCTTTCTAGAAGTCGTTTGTATAATCTCCAATTCTCTAGTCACTAATCATTTAAAAAATTCTCTAGTCACTAATCATTTAAAAATATGGAAAAGAAAGATCTTTTAAAAGAAACCATCAAACACATCGACATCAAGAAGTACGACTCCACCGAGCTTATCGACGCCATGCGCGGCATGTCGTTCACCAGCCGCGACACCGCTCGTGCCGCCGACATCCTGACGATGATGTGCAAAGAACACGACTGCACCAACATCCTCACTCTCGCTGGCTCCACCAGCGCCGCTGGCTGTATGCAGGTTTATGTGGATATGGTGAAGAACAAGATGATTGACGTGGTGGTTTCGACCGGCGCCTCCATCATCGATATGGACCTCTTCGAGGCTCTCGGATTCAAACACTATGTCGGCACCAAGGAAAACGTCATCCCCGACACCGTCCTGCGTGAGCTCTATATCGACCGCATCTACGACACCTTCATCGACGAGGAGGAGCTGCAGGCTTGCGACAACGCCACCTACGAGCTCTCCAACATGCTGGAGGCTCGCCCCTACAGCAGCCGCGAGTTCCTCTACGAGCTCGGCAAATGGCTCCACAACGGCCGCGCCGTCAAGAAAGACAGCCTTATTCAGACCTGCTACGAGTGCGGTGTGCCTATCTTCTGCCCCGCCTTCAGCGACAGCAGCGCCGGATTCGGCATCGGAAAGCACCAGTGGGAGCGCGCCAACAAGGGCGAGAAATACCTCAGCATCGACTCGGTATGCGACTTCGTCGAACTCACTCGCATCAAGATGGCTGCCCCGCAGACAGGCCTCTTCATGGTGGGTGGCGGCACTCCCAAGAACTTCGCACAGGACACCGTCGTCTGCGCCGAGATTCTCGGCCACGAGGTTCCGATGCACAAATACGCCATACAGATAACCGTCGCCGATGTGCGTGACGGCGCCTGCTCTTCAAGCACGTTGCTCGAAGCCGGCAGCTGGGGCAAGGTGAGCGAGGAACTGCAGCAGATGGTGTATGCTGAAGGTACGACAGTCATCCCGGCCATAGCATCGTATGTCTATCACAACGGCGCATGGAAAGACCGCGAATACAAGAACTGGCAGAAAATATTCACCAAGTAAACCTATCAACCTGTAAGCAGAATAATGGACGACTGTACCCGCCGACAACTGATTGACCTCATAAAGAGAGAAGTCGTGCTCGCGACTGGCTGTACCGAGCCGGTGGCGGTGGCGCTGTGCGCCACCAAGGCCAGGGAAGTGCTTGGTCGAGAGCCGGAGAAGGTTGAGCTCTTTCTTAGCAAAAACGTCTATAAGAACGCAATGGGAGTCGGAATTCCCGGCACGGGGATGATTGGACTCCCCATTGCGGTTGCCATAGGCATCGTGGCGGGCGACTCCGACCGACAGCTCGAAGTGCTCAATGTTGACGAGTACGAGGTGTTGAAAGCCAAACGTTGGCTTGAACGCCACACGGATGATGTCTCAATCGGTGTGAAGGTTATCTGCGACAAGCTCTATATCGAGTGCGTCTGCAAGGCTGGCGAAGATACCGCCCGTGCTGTCATCTCCGGTCGTCACACAAACTTCACGTTGGTCGAGAAGAACGGAGTGAAGAATCACTCGCTGACGCAGGATGCCGACTCCATGCCATGCGGCGAAGACGAAGAAGGCTGCTGCAAGCTTTCGGTCGAGAAAGTCCTCGAGTTTGCTACCACAAGCCCCATCGACGAGCTGCGTTTCATACAAGACACTGTGCGGTATAATGCCGCCGCCGCCGAAGAGGGCAAGAAGGGCTACGGCCTCTGTGTCGGCAAGATACTCATGGAGGCGAACCGTAGCGGCGACACCGTGCACACGGTGGTTTCCAACACCGTCGCCGCCAGCGACGCTCGTATGGACGGCTGCACAATGCCCGTCTATAGCAATTCGGGTTCGGGTAACCAAGGCATCTGCTGCACATTGCCCGTATATGAGTATGCCAAAATCACTGGCATCGACGAGGAACGTATGATCCGCGCCTTGATTATCAGTCACCTGATGTCGATATATGTCAAGCAGGGCATAGGTCGTCTGTCGGCACTCTGCGGCATCGTCAATGCCTCGATAGGAGTGGCCTCCGCCATTACCTTCCTTCAGGGCGGCGGTTACGAGCAGGTGTGTTATGCGGTGAAAAACCTCATCAACACGATAGCCGGAATGGTATGCGATGGCGCCAAACCCAGTTGTGCGCTCAAGATGTCAACGGGATTGTACAGCGCCTTTGTCAGCGCCGAGCTCGCCTGCCACGACAAGGTGGTCGATGCCACCGACGGACTCTCCGAGCGCGACGTTGACTGCTCCATATCCAACCTCGGCCGCCTCGGCCACGACGGCATGAACGAGACGGACGATGTCGTGTTGGACATCATGACGCATAAGAAGATGTGACCAGTGATTTGTGGTAGGGATGTGTTGAGGTTCTAAACGGTGGTTGTTGATATTTTTGCAGGCGACTGCCTATAATGTGAAAAAAAATAATTACTTTTGCATTTCGTTCAACGTATATAAACAAGTAGAAATGGATTACACAGAAAACAGAAAAGAAGAGTTGTATTCACAGTCGATCCCTGCCGGCAAACGCCGCTATTTCTTTGACGTGAAGGAGACTAGAGGTGGTGATAAATTCATTACCATTGCAGAAAGCCGCAAGGTGTTTGACAACGCCACGGGCCAGTTCTATATCGACAAAAACAAGATGTTCCTCTACAAAGAGGACTTCGAGAAGTTCAAACAAGGTCTGGAAAACGCCTTCTCCTTCATCGAGACGGGCATCGTTCCTCCTCCTGTTGTTGTCGAAGAGCGTCATACCGACTCCATCAACATTGACGGCTCGGCTCCGCTCGACGACATGAACCTCTCCTATTAATTTCCAGGCGCCGACGCCTTGGTGTCGGCGCATTGGCTTGTTTTCCGGCCTTTGTCGGTATGGCCGCGTGGGCTGTCTTAATGTGAGTATTTTTAAACTATGGGTAAAATAATCTCTATTGCCAACCAAAAGGGCGGCGTGGGCAAAACCACCACGGCAACCAACCTCAGTGCTGCTCTCGCGGTGCTGGAGTATCAGGTGCTGCTTATCGACGCCGACCCCCAAGCTAACGCCACTTCTGGTCTCGGCATCGACCCCGAGTCGGTGGACAAAGGTGTTTACGAGTGCCTCCTTGGCCACGCTTCCGCCGACGACTGCATCATCGACACCGACACTCCGAATCTTTCGTTGCTACCTACTCGTATTGACCTTGTTGGTGCGGAACTTGAATTGGTCAACGAAAAACAACGCGAGTATTTCCTTAAGAGAGCCATCGAGCCTGTTAAGGACAACTACGATTTCATCATAATAGATTGTAGTCCTTCGCTCGGCCTCATTACCCTAAATGCGCTGGCCGCCAGTGACTCGGTTATTATACCCATCCAAAGCGAGTATTTTGCTCTCGAAGGTCTTGGCAAGTTGCTCAATACCATACGTATTGTGCAAACTCGCCTTAACCCGCAACTCAGCATCGAAGGTCTGCTCATCACCATGTACGACTCGCGTCTCCGTCTTGCCCGTCAGGTCGTTGACGATGTCCGCGGCCATTTCAAACACATGGTCTTCGACACTCTCATATACCGCAACATCAAAATCGCCGAGGCCCCGAGCTACGGCAAGTCGGTCATAATGTACGATGCCACTTGTAGCGGTGCCATCAACTACATAAACCTTGCAAACGAAATTCTGCGACGCAACAACCTTAAGAAATAATGGCTACAAAGAAACCTCCTGTGAAAGGCCGCGGCCTTTCTTCCATATTGGGCGATATTGACATCGACGCGATTCAGGCCAAGTCCTCTGTCACGGCTGCAATATCTTTGATTCCTGTCGATAAAATCGAGGCCAATCCTTTCCAGCCTCGCAAGGAATTCGATGAAACAGCTCTCGACGAATTGGCTCAGTCGATTAAGCAGCAGGGTGTCATCACCCCTGTCACTGTCCGTCAGATGCCCGACGGCAAGTATCAGCTCATAGCCGGTGAGCGTCGTATCCGTGCTTCCAAGTTGGCTGGATTGAAGGAAGTCCCTGCTTATGTGCGAGTCGCCACCGACGGACAAATGATGGAGATGGCTCTCGTCGAGAACATCCAGCGTGAGAACCTCAACGCCATGGAGGTCGCCTTCTCCTATAGTGCACTTATCGAGGAGTGTAGCCTTACACATGAGCAACTATCTGAGCGTCTTGGCAAGTCACGTTCCACCATCACTAACTATCTGCGTCTGCTTAACCTTCCGGCTGAGACTCAGCTGGCTCTCCAGCACGACGAGATTAGTATGGCTCACGCTCGTGTACTTGCAGGTGTTGACGATATAGAGCGTCATGCTGCTATACTCCATGCCATTATCGAACGAGGGCTCTCCGTCCATGAAACCGAGGAAATGGCCAAGGCTACAGCCAAGCCTAAAGTGACGGCAAAACGTGATGAGAAAAGCAAGTTGCCTAAAGTCTATACTGAGGCTTGCAGCGGCTTGAAGAAATACCTGCAATCCGAGGTTGAGGTTAAACGTAACAATCGAGGCAAGGGCACTTTGACAATACACTTCAACACCGATGCCGATTTTGAGCGCCTCGTAAACCTGTTGAAAAAGTGAACCCACAATCATCAGGACACGGGAGAACCCGTAGGTGTCCAATCATTAATCCCCAAGAAAATCGATAGTGAATTTTTCATAATTAATGTGTGCAGGGCCAGAGTTCTTATTCTGGCTTTGTTTTTGGCTGCCGCAGGCATCCTCCGTGCTCAAGATACAATCTCATCTCCAAGCATCATTCCTTCCCAAGACTCGCTTTCTTCTTCTCAACCCTCACAGCCTTCTCAGGATTCACGACTTCATCAGACATCTCTGCCGTCTAAAGGTATTCAAAGCCCTCGGACACAGGGGAGCCCCCGTAACGGCAGGACTGTGTCCAGGCATCAAAAGCCTCAGGTCTCTACTGTAAAGAAGGAACACTCTGCCACCAAGGCTCTCCTTTGGTCACTTCTCCCGGGCGCCGGTCAAGTTTACAACCATCAGGCGTGGAAAATCCCCATCATCTATGGGGCATTCGCAGGTGTTGGCTATTTTGCCTACACCAACGGTACCAATATGAAGAAGTTTAAGAAGGAGTATCTCTATAGAGTCAATAATGGTGGTGCTACGCAGTTGTCAGGTTATGCCAACTACCCTACCTCTAATATCTATAATCTTTACCAGTCGTATAACCAGTATTTCCAGCTGAGTATCATTATTGGTGCTGTATTCTATGGCCTCAACCTGATTGACGCCTACGTATTCGGGCATCTATTTGATTACGACATCTCCGACGACATCTCCCTCCATGCCGCTCCTACCATGATGTCTGTTCCGGAATACCCTGTTCCTTCGGCTCCGGGTTTGTCTCTTACCTTCACATTTTAACACCGAAGTGTTGATATAAAACGCTGGCTTTCATCCGTAAGATTATTATTTGATGTAATTTTACGTCAAAATTAAATGTCTTATGATGAACTATATTTTATTGATTATTAATCAGGTTGCCACCGAAGAGACTGCTCAAGCGGTGGCTGGCGCCGCTGAGAAAATGAGCGGTACTTCCATGTGGGATATGGCACTGAAAGGTGGATGGATTATGGCTGTCCTCGTTTTGCTGCTTATTTTGGCTATTTATATCTCCATCGAACGCTACCTTGCTCTCCGCAACGCTATGAAGGCTGAGTCGGACAATCAGTTCATGAACAACATACGTCAATACATACATGAAGACAAGATTGACGAGGCTCGCTCGTTGGCAAAACACACTCAAACCCCTATCGGACGTATGGTTGACAAAGGATTGTCTCGTCTTGGTCGTCCTCTGCCTGACATTCAAGCTGCCATAGAGAACGAAGGTCAGATGGAAGTGGCACGTCTGGAGAAGGGGGTTTCCCTTGTTGCTACGGTGGCTTCGTTGGGACCTATGATTGGTTTTCTTGGCACCGTGACCGGTATGATTGTTGCTTTCCGCGACATGGCGGAGGCTGGTAACAATATCGAGATAGGAGTTCTTGCGTCGGGAATCTACACTGCAATGGTGACCACCGTTGGAGGCCTCATCGTCGGTATTATCTGCTACTTCCTCTACAACATTCTCATCACCCGTATCAACAAGGTGGTGTTTGCACTCGAGACTCGCGCCACTGAGTTTATGGATCTCCTTCACGAGCCTGTCAATGGTTGATAAGCGATTTTCGGCCATATCAACTTATCAACATATCAACTTTTTATCCTATGATAAAATCCAGAAATAAAATCAATATCGAAATGTCGAGCTCGTCAATGTCGGACTTGGTGTTTCTGCTTTTGATTTTCTTCATGATAACCTCAACGCTCATCAGCCCTAATGCGGTGAAGCTCCTGCTGCCTACAGCCAACAACAGTAAGACGATGGCGAAACAGAATGTCACCGTTTATATTGACGAGAACCAGAACTATCAGGTGGGCGACACTCCTGCCGATTCGGCGAGCCTCCAGTCTCTCATCGTCAGTGGTATTGACACCGTACAGAACGCCTGCGTGGTGTTGCGTTCCGACCGCACGGTTCCGGTGCAGTGTGTCGTGACTGTGATCGACGCCGTCAACGCCATCAACGAGCAGTACGGCACCCAGCATAAGGTTATCTTGGCAACAGCATCAAAATAAGACAATTTGATATGCCTCATATCGACTTTCATTCCAATAAAAATAAACTGATAGCAGCTGCGGTGACGATCCTTATCACCGCGGTGACTGTCGTTATTTTGATTTTGGTTAAGCATTTTCCGCCGGATCCACCTATCCCTGAACGAGGTGTGGAGGTTACTTTAGGCAACACGGATTTCGGGATGGGTGACAACATGATGCCAGCGCAATCCGAGAATACCACTGCCGCACCACAACCTGCTCCTGCCACCTCGCAAGAGAGCGTGGCAACCCAATCTACCGAGGAGACCGTGTCTATACCAAAGAAGACCGAAAAGACCAAGCCTACCGAGAAAACAACAACCACGCCTACCGAGACCAAGCAGCCTGAGAAACCAAAGGAGCCTGAAATCAACAAAAACGCTCTCTTTCCGGGAAGCCGCAACTCATCATCCAACGCAGGTTCCAACTCGAATAGTGGAAGTAGCGGTAACACTTACGGCAGTGGGAATATGGGCAAGCCTAACGGAAATCCTAATTCGACGAACTATAATGGCAATGGCGGGGGGGGGGATTCATACTATCTCGCTGGTCGTAACGTGGTAAACAAGTCGCGTCCTTCGGAGAACAGGAGTATTGAGGGGTGGATTGAAGTTGTGATTATGGTAAATCGTGAAGGGAAAGTGGTTGAAGCCAATGTTGACAAGCAGTCGTCTTCGGCAGTCAATTCGTTGAAAGCCGAGGCTGTGGCGGCAGCCAAACGCACCACTTTCAAACCAGACCCTAGTGCGCCGGAGGTCCAGAAAGGACGAATACGTTATAACTATATAAATAGATAACTATATGCCGACAGACCAAGAACCACTGCGTCTCGACAAGTACCTCTGGTCCGTGCGGCTTTACAAGACTCGCAGCAACGCTTCTGATGCCTGCCGTGCAGGAAAGGTGAAGATGGGGGAACAGGTGTTGAAAGCTTCTCATGTGGTGAGGGTAGGAGAGAGGTATGAACTTTCCATTGAGCAGGTTCACAAGGTGATTGAGGTGAAGGCACTGCTGCATAACCGTGTGGCTGCGAAGCTGGTGCCCGACTATATGACCGACCTAACCCCGCAGGAAGAGTATGAGCGCATACAGATGGTGCGGCAGTATGGCTTTGAGAAACGAGACCGAGGCAGTGGCCGTCCAACCAAGCGCGACCGCCGCGAGATAGAGGAGTTTAAGTATAAGTGAACCGTTAGTTTCTAGAATCACTAGAATTTCTAGAGTCGCTAGAACATCTAGAACTTCTAGATTTTGGGCAGTTGCAGCAGTCACATCCGCAGTTGCTCTTTCCTTTTATAGTGCGCACCAGTGCCCGGATGGCGAACGCCACCGCCACCACAACAATCAGGATTACTATAATCTTCTGCACCATCTAGTATTTCTAGTTTATCTAGTTATTCTAGAGTATCTAGTTTATCTAGTTAAAGAATCAGACTCCCCAGTTGATAGAACACCGTCGCCACGACCCAGGCGAGGATGATGGTGTAGGCGACGGTGAAGAGTGCCCACTTCCATTTGCCACTTTCGTTCTTTATGGCCACGATGGTGCTCACACAAGGCATATAAAGCAGGATGAATAGTAGCATCGACAGCGCTGAAAGTGGAGTCATGTTGTTTCGCACAAGGTCTGACAGCTCCGCCTTGTCCGACAAGTCCGTCCCGTCAGACAAGTCCGACAGCTCTGCCCCAGTGCTGTAAAGCACTCCCATGGTGCTTGCGACCACCTCTTTGGCACCCACGCCAGCTAGTAGCGACACGCTCTGACGCCAGTCGAAGCCACAGGGACGCATGGCTGGTTCGATGGCTTTGCCTATTTGGGCCATATAGCTGTGTTCGGCTTGGTAGTGTGGGTTCTCATGGGTGGGGTAGTAGCTCAGTGCCCAGACGATGATGCTGGCGCCTAGTATGATGGTGGACATCTTCTTGAGGTATTCCTTGCCTTTCTCCCACGTATGCCGTAGTACGGCTTTGGCGGTGGGCATGCGGTAGGGCGGGAGTTCCATTACGAATGGAAGGCTTTCGCCTTTCACGAAGAAGCGGCTGAAGAGTTTCGCCATCAGCACTGCCATGACCATGCCTATCAGATACAACCCCATCATGATGAATGCCGCCTTCACGCCGCCGAAGAATGCGCCTGTGAGGATGACATATACCGGAATCCTTGCTGAGCAGCTCATCATCGGAATTATCAGCATGGTGAGCAGACGGCTTTTGCGGTCCTCGATGGTGCGGGTCGCCATGATGGCCGGCACGTTGCAGCCGAATCCCATGATCATCGGTATGAAACTCTTGCCGTGCAGCCCCATGTGGTGCATGAACTTGTCCATGATGAACGCCGCACGCGCCATATATCCACTGTCCTCCATCACCGAGATGAAGAGGTAGAGAATCAGTATCTGCGGCAGGAACACTATCACCGAGCCCACGCCGCTTATGATGCCGTCCACCAGAAGACTGCGCAGCGGTCCGGCTGGCATCGCCTTCTCAACCAGTGAGCCTAACCAGCCGAACAGTGCCTCAATCCAGTCCATCGGGTACTGGCCGATGAAGAACGTGCAGAAAAAAGTGAAGAAGAGCACGCAGAGGAACAGCGGGTAACCTAGCCATTTGTGTGTGGCGAGGGCGTCGATTCGGTCGGTGCCGGCGTGCAAGGTGCTTTTCTCGTTTTTTACGTAGCATTCAGCCAGAGCGCCACGCACGAAAGCGTATTTTGCGTCGGTCACGGCACTCTCGATGTCCTGGTGGTTGGCTTTCAGGTATTCTGAACCTATGTCATCGCGCATCTTCAGCACGCTGCCGTCGGGGTCGTGTTCGGAGGTATAGTGCTCCAGTTGCTTGTCGTTCTCCAGGAGCTTTATGGCTAAGAATCGTGTCGAGAGTGTGTCGCTGAAGCCGTGGTCACGCAGCTCTGTGCGGAGGGAGGTGATGCAACGTTCCAGCTCTTTACCGTGGTTGACGTGGATGTGGCGGAAGTTAGTGGATTTGTCAGACTTGTCTGATTTGTTAGTTCCTTCGAATACTTCGATTATCTTGTCAAACAGCCGTCCTATCCCGTCTCCGTTCCGACCAGTGGTGGGGACGATGGGCATGGCGAGCAGGTTGGAGAGTTGGGAAATGTCCAGCTTGTCGCCGCTGCGTTGCAGTTCGTCGTACATGTTCAGTGCCATCACCATGGTGATGTCCATGTCGATGAGTTGGGTGGTAAGGTAGAGGTTACGTTCCAGGTTGCTGCCGTCCACCACGTTGAGAATGATGTCGGGGTTTTTCTCTAAGATGTGCTTGCGCACGTAGAGCTCTTCCGGCGAGTAGGCGCTCAGTGAATATGTTCCCGGAAGGTCAACTAGGTTGAACGTGTAGCCGCCGTGCTCGAAGGTGCCGACTTTCTCGTCGACGGTGACACCGCTGTAGTTGCCTACGCGTTCGTGGGCGTGAGCGGCGATGTTGAAGATGGAGGTTTTACCACAGTTGGGGTTGCCTACGAGGGCGACATTGATGGTCTTGCCGCGTTCTTCGGCGATGTGGTGCATGGCGTCGCAGTCGGGAGCGTCAAGCGGTTGGAAGTCGTCGTGGTTTACGATTTCCTTTTCCGCCTCCTGCTCCCCCACGATTTCTATCTTGGTGGCGTCGCTGCGACGCAGAGACACCTCGAAGTTCATGATGCGGTATTTTATAGGGTCGTTGAGGGGGGCGTTCTGTATCGACTCCACGGTGACCCCTTTGATGAACCCCATCTCGATGATACGCTTGCGGAAGGCACCGTGACCCGCCACACGCACCACCACACCACGTTCACCTGTCTGTAAGTCAGAGAGTAGCATATTGGGAAGTAGGTCTTGTTCTGGCTGCAAAGGTAGTACTTATTTACGGATGTGTCAATCACTATTGTTAGTGATTTTGGCAAATGTGTGGTGTTCAGCGGCTGTCCATCGGAAGTCTGAGGGTATTGTCTGAATGGAAATGTGAAAACGAAATAGAGTTCGAACAAAATGTCAAAACATGAAAGATTATTTCATCGAGGATTTGTCTTACAATCATTCCATTCGCCTATAGATTTCTTCTTACCATGCTCTTAATTTTGTCTTAGTCATTTTGGTTGTTGCCAGTTTGGTATCAAGATCACAAAGATTTATTATTAGGTCACCGATAGAGGTGAACATGGTTTATTATCGGCTTTTGAGTTTCAAATTTCTGCTTTCTGTTTTCAGCTTTTAAGTTGACATATATAACCTTGCCCCAAATTTTAACTAAAAATTAACTACCGTAGGGCTTTTTTTTACGTTAAATGATGCAAGATGTGATAAAAATGTTCTAAATCTTGCATTTGTCGAAAAAAAATCCTAATTTTGCCGCGACTATATATGTATTAATTAGTAAATAATTTTGTAAATAACCAATAATCAGCGATATGAGATGTAATGTATTATTCAGTGCAAGACGAATTGTGGCTGCGATGGTTGCGATGTTCCTGTTTTGGTCAGCAGTTCAGGCTCAGTCCGTTGTCAATCAAAAAAACAACAACCAAAGCAGCAGCCAAAGCAATAGCGTGGAGTATGTGAAGTTTGTCGGTGTGTCGGCCTCGAAGACCTATCCGGCAGGCAACCAGGTGACATACGTGACGGCCACGGGGCTGCCTTCGGATGAGAGCCTTGCAAAGATGACGGAGAAACATGTTGTGAAAATGATGAGAGTGACAAGGTTGAGGATTTATAGGGGACGTGACGAGTTTCTACTTGACGCCGATGCCGATGTTAATCCGCAGCACGTGGTCGATGAGATGAACATTTTCTTGAATAGCTATTACGACAAGAAGAATAAGGAGTTGGAATAGAGAAGGTTTTAATTAATGTTGCAATGATTTAAGAAAACAAACATAAGTCAAGTATATGAAACCAATATTATCATTTGTGAGGAGTTTTGAAACTAGGTGCTTTTTTTCGAAGAAGTCAAAAGGTATGTCATGGAATGACCGAGGTGGCCGGTGGTCAAAGGTGGTAGCAGTGGCGGTCATGCTGATGGCCGCGCTGGAGGTTTTCGGTCAGACAACGCAAACGCTGAACTGGAATACCAACAACAACCGTAGCAAATACTACAACATGTGTGGTAATTCAAACAGTAGTTCTACCAGTTTGGCCACGTGTACGTCGTGCTCGGTGACCTATGTGATAAACGAGAGCGACATGAGTAACCACAATAGGAATGTGGGTTGGATGTCGTTCAAGGCCCCATCAGGATGTACGATAACGGCCACACTTACATCCAATGGCATTGAATCGGCCGACTGGCTATATGTAAGTCAGGGCATGACGGAGGACGAGGGTGGAAGCAACTACTGGACTTCAACCACCTCCTCGGGAACCACTTATTCCTCAACGACAGGCGGTTGGCTGACACTCTACTTTGACGACTTTACCGAGAGCAATAACTCTTCGTTCACCGTGAGGATTTCGTGCAACTGCTCTGGTGGTGGCGGCAGCACTACGGGCGATGGTCCATCCACGTCGTATGTATGCGGTAGCGAAACCCATCAGGTCGGCAGCGGTACGGATTCGGATTACCAAACGGCGCCGGTAAACGACTATTATCATTATTCATACAGACAGATTATCTACACTGAGACAGAACTGGGCGGATGTCACGGATTTGTGCATGCGATAGGTTTCCAGTATGCCTACACTACGGCGATGAGCAGCAAGACTGACGTGACCATATACATGGCAACAACCACGATGAGTGAGTTTGCGTCAAGTACATCCTGGGTAACCAGCGGATTGCAGCAGGTATATCATGGAGATATGAATTTTACGGCTCAAGGCTGGGCGTGGATAGAACTCAGCACACCGTTCAACTACAGCAGTGATAACCTTTTGGTGGTGATAGACGACAACTCCGATGATTATGATGGTATGTCGTACAAATTTTACACGCATACGGTAGCATACAACAGATTTTTGTACACACAAAGTGACACTTATCACTATAATGCATCGAACTTGCCATCGTCGGCGTCGATAGGAGGTGTTCGTCCCAATACGAGGTTCTGTATTGACTGCTGCACTGTGCCTGATTTTTCATTTGCGCAGGATGTTATGTATTGCGTGAACGGCGGTTCGTGTGCAGGTCAGACGGTGTCGGTGAACCAAAGCGGTGGCGTGGTAAGCTACAGCTCCTCGAACACAGCGGTGGCCAGCGTCAATCCCACAACCGGTGCTGTCACTGTGAACGGCACAGGCACGACGACGATCACAGCCACCGTGGCCAAGACTGGAGACTTCTGTGCTACAACGGCAGAATACACACTCGTTGTGCAGTGTGGCAACACCCCACATACTTTGACATACAACACACAGGCGAACTGCACGGGTGGGTCGGCAACTACGGTGCCAAGCTACACCGGTACAAGCACAACCGTCACGACAACTACGCCCAATTGTACAAGTGCCAACAGATTTGTTGGATGGTACACCAACGCCAGCGGCACGGGAACGCGTTATTTACCGGGTCAAGTCGTTGACCTCTCCTGTGGAAATGTGACGCTTTATGCAGTCTATTCATTCGAGCCTGATACTATCGAGGGTGCGACGACATGCGAAGAGGCGCAGCCATTCTGCGCTTCGAACGACGACGATAACGGTGTGGTTCTTATGGCGGCGACAGATGTCCCTGTTCCCGATGGAATGTGTACATTCTTCCATAACGCCTCGTGGTGGTATCTTCAGGTGTCTCAGGCTGGTCGTCTTGAAATGACAATTTCTTCAACAGCGGGCGATGTTGATTTCGGTTGTTGGGGACCGTTCAATAATTTCACTTGTGCCGCCGCCGACCTGAGTGACAACGCCGCCACAGAGTCTTATTACACTTCATCGACTGCCAGCGACTGGGGGTATCATGTTGGAACGGAACAAACGGCAGCGTCTTATAACAGCCCTATCTGTGATGTCGCGGCACTTACCTATCCCTGTGGTAACCTTGTTGATTTCGGCGGCAGTACAAGCGCCGTTGAATACCTGCAGATTGACAATGCGCAGGTGGGCCAGATTTATGTGGTGCTTGTGGCCAACTATATAGGAAACGAAGGTACGATAACGTTTACGCAGACCAACTTCAGCTCGTCGAACCATGGCATGGTTGACTGCGATATTGTGTCGGATTGCGAGATTAATGTTGTGACTACGAATCCTTCGGCATGCAATGCGGCTAATAACACATACACTGTGTCTGGCGACATATACTTTACTGATGCTCCAAGCGACGGCACGCTAACGATTAAGGATATCACGGCCAATCCTCCGGTGGAGCAACAGTTCTTCCCTCCGTTCGCCTCGCCTACGTCGTACAGTCTGGAACTTACTTCGGATGGAACTCCGCACCAGTTGGAAGCTTCATTCGAATCTACGACAACAAACTGCACAAGACTTGCGAACTATACGGCTCCGGCTCCTTGTATAGACTGCGCCTCAACGGTATCTCACACGAATGTGTCGTGTCATGGACGGAACGATGGAAGCATAACCCTCAACTCCACTAGCGGATACGGACAACGTGGCTACTACATCGGTAGAAACGGGGCGACACCTACTCGCTCGGATTCAACATCGGCAGTGTCTTACACTTGGAGCAACCTCCAGCCTGGTACATACGTTGTTTACGTGATAGATGTGAATGGATGTCGAAGCGAACAGACGGTCACTGTCACAGAGCAACCGGAGCTTACACTCTCGATAACGACTCCCACCACCGGCAACTGCCCGATCGCGGCGGGACAGAACTATGCCATCGCCGCCAATCCTAATGGAGGGACGGGTGCTTATCAGAACTATACGTGGAGTGTGACTGTCGATGGTGTTGCGGGAACGATAGGAGGTGTTGGCAACAATGCTTCAATTGCTAGCGACGGAACATGTCATGAGTATGTCGTGTCGCTGTCTCTCGCCGATGGTGACGGGTGTACGGCTTCTGCAACAAGTTCGTTCAGCTCTGCCGACAACACTAACCCATGGTTCAATAACACGTCGCTGTTAGCCAACCCGACTGTGCCTGCCACGCAGGTCAGTGGCTGTGGCTACCAGGTGCCCGACTTAGTGGCACTCCTTGCCCCTGAGGACAATTGCACGATAGCGTCGATGGTTCAAGCTCCGCTGGTGGCCGGTTCGGCCATTACGGCAACAACCAATATAACGGTGACGGTAACTGATATGTGTGGCAGGTCTGTGAGTCAGGCTATATCTGTTACGGTTCCAGACGCACTAACCGCCGATATCGACAAGACCAATGTGGCATGCAATGGTGGCAACAACGGTTCGGTGACTTTGTCAAATGTTGTTGGGGGCAGTCCGGATTATGCCTACACATGGTCTTCGACGGGCGCTAACGCTACCAACGTGTCTAATCAACATGGAACAAGTCTAACAGGATTGTCTGCCGGCACTTATACAGTCACTATAACAGATCAAAATGGCTGCACTCTGCAAAAGACGGCTGAGGTTAGTCAGGCTGGTAGCCTTGCCGCCAATATATCTGCGGTGCGTGTGGATTGTTACGGAGGTTCAACAGGTAGCAGTGTTTCTCTTAGCGGAATAGGCGGAGGTACGGGTTCACTCCATTATATATGGTCTCAGACTATCGGTGGCAGCACGACGATACTGTCGGCTGAAGAGGGACATACTTCAATCAGCAATTACCCGGCAGGTTCATACACTGTGGTTATCACAGACGATGCAGGCTGCTCGTTGACTCTGAGTGCCGACATTTCAGAGCCGGAGGAAATGAGGGTGGATATAGATAATACGTCCAATATCAACTGCTATGGTAACGCAACTGGTTCCATAGACATCTCTGCCTATGGTGGTGACGGGAATTACACTTATTCCTGGACTGGTCCTGATGGATATACATCTCATGCCTCGGATTTGACAGGCCTTAGAGCCGGTTTGTACAACATCACCGTGACCGATAATCACAATTGTACGGCCAGCAACAGCGCCACTCTTACACAACCTGACACCTTGGTCGCGAATGCTGGTACGTCGGCAACGCAAATATGTAATGGTGGTTCGGCTACCATATCGGTCACAGCCTTGGGTGGCAACGATATAAGATACACATACTTGTGGGATAACGGCTCTACGGCTGCATCCCAACCGGTTAGCCCTGCGATTACCACCACATATCATGTTACGGTAACAGATGCCAATAACTGTACAGACAATGCTGAGGTAACAGTAACGGTCAATCAACCGACCAGCGGCATCGATGTGCAGGTGGCATGCGATACGTACGATTGGCATGGCCAGACCTACACATCCTCGAACAACACAGCGACATACACAACTACCGGTGCCAACGGGTGCGACTCGGTGACCACTCTGAACTTGACTATTAATCATTCGAATTCTGCAGTGTTCGAGGCTACGGCTTGTGAGTCGTTCGAATGGCATGGGGAAACTTACACTTCGAGTACACAGACGCCTACCTACACTACTACCAATGCGGTTGGATGCGATTCGGTGACCACGCTGCACCTGACGATGTATCAAAACGATTTCCAGTCTCATTATGCGACAGCGTGCGACACCTATACATGGACAATACGAGGCAATACCTATACTCGTACCAGTTCGTGTGATGTGGTGGATACCTACACCATAGGGGCTTGTACAGGGGCCGACACGTTACATTTGACTATCCATCCTTCGACAACCGGTGTGGACTATCGCGAGGCGTGCGACGAGTATTCGTGGCTGTATAACGGATGGAGCTACACGAACTCTATTTCGGCCACAAGTCCCTCGGCTCCAAGAGTGACTCTTACTGGAGCCAACACGTATGGTTGTGACACAACAATAGTCTTGAATTTGACAATCAACCACAGTACCAGCGGTGTGTTTGCCCATACAGCCTGCGACTCCTACCTTTGGCCGATGAATAGTCAGACTTATTATGCCACACCAGCTGTTGCCCCTTCGGTTCCAGCGGGTCAGAACGCCGCGGGATGCGACTCGACGGTGACGTTGCAGTTGACCGTAAACCATAGTACGAGCAGCAATGACGTACACACGGCTTGCGGTAGTTACACATGGCCGTTGAATGGACAAACATATACCTCGTCAACCAGCGTACCCCAGGTGACGATAACTAACAGGGCTGGGTGCGACAGCACAATCACTCTTCGATTGACGATCAATAATGTGAGCTACGGTTCTTACGCAGACACTGTTTGTTATGGTGAACAGCTGACTTATAGAGGGAATCGTTATCCCGCAGGTCAGCATACGGTGACTTTGACGGGAAGCAACGGATGCGACAGCATTGTGGCTCTTCAGGTGGTTGCCCGACCTTCGTTAACGATAAGTTTGGACGAGTACCACTCGTGTGAGCTGGGTCATTATCAGGTGACAGGTGTTATCAACGGTTCTAACAATGTTAACCATTTCTGGACCTCGAGTCCGAGTGATCCGGATGTCGAGATTCAAAGAGATGCACTGGAGCTTTCATTGAACCCTACTCAGCCTACAGATTACACTCTGACAGCTGGCTATGGCTCGAATCGGATGTGTGCGGTCTCTCAGACGATAAGCCTGACACCTCTGAACCTGCCGATTGCGGATATAACACTGAATCCACCGTTCCTCACTTGCGACGACCTTGACTGGACTGCTTATTCTGCCAGTCAGAATGCTGAGTCGATTTCGTGGTATGTCAATGACATCGAGGCTGGTAACGAAGAGTCGGTCAGCGGCAGTGCACAGTGTGACGACGATTCTGTTCGCATATCATTGGTGGCGGTCAACGGAATTTGCACAAGCGTGAGAGATACAGTTATCTATGTACGCAAAAGTCAGCTTTGGTTCCCCAATGTTTTCACTCCAAACTTGAACTTTAATAAAACGTTCAATGCCATTGGTCGTGGGATTGTGGATTACGAATTGTATGTATATACCCGTGAAGGTTTGCTCGTGTTCCATACCACTACCCTCGAGGAAGGTTGGAAAGGCGACCACCAAGGAATGGAATGTCCCCGTGCCACCTATACATACATCGCTCGCTACCGTACCGAGGTGGATCCTGCCACATGGCACAAGCAAATTGGTACAGTAACGCTGTTGAGATAGATTTGGAACATTAGATTCAAGCAGGGGGCGCTGAGAAAATAGCGCCCCCTGCTTGTGTTTTGTCGAAATAAGTCTTAAGGATTTGAATGGCTGGTAAAAGGCGTTGAAATAAAATTGCTTTAAGATTTATTATGATAATTAAAATGTTTTGGTTGCATTATTATTTTTTTTTATATATATTTGTAACGAGTTAAAAAGTGTTCATTTGATTTGTTGTTAATTGAGTGTGAGTCTTTTGCGCGTTGTGAGGTTTATGGATGTGTGTGTGATGGGAGGGGTGAATGGTTTAAAACAAGGAGGGAGTATAACTGTAGAAGGGGGGATTGTTATTTTGTTTAAAAAATCAAACAATCATAGATATGAGTAAGATTTATAAGTTGTTTTCAGCTATTATGACGCTTTTGGCACTCTTCGGGGTGCTGTCAGCACAAACTATTGAAATTGGGACTGGAACATCGACAACCTCTCGTCCAATGCCTGGATTATGGGGCTGGCAATATGATGTCTATCTTTACACGCCTTCTGATGCTGTTGAGTTGAACAGCTCTCTCACGTTAACTGGCGTTGAGTATAATATTTCGTCAAATAGTACCTCCACAGGGGCTCAATTGACTATATGGATGAAGGATGTGGATGCCAACTATTCTTTGGATGCTAACACCACTTTCGCTACTTATACCTCTGGTGCCACGCAGGTTTACCGAAATACGGCGCTTTCGACAACCGCAGGTTGGAATACTTTCAATTTCAGCAGTGATTTCCAACACACTGCAGGTAAGGCCATCCTTATCGCAGTTTTTGGCAAGGGTTGCACCACAAGTGGAGGGTGCAGTCGTTCTTGCTACTACACTTCGGTTTCCAACAGGCATTGGAGCAAGTATGCCGATAGTAGCGATCCAGGTACGTCGGTAAGTGGATCACTCGATGCCAATCTTGTAAATGTTAGATTGCTAAGGTATTGTGTTGCTCGTACTGGCACTTTTGAGTTTCGCAATGGTACTACTCCTGTAACTTCAACCATCAACCATCTTATTGGCAGTACGTTCACTCCGCCAACTCTTGTGAACAACATTACACCAGCTGGAACTCCTGCTTATACTTCTTCTAATACCTCAGTTGCAACGGTAAACGCAACGACAGGTGCTGTTACGTTCACTGGTCAGGAGGGTTTTGTTACAATTACTGCCTACGTGCAGGCTTCTGGTACTTACTGCGAAAAAATGGCCTCCTATACCATCAATGTGAATAATGGCTGCGTAAAGATTGGCAACGGCACATCGACGACCTACGTGACCCCACTCAACAATAACTACAACTACTCTCTGACCGAAATGATTTACTTGGCTGACGAGATAGGCTATCCTAGTGGTGGTACGATTGATAGGATTGGATTCCAATATGCATACGGCACCGCAATGACAGCGAAAAACAATGTGAAGATCTACATGGCCAACACCAATCGTTCCGCTTTTGCAAGTGGTGCTGTGTCTGAGTTTATTAATACAGGATTGGAACTTGTCTATTCCGGTCCGCTTAACTGCTCGGGAAATGGCGTTTGGAACTATTTTAATTTGTCTTCCCCATTCGACTATGACGGCGGTAACCTTCTTGTGGTTGTAGATGACAACTCGGGGTCGTACAATAGTAGTTCCTATGTGTTTAACTATACCACCACAACTGGATATACCGTTTGGCGTTATCAGAGTGATGGCACATATTATAGCGTCAATACGATTAGCAATTATTCGAGTTCATGTACATACAGTACTTCTCGCGTAAATACAGCATTCTGTATCTCCGAAGCCTGTACGCATCGCACTGGTACCTTTGCATTCGATGGTCCTGCCTCATATACTTACGTGATAGGCAGTGGCGATTTTGCAGAGCCGAATTTGTCGGCTAATCTTACACCAGGTAATGGAACTATCACTTATGAGAGTAGTAACACCGCTGTCGCCACCGTGGATGCAAACGGAAATGTGACGTTCACTGGGGTTGAAGGACGTGTTACTATAACTGCGGTTTCAGAGATGGCAGGTTACTGCAAAGAGCGTGCCCGCTACACCATTGAGGCCGGTGATGGCTGCCGCAAGATTGGCACAGGAACCAGTACTACGAGTGCATCTCCATTGTACGGATATTACAAGAACAGCTATGACCAGATGATATATACCGCTGAGGAAATCGGTACACCTGGACTTATCACAGCTATAGGTTTTAACGCATACAGTTCGAACAGTGTGGCCAGAGCCGTCGACATCTATATTGGTGAGACCACGGCATCGACATTCTCTTCCACTGCCGACTGGGTGCCTGCAAGCGACTTGCAGCTTGTGTATAGCGGTACGTGGAATATCGTGGCAGGCTGGAATGTGATTCAGCTTACCGCACCGTTCACCTATTCTGGTATAAACAACCTGGTTGTGGCTGTAGACTGTGGTGCAACCTCCACAGCATCATCATCGTTCTACTATACCTCTACCACGGGTAGTACCGTGTTGTATTCATACAGTGACACCTACGATGCTATACCTGCAACGATAGGTTCCTATTCTGGTTCTAAATCCACAACATCCTCGCGACCCAATATCAAGATTTGCATAGAGCCGTGCGATACGCGTCCGGTAAATTTCGGTTTCTCTAACTCGATGGTTATGTGTTACCTTGGAGGTCAACCCAATGTTACTCTTAATCGCGATGGTAATAATGGAGTCCTGACTTGGTCTTCATCTGATCCGTCTGTTGCCACCGTTGATGAGAATGGAATCATCACCACTCATTCGCTCGGAACTACCACTATCTCGGTTTTTGCTCCTGTAGATGGTGATGTCTGCTCGGCCAGCGATTCATACGAACTGCAGGTTATCTGCCCTGCACATATTCCCTCGACACAGGCTATTTCAATATGCACTCCGCAGGCTGTCGATCTTACCGCCACAGTACGTGATGACGAGGGCAACCTACAGCTGCAGTGGTTTGACGATGTGCTTGCTGATTCACCTATCTACACGGGCGACACCTATCATACCAATGTGAGTGCCACTACCACCTATTACGTGGCAGCTTACAATACTGATCAGCATTGCTACAGCTCTCGTGTGCCGGCCACGGTTCATGTATTTGATGTGCAGTACGATGCCACGACTTCCACTGTGAGTGGTTATGTGGGAGTGCCGATGTATGGCTATCCTCCTGAAGGCTCTCATGAGGGTGCGACCTTCACCGCCAATGGAATGCCGACTTGGTTGACATTGAACAGCGACGGCTCCTTCACCGGCACACCTACGGCAGCCGGCTCCGGCTCGTTCACCATCACTGCCACCAATGCGATGGGATGCACCGTTACACGTACTATCAACTGGACGGTGATGGCCAACAATCTTGGATGCTGCGACTTCGAGTCGTTCTACATCTATCAGGACAACAAACCATTCCCGTTGCATCTTGCTGACGACGGTTACTACTATGCCGATGTCTGTCTTAACACAGCGATGACGCTCCGTGTGCAGAAACTGAACAACTGTTCGGGGAACTATAGTTATACATGGCGATTGACGTCATCTACAGGTGGTCTTATACAGGAATTCACCGGCACGCAGTTTACATATACTTACGACCGTACGGCGGGTTATGGTGTAATGCTCCAGATCAGACGCAACAACAGCGACTGCATCTCTATACCAGTGCGTGTCAGGGTGGCTGGTGTGTTCCAGGTTGCTACACGTCCCAGTTTCAACCTCTGCCATGGTGAACCCTTTAATATATATGTGTCGACCGACGGTGTCGGAGCTATTGATGTGGTACGTCCCAGTGGTGGTGCTGCCACCACGTTGGGTGTTAGCGACACTATACTCCTCCCCGACGGAGAACCATGTAACGGCAACTGCTTCTACCGCTCGTCAGTAACATTCTCAGACTTCTCGGCAGGTGCAACAATACGAAATGCAAACGACCTACTCTATGTAATGTTGAATATAGAGCACACGTTTATCGGTGATATCTATATAGCTATAACCTGTCCTAGTGGAAGACGTTCTGTTATCTTGAGCCAATGCGGCAGCGGCTCGGCCACCTGCCACGCTCAGATCCCTTCTGGCTACGACACTTGGGTGTCCGGTGTCGGCACCAGCAACCATGGCGCCAACTTCGGCAACCCCAACTCCGGCAACAGCTCCAGTTGCGATCCCAACGCTTCGGGCAACGAACTCGGCATCGGCTGGAACTATATTTGGTCTGAGAACACCTCTCGTGGTTACACCTATGCTGGTGGCACCGGTCTGATATACGACGATGCCAATGTGCACAACAGCACTGTTGACTCCTCCGATTTGGCAAACATGTCGCAGATCTACGTTCCCCAGGAAACATTCAACAACCTTATTGGCTGTCCGCTTAACGGCACTTGGTCCATCGAGGTGGTCGATGGTTGGGGTGGCGACAATGGTCATATCTTCAACTGGGAGCTGGGCCTTAACGAGGAACTCCTGCCTGACAGCTGGTCTTACACTGTTGACCTCGATTCTTCGTGGGTTACCTGCGGTTGGAACTCCACCAAGAGCGGTGTCTATATGGAAATCACTCCCCCCGACAACTTCGACGGCACCTCCTCTTGCGATCTCTTCCTGCGTGACGAGTATGGCTGTGTCAGCACTTACGAGAATATCGTCACCGTCACCATGAACCCAACAGTCCATTCCGAGTTGGTTGTCGATGGAGGTCAGTGCGAACCCTACACATGGGCCCGCAACAATCAGACTTACACCGCTTCCGGCACCTACGTTGATGCAGGTCTTACCCCTCAGGGCTGTCCTGACACTGCCACTCTCATTCTCACCGTCGCAGGCTCTGTATTCGATACCGTCAGCGCTCAGTCCTGCGAGTCATACACATGGGATGCCACCGGTCAGACCTATACTCAGTCCGGTACCTACACCGCCAATCTTGTTACCGCTATGGGGTGCGACAGCATTATAACCTTGAACCTCACAATCAGCAATGAAATCACCGTTCCGCACGACACCGTCATCTGTCCCGACAATTTCCCTCTCAACGACTGGTATGGCGATTGGGGCGATTTCGCTGCCGCAGGCTCCCTGCAACAGCATTTCACTACAGCCAACGGGTGCGATTCTTTGGTTGTGCTGACCGTTCAGGCCTATCCTAAGCCTGACGTCTCCTTGCCTGCGCCTCCTGGCGCTGGTGGCTGCCCGCTTACCGCTGGCAGCTATGTGATAACCCCAACCATCACCAACGCTCAGGCTCCTTACTCCTACAACTGGACGGGCGACTACGTTGGCGCTACCCCCACCGCTTCAATCCCTGCATCTGTCACTTGTGGCACCTTCACCGAAACTCTCTATCTCACCGATGCCAACGGTTGTATGGACACAGCTACCGTTACGTTTAGCGCTGTGGACGATGTCGCCCCCTATTTCCTCAACGATATGCCCGACTACAGTGAAGTGTCAGCCGTAGCTATGGGTCAGGACTGCCGTTTCCGCATACCTGACATTGTCGGAATTCTCCAACCTGCCGACAACTGCGGTGTCTCCGAGATGGTCCAGCTCCCGCTCCCGCCCAACGACATAACTGAACCTACAACCGTCGAGGTTATTGTGACCGACCGCTGCGGCCTTCAGACCAGAAGGTATATAACCGTGACAGTCCCCGATCCGTTGTCTGCTAACGAACTTGCGCATACAAATGTGAGCTGTGCCGGCCGCAGCGACGGAACTGTGACGCTCTCCGGCGTCACAGGCGGCTCGCCTCAGTACCACTACTCATGGTCCTCCTCGGGTACGGGTGCAACCAACGTCAGCTCCCAGACCGGTACAACCCTCTCCAACCTCGCGCCAGGCATCTACACCGTCACTATCACAGACGATGCCGAATGTTCTATTCAGAAGTCCGTAACCATCGGCATCGACGGTGAGGCCTCCACCAATGTCGAGTCCTTTACCGCATGCGACTCCTTCACATGGCATGGCACCACCTATACCCAGTCTAACAACACCGCCACATATACCACGACCAACGCCGAGGGGTGCGACTCTACGGTGACGCTTAATCTCACCGTCAATCACAGCTCCTCGGGCATAGACTCCCATACCGAATGTGACTCCTATACATGGCCAATGAACAGTCAGACCTATACCTCCTCAACGTCCTCTCCCTCCGTGCCTGCCGGATTGAACTCCGTTGGCTGCGACTCTACGGTGACTCTGCATCTTACAATTAATCGCAGCACTACAGGCACCGACGTCCATACCGCTTGCGATAGCTATACATGGCCTCTCAACGGTCAGACCTATACCTCTTCGACCAACTCTCCGCAGGTCGTCATCACCAACCGGGCAGGTTGTGACAGTACCGTCACCCTGCGCCTCACCATCAACAATACTAGATATGGTTCGTATGTTGACACCGTCTGTTATGGCGAACAGCTTACATATCGAGGAAACCGTTACCCCGCAGGTCAGCACACTGTAACCATAACCAGCGCTGCCGGCTGCGATAGCGTTGTCGCCCTGCAGGTGGTGGCTCGCCCTCAGCTCTCCGTCACCATCGAGGAGTACCACTCATGCGAACTGGGTCACTACCAGTTGACGGGCTCCGTCAGTGGCTCTAACAACGTCTCCTACCGTTGGACCGCGCAACCTAGCGACCCTGATGTCGAGACTCAGCGTGACGACCTTGAGATTTCCGTAAACCCCTCGCGCTCCACCGACTATACCCTCACGGCTGGCTATGGCGCTGGCCGCATCTGTGCCGCTTCGCAAACAATCAGCCTGTCACCACTCCGTCTGCCTGTCGCCGACATCACCTTCAACCCACCATTCCTCACCTGTGACGACCTTGAGTGGACCGCCCACTCGGCCAGCCAGAATGCGGAGTCGATTTCATGGTATGTCAACGACATCGAGGCTGGAATAGACGAGAATATAAGTGGCGCCGCTCAGTGTGACGACGACTCTGTCCGCATATCCATCGTCGCTGTTAACAGCATTTGCACCGACGTGCACGACACTGTGATATATCTCCGCAAGAGTCAGCTCTGGTTCCCCAACGTGTTCACGCCTAACCTTAACATCAACAAAACCTTCGCCCCCATCGGTCACGGCATCGTCGAATACGAGATCTATATCTATACTCGCGAAGGTCTGTTGGTCTTCCACTCAACAACCCTCGAAGAAGGCTGGCGTGGCGACCACAACGGCGTCGAGTGCCCCAGGGCCACCTACACCTATATCGCGCGTTTCCGCAACGAGATAGAACCCGATGTCTGGCATAAACAAATAGGCACCGTCACCTTGCTCAGATAGGGCACTTTGACATATTGCGGTCAGTAAAAAGCCGGTGGATTTCCGCCGGCTTTTTTGTTGATGGTTAGTATTGCTTTAACATGGCTTTGAACGTCTAAAAACACCAAAGATGTTCGCAGGTTGCTTTTGCATGTTTGGTTGATAACTTTATCGTAATAAATGACCATAGTTGCGGACTAAATAATTGAGGTGTGGTAAAGTTTTGAACATTAGGATGTTAAAATAAGTTAGGTTTATTTAAATTTTTTTATGTAAAAAGATGCAGAAAAATTACGTATATTTGTAGTATCCATTAATATGGACTTATTGTGCGTTGCTGTAGTGAGTATGAGAAAATTATGGTAGAACAAAATTGCTTTTTATGAATATAAACGGTACAAGATTGGAAAACCTGCGGAGAGGGAGAGAAAACTGGTTGCGGATGGCATGCATGGTTTTGTTTCTGATAATGGTGTTGATGCAGACACCGCTCCATGCGCAAGGCGCATGGACTGGAGAGATCGGAACAGGGTCGCAACAGCAATCGACGGTGCCTATTTATACGTGGTACACTGAGTATCCCTATACGCAGCAGCTGTACAAGCAAGAAGAACTGTATGCGGCAGGGTTGAGAAGCAACAAGACTATAACAAAGATTTCATTCCATTACCTTGGTATGGAACATCTGAGTGTGCTGGTTGATATATACATGGTGCTTGTGCCAGCCGATCACGACGATCTTTCTAACGGCTACTATACGGCGGGTCTGAGGCAGGTGGCGCAGAGTTATAATTTGGATTTGAGAAATCCTTTGAGTCGTCCGGATGGAGTGTGGGTTGAAATACCGCTAGACACGCCATTTAGCTGGGATGGCGTTTCCAATATAGCCGTATCGATACAGCAACTCAATGTGTCAGACCGTCTCGAATGCAAGTTCTTCTGTTCGTCAGCACCGAGTATGGCTGTCACGTCGCTTAACGATGACGCTACAGTGCCGTTGAGACTTACGAATGTGCCGCAGATTTCGTCGAGCGACGTAACTACGGTGGTGCGAGACTACCGTCCAGATATAAAGTTCTATCAGGAGAACTGCACGGCGCGAAGCGAAACATTCGCATTCTCACCGAATACATACGAGATAGATCCTGGCGAAACATTTATATCGCCGACACCGGCCGGGGCTCCTGCGGGAACGCAGTTCTACTATGCGGCGTCGAACCCATATGTGGCCACTGTGAACTCGACGTCGGGACAGCTCTCGTTCACTGGTGCGGTTGGAATAGACAGCATCACGGCGGAGTGGCCAGCATCGGGAGGTAAATGCGCCAAGTTTGCCAGTTATAAGCTCAACGTCAAGGACAACTGCAACGCTGTGGGCGAGGGGTCTGGTACTAACAACCGAGCCCCAATAGTCACTGACTATAATTATTCGTGGAACCAGATGATATATAAAGGTTCCGACATAGGAGTGTCGTGCAGGATACACTCGATTTCGTTTCAGGCAGCCCACGCAAACGCCGCAACGCGCAATGTGAGCATATTCCTGGCGCAGACCACAAAAACGAAGTTTGAAAATAACGAGGATTTTGTTCCGATTGATGAGTTGACACTAGTTTATAATGGTCCATGGAAAATAGAAGCCGGGTGGAATCGATTGGAATTCAATGAAGTGGAGTCGTTTAGCTTCGATGCTGGCCAAAATCTGGTAGTTGCGATATACTCTGAATTGAGATTTGCTAATTCAATTGTGACACCTTCCCCCTTCTTGTGGGACGAAACGGCCGAAGACAGAACGATATCTGCATTTACAGATAACTGGCGAGAGGAGCCGGAACCTGGATATTACGATGGACATTGGGGCGAATATCCGTTGACTGGTGTGAGGTTCGTTGAGAGAGTGAAGGGTGCGCCTCAAATAGATATATGCATGTACTGTTGTACATTGCGACCGAATGCCTTTACATACGACGCCAGCGAGGCCAACCATATTGTCGGAACGACTTTCAATGCTCCTGTGCTTACAAATACCACTGGCAACACGAGTGTTATCTATGGTTCGTCGGACGAGTCGGTGGCTACGGTGGCGGCCGACGGAACGGTTACGATGAGCGAGACTAATGCCGGTGAGGCTATAATCTCGGCCAGAATAGATGCAGGAGGCGGTTTTTGCACAAGCAGTTCGCAGTATATCGTGCGTGCGCGCAAGTATGTGAGCCTTACATATCGGACTGATGGTAGCACGTGTGGAGGAGACGCGTCGACACCTCCACAGCGGGAATGGGGATTGGGTACTGTGACCCTGTCGTCGGAGGTGCCCACTTGTTCGGAGGATGGCAAGATATTTATGCAGTGGAACACAGCGCCTGACGGTTCTGGTGACGCATACTATCCGGGCAGTCCGTTCCCGCTGTTGAAAGACACTGTGCTGTACGCGATTTATGACAAGCGGTGCTGTATTGTTGATTCCGCGTTGCAGCTCACCTATACCCGAGGAGGACAAACTCATACGGTGGAGCGCGATGCCGACGGGTACTACAATATAGACATCTGCCACTACATTGTTGACCATGAAACTGATTTCAGGGCACAGGTCACGTCAACGACCGGATGCTCGCTACAGTCTGACGCAGGGTGGGACTTCTGTTACGGTAGTGGTGAGACATTACGGCGTGTGGCAGGTACTACGTTTACCCCGCCTGCGCCATACAATGCGAGATTCGACACATTGACAGGTTTCGATCTGGTGTTCACTGCGACATCTAGCATGGGGTGTGAACTTAGACTCCCAGCCCGAATAAGGGTGTCAAAGGGTGTTTTTGTTACCGATTTTGGCAACGATCCTTTCAAGATATGCCCGGGCAGCCCTACCGATGTGACCATTGGCTATGCCAAGGATCAGAAAGATTTCGTGATGGTTGATCGCGAACACCCACAGACAACCTCTATACAGTCTGTTGGAGACACAGTGTTCCTTCCAGACGGCTACAATTGTCCTGGAGTAGGGTGCAAATATGAGTCATCGGTGTGGTTCACAGACTTCCAGGACGGAGCCAAAGTGCGTACTGCGGATGACATACTTTATTTGCAAATGAATATCGAGCACTCGTATATAGGTGACCTGTATATATCGCTGAAATGCCCGTACGATCCAGTTATAGGCAGGCGCAGAGAGGTTGCTATATTGAAAAAATACAATGGAGGAACTGCAACGGACTGTGCATCGTCAATTACGTCGGCAATGACAGGTTGGGCCAGTGGCGGAGAGATATGGACGAGCAACACTAGTACGAACAACAGTAACAAGAACAACCGAAGGGCACGACTGGGAGTGGTTTGGGATCCGAGTTCATATAATTATTCTGGTGTGAATTTGTGTGATAAGACACTTCCCGACAATCGACCGGGAACGGGATGGAACTATGTTTGGTCGAACAATGATGAATTGGGATTTGAATATGCCGCGAACGATGGTTACATATACAGGAAGGTGAATCAGCACACACCGAGCGGCGGAACGGTGAATGCCTCGGTGAGTGCAGACGCTATTGTCGACTCGTCGGATTTGGCACACAGGAGACAGATATACCATCCAGACCAAAGTCTGGCAGGTCTGGTAGGATGTCCGTTGAACGGAGACCCCAGCGATCCGGAGCAGGCGTGGACGATAACTGTCATAGACGGATGGAAACTGGACAACGGATGGATATTCAATTGGTCTATAGCTATTAATGAGGATCAGATGCGAGAGAGTTGGACTTATAGTGTTGGCCTTGACAGTTCGTGGGCAGAATGCTCATGGCCTTCGTCATCGAAATATAACGACCATTTCACCGTTTTGGCACCTGATGATTTTACGGGAGGCATAGTTCCATGCAATGTACACACGATAGACAACTTTGGATGCGAGCGGGAGAATCTTGTCGATCTTGATTTCATTGTCAAGAACATAATAGTGAATACGGTGGATTCAAATGCGGACTGCAACGGTGAGCATGGATATATTGAGATAAATGTTGAAGATTATCATGGCGACCAAATGTGGTATGCGTTGGATCCTGTGTTTAATTCTGGTGTACACTCAGTAGATAGTATTGCGAGTGCGGAGCAGGGTCCATGGAATAGCCGTAGATTCAGAGATGTTTCAGATGGTCCTCATACTGTTATGGTGATGGATAACGAGGGGTGTATCAAGACGGAAAATGTTGTTATCGGTATGAACCAGATTGCTGTCAGTGTTACATCGCGTAGCAATGCAACATGTAGAACATCGGCTGACGGTAGTTTCACTGTTGCGGCGTCGCTGGCGCAGCCTATCGCTGGAAATGTATTCACTTACAATGTGACAGGGTTGGGTAGCAACAATACTGGCGTATTCGAGAATGTTCCGGCTGGTACATATACAGTGGTTGTTTCAGATAGCCACAACTCGTGTCCAGTGGAAGAACTGGTGGTTGTCATCGGAATAACGATACCGTCTCCAACGCTTGCGAGCGATACCTTGGTACAGCCAATTGTGAGTGATTGTCCGCTATTGACGGGCGGTTATGCACTTAGTGCAGATGTTGAAGGTGCAGGGCCCTATACGTATGCTTGGCGTGCTGGTAAGGATGGTAGTCCTGTAACCATAACTCCTGGCTCTACGGCTGGAGGGCATGTTACGGCGAGCATCGTCAGCGACGGCTCCTGCGGCACTTATTTCGATACGCTTATCGTGACTGAGACGGTTCACCACTGCGTGGATACCTTTACCAGTTCGTTTATCACCATCGCTACGCCGCCGACAATTGCAGTCAGGTCGGGCTTGGATGCCGATAAGGATTGGGGATGTGGTGACGGTCGCTTTACTCCTACTGCAGCAAGCTTCACGGTGACTGATGCCTGCAATCCGTCGGCAGTTGCGTTGGTGACGGCAGGCCCAGAGGTGGTCAACGGTTGCCACCACTCTAATTACTGGGCTGCGGCATACACTAACTCATGCGGCGTGGCGGCACAGGGTGACACGATTCGTCATGCCTGGTTGGTGACCACCAAACCCACCTTCGACGCAATGCCGGTGGTGACCGCAGTGGCCTTGGGCAGCGACTGTAAATACACTATACCCGACCTTACTGACACCGTCCTGTCGCGTACGACTGGATGTGAGAACTCTAGTTTGAGGGTGTTGGAGCAGAGCCCTGCTTCGCTGGCTGAGTATCTGCAGCGCAGCGATAGGAACGACACAATAGATGTGACTGTGATAGTGAGAGACACTTGCGACGACACCGCTCATGCTCATGTGCAGGTGGTGATACCTCAGAACAACCTGACCATAACTACGAATCTCTCGACCACGACCAACACCATAGATACTGCGGCCTGTGACGGATATTCGGTGGCAACCTCCGTTACGGTAAGTAACCCAAGTGGCTCTTCTCACAGCGTCTGGAGTTCTACGCCTGCGGGCTTCAGTATAACCGACCCAAGTTATCCCTTGGCGTTGAATCCCGACACAAACTACCATGTGGTGGTGACAGATGCAAACGGATGTACAGCTTCTGCCGACGTGAACATTGCATTGAACCCCGACCCGGTTATTACGCCAGTGACGGGATATGACGAGTTGGAACAGTCGATATGCGAAGGCAAGGCGATAGACACGATAAAGGTAAAGATAGAGAACGCAATATACGACCCGTCAAGCACCATAGGAAATGTTGAAGGTGTGGCGGTGACGGTGCGCCACCACGATGCGGCTCTCGACACTGTGATTATAACGGGCAAGCCTAAGACTACTGGCACATATTCACTTGCGACCATCAGTAACCAGATACCTGTGTGCGATGCAAAGTCGTCGGAGATAAAATTCAACGTGACCGACACCATTGAGCCCGTGATAGTAACGGCCGTGGGCGGTGCCAACGGCAGGGACACGGTGTGTATCACGTCGAGCACGTCGCTGACCGATACGGTTATGACCATACGGGAGACGGCTGGAGAGGCTGG
>JAEEZY010000029.1 GCA_016292015.1 Bacteroidales bacterium | reverse complement strand
TGCCTTGGCGAAAAACACGAAAATGAAATGCGCTTCGCTGTTTCTTTGGATTGCGAAAGAATGCGAAAAGGGCAAAATTATGCGAAAATTTATTTTAAACATCGAAAAACTCGAAAAACACTAAAAAAAGCTTATGCTTCGTACTTGCCTTGGCGAAAAACACGAAAATGAAATGCGCTTCGCTGTTTCAAATCTTGGTTATAGGATCGGGACTTTAATAATGAAATAAAACAACAAAATTTTTACTACCATGAATTTTACAATCTACAAAAGCGTGCGCTCGCAGAAAGGCGAGCCTCTGACTGCCGAAAACTTCAACAAGGTGACGCACGACCCGTGCCTGAAAGAAATCTGCATACTGATAGCCAAAGAGCCTGACCACGAGACTCAGCAGCGACTGAAGAGAAGCCTGCCGATAGTTACTTGGAACGCCTCGTTCAGCGGGTCGCGCAAGAACGAGCTGGCCGTGCCGAGCGGTGCTTTCATGCTCGACATCGACGGCATCGACAACCCCTACGACCTCTGGTGCTCCATCATCGGGCGTCGTGACGAGCTGGGCATACTTCTGGCGCACAAGACTCCTTCGACGAGGGGTCTGCGCCTGGTGTGCAAGTGTCGCCCCGAGCTCCACTCCATCGACGAGTGTCAGCAGTGGCTGGCTAAGGAGATTGGCGTAGAGCACGACCCGGCCTGCAAGGACTGGGCAAGGTCGAGCTACATGGTGCCGGAGGAATACATATATTATATGGACGGGAAGGGTCTGTTTATGGATGAGGCAGAGGTGAAGTATGAGGCCAATGGGACGGATATGTCTTATATGTCTAATAGGACCAATAGGTCTAATGGGGCTGATGGGTCTAATAGGTCCAATGGGTCTAATGGGGATGATGCAGTGGCGGTGCAGCATTGTTTCAAGGGGATTCCGTTGGAAGAGATTGCTCTCGAATGGCTGATCCAGACGGGTGGCGAGCCGGTCGAGGGTGAGCGCAACACCCGCCTCTACGCTCTCGCTTTCGAGCTGCGTTGTATCACCGACTTCAACGAGGCCACTCTCCTTTCCGTCATGCCTCGTTACGGCCTCGCCGAGGACGAGATGCGTGGCTTGATCCATTCGGCTTGCAGCGCTCCTCGCTCGAAAGACCTCCCCAAGAACCTCGAAACGGTCCTGCAGAGGTTACTGCGTAGTGCCGACGACAACCTCTCCCTCGACGACCAGCAGTCGTTGAACCCTAAGTTCCCTCCTCTGCCGCCTCTCTTCAAGCAGGTGGTGACCACCGCCCCCAAAGACTTCAAGGTGGCTGCCACGCTCTGCCTGCTCCCTCTCGTGGGCACTCTCGCTTCGAGGTTGAGGGCCGTCTATCTCGACAAGAAGATGCACTCGCCCTCCTTCCAGGTCTGCCTCGAAGCACCTCAAGCCAGCGGTAAGAGTTTTATCAGCCGTATGGCCGAGATGATCCTGGCTCCCATCATAGCGCGTGACGAGGAGGGCTACAAAGAGGAGAACGAGTATAAGGAGAAGTCTCGTGCTCTGGGCTCCAGGGTCTCTGCCGAGCAGCGTATGGATCAGCTGGGTGCCAAGCCGAAACCTATAGTGCGGTTCATCACGCCCACCATAAGCATCACAAAGCTGCTCATGCGCATGGAGAACGCTCAGGGCCTTCACCTCATGGCTGTGGCCGAGGAGATTGACACCGTGACCAAAGCCTTCAAGCGTGGATTCTCCAACTACAGCGACATGCTCCGTGTCGCCTTCGACAACGACCGCTACGGTCAGGACTATGCCAGCGACGAGTCTTTCAGCGGGGTGGTCAACATGTACTACAACACCCTTTTCAGCGGCACTCCGAAGGCGATGCGAAGGTTTTATCCAGACGTGGAGGACGGCACGGTGTCGAGGGTCTGCTTCACTTCGCTGCCTTACCGTCTCGGCAACCCCATCCCGGTTTGGGACGAGCTGCAAGACAAAGACCGTGCCGAGGTCGAGAGGCTTATTGCCATGCTCGACTCTGTCAGCTTCGGCGACGGATTGGTCAAGCCTATCCACCTTATGGACCTCGACTGGCTGAACAAGAAGATGGAATTGTGGCTACAGAAGCAGATGAAGCTTTCGGTCAAGACCAACGACCAGTCGCGCGATATCTTCTGCCGTCGCGCCTCTGTCGTGGGCTTCCGTGCCGGCATGCTGGCTTGGTTCCTCTACGAGGAGAAAGACACTCCGCTGAACCGTCGCAATACGGTCAAGTTCGCCCAGTGGGTCGCCTCGCAGATGCTCAACCAGCTGATCCTCCGTTTCCCCAAGATCGAGGTGTACAGCAACGTGATTCGTTGGGACGAAGTCTTCCGCACCCTGAACAACGAGTTCACCCGCGACGAGCTGCAGAGGGCTATACAGAACTGCGACACGCAGACTCCGTTGAAGAACGTCCTCTCGGTATGGAGCGCCCAGAAATGCATCGAATGTATCGCGACCGACAAAAACCAGCAAGGTCAGCTGATGGCCGTGAGGTTCAGGAAGTTGAATGTATAAGTGTGGGCACCGTGTACAACTCTATAAAAAAAGCACACTTCGTTCGGAGGTGTGCTTTCTTTTTCAGATTCGCTTCGCTGTTTCCTCTACCCGAACATCGAAAAACGCGAAAGGCTCTAAAATTCTTCTTAATTGCAGACATTGGAGATAGATACGTTTCAGTCGTCCATCTTGACTTTCACGAAGATGGCTTGCTGCAGTGCTATCTCGTTGCCGGTGACGAGGTCTTTGTAGGTGTAGTGCTTGTAGCAATGGGCGGCGTTGTAGTTGTTGTCGAGATAGATAGTGCCGGAGATGTGGCGTCCGATCTTGAGGATGCGAGGCGACTGATAGATGGCTATCACGTGCCCACGGCGGGTGCTGTCTTCGACAATCATGATGCTGTCGCCGATGTCGGAGGGCGACTCCAACGACACGAGGTAGGCGAAGTCGTTCATCGACTGGCAAATTTCATAGCCTACCACCTTGCCGGAAAAGGCAAACTCGTCGTGATGCTTGCAACTGGTTAAAACAAAGACGGTAACGAAAACAAAAAAGAGGAAAGATAAACGTTTCATGGAAAAGAGGTTAATAGTTTAATAGGTAATAGTTTAAGATGTTGGTGTAGGGGTGTATTGGTGTATTGTTGTAAGGGTTTAAGACTAACACATTCCCACATTAACGCATTCAAGAAATGTTGTACTCTCTGAGGGCTTCGTTGAGTGAGGTTTTCTTGTCGGTCGATTCGGAGCGGTGGCCTATGATGAGGGCACAGCTGACCTGATAGTCGCCGGCTGGGTAATGGCGTGTGTATGAGCCGGGTATCACCACGCTGCGGGCGGGGACGCGACCTTTATACACCACGGGTTCGGAGGCCGTGACGTCGACGATATGTGTCGAGGCGGTGATGACGGTGTTGGCTCCGAGGACGGCTTCGGTCTCGATATGCGCTCCTTCGACCACGATGCAGCGGCTGCCGATGAAGCAGTGGTCCTCGACGATGACGGGAGCTGCCTGCAAGGGTTCGAGCACTCCGCCTATGCCGACTCCACCTGAGAGATGCACGTTCTTGCCAATCTGGGCACAGCTTCCGACGGTGGCCCACGTGTCAACCATCGTGCCGCTGTCAACGTATGCACCGATATTGACGTAGGAGGGCATCATGACGACGCCAGGTGCGAGGAAGGCTCCGTAGCGGGCGACGGCGTTGGGCACAACTCTGACTCCATTCTGGGCATAGTCGCCTTTGAGCGGAATTTTGTCGTGATAGCGGAAAGGACCGGCTTCGAGAGGCTCCATTTTGCTGATTTTGAAATACAACAGTATGGCTTTCTTGACCCACTCGTTCACCTGCCAGCCTTTGTTAGTGTTGGGGGGTGCCCCCTCTCCTACCGGTTCGGCGGCACGCAGGTGACCGCAGTCGAGCAGCCGCACGACCTCGCAGACGGCTTTGGTGAACGAAGACTTTTCCAAAAGCGTGTTGTCGTCCCACGCCCGCTCTATGGCGTTTCTCAATTCGTCAGTTGTCATATACGTCACATTTGTTGATATAAAACGCAGAAAGCGGGGAAAAAGTGTGTCTGTCGGACAATCCGGTTATGCACGACGGGGAAATGGCGTATATTTTTCTAAAAATGAAACATTTTTTGTCTGTTTACGTACATTAAAGCGTGCTTACTTATTTCAATGATGTATTTTGAGTGGAGCGGACGCAAGTCCGCTCTGCTTTTTTTTCACGCCTTTCGAAAAACGAGGTGGGATAAGATATGGTGGCGAACATTTTGAGTCCTTATCTTCTTTTTTCGCCGTTATTGCCCGTTCTATCAATTAAAATGTGTATTTTTGCAAACCATACCGCGAATTAATCAGTAAATACATATAATAATGAAAACAACACCTTACACAGATTTACACATCTCTTTGGGAGCCAAGATGGCCGAGTTTGCCGGCTACAACATGCCTATCCAGTACACAGGTCTCGTTGAGGAGCACAACAACGTGCGCAACAACGTGGGTGTGTTCGACGTGAGCCACATGGGTGAGTTTCGTGCCAAAGGCCCCATCGCCAAGCACTTCATGCAGTATGTCACCACCAACAACGTCGAGGACCTCTTCGACGGCAAGGTTCAGTACACCTGCCTGCCCAACGGTCAGGGCGGTGTGGTTGATGATATGCTCGTCTATCGCGTGCATGACGACGAGTACTTCATGGTTCCCAACGCTGCCAACATCGACAAGGACTGGAACTGGATGAGCCAGATTGCCGACAAGATGGGTATGGAACTCGGCAAAGACTTCGTGAACGAGAGCGAGCAGTGGGCTCAGCTCGCCGTCCAGGGTCCCAACGCCCTCAAGGCCATGCAGAAGCTGACCTCGGAGAACATCGTGGATATGGAATACTACACCTTCAAGATTCTGACCTTCGCCGGCATCCCGAACATTATCCTCTCCACCACCGGTTATACCGGCGCCGGCGGATGCGAGATATACATCCCCAAGGAGAAAGCCATAGAGGTGTGGAACGCCGTGTTCGAGGCAGGCAAGGAGTTTGGCATCATGCCCGCAGGCCTGGGTTGCCGCGACACACTGCGTCTTGAGAAGGGCTTCGCCCTCTACGGCCACGAGATGGACGACACCGTCAGCCCGCTGGAGGCACCGCTGGCCTTCATCGTCAAGCTGAAAGCCGAGAACAACAACTTCATCAACAAGGAGCTCCTACTCGCCCAGAAGGCCGCCGGCTTCAAGCGCAAAGTGGCTGGCTTCGAGATGATAGACCGCGGTATCGCCCGCAACGGCTACGAGGTCTGCAACGCCGAAGGCAAGAAGATTGGTGAGGTACGCTCGGGTAGCCCCAGCCCCAGCACCGGCAAGAACATCGGCACAGCCCTCATCTGCGCCGACTACGCCAAGGTTGGCACCGATATATATATCAAGATACGCGAGAAGCTCCTCAAGGCCTTCACCGTCAAGATGCCCTTCTACGAGGGTTGAAGAAGACTTCAGGATGAGGCTTTCGGAAAGCTTGAAGCTTCACGAAGGATAGACGAATAGAAGTATGAGAAAAAGAGCTGCCACACGCCCGTGTGGCAGCTCCTTTTTTGTATGAATGGCGTCAACGATGTTGTTCGGCGACAGCATCTGTTGGGTAGTTGATGCCGGAGACGCGTGGCGTCACAAGAAAAGAAGAAGCGGCAGACGAGAACACCCGCCTGCCGCCTTTTGGTTCTGTATTTAACCAATCGTTACTTTTTCAACCACTGGTCGAACCAGTCGATGAAGTTGCGATGCCAGAGGAGGGAGTTCTGGGGTTTGAGCACCCAGTGGGTCTCGTCGGGGAAGTAGAGGTAGCGTGAAGGGATGTGGCGCATCTGAGCGGCGTTGTAGGCTGCCATGCCCTCCGAAGCAACGATGCGGAAGTCAAACTCGCTGTGGATGACGCAGATGGGGGTGTTCCACTTGTCGACAAACAGATGAGGCGACTGGGCGTAGGACTTCTTTATCTGAGGATTGTTCCAATCCCAGTAGGGGCCGCCGAGGTCCCAGTTGTCGAACCACATTTCCTCGGTTTCGAGATACTGCTGCTCGAAGTTGAACATGCCGTTGTGGGCGAGGAAGGCCTTGAAGCGACGACCCTCGTCGTAGCCTTTCACGTCGTGGTTGTGGCCGGCGAGCCAGTAGATGCTGTAGCCGCCGAACGAGGCGCCGCAGGCGCCAATGCGCTCACGGTCGATCTGGGGGATGTTGTCGGCCGCCCAGTCGGTGGCACTCATGTAGTCCTGCATGCAGAGTCCGCCATAGTCGCCTGATATCTCCTCAAGCCACTCCATGCCGAATCCGGGGCATCCGCGGCGGTTGGGGGCGATGACGAAATAGCCGGCACCCGACATGACCTCGAAGTTCCAACGGGTGCTCCAGAACTGAGAAACCATGTTCTGCGGGCCGCCCTCGCAGAAGAGGAGCGCGGGATAGGTCTTGGTGGAGTCGTAGTCGTAGGGGTAGATTATCCAGGTGAGCATCTCCTTGCCATCGACGGTCTTAATCCACTGCTCCTCGACCTTGCCCATGCGCACCTGCGAGAGCACGTCGTCGTTGATGGCGGTCAGCTTGGTGCCCTCGACACAGCTGTCGTTGAGGTTATAGGCATAGACCTCGGCGGGATACTGTATGGAGACCTGAGTGGCATAGATCTTGTCGCCGTTCATCGTGAAGCCGTTGATGTCGTGGTAGCCATGCGAAATCTGGCGGATGGCCTTGGTCTCGAAGTTGAAGGCGAAAAGCTCGACCATGCCGCGATACATGACGGTGGCGACCAACTCGCGGTCGTCTTTAGTCCAGCTGATGCCGCTGACACCGTAGTCGAAGCCCTCGGTGAGGTCGGTGCGCTCGCCTGTAGCCACATCGGCCACCATCAGGCGCAGCTTGTCGCTCTCATAGCCGTCGCGCTCCATACTCTCCCAGGCCACATATTTGCCGTCGTGAGAGAAGACAGGGTTCTGGTCATATCCCATGATGCCCTGGCTGAGGTTCTTGGTTTCACGGGTGGCTATGTTGTAGAGGAATATGTCGCTGTTGGTTGAATGGGCATAGTCGTAGCCGGTTTTCTTGCGGCAGGTATAGACAATCTGGCTGCCGTCGGGCGAATAGTTGTACTGCTCTACCCCACCCCATGGGCGCATCGGGCACTCGTAAGGCTCGCCTTCGAGGATGTCGATAGCATTGGCGACGTCGGCCTTGCCGTTATCGAGAGCCACATAGTAGATATGCGGATATTCGTCAACCCACTGGTCCCAATGACGGTACATGAGGTCCTCATTGATGCGGCCGGTGGTCTTGTCCAAACCAGCATAAAGTTTGTCCAGTTTTTCCGGACGAACGTTGGGCAAGGTGGCGATATAGACGATACTCTTTTGGTCGGGAGCGACCTTGAAGCCCTCGAAGCCGCCCTCTCTCTCAGCCACCACCTTCTCGGCCTTAGTCTTTACGTTCATGCTGATAATCTGTTCGCCACGGCAGAACATAAGCGTACCATCGTCAAGCCATGCGGGCGAGAACTCTCCCTGCGGAGTCTTGGTCAGCTGAATTGCCTCACCTCCCTCGGTGGGCATGACGTACACCTCGGCGTTGCCGCGATTCTCATCCATGTTGTAGTAGGTGACGGTGTAGGCTAACTGTGTGCCGTCGGGCGACACAGCGGTCTCGCCCATCTTGCCCAGCTGCCACATGACCTCGGGCGTAAAACGTCCATCCTCGACCTTCACGTCTTGTTTGCCTATGAGGTCGTAGGTCGGATAGTCCTTTTGCTTGTTGTTGCACGACACCGCCAGCAAACCAACCAGCGCCGCCGCAATGATAATTCTGTGTTTCATGATACTATATATTATTATTGTATTTCTTTTTATTTATCGATATGCCCAGTACCAGCGGAGAGTATCGCTGCCACCGCGCATGTCTCCTCTTCGGTGAGGCCTGAAACGGAGCATCGGCCACCTTCGATGGCTGACATCACCATGGGTGCGCTGAGGGTGCGACGTCCGAGCGTGATGGCTATGTTGCGCCCTACGTTTTCATTGGTTATCAGATACCAGCGTTTGGCTGTTGAGTCATCGAACGCAAAATTCAGAACAGGTTCCTGGGTATAGGACGAGATAACCGCCGACGATTCGACCACCGAGGAGCCGTCGAGCAGAGGAGTGGTATTGACTGCCAGGAATTTATAGAGAGGCGTTTCGTAGTCTTCGAGCGGAAGCCACGAGAAGATGTAATCGGAGGCGGCATCGCCAAGCTTACACGTCAGCGAGTCGATAAACGGGGCAAATAGCGCAGTATCGGACACCAAGACATCCCGACCGTCCTGAGAAACAATGCCTTCGGGTAGAATCTGCAGCCATGTGATATAGACGCTCCACTCGGCGCTGCTGGGGTCGAGGATGTTGTGTATCTGGAAATCCTGTGGGCCATAGTGTATGCCGAATACTTCGTCGGGATTGACGGAACATTCTATGGGTTTGTCGTCAGGCACATATTTGCCGCCAGGATGGCAGGCGGAAAGCACGAAAAGACAAAGGGCTATTGGGATAATCGGTGTGATGTTTCTGAAATTCATGGGTTTATTTGTTGGTATGTTTATATGTTTATGTTATGAGGGGGGCTGATTTATGGGTCTCAATGCGCATCCAGCCAGTTGTCGCCCACATCGACTGACACGTCGATCTCGACACCCTCAAGCGGAAGGGCGTTTTTCATCTCCTCCGTCACGATGGGCTTGATGGTCTCAAGTTCAGGACGATAGACGTCGAACACCAACTCGTCGTGGACCTGCAGTATCATCTTCGACCGCATGTCTTTGAGGCGAGCGGCTATGCGGTTCATGGCAATCTTTATCATGTCGGCCGAGGTGCCTTGAATGGGCATGTTCACCGCGTTGCGCTCGGCGAAGCTGCGAAGGCTCTGGTTGCGCGAATTGATGTCGTAGAGATAGCGGCGCCTGCCCAGCAGTGTCTGTGCATAGCCGTACTGGTGTGCAAACTCCACCGACTTGTCGATAAACGCCTTGATATCTGGATATTGTGTGAAATACTCTGTAATCAGAGCTGCCGCCTCAGATCGTGGTATGCCAAGCTGTTCAGACAGACCGAAGGCACTGATTCCATAGACGATACCGAAATTGACCGACTTCGCGTTGCGCCGCTGGTCTTTCGTCACTTCCTCGATGGGAAGCTTGTAAATCTTGGCGGCGGTGGAGGCATGGATGTCTTGATGGCTGTTGAAAGCCTGCAGCAGATGACGGTCTTTGGCCAGAGACGCAATGATACGCAGCTCTATCTGAGAGTAGTCGGCGGCCATAATCACATGCTCTTCGTCTCTTGCCACGAAGGCGCGGCGTATCTCCTTACCTCGTTCGGTGCGGATGGGTATGTTCTGAAGGTTGGGGTTTGACGAACTCAGACGTCCTGTGGCGGTAACGGTCTGGTTGTAAATGGTATGTAGTCTTCCTGTTGTGGGGTTTATCAGTTTTGGGAACGAGTCGAGGTAGGTGCCGATGAGTTTACCCAGCGAGCGGTACTCCAGAATTTTTTCCACAATGGGACTCTTGGACTTCAGCTTCATCAGCACATCCTCGGCAGTGGAATACTGCTTGGTGCTGGTCAACGGTGGTTTCTCGGTGATTTTCAGTTCGTCATAGAGCACTTCACCCAGCTGGCGCGGAGAGTTGATGTTGAACGGATGACCGGCGTCGGCATAGATCTCCTTCTCTATGGCATCGCGTTCGGCGGTGAGACGTGCTGAATAGTTTTGAAGGGCTTCAACATTTATTTTCACACCCTCGCGCTCCATGCCCATCAGCACATCGACCAACGGCAACTCTATTTCGCGGTATATTTTTTCCAACCCAGCCTCGTGGAGCGACGCCGACAGTTTGGGATATAGTTGCCATAGCACCGCCGCCGAACTCTCGGTGTCTGTCGGAGAAAAGCCTGTCACGGCGCTGCATATATAGTCGAACGAATGACGCGCTTCGGCATCGGTCAGATAATGAGCTAGTTGAACATCGAATACCTCGCCTTTCAGTTGGACACCAAGTTCGTCGAGGGTGTATTTCAGGTTCTTCAGGTCGAAACACAATTTCAGCGTTGTCTCGTCGCCGAGTAGCACCCTCAGCGTCTTGAGGTCCGCATTGCCCACCTTACAGGAATAGACGCTGTCGGCGTTGACTGCCAGAGCCAGCGTCGCACCCGAGATGAACAGAGCCACATTGCCCGACGAAGGCATAACGTCCAGCGTCACCCTGTCGATGGTGGTTGGGTGGACACCGATGTCCTCGTTGTCGAACAGTGTCGGCTGATCAACCATCTTGCTTCCGTTGACTGCCGCCTGCTGACCGTTGACCGCTGAATGCTGCCTGCTACTTTCCGCCCACTTTGCCGCCTCCTCGGGGTCGTGTATGCTCAGGTCGGTATAAATCCGTTTCGAGAGGTTTCGGAACTCAAGCAGGTCGAACAGCTCTTTCAGTGCGGCATAGTCGGGCTTCTTGCATCGCAGTTGATCCTCGTCGAACTTCACGGGCGCATCCAACGCTATGGTTGCCAGTTTTTTTGAAAACAGGGCATCCTCCGAGTGTTGCTTCACCGACTCTCGCAGCTTATCGTTCTTTATCTCGTCGGCACGCTCCACCATCGCCTCAATCGACCCGAACTGCGCTATCAGTTTCTTGGCAGTCTTCTCTCCCACCCCGGGAATGCCGGGTATGTTGTCAGAGCTGTCGCCCCATAGTCCCAGCAGGTCGATTATCTGACGGCAGTCGCTCACGCTCCATTTCTCGCACACTTCTGCCGGCGTGAACAGCATGTCCTTCGTGCCCATCTTGCCGAAACGATACAGGTGCACCTTCTGCGTCACCAGTTGGGCGAAGTCTTTGTCGGGCGTAACCATCACCACCTCGTCAAAACCCTCTTGTTCAGCTTTGTGCGACACCGTTCCTATCACGTCGTCGGCCTCATAGCCCTCGCAAGTAAGCTCGGCTATGTTCATCGCCGCTATGATTTGGTGTATGTACGGCAGAGCCTCCTGTATGTCCTCGGGCATTGCCTCGCGGTTGGCCTTGTACTGTTCGTACATTTCGTGACGGAACGTGGGCTTAGAGAGGTCGAAGGCCACCGCCACATGCGTCGGCTGTTGCAGACGAAGCAGGTCATAGAGTGTCGTGGTGAATCCCAGCGACGCCGCCGTGTTCATTCCCTTGGAATTCTTGCGGGCCGTGCGCCCCAGGGCGTAGTAAGCCCTGTAAACCGCCGCCATACCGTCTATCAGAAGAAGTTTTTTCAAAATTGGTGATTAGTGATGAGTGAATTGTGAATTGACAATTGTATATTGCGTGCAGACAGTTCGTTACGCTATTTCAGAGGGTCGGCTGTCAGGGTGTCGTATTCCTTGCGGTTGCGTAAAATGTTGCAAGCCAGATAGACGGCGCTGCGGAACGACTGCTCGTTGGCCTTGTCCTTACCCGCAATGTCGTATGCCGTACCGTGAGCCGGAGAGGTGCGCACGTATGGCAGCCCTGCGGTGAAGTTCACACCCTCCGAGAACGACATCAGCTTGAACGGTATAAGTCCCTGGTCGTGGTAAAGCGCCAACACTCCGTCAAATTTGAAGAACTCGCGCGACCCGAAGAACCCGTCGCTCGGATATGGCCCGTAGGCAAGTATTCCCTTGCTTTGCATCTCGTCTATCACCGGTTTCAACACCGTCATGTCGAAATTGCCTATCACTCCGTTGTCTCCAGCATGAGGGTCAAGGGCAAGGACCGCTATTTTGGGCATGGGCACCCCGAAATCGCGTTTCAGCGACTCGTTCATCAGCATCAGCTTGTCAGCCAAGAGGTTGTGCGTCAATGTGGAGGGCACATCCTTCAGCGCCAAGTGGTTGGTCACTATTCCCATACGTACATTCTCGCAAACCATCATCATGAGCGAACTGCTGCCGAACTGGTGGGAAAGATATTCGGTATGACCTGGAAAATCGAATGTGGGCGACTGAATGTTCTTTTTGTTGATGGGGGCCGTGACCAGCACGTCTATCTTGCCATCTTTCAGGTCTTTGCAGGCAATTTCAAGAGCCTTTCTCGACAGTTCGCCGGCCACCTCGGTCGAGCGTCCGATGTCTATCTTTATCTCCTCGTCGGTGAGGTTCACCACGTTGAAATGTTTCTCAGTAGCCATCTCTGCCGATGGCACCGCGTAGATGTTGAGGTCCTGGTGCAGAGAGAGCAGGTTCTTGTGGTATGTGGCCACCTTGCTCGACCCGTAAAGCACCGGTGTGCAGAACTCGAGCATACGGCTGTCGCTGAATGTCTTGAGTATCACCTCATAGCCTATACCATTGATGTCGCCATGGGTTATTCCTAGTTTTATCTTTTTGTGTTCCATGAAATGTTGATCGTTGATATGTTTTGTGTTGAAATGATTAAATGTTTGAATGTTTAAACCACTGAGCGCTTATTACTTAATGGTTTAAAACTAATTTTCCAGCGCATCATACACCTGCATGAAGGCGTAGAGCAGCCTCATTCCGTAGGCGCTGGCGCCCACAGCATAGTAGGGCTGCTCTTTTGAGAAGTAGGCGACGCCGGCGATGTCGAGATGTATGTAGGGTGTCTTGCCGGCAAATCGTGCAAGAAATTTGCCTGCCGTTATCGCGCCGGCTTGGGCAATGCCGCAGTTCTTCATGTCGGCCATATCGCTCTTCAGCAGTTCGTCATACTCCTCCCAGAATGGGAACTCGGCTATGCGCTCATATACCTGTTCGCCCATGATTTTCAGCAGGTTCATGGCATTCTGCGCTCCCTGTTGCATCGCCGCTATACCATAGGTTCCAATGGCACGCACGGCAGCCCCCGTAAGCGTTGCCATATCGATAAGCAACTCAGGATCATACTTGTCCACAGCATAGGCAATGGCATCGGCAAGTATCAGACGTCCTTCTGCATCGGTGTTCACCACCTCTACGGTCATTCCGTTATACATGGTCAGAATATCGTCGGCGGCGTAGGCGTTGAAACCCGGACGGTTGTCTGTTAGCGGAAGGCAAGCCACCGTCCATACCGGTATCTGAGCCTCGGCTGCGGCAAAAACCACCGATGCCATCGTGGCGGCTCCAGCCATATCGCTCTTCATCTCCTGCATGTAGTCGTCGGGCTTAATATTCAGGCCACCAGTGTCATACATGATACCCTTGCCGACAAGCGCAAGGGGTTTCTTGTTCACTGCCTTCTTGGGTTTGTATTCCAACACCACAAAGCGCGGCTCGTCCACCGAACCTTTGTTCACAGCCGTCAAGCCGCCCATCCGGAGAGACTCTATCTGACGCTTGTTCAGCACCGTGCATTTCACACCCAAGTCGTTGGCTATGCTCTCGAGCTCGTCGGCAAATTCCACTGCGTTCAGGTCGGCCACAGGAGTGTTCACCCACTCGCGGCACCAGTATATCCTGTTAAGCATTCGACGGAAAGCATCCACATCTTTTTCTTCAACCAGTATGTTGTCAATATACAAGCAGTCAATATGTTCTACCTTTTTATTTAAGTAACGGTCGAAGCTGTAGTCGGCCAATGCCATACCCTCGGCAAATGCCAAGGCGTCCTCGGTGATAATACCTTGACCGGTCAACATGCACTCATTGGACTTGTCGGCGACCAACATCTTACGGACCTTGGCCGCGGACCTGCGCAGACGCTCATGCAACCGCTCGGCATTCTGGTCAACGTCACAGCAGACGACATATATGTGATAAGGCAGGCGGTCAAATCGGACAATCGCCTCCTTGTCATCCGCGCGACGCTGTTCAATAACGGAGAGTTCGTCTTTCTTGAAGGGCAGCATGCGGCGCGACACCTCGTCGCCATAGAGGAAAACCACATCGCCGGCATAATTACCTGACTCAACGTTTGATATAACAATATTCATAGTAGATTTGTTTTAAATAAAGTCTTCAAAGATACTAATTTTTTATAAATACAAGCCATATTTGTTTCCAACGTAGGGCCAAGTTGTTTTCTCATATTATCGAAGAGACAACTCCTTACCCGACCATAAAAGAGACCAATCGGTAAAACAAAAAAATCCTTGTCATTCTGATAACGACGGGAATAAAGACCATTGGCAACCAAGAGAATACTGAGAGTTACGTAAGCGTTAGGTAAGAGCGAAGTAAGAGCGAGGCAAGAACCTGATTAGGGATAATGCATTGAGAAATTTTTTCAATGTGAATAAAAAAGCGTTAGGAGCAATACTCAATTCGAAGGAAATGACTACCTTTGCATAATAAAAACACATTATCATGACAAGACAAGAAAAAATACTCGAACTACTCGACAAAACCGACCGGCAGGGCATCGACGAAGTGATGGAATGGCTGAAAGACAGCGGATTCTTCCTCGCCCCCGCCTCCACCAACTTCCACGGCAACTACGAAGGCGGCCTTGCCGAGCATTCACTCAATGTCTATGAAGCTGCCATGCGCCTGCGCGCCACCGCCTTGAGCCTCAACCCATCGCTCGAAGAGCACCTTCCCGAAGACAGCGTTGCCATCGCCACGCTTCTACACGACGTCTGCAAGGCCGACATCTACAAGGAAGTCACCAAGAAGCGCCAGAACAGCTTCGGACGCTGGGAGGAATATCAAGGTTACACCGTGGATTACAGCAACTTCCCGCTCGGCCACGGAGAGAAGAGCGTCATCCGGCTGCTACGCCTCGGGCTCGACCTCACCGATGCCGAGATAGCCGCCATCCGCTGGCACATGACCGCCTGGGATCTCCCCTTTCAGAGTCGCGAGGCACAAGGCAACCTCAACGCAGCCAAAGACAAATACCCATTGTGCGCATTGGTGCAGCTGGCCGATGGCTTCGCCTCGTCGCTGATGGAAGATACCATGAAAGGATATGCCCTATGACAAGATACGCTAGCAGAACTTGCTGATTTGGACATCTGGGAAACCAGGAAATCTAAACATCCTTTGCACGCTTGTGTCACGATTTGACATACCGGGTTGGTATCTTTGCAAGCGGAACTTAAAACTCAAAAAACATGTTTTACTCTGATTTCAAACCATACGACCTTGAAGTGGGCGAGTATGCCAAACATCTGGCTACACGTGAATATTGGGATGACTTCTCCTATGAATGGGAGGGTTTCCACACGATGGATCAGAAACTTATCCATTTGGCGGGGTTTGTAAATATGGGTGGCGACCTGTTGTGGGTCATAAAGCACTACGCCAAAGACCGTTCTCGTGATTACAGGTTCTGCATACATGGCTCCATATCGAAGTATCTGTTCCGCATGATTTCGGAGGGATTGCCCAAAGAGGAACGCGACAAAGACAATTCGTATGTGAGAATGATGTTCCTCGACAGGGAGGAGCTGGTGGAGCTGCTGACTGAGGAACTGAAACGCAAGGTGAAGTACGATTATGTTGTTGACCGCAATACACGGGCCGTTGAAAAAGAGTGGTTTGTGATGAAACCCACTGTATTCGATGACACCGTGCTGGCAGAAATAGAGCAGGCCCACAAGCAAGCTCACCCCAACGAAACCGTCGAAGACAAACGCCGCTACTACGAACGCTGGCTACATGAATGTATGTTTTGAATGGATTAAAGTGAACTAATTGCGAAAACGACGGAAATTGCGAAAGTATGCGAAAAGTCTTTATAACATCGAAAAACACGAAAAGCTCGAAATTGCTTGATTGCTAAAGTAGGCGAAAAATACGAAAATTGAAATGCGCTTCGCTGTTTCTTTTGATTGATTGCGAAAATATGCGAAAACTACGAAAACATGCGAAAATTTATTTAGCAGGTAGTAGGTAGTACATTCAAACTTTTCAAGCGAAGCGAACCTTTTATCCTCTTTCAACATTGAACTAATGAAAAACTTTGCTGCTATAGATTTTGAAACCGCCAATGGTTGCCGAACGAGCGTGTGCAGCGTGGGCGTGGTGGTTGTGCGAGATGGTGTGATAACGGACAGTTTCTACAGCCTTATCCGTCCGGAACCGAACTACTACGCCTGGTTCTGCCAAGAGGTACACGGATTAGGTCATGAGGATACCGACGATGCAGAGGTATTCCCGAAGGTATGGGCGAAGGTGGCTCCGCTGATTGAAGGGCTGCCGCTGGTGGCACACAACAAGATGTTCGACGAGGGGTGCCTGAGAGCCGTGATGGAAGCCTATCAGATGGATTGGCCCGACTACCGGTTTCACTGTACGCTTCAGGCATCACGCCGTAAGCTCCCCAACCTCGAGAACCACCAACTACATACCGTATCCGCCGCCTGCGGCTATATACTGGAAAACCATCACCACGCATTGGCGGATGCAGAAGCGTGTGCAGCGATAGCAATGAAGATAATGTAATCTTGGAAATCCGGATTAAATAATGGAAGGGAAGGCTGCCGCAAACGGCAGCCTTCCCTTTGGTATAAAATCCAGAAGCCGCAATATCACTCACTCATCGTACTTCGCCATCATCTTGTGCACCTCTTCCTTCATCTTCTCTCTCAGCCACTCGGGCTTCCTCACTTCGAGCTGGTTTCCGAGCGACAACAGTTTCTGAAAGAAATCGAGCGTCGGGCGGACACGCAGGCAAAACACAGAGAACTCATCTGTCTGCTTCACCTCCGTCTGCGAGTGGTGCAGTGGCAGCGACCGCAGGTAGTTCGCCTGGTATGAGGTGACCTTCAGCCACACTTCCTCCACGGCTATCTCATTGTCTTTCAAAATGATGCCATAACTGTCGCGGAACATCTCTTCAACGTCGAATTCCGGATCGCGCTCGTAGGTCTCGTCCTGCAGCTCCAATGCCGACATCCTGTCAAGAGCGAGGATGATGTGCCTCATATCTTCTTTGTATCGGCCTATTAGGTACCACCTCCGCTCGAACATCTTCAGGGCATGGGGTTGGAAGTTGAAATAGTGTGTTGCGCTGTCGCTCCAGAAGGGCTTGTAGTCGAACTGCAGCATCTGCCTTTGCTTCAATGCCTGCAACACAGTCGGCAGCGGCTCGGAGCGCGTCTCTTCGACGGCTATGTAAGGGGCGACCTCTTTGCTGTCGCCGAGCACTCGGTTCACCGCTATCGAATCGAGCAGCCAGCGCTTGAAGTACTCTTCCCTGCCGCTGTCGGCCACCCGGTAGCGGAACTGACTGCCATCACTGTAGCACTCGATTTCGATACCGAAAAGGTCCTTCACCTCCTTGCGGTGCCTATGGAATGACCGCTGGTTATACTCTCCACCACTTCCAATCTCGTCGTCATAGACGTAAGCGTTCGAGATCTGACTCAACGTAGCCCCCTTCTCCCCTGCCCTCATCACAGTGTCAACCAGCCAGATGTATTTCTTCAATGGATTCATAAGTTATTCTTGTTTATTAAGTTTACCACCACTTTCACCATGACGTCCTTCTCTTCCGGACGGCTTTCAGCAATCATCAGCGTCAGAGCCACAAGTGTATTATCGGCAATGCGCTTGCTGCCATCCTCGCGATAAAGGATATGGTTGTTGTTCAAAAACCATAGGAACAAGGTGGCGGCTATGCGTTTGTTGCCGTCGCTGAACGAATGGTTCTTGGTAACCAGGTAGAGCAGCATGGCTGCCTTTTCCTCGGTGCTGGGATAAAGTTCCATGCCGTCGAATGTCTGATATATTTGACCGATGGAACTCTTGAACGAGTCGTCTTTCTCGTTTCCGAACAAGGTGCTCTCGCCAAAGCGTTCCTTCAGCGAGTTTATAGCCTGCATCGCATTGTCGTAGGTGGCATGAAAAGAAGCCTCGTTAGTAGTACCGTTCACCGTCAATCGCTGGTAGTCATAACTGTCAAGGGTATCGAGAGCGTATGTGTAGTCGGTCACCACATCGAACAGCGCGTTGGTCTCGTCGTTCGAAAGCACCGGTTGATTCTGGATGGTACGCCCCAGCATACCCACCAGCTGCCGAAGCTCGGTAATCTGCTCCTTGCGGATGCGCTCATTGACGGCATATCCTTTAACGATATATTCCTTTAATATTCTATTAGCCCACTGGCGGAATTGGATACCTCGTTTACTCTTAACTCGATATCCGACGGATGTAACCATCTCTAGATTGAAATGTTCCTTCTCATGGGTTTGAGTTTTCTCCTTAATCGCCCCATGTTTGGTGGTAGTCGCAAAATTTGCGACTACCACAGAGTCTGCCAGTTCCTCTTTTAGCGCATTGTTAATATGCTTGCTAATGGTCTTGTAATCACGGCCGAACAATACAGCCAACTGCTGTCGGGTCAGCCATATCATATCATTTTCCAATCTTACCTCAAGCTGTACGGAATTATATTCATCCGTATAGAGGACTATTTTATTGTCAATATTCTCCATATTATCATCAACGTCATCTGTGTCATTTTATTGCACAGTTAATGTCAAAGGCTTTTCTATTAATCAGATATAAGTGCGTCCCCATAAAGTCTTAGTCCTTCCAAAACTGTTCGCCTTTGTCGTTAAAAAACACCATTCGGCCGTTTAAATAGGTATGAGCCCAAGAACATCCATACTTATACATAAACTCCTCTTCATAGATTATAGGGGTCAGCGCTTTGCCGTTAATGTCTATCAATCCATACTTGCCATCCAGACGAACAAACAGAGAAAATATTGTTATACAAAAGAGAAATCTCATTGTATTTCGGGAATACCATCACGCCCTCATTGTTTGCAAGACCATACAGACCTCCCGACATAAGACTATAGGCATCTCCAACACATCTTATTCTATCAAATTGAGGCTCTGCAATCACACGTTCAGGAGACACTATTCCCTCCATGTAAAACCTGTCTGTTACTATACATAAACCATTTCCCAAATGCGACAGATTATCATATATAGGCTCTATCACAAAGTCCCCTTTCCGGTTGATCAAACCCGCTTTGCCCCACTCGATAGCAGCCATGCAGTACTCTCCCTTAAAACTACTGGTATTTACATATCTGCAGGGAATGCACAACTCGCCCTGCTTATTTATAAAGCCCCTTTTGTCTTCACATTCCACACACGCAAGTCCGTCATGGAACTCAAGCGCCCCATCGAACTGTGCAGGTATCACCACCTCTCCATAGAGGTTCACATATCCGTATTTCCCCCCCATACGCACGGGAACCAGTTCGTTGTCGCCGTATTCCTTTTTCGTGTTCATCCTGTATGATTATCCTGTATTAATATTGTTTTAATTTTAAGGCACCACCGTCTGCGGTGAAATCCAAAACTGCTGGCTGTTTCATATTAAACCAAGTTTCTTTAAGTGTTCATTGATAATCTTTGCCATTTCCTCCAATAATCTATTATCTGCACGGCTTAACTGCCATGTATGGATGACTAATTTCTTTCCATCATCACTGTGATGTGTGGTAAACCACATTCTCCCCGTCTCGCTCTTATGCCACCCTTGGGGTATACCTTTTTCGTTCAACTCATTATCGTACTTTACACCAAAGGTGTCATTTATTTGGAGGATGCCTTTCTCCTCCCTATTAACGATGTAACCGCCACAAGCTAGCACAACCACAGGAAATTTTTGAATAAAACCAGATTTCTTAAATAGTAGTAACCTTCGACTAATACGCTCCTTTAGTTCGGTTTTCTCCTCTTTTCCACCAATCTTGCTTGACGGTTTTGCTTCATTATTAAGTTCTGTCGTAAAAGCATCCTCCTCAAAATTTCTCTCTCCTTTAAGGGTTGGTTTCTTGCGATGAGGTAGCGCCAAATCTACAAGTTTCTGGTAGTAACGCCATGTGTTACTTCTATTATTATTGTTCCAAGATGTGGCCTCTTCGCAGTATCTGTAGTTGTCATTCAGATATTTCTCCCATTCCTTGTCATCAGAGATTTTTTCTTTGGAATAATGTTCTTGCCCGACAAGGAGTATATATGCGTTTGGATTACCCGAACCACATATTTGTTTTTCCTTCTTGCAATCGGCAATAAATGCCTCAAATAATTTTTCTCTGTCCATATTATTCAATTTTTAGGTTAATTTTTCAATCTGCAAAGATACGTATTTCTTTATTCGATCTCATCTCCCTATTAGCAAACCTCAATCGACCCCCATCATATAACATACCCTACCAGTCTTTCTCATCCACGCCTTGTGTGTGTTATAGTTATCTCGATTCTGACATACCCATAGAATTTTCGTACGAGTAAAGAAATTGATTTTGGGTTCGGGTGCATAACCGTCGGTAAGTATGGCGAGCCCATCATAACGGTTGTGTTCCTTCAAGTAATCAAATACTGGCTGGAACGACGTTCCACCACGGCCTTTGACTTCAAGTTTGTTGCCTCGAAAACGTTGCCTGGCTTCGGTGAGTTTGACGACATCATCTTTTATCTCGGTATCGAACTGGATGACATCGACTGCACTGACGCCGTGCTTGAAAAATCGTCCTATAACAGAAAGAAAATACGAAATGGTTTTACTTGATATCGAACCGCTGACATCAACTGCTACCAGCAACCTCGCTTGCAAGTCGTATCTGTTGCCCATATAGTCGAATCCAGAACGCCGGTTAGGTCGCATACGCGTAAGCCGTCGGTGGGAAGAAAGCACGCTGGTACTGAACCCTCTCATCATACGACGGTAGTCGATATGTCCCTGTGCCGAAGAAAGTATGGTTTCCCTCAGCTTCATCGGTATACTGCCCCAATCCTTCGTGTTCTCTATGATTTCGTTTATCGACTGTCTTTGTTCGTCGTTTTCCTCCCAAAGCTCCGACTGTTGGGCCGCCTTTTTCAGAAAGTCTGTATTAAGTGGATACTTGCCTTTTTCGCGATTATCTGGCGGATTGTTTCCCGGATTGGTCTCTGGTTTGAGGTTTCCGCTCGTTGAGTCCTCGCGGGCTTCTTGACCCACGTTTTCTCCACTACCGCTTTTTGATTGCTGTTCCTCATCTTCGTTGGGTAGTAAATCGTCCATCATGGGTGGCAGCTCTTTAAGTTTCTTGACATACCATTCGTAGCACTGACCCAATGGCAGTCCGAGCATCTCTGCCGTCTTAAGGCCCATGTTCCTGAGCTCATAGTTCTGCGATACAACCACATCGCTCGCCATCGATAAGACCGCCCTGTTGACACCCAGGGGCTGACGTTCGTAAGGATGTTTCAGCAAAATCCTCACGATTTCGACAGCCAGCCTCGTTTCAAGTTCACGACGGCTCATTTCCTCAACAAGGGTGGGGCTATACTCAATCCGTCCTTTGCCTGTACGTAGTGGCACCTTGAGCTTAGGGTTGGCTGTTAGCTGATGAGTGCAGTAAACCTTAAAGAAAACAGGCTCTGCGAGAAACCAATCCTGCACTATCTTCGAAAAACGCTCCATGCAGATGTCTTACAATGTTGCCACAAAATTCTTGATAGTTGCATACGCCGCCGGTGCGTTTCTCAATATGAACAGCATCATTTTCGGATAGTTGCCCGACTCGTAAAGCGACACGAAATGTGCGAAGCTTTCTTTTTTCTCTTCGTTCACAAATGCGTTAAGGTAATCCGTGAGGTTTCCTGCAACTTTTGTTGCATCGATATCGTTGCCTTTTTCGCTCTCGAAAAAACGGCATATTGACTCGTTCAAAATCGCAATTTCATGAAGCCTGTAACCTCTTATAGCAACCTTGTATTTGTTGTAATTCAAAAGGATGTCGCTGGCGTTGATTACACGATTATTCGAAAACGACTTAAAGAACGCAGCTGCCGCCTGCACACCCACGATGCCTCCGATTGTTTTTTTATATATCGCAGGCAATTCTTTCTTGTCCTTAATGATGTTTGAGACTTTTTCCCATCCCCTTCGGTCGGGGCTTTTCCCTAATCCCTGATCCAGTTTTGTGTCGCCACTCTCGTCAAGCATAGCCGGATTTTCTTGTATGAAGGCTATGATGCGACTGTCTATTCCGTTTTTTGTGGCCCATAGCAGCCATTCTTCAACAGAAGGGTTAAATTCATAGACGTTGAACCTGCTGACCAGAGCCGGATCGAGATCGGTCAACTGGTATTCTTCGCCGTCGTTTACTGCTGCTATTATCCGGCTGCCGTTGGGCAGGCGGTGTCCAGCAATTGTTCGGTTCAAAGTCAAATCCATAATGGTTTGTAGGACTTCGGGGCGTGCCCTGTTAAGTTCGTCCAAAAAGAGTACCACGGGCTTCTCCTCTATCGGGAACCACCAGGGAGGCAGAAAGGTTGTCCGCTCTTGCAGCGTGTCGCGTTGTGGGAGCCCTATTAGGTCACCTGGGTCGCTCATCTGTCCAAGGAACAGCGCAATCACCGGTATTCCCTTATTAGCATAATGCTTAGTCAGTATTTCTGACTTGCCCACACCGTGCCGGCCTACAAGCATCACATTCTGTTGCGAAGGGGTAATATCCAGTACCGCTTCCAATTCTTTACAGTTTACTTTAATTCCCATATATCATGTTTTTATTGTTTCCTTTGAGTGGGTTATCCTGAAATTAGTCGGTGCATAATCCGACAGCGACTTCGCTTTCTGAACAAATTCCAATATGTTCGCCAGTTCAGTTTGAAAATTCTTTTCAGTAAGTCTTATTTCCAATTTCCTATTGTGGCCAATCCCGACAGCCACGACCACCCTACCCTTACCTTCATGTACCGAATACTCAAACCCGCCCCCTTCGAACGTTGCGTCAACAAGAGCCTTTATAGATGCCATGGTTAGATAACGAGTTTTCTCAGCCTTGTAGAATGTGTGAATTACTGCATCATTTTCCTCGTCCCAACGTTTGAACTCCTCCGGAAGAGCCAATATTACACTCTTTAACCACGCCTTGCTTTCACTGGAAATGTTGTAACAAACCCACGAATACTTTGAGTTAAAGCGCATCAGTATTTTCTCGTATCTCTTGGTTGTTACAAACTCAAACACAATACCCCAATCACGTATATCGTTTACCGTATATTTGATATACGGTCTGCTTGTAAAATATGTGAATTGTCCTATCTGCTCAAGGTTTTTCGACGTCGTTCGGCCGTTCAGTCGCAATTCGTCGAAACATTCAAGCACCCGAGACATACCTACAGAAGGTTTGGTCTTGGTCGCTTTGGGTAAGAGGATGCCCTCTGTGTTGTCCGTTGGAGTTATGGTTACAAATAAACGCCTTTCTCGCTTGTGTTGAATTTCCTTCAACATCTCATGTATGGAGCCGCCGTCCCTCGCCCTTTTCATCACCATATCCTCGGTATATACGCCATCAACAAAAACAATATCATCCATATCCATCAGGTTTTATAAAAACTCTTCAAATTTCAATTATTCTTATTTCACAACTCTCTTTCAATCCCACATCACCGCATCTTTAATGTACTTCCTTGGTTTATTGAGTTCTTGGCGGCAATGGGGACAGATGATCGGCACCTCTTTGTCGAAGGTTCCTCCGCAGGCACATGTTATGTGCTCGAATTCCAGCATCGGCTCCGTCGTCCACAGCTCTTTGCCGCATTTGTCGCAATGCAGCACGTCGGCGACCGCCCCTGGCCCCTCGTTCCATTCGAATTCCTTCCCGCAATTAGGACATATGATTTTGTATAAGCAACCCATAGATGATATTTTATGTGACCTGAATCTGACTTTGAACTTTGAACCGGCAGCTAATTACTAAAAAAAGCACTTCACCCAATCCCACCTCTCCGACTTGAACTCATAACTGTTGAAGCTCTCGTCGGGATTTGTCCTCCAGTGTTCGCGCTCGATGGTGTCGAGTATGGTGTCGTTGTATTTGTACTCGTCCGACACCACCCATTTCTCTTTGAAGACGTAGTTCGGCTTTAATCCGGGCTTGTGGCGGTTCACATCGACACATTCGCTTGTCCGTTTGACGCACATCTTCAGCTCCTCCGAGAGCAGGCGTAGCAGCTCGTCGGGTTCCAGACGTTTAATCCGCTTGACAGTAGGATCGTAATTCGGAGTTGGTTCCCCATTCATCATCATGTGCCAGATGTATTTGAAGACAACCCAGTGGATGCGGCAGCGGTACATCTCGCTGCGGTCTTCAGCATAACGCTCTATCACCCGTTTCAAGTCACCGCCCCGTTGGACGAAAACCCCGAGGAACACCTGTTTCTCGTCGAGTGTCGCGTAAGACCATTCGTGCCCATAGTCATCCCAGAATTCGCGCGATGCAAGACACTTCTCAAAATGCAACAGGTCGCAGTCAAGTTCACAAATGAAGTATTTCATAATGCAGTTCCGCTAAAATTGATACCCTTTTCGAGATGCAAAAATATAAAGCGGGAGTGTCAGATAGTGACACACCGACAAACATCCTAAAATTATAATTCAAAATTAAACTCAACGCCCAACCAACTCCGTACTAACTCCCAACCAACTCCCTGTACACAAACCGACTTTTAACTCTTATTCCATACTCAGCAGCTCCGCTGCCACAACCCCAGACGAACAACTGTAAACCGTAAACGGTAAACAGCAAACCAACCAATCGTTTTCGTTGGCCGAAGACCTAACTCCCAAGAAACTCCCAACTAACTCCCAATAAACTCCCAATCACCACCCATTACCGCATGCCAATTACTAATCTACTGAAATTCAAAACTTAACGCCAAAAACTAAAAAAAACCGTTGCACCGTTGCAGTTCAAAATGGAAATACCCCCTATCGTAATACGAACTGCAACGGTGCAACGGCGCAACGGCAACCAAGGCAATCATCTGGTTATTAAATACATGTATTTCCAAGCCTCACTATCGGATCCCCATTTCCGCTCCAAAATCATCAATTTTTTACTGATTTTTTTGTCATTTTTCACCAAATTCGATGCAAAATCAAGTGTTTTTTCGAAAAATCTTACACTTACAGTTCTTACAGTTTCTTTTTTGTGCATTACAATTTCAGTAATACCATATATAATATTCTATATATTAAGTATTTATATAGCATATAGAAGATGTAATTGTCATCCAATTTTTAACTGTAAGAACTGTAATTGTAAGAACCGAGACACCCCCCCCAAGTATCATATCTTGCTGTATATTTGCTTTTTAGGCAAAGAGGTCAGCCCTCGCTCATAACAATAACAGTATAACAGTTACTTTTTCGAGATATATCAGTTTTCTTAATTCTTATATATACTATTAATAATTAATTAGTTATATGATATATAAAGGCGTAACCAATATCCATTTTTCAAACTGTTATACTGTTATTGTTATGATAGCATTGGGCTAAATAACTGACTCTGAGAGATTTTTTTCAAGTAGCTGTTGAACGTTAGGACTTAAAGCCCACCAAAACAATGTCAATTTTGAAAGAATCCCACTATAAAACAAAAGTGCCGGATCAACAATCCAGCACAGATGTGAAAATTGAAACCGAGAATGATAGAATCACAAAATGAAATGCTATTTAAGACTTTCAAATATTCCCTTCATTTTTTCAATTCGGTTTTCTTTATCGATTCCATCGAGTCCTTGCAAAATTAAGATTTCATCAAGTACCTTCTCCTCTTCATCGTTTGTGACGATTTGGTATGATGACTGCGACTCTTTCAATAGACGGTCATTGCCGAGCTCAATATAATTTCCATACCATTCACGCCATACATTGTCGCTCAAAGCTTTTAGAAACGGATTGTATGAATTCGGTGAAGGGTTTTTTGCGGTGTGAAGAGTTGTGAAAACGTATGGAGATTCTTCAAAGTTGTCCCACCAATACTTGCCGTAACGATCTGCACGGAACACTTTATATTTTGTGTAATAGTATGTCCAAGGGTATGTGTTATTTTTTTCACATTGGTTTAAATAGTGGTCAATTATCTGTTTCAGAGTGTCGTCTGTGACAGTTGGAATCTGCTTCAACAAATTGTTTAACACCGTTTTTGTTTTCTCAAACCCTTGAAAACCATCGCTTCTGTGAAAAAGCATTTTCCATGCAAATCCATCGTTCATAGAGGATCCAAGTTGATATCGCCAACCGTTCCGTTCGCGCTGTTTGTAATCGCCAGTTATAAGCAATGCACAATCGACCAAGTCCCAATTGCATTCGAACAAGGCTTTGAATTTTTCAAAGTGTTCATAATGTTCCAACCCGACTATTGATATTTGACCATAGAGCAATTCGTGATCCTCTAGGGCGAAGAGGTGTTCGACCTTGCCCGGGTTTGCTTTTGTCCACTCAAGTTTTGTCTTCTCTTCTTCCAATTGTGTGGGATTGAAGTTGATGCCGATGGTTTCACTATCGGCAATTATTCCGTGCAATATGATGCTGTCTGTTTGACGTAGAATTGCAGGTAGACGGTTTCCGCCTTGACGTTCCTCGCTGTCGCTTATCTGGTCAGGTGAGTTTAGAATCAAATTGTTCAATATTCTCAATCGTCTGCGAAAATCATCCTCAGAGACGTATGACATATTTTGCCTGTATAGAACAAATGCATACAACAGAATAATTTGATTCAAAGTGAATTTTCTTCTTTTTTTTCCGATTATATCCGCATAGTTTCTTAAACAGTCTTCGAACAGGTTAACATTGTAGTTTGTTTTGATTTTGCCTATCGCGTGTTCTTTGGAAGCAAACATCTCAAAAAAATTCTGAATTGGAATGCTTCTCTTGTTCTCATCAAGCCAGCAGTCAAAGAATTTTTCCAAAGTTATGGCATTTTCTACAACTTTCTTTCTGCTTCTGTCAATCTGTTCGTCGTCGTCAACGTTCACAGTGAAATATTCTCTTATCAATTCGAATTCATCGCTCGTTTTAGGGCTGCCACCATTATTATAGCATATAATGTTACATATGAAGATGAAATAACGCAAAAATTCGTCGTCGGTTGTATCATCATTGTCGTTGCCCAAGCCACTGTTGTGATATTGCCACAATAGATCCGTCCATTCTTTGTCAATTTTGGAGCCTAACCTTTTTGCCAGATCCGCATCGGCCTGTTTCAGTTGTTTTTCGAATTCGGCTTTAAAATGTTCAAATTGTGTCAGTGGTTTGCCTCGTGAGTTCATCTTGATATACAGTTCATCGGTTAGACCCATATCTTCAATTTCCAGAAAATAGAAAGAAATGTTTTCGAGTTTTGTTAAAAGATGGTCTACTTTGGAGAATTTGCTTTGAATGGCATCAAGCATAACTAACATCGATGAAATTGTGGCATCATGTTGCCATTCAAGTGGAAACCAATTTTTGTCTTTTATTTGTTCGGACAAAAGCATCCTAGAGTCTATCTCGAATGGTTTGGTGGTTATTGCCTCACAGAACTTTCGGGCAGATGTGCGAGTTTCGTAGCTGAATTTTCGTAAGAATGCGCATTCGTTATCTATAACGCCATCCAGTTTGGAGGCAAACCAGTACAACAAAAAAAGTGTCGTTAGTCGCTGCTGACCATCGAGTGGAGTGAATTTATTGTCCTTAATGTCGCCATATACAAAATCAAGAGTGATAGGATTTCCAGAAACGGCGTATAACAAAGATTTCAAGAAGTTCTCTCTTTTTCTGGTATTAATAGCATCCGTCCGTCCGTATGCGAAATCCCGTTGGATCTTCGGGATCTCGATTCTTTCTATTCCAATTCTTTTACCAGCTTCTTCCCGAAGAGAAAATATCGTTTTGAAAGTTTTAGTTTCCATGATATTTGTTTTTTGCTATTCTTAAATTGTCATGTAAGATTTCAGTACATCATGTATGGCTCTGTAGTATGCGTCACGGTCGTTCTTGCCCCAAAAATGCATATTTGTATCTTCGGCTGAATAATATTTCAGAAATACCATCTTTGTGCAAAATGGAATATATGAACCGTTTTTGTCCATTTCTAAAATTAGGTTGCGTTTGGCATCAAATGTATAGTTACTTACAGCAGAGTTCTGCTTGGACGAAAGCAGTGCCATGTTAGGCAGTAGATGTATGTAGGAGCCTGCCTCTTCGCCCGCAGGAGATAGAACCTTTACCACTTGCTTTTGCAATGGCTCAAATTGCTCTCGCACTTTTGTTGTCTTTGGATTGTCTGCGATGGATTTTGTTAGTTGGTCCATATTGGCAATCAAATTGTCATGTCCGCCGATAGATTGCAGTGATTTGATGTGTGCTTTCAGCCATTCTGCGATTTTCTCGTTCGTTTTTAAGCCTTCTGAGTGTTGGGCATGAATGTGTTCAAGGCTCCAATTTTCTTTTTTGTGTCTATTAAATGGAAATCTCCGTTCTTTGTCATCGATTTGGCGTACGGACTCAACGTTGAAAAGGAGCAAGAGCTTTTTTACTGCATTGTAGTCGTGTTCATAATCCAAATCATAATAATCTTTTTTGAAGTTGATACTGTCTATTATGCATTCATCTAAATAGTGCCGAAACTCTGACTTCGGTTTATCGGCATAGTCACTTAAAATATCCGTCAGGTTTTTGGACTCGCTCGCTATGAGATAACCTATTTTATGATAAAATTCGTGGTTGGAAAACCATTCCTTTAGTGTCAAGAATTTATGCTGGATTTCGTCCCAGATGTTTTCTAAGGAGGCGCCATTTTTAAGTTCATTGTCGAAATAAAAAAATGTTCTGTAGGTTTCTTTGTCGGAGAGTTGTTTATTGGAAATTAAATCCAGAACCAAATCTATACGAGTTGAATAAATGTCGTTGTCGGAATTTGTGAGGAATCCCCAGAAATCCTCGTTGTGTAGTTCTTTTTCTATGTTATCCCATTCAAGGGACAGCTCTTCTTGTCGAATGTGATTTTCATTTTCGCCTTTGAGGAACAGGGCCTTGACAAGCTCAGAACTTGTTAATGGGATTTTCCCTATATTTAATCGAGTAAATAGGTCAATGCTGCATTCAGAATCGGGTACTTCGTACCAAATTACTTTTACACATTTGTCGAAAAACGTGTTTATGTTTGTTACGGCGGATTGAGTTTTTTCTTTTTTTGAGAACCACTCCTCGATGGTTTTATAGGCATTGTAGATGAAGTAGTAATCTACATTGTCATTTTTTTTGTTTTCGTCCAAACTTCTCAGAAATTCTGCGGATTCGTTGCGTGTTTCATATGATATGGAGAATCTTGGCTCGCTCATAAAACCGTTGCTTGCTTTGTTCATATAAACATATACAAGGTAAATCGTAGTAAGCCGTTGCTGCCCATCAATGAGCTCAAATTTATCAACAAGATTGCGCACCACGATGGGCTGAAGGCAATAATTCTCATTACTTGATTTTTTGATTTTACTGCCGTTTTCGCTTATATCGTTTAGAAGTGTCTCAACTTCGTTTTTCCCCCAACGATAGCCGCGCTGATAGTCGGGTATGTAAAATTCACCTTGAATTTCACCGACTAATTTTGTCTCCAAATTTATTTCTGCCATATAGTATTACTTTTAATTATTCGTTATTTAACAGAATATTCTATCATCCAATCCTATCCCCACAAAAGTCTTTTCTCTTGCATGTCTTGCAAGGACGGCCTTGCCAGACGTTGTCGAGATGGTCGGCGGCGGCGTCAACGAGCTTGGGGTCATCGGTCAGGATGCCGGCTTCGAAGTTGCGGTTTCCTTCGCCTTTCATCCCTATACCCGCTCCCGTGAGGTTGGCGGAGCCGATATACACCTTCGAGCAGTCGAAAACCATCAGTTTGAAATGCACTCTCGGGCACAGCCGTCGCTCCAACCGCGTCCACAAGCCGGGATACTTGTCGAAATCTTCACGGAAATTGTCTCCCGGCTCTTTGGCATGCAGCAGCCGTATCTCAACTCCGCGCTTCAGCAGCTTGTCGAGCACCGCGAGGAAGGGTTCGACCTTGCCCTTCGACGCTCCCACATAGAGGTCCTTGAGGTCGGCGGTGCCTATCCAAAGGTCGTGCTTTACCTGCGAACAGTAGCTTAACACTTTGATATAGTGGTCTCTATCGGCGATATATTCAATCATAAGTGGGGGTAAAGGTACGAAAAATTCTGATTGCGTTATTGCGTTATTGTGTTAATGCGTTAGTGATTTATTGTGTTATTGCGTTGGTGGGTGACTTGTTTAGAAATATTAGTAGGGGCGCAATGTTGTTGCGCCCCTACTGACTGCGTTTCTGCAGGTGCTGATTTCTACGGAGACCTGCATGTACACCTTTAGTCAAGTGCCTCGTAATCGAAATAGCCTTTGTTGCAGCCGGCCTTCTTGTAATCGTAGCCATATAGTCGCATGTAAGCCTCTTGTATTTCCTGCGCACCGTTATAGAACGGGTCGCTGGTGTGCATCTTACAGGTGACTACTACTGTCATTTCGGGTGTCAATACGGTGCCGTTGACTCTCCGCACGGCTTTCGGTGTGATTCTGAAAACTTTGCTCATGGGAATGTTTTTTATGGGTTAATATTACTATTAGCAATGGCTTGTGAGATCTTTTTTCAGGCGTTCCTCTTCCTTGTTCAGCAGTTCCCGAAGGAGCCAGGAGTCATTAAGGAATCTATGCAGGGGGATATACTTGCGGTAACGCTCGAAAAACTCGCGGGTGTAGAGCTCCTCACGTTTGTACCCGAGGTCAATCAGTTCCGACCAATCCCAGCGGTCAATAAAACGGTCGATGAAAAGATTGTCGAGTTGGATGTTGGTGTTACCCGAGAGCTTTCTCCAGTTCCAACGGTTGACGAAGTAGGCTATAATGTCGGGAGTAAGCAGATATTCGTTCCTACTGTCCGACAGTTCTTCCCAATCAAGGCGGTCTGCCCATTTCTCCATGAGTTTTACTGTCCAGTGTATTTCGGTGTTACGCGAAACCTTCTGCCAGTTCAGCTTGTCTGCATATTTCTCCAGCATTTCCTCATTCAGGCCGAATTCTTCGGAGATTTCGTCCCATGCTTTTGCGTTAAGGATACAGTCAAGCACTTCATTTTTTAATTCGTTACAGTTCATGTTTTTTCCCTTTCTTTTTTATTTAATTGTTTCGATATGCAAAAGTACACACCAGGTATGCCAGATACTGACATTCGGTTTGTGAATTTTGAAATAATGGTAGTTAGGGCTTATGGAGTGGTTAGAATCCTATCTTCCTCTCCTTCCTGATATCGATTCGCTCGCTGTCGCAGTGTGGCACGAGCGTCTCGGCGGTGGGGGCTGCGGTGCCGTGCAGGATGGCGTCGATGGCATAGTGGCGTGCAATGTTCTCTATCTGTCCTCCGCTGAAGTCGTAACGCTCGGCGAGCTTCGTGGCGTCTGCCATATCCAATGCCGGCAGCAGCTCATGCCATATCGCCGTCCGTGCCTCCACCGTCGGTTTGTCAAACCGTATCTTGTACAGGAACCTGCGCTCAAACGCCTTGTCCATGTTCTGCACCAGGTTGGTGGTGGCTATCAGTATGCCGTCGAGAGTTTCCATCTCCTGTAGGATGATGTTCTGGATGGAGTTTTCCATCTTCTCCACCGCTCGCTCGGCTCCTTCCTGACGTTTGCCAATGATGGCGTCGGCTTCGTTGAAAAGCAGTATCGGCGTGAGGGCCGAGCTCTTCACCTGCTGGCGGTACGAGTCGAACACCGCCTTCACGTTTTTCTCGCTCTCGCCCACCCACATGCTTTTCAGCTCGGCGATGTTCACCTGAAGTATGTCACGTCCCGTGCGCCGTGCCAGCTGCAACACCGTCTCCGTCTTGCCCGTTCCGGGAGCACCGTAGAAAAGGCAGGCGAAACCGCAGCGGAAACCCTGCTCCTGCAAACGTGCATGTATGTCGCGGTAGTTATCCTCCTCCAGCAGGCTCGCCAGCTCTTCGATACTGTGCGTCACCTTCGTGTCATAAAAGAGGTTCCTTGCGTTGATGTCGCTGGCTTTCACCACACCGCGCTTCAACTTATTCTTCGAGAGCGACGGCAGGTTCAGCTCGTCAAGCAGCTCCCGCTTGGCGTTCATAGTGAGCCTGAAATACTCCCTGTCTGCAAAGCCACCATTGCTGCTCCACTCTATCAGTTTATCCCGCTGCAACAAACTATATTCCCCCGTCAACTCCGACCGAATGCTGCGCATCTGCCATCTGCTGAACATAAACTCCAAATCGTGAAAACCTATCTGGTCGTCAGCATTCGTGATGAACAGGTGGCAGAATATCAAAAGTAAAGTCAAATCGATATCTTCTATGCAATACTGGCCCTTAACCTTCTCCACGAAAGACAGATGCTTGTTGGCTTCCATCAGTTCTTCGATGCGTCTCTCCGCCGACTCGATGTCCAACTCGTCATCGTTCACCATGTCGAATATCTCCGATATCTCGTCAAAAAACTTCGTCAAGTCCAGATTTTCTATGCATCGCCGTGTTATCGGTTGGTTCTTTTTCAAGGATTCCAGCACCTCCTGTGGCACATGGTATCTCACTTCGCCCCTCGTCTTTCCTTTTCTTATATAATCACTCTCCACAAGACCGTCTATCTCTGCCGACAGACGTAACATTCGCGTCGTGCTGCATCCCAAAATTCCAGACAAGTCTCTCAGCTCGATACGGCTGTCATCACTCTTGTCTATAAACAAAGCAAGCAGCACACTCTGGTTCTTCGTCAGATTCAGCCTGTTAGCGAGATGGCTTATATGGCTGTCAGCCACCCGATAGAACTCTTGCGACAATTTAGAGCCTTTGGCGAGTTCAACGATTTGTTCCACCGCCGAAAGCAAGTCCATACCTTCCTCTTCCGCAGGCACCAGTTCCAATCCTGCCTCCTTTGCAATTCCCATTGCTTCATCAACTGCTTGCAAGAATTCCTCCTTGCTTGAATCCGTGTTCATTACATTTTTTTTCATATTATTATCTCCTTTCTTTTTTGTTTCCGCTTGCAAAAATAACAATACACTATGCCACATCTTGTCATACGTCAAATTTTATCACATAAAAAAACGGAGCACGACCCTTAGTCACACTCCGTTCCAAACACTTCGGAATCTAGCTGATCAACTACTCGCTATCCTATTTTCACGTTCCCTCTCCATAGGAAAGGAACTGAAGATTATCTGCTATCAGCCAATCTTCTCATTCACCATCTTGATGAGCTCTGCCTCTTCCTTTATGGCGGCTGCCTCAATCTGTGCGGCTTTCGAAAGGATGTCGTTCTTGAAGGCTTCATCCTTCAGGCTTGAGGCGTTGATTTTCACGTTCAGGTGAGCACCCATCACGGCGCTACGGGCGGCCAAGGCTCCCACGCCTCCGTCGGTCACGCTGTTCGGGTTGCCGAACTCTATCATAGCTCTCACTATCTCGAAGGCCTCAAACGACTTCTGCATCGTCTTGAACGGCACCTCGGTGGCGAACTTCGTCGCCTCCTGTATTGCCGCACTGCGCGCAGCCTTCTCATCATCGGTCTTCTTTGGCAGGCCGAAGGCATCCATAATCTTGTTGAAGGCGTTGGTGTCCTCATCTACAAGGTGCAGCAGCTCGTCTTTCAGCGCCTGACCCTTGACGGCGATGTCGCTGTATTTCTCCCACTCGTCGTCGTAGGCGGCCTTGCCACCCGTGAGGTTGGCCACCATCGTGCCGAGCGAGGCTGCCAAAGCTCCCATATAGGCACTCACCGACCCGCCTCCCGGTGCGGGGCTGTCGCTGGCGGTCTCGTCGCAGAATCCCTTGCAGGTCAGGTCAACCAGCTTCTTCTGGCTCTTGTCCTCAATCAGGAACTCTATCACCTTCTCCTTCGGGTCGAAAGGCTTGAGGTCGTCCAATCCCATCGACTTGATGGCGATCTTCATTATCTCGTCCTCGCTCACTCCGAGGCTGCGCTGTTGTTTGTTCAGATAGTATTTGCCGGCATCGATAAGCACTTTCTTAGGTATCAAGCCCACAATCTCGCAGCCGGTCACACGCACACCGCGGTTGGCGGCGCAACGGCACACCTCGTCAAAACATTTGTGTACGGGTGCTACGTTGATGCTGGTGATGTTCATCGACACCTGCGCGATGCCGTAGTCTTCGATATACCAGCCGATGGCCTTGGTGCCTTTCAGCGTGCCGGGAATCATGATGGGGTTGCCCTTCTCGTCCTTCATCGGCTTGCCTGTCACCTTGCCGCCTTCACGCTGGGGACGGCCTTTCTCGCGCACGTCGAAGGCGATGGCGTTGGCGCGGCGGGTGGAGGTGGTGTTGAGGTTGTAGTTGATGGCGATGAGGAAATCGCGGGCTCCCACCTGGGTAGCTCCCGTCTGAGCCACATGCTCGTTCCACTCGTTGGGACCGAAGTCGGGCTTCCATTCCTCACTTCCCAGGCGGCTCTGCAGCGACTCGTACTCTCCCTTGCGGCAGTAGGCCAGATTCTTGCGTTCGGGTTTATAGGCGGCGCTCTCGTAGCAGTAGATGGGGATGTTCAGCTCCTCACCGAGACGCTTGCCAAGTTTGTGCGCATATTCGACCACCTCGTCCATCGTGATGTTGCTCACCGGTATCAGAGGACACACGTCGGTGGCTCCCTGACGCGGGTGGGCACCGTGATGCTGGCGCATGTCTATAAGTTCGGCGGCTTTCTTCACCACCATGTAGGCTGCCTCACACACCTGCTCTGGCTCGCCCACGAAGGTGATAACCGTGCGGTTGGTGGTTGCACCGGGGTCAACGTCGAGCAGCTTCACGCCCTCGACTTTCTCTATCTCAGCGGTCACCTGATTGATGATGTTCATGTCGCGACCTTCGCTGATGTTGGGTACACATTCAATAAGCTGTTTCATTGTGTTTTAAATGTTATGTTTGTTGATATGTTTTAATGTTGATAGGTTGATATGTTTTGCCGTTGATAAGTTGATATGTTGAAAAGGTTTCGCTTCTCAATTCTCATTTACTTCAACATTGTTACAGCCTTTTCTGTCCAGTTGAGCAGGAAGTCGGAGACCTTCTTCTCGCTGTAGCCCTTGCCCTCTTCAAGGTAGGCGCTGTTTTGTATGTGTATAGGCTGTCCGTCTTTGTTCAGAATGACAAACACGGGAAATCCAAACCGTGCGGGATTTCCCAGCCATTTCATGGCTTCGGGGTTCTTGTTGCCTTTCGACCAGTTGATGTGTATGTAAACGAAATTCTCATCGATGATCTTGTGCACCGCTGCGTTGGTGTCGGCATATTCGGCAAAGCGTATGCACCAGGGGCACCAGTTGCCTCCCACCTGACAGAGCACATATTTGCCCTCAGCCGAGGCTTTCTTCACGGCATCGTCTATCTGTACCATCGCATTAAGACTCTCGTCGTAGGGTTTCCTCTGCGCAAACGCTGAAACCTGCATGACAAAAAGCGCCAATGTTATAAATATGATTTTCTTCATGTAGAACTTTTTACTTACTGCTATTCACTAAATTCAAAATATCGTTGATTATCGGCTGCCCGTCTGTTGACGAGCGCTCCCCACCCAATATCATACGCCTCGCCTTCTCTACCGATTCCACATCGAGTGCATCGCTGGCTATCTGGCAATCCACCACTGCCCCTCTGTCCATCAGCAGCGACACCACCACAATACCCCAGTCAAACGTTCCTTTGCAAGTTGCCTTGAAGTCGCGCCACCGTCCGAAACGCCACTCGTCGCTGGCGTAGAAATCGCGTCTCTGACGAACCGCCTCGATTCTCGACATCACGCCGAAATCCACCATCTCCGACTTCCGACCGTATTCTTTCTCGTAGGCTTCCACTATGCGTGGCATAAGGCTCTCCACCGCGATGTCGGCCAGCTCGCTCAGGTTCACCACACGGCTCTCCACCGACTTCACCCCGTGCTTCATCAGCTTCGACACATTGGGTGTGAGATAGCGCCGCAAAGCCTCTATGTCGGTCTTTATCATTATCGTGCCGTGATGCAGCGCCGTTGTGGCGTTCTTGTGGAAAGCGCTACCCGAGAACTTCCGCCCTTCCGCAGTCATGTCGTTCCTACCGCTCACCTCGGCTTTGATACCATAGGTAGCCAAAGCATCGGCAATCACCTTGAAGTTGCGCTGAATGTCGGCCACCGCCACAGGCGCCACAAAGGTGAAGTTCAGGTTCTCCACATCGTGATATACGGCGCCGCCGCCTGTGGTACGACGCATCAGGTGTCCCCCCTCCCCTTCCAGCATATCAACGTTGCACTCGGCGTAGGGGTTCTGGTTCTGTCCTATCACCACCGTGCGCTCGTTGCGCCACAGGTAGCATACCACGCTCTCCTTCTCACAATGCTGAAAAAGCCAATCTTCAACCGCCAGATTGAGGAACGGCTCGAAAGAGTTGCTTATGATGGTTTCAAGTTTCATGTTTCGGTATCACATAACATCTGACACTTCTCCATTCACCTCTTCTTCATGAATCTTTCCAGATTCGTCGAAAGAGTGAAATAGTTGGGTGCTTGCAGCAGGTGGTAGTTGTTCCTTGCATAGGAGAATTCAAATCCCTTGATGCGAAGTCCCAAACCATACGAGAAACCGCTGGAGTTAAATCCGTTGCTTGCCTGCATCTCACGCATCTGGCGGAAGTTGTAGCCAAAGCGCAGAAAAACCACCTTGCCGATATTCAGCTCCACTCCTGCCAGCACATGGCGTCCAGCGTTGTCGAAAAACTTGGCTGCACCGCTTCGCTTTGTCACCTCGCCGGTGAAAGGGTCGGTTGTCTGCGACGGGTTGTACATATCCTCATACATCAGGTTCCACTGCTGCAGCTCGGTGATGGCCAGGAAGAAGCGGAACGGAGCCTTGCTGAGCTTGTAGGACAGCGCTGCACTTATCTCGAACGGTGTCCAGTCGGTTTTTGCCTGACCGAAGAAAAACTGCGCGCCCACGTTGCGTCCGATGATTGTGGCCACAAACCGCCTGTTGGGATGCACATACGATGCCGACATATCGAAGGCAATGGCGAAAGCCGTATAGCTGGCATATTGCGAGAACGTGGGTTTGGCACTCACACCGAACGAAAAGTTGGAGTCAATTTTGAACCCCCAGCTCAGTATAGCCGTCACATCGCAGGCGTAGAAACGTCCTGTCTCGTTGTCATACTCATCGTAGCCGTCAAACAAGCCGTAGTTGTGGTATTTCATTGTGGCGGCGAACACACCCGGCCTTCCGAAATCCCGTGCATACGACACCTGCCCCATGCCCACATGCGAGAACATACCCACATAGCTGAACGTGATGGCGTTGTGCATCGACGGCAGAAACATCGACGGGTTGTCCACCGCAATGCTCATGTCGCCGTCGGCTATGGGAAGATAATCCATACCCAACCCTGCGGCACGTGCCGATGCCGTCATATCAAGCACCGACAAGTTATTCATTCCAGCCACCTGCGACGCCGCCCTGTAGGCGGGCAGCATCGCAAGCAGTATGGCTGTTATGAAAAAACGGCGTTTCAACTTAGTTGTCAGTGATCAGTAGCCAGTGGCCAGTAGCCCACTGACCGCTGACTACCGGCAACTAAAATTATTTTTTCTTGTTACGCTCGTGACGCATCAGGTGACTCGGTTCGAGAGCCATGCGGTCGGTCTCAAGCAGCGAGGCCACACCCTCTTCCACTCTGCGTTTCTGCTCACATGCCTCGCAGTGGCACTCCTCATGGTATTCGCGCGGCTCGGTGTAGGTGGTTATCACACCTTCGAAGTTGCGAAGGATCACCTTGTCGGGGCTCTGCGAGATGACATACTGAGGCATCACCGGGGTCTTTCCGCCACCGCCGGGAGCGTCAACCACGAAGGTCGGCACAGCGTAACCGCTGGTATGTCCGCGCAGGTTCTCGATAATCTCGATACCCTTGCTGACAGGCGTACGGAAATGCTCCAATCCCATCGAGAGGTCGCACTGGTAGATGTAGTAAGGACGCACACGGTTGCGCACCAGCTCGTGCATCAGTTTCTTCATCACGTGCACACAGTCGTTCACGCCACGCAGCAGCACCGTCTGGTTGCCCAGAGGAATGCCGGCGTCGGCCAACATTGCCAAAGCGTGTTCGGCCTCGGGGGTGAACTCGTTGGGGTGGTTGAAGTGGGTGTTCATCCAGATGGGATGGTATTTCTTCAACATATTGCACAACTCAGGAGTTATACGCTGCGGGCACACAACGGGTGTGCGGCTTCCGAGACGCACTATCTCCACATGCGGGATGGCGCGGAGGCGTTTGATGATATATTCCAGTTTCTCGTCGCTCACCATCAGGCAGTCGCCACCCGAAAGCAGCACGTCGCGCACTTGCGGTGTCTTCTCGATATAGGCGATGCACTTCTCGATACGCTCGGCAGGGCTCTCGTCGTCTTTCTGTCCTGCGAAACGACGACGGGTGCAGTGACGGCAGTACATCGAGCACATGTCGGTGATAAGGAACAGCACTCTGTCCGGATAGCGGTGTGTAAGACCGGGAGCCGGAGAATCTTCATCCTCATGCAGCGGGTCGTTCAGGTCGGCCGGTGCTATGTTGCACTCCTCGCCTGCCGGTATTGCCTGCCGGCGGATAGGGTCGAACGGGTCGTTCGGGTCGATGAGACTTAGGTAATAAGGAGTGATAGCCATACGGAACTTGGCAAGTGCCTTCTTGATGCCCTCGGCCTCTTCAGGCGAGAACTTGAAGTACTTGCTCAGCTGCTCGTATGTCTCGATACGGTTCTTGACTTGCCATTTCCAATCGTTCCACTGGGCGTCAGCCACCTCTGGAAACAATTCTTTTCTACGGTTTACTTTCATGTTATCTTGTTGTTTTGTTATTTTGTTTTCTTTGCTTTTATGTCTTATTATAAATATGTCTCCTATTAATTATCAAGCAAATAAACCAATCGACACCTTAAAATCCACACAATATACAAAAAGCAAATATACAAATTTTTCTTCAAAAAAGAATAGAACCTCACAGCAATCTGCAAGGTCCTATCTTTTTTATGTGATTTAGGGTTACACCTCCCAGGTGTCGCCACTGTTGAGCAGGTCGTCAACGCATTTGTATTTGCCGTTGGCTTTCTGCTCGTCCATCTGGTTTTCGTACAGTTGGGTGTATGAGGTCTTCTTCACGTTGCGGATGACGCCGAGTGCTACGGGCAGGTCGCCGTGCATGTGGGCCAGCATCATGTGGATGCCGGTATCCTCGGTGGTCTCGTCGTGAATCATGATGTCGTCGAGGGTCACTCCGTTCTCGCCGACGGTGACCACTTCGAGCTGACGTCCGTTGAAGCGGAGGCCTTTCTCCTTGTTCTTGCCGAAGAGCATGGGTTTGCCGTGCTCGAGCACGATGGTGCGATCGTCACGTACGGCGCGGTCGGTGATGGCAGCATGTGTCTTGTCGTTGAATATCATGCAGTTTTGCAACACCTCAACAACCGAAGTGCCGTCGTGCTGTGCGGCGCGGGTCATAATGTCGGTGGTCAGTGCCGGTACGCAGTCGAGAGCACGTGCGAAGAAAGTACCCTGAGCACCCATGACCAGCTCACCCGGATTGAACGGATAGTCGATGGTGCCGAAGGGCGAAGTCTTGGTCACCTGGCCAAACTTGGTGGTGGGACTGTACTGGCCTTTCGTCAAGCCGTAAATCTCGTTGTTGAAGATGGTGATGTTGAGGTCCTGGTTACGTCGCACAGCATGGATGAGGTGGTTACCGCCGATGGCCATCGAGTCGCCGTCGCCCATGTTGACCCACACCGAGAGGGCGGGGTTGGCGAGCTTCACGCCGGTAGCGATGGCACAGGCACGTCCGTGGATGCTGTGGAAACCATAGGTGTCAACATAATAAGGTATGCGAGACGAGCATCCGATACCCGACACCATGCAGATGTTCTCCTTCTTGTGACCTGTCTTGGGGAAGGTGTTGAGGAGAGATGAGAGGATGGCGTGGTCGCCGCAGCCGGGGCACCATTTCACCATCTGGTCGCTGGCAAAGTCAGCCTTTGTATATTCGCGATCCGCTTTGGGAACAAAATGTCTTTCCATTGTTTGTATGTTTTATGTCCGACCAGTAGGACTAGTCAAACGTGTCTTACAATAATTATTTCTCAAGGAGTTTAGTGAAGTGCTCTTTCAACTCGCACACCTCGAACGGCAAGCCCATGACCTTGTTGTACTGGGTCATCGTGCATTCGGGGAACTGGGTGCGCAGATAGCCGGCAAACTGTCCGTTGTTGAGCTCGCACACCACGATTTTCTTGTAGCGGCGCAGTATGTCGCCTGTGTTCTTCGGCAGCGGGCAGATATAGTTGAAGTGGGTGTAAGCCACTTTCTTGCCTTCGTTGTTCATCTCCTCTACGGCGAGAGTCAAAGCGCCAGCGGTGCCGCCCCAACCCACCACGAGCAGGTCGGCGTCGGGGTTGCCGCTCACTTCCTGGTCGGGGATGTAGTTGGCCACGCGGTTCACCTTCTCCTGACGGTTCTTGGTCATCAGGGCGTGGTTCTCGGGGTCGGTGCTGAGAGGGCCATCGGGGCATTTCTCAAGACCTCCGACACGGTGGCTCAAGCCTTCCATGCCCGGAAGAGCCCACCAACGGGCGAATTTCTCGTCATCGCGACGGAACGGACGGAAGTTCGGGTCGTTCGGCGTGGCCAGACGCGGCGTGATGCTCGGCAGGTCGGCCACCTTAGGTATGCGGAACAGCTGTGAGCCGTTGCCCAGATAGCCGTCGGTGAGCAGGATGACGGGAGTCATGTGCTCGAGGGCAATCTTGGCTGCGTTGTAAGCCCAGTAGAAGCAGTTGGCGCTGCTCGAAGCGGCAACCACCACCAGGGGAGCCTCGCCGTTGCGGCCGTAGAGAGCCTGATTCAGGTCGCTCTGCTCGGTTTTGGTGGGCAAGCCGGTCGAAGGGCCGCCACGCTGCACGTCAACCACCACCAGCGGCAACTCGACCATCACGGCCAAGCCGAGAGCCTCGCTCTTGAGCGAGAGGCCGGGGCCGGAAGTGGAGGTGCAAGCCAGCGCACCAGCGTAGGAAGCACCGATGGCTGAGCAGACACCCGCAATCTCGTCCTCTGCCTGGAACACTCGTGCGCCAAGCGATTTGTGTTTCGAGAGCTCCACCATCACGTCCGTTGCCGGAGTGATAGGATAGCTGCCCAGGAAGAGCTGGCGACCGCTGCGCTCCGATGCAGCGAGCAGACCCCATGCCGTAGCTACGTTACCCGTGATGTTGCGGTATTTGCCCTTGGGCATCTCGGCGTGAGCCACCTCGAAGATGTGCGAGTGCATCACCTCGAGTTTGTCGGCATATTCGTAACCGGCGCTGAGGACAGCCTTGTTCAGCTTCACCACGTCGGGTTTCTTGGCGAATTTGCGCTCCAGATAGGCAAAGGTCTGGTCGAGAGTCTTGTGGGTGGCGTAGAAGACGATGCCCAGCGCGAACATGTTGCGGCACTTGTCGGCGGTCTTCTTGTCGGCACCCTGCTCCTGCCCTATCTTGGCGGTGAATGAGGTCACGGGAGCCTTGATGATGGTGTAGGCACGCTCGAGTTCGTCGGTGAAGGGGTTCTCGGTGTAGCCGGCCTTCTCCATAGCCTCGTCGGTGAAGGTGTCGATATCGACTATGACGGTGGCGCCCTTCTTCGCCCACTTCAGGTTCGACTTGAACGAAGCGGGGTTCATTGCGATAAGGATGTCGCATTTGTCGCCCGAGCTGTAGATGTGGTTGCCCACGTGCACCTGATAGCCCGAAACGCCCGCTATGGTGTTGTGCGGCGCGCGTATCTCGGCCGGGTAGTCGGGGAATGTTGCGATGTCGTTGCCCGTAAGTGCGGAGGCGTCTGAGAAGAGGGTGCCGGAAAGCTGCATTCCGTCGCCCGAGTCGCCTGCAAAACGCACCACCAGGTCTTCTTTATTGCAAATCTGGTCTTGTGACATTTGTATATTGTTTTTTGTTAAAATTAATGTTTGCTAATGGGTTGCAAATGTACAACTTTTTTTCGGTGTTGAGACGTTCCCACGCCTTTATTTCCCACAACATATCAACAACCCCACCAATCAACCGCAAAATCAAAGAGTTAGATTGTTGATAGGTTGACTCCTCGTCCCTCTCGCCCATCCAACAATCCGATTGCAAAGATACAACCCCGACATTGCGTTCTACGAATAAATCACCAAAAAAATTTCAACAAAATTACAACCCCCACAATATCAACCCAATGTCACCAACACAAACCCAAACTGACAGCCAGGTTCGGCTGTAAGCCCAACCTCAACCTTCAAATTTCAAAATTAGTTTAACTTCGGGCCACCTCCCAACCAACGCCGTACCAACGCCGTACCAACTCCCAGTATGCTACCCGGTACGAAAGGAACCCCACATATGCATTTGCGGACTCTTTTTTCGGGTTGTGATGACGGTTTTTGATTGTTTTTTGAGCTGTTCGGCGTGATCTTTACTGATTCGGTTGACGTCGATTTTGAGCGATTTTGGGTTCGGATGACTTGTTTTGGGGCTGATTTTTGCCTGTTTTCGGCGGGGGTTTACTGAATGAGTTGGCTGGTCGTTTTATAGTGGCGACTGATAGGTGATTGATAATGTTGGTGTTATACGCAAGAATGTTTATGAGCGTTACACCGTTACAGTGTTACAGTTAAAAATAAGGCCATCCGATTTGTTAAAATTATACTTATATCTATATATTTATATATATAAATATATAGATATAAAATTTTCTTTTGAGTTTGGTGGAATCAAAAAATCGAACTGTAACACTGTAACACTGTAACGCTGGGGTTTGATAGGATACTTTTGCAATCGAAATGCAGCGACTATGTGTGAGTGAAACGAAGGCTATCATTCGTTTCTGAAGTGAAGCTGAATGACGCCGAAGGCGACAATTCGAGGACGAAAGCTGGCGGCGACGGAATCTACCTTCTGACCACCCTGCATGTCTCTACGCCCTTGTCGGTCACCATCCTGAGCAGGTAGGTTCCGGGAGCGCACTCGGACAGGTCAACCCTGAATTCCGACTGCCCCACGCTTTGGCGCGAGACCGTCCTGCCACACAGGTCCGTCACCTGCACCTCCAACACCGTTTGCATCCCCGAGCAGACATATACGCTGCCGTCGGTTGGATTCGGAAACACATTGACATTCAAAGCCGTGTGTTCCTCAATGGAGACTTCCGGCTCCTCGGGGTCGGTGGGCAGCTCGGGGCCTCGGATGCCGATGATGATGGCGTGGTTGCTGTTGAATCCATACGAGCTGCAGTTGCTGAGTGCGTAGTAACCGTTCTGCGTTCCGCCCCAACCCCAGTTGAAATGGAAAAAGTCGTCGTCTCTATATCCGTCGCAGGTCCACACATGTCCGCCATAGTTGCCGCTTCCGCCGTACATGAACGGTGCCCCGTCGTCCAGTTCTCCCTTCAGATAGTTGAGCCACACCGTCGAGGAAAGGCTTCCACGCTCGATGTAGCGCACGGTGGCGGGATAGCCGAAATAGGTCGGGAGAGCGCTTACAATGTTGTTCGAGTTGACCACACTTGCGTCAGCGCCGTATCTCATATTGACCGCCACACCGCAATGATACAGCAAAGTGGCCACAGCCTCCACGCAGCTGTCGGGATGGTTCGACGCAGTGAGCTGGTCGGGCATTGCCGAATAGCGGTAGGTGGTGGCGCCGAAGTTGGCCGAGAGCGTGCCGTATCCGGTGGCGTTGTAGGAATGGCTTCCGGTGCCCGTGGTGGGGTAACGCCAGTAGCGCATCACCTGCCCCATCACCAGCGCGCCGCATCCCACAGCCGCATGTCCGCCGTAGGCGACGTTGCCGGTGGCGTCGGCTGGACAGAGGTCGTTGTAGTACTTTGTCTGGTTCCATCGGTTGTTGCCCAGCAGCGGCTCGACCACCACGTTGCCGTCTTTCCGTTCAGCCACCGTTTCGTAGAGCAGCTCGTTCCATTTGCGCACCACCGACTCGTCGGCAGCTTGTTTTTTGTCAACCGCATACTGAATCTCCTCGGTATATCCGTCGAGGAAAAAGCGCACATTTGCCGGCATCCCTTCTGCCACAAAAGCACCTTCGTCAGAGAAAGCCAGAACCGGCTGCACGCGGTCGTCGCCAGCCACAATGACAAAGCCCTCGGAGTTTATGTCAACCACATAGAAACTGGGCCACTCGCCGTTTTCGTCGCGAAGCAACGATGCCTCGTAAACGATTGTGGCGGTGAGCGATTCGGGCGTCTGCTTGAATTTCGAAGCATAGAAATGCGACGCCACTGTGCGTGCGGTCGTGCCGTCAACGGGGGCAGCCTTCGCCACCCCCGTCACCATAGCGGCCAATAATAGAAAAATGATATATTTCGGCTTCATAGTCACCTGTAAATTAGATGTTACCGTACTTTGACAATCTTCTCATACAAGACCACCTTTCCGCCCTTAATCATCTGGAGGAAGTAGATGCCGTCGGGGCGGGCAGACAAATCTATGGTGCCGCCGTCTGTCATCTTCTCAGAAACCAACAGCTTTCCGCACTCGTCGTAAACACGAAATCTACATTCTCCGACCATGTCACTTCCACATTCCACGACAAAGCGCCCCGAGGTGGGGTTAGGATAGACAAGGAGTTTCGGCATTGCCGCTTTCGCGTCGGCGATTCCTTCGACAGGCGCAGGGGGTGTTTCGACCGCAGGGGTCAATCCCAGTATAGCTCCCTGGTCGTACGAGAAATTCTGGTTCGACGGAGTCATATCGTCTATTTCGAAGAAGCCGTCGTACGAACCTCGCTGCCCCCAGTTGAAATGGAAGAAATCGTTGGCATCGTAGCCGTCACAGATGAAGCAATGACCACCCGAGTTGGATGAGTTGAAGCCATTATAAATGATTGGAATTCCTGCATCCAGATTTTCTTTCAGCATTGATATCCACGTGGGTTTGTTGTACATAACGCGGCGCTCGCCGTGCACCTCGCTGCTATAGCCGAAAAAATCTCTCATCGCCATCTCGGCGTTGTAGGGGTGCGACGCCGTGTTGAGGACGTATGCAGTTGAATTGTTCGAGGTATAACCTGTCTCGATGGCCACTCCGCAGTGGTAGAGCAGCGTCGCAACGGCGTCGTTGCTGCCGCTGCAGCTGTTCGGCATGGCGCTATAGTCATAGGTTGCACCCGAGAAATCCACATTATGCGAGTATCCGTTGCTGGTGTACGAATGTGAGCCGGTTCCATGCTCGGGATATTGCCAGTAGTGCATCACCTGCCCCATCGCCACCGCTATACATCCGACCAGCGTGTTCGGTGGACAATGTGCATTGTACGGCGAACTCTGCCCCCATTTTGCTGTCACAAGCGGGCCTACCGTTTCTATTTTCCGAGCGTCCGTCCATCGTCCCGACCGCAACAGCTCCCACTGTCCAGCGATTTCAGACGTCGCCTCCAGCTGCTGGTTCACGGCTTGTTCTATCCTGGTTTCGTAGGTGGAGAGCCAATCCCTTACGGCTGCGGGGATATTGTCAGGATCAAAACCGCCGCTGGTGGAATAGGCCAATATGGGTTTGGCACAATCATCGCCCGACATGATGACAAATCCGCCGGAATTGCTGAAGATGTACAGATGCGAGAATTCCGTCTGCGAAGTGATGTCGTCAAGTGCGCTGGCAGCCACGCCGCTTCTGATTTCACAGTTGCTCTGCTGCCAAAAGGTTTCCACACTTCTTTTTGCTTCCGCTGGACATACTGGATTGCCCGATGCCAAGCCGGCAAGCAAAATCAAGCCAATGCTGAGAATGTTGCGTTTCATATTTTAGTTTGTTACTTAAAGACGCAAAGGTATGAAAAAAAAAAGAACCGTAATCAATATGACAGAAAAAAACGACCATCTTATATTCAACATGTGATAACAGCGGTATTTAAACATCACGACGCAAAAACCTCTCCGATGTTATATGGCAAAAAAATATAAGACGTCGGTAAGGGAAAACCAAGAGAAAGGTAAGCACTAGCCTAGCACAAGCCTATCACTAGCCTAGTAACAAGTCCTACCTGGCTAAGACATAACTACGAGCTGGCTAAGAGAAAAGTAAGATAACAGTAAGACAAAACTAAGATAACGGTAAGAGCCCAATCAAAACAACGTGGGGCGAAAGTAAGACAAATCAGGGATGAAAATTTCCTGCGCGATTCAATATCCAGGTCAACTCCGATATTGTTTCCTACATTAAACAAACAATTTTATTCAATAAATAACTTTTTCGGAAATTCTCACAACTTTTAACAAAAGAAGTTTGGTCGCCCCAATTTTTGGATATACCTTTGCACTTGAAATCGAATAAACTATAAATCACAATTATGGAAAAGCTTATTGAAATCTTAAAACAATTCGACACAAATAGAAATGAATTCAAGGGGGTGTGGGATGAAAACGCCGTTGCCGCGTGTTTCCAACCTTGTGCAAAAGAGATTTTGAGCAACGGCTACTTCCTTATTAACGGGACTTACATAATAGAACTTGGTTCTATAGAATTGTACTACCACGAAGAATATGGTGACATCAAGGACTATATTATGTACCATACAAACGATCGATTGCCAAAGAAATACAAGGAAATGATTGACAATCCCCAAAAATTTCCAAACATATTCAATGCAATCATTGAACATAAAGGTTATCCATATTTTAAAATCGGTACTTTTAATCAACATCAATCCGGCGTTGATGTAACCTTCGAGAAAGAGAAAGAAAAAGAGAAAGATAGTTATAGAGCGTCGTTTCTTATTCGTTCATACCGAGTACTAAAAGCAAAGGATGGAAAGTATCCAATTGGAGACAAAACGAAATATGATCATTGTTCCACTCATATATTCGATGACTTGTTTTATGAAGGTATAAATTGGAAGAACTCAAATACAGAGAGGAACTCAAATATAGAATGGATAAATGACGAGAAAAAAGATGCATCTTTCGACCTAAAGGGGCATCCTCGAACAAATGTCGCTGAATATATTGCTTGTGATGAAAAAGAGACCCATATAGAGAAAGGGGGAAGACCTATAACCTCCGAAGATTATCTTGCAGAAGTCAACAAAAAAAAGGAAGATAAGTCCTATACACCAAAGTATATTAAGATTGGCAAGTCTTATTACAAACAAGATATGAGACTTTGGCAATTTCGACTTCATAACATAGAGTAACTAAGGATTACCACCTATGACCAATAATACACACTGGAACACCATCTACGGGCGGTACCGTAGTGAACTAATTACCGACCTTCTTACCGACACCGTTTTCTTTTCGGATTTGCTGCCGGAGCGGTGTCCTGAGCTGTATCGGAGCATCAGCCGGACACTCAAGGACAACAACATCGAACATCGGCTGCTGGCGGGCACCAAGGACATCTGGTGTCGCGACTATATGCCCATACAGACGAGCGAGATGCGTTTTGTGTTCTACAAATACAACCCCGACTATCTGCAACCCAAGCACCTCTTGCGCACAATAACCGATGTGAACAGCGTGGCAAACATCAACCGCCTAAGACAAGATGGCGAGGCTGTGGAGCTGGACCTCGTACTGGACGGCGGCAACGTAGTGAAATGCAGCGACAAAATCGTGATGACCGAGAAGGTGTTCTTTGAGAACAAGGACAAGCCGCGCAATCGAATCCGGCAGATGCTCGAAGACACCTTCCAAAGCGAAATCATCTTCCTGCCTTGGGATAGAAATGAGTTTCTCGGACACAGCGACGGCATAGTGCACTATATCGGCAACAACCGCGTGCTGATGACCAACTACGCCGACTTCGACGCGGCGATGGCACGACGATACAGACGGATTCTGGAGAACTTCGTAGAGGTGATACCGCTGACTTACGACGTAAGCCGCAAACATAAGCGCAGCTGGGCCTACGTCAACTTCCTAAAGGTTGGAAGGCTCGTGCTGGTACCGCAACTGGGCATACCCGAAGACGAGCAGGCGCTGAGACAGATATCCGACGCAATGCCAGCCAGCAAAGTTATAGGAGTGCCGGCATTGGAGGCCGTGCGCAAAGGCGGTGCACTAAATTGCATCTCATGGAACGTGGCCACAAGCCGCTTTTGTGACGGCTTCATGGGAGAAGAATACAAAGAGAACGGTCTCTCCGTAACCCAGATAAGGCAGGCCGCCGAAGATGGCCAACCCACCTATCAAAACGACCTGGGTGTACTCTATTTCTACGGTCAAGGCGTCCAAAAAGACATCATCGAGGCCAACCGATGGTACACCATAGCCGCCGAGAATGGGAGCAGAATGGCACAGTTCAACATAGGGTTGAGCTACTACAAGGGCGAAGGTGTGCCACAAGATTACGAGAAAGCAATATATTGGTTCAAGAAAGCGGCCGAGCAGGGCAACGCCGACGCTCAACTCCACATTGCATGGTGCATGGAAGACGCCAAAGCCCCACTGGAATCCATCAACGCCGCCTACCTGAAAGCCGCCGAGATGGGCAACAGCGATGCTCAATGCACGCTGGGTTATTGGATTCTAAACGGCATAAACGGCTGGAAAGAAGACAAAGACGAAGCCGACAAATGGTTTCTCAAGGCTGCAAAAAACGGCAACAGCGAGGGCCAATTTCAAGTAGGTGTCAAATACCGATACGGTCGAGGGGTAAAGGAAAACCCTAAAGAGGCGGCGAAATGGTTTATGCGTGCGGCTTCAAAAAACAACACATGGGCAATCTTCGAACTCGGTCTTTGCTTCTATCACGGCGCTGGCCTGCGAATGGACAACCGCGCTGCTTGGCGTCGGTTCAAGAGAGCATCCGAAAAAGGCGAACCTTGGGCAAAATACATGCTTGGAAAGTGCTATTACTTCGGCTATGGCGTTACTGAAGATAAGTTCGAAGCCGTAAAATGGTACAAGCAAGCCGCCGAAGAAGATGTATTCCCTGCTGCCTACGAACTGGGATACTGTCTTTTCCACGGATATGGAACCCCCGAAGACAAAGAAGCGGCGCTGAAGATGATACGCAAAGCCGCAGAAAAAGAATATCCAGACGCTTTATGTCTGCTGGGCGACTATTACAACGAAGGCATAGTAGTCAAGAAAGACGAAGATGAAGCGATAAACATCTACCAAAAAGCGGTGGATCTGGGTTGCGACGAGGCAAAAGAAAAACTCCGCAAGATATTGGAAGAACGGAAACAACGGCATATTATAGAGACAATGTTCGACGACGTGCCATATTGAAAAACGATAAGCGGGCGACCAACCGGCCGCCCGCTTCTCAAATTCAGTTCTTCCCAAAAATCTCTTACCAGAGGGTGACTCGTTTTTCGGGTGCGAGGTACATCTTGTTGCCTGGCTGTACGTTGAAGGCTTCGATGAACTCGGTGATATGCGGCAGGGTGCCGTTCACACGCCATTTGGCCAGCGAGTGGACGTCCATAGCGGTGAGGCGCACAATCTCTTCGTCGCGGATGTTGCTTGCCCAAACGGCTGCATAGGCGAGGAAGAAACGCTGGGCGGGGGTGTAGCCGTCCATCGGCTCGCCGTTGACCTGCTGCTTCTCGAGGGCCTTCTGCATGGCCACATAGCTGATGTGCAATCCGCCGTTGTCGGCTATGTTTTCACCGAGGCAGAACTCGCCGTTGGCAAAGGTCTCGGGTTCGTCGAGCACCTTGATGGCGTTGAAGTGGTCGATAAGCACCTGTGCGTTGGTCTTGAAGTTGGTGGCGTCGCTCTCTTTCCACCAGTTGTTAAGGTTGCCGTCCTTGTCATACTCGTGACCTTGGTCGTCGAAGCCGTGAGTCATCTCGTGACCGATAACGACTCCGATAGCACCATAGTTGGCGGCATCGTCGGCCTTCATGTTGAAGAACGGCGGCTGCAGGATAGCTGCAGGGAAGCATATCTCGTTGGTGGTGGGGTTGTAGTAGGCGTTGACCATCTGGGGCGGCATCTGCCACTCGTCGCGGTCGGTGGGTTTGTCAATTTTGCTCATCATGTAGTCGACATCGAAACGGTTGCTGCGCAGCACGTTGGCGAAATAGCTGTCGTCGTTGATTTCAAGCTTGCTGTAGTCGCGCCACTTGTCGGGATAGCCGACCTTGACGAGGATGGCTGCGAGCTTGTCTTTGGCTTTCTCCTTTGTTTCGGGGTCCATCCAGTTGGCACCGTCGATACGCACGGCGAAAGCCTCTTTCAGGTTGTTCACAAGGGTGACCATACGCTCTTTTGCCTCGGGCGGGAAGTATTTGGCGACATAGAGTTGGCCAAGGGCCTCACTCATAGCGCCGTTGACGGTCGAGGTGACGCGTTTCCAGCGGGGACGCATCTCTTCCTGACCCGACATGGTCTTGCCGAAGAACTCGAAGTTGGCCTGCACGAAGTCGTCGCTCAGATAGGCTGCAGCGGTGTTGACCACATTCCAAGCCAGATAGGCCTTGACCGACTCCATGTTGGCATTGGCGAGCACTTTGGAGACTTCGGCTATGTATTCGGGTTGTCCGACGTTCATGTTCTTGATGTTGGCGAGGCCCATCTCGGCGAAATATTTGTCGAAGGCTACAGCGGGAGCCATCTTCTTGAGCTCGTCGAGGGTCATCTTGTGGAGGGTGGCGTGCGGGTCGCGGTTTTTCAGTTTGTCATACTGAGCCTTTGCCAATCCCGTCTCGACATCCATAACCATCTTGGCTATGATGTTGCCGCCACCGGCGAATGAGGCCATCTTGTCGTAGCCGGCCATCACCATCTCTTTGGCGATGAGATCCTGGTATTTCTCGCGCTTGTCGGCGTTCTTCTTCTCGAGATAGTAGTCGCGGTCGCCCATGCCGAGGCCTGTCTGCCAAATCCAAGCCATCTGCATCTTGCTGTTGTCGGGGTCAGCTTCGTTCATGATGCCGAAGAAGGGGTCGATGCCGATATGATGCAGTTCGGCCACCTTGGCTGCAAGAGCCTCGCGGCTGTTGATGGCTGCAATGCCCTTCAGGAGTTCCTGTATTGGTTCAGCGCCTTGCTGGTTGAGCTTCACGGAATCCATACCGATGTTGTAGAGGGTGGCTATCTTGTCGGAGATTGAGCCTTTCTCGTTCTGGGCGGCGCTCACCGAGTCGATAAGACCGCGCAGCTGTTCCTGGTTGGTCTCGGCCAACTTGTCGAACGAGCCGTAGCGGCTGTATTCGGGTTTCAGGGGGTTGGCGTCCATCCAGCCGCCGCAGGCGTAGCGGTAGAAATCCTCAACGGGATTGGCTGTGGTGTCGAGATAGCTGGGGTCGATGCCCGAAGTGAGCTGCGGAGCCTCAGTCTTTGCCTTGTGGTTGCAAGCTGTCGCAAGTAGTGCCATAGTTGCAATAGTTAAGAGTGTTTTTTTCATGTTATAGATTTGTTTATCTGTTTTCTGTTGATATGTTGATACGGTGATAGGTTCCCGACTGCTATTGATAAGCTTCTTGAACCCCATCCCACTTTCAGTTCAAAGAATTATTGCCTCGTCAGCCGTGTGCGGCTAGGTGCCCAATGGCCGAAATCGGCGTTGCCTACCTTTTTTTCAGAAACGATATGCCAAGAGAGGGTGTTCTTGTCTATCGGGTAGAGCTCGGCCACTCCTCCCCCGCCCCACTCGCTGCTGCTGAACTCCACCACCGCGTATTTCTTCTTGACGTAGCCGCGCACCGTGTTGGAAGGGTTCACGTCGCGCCGGGCGTTCTTCTGGCTTATAGAATAATAGGTGCCGGTGAGGTTGTCGTCGTCCTGTTTAAGCTTGACATAAAAGTAGAGTTCGCCACCGAACCTCGCGCCATCGGCGGTGCCCACCACCCACGTACCGTTGTAGTCGAACGGTTCGCGGCGACTCGACGCCGTGCAGAGAAACATTACAGCCACAGCGGCCAAGGCAAAGATAATACTGATACGTTTCATACAGGTGTTGTTATGTTTGATGTTGATATGTAGAAAGGCTTACTGTTTTTACCTTGTTGGAAACAAAATGCAAAGATACGTTTTTTTTGAATATCTTTGCAATCTGTTTTTCAGAGGAGCCCAAATTCAAAACCCTCCAACATAAAATATATCAACAAAAAACATATTTACATCATGAGCGAAGAAATTCAAACTAATCAAACCCCGCAGAAACCCAAGAAAGAGAAAAAACCTCTTGGCTTCTGGAAAACCACTATGGCCTCGATGCTGGGCGTGGTCTTTGCATTCATCATTTTCAACATCATCACCTTTATTATTATGATGGGTATGGTGGCGGCTGTGTCGAGCATGACCAAAGACACCACCATCGTGGGCAACAACCTGTTCCTCAAGGTTGACATGACCAACACCATCGCTGAACACGCCGACGAAGACGACCCGACGTCACTCTTCTCCAACGACGACGCAATGGGCATGGACGACATCCTCGCCGCCATCAACGGCGCCAAGGACGACAGCAAAATCAGCGGCATCTACCTCTATCTCGGCGACGGCGCAATGGCCGACTGGGCTCAGTGCGAGGAAATACGCAACGCCCTCATCGAATTCAAGGAGAACGGCAAACCGGTGGTCGCATACGCCGACACATACACCCAACAGTCGCTCTATCTCGCCTCTGTTTGCGACCGCATCTCGCTCCACCCCGCAGGTATGGTCGAATGGCGAGGCATCGGCGGCGAAGTGATGTTCTACAAAGACCTACTCGACAAACTCGACGTTCACATCGACCTCATCCGCCCGCAGAACAACGCCTACAAGAGCGCTGGCGAGACCTACACCATGAACCACATGAGCGAAGCCAACCGCGAACAGATACGCACCTATATCACCAGCATCTGGAACCACGTAGTGGAGCAGATGTCCGCTTCACGCGGCATACCCACCGACTCCCTCAACGCTTATGCCGACGACCTCTCCGCCTTCCTGGCCGAGGACGCCCAGACGCGTCGCCTAGTTGACAACCTCGAGTTCGAGAACGGCCTCAAGACCTTCATCAAAGAGAAATACGACAGCAAACGCATGGTTGCCGTAACCAAATATGCCAAGAGCCTCAAAGCAAAAGAAAGCAAAAACCGCATCGCCGTCATCTATGCCGAAGGCAATGTTGTATCGGGTGAATCCGACGGATTTCACAAAAACGTCTATGGCAACGACATAGCCAAAGCCCTCGACAAAGCCGCCGCCGACAAGAACGTCAAAGCCATAGTGCTCCGCGTCAACTCGCCGGGAGGTGCTGTCACCGCTTCCGAAATCATGACCGACGCCGTCATGCGTGCCAAGAAAGAGAAGCCTCTCGTCGTCTCAATGAGTGGTGTGGCCGCATCTGCCGGCTATGAGATTTCCTGCAACGCCGACTGCATCGTGGCTCAACCCACCACCATCACCGGCTCCATCGGTGTCTTCGGCACCATCCCCGAAATTGGCAACTTCCTACGCAACAAACTCGGCATCACCACCGACACCGTCGGAACCAACCGCAACAGCACAGGCCTCAGCATGATGCGTCCGCTCTCTGCTGACGCACGCGCCATGATGCAGCGCAATATCGAGGATTTCTACAAGACATTCATCGGTCGTGTGGCCACAGGACGCAACCTGCAGGTTGACTTCGTCGACAGCATCGCACGTGGTCGCGTATGGACGGGTGCCGACGCTCTCAAAATCGGCCTTGTCGATACACTTGGAGGCCTCTACACCGCCGTCAGCATCGCCGCCGACAAAGCCGGCATCAGCGACTACACGGTAAAAAACTACTCCGTCGAGAAAAAATGGTACGACAAACTCCTCAGCAACGACAAAGCTGAAGAAGCAAAACTCCGCGCACGCATCAATGCCCTCATCCCCGGATACGAAGATATGTACTACTGGGCAACGATGGAGCCTCTCCAAGCACGTCTCCCCTACTCGATTGTAATCAAGTAACACAACTTCACAAGCACAAAAGAAGAAGCGGCTGCCTCATGGCAACCGCTTCTCTTTTTATTCCTATCCGAATCTTCTTGGATACGGTTTTGAAACGTTACTGCATCAGCGACTGCAGACGTGCGTTGATCGGCTTCAGGTCGTCGATTCGGTTCAGACGTGCGTAGATTGTCTTCAGAGCGTTGAGGCAGTGCACCAGATTGGCTTTCTGCAGTTCCTGCTGCTCAGCGGGAAGTGCGTCGATAAAGGCGACGGCGGCTTTCATGTAGCTTTCTGCCTGTCCGAAGAGAGCCTTGGCTTCTTCCTCAAGTTTCGCCTGCAAGCCGGTTTCGTCGTCGAACGGAACCTCGGTGTTGATTTTATCGACTGCGCGGTTGTAGAGCATACTGCCCATACCGAAGTTGGCCTCAAACTGGTTGGCGTTGATCGAGAGCGACTCGTTGTATTTAGCCTCGGCGCCAGCGAAATCCTGGTTGCTGGAGAGCATCTCGGCGGCTGCGCAGAGAAGTTTGGCATATACGCTTGGATTATCCTTCGTCTGATTGAGGGCGGTTTTGATCATCTCCTCGCTCTTTTCCTTGTCGCCGCTCATCAGGTAGGCCTCCGACATCATAAGTGCTGCATTGTAGTCCTCGGGGTGGTTCTTGTAGAAGTTGTTGGCCACCTTCAGCGCTTCAGCATTGTTGTCTTCTGTGCGATACATGGTGAAAAGTGTCTGATAGACGTTGGCCTTGTCGGTCTTACGACGCATCAGTATGTTGAAGTATTTCTTCACCAGGTCGTTCTTCTTCAGCTGCGAAGAAGCAAGTCCTGCGAGGTAGTAGGCGAAGTCGGCCGACTTCTTGTCGCCCGTGTAGCCATAAGCCTTGATGGCGTCCTCACACATCTTCAGGCAAGCTTCGAAATCGTGGTCTTTGTTGAAGGCGTCGGTTGCACGGTTGCAGAGCTCTCCGCCTACATACGAGAACACCGTGTTGTTGGTCTCCGAGTATTCGTTGTCCTTGTCCAGCTCTTTGCACTTCAAAGCGGCCTCGTATGCCTGCTCGCACCAGTCGGGTGCCAGGTCTTTGTATTTCGACTTGGGGTTCTTCGTCTCCTGTCCAATCTGGCAATAGATAAGACCTTTATAATACCAAGCCTTGGGGTCGTCCTTGGTTTGGTCGTTGGCGCAAGCCTTGTCGATAGAGGCTTTAGCTTTGGTCAAATAGCCTTTACGCATATCCTGCGCGGCGCTCTGCACCTCGAGGGTCTGTGCGGCGGCGGCAAAGCCGAGCACCACAAGCGCTAATGTTAAAATTGACTTTTTCATATCTTTCAAATTTATGGGTTAACAGATTTATTTTGTTTTACTCTTTAGTATCTTCTGGTTGCGGATTATTGCTTTCCGGGGTTTCGGGCGTTTCGTGAGAATCTGGATTTTCCGGTGTTTCTGGTGTCTCCAGGGTTTCTGGATTTTCCAGATTCCCTGGGGTCTCCTCGTCCTCATCCGGCGTCGAAGGCACCTTCGTTATCGAGGCGATGAAGTCCTTGCCCTTGAGGTCGATGAGCTTCACGCCCTGGGTGTTGCGACCCAGCACTCGCAGGTCGGCCACCTTCATGCGGATTGTGATGCCGCTTCTGTTGATGATCATCAGGTCGTGTTCGTCGGTGACATTCACTATGGCAGCCAGAGGACCTGTCTTCTCGGTCACCTGCATGGCTTTTACGCCCTTGCCGCCTCTGTGTACCGTGGCGCGGTAGTCGGCCAATGCCGAACGTTTGCCGTAGCCGTGGTCGCTCACCACAAGGAGGTCTTCGTTCTCGCTCGGCAGACAGAGCATGTCGATCACGCCGTCGTCCTCGCCGTCGAGGTTCATACCCTTCACTCCGCTTGCGCCACGTCCCATCACGCGGAACTCGTTCTCGGGGCAAATCATCACCTTGCCCTTCTTCGAGGCAATGAGGATGTAACTCGCGCCGTCGGTAAGGCGGGCCGTCACCAGCTCGTCGCCCTCGCGGATGCCTACAGCGATAATACCGTTGGTACGCGGACGCGAGTAAGCCTCAAGCGAGGTCTTCTTCACGATGCCGTTCTTGGTGCACATAACGATGTAGTGGTTGCCCACATACTCGGTGTCGCTCAGGCTCTCCACGTTCACGTAGGCCTTGATCTTGTCGTCCGGCTCTATGTTTATGCAATTCAGTATCGGACGGCCCTTGGTGTTCTTCTCGCCCTCGGGCACCTCGAAGGCGCGCATCCAGTAGCAGCGGCCCTTCTCGGTGAAGAACAGCAGGTAGTTGTGGTTGGTGCAGGTGAAGATATGCTCCACAAAGTCCTCGCTGCGTACGGCACTTCCTTTCGAACCGACGCCGCCGCGGCTCTGAGTTCTGTATTCGCTCAGCAGCGTGCGTTTCACATATCCCTTGTGCGAGATGGTTATAACCACCTGCTCGTCGGGTATCGTGTCCTCGATGCGGAAGTTGATGGCATCGTGACGGATGGCTGTGCGGCGCTCGTCGCCGTATTTGTCGCGTATGGCGATGAATTCCTCTTTGATGACCTGCATCAGCACGTTGTGGTCGCCCAGGATCTCCTTGCAACGCTCGATGAAACGCAGCTTCTCGTCATATTCCTCCTGCAGTTTCTGATGGTTCAGGCCTGTCAGCTGAGCCAGACGCATATCGACGATAGCGTTGGCCTGAGCTTCGCTAAACTGATATTTATCCATCAATCCCTGACGGGCTTCGGCGGGAGTCTTCGATGCTTTTATCAACGCCACGATCTCGTCGATGATGTCGATGGCGCGCAGAAGTCCCGACAGTATGTGCGCCCTCTTCTCGGCCTCGGCCATCTCGAAGCGGGTGCGTCTCGTCACCACGTCCTCGCGGTGATCGACAAAGTTATTGATAAGGTCTTTCAGGTTGAGCAGCATCGGGCGGCCTTTCACCAGGGCGATGTTGTTCACCGCAAACGAGCTCTGCAGCTCGGAGAGCTGGAACAGTTTGTTCAGCACCACGTTGGGCACCACGTCGTTCTTCAGCACATAGACCACACGTATGCCGTCCTTGCTGCTCTCGTCGCGTATGTCCGAGATGCCCACGATCTTGCCGTCCTTCACCAGCTGCGCCTGACGCTTTATCATCTCGGCCTTGTTCACACCGTAAGGTATCGTGCTCGCCACAATGACGTTACGGCCCTTCGAATCTTCCTCAATCTCGGTGTCGGCACGCAGTATGATGCTGCCGCGACCTGTGTTGTAAGCCTCCTGCACACCCTTGTAGCCGTAGATCGTGCCGCCGCCGGGGAAGTCGGGCGCCTTGATATACTCCATCAGCCCTTCGACCGTGATTTCGGGATTATCGACGTATGCTATGCAGCCGTTCATCACCTCGGTGAGGTTGTGTGTCGGCATATTGGTGGCCATACCCACAGCGATGCCGTTCGAGCCGTTCACCAGCAGGTTGGGTATCTTGGCGGGAAGCACCGTCGGCTCGACAGCCTCGTTGTCGTAGGTCGGCACCATATCGACGGTCTCCTCGTCGATGTCGGCCAGCATCTCGTTCGATATCTGCTCCAGCTTCGCCTCCGTGTAACGCATGGCTGCCGCGCCGTGACCGTCAATCGAGCCGAAGTTACCCTGACCCACGATCAGCGTGTAGCGCATCGCCCAAGGCTGTGCCATACGCACAAGAGCGCCATAGATGGACGAGTCACCGTGCGGGTGGTATTTACCCATGGTGTCACCCACGATACGGGCGCATTTCTTCGTAGGCGTGTTGTAGAAAATTCCGTTCTCGTTCATCGAGTAGAGGATGCGCCTCTGCACCGGCTTCAAACCGTCACGCACATCCGGAAGTGCACGGGCGACAATCACCGACATAGCGTAGTCGATATACGCTGTCTTCATCGTGGTCTCAATGTCAACCCTAGTGATTTTTTCGTTTTCGAATTCCATCGTTATTATCTGTTATTTCTTGTTTTCTAATAGGATAGCAAAATGCTCTTTTTATAAATAAAGTACAAATATACTAATAATATCCGAAACAAGAGCAACCCCGCCCCTGATTTTATCAACAATTAGTTAATGCCCTGAAAACCTGCCCATCCACCCGCTCCTCTCAAGCCAATAGAGAGGGAGTTTATGCGGAGGTAATGCGGAGCTTGTGCGGAGGTAGAGTTTAGAAATACTCTCCAACAGCAAACTGGCATTGAGAGATAAAAATCTTCTTAAACGGAACAATATTGTTTTGCTCGTAAAATACAAGCATGGCTTTCTTATAGTCAATCGAGTCAACTGTGCGGTATGATAGCGGACAATATCCGTAAGCCATCAAGATTCCGTTACTCACCAACCTAGACGTACGTTTGTTGCCGTCAGCAAAAGGTTGTATATAGCTTATCAGTAACAACGCAAGCAACGCCTTCTCAAAGACATTTGTCCGCGAGTTTATAAGTGTACACATACCCTCTATGGCTTCTCGAATCTGGAACTCATTGTCAAGAGGGTGATAGTTTGTTCCAGTTATACCCACACGACGATGTCGCAGCCCGTTCTCCGTCTCTAAACCCTCAACAAGCATCGACTGTATATCCTCAACCCGCCTTAATGACAGTTCCCTCAAATAGTCATTGTTGTCCAGAAGAAACCTAAGCGTATTTTTATGGTTAAGCAACATTATCGCCTCCTCCTGTGTTTTTCCGCTGGCAGTCTTGCTTTCCCTCAGCAGACGCTCCGTCTCCAAAAGAGAATAAGTGTTGCCCTCTATCTGCGACGACTTCCAGCTAAGGTCCACACCCAAGCGTTCCATTTCCTTCCTATACATGGCCGGCGAAAGATCGCTCACATTCAACAAAAACCGCTCATGAGTGGACTCCAACTGTCGCATTTCATCTTCATCGAAAAGAGAAACAGACGGAAGTATCTCGCTGACAAGATCAAAGTTATAACCAGATTGTATCTGCCTCGCATCCTGATCTTGTGCAAAATATGCATCCACATCTATCGGCAACGACAAACGACAACCATTCGTCAAACTATAACGGGTGGCCTTACCTTGACCACTCACCACAATTTTATCCTCTGACACCAGAGCCGAAATCACCCGTTTCAACGTCGCATCGCTTCCTGAGAACTCAATGCCATCGGAAATATCCTTTCGAGATGACTGAGGATGATACTGTAAAAAACGTAGTATTGACAATTTTACCATAGCCTACACAAAATCAAATACGGTGCAAAATTAGTATATTTTTTCAAAATACGGCTCAACTCGCTCGTTTTTTATCCAGTTCAGCCACTAATTATGAGCCGAATCACCATATCAAGAAGATGAAGACGATGGTTCAGGGCTATCCTCAAACGCTTTAAGGCCTCGTAGAGAAGAACGACAAAGGATGGCAAAAACAAAATCTTCCAATTCCAGTTCTTCCAATAAAAAAAACGCATGCCAATTTCCTCTTATATTATTATAACTAATTAATTATTAATAATATATATATAGAATATAAGAAGGTTGGAATACCTCAAAATTAATCTGGAAGAACTGGAATTGGAAGAACCGACTTTATCATATTTCCCTAAAAGGCTAAATATCAATAGCATGATATTCCAATAGGAAGATGAACTCTACAGTTCCTGTGACAGTTGACAGTTGTGACAGTTAAAAATCAGTATACCCAAAATCCCTTATAATACTATATAAATAATTAATTATTAATAACATATATTAAATATAAGAGAAATTGGGATACCTCAAAAAACAACTGTCACAACTGTCAACTGTCACAAATCATTAAAAATAATTTCATAATCAATAAGTTACAACATAAACCACCAGCCACACAAGGACATTATCCGACAAAAAGCAGCCATTTTTAACACTTATAAAGGTCAAAAATGAGTACCTCAACCCCCATTTCAGCATAAAAACCCTTCCTAAATGGAAGGCATTATGATGTCATTTTTCCACCAAAGGCCCAATTTGGAAGCCACCAAGATGCCAAACGGGCACCTTAACCCCCAATTTGAAGTCAGTAATTGTAATTTGGGAGCACGTAGGTTGGTGGGAGTTTAATAGGAGTTAGATGGGAGTTAGATGATAGCTTAATGATAGGTAAGTGATAAGCAAACGAATGCTCGATAGCCTCCTTCAGGATTTACGTAAATCAGAAATCCGCCTCCTTGTCAGTCGTTTCATAATAGGATGACAGACGTCTTACAAATTCCCGAACAGCATTATATTCAGCTCGATAACACTCGTTCTCGAAGTTTATTTGAGCCGTATATTCTTCATATTTCTTCTTGCCGACCTTATATTTTGCACGCTCTTTGGTCAAACTGTTGACCCTTTGCCAATGTATCTCATTGGGACGGCCATCCGATTTCGCCTCTCCACGTATTGTCATACGATTCGTTTCATAAGGATTGACAATATATCTGTATCTACCATCCTTGAACTCTACTGTAACATGGCATCTAACAGTACTAACATCTCTCTCCCATGAAACAAAACCAGCATTATCCCGCATACGGCCAGAAGAAATATTCACGTCATATTTCACATAAGATTCCATATTTTTCTCCCTTGCACTAACATCGTACATATCAAGATTATCAATCTCTTCAAAAAATCTAATGGCCTTTTCTCGCAATTCTGATTTAGTCTTATCAATTATCACAACGTTCTGAATCATTATTTCACCATGTTCTACCGTATCAAAAAGGCATTCGCCCATAGGTCCGTTTGTGTCGAAGGTGCGGAAATTTGTGCTATAGACCTGCGAATACAGATTCCAAGAAAACAAACAAATCGACAAAAAAACAACTAATTTTTTCATAGTAAGAATGCCGTTTTATTCTGCCGGCACATCAGGTTTACAAGTAAGATGAGTTTCTCAAAAACGTTTACTTCAAGCTCAATATGTCTTTATTATTTCGCCGTTAGGTCGTGAGTTTTATTAATAATTCAGTCAGTATTTTACTACAACAACGCCTGTGACCACTGAGGTATGTCTTCAATATATCGTTTGGCAACCTTTCCATCGATGAAGCGGAAAAGAATCCGGGCATCTTGGTTGTCAACAGAGTTGTCGTAGATATATGTGCGATCAACAACACGGGACAGCCTTGCGCAATTGGCTATTGACTTGTTGTACCGAGAAACAATTTTTGCTATAGGCACATCATGTCCGCCTTCTATAACTCGCTTTGCTATTCGCGAAGCATTGATGATGGGCGATGCAGTGCAGACGAAAAACATCCTCACGAAGAACCCTGCAGCCATTGCCCGCTCAACAAAATCCACCTTATCAGGAGCCGACAACACACTCTCGAAAATCATGCTCTTATGTTCGGCAAGGCATCGTTCTCTCCATTCTGCACAATAAACAGCAGCCTGACGCACAGCTTCGGGCGAATTCCAATCTCCAAACATATCCTGCGCCACTTGGTCGGGATTGATATAAACCGAATCCTCCAGCCACTCATGTTTCAGGATTTTCGAGGTGACTGTGGTCTTGCCAGAACCATTGGGGCCGGCAATGATTATAAGTACTGGCCGATGATCTGTCATACTGCCGACACACTTTGTTGCACCATAACTCTCAGCTGTTCGAAGAACCTCTTTTCTGCCTCTTCCCATCGCTTGGCGGCATCCGCTGCCGCCTCCTTCATGATGGCTGCAAGCATCTCGTCGGTAGGTTCCTCCATCGAGGTAAGCCGGTATGAGTTCAATTCTTTTTCGGACATATTGTCTATGTATTTATTTCAATCTGCAAAGATACAATTTTTTCCAAAACTCCCCTACTCCATCGTGGCGAGGATCACTTGCAGCACTTTCTCGAAGTTATCTTCGATGCCGCATTTGTCGCAGGTGTCGTAAGGGCTGTGGTAGTCGCCGTAACGTCCTCCTAACGTGTAGATAAATATGGCGGGGCACTCTTTCGAGAACCACCAATGGTCGCTGTTGGCTGCGTTGTCGCGCAGCTTTATCTCAGGCAGCAGATGGAGCTCCTCGTTGCGGGCTTTCATCCGGTTGACAAAAGGCGTGGTGTTCTCTGCCTTCCCGTTCACCACCATGAAGCCTTCCGAGCCGCCACAAAGCAGGTCGAGGTTCACCAGCAGCCGCACCTTCTTCAGGTCGAACAAAGGGTGCTGCGCCATATACGACGAACCAAGCAACCCAGCTTCCTCGCCACTGAAAAAACAGAAAACCAGCGTATAGTGCAGTTTACTTAAACCATACCTTCGGGCGATGTCCAACACCGTAGCCACTCCGCTGGCGTTGTCGTGGGCGCCATGAAAGCACACTTTGTCGCCCATCATGCCCAGATGGTCGTAATGGGCGGTGAACACCACCATAGTGTCCGTCTCGCCCGGGATATAGCCACAGACGTTCTGCGACATATACCCCATGCGTGGGGTGACGGTCAGGTCGGCTTTTATCTTCTTGGGGGGCTTGGTGCCGACCGAGTCGAGCACTTCCACCACGTAGGGCGCCTTCATATCGTCGAACGGGGTGAGCGGCACCGACATCCCCAGCTTCTCCACCCCAATATACCAGATGCCGTCTTTCTCGGTACGCCAACGGGCCTTCTCAAGCCACTCTTTCGTCAAAGTACGCATCGGCTTCAACTTGAACTGGTCGTAGGGACGCAGCTCCTTGCCGTCAACCTTAAGGCGGCAAACGCCGTCGATGGTGAAAACATCCAGCGGGTAGTGCTGCAGATAGGAGTCGCCATAGGGTTTCGCCCCATGCCGTTTCAACTCAGAGGCGATAAAGTCTGCCGCAAGGCTATCGCCTCCCTGAGAGTAGCCACGACCCTTCATGTCGTCGGCCGAAAGGCGACAGACAATCTCCTTGACATATTCGGCACCCTGTCCCCACCCGTAACCAAATATCGCAAGGAAAATGAGGAATAAAAGACAACGCTTCATAACAAACTATATTTCAAGACAAAACAGCCCAAATTCACCCAATACAATACACTTGTCCAATCACTAATCACTAATCACCAGCTCACTAAAATCCCGGCAACGTCATGAACAGCGTCGGCAGCAGCAGGAGGAATCCTATCAGCACCATAGCGAGGATAAACTTCCACACCCATTTCAGCCAGACGCCGTAGGGTATCTTCGCCACTCCGAGGCATCCGATAAGCACTCCGCTCGTCGGGGTGATCATGTTGGTGAAGCCGTCGCCGAACTGGAAGGCCAATACCGTCGTCTGGCGCGACACCTCTATCAAGTCGGCAAACTGAGCCATGATAGGCATCGTGAGAGCCGCCTTGGCCGAGCCGCTAGGCATCACGATGTTCAGCAACGTCTGGAAGGCATACATCGCTCCTACCGACGCCACATCGCCCATCTGCGCCAGCGAACGCGTAAGGCCGTAAAGTATGGTGTCGATAACCTTTCCATCACGTAAGATAAAGATGATTCCCGACGCCAACCCCACCACCAAAGCGGCGGAGAGTATATCCTTGCAGCCCTCCAAGAAGAGCTTGGCTATGCTGTCGGCGTTCTGTCGGTCGAGTATGCCAGCGATGATTCCCATCGCGAGGAAGAGTGCCGCTATCTCGGCTATATACCAGTCGAAAGCAAGCACACCAACCACAAGGGCGACTATGGTAACCAGCAACAACACGAGAATCAGCATCTGCCGCACGGTCAGTTTGGTGTTCTCGCTGTCCTGCTGACGCTGACGCCAGTAGTCGTCGAGCTTATAGACAGGACTTCTCTCGGGGTTGACCTTCACCCTGTGGGCATACCACAACACAAACACTATCCCGATAAGTGTGAGCACTCCCCAGCAGAACAGGCGGTACTCAAGTCCTGAGAAGAGCGGGAGGTCGGCTATGCCTTGTGCTATGCCTATGGTGAAGGGGTTGAGTATGGCTCCCGCAAAACCGATATGAGCCGCCACATAACACATACAGAGACCCACTATGGAGTCATACCCCATCGAGATGGCCAGCGGGATGAACACCACCACAAAGGCTATCGTCTCCTCGCTCATACCAAACACAGCACCGAAGACGCTGAACATAAGCATCACCAGCACTATGATGATATTCTCCACCCCGATACGTTTCAGCCACTTGTAGCGGTTCAGCTTCTTTATCTGCCGCAGGAACGACATCACCCCGACGTCGATAGCATGACTGTTGTTCAGAATCCAAAAAGCGCCGCCCACCATAAGGATGAAGATGACAATATCGGCCTTGTCGCAGAACCCGTTGAACAAAGCAGAGAACACCTGCCAGGTTTGCGGAGCGCGGTCAACATAATGGAATGAGTCGTTCTTGACCACCTCTCTCGCCGAACCGTCGATGGTGACCGACTCACGCACAAACTCGCCCGCCGGAACTACCCATGTCAACAAAGCCGCAAAAACAATAAGGCCAAAAACAATAGTAAATGTATGTGGTATGCGCTTCATCTTTTTAACAGTTATCGGTCGGCAATTATTCACACCAATGCGCTATTTCTATAGCGCTTGTCTTTCGATACATCCTCGCCGAACCAGTCGGGTTTTACAAAGCTGTCGGCTGTTGCGGTATCAGGAAACTCCACCTCTACGAGACGCAAGCCTTCGTTGTGCCCGTGAAAGATGTCCAACTCGGCCACCAGGTTGGAGTACATACCGTCACCTTCGCTACGACGCAGGTCGATGCGGTAGCGGGTCTTGCTGACCATCCGTCCTTCGCATTTGGCTTTCAGCAACTCGTATTTGTCTGCCGACAACGAAAACTCTTCCTCGCGGTTGTGGAGGGCTGAGCTCTCGATGGTTACCTTCTCTTTGACGGTGAGGATATAGGCATCGCCCGCCCTGCGGATGCGCAGAGTGGGCGATGTGCAGAGGTAGCCTTGCTCTATCTCGACGTGGGGATAGCTGTCGAGATTGGCAGGGAGCTCACGTACGAGATATTTGCGTTCAATCTCCATCAGAGCGATGCAAGACAGTCGGTGACGTTCTTCTCTATGCGGGCGCAAACATCGGCACAGGCGTCGGCCTTCTGGAACTTCTCACCGGTTATGTGCTCGTAGAGCTCGATATATCTTTCGGTGATGGAATTAACTATCTCGTCGGTCATCTCGGGCACTTTCTGGCCTTCCTTGCCTTGGAATCCGTTGGCCATAAGCCATTCACGGACAAACTCTTTGGAGAGCTGACGCTGATGCTCACCTTTCGCCAGACGCTCTTCATAGCCCTCGGCATAGAAATAGCGGCTGCTGTCGGGAGTGTGGATTTCATCGATGAGGTAGATCTTGCCGTCGCGTTTGCCGAACTCGTACTTGGTATCGACCAATATCAAGCCCTGTCGTGCAGCAATCTCGGTGCCGCGCTGGAAGAGTGCCAAAGCGTAACGCTCCAACTGCTCATAGTCGGCTTTATCGACCAATCCCGTACGGATAATCTCGTCGCGGCTGATGTTCTCGTCGTGGCCTTCGTCGGCTTTGGTTGTTGGAGTCAGTATCGGTGTGGGGAACTTCTGGTTTTCAACCATTCCTTCGGGCAGTTGAACGCCACAGAGGGTGCGGGCGCCAGCCTTATATTCGCGCCATGCGCTGCCTGCGAGATAACCACGCACGATCATCTCCACGCGGAATCCTTCGCATTTGAGGCCGACGGTCACCATCGGGTCGGGTGTGGCCAGTTTCCAGTTAGGCAGAATATCGGCTGTGGCGTCGAGGAACTTGGCGGCAATCTGGTTCAGAACCTGTCCTTTGTAAGGGATGCCCTTGGGCAGCACCACGTCGAAGGCCGAGATGCGGTCGGAGACAACCATTGCCATGTATTTGTCGTCGATGTTGTAAACGTCGCGCACTTTGCCCACATAGAGGCTTTTCTGTTTCGGGAAATGAAAATCGGTCTTAACTATTGCTTGCATGATGTGTTTTATTGTTGATATGTTTTATTGTTGATAGGTTGATATGTTGAGATGTTAAGATGTTAAGGTGTGACTGATGACTGCTAATTGATGGGTGATGGGTGTTAGCTGGTGGCTACCTCTTTTGCGAAGAAGGTGAAATTCACCTTGCCGTAGTTGCGGTGTTGCCAGAAGTGCGGGTGATCCTCAAAGTTGTGCTCTCTCGGATGTTCCAATATTAGAATTCCGTCGTCGTTCAGCAGGTCTTTCTCAAAGACCATATCGGGCAGTTGCGCCAATCCCTCATGTGCATACGGGGGGTCGGCGAAGATAATGTCGAACTTCTTGTAGGCTCTCTTCAGGAGGTCGAACACATCGGCTCTGACCACATGCAAGTTCTGAACATTGAGCCTTGTGGCCGACTGCTTGATGAAGTCGGTACAAGGGCCGTTGATATCGACCGACGTAACCGACTTGGCCCCACGTGAAACAAACTCGAAGGTTATGGAACCTGTGCCGGCAAAGAGGTCCATCACGTCGCAATCCTCGTAATCGACATAGTTGTTCAGTATGTTGAACAGCCCCTCCTTGGCCATATCGGTCGTGGGACGGACAGGGAGGTTTGTCGGAGGATTGAGTCTCCTACCCTTCAGCGAGCCAGAGATGATGCGCACGGGATGAAGGTATTAGAAAACCAAAACGTCCTTATAGGTGTGGATGTTGCGGAACTCCTCGTTCTGGCAGGTGAAAGGACGTCCAGTGTAAAGCTTCACCTGTGGAAAATATTTTACAAACATATCATACACCGACTTGTCGATGTCGCCACAGAGCCAAAGGGAGAGCGCTGTATTGCCGATTCCAAGCGATTTGACGATTGTCAAGGCTCGATACATGACGTCACCCTGAGAGGGACACTCATAGGTATTCGAGAGTTGAAGCTGACCGCCGGATGATGCTACTATATCACATAGCCCCTGCCGTATGTTAATCAGCATGACAGGATCGCTTTGCTGCACAAAATCGGCAACCACAAACTTCGAATATTGGCAGCGGACCCTGATGCCGGGGAAAGTTATCTTGAAAGCGGACACGGCTGTGGAATCGGCGGAGAATACAATATACGATTTCAGCAACTCGTTGTAGTCGCTGAAACAGGTGGTACCGGGCTTGGTGTTGCCTACCATCGAGAGGTACTGTCTTTCGCGACCACGCTCGTAGAGATGTTCGGGAAGCCACGAAGACAATTCGGTAGTGGCTATCAATTCGGCTTCCTTATAGCCGAACGTCATTATTTTCTTTTCGGCGAAGAGCGCCTTGATGTCGGAGGAGATGGTGGCAATCGACCCCTTGGTGTCCAGGGCGACGTCGCAATAATGGAGCAGATGGCGGTCTCCGGAGAAAACGGTGAAGGTGAAACCGTCGGTTTTGAGGGCTACCGAAAGATATTTGTCTGCCGAACCCACCTCGACGGGGTCCGCTATGTAAGATTTAATTGTGTAGGCCATGCAAATTGATTGTTTATAGTTGAAAGTTGATGATTACATGACATTCGGCACAGGTCATTCGTTTTATAAACAAAAGCCCCCGACGTTGAATAATCGGGGGCAGAGGTTGGGTACAAAAAATTATTCGAAGTTGCCTTCAATGATAGACTCTTCCATGCTTCCGAACTTCCAGCCGGGATATTTGTTTCCGGAGGTGAGTTTGTCTTTCTTGTTGACGACTAGCTGGTGGTCGCAGTCGCTCATAAGGCGGTCGATGTCGACCTTTACCTCAACGACGGGGACCTCAAAGCCGCCAGTTGTTTCTTTCTTGCCGGCATTGATTTCAAACTGTTCCTTTGTTCCTTTTGGATAAGGAAGGTAACGGAGGTTGAGGATCTCCTCGTCGGTCATCTGGCGGACACTGCCGTCGGCGAGAGTGATGGGCAGTTTGCCGGTTTCACGGAGTTGCTTGATGGGGTTGACAAGGGTATCCTTGCGAGCGATGTAGCCGAGTTTGATGGCTTCGAGTTCGGAGATTTCCTCAAGAACGAAGTTGCTATCCTGCGGGAATTTGTCGCGGAAGACGACTTTGGTGGAGATACGTAGGCTGTCTTCATTAAGGAGACGTCCGAAAAGGGTGTCGAAATTGCCGCAGTAGCAGTTGTAAGTCTGCTTGTAGGCTTCTTCGAGGACGCGGATGGCACGGAGTTTTTCAGCACAGGCGACGCCGCGTTTGCTGTACTCTTCGTCGAACTTCACGGGTTTGCTGATGCTCATGTAGAGCCAAACGGCGAGGCCGATGACGACGATAGCGAGAACCGCTTGGAGTGTAATTTTTACAGTTTTATTCATTGTAGGTAAATTTATATTTCCTGGATGTAAAGCAGTGCAAAAATACAAATAAAAGTTAAAAATGGGGTTACGTTGTGGAAAGTTTTTTTTTAGTCTTGTTCATAATGGTGCAGAACAACGTGACAATCAAAGTTTTCACGAAGATATTGAGCCATACGTTCGGCGCAATAGACAGAGCGGTGTTGTCCTCCTGTGCAACCAAAGGAGACCATGAGATTAGAAAAGTTACGCTGGTTGTATATTTTGACAGAGTTGGATACGAGTGCGAAGGCATGGGAGAGAAATTGAGATACAGATTCTTCTTTTTGTAGGAAGTCTATGACTGAGAGGTCTTTGCCTGTGAGATTGCGATATTGAGGATAACGTCCGGGATTGGGAAGCGCACGGCAGTCGAACACGAATCCACCGCCGTTGCCGGATGAATCGGCGGGGAGGCCTTTCTTGTACGAGAAACTGCCGACGGTGACGGTGAGAGTGTCTGAAGGGATAGTGGAATGCGGCGTTGCAGAGCCACCAGCTGCTGGCTGCTGCCCGCCGATTGCTAATTGTGAGTTTATTATAGCATCAAACACTTCCCTAAGATGCGGAATATTCAACTCCTGAGGCAGTTTACCCACTATAGTTCTTAAATTTGAAACTGCAAGCGGTATGCTGTTTATGAAATATTCCTTGCGTTCATAAAGGCCACGGTAGCCATAGGCGCCCATGGCTTGCATGATACGTGCCAGGACGTAGGCGTAGAATCGCTGTGTGAAGGATTCCTTCGTGTTCCTTTCTTGAAAAGCAGCACCTTGTGCCTCAAAAAAGCAATCTACATAATGCTTGAGCAACTCCCGCCTTATCGCTTCAGGAATATCGGCCTTGGAACTGTAAAGAAGCGAGGCTGCATCGTACTGCGGGGCGCCACGGCGGGCACCTTGGTAGTCGATGTAGTAAAGTTGTGACCTGTGACCAGAAACTGACTGCTGACCGCCGACCACCATTATGTTGCGCGTTTGGAAGTCGCGGTATATGAAGGAGGAGCAGTCGCCGTCGAGGAGATAGTCGATAAGTGTGTGGTAGTCGTTTTCGAGGAGCTGCTCGTCGAAGGGGACATAGAGTAACTTGAGGAAGAAATACTTGAAGTAGTTGAGATCCCATTGGATGGCCTGGGCGTCGAAGTCGGGGCGTGGATATGAGTGGGAGAAGTCGAGGTCGCTGCAACGAGTCTGGATATCGACAAGGTCTGAGAGGACATGCTTGTAGAGCTGCAGGGCTTCGTGGTCGAAGCCATCACCACTCTGACGTTTGGAATAGAGATATGAATAGAGGGTAGTGTCGCCGAGGTCCTGCTGGAGGTAGAGGCGATGGTCATCGCTGACGGCATAGACCTGGGGCACGAGTATGCCGCGCTGGGAAAGTGCTTGTGAGAAGTAGAGGAAGGCGTCGTTCTCTCTCACGTCGTCGTTGACGGCGGCAATGCATGATTTGTCGCCGGCAGAGAGGCGATAATACTTGCGGTTGGAGCCGTTGGCTCCGAGTTCGGAGCAGAGCTCACAATCCACCCCTGCCCACTGCCTGAAGAGTGCCCGGGGGTCCGATGTTAAAGTTTCAATCTTCAAGTTACCAGTTTCTGTTATTAGTTTTCAGGTTCGGGTTGACGGCTATTGCTCGGATTGGTCTTCGGTGTCGCTTTCTTTGCGGAGTTCGTCGAGCATGCGGCATGTGCCAGAGAAGGCAGCGCCGGGCTCGATGGCGAGCTTGTTGATGAGTATGTCGCCCTTGACGACTGCCGTGGAGTGGAGGGTGAGGACCTCCTTGACAGAAATGTTGCCGTCGACATGGCCGATGATGTTGGCATTCTGGCATACGATATTGCCTTTGATAAAACCGGACTCGCCGACGACGAGCTTGCCGTTGAGCTGGATGTTGCCGTCGAGACGGCCGTCGAGACGGAAGTCGCCTTGGGCGGTAATGTCACCGTTAATGCGGGTTCCGTTGCTGATTGTGTTGACTGTGGTGTTTTCCATTTCGAATGTTTTTGCCATGATATTTATTGTTGAATTATGAGTTTTAAGTTTTAAGGGTTTGAGGTTTTAAAGGGTCACTGGGCTCTGGGGGTGTAGTATTTTCTGAAAAAAAGCCGATATGCTTCGACGTTCTTTCGGTTATAGAATGTTGTGTAGTTCTGGGTGGAGATGGGGAACACTTCATAATAGTCGCTATTGAATTCGACGAGTGGGCTTTCGGGCTGCTGGAGGTGGGTGTAATAGAGCATCGCATCGGCGGCATTCTTGAAACGATGGATGGTTATCATCTGGGTGGAGTCGGTGAACATGAGAGCATTGACTTTATAGCCGGCGTTTGAGTAGTACTGAGCATTAAAGTCGGCTATGCGATACTGGAACTCGGTGGCACGTATCTTCTTGTCGTTGACGATAATAATAACGTAATGCTGAAGTGTTTCTTTATATCTAAAATATAGCGCCTCGGCCGGAAGCTGCTCTTCTTCGGGCTGGGTCTCGGGTTGGAGGTTGCGAGGGGTGCGGTCGGTTGCGACGGACTCTTCCTCGGCGGTAATTGATTCAGCGGTTTCGGGTTCTTCAACATAGGCGTCGCCTTTGAGATAGCGGAGCTGCAACTGGACCAGAGGAACGATGGAGTCGGTCTTGTCGCTGACGGCTATGATATTCTCGAAGGTGGCGATGGCTTTTTCTTTCTCACCCATGCGGGCATAGGCCATAGCCTGCCAATAGTCGAACTTGGGCAGCATGGGGTCGGCGGCGAGGGACTCACGCAGGGCGGCGATCTGGTTGACAACTTCGTTGTAGCGACGTTTGCGGAAGAGGGTGTAGAGGCTCTCATATTCATCCTTGACACGCTGATCGCGGCGGATTATTTCTTTATAGTAATCCTCGTCGCGGATGAGGTTGGCATAGTCGCTGTCGGGGAAGCCCATGAGTATCATGTCTTTGTAGTAGTTGGCCTGGGGGGTGTTGCCCTGCTTGGTGTAGATGCGGTAGAGCATATAGAAGGCCTGGACGATCTGGTCGTTCTCGGGGAATTCGTTTGCCATACGCAGGTAGCATTCGAGGGCACGGGGCACATTGCCGATGCCGTCGTAGTAGATGTATCCGGCATTGAGGAGGGAGACTGCAATCTCGGCACGCATGGAGTCTTTCTGCTCGATGGTGGACGGGAGGTCTTTCAAGTAGTAGGCGGGATTGTGAGGGTCGTTGGGGTCGGCTCCCTTGGGCAAGGTATTCTCAACCTGAGAGGAGTCGCTGTCGTCGGTTTCATCGGAAAGGTCTTCCTCGTCGGAGGCCATGGCGAGCATGTTCATACCGAGCAGACCTTTCTTGGACATGAACCAGTAGTCCTCGAGAGGACGGACGCCCCAGCGCTGGCGGAAGGTTTCCTTGCCTTTCTGAACGGTGTTGTTGTTGTAGAAATACCAGTCGCCGGAGAGGGTGTTCTGCGCGGCCTTGGTGTCGGAGGCGATCTGGGCGAGGAGTTCGCGTTCCTTGGCTTCTTCCTCCTGTTTTTTCAGGTCGTCGATTTTTTTTCGAATAAGGGCGTCACGCTCGGTCTTTGGCATCTCTGACACGGCTATGAGACTGTCGTTGCGTTCGATGACTCGTGTATAAGAGACCAGAGCCGAGAGGACGTCGTAGCGCGACTTGATCTCGCCGTAGTGGGGGTAGTCGCGGTTGATTATCTGCATGGCGGTGTCGTAGTAGATCTGCGAGAGGTCGTAATTTTCGTAGACGTCGTAGAGCACTTCGGCGAGCCTGAGGGCGGACTTGGCTTTCTGGGGCTGGTTTTTGGTGGAGACGGCGACGGACTTCTTGTAGCTGTCGCAGGCTTTCTTGGCGTTCTTCACCCCCATGTACATCTCGCCCATGGCGTAGTATATCTGGTCGCGGAATTCCTCGTTCTTGGACTCTTTGAGCATGCGGTTCAGCTGCTTCTCGAGCTTGGGGATGTCGGTATGCTCGAGGTCGGCACAGGAGGCGATATTGAGGCGGGCGTTGAACTCCATCACGTAGAGCTCGGTGTTTTTAATGGCTTTCTGGTAGTATTTGGTGGCGGTGGGTTTCTTGTTGAGCTTCTGGTAGATCTGGGCCATGATGAAATAGAGGCGAGCCTTGGTCTCGCGGTCTTTGGTTGTCTCGAGGGAGAGTTTCAGGTTTTCCACCGCTTTCTTGTAACGTTCCTGGGGTATGAGGCACTCGACCATCGCCATATAGAGCTTAGATTCAAGCTTTTTGTTGAAGGCCCCGTCCTTCATCTTCTGCACGAGCTGGTCGAGTTCCTGCTCGGCGGTCATATACTGCTTGTCGGCGGCATGGCAACGGGCCATGATTATCTTCGCCTCGTCGCCCTCTTTGGTGCCTGCAAACTGAGCCGCCATCATCTGGGAGGTGTTCTCGGCGGACACGTAGTCGTGCTCGTAGAAGGAGCCGTAGGCGGTGAGCATGTAGCATTTGCGTATATAGGGCACATGCTCTTTACCGTGCACGAAGATGCTGTGTTTCTTGATGCCCTTCACGCCTTTTTCGATGGCGCGGTCGAACTTGGGTTTTACAGACATCGCCTCTGTGGTGGTGCCGAGTTTGTAAACGGGAAGTATCTGGGTGTAGTCGTCGTTGACCTTCTTGTTCAGCTCTCTCACGCCTTCCTTGAGGCTCTCGTTGCCGTTCCACCACACGTTGTAGTGAGCCGTGAGGTTGTGATAGCGTATGTTGGCCCACTTGGCCTTGGAGGTCGAGCAAGACTGCAGGGCCAAAAGAATCGAAAAGCCCAAGAGAGCGAGCGGCAACAAGCTCACTCGCTGAAACTTTCCATACTCTTTATGACCTCTTGGTCTCAACATATCAACAAACTACACATTGAACCTGAAGTGCATGATGTCGCCGTCTTGCACTATATAGTCTTTGCCCTCGACTGCAATCTTGCCAGCCTCACGGCATTTGGCTTCGCTTCCGAGGGTAACATAGTCGTCATATTTTATCACTTCGGCACGGATGAAACCACGCTCGAAGTCGCTGTGTATGATGCCGGCGGTCTGTGGGGCTTTCATACCCTTGCGGAAAGTCCATGCCCGGCACTCTTTGGGGCCAGCGGTAAGGAAAGTCTGCAAGCCCAGCAGCTTATATGCAGCCTTGATGAGACGGTTGACACCCGACTCAGACAATCCCAGGTCTTCCAAGAACATCTGCTTTTCTTCGTAAGTCTCCAACTCGGCGATGTCGGCTTCGATGGCGGCTCCAATCACCAACACCTCGGCGGCCTCGCTGCTTACCGACTCTTTCACCATGTCCACATATTTGTTGCCGTTCTTCACCGACCCCTCGTCAACATTGCAGACATAGAGCACCGGTTTGGCGGTGAGCAGCATGAGGTCTTTGGCCGCCTCCAGCTGGCTTTCGTCGAGTTCGACGGTTCGGGCGTTCTTGCCACCGAGAAGGGCTGCTTTGTAGAGATCCATCACCTCGACCAGCTTTTTCGCCTTGGCGTCGCCACCGGCTTTGGCCTTCTTTGCCTCCTTCTCGTAGCGGTTCTCAATGGTCTCGAGGTCTTTGAACTGCAGCTCGAGGTCGATGGTCTGCTTGTCGCGAATCGGATCGACACTGCCGTCAACATGAGTCACGTTGTCGTCGTCGAAGCAGCGCAGCACGTGAATGATGGCGTCGCAGGTGCGTATGTTGCCGAGAAACTTGTTGCCAAGCCCCTCCCCTTTGCTGGCACCTTTCACAAGCCCGGCTATATCGACAATCTCGACGGTGGCAGGCACCACGCTGGCAGGATGTTCAATCTCGACCAGCTTGTTGAGACGCTCGTCGGGAACGGTTATCACGCCCACATTGGGTTCGATGGTGCAAAAGGGGAAGTTGGCCGCCTGGGCTTTGGCGTTGCTCAAACAGTTGAAAAGGGTTGACTTACCGACATTGGGAAGTCCTACTATGCCACATTGTAAACTCATTGTATCTTGAAACTTAAAACTTAAAACTTGAAACTTAAAAACTAAAAACTTTTCAATCAAAGACATAATTGCTGCGATGCTCGAATTCTTTAGTCCGGGGATGATTTTTCTTTACTTTCGTATCATTGCTATTTTCCGTGTTTTCCTGATTTGTTGATTTAGCAGCACTTTCAGGCTTCATCCCGGCAGATGCCGCCGTCCGAGAATCTGTGATTTCCACAGAATCGGCAAGCCGTGGTTTCGACATCTCCAAGGTCTCCTCAATCTTTTGTCTCTCCACGTTGCTGACCGATGTCCTACACTCGCTTTTACGGCTTGCTTGTCCGCTGGACACGTATTCCTCTGTAGTGCAGGCCAAACCGCCTTCATAATCCACCGCACGCACGGTTATATGGAAACATGGCGGCCGGCGCTCATATTTCACGTAGCACAACCCCTCGAAACGCAGCTCATAGAGTGCCAGGGCGAGCAGCTGCTTGTATTTTCCGTTGTCCATCACCACCTCGCCGTCGGTGGTCACAAAACGACAGTACGAGAGGTCGAAGGTGGTACCGTAGAGATGGCATGAGTTCTCAGTGGCATTGCGGTTCACACGCCGCAGACGTCCCACCTGGCTTTTGTTGCGCAAAAGGCTGGTCACTATCGGACGCACCTTTGTCTCTATGCCCTCCAGGTCCTGCAGCTCGTCGAAACGGCGGCTTATGTAGGTCAGCAGTAGCGAGGCTTCCGGCACCAGATAGGGCTTGGAGTGATACAGAGTGTCCACCGTGTACCACGGGTTCGTCTTCACCACCACCAGGTCGTCGCACAACTCCGGTTGCTTTATAGCCTCAGGGGTCTTCAGCCCCATCTTCTTGGCAGCCTTGAGTTGCACGTCGTTGTTGTCGGCAAAGAGTTCGCGGTATCTTATCGTGTTGGCTGCAATTGCAGGTATCTCGCTCCGCAACAACCGGTTATGCGACTCTATCCAAGGATGTTCGTTGACAGCCGAACGCTGACCGCAGACCGCCAGCCTCCAGGCACAGAACAGACATCCGGCAAGTAGCACCAGTAACACGAGCACGACGATGCCCCAACTTCTCCTTTTATGACCCTTGCCACGAGACAACTTGAGACTCAAATTTCTTTCTCAATCAAATAGCTGTTCCTCGTCGATGAATTGCGGCACACCAGCTCTCCGATGAATCCCGCCAGGAAAAGCACCAGACCCATCATCACAAACAGCATCGAGAGGTAGAACCACACGCTGTTAGTCAGAGCAATACGGCCAGCAAGCCGCATTATAACCACCGCCAGCAGCGCCACGAAGCCGAACATGAACGCCACGCTTCCGACCAAACCGAAGAAATGCATCGGCTGCTTGCCGAATTTCGACATGAACATGATGCTCATCAGGTCGAGATAGCCGTTCACAAAGCGGTCCATGCCGAATTTCGTCACACCGAACTCTCTCTTTCTGTGCTGCACCACCTTCTCACCTATCTTCTTGAATCCGGCCCACTTGGCGATGACCGGGATATATCTGTGCATCTCGCCGTAAACCTCGATAGACTTCACCACATCCTTGCGATAGGCTTTCAACCCGCAGTTGAAGTCGTGCAGCTTGATGCCACTCATCTTGCGTGTTGTCCAGTTGAAGAATTTCGACGGGATGTTCTTCGCCAGCTTCGAGTCGTAGCGTTTTTTCTTCCACCCGCTCACCAGGTCGTACCCCTCCACTTTAATCATACGGAACAGTTCGGGCACCTCGTCGGGGCTGTCCTGCAGGTCGGCGTCCATCGTTATCACCACATCGCCGTGAGCCGCACCGAAACCCACGTTGAGCGCCGCCGACTTGCCATAGTTTCTGCGGAACTTCACACCCCTGTAGCGAGGGTTGGCGTTATGCAGACCTTCGACGACCGTCCACGAACCGTCGATGCTCCCGTCGTCCACCATCACCACCTCGTAGTCGAATCTGTTCTCAGCCATCACCCTGTCAATCCACTCCGCCAGATGCGGCAACGACTCCACCTCGTTGTACAAAGGTACTATAATCGAAATATCCATAGTTTGAATGTTTATATGTTTCAATTAAAAATAACATCTTCAGCGACCACGCACCTCCGCCTTTTCCGTCTTGAGCACGAGCGCACCGAAGAACGCCAAGATTATCGACGTCAGGAACGTGTTCACAAAGCCGAACATCAGCGCCCACATGCCAGGGTTCAACGCCGCCACATAGCCCTCCGGCGCCGAATCCACGGTCTTGAACCGCTCCGCATACACTTCAGTCATGTCAGGGTACATCACCCCACAGTAGAGCCAGACGAACAGGCCATACACGACAGCCGCCACAAAGCCCGTACCCAAGCCCAAGAGCAAGAGCTCCTTCATCGTCACCATCTTATCAGGAAGCGACCGTCTATAGAAGTACATAGACAGCCCCATAGCCAGCAAAAGCAACGCGTCCTTGCCCAAGTCGGACGGAGTTCGGCAGGGAGCGCCCACCCAATGCCTCAGCAACAGGTAGAGCGACAGCAGCAGGCCCGTCAGCGCGCCCCACATGAGGTACGCCGAACGGTAGTCGCCATGGATTTCCGACCTGTATTGTCTGATAATCTTTCCCATAGTCCCGAGGTTCAACACTACTAATAAACTGCAAATATACGCAAAAGTATATCATCAACCCTTCAGGGCGATCTTTAATTCCTCTAGCTGTTCTTTTGCTATCGGTGAGGGGCTTCCGCTCATCATGTCGCGGCCGCTGTTGTTCTTGGGGAAGGCGATGAAGTCGCGTATGGAGTCGACACCGCCGAAGATGGAACAGAGGCGGTCGAAACCGAAGGCGAGACCTGCGTGAGGGGGAGCACCAAAAGTGAAAGCGTCCATGAGGAAACCGAACTGGGCGTAGGCGCTCTCGTCGGTGAACCCGAGGGTGTGGAACATCTTGTTCTGGAGCTGGCGGTCGTGGATACGGATGGAACCACCGCCCACCTCGACTCCGTTGATGACGATGTCGTAAGCGTTGGCGCGGATGTCACCCCAGCGTCTTTGGTCGTCCAGCAATGCCTCGTCTTCCGGCTTGGGTGCGGTGAAAGGATGATGCATGGCGTAGAAACGCTGAGTCTCGTCGTCCCACTCGAGGAGGGGAAAGTCGACGACCCAGAGAGGAGCATACTTCTGAGAATCACGCAATCCAAGTCGGCTACCCATCTCAAGACGTAGAGCGCAAAGCTGCACACGGGTTTTCATGGGTTCGCCACAGAGGATGAGCATGAGGTCGCCTGGCTTAGCCTGGAATTTGTCGGCGATGGCCTTGAGTGCATTCTGGTCATAGAACTTGTCGACAGAGGACTTGAAGGAGCCGTCGGCGTTGTATTTGATATAGACGAGACCACCGGCGCCCACCTGAGGACGTTTGACGAAGTCGGTGAGTTCGTCGAGCTGGCGGCGGGTGTATTCAGCACAACCAGAGGCACAAATACCAACCACGAGCGGAGCGTTTTCGAAGAGAGAGAAGCCATGTCCTTTGACGACATCGTTGAGTTCGACGAACTCCATACCGAAGCGTTTGTCGGGTTTGTCGGAGCCATAGAGACGCATGGCATCATGCCAGGATATGCGCTCGAAATCGGCGAATTCAATACCCTTCATCTCCTTAAAGAGGTGTTTGGCCAGCCCTTCGAAGGTCTGGAGGACATCCTCCTGTTCGACAAACGACATCTCGCAGTCTATCTGCGTGAACTCGGGCTGACGGTCGGCTCGGAGATCCTCATCGCGGAAGCAGCGTACAATCTGGAAGTAGCGGTCCATTCCGGCTACCATAAGGAGCTGCTTATACTGTTGCGGGCTTTGAGGGAGAGCGTAGAACTCACCAGGGTTCATGCGGCTGGGTACGACGAAGTCGCGAGCACCTTCGGGGGTGGACTTGATGAGCATGGGAGTCTCTATCTCGAGGAAATCGTGCTGGCTGAGGTAGTTGCGCACGAGCATGGCCATCTTATGACGGAGGATAAGGTTGTTTTTCACGGGATTGCGCCGGATGTCGAGGTAGCGGTATTTCATACGGAGGTCGTCGCCGCCGTCGCTCTGATCCTCAATGGTGAAGGGAGGAACCTTGGACTCGTTGAGTACGGTGAGTTTTTCCACCTGAATCTCTATTTCGCCGGTGGGAATCTTGGTATTCTTGGAAGAGCGCTCGATGACGGTGCCGGTAACCTGCAGGACATACTCACGACCCAGCTTGCGGGCCTGCTCGCAGAGGGCCGGGTTGGTCTCCATGTTGAAAGCCAGCTGAGTGATACCATAGCGGTCGCGAAGGTCGATGAAAGTCAAGCCGCCGAGATCGCGACTGCGCTGGAGCCAACCACAGAGGGTGACCTGCTGACCAAGATTGGTGATATTAAGTTCGCCACAAGTGTTTGTTCTGTACATGGGTTTTGAGTTTTTAGTTTCGAGTTTTGAGTTTTTAGTTTCAAGTTTTTAGTTTTTAGTTTTTAGTTTCAAGCGCCCCGCAAATGTCTAACCACTATTCACTATTTAGTTTTTAGTTTCAAATTTTTAGTTTTTAGTTTCAAGCGCCCCGCAAATGTCTAATCACTAATCACTAATCACTAATCACTATTCACTGGTCATATCATTTTTAGGAAGCCGATTTCTTTGTCGGAAAGTTCACGGTAGCGGCCACGAGGGAGGTCTTTCTTGGTGAGGCCGGCGAAGATGACGCGGTCGAGTTTGTGGACCTCGTAACCAAGATGTTCGAAGATGCGACGTACGATGCGGTTGCGGCCGGAATGTAGGGCGACACCTACTACACGTTTGTCGTTGAAGCCTTCGGCGTACTGGACGTCGTCGACTTTGATGGGACCGTCCTCGAGTTCGATACCTTCGAGCATCTTCTTCATATCCTCACGGGTGACCGCCTTGTTGAGTTCGACCTGGTAGACCTTGTAGACCATCGTGGAAGGATGGGTGAGCTTGCGGGCGAGCTCGCCGTCGTTGGTGAAGAGGAGGAGTCCGGTGGTGTTGCGGTCGAGACGGCCGACGGGATAGATACGTTCGCGGCAGGCGCCGTCGATAAGCATCATGACGGTCTTGCGTTCCTGCGGGTCGTCGACGGTGGTGATATAGCCTTTCGGCTTGTTCATCAGGAAGTAACGCTTGGCTTCGGTGCTGAGGGTCTCACCGCCGTAGGAGACGACGTCGCCGGGCTTGACCTGATAGCCCATCTGGGTGACAACCTGACCGTTGACCTTGACGCTCCCAGCCTCAATGAGCTTGTCGGCCTCACGACGGCTGCAAATGCCGGCGTTGGCGATATATTTGTTGAGGCGGACGGTGTCTTTTGGTCCGTGCCCGGACAGGTCTTTATTAAGAGTGCTTGAATGCTTGGATGCCTGATTGCTTGAATGCTTAAGTGGGGCTGACGCGGTATCCTTGTGAGGTCTGTTGCCCTCTGGTCTTCTGACTTTCTGACCTTCCGACTTAGGCATGCTTGCAGCAGCTCTGCGGGGTTTGGGAGTGTTGGTTCTCTCACCAGACTGCTTGGGTCTTCCGCTTCTCGATGCCGGCTTTGTCGGTGTGTTCTTCCGCTCACGCGGTTTGTATTCCTTGTTCACTGTTATTTTTGGTGTATGGGTGTAAAGGTGTAATTGTGTAAGGGTGTAAGGGTGTATTGGTGTAGGGTGTGTAATTTAGAATCTCATCTTGTAGGGGAAGGCGGCGTCGGACTCTTGCTTCTTCCTTATGAATGCCACCTCTTCGGCCAGACGCAGGATTACTTCGAGTTTCATCTGTTTGAGCCAAGAGATGGCCACCTCATCTTTACGGCAGGCCATGCAGAACATGAAGTTGGCACGATGGAGGTTCTTGAGTACCCAAGCTCTCGCAGCGTCCTCACCGTCGATGGCGTGACTGAGCAGACCTAGCCAATGGTAGCCATGCTTGACGAGCCAGGCTTCAGCCTCCTCGTCTTCCTCAATGAGGTTGTAGAAGGCTGCAAGCTCGGGATAGCCTGCATTCACAAGCCAGTTGAAGAAGTCATCCTTCCCAGTCATGGCCTGCTGGAGTGCAAGCAGCACCTTCACATCGTATTTCAAGAGGCCGAGCATTAATTATTAGTTAATAGTTAAAAGATAAAAGATAAAAGATAAAAGATAAAAGTTAAAAGTTAAAAGTTAATGGTGTAAAGGTGTATTGGTGTAGAATTTCGTTTTTATGAACGGAGTTTGGCTCCTAATTGTTTTTCCAGGTTCGTCTGTATCTTCGTCATAACAGCTTCAATCTGCTTGTCGTTCAGTGTCTTGTCGTTATCCTGAAGTATGAAGCTCACAGCGTAGGACTTCTTTCCGTCGAGGATGCCCTTGCCTTCATAGACGTCGAAGAGCGACACCTTTTTCAGGAGTTTCTTCTCAGTAGAATAAGCCACACGCTCAACTTCCACAAACGGCACATTCTTGTCGAGGATCAACGCCAGGTCGCGACGGACCTCGGGGAACTTCGGAAGCTCCTTGTAGACAACCTCCTTGTCAGGATAGTTCTTGAGCATCAGAGCCCAGTTGAAGTCGGCAAAGAAGACATCCTGTTTGCAGTCCATCTTCTTCAGAGTCTCCTTGGAGAGACGGCCGAAGCAGACCAGCAGCTTCTTACTGTCGCGCAGGATGACATCGTAACCCTCGGCGAAGAATTTCTCAGTTGCCGGGACGAACTCCAGACGAGATATATTGATACGCATGCGCGAGAGGATGGACATGACATACTGCTTGAGGTCGAAGAAGTCGACTGGAGTCTGCTTGACCTTCCAATTTTCGGGTAACATCGCACCCGTCATGAAGAGCGACAGATGCGGAGTCTCGATATATTTCTTGGTCACATCCACAGTACCAGCATCAACAGGTATGTATTCGTGATTCAACACATAGGTGCGGCCGAACTCATACAGTTTCTGATCTAGGATCTTATGGTTCAGGTTGCGTACTACACATTCCATTCCGCTGTAGAGGAGGGTCTGACGCATGACGTTCAACTCCTTGCTGAGGGGATTGAGGATGACGACGTTGTTTTGAGGGTCGAAGTCGGGATTACCCTCGTAGTAGTCGCTCTTGGTGAGCGAGTTGTTCATTATCTCGAAGAAGCCGTTGTTCGAAAGCATGTCCGACACGGTGTTCTGGAGACGGCGCGGGTTGGGTTTCTTACCGTACGACAGGCAACTGTTCAAGCGCTCGTCGAATGTGATGTTGTTGTAGCCATAGATACGCATAATCTCCTCGACGACGTCGCACTCACGATATACATCAACTTTGCAGGTTGGGATCTTGAGGAACATGCCGTCCTTCTCCTCACGCACAATCTCGATATTGAGGGAGGTGAGGGCGGTGCGGATTATGTCGACTGGGATCTCCTTGCCGATGAGGTCGAAGACACGCTTGAAGCTGATTTCGACGTTAGCGCGGTGGATCTGCTGAGGATACACGTCAACCATGTTGCCGCAGATATCGCCGCCAGCGATCTCCTGAATGAGCTTGACAGCACGCTGAAGAGCCCAGATGGTGATATTGGGGTCGCAACCACGTTCGAAACGGAAAGAGGCGTCGGTCTTGATACCGTGACGCTTGCTGGTCTTGCGGACGGAGACGGGGTTGAAGTAGGCGCTCTCGAGGAAGACGTTGGTGGTCTGCATGGTGACGCCACTTTTTTCGCCACCGAAGACGCCGGCGATGCACATAGGCTCGTTAGCGTTGCAGATCATAAGGTCTTTCTCGTCGAGTTTGCGCTCGACGCCGTCGAGTGTCACGAAAGGAGTGCCCGTGGAGAGAGTCTTTACTATGATTTGGTTGCCGTCGATCTTGTCAGCGTCAAAAGCGTGCATCGGCTGGCCGATTTCCATGAGGATGTAGTTGGTGACGTCGACGATATTGTTTATCGGACGGATGCCGACGGTGCGGAGACGGTTCTGCAGCCAGTCGGGCGATTCTGCTACTTTGACGCCGCGGAGGGTGATGCCAGTATAACGAGGACAGAGGTCGGTCTGTTCGACGGATACGCTTATAGCACCCTCAGTGGTCTTGGGGACGAGAGGTGCGGTCACAGGAGGAATCTGAAGTTTGAGACCGGCTCCGTTTCGAGTGTTCAACACCGCCACCACATCACGAGCCACACCGATATGGCTGGTTGCATCGCTGCGGTTGGCCGTGATGGCGACCTCCAGGACATAGTCCTCCTCGACATGGAAATACTCCTTTGCGGGCATTCCCACAGGAGCATCGTCAGGGAGCACCATGATGCCAGCATGGTCGCTGCCCAGCTGGAGCTCGTCGGCGGCACAGAGCATACCCTCGCTCACGGCACCGCGGAGCTTGCCTTTCTTTATCTCAAAGAATTCGGTATCGGAAGTGTAGATCTTAGTGCCGATCTGAGCGCAGACCACCTTCTGGCCAGCAGCCACGTTGGGAGCACCACACACGATATTCAGCGGACGGTCGCCACCCACGTCGACGGTAGTGAGATGGAGATGGTCGCTGTCGGGATGAGGCTCGCAGGTGAGCACCTGAGCGATGACCACATGTTCGAGACCGCCTTTTATGGTTTCGACTTTTTCAATACCTTCCACCTCGAGTCCGGAGAAGGTGAGCAGTTCGTCGAGCTGTTGCGGTGTGAGTTCGCCATAGTCGACATAGTCTTTTAACCACTTGTAAGAGATGTTCATATTTTTATTATTTTGTTATCTTGTTAACTTGTTAATAAGTATAGTCATTTCTACTTACTCATTCACGCACTCATACAGTCTGTATTCTTTTGTGGGGAGGGTTAGCGGATGGTAGGTGCTGTCGGGCTGGTATTCGTCGGTGGTAAGAAAATGGCGGCAGCGCTGCTGGTCGTCGAGAGTCACGCGGAGGTCACGATAGTAGTAACCCTGCAGCTTGTAGTCGTAATATAGTTCAGACGGAATGGAGACCCTCTCCCCTTCCTCGAGATGAGCGGCGATGAGCTTCAAGTCCTGCTGAAGCAGACGGTCGCGACCTTCCGAACCGAAACGGAAGATGTTCAACAGCAAAGCGCCAACCAGCATCGAAAAGGAGATGTAGGGCAGAGCTTTGTTCACTTTTTTTATCCATCCAGACACCTCCCCTTCAACGAGGAGGGCAGTCAACACAGCCACTAACGGCATCGCAGGAAGGATGTAGTACTCGTTCTGCCGAGTGCTCACCATCATCGGAAGCACGGCACTGGCCACCAGCGCCCAGAGAGTCCATTCCAGAGAGGAAGGCTTGTGTTTGAGACCTTTCTTCAGCAAAGCCACCACGAGCACCAGACCCACAACTATCGCAATGTTACGCAGGAAGTAGACAATCACCATCCATCGAGCGTCCTCGTTCTGAGACCAGGCCGCCAGTACCTGTTTGTCCATATAGTTGACAAAGTATTCACGAGCGGCTGGCACCGACAGAGCAATCACCGCCAACGGCAGCAGGAGGCCGACGAGGAGCAAGGAGGTCTGAAGCAGCATGGATTTTGCCGACAGGCGCTCACGGTCGAAAAGCCATATCAGCAACGGCAGGACCAGCGGGAAAAGTCCCACGAAACCCTTAGTCAGGAAGGCGGCAGAGAGGAGGAAACCCGCTCCGAAGCCACACACTGAGGCTTTTACTCCCCCACGCCTTGAAGAGAGGGGGCTGGAGGGTGAGGTTAGCAGCAGTATGGCGCCCAGGTCGAAGAGAAGCATTGTGTTTTCCAGCATGCACTCGTTGGCGAAATGAGTCACCACAGGCATGAGAGTCCAGAAGAGCAAGGGGATCCAGCCGTTCTCCTTCTTTCCGCCGAGACGAGACCAAAGCAAGAGAGTGAGCCAAGCACAAAGAAACATTGTGACGGCCATATAGAGTTTGGTGACCCAGAGATGCATCCCGAAGACTTTGTAGAAGAGCGCGAGCAGACCCATCATCAGAGGCGGGTGCTCGTAGAATTCAGGATGGTGAGAGGCGGTGTAGGTAAGATGCCAGAAAGAGCCGGAACCTTCGGCGAGGTTGGCCGCGACGTTGCTATATATCAGACCGTCCATGAACATGCCAGTGGTCGTCAGCGACCCGCTGACGAGAAACAGCCAAATGGCGAGCAAGAGCGAAGGCATAACAACAAAATCCCTGAATTTGTTGTTCTGCTGAGCTGAAGTCGGCATTGACGTCGCTTTTCGGCGGCACATGGCGGAGATATATGAAGGCCCGGTCTTCACGGATGGATTTTTAATTTGTTAATGTGTTAATTTGTTAGTCTGGGAATGTGGGAATCAGGCGTTCTTTTTCCAGCTGTCTTTGAGGGTGCTGGTGCGGTTGAAGACGAGGTGGTCGAGAGTCGAGTCTTTGTCGACGCAGAAGTAACCCATGCGCTCGAACTGGTAGCGGGCGATGCCGTCGGGCCAAGAAGTCTTGTCCGGTTCGACATTAAGAAGGTCGGGTTCGAGCTTGCAGTGGTGCATGACCTTGAGCGAGTCGGGGTTGAGGTTGTCGAGGAAGGTCTTGCCTTCGGGGCAGTCGTCGGGAGCCTCGACCGCGAAGAGACGGTCGAAGAGACGCACCTCGGCCTCGATGGCATGCTGAGCGCTGACCCAGTGGATGGTGCCTTTCACCTTGCGGCCGTCGGGGGCGTCGCCGCCACGGGTGGCGGGATCGTAGGTGCAGTGGATGCAGGTGATGTTGCCCTGGGCGTCTTTCTCGACACTCTGAGCGGTGACGAAATAGGCGTAGCGCAGACGTACCTCCTGCCCTATCGCCATGCGGAAATATTTCTTCGGTGCTACCTCCATGAAGTCCTCACGCTCGATATAGAGTTCACGACCGAAGGGAACCTCGCGGAAGCCGTCGGACTCGTTCTCGGGGTTGTTGACTGCACGCAAGAACTCGGTCTGCCCTTCGGGGTAGTTGTCGATAACGACCTTTACGGGGTCGAGGACGGCCATACGACGCTGAGCCCGCTTGTTGAGATCCTCACGCAGAGAGAACTCGAGGAGGGAGTAGTCAATGATGTTGTCACGTTTGGCGACGCCGATGCGTTCGCAGAAAGCTTTGATGCTCTCGGGGGTGTAACCACGACGGCGGAAGCCGCAGATGGTAGGCATACGCGGATCGTCCCATCCGGAGACATGACCTTCTTTCACCAACTGGAGGAGCTTGCGCTTGGACATCACCGTGTAGTTGATGTTCAGACGGGCAAACTCATACTGATGGCTCGGGAAGATCTCGAGCTTCTCGATGAACCAGTCGTAGAGCGGACGGTGGATGTCGAACTCGAGAGTGCAAATGCTGTGTGTGATATGCTCGATGGAGTCACTCTGCCCATGAGCGTAGTCGTACATCGGGTAGATGCACCACTTGTCGCCGGTGCGGTGATGCGATGCGTGGAGTATGCGGTACATGATGGGATCGCGGAACTGCATGTTCGGATGCGCCATGTCGATCTTGGCCCTCAACACCTTCTCTCCATCGGCGAACTCGCCAGCTTTCATCCTTTCGAAGAGGTCGAGGTTTTCCTCGATGGAGCGGTCACGCCATGGGCTGTTCTTGCCAGGCTGGGTGACGGTGCCGCGGTTGGCCCGTATCTCGTCGAGCGACTGGTCGTCGACGTATGCCAATCCTTTCTTTATCAGGACCACAGCCCAGTCGTAGAGCTGGTCGAAATAGTCGGAGGTATAATGGACACCAGCCCATTCGAACCCCAGCCACTTGATGTCGTCCATAATCGACTCGACATATTCGGTATCCTCCTTCACTGGGTTGGTGTCGTCGAAGCGAAGGTTTGTCTTGCCGCCGTATTTCAGGCCGAGGCCGAAATTGAGGCAGATGGATTTGGCGTGGCCGATATGCAGGTAGCCGTTAGGCTCAGGCGGGAATCGAGTCAACACCGATTTGTGAGTACCATTGGCAAGATCGTTTTCGATGATTTCTTCGAGGAAGTTCAATGGCTGCTTCTCCGAAGTCTGGACATTATTATTATTGTCTTCCATTTAGGTATTTATGTTTTAGTCTTTACTTCACAACTTTTCCACCCTCTTTCAGCCAGGCCATTATGCCTCCAGTGAGGTTCACCACTTTCTCATATTCAGCTTTTCTTAGCCTGCACGCTTGTGTTGCTGGCTTTCTTTCCGATATTCTTCTCAATGGTGATGTAGTTGGGAGTCTTGAGGACTTGGTTTCCGACATTGAGGCTGGGACGAACCTTGATGCCCACCTTCGACGAGGTTCCGTCGCTCTTGAAACTGCTTGCAAACCCCTTCAGCGACTCGATACCGTCTTTTGAGAAGATGCGGTACATGTCGGTTGCCACACTCAGGGGCACTGTTGAAGTGCGTTTGGCGTTAATGGTGTAGCTCTTGTTTGTAGAACCCTGTGCCAGTTGCGTGTTCTGCACGTTCACAATCCAATCCATCATGCTCAACATTGCGTTGGTCTCTGTCGGGTTTTTGATGCCAACGTTGAAGTCCATCGCAAGCGGAATCTGCTTCTGCATTATGGAGGCGGCGAGCTTGGCAACGTCAGCGACGCCTATTTGACCACCGGCCACTTTCTTCACATCGACTCCTGCCACGGACACATTCGATACATTGTTAAGAGAATACTCGCAGTTGGCGAGGTTGGCTATGCCCTTTATCTGCTCTGCCACCCCGCTCAGTATCGAGCATGAGGTCAGCATTAAACAGAACGAGAAAACCGAGATTATGACTATTTTTTTCATGAGTTGATTGTTGATATGTTGATAGGTTGATATGTTGATAGGGATTTAATGTTGATTTGCTAACTACTGATGGGGATTAGAAACCCGTACGGAACATGAACCAGAACTTGTTTTCGAGGTCGTGCCACTCTGCCGACGTCTGGTCGTAGATTTTCTGTGTGTAGGCGTTGAGCAGGTTGTCTATCTGACCTTGATAGCGGTTGCGGTCGCTCTCATACTGTGCTCCGTCGCGGTTTTCGACGAGGGTCTTTATCTGTTTTTCCAATCCGTCGAGTTTCACAAAGGCGTTGTTCTCCTGGGCGCTGATTGACTTTTTCATCGTCTCTTTGGTGCGTTGCCATGCAACGGTGGCGAGTTTGTTGGCTTTGCGGTATTTCCAGATGGCCGCATCGTCGCTGTACTCGTTCTGTCCGCAGAGAGCGAAGGTCGTGGGCAGAATCTTGGTGCCAGCGAAGACAGGCACTCGGGGCGACTGCGCAGGATTGTCGAATGAGAGCCAGCAGATGCCGCCAACCTCGTTGGGCAGCCAGTCGCGCAGCTGTATGACTGTGGAATACGAGCACCATGCGACTGCGACGGTGCGTTTGAACTCGACGGCGTTCTCGTCCAGCATGTTGTAGGTACTCTGTGTGGTGCTTGTCATCCAGGGGTTTGCAACGGGGCTCATCATGGTGTCACGCTGTGTCTTGCCGTTCTTGTCTTTGCTGGTCTTCACGTATTTGATATTACGGCACATGTCCATATCCGTACCTTCGTAGGTGCTGCGGAAGAGTTCCATCACCTTGCGCACATCGACATGCTTGTCTGGATGCACCGAGAAGGGAAGCTCGTCCATGTCCATCGAGAACTTCATCGAAGGGGCGAGGGCGTTGAATATGAAATATTCACGTTCACGGAAGTTCTTGCCGTTGGCGTATTCTGGGATAAAAGCCTTCCAGAAGATAAACTCGCCTTTGCCGTCCCAAAGTTTGTATTTCTTTGCAACTTTCTCAACATTGTCCGATGCCATGAAATACTCTGTGTTGGCACGATTCATACGGCCGATTCTCGGAATGTTGGCCGACACACCCACATGCTCGTCGGGAATGCGCTGGGCAGCCCAGATGGCGCCAATCTCCTTCTCTCCGCAACCCATAATCTCGAGCTGCCACACTTCGTTCTTGTCGGCTATGGTGATGCACTCTCCCTCGTCGCCGTAGCCATACTGTTTCACAAGGTCGCCAATCAGACGGATGGCGTCACGTGCGTTGTCGCAGCGTTTCAGCACTATGCGCATGAGTTCTTCGATATTGAACATGCCGTCCTTGTTGACCAGACATTTCGGTCCTCCGAAGGTGGTTTCACCGATAGCCAGCTGCTTCTCGTTCATGCAGGGATAGGCGGTGTTGAGATAGGCATAGGTATGCGCCACCTGCGGGATGGTGCCCACCTCTCGCAAACCGGTGGTGTCGGTGCGGTAGGATGTGTGAACTGTGCCTTTGTAAATCTTTTCGACCGCCTTCGAGTTGTAATCCTGAGCGGGTTCCACTGCCACCCATGTGCGGTAAACGCCGTCGCAGGTGTGCGAGGTGATAACGCTGCCGTCCATCGAGGCTTTCTTGCCGACCATAATGCTGGTGCAGTTCTGTCCGTCGCGCGGATAATCCTGCGCATTGACTCCAATGGTTAAAAATAAAACCGCTGTGAGTAGAATTAATTTTTTCATGTGTATTTTTGTTTTATTGTTTTCCTGTTGATTTATCGGTGGAGTTGATTTGTTATAAACTTGCCAGTTCACTAATTACGAGTCACTATTCACTATTGCATAGAACGCACCTGCGGCGGGCTCAATCAGCTCATCGGGGAAATCGTATGCCGGATGGTGCAGTTCGGGACAAGCCTCACCGGCACCGATGCCGAAGAAACTACCTTTATAGTTCAGTAGATAGTTGGAAAAATCCTCCGACCAGCGAAACGGCTTCTCCATGCGTCGTACCGAGTACCCCGCCTCGGTCAGAGTCTTTTCAAGCGCATCGGTCAGTTCCGGGTCGTTCTCCGTTGCCTTGAATGGGTCTCGCTCGCAAACCGCCAGCTGCAAACCATATTTCGCACACACTTCAGCAGCTATTGCGTCGGCCTCGGCCCTCAATTCCTCCATGCGTTTGTTTGAGAAGGCTCTGAGAGTGTACATCACCTCTGCCGACCCTGCCGATGTACCGTAGGCCTCCTCTCCAAGCTGCACGCCTATCAGCGTGCTCTGCGTGAAGTCGGCAATGGGGTCTTTCTGTACATTCTGGTCGCTTTGGGCGTTCTGATTGTTTCGGCTTTTGTTTCTCCAGGGTGTCAATATACTCGGAAGAATCGATGTGCTCTGAACATTCTGACTGTTCTTGGCTGCCTGTTCCCTTCGACTGCTATTGAGTTCCTCGAACCGCTCAATCATCTCTGCCACCGCCATACCGGGATTCAATCCCTTCTCTGGAGTCGATGCATGTGTCTGTCTTCCTGTGATGCTGTATTTCACCCCCACCGAGGCTGCAGCGAAGGTGTCGCCGCTCAGCAGTATTTCGCCCAATGGCACTCCTGGTATGTTGTGCAACCCGTATATGGCCCGTATGTCGTAGCGTTGCATTATGCCGCTTTTCAGCATCATTTCCGCCCCGCATCCGGTTTCCTCTTCCGGCTGGAAGATGAGCATGATATTCTTCTCTGCATAAACCGCTGGGGTTTGTGCAATCATGTCTGCCACCCGCAGCAATATGGACGTGTGCCCGTCGTGGCCACACTTGTGCGAAACACCCCTCACCCGTGAGCAATAGTCAACATTTCGCTCCAGTATATCCGAATTCTCAGAATTCTCAGAATTTTCAGAATCCTCCGAATAATCTGAATTCTCCGAATCCTCCGACAACTCAATAATGTCAACAGCTCCCTCCTTACACGGGCCTTCGTCTATCGGTAGCGCGTCTGTGTCTGCTCGCAGTGCTATGGTCGGCACACCGGGCTTGTCGCCAAACACCGCCACCACTCCGTAGCCGCTCACCCTGCCGAAGAACTCGTCGCTTGCCATAGACGCATCCTGTCCATCATCTGTGTCAGCCACTTCCTTCCCTCCCACATACGTAAACACTCTACAATCCTCGTATGCTTTGAGACTTTTCACTATCGTGTCGTGGGCATACGACTCGTTGCCCGAAAGCCCCGGATTGGCGTGCAGCTCGTGCCGAACATGGCTGCGCACCAGTTTCTTAAACACACCTCCTCTTTCCTCGAAATTCTTGAAACTGTCATAGCTGGCCGCCGCTGGCGAAAGCAGGCACACCTTGCCCTCGTCCGTAACCTCAAAGCTCCAATCCACAATCTTCCTGTAGTCGTCTTCCCTGAGCACTTTTTTACTCCCCAACAGTTCTGGGTATCTTTCCGATGCCAGTTCGCTCATCCTCCGCCCCGCTTCGCCAACGAATGCTATATTGCTCACCTCACTCTTCATCACAAACTCCACCAAACTTTCATAGTCAATGCCTCTGTCGAAGCCGCCAAGTATCAGCGTCTGCACGTCTCCGATGGCATTCACCGCCGCCTCGCATGCTGCCGGTATCGTCGATATCGAATCGTTGTAGAACCTTATGTTCTTGTATGCGCCGACATACTCCAGTCGATGTTCGAGTCCTTTGAATTCTGTCACCGCTTTTCTGAACACATCGCCGTCGATGCAATACATCTGTGCCACATGCGCCACCGCCTGTATGTTGCTCCTGTTGTGCTCGCCTGGCAAGCGGCTTGTCACCCTACCGTATATTGGCTCGTCTTCAACCGAGTAGGCTGTCACCAGCGACCGGAATTCCGCCTGGTGGCTTTCCACCAAAACTCGCAGCTCATCATTGTCTGCGCAATAGATGAACATGTCTCCGTCACATTGCCTCAACCCTATCTGCATCTTCGCCATCTTGTAGCCATCATAGCTCTCGTAGTGATCCAGATGTTCCTGAAACAGGTTGAGCAGCACCGCCACATGCGGCCCTCTGTGTATGCCCTCCAACTGATGGCACGAAAGCTCGGCCACCACTATCGTTGACACGTCCATCTTCTCGACCAGCTCAAACAGCGGTATGCCTATGTTGCCGCCAAGCAACACATTGTAGCCGGCAGCCTTGAACACACTGTATATCAACGATGTCGTAGTACTCTTCCCTTTCGTCCCGGTCACCCCTATCACTTGGTCGCCATACACCCGCAGAAAGATGTCCGTCATCGAAGTAACCTCCGCATTCGAGCGCAGGTCGTTCAACACTCGCATCGGAATGCCGGGCGACTTCATCACCATGTCATACCTCTTGTCTGTCAACGCTGCCCGTATGGCCTCGTTGTTCGCCGCCGTCTCAACCTCCGCACAGACACCTAACTGCTCAAGCAGCGCCAGCGCCGACTTGCCCTCGCGCCCCATGCCGGCAATTAAAACTCGTTTGCCGTTGAATATCCGCTTTATGTCCTTTTCTAAATACAACTGATTGATTCTTTGTGCGACCGGACTGGTCTTTATGTGTGTATTTCCCTTTTCTTATTATAAGAATAAATTGCAAAAATACATTTTTTTTGCCAATTGAACACTATTTTACACCTTTTTAATAACCAAAAAGCATAACGTCAATCAAAAAAGGAGGTATGAATTCAAACTCATACCTCTCATCTAACGCCCATTCAACTCCCATCAAGCTCCTTCGGGGAGTCGTTAGGCGATTGCTGATTTCAGCAACTCCAGCTCTTTGTCCGACAAGTTGTGTTCTTTGAACAGCATTTCGGTGCTTACCATCTCTCCCTTGTAGTCAAAAGCCTTCAGCAGTTTCGGCTCGTCCCTGTCCGCATACCAGCGGCGCTTGGCCATCATCAGGGCCGTGTTCACCTCGCTGATGGTTCCCACACATTCGAATGGCTTGCTCTCCGTGTGGCCGGTCAGTTCCTCAAAGTACCCTCGCAGCTCCCAGTCGTCAAGCATCGCTTTCCCGAAGATGGCGTTCAGCCGTTCCGGCTCAATAAAGGGCGACAGTATGATATACGCAAACAGGCACTTGGCGCACTTGCCACACCATACATCCTGCTTGCTGCCTGCGTTGCAACTCTTGAACACATCGAAATATTTTTCGTGTCGTGAGAAAAGCATCGCTATCTGCAACTCGCTCAGGGGGCGCAGGAAACTGAAATAGTTCACCTCGCCGGTGACATATTTCGCCGCATACGACCTGAAGTCGTTCTCAAACTCAAGGCTTTTCGAGTACTGGTGGTTTACCGTGCTGCCCGCCACCGTCGATTCGTTGGCGCTGTTCTCGTTCGAGAGCGCCACGTTGCGTACCCCTGCCAGGGTCGCAGCCAGCAGCGTGTAGAAAGCCAGCATCGCCGAAAACGGCGTATGCCCGTTCAGGCAACCTTTAGCGTTCAAGTCAAGAAGCACGGGGTCTATCCTGCGGTTAATGACGAGTGTCTCCTCTGGCGTGAACCCTCCTCGCTCGGCACACAGCGTCGTCGCACCGCGCGGATTCATTATCAGCGGCCTCACCCCCTGCCCTCGCAGCAATTCAAGCGTAACCACCGAGTCCTTCCCGCCCCCAATCGGCACAAGATACCAAGTATCCCTCTGATCACTCAGAATCCTCTGATTACTCCGATCCATCCCCTCTCCTCCTGCCTCCTGCCCGCTCTCAATCGTCATAAAATCCTCTTGCGTGGCCTTGATGCCGTTGGTGTAGAAGAACTCGCCAAGGCCATTGAAATAAATCTTCTTCCAGAACGCCACCTGTTCGTCATCGAGGCCTTGTGGCAGCACTCTCACCACCTTCGGGCAGACACTCTTCCAATAGCTCACCAGCTCTATCATGCCGATGTTGAACACCAGCGTGTCCATCAGCTCTTTGGGCTGGTTGAAGTCCAAGAATGTCCTGCGTGGTATCGATGCCGTCGGACGGAACACAATCTTGTCGTTCAACCTGAAGACGAACTCCATCCTAAGCCCTTCGGCGTCGATGGCGTAAGAGTATTTCTCATACACCATCTCGCCGAAAGTCATCCTATATGTGTTATATTTTTTCTGGTTGCTAACCACAGGTTTCTATCGAATTATTGCCCCACGCACTACTTCAACGTGAAGCTCACCTTGCCAATCTCGTTGCCGTTAGCGTAGAGCGTCACCCAGTAAAGGCCCGCCTCCATCACCACGCTGTCGAGCTTGCGCCACACTATGCTCACCTTCCTCGAGCCGCCCCAGAACTCTATGTCCTGCTTGGCGGTGTATTGTATGTCGGTGTCGCCGCTCTTGAAGGTGTCCGAGTTGGCGCCTTCGTTGCTCACCAGGCGGTTCTTCGAGTTCGAGATACGTGCATAGATGGTTATCGTGCCTGGGTCAACCACATAGTTGTCCAGTATCGTGGCGTCTATCTTCACCAGCTTCACGTCGCCTCCCTTCGTGGCTTCCTTCACCACCGTGCCACTGATGCTCTTGCCAGGCGTGGCGGTCACGTCGGTGGTCACCAGTATGCTGGCCTTCTCCAGCTTCTGACGTATCTTGTCACTCTGGCTGTCCAGTTTGCGCAGTTCGTTGTTTTCGCTGCGCAGCTGTCCGTTCTCGGCCTTCAGCTGCTCGTTCTCAGCGCGCAGACGCTCTATCTCGGCTGCATAGCTGTCACACAGCTTCTGCAGCTCCGTCAGCTTCTGGTTCACGCTGCTTGCGCTGGGGGCTGTCGCACTGGCCGAGGCCGACACCGACACGTTGGCTTTCGCCTCGGCGGCCTCTTTCCGTGCGGCCTCCGCCTGCTTGTTGGCGGCGGTCACGTCGGCCTGCGCCTTTGCCAGCGCGGCCTCTTTCTCGTTCAGCTGCTTCTGCAGCTTGGCCACCTCGGCCTTCTGGCCTTCCACCTGCGCTTGCAGGGTGGCTATCTGCTGCTCATATTTCGCATTGGCGGTGACGTTGGCCGAAGCGGATGCCGAGACGGAGGCGTTGGCTTTAGCCAGTTCGGCGTCTTTCTTCGACAAGTCGCTTTGTGCGGCAGAAAGCTGGCCTTCAAGTTCTTTCACTCGTGCGTTAAGCTTTGACACGCTGGCCTCCAACTGCGACGACTTCGCGTTGCATTGCGACAGCTTGGCCTCCAGCTGCTGGGTGGCGCCGGCACTGGCCGTCACCGTCGCGCTGGTCGAGGCCTCGAGCTTCGACACCCGTCCGTTGCACTCTTCCAACTGCGCTTCCAGCTGCGCCTTCGACTTCTCCACTTGCGCCAGCTGGGCGTTCAGCTGCTTCACCTGCCCCTCCAGCTGGGCGTTGGCCGTGGCCTGTGCGCTCACCGACGCCTGCTGGCTGCTGACGGCCTTCATCTGGTCGTTCAGCGCCGCTATGTCCGACTCCAGTTTCGTTATCTTGGCACTCAGCTGTGCGTTCTTCGTGTTCAGCTCTGAGTTCTGCTTCGTAAGACTCTCGTTCTTCTTGTTCAAGGCCGCGACGTTGGCCGATGCATCGGCCTTTGCCGACCCCGACGCCTTCAGCTCGCCGTTCAATCCGTCAATCTGCGTGTTGAGCGAAGCAATCTGGCCGTTAAGGCTGGCTATCACGCCCTCCTGCTGCGACACCTGCTTCTGCAGCCTCTCCACCTGTGCCTTGCACTGGCTCTCGCTGGCCGAAACCGATGCCGAAGCCGAAGCAGAGGCCGACGCCGACTGCTGACTGCTCTTCTTCAGTTGCGCAATCTCCTTTTCCTGTGCATCGAGACGGCGCTGCAGCTCCTTGATGGCCGACTCTTTCGAGCGCAGCTCTGCCTCCTGCTTGCTGCAATCCACCGTCACCGAGGCACTTGCCGATGCCTGACCGCTTGCCGATGCCTGCTGCCTGCCCCCCGCCGACTGCTGACCGCTCTTGGCCTTGCGCAGCTGTGCCAGCAGGTCGCGTATCTCGGCAGCCTGCACCTTTATGGTGCTGTCCTTCTTCGCCATCTGGCCGTCAAACTCCTGGTTGTCAGCCTTCACCTTGGCATATTGCTCCATGATGCTGTCGTAACGCTCCTGCATTGCGATAATTTCCTTTTCCGACACCTTCACGCCGCTTTTGTCGCATGAAACCGTCGTGAACACCGTAGCCACGGCCATCGCCGCAACAATCAATAAACGCTTGCTCTTTTTCATGTATCTGTATTTTACTGTTTTTCGTTTAGGCTGCAAAAATACGTCTTTTTATAAACTTATACCAAAAAAGATTTCAACAGATTGTGGAATACCTCCCAAAACCTCCACCCCATAACCCTCCGAAGCCACACAACATCCCTAAACCCCATAAAATCCAGAAAACCTAGAAAATCTAGAAAGCCTAGAAAACCTAGAAAGCCTAGAAAACCTAGAAAGCCTAGAAAACCCAGCAAAACAAAACTAAGCCCCATCCTAGAGCCCACCTAAAGAAACCCTTAAGGGGTATTAAATATGCCACGAATAGACCTTATACCCAGAACAATAGTAATACACCGCTGATACATCAGTGATACAGAAGTAAAACGAAAGTGAATGATTTAATCTTTCATTGACAGTATGTTACAAGCTGTAACACTACTGCCAAAAACAGTGGAAAAGACTACATATACAACCCTATATGATTGATATACTGCATCATACAATGACACACAACTGACTTTTTCACTTTACAAAGATACAAAATAAATCACAACAAAACAAATCCCACAAAAAAAAATATCAAAAATCAACCAACCCCTTACGGGAAGCCTTCTCCCTTTTTTATTAAAATCTCCGCTAAATCTTGTAATACAACCAATTACTTGCATCCGCCCTTTCTTTTTTTGGTGTCATTCAAATTATTTCCGCCAATATTACGACATTGAGCGAATTATTGGTGTTATTATGTTCCCGACAGATGTGTTGTACGAAATGGATGAGCAAGGGAGAAAAGCATTCTACCTGCATCGACAGGAACCTAACGGTGCATATAACTTATTGAAGGTGTATTCTAATAAGAAAGAATGCCGAGGTCGGCACAAAGCCGCTGAGCGACCGCGAGAAGGTGGCCAAGCTGGAGGCAGAGCCGAAGGTGAAAGTCTATCGCTCGATGCAGCTTATCGACGGCAAACTCTACCCGCCGATGAGTGCCAAGGTGGACAGCAAGTTAGCGATTATAAATATACGAAACATATCGCAAAACACAAAAGTAACAAGAAAAAGTAGTACCTTTGCAGCATAATTCAAACTCTACGGCAATCAAACACCCAATCCATATCAACCCTCGTCTGGCGGCCTTCGTCGCCTGCCTCCTCTGCCTTGCAGCCGCCGACGCCCAGAGCCTCGGCCATCCGCGTTTCTCGCTGACGCTGGGCAACGCCGCCGGCTATGGGGTAAGCCGCGACCTCGGCACCTCGCCGCGTGTTTACGACGCCCTCTCCGTCGGCCAAAGCGTCGCCTTCAACGCCGAGACGGTTGACTGGACATTCTCGGGGCTGTTCGCAGCTCGTGGCATACTGAGCACATCGAAGATAAAACATCTGCTGAAAAACGGCAGCTACAGCGGCTATGGCGGCTCGGCCGAAGTCGGCATCGCCGCAAGACGTAGGGTGTGGCAGAACAACGAGGCCTCTTGGAGCATTGCCGTAGGCGGCGGCCTCTCAAACTACACCTACATCGGCTACGCTCCTAAATTCATGAACGCCTCCTTCTCGCTCTCCGACCTGTTCCAGCCTGACATCATCTTCCGTGTCCAGTACGACCTGCCCAACTCTAACTCGCTCGCCGTGCTGCCCGGCTGGTTCTCTGCCTACGCCTCCATCTCTCTGGCACCCTTCGGTCTCGCCTACCGTCCGGGCTTCTCGTTCATCGACAACTACACCGGAGCCCGCGATCAGAAAGACTACCTCTTCTCCTCCTACCGCACCTCGTTCGCCTGGCTGCCCCACCTAGCCACCGAGCTGGGCGTTCGATTCAACCTGCGCAGCGGCAACCGCATCGCCCTGGCCTACCGTTGGGACTACCGCTCCTCGCACGGCTCAGGCGACTGGCAATACGACGAAGTCAACCACCAACTGCTGTTAGAATTTAACATATTGCTCAAAAAGTGAACAGACGCACCATATTTATATTGATTGCATCAGCTCTGCTCTTCGCCTCGTGCGAGAAAGCCTTCCTGCGCAACCCTGAGCAGTCTCCCTCGGCGGTGTTCGACTACCTCTGGCAGCGGGTGGACCTCCAGTATGCCCTCTTCGACGTGAAAGGCATCGACTGGGACTCCGTCCGCAACCGTTACGCTCCGCAGGTGGGCGACGACATCTCCGACGACAGCCTCTTCCGCGTGCTGGCCAACATGCTCAACTCGCTGAACGACGGCCATGTGAACATCATATCGCCTTTCGATGTGTCGCGCAGCGAGGAGGTTTTCCTGCAAACCTACGGACATCGCAACATCGAGCCCAACGTGGTGACTCTTAACTATCTGGGACCTCACTACCACTCGGCTGGCGGCTTCGCCTACAACACCCTGCGCGGCGACTCGGTGCTCTATATCCGCTACTCTTCGTTCTCCAACTCGGCCTCCACCGCCACGCTCAACAACATCCTGAAACGTTATCCCGATGCCGCTGGCGTGGTATTCGACATACGGCAGAACGGTGGCGGATCGGTGGAGAACATCTGGAACATCCTGGCCCTGATGCCCGCCAAGCACGCGCACCTCTACACCTCACAGATAAAATCAGGCCCTGCTCACGACGACTTCTCCGTGGCCGAGAAAGTCTATTCGCCCTTCTCAAACGGCGACTACGAGCCCTACCGCAAACCATTCGTTGTGCTCACCGACAGAGGGTCGTACAGCGCCTCGTCGTTCTTCGCCCTCTGTGCCAAAAGCTACGACAACATGCTGCTGATGGGCGACACCACAGGCGGCGGACTCGGCCTCCCCAACGGTGGCGAACTGCCCAACGGCTGGACCTACCGCTTCCCCATCACCCGAACACTCGCCCCCGACGGCAAAAACTACGAAAACGGTGTGCCGCCCGACTCGGTGGTCCTAATATCCCCTACAGCTACAGCACAAGGCATAGACAACGTGATAGAATCAGCAGCCGATGTTATCCTTGGAAGCCGCTAAACAAGTTTCTTCAAAGGCGGAGGCATGGTGAGTGGGTGTTGAAAACTTGTTGATAGAAAAATCGGACATTGTTCCGCTGATGACACAATAAAGGTTGTTGTGCCGTCGTTATGGATAAATATATAAAATGCAATAAATAGCGGCAACAAAATAACAAACAAAAACATACGCATGATGAAGACTATACTTTACATTCACGGCTACCGTTCTAACAGCGGTGCCCGCAAGGCTGCGGAATTGAAACAGATGTTTCCTGACTGCAAGGTGCTCGTGCCGGATCTGGATTACAACCACTACACCGCACAGGAGATGGAGGCCCAGATAAAGGAAATCATCGAGAAGAACCATGTGGACATGCTGGTGGGCAGCAGTCTTGGTGGTTTCTTCGCCCTGTGCGCCACCAAATGGTTCGAGGGCCCCGTGTGGGGTATAAACCCGGCCATACACCCTGTGGAGCAGTTCAATAAGCACATCGTGCCGAAACTGCAGAAACGCGCGCCTCAGCTGATGCCGATAGCCATGAAGAACCTGGAGTCGTATCAGAAATGCGAGGACGAGGTGTTCGCAAAGCTGCCTAAGAGAGAGCATCAGATAAACCTGGCCCTCAGCACCGACGACGACACCCTGGGCGACCACAAGGACACCATCGCCGCCTTCCCGAACGCCGACCAGGTAGTTTGGCAGGACAACTCGGGTCACCACTGCACAAGGTTCCCTGAGCTGAAGCCGAACATACAGAAGACACTGGATGGGATTAAGTGAACGATAGTAAATCGAGAGTCTGAGAGATTGTGAGGGTGACCACCCACGCTTGATTTCTTTTGGTTATCGAGTCAAGCGTTTTTTTGATTTTGGAACGATAAACTGAAACAAGTGGACAACGACGAGACCAATATTCCAAACGACGAGGAACTGAACGAGAACCTCACGGCTTCATCTGACTACATACCCTCACAAGAGCAGACACCCGCTGGCGAAGGCGAGACAATATCGCTGGGCAACATGTTCAGAGACTATTGGATCGACTACGCATCGGACGTGATACTGGACCGCTCGGTGCCTGCCATCGACGACGGCTTGAAGCCCGTGCAACGCAGGATTCTGCACTCGATGGAGGAGATGGACGACGGCAGAATGAACAAGGTGCAGAGCATTGTGGGCCACACTATGCAATACCACCCGCACGGCGATATGTCAATCAAGGACGCTCTCGTCAACATGGGGCAGAAAAACCTGCTGATAGACTGCCAGGGTAACTGGGGAAACATACTGACGGGCGAGGACGCGGCTGCAGGCCGATACATAGAAGCGCGACTGTCGAAATTCGCCAAAGAGGTGGTGTTCAACAAGAAGACCACAAACTGGAAGCCCAGCTACGACGGACGCAACCAAGAGCCTGAGACTCTGCCTGTGAAATTCCCGCTGCTGCTGGCGCAGGGCACCAAGGGCATCGCCGTCACACTGACGTCGGTGATACTGCCCTACAACTTCTGCGAGCTGATGGATGCCAGCGTGAAGATACTGAAAGACGAGGAGTTTGAGATATTCCCCGACTTCCCCACCGGCGGCATGATCGACGTGACGCGATACAACGATGGCGCACAAGGCGGCAGGCTGCGTATCCGCGCCAAGATGCACTACGACGAGAAGCGCAAGGCGATTGTGATAACTGAGGTGCCCTACTCGGTGACAACCACCGACCTGCGTGAAAGCATCGCAAAGGCATCGGAGAAGGGCAAGATAAAAATAAAGAGGGTTGACGACTTCACGGCATCGGAGGCAGAGGTGGTGGTCTTCCTACCAGGCGGCGTGTCGCCCGACCAGACGATAGACGCACTCTACGCCTTCACGTCGTGCCAGATATCCTTCTCGCCACAGACCTGCGTGATTGTTGACAACAAGCCGGTGTTCATGACAGCGTCTGACATACTTCGCCACTCCACGATGCGGACACGCGACTTGCTGCGGCAGGAGCTGGAGATACAGCTTGACGAGCTGAACGAGAGATGGTACTGGGTGTCGCTCGAAAAGATATTCTTCGAGAAAGGCATCTACAAAAAGATGGAGAAGAAGGACAGCATCGACTTCGACGAGCAAGTCGATGAAATGCAGAAAGCCTTCGGTCCTTACAAGAAAAAGTTGAAACGTGAGGTGTCGCGCGACGATGTGCTGAAACTGACCGAGAAACCTGTCAAGAAAATATCGAAGTTCGACATCAAGAAAGCTGCCGAGGAAATCGAGGAGATTGAGATGAACATCGAGGAGGTGAACAACCATCTGGCACACCTCACCGACTACGCCATATCGTATTTCAAGCACCTATTGGAGAAGTACGGCAAGGGGCGTGAACGCAAGACAGAGATACGCAACTTCGAGGACATTCAGGCCGCGACGGTGGCGGTGGCCAACGAAAAACTGTATGTCAACCGCACTACGGGTTTCGCCGGATACAACCTCAAGAAAGAGGATGGCGTGGAGTTCGTGTGCGAATGTTCCAAGATGGACGACATAATAGTGTTTCGCCGCGACGGCTCGATGATGGTGACCAAGGTGCAGGACAAGTGCTTTGTGGGCTCGACCGACTGCACCGAAATAATATTCATATCTGTCTTCCGCAAAAGGGACGAGAGAACGGTATATAACATGGTCTATCGCGACGGCTCGGCCGGATATATCTTCGTCAAGCGATTCTCAGTGACGGGCATCACCCGAGACAAGCCCTACGACCTAACCAAAGGCACAAAGAACTCGAAGGTGCTCTACTTCACAGCAAACCCCAACGGCGAGGCCGAGGTGATAACCATACACCATGTGAGCAAGCCCAAGCTGAAGAAGACCAGCTTCGACTTCGACTTCGCCACCCTTGCCATCAAGGGTCGTCAGGCCATTGGCAACATACTGACTCGCAACGCAGTGAGAAACATCAACAAGGTTGGCGAAGGAGTGTCCACACTCGGAGCCCGCAAGATATGGTTTGACGAGAGCGTGAAACGTCTGAACGTCACCGAGGCGGGACGGTTGCTCGGCGAGTTCAAGGGTGCCGACAAGATTTTCACCCTCATGCAGTCGGGCACATTCCGCAACACCAACTTCGACCTCTCAAACCACTTTGATGACGACCTGCTGGAAATACGCAAATACAACCGCCACAACATAGTGACCATAGTGTATAAAGAAGCCGAAGGCGGCAGTTACTATGTGAAACGCTTCTCGGTAGAAGACGCCACCGATAAAAAACTCCCCTACCTTGAAGAGGGCAGCGGCGATGCGATGGTGACATACACGATGGACACATACCCAAGGCTGGAGATGGTGTATGGCGAAAACTCGGGCAAGAAGGTGGAAAGCGAGATAATCGACATATACGACTTCATAGCGGTAAAAGGCTACAAGGCGAAAGGCAAACGGCTCAGCACAGTGGAGGTCAAGGAATTCCGCTGGCTCGACCCTCTGCCTGAACCAGAGTACGACGAGGAAGAAGAGCAGGCAGACGAAGGAGGACAACAGACAGAGGACGACCGTATGGGATATGCAGAAGGAACCCAGAGTGAGTTGTTTTAGAAAATAGCTGTTAGCAGTTAGCAGGCGGCAGATAGCACCTCAAACCTTTAAAACCTTTCAACCTTTTGAACCTTTTAAGCGAAGCGAACCTTTTCAAGAACACAACCTATTAACAACTCCCCGATGCGCATACTTGCAGTACTTCCACGATTCCCCTACCCTCTTGAGAAAGGCGACAAACTGAGGGCTTACCACCAACTGAAGCAGCTGGCGAAAAGCAACCAGATATATCTATTCTGCACAACCCACAGCAAGCTGAGCAAAGAGGAGATAGAAGCCGTGAGCATGTTCTGTGCCAAGGTCAAGATTGTCAAGCTGACCAAACTGAAGTCCATCATCAACGCCGGCCTCTACTTTATCACGGGCCGTTCGCTCCAGCTGGGCTATTGGGACTCGATAGGCACACGAATGGCTTTCAAGCGATACGAGAAAAGCGTGAAGCCGGATGTGCTGTACTGCCAGATGGTGAGGACCATGCCGTGGGTTGAGAAGTCGAAGACCACCAAGGTTATCGACTACCAAGACGCCCTGTCAACCAATGTGAGCCGGAGAGCCAAGATGACGACAGGCCTATGGAAAAAGATACTGAACCACGAAGCCGTATGTCTCGAAAAGGCCGAGCAGAAAGCGTTGGAGGTGTTCGACCGATACACCATCATCTCAAAACGAGACAGACGGGCAGTGAGAAAGGAGAGCGACATTCACATAGATGTGGTCACCAACGGCATCGATGCCGACTATTTTGCCCCGGGCGATGAGGAGAAGACCACCGACATTGTGTTCTGCGGCAACATGCAGTATGAACCCAACGTGAACGCAGCCAAGTTCCTTGTAGAGCGCATCATGCCCAAAGTGTGGCGCAATCTGCCCAATGCCACCGTTGTGCTGGCAGGGGCCGAGCCGACGAAAGCTGTGAGAGCGCTTGCCGGGGAGAGAGTGACGGTAACGGGATGGGTGGAAGACATAAGGCCGTATTACCGGTCGGCACGCATATTTGTAGCACCGATGCTAACGGGGTCGGGATTGCAGAACAAGCTGCTCGAAGCCATGGCGATGGGGATCCCGTGTGTCACCACGCTGGTTGCCAACGGCACATTGGGAGCCACATCAAAGAGGGAGATACTGGTGGGGAAATGCACTGACGCAATGGCCAGCCACATAGTGAGACTCTTGGGCGACAGCCAGTTGAGAGAAAGCTTGTCGGTCAGGGGTCGGGCATTCGTAGAGAAGAACTATTCGTGGGAGGAGAGCTGCAAATATCTGGAACTGATATTGCGGCAGGCCGTGAGGAACGACAACACATACAAACAAAGACAGGGTCGATGGGAGCCAAATGGAAGCCCGACAAAGGCAAATGGAAAGACAACATAGGCACGTGGGAGGCAGAGAACCGCAAACGGCCCACGCCACAGGAGCGAAACACCTTTGAGACCAAAGCAGAGAGCGAAAAGGCGATACTGGTGGCAGTTTGTCCGTTCGGCACCAAGATGGAGTACTGCGAGGAGTGCCTCTCGGAACTGGAGTTCCTGCTGCAGACAGCCGGCGGCGAGCCAGTGAAGAAGGTGATACAGAAACTGGACAGGCCAGACACCCGCACATATATCGGAAGCGGCAAGATAGAGGAGGTAAAGGGCTACAAGGAGGCACTGGATGCCGACATCATGGTGTTTGACGATGAACTCACGCCCGCCCAGCTACGTAATCTGGAACGGACGTTCGAATGCCGCATCCTCGACAGGACAACACTGATATTGGACATCTTTGCCAAGCATGCGCGCACCTCCACCGCCAAGACACAGGTGGAGCTCGCTCAGCTGCAATACATGCTACCGAGGCTCACCCGAATGTGGACACACCTGGAGCGGCAACGAGGCGGCATAGGGATGCGAGGGCCAGGAGAGACACAGATAGAGACCGACAGGCGGCTCATCACCGAGAAGATAAGCCTGCTGAAAGAGCGACTGCGCGACATCGACAAGCAGAAGACGCTGCAGCGCAAGAACCGCGAAAGCCTCGTGAGGGTGGCACTCGTAGGCTACACCAACGTAGGCAAGTCAACGCTGATGAACCTGCTCAGCAAAAGCGACGTGACGGCGGAGAACAAGCTGTTCGCCACGCTCGACACCACCGTACGCAAGGTGGTCATCGACAACCTGCCGTTCCTGCTCACCGACACCGTGGGCTTTATCCGCAAGCTGCCCCACGGACTTGTCGAGTCGTTCAAATCGACATTGGACGAGGTTCGAGAAGCCGACCTGCTGATGCACATCATAGACATCTCGCACTCCAACTACGAGGAGCAGATCGAGGAGGTGGAGCGTACGCTTGACGTGATAGGGTGCGCCGACAAACCGACCATCATGGTGTTCAACAAGATTGACGCCTACACCTATACACCCAAAGAAGAGGACGACCTGACACCGACGACGAAAGCCAACTGGACACTCGACATGCTGAAAGAGACCTGGATGGCGAAAGAGGGGGACCACCAGAGCATCTTCATCTCCGCCGCCAACAAGGAGAACATAGAAGCCCTGCGGGCCATGATGTACGACGACATAAAGCGTATCCACGCGATACGTTATCCATATAATAACTTTTTATACTGAGTTTCAGGTTTTTAGTTTCTAGTTTTTAGTTTTAGTCAATATATAAGCACATTGAAAAAGAGGAAAACAAATAGCAAGCCCAAGGCGAAGAAGAAAGGGCGCAAACTGGCAGGGTGGAATACGCTGCCGTGGTGGCGTAAGGTTCTCAGGCTGCTGTGGGTGGTGCCGCTGGCGCTGTGGCTGCTGTCCATCATGCTGGTGGTGACATACAAGTGGGTCAACCCACCGCTGACGCCGCTGATGGTGCAGCGGTTCAACCAGCAGCTGTTCCAGAAGAACCGCCCTGTGAACTTCGAGCACAAGAACGTGAAGGTTGACGACGTGTCGCACTATATGGTTGATTGCGTGATAGCCTCCGAGGACGGCCTGTTTATGTACCACCACGGCTTCGACGTGAAGCAGCTGAAGCAGTCGTACAAGGAGAACAAGCGAGGGCGGCGCATACGAGGCGGCAGCACCATCTCGATGCAGACGGCCAAGAACGTCTTCCTGCCGCACAAACGAAGCATGTGGCGCAAGGCAGTCGAGGCCTACTACACGCAACTGATAGAGTGGTTCTGGGGCAAGAAACGCATCATGGAGGTGTATCTGAACGTGATAGAGTTCGGCGACGGCATCTATGGCGTGGAGGCGGCCAGCCAGCACTACTACAGCAAACACGCCAGCGAGCTGACACGCCACGAGGCGGCGGAACTGGCGGTGAGCCTGCCGGCACCGCTGAGGAGGAACCCAGGCAACCCGTCGGCCTACTTCCGCAAGCGCACAAGGGCTATCGAAGGACGCTCGAAACAGTATGGGCGAATAAACCTCGACGCGAAGAAAGAGGACCTCAACCACAAATACCGCAAGCAGGAGAATATCATAGACTTCGTGAAATGGTACTGGAAGCAGAAGGCGGAAAGTAGTAAGTAGTGGTCAATAGTCAGTAGGCAACAGGTTGCGAGTTCGAAAATTACATTTGTCAAATCACTATTCACAGATCATAGGTCACAAATCAGGCATGGACGATGATATCTTAATGAAGCGGTGGCGGGAGATGGAGCGGGAGTTTGAGACCCACCTGCGACTGGAGCGCGGGCTGTCGGTCAACACGGCGACAGCGTATCTGAGCGACATCGCCCACCTGGAGCGTTACGCCGTGGAGAAAGGCTACAAGCCCGAGGAGGTACAGACCCGCGACATCGAGAGCCTGATTGCCGAGCTGAACGAGCTGGACATAGCCGCGACCACGCAGAGCAGGTTCGTGTCGGCCTTCAGGTCGTTCTACAAGATGATGATAGTAGATGACCGGATGAAGGAGAACCCCGCCGAGTTCGTAACCCTGCCCAAACGTCCAAAGCATCTGCCCGACATACTGACCGACGAGGACATCGGAGCCATACAGGCCACCTTCGACCGCTCTACCGCCGATGGCGAGCGTAACTACGTCATCATCGAGGTGCTGTACGGATGTGGTCTGCGAGTGAGCGAACTGGTGACTATGAAACTGGGCAACATATACGACGAAGAGGAATGTCTGCGTATCTTCGGAAAGGGCGACAAAGAGCGGTGGGTGCCGATAAACAAAAGGGCTCTGGAACTGCTGGAGATGTACATACACAACGTGCGGTCGCACCAGAACATAAAGAAAGGCGAAGAGAACTATGTGTTCATCAGCCGACTGGGACGGCACTTGAGTCGTAACTTCGTATTCATGTTCCTGCAAGATGCGGTGAAGAAAGCAGGCATAAAAAAACATGTGTCGCCCCACAGCCTGCGACACAGCTTCGCCACCGAACTGGTGAACGGCGGCGCCGACCTGCGGGCCGTGCAGGAGATGCTCGGACACGCCCACCTGGCTACCACCGAAATATACACGCACCTGTCGCCAGGATACCTGAGGGAGACGATAGAGACCTACCATCCGCACTACAAGCGGAATTGAGAGAAAGGGGGACGCGCGAATAGAATTGAGGGACGGCGGGACACAAAGGGAGCGGAACGGCTTGTTAGCCTATGCGGTGGCGTATGCGGCAGGATGCGGAGTGGGTACATACGGCGAACTCGGAGGGGAAGCAGGGATCTGGATGCTGGCTGCGGCGGCGGGTGTGAGCCTGCTGTATGCCGCCGGATTTATATGGAGCAAGATGGGTAACGGCAAAGCGGTGCGTGCGTTGGGGATGATGCTGACAGCCATGGCGTTGTGGTTGGCAGCCTACGACATACGCAACCCGATGAAAGAGGAGAGTCACTACGCCCATGTTCTGGGAGAAGGGGAAGAGAGCCTTATTGTGGCAGAGATAACCAGCGAGCCACAGCGGACCACGAAAAAGTACAAGGCGACAGCCGAGGTCAAAGGCATTGGCGTGGGCGACAGCATGATGACCACAACAGGCTCCACCGTCTTCTATTTCGACACCGCCGAGGGAGGAATATCCGCTGGCACCACAGTGGCAGCCGTGGGGCGTTTTTCCGAACCCTTGGAGACCGTCGGGAACGGTTTTGAGTATCGCAAATACCTGCGGCACAAAGGTGTAGCCATGGTGTTCTTCGCCAAGTCCGCCAAACCCGTGGCTTTCAATCCCTCGCCAAGAGTGCGTATCGAGAAGCTGCGGCAGAATCTGACGGCGACGCTGTCAACGTCGAAACTCACCCCCGAAAGACAGGGAGTAGCCAAAGCCCTGATGCTGGGCGACAGGCGAGCCCCGACAGACATCACAAGAGAGGAGTTCAGGGCGGCGGGAGTGGCTCATCTGCTGTGTGTGTCGGGGCTGCATGTAGGCTTGGTGGCGGCACTGGCAGGCGCCATAGTGAGACTGTTCGGCAACGGCAGGCGAGCCAGATGGCTCAGGAGAGCCGTGGAGCTGACGGCGGTATGGCTCTTTGTCGAGATGACGGGAGCGGCGGCATCGACGATGAGGGCAGGCGTCATGTTCTCGTTCATCATCGTCGGCAAGGCGATATATGAACGAGGCGATACACTCAACGCCTTAGGGCTGTCGGCCATATCGCTGCTGACCTACAGGCCGACGCTGATAGCCGATGTGGGCTTCCAGTTGTCTTACACCGCGGTATGGGGCATCATAACCTTTGCACGACCCATCGGGGCGCTGGCTCGACGCGAGAGAGCGAGAGAATACAAGACAGCGTCGTTGTGGCAGAATGCGTTGAAGGCAGCAGGTACGAAGACGTGGGACTATGTGGCGGTGTGCCTGGCGGCACAGGTGAGCACTATACCGCTGATACTGTATCACTTCCACGAGACATCCGTTTGGTTTCTGATTGGCAATGTACTGATAGTGCCTTTTGCTGGTGTTTTGCTTGCGAGCGTCATGGTCATGTTGGCGGTGAGCCGATGGCCGTGGGGTTGGATGGTCATGCAGGATGTGGTGGACTGGCTGCTGGGTGCGATATGCAGCGTGACGCACTGGGTGTCGAAGCTGCCCGGGGCGACGGTTGAGGATGTGCGGTTTACGCTTCCGATGCTGGCGTTGTCGCTGGCTGCGATAGTGTCGGCCTCACTTTGGGCAAGGTCATTCAGTATGCGAGCCGGTCACTCCAAGTGATGACAAACCGCGGCAATCGAGCGTCTCTTAGGTGAAACAGCGAAATGCATTTCAATTTCGTGTTTTTCGCAAAGAAGATTCAGAGTTTTTAGATGTAAAAAACTTGGGCAAGTTTTGCCCATTTAGCAGTTTTCGCAATAAACCAACTGAAAAAAAATTCGAACCCGTGGTGTTTTAGATGTTTACAGCCGAAGCCACCATAAGAATTGCGATAAAGATATTCTTCATGTTTGTTATATTGTTTCAATACTTCATTATTCTTACTTTACGGAGAGTTCCATACCTCACTCGTTTTTGCTCCATTCGTCGTGTTCTTCCTTCTCTTTTTCTTTTTGTTTTGCACGATGCAATAGATATAATCCAACCACAATAAAATTACCCCAGCGCCTCCATTTGGTTCTCGTCCCATTGCCAAACCTGCAAACATACCCAAGACAGCAAGTCCACCAAAGACAATAAGTGCCCAACCACATCCTTTCATTTGTCATCCTCCTTTGACATATCGTCGAAGTGTGGTTTGTCTTTCTTACCACTACACGCAGCAATAATCCATCCGATAATGCCGAGAAAAGCACCGAGTACAATTCCCCAACCAACTCCCGCCTTGTGTTTATTGCCAATAATTCCACCAACAACGGTTCTTATAATCAAGCCGATAATAACGAAAAATACCAGACCGTCTTCCATAATGTTATGTTTTTATACGTTGATATTAAGTTTTTGCTTCGCCTCGTCGCGTAATTCAACAAGTCTTTTGTAATTGTGTTTGTTTTCGGCAATTTGTAATATCAAGCTATCTGCTATTATTCGTTTTTCTTCGTCCGTAGCATACCTGTCAGGATGACACTTTACCTTCAGTTCATCATATAATTCTTTGGCATGAAAAGCGCTGGTCAATGTGTTGGAAAAGTCTATCTCTTCCTCATTCTTCACCTTACGTTTGACATCTCTTTTCATATTATTCATTTTAGTTGTTCTCGCTATTAGCAGAATGATTATTACCATAAATTCTGCAATGGCTATCCACATCCAGAAGTTGTGAGACACCGATTTGTCAACTTGTTTAGAAATGCTGTCTATAGCTAAGCTTAACGTATCATTATTCATTGTTTATCCTCCTATCATTATATAATCATGCAATTGCCATCTGCATCCATGCGACCCAACATCGCAATGAACCTCTAATGTGTCAAATCCTAGGACTACCATCCGACGTACGAGTACATTGTCTGCTAATACAACAGCTCCAATGTTGACGATGTCGCCCTTTTGTAGTTGACGTCCCGACATCGCCTGTATGCGGAATCCACTTCCGCCAAGAATATTTGAAAACTGATGGCGATATGGTTTGTACCCTCTGGAAATGCTCGCTTTTAGCAAAACAGGGACTGTTCCAATTGTGAATGACTCACGTGCGGTTTTATTGAATCCACGTACCAGGTTAGACCTATCGCTACGGTCTTCAAACCACTCCGCGATTCTAACCCATAAATTTGATAGTATTGCCATTTTTGTAAAGTTTTAATTAACACATGCTCTCACCAATAGCATTATTATACCGAACATGACTCCACCTATCACTAACCGGAATACGCAACCCAAAACCTCTTCACCAATTACGCCCAAACACCCTAATGCTTCTTTCTTTTTGTCAACGTACTCGAAATCCTCAGCCCCCTCATCCACATCTCTCCGCATATAATCCATGTTCTTCATTTGACTTAAAAATGTACTGGATTTCCAGGTTCTGTATCAAAGGCACTTTTTACCAATCCTGATTTTACGAGTGATTTTTTTGTGTCCGCCGAATTTAACATTTGTTGCTTGATAGTTTCCATATCGAACAAAAAATCAACCGGCTCGTCAATTGCCATCAATACAGAGTTCATCTCTTCCACTGCACTTGCCGTACCATCCAAGATACCTTTTGCGTATATTATGTAATATTCATCTCCTGCGATTTCTCTATCTGCATAATACGAAGATGCCATGTCTGTGGCCTTAATGACTGCATCATACCACGAATGACGAACATTTTCAGACAGTTCCGAATTCTTTTTGTGCTGAGTTAGACCAAAAATAAGCGATCCTGCCGTAAAGCCAATCAACAAACAGGCTATTGCAATAATAATGCTTGTGGATTTCGTCATAATTCAAAACCCTTATTCGTGTCGGGCGCAACTTCTAATCGGTTAATATTTGTTTTTATTCGTTTTAGTCTAATGGCAATAAAGAAAGGCATGAGACCTTGTGCTCATGTCCGTCTGTCTATTGGCATCGGCAAACGCCACTGAAGGAACGGTGTTGAAGGAACATATCTCACGCCTGCTGATATGCCTCTATGGCATATACACACAAGCGAAAGCAAAATGCTCTGACCTCCTTCAAAATTTTGCCGATTTTTATAGACAAGGACAGGATCGCAATGCTTTTCTTGCATACACTTACATACCTCTCGTAAGCATTTGCAAAGATACACATTTTTCTCTATCATATAAACTTTCTTTTCATTCACGTTGCAAAAGTATCAATAAACCACTGCCCGACGAAGCTTTTTGACGGGCAATGTATGAAATACACAGTTTATTTTATGAAATTCTAAAAATCAGCAACTGCAACGCTCCGAGTCGTCCGTCATTGAAAATAAAAAATGACAGTTTGACATCTCGCCACCACCGAAATCATTATTGACTATTGACAGACTTAACTCCGCGCCAACCAACCAACCAACCAACCAACCAACCAACCAACCAACCAACCAACCAACTACCCGACACCACCCCAATTACGACCTTCCAACCTTGTCCTCTCTCCCATCCAACTATCAGCTTCCCAGCAGTTTCCCCCTACAAAACTATTACAGAATCATTACAAAAGTAATAAAGAACTAATACAGAAAAACCAAGCCAAAACCATCAACCTCCTAACAATCAGCGACCTGTAACCCGTGACCCGTGTCCTGTATCTGGTCACCATGTTCAGGTCACTGGTCACTATTTTATTTTTTTATTATTTTTTTCTATCTTTGCATTAATAAAATAGTACAAAAATAAAAAGGTCAGTAGTTCTAAACTCTTAGTTTTAAACCTTTACTATGATTTTACTTGACGACAACGACGCACAATTAATGGCGGCAGCCCTGAAGAAGACAGGGGGGAAACCGGAGATGCCGACGGACGAATTCACCCAGACGATACTGACACAGGACAGCGTGGCGCAGACGGTGAAAGACAGCCTGAGCAACATGAACCTGGCAGAGATAAAAGATGTGGTTACGGGGGAGAACACGCTGCTGAAAGACGGGCTGAAGACGCTGACGGACCTAACGGTGAGTTTCATACCGAAGCTGCTGATAGCGATATTGGTGCTGTGGATAGGCTTGAAGCTGACGAAGCTGCTGAAGAAGAGCATCATGAAGCTGCTGGAGAGACGCAATGCCGAGCCATCGCTGAAGACGTTCCTGGCGTCGCTGGTGGATGTGCTGCTGAAGGTGATGCTCGTCATCATGGTGATGGACATCATAGGCATCAAGGCGACATCGTTCATAGCGGTGCTGGGTGCGGCGGGACTGGCGGTAGGCATGGCTCTTCAAGGGACGCTGCAGAACTTCGCCGGCGGGGTTATCATACTGCTGATGAAGCCGTTCAAGGTGGGCGACTACATAGAATGCGGGGCATACAAGGGCTACGTCAAAGAGATACGCATTTTCCACACTTTCATGCAGCCATTCAACGGCAGGACCATAATAGTGCCCAACTCGCAACTGGCGACGACGTCGCTGACCAACCACACCAAACAGCCGCAGATAAGGCTGGACGTGGTGGCGAGCGTAGCCTACGGGACGGATCTCGATTTCGCGAAGGAGGTACTGATGGAGGTCATAGACAACGACCCGATGATACTGAAAGAGCCGATGCCGAAGCTGGCTGTGAGCGAACTGGGGAACAGCTCGGTGGACATAGCGATGTGGATGTGGGTGAAGACGGAGGACTACTGGACGGTGTGGATGCGGATAAGGGAGAACGTGTATAAGGCTTTCTACGAGAAGGGCATCACTATCCCCTTCCCGCAGATGGATGTGCATGTTAATTAGTTTCAAGTTTCTAGTTTTTAGTTTTTAGTTTGACTCACTTCATTTGATTAATTGTGACCTGTGAATTGTGACCTGTGACCAGTGACCAGTGACCAGAAACCTTTCAAACCCTTAAACCCCTTAAAACCTTTTAAACCCATCAACATATCAATAAATCAAACATACCGACCTATGAATAAACGTGTCTTATCGATTCTGCTTGCGGTGGCAAGCTTGCATTTTTTTTCAGTCACTAAAGTGCAGGGCCAGACGATGAAGGAGATGGCGACGGGACTGCAGAACGTGAAGCTGTATGTGGGTGAAGAGGGGTTCGAGGTGAAGAGGGTGGCGGACGGTCGCACGATTGCCTACGGGTGCGTGCCTGCACTGGGCGATATGGGAGGGGAGCTGCCGCCGGCGATGCTGTGGTGGCTGGGTGAGTATGACAGGGAGATAGAGTTTGCAAAAGCGCAGGGACTGACGGTCGGCAACGGCCAGCGGTCAGAGCGCAACGGACGCACGAAGGCGGCGGGCGACACGGTGGCGCCGATGATTGACTCGCGCTGGCGCCAATATATTGGATACAACAACATGTGTCCGGAGGACACGACACTGGCGGACCTGGGCGGGCATCCGACCACGGGGTGTGTGGCGACGGCCATGGCGCAGATTATGCGTTACTGGCATTTCCCGGAGCACGGCATGGGGAGCAACAGCTACACGCACGAGGGGGAATATGACTGCTGGCGCTACGGGGTGCTGAGTGCGGACTTCGCCAACACGACATACGACTGGGACAACATGCCGCCCATGCTTACCGACAGCAGCACGGAGGAGCAGATTGCAGCTGTCGCCACGCTGTGCTACCAATGCGGCGTAAGCGTCAATATGATGTACAACAGCGACTGCTCGGGCAGCAGCGGCGCCTACAGCGCCCACGCCTCGACGGCCTTCACGAACGCCTTCCACTACAAGGCGAACTACTGTCTGAACCGCAACAGCTACTCGCTCAACCAGTGGCAGACGATACTGAAAAACGAGATGGACGGGGGCAGGCCGGTGCTTTACGGAGGCCAGTCGATTGAAGACACGGCACGGGGCATCGGCGGAGGCGGTCACGCATTCATCGTTGACGGATACGACACCAACGGCTACTTTCACATCAACTGGGGCTGGGGAGGCTGGTATGACGGCTATTTCGCGGTGTCGATGCTGAACCCGGCGGAGCGCTATGAGTTCAACTACGGCCAGCAGGCGGTGGTGGGGGTGGAGCCCGAACACAACGCGCTGGCAATGCCGATGCTGGTCAGAGGGATAGACCTCGACGGCGAGGACTTCCAGACGGGGGGCAACGTGAGGGGGAGCTATGCGGTGGCCAACGTGGGCGACACGGTGTATGACGGATACATCGGGGTGAACGTATATAGCCCGGAGACCTACGACTTCTACGGCTGGCTGGACGCCACGGAGGTGCACATAGAGCCGGGCGACACGGTGTTCAGGACTTTCGACAACCCGGGGATGACCCGTCCGGTGGGCATATACTACGCCCTGGGGCAGTACAACGCCACGCCACTATATGTTACAGACCAAGTGGATAACGCGCTGACGTGCTTCAACAACGGGCAGGCATACTTCAAGTCGGTTGACACGAACCGGACGGAACTGAGAAACGTGACGGTGTGTGTGTCGTTTGAGGGCGAGCAGGAGAGGCTTGACCGCACGCCATCGAGCCTGAGGGCGGACATTGAGAGCGAGGGCGGAGAGGGATTCACGCTGCACAACTATGTCTATGCGACCACCGACCGGCACACACACCTGAGAACAATCATGGCCAACGGAGAGTGGAACGACACGATAATCGCCTACATAGACCCGAACCCACGCGGCCACTACCTGCCCTATTCGGACGACAACATGGGCGGCTACCTGTGCGAATCGAACCGCACGATGAGGGTGAACGAACTGATCGGCGACATGATAGCGGCCCTGAGCGAGGTGGGCATCATCGACTATAACTTAGTCATAGACGGCGACGGCGATGGATATATAGACCTGCTCACCATCATATTCAAGGACAGCATACCGATATTAGGGATTGGCAGCAAGCCGGAGGCAGGATTGTATGGCGGGAACGCGAAACTGAACGGCCGCACGGTGGGCAACTACACCATCGTAGGCGAGAGCGCCGACGTGAGCGCCCACTGCTACGGAGCCATGAGGATGCTGGGGCTTCCGGACATGAGCCACAGACAGGCCTGGACAAGAGTAGAGCCCCTCGGCGAATGGGACATGATGGACCGACCCAACCGCCAGCAGCCATCGTATATGTTGAAATACAGATACCTGAACATAGGAGACGAGCCCACCGAGCTTACGGAGAGCGGATGGTACACCTTGGGCAACGGCACACGGTGCTACAAGATAGCGTATGGAGAAGAGGGGGAGGGCAGTTTCCTGCTCGAGATGCGCGACCAAGGGAACTTTTTCGACCAGGGGGTGCCTGCGAGCGGCCTGACCGTGGCACGATGGAACGACACGGGCGACAACGCCGAGTTTGACAACAGCGGCACGCCCCACAAACTCTGGATGATGCGTCCGGGTTCGGACTGCGACACCATACAGGGCGACCTCGACCTTGCCGCCGTCACCGAACTGCGGACCTACTGGACGGGCGACAGCAGCTACTTCACCATAGACTCGGTGAGCATGACCGAAAGCGTAGGGAACAACATCGTGAACTTCAAACTCACCTTCTTCAGCATAGAGCCGGAACCGGAGCCGGAACCGGAGCCGGAGCCCAACGCCATCGACAATGCAACGAAGAGAGACATAGCCATATACCCCAACCCGACGAGAGGCATAGTGAACATCGAATCGGAGACCACGCCGGAGGTTGAAGTCATATCGGTCACGGGACAGACATTGACAAAAGCCCAAGGCCGACGGATAGACCTCTCGCAACTCGCTCCCGGAATGTACATGCTCAGAATAACGAACACGCAAGGCACCACGGTGAAGAAAGTCATGGTGACAGAGCAGTAGGCCACAAAAAACAACATGTCAATGAAAAAGATACTAACCATACTCGTCACGCTGAGCGTCGCCCTGACGGGGGCGAAAGGCCAGGAGACGCGACTGCCGCTGTCGCCCACGGCGTGGGCAGGACTGCTGACCTGCGAGCCCAGCAACGAACTATACACCTCGTTCAGCCACAGTGCGCTGCATATCTGCGACACCGCCACGGGCATCGATGTGGTGTATAACTACGGCACCTTTGACTTCGCGACGCCCCATTTCGTGTGGAAGTTCGCCACAAGAACCCTCGACTACTGCATATCGAGAGAGAGCTACCGCTCGTTCATAAACGACTACACCCATCAACGCAGGGCAGTATGGGAGCAGCGGCTCATGCTAAGCCAACAGGAGGTCTGCAACTTGTTTCTAATGCTCGAATTCAACTACCAACCGGATTACCGGTGGTACCGATATGATTTCTTCAGGGACAACTGTGCCACCAGGATACGGGACATCATCTGCAAGTCGTTAGACCACCGAGAAATAGCATATCGAACCGACGACCGGACGGGCAAGAGCTACCGAGAGATAGTCTATAGCACCAACGAGAAGACCAAGCTATGGTGGCGGCTGGCGATAGACATGGCATTGGGTGCGAGATGCGACAGGGACTGCTCGACATGGGAAAGAGCCTTCCTGCCGATGGAGATGATGAGGCAGTTTGACACCTTGAAGACCAAAGGCAGCGGGGAGCGGATAGCAGCCCCTGCCGTCAAGCTGCTGGAAGACCGCAGAGAGCCCCTGAGGATGAGTGTGTCGCCCACGATCACGTTCTGGCTGATTTTCTTTGCCGTGGCCGTTTTGAGCATCGCAGGGAGGAAGAAAGGGTGGACGCTGGGGTGGCTCGACATAGCGCTCTTCCTGGTGCCAGCCATGCTTTCGCTGGTGGCGATGTTCTTATGGTTCTGTTCGGCCCACTGGTGTGCCAAATGGAACCTCAACCTGATGTGGGCCAGCCCACTGTTCTTCTACCTGGCTGGGGCGAGGATACGCTGGAGAAAAACCTGTGACGAGAGAGGGCAGGCTACAGCCTACCGCATAGTGGCATTCATACAGATTGCGATGCTGCTGGCCGTGATAGGCATGATGGCGACAGGCTGGCCGCAGCAGTTCAACAGGGCGATACTGCCGATAGCCCTTACGCTCTTTACGAGAATCATAAGCACCATAGCATGTGTGAACCGAAAGCAGATAGAAGGCAGATGCTGAATTTGAAACAAATAAAACAACAGATAATGAGAAAGAAAAAAATGTTTTTGACGGTGCTGGCCTTGGTGGTAGCCGTTTGTTATGCCCAAGGAGAGAACCAGCGCACCCTGTACGACTCGACATACGTGTATATGGAGAGCAGCGGTCTGAGCCATGTGTATGGGCACAAGATGGTGGAGATGAAGACGAACAAAGGGTGTATGAACAACAGTGTGATAAAGCTGGACTACGACCCACTGTCGGCATACGTGGAGTTCCAACTGGTGGTGGTGCACCGCATCAGCGGCAAGCAAGACACGCTGGTTGGAGGGAAAAGGGACAAGAAAATATATGACTATACGGCACCGGCAAGGCTGATATACTGGGGTGCGAAGCAGAAGATGGTCGAAGTGGGACACCTGGCAGTGGGCGACAGGTTAGAATACCGCACCTACCGCAAAGGATTCACTTACGCACTGCTCAGGGATGACGAGGGGAAATACATACCGCCGATGAGAGGGCACTTCTACGACATAGTGCCATTCTGGGCCACGGAACCCATCGACCTGAAGGTGTACAGAGTGAACGCGCTGACCGAAAAGGAGATGCGCTATGAGGTGTATAACGGCAAGGTGAAGACAGAGACAGAGAAGGAGGGGAAAAGGACGATATACACCTTCAGCAAGCGCGACATAAAGCCAATCAAGACAGAACGAGGGATGTTGGCACACAACGATGTGGAGTGCAAGCTATTGCTTTCGACGAGCAGCAACTGGGAGGCGAAGTCGATATGGTTCTACAATGTGAACGAAGACTATGGGAGTTTCAAGGCTACGAAAGAGCTGCTCAAGCAGGTCGATATAATTCTGGTTGGAGCCAAAGACGAGCTGGACAGTATCAGCCGCCTGACACACTGGGTGGCCGACAACATGCGCTATGCCGGGATAAGCATGGGAACGGGAGAGGGATACACACTGCACAATGCCGAGATGAATCTCAGAGACCGCTGCGGAGTGTGCAAGGACAAGGCAGGACTGCTGGTGGCAATGCTAAGGGCAGCGGGATTCAAGGCTTACGCAGCGATGACGATGGCAGGCGAGCGGATAGACCGTATAGCCGCCGACCAATTCAACCACAGCGTGTGTGTGGTGGAGCGACGCAACGGGAACTACGAACTGTTAGACCCCACATGGGTGCCGAACGTGAGAGAGCTGTGGAGCAGCGCCGAGCAACAGCAGGGCTACCTGATGGGGCTGCCGGAGGGTGCAGACCTCATGGAAACACCAGTATCAAAGCCTGAAAACCACTACCTCAACATAGCCGCCGACACAAAGATAGAACGAGACGGCACCTTGACAGGCACCATAACCATAACCGCCGAAGGGCAGAGCGACGCAGCAGTAAGACGAATATTTGCACGGCAGGCCGACTGGCGCAACGCACTGGAGAGAGAGATACTGAACGTATGCCCCCAGGCGCTGGTGAAGAGCGTACACCACACACGCCCCGAAGACTACCTGAAGCAGCCCGTAAAGATTGTATATCAAATAGAAATACCGAACTATGCCGTTGTTTCAAAAAGCGAGGCCATATTCATCCCCATAAGCATGCGCAACATCTTCAGCCGGGCGATGAGCCACCTGAGGTTCGACACCAGCGTCAGGGAGAGGAAATACCCCTTTGCCGACGCCTGCTCAAGACTGGTCAGGATGACAGAGACCATAACACTGCCATACGAATACAAAGACTGCCAATACACCGTACCAGCGTCGATAAACGACAGAACAGGCAGTTACTCGCTCGCATACAACATTCACGGAAGTGTGTTTGAGATAATGGAGACGGTGGCGCTCAACAAACGGAAATACGAAGCCGGGGAGTGGCCGACATTCCGACAGATAGTAGAAAACCAGACCAAGACAGCGAGCAAACCCGTTGTGTTGGTGAAGTGACAATAGTGAATTGTGAAAGTGTGAATTGACAAATGTAAAAACAAGTTATATGAAGAGAAAGGGATTATTAGTAATGACTCTTGCGATGTTGGGACTTTTCGTTCCAAACATGTCGGCACAGGAGCAATGCACCGAAAAACCAGATGCAAGATATAAGTTGATAAGACAGCACTATACCGTTAAACGGGACGGCACGACGGAGTATAACTACCGCAAAGAGCTTACACTGCTTCGCAACCGCGCCATAACCGCATACGCCGACAAGGGCGAGACATTCGTGGTATATAACCCGAAATTCCAAAATCTTACAATAAACGAGAGTTATACAATACGCAAGGACGGCAGCCGAGTGAAGACGCCAGAAAACGCCTTTGTAGAGCAACTGCCATCGCAATGTGAGAGTTGCGGCAGATTCAATGACATCGTCGAACTGGCAATTGTCCACACTGCGCTTGAATACGACTGCACCATAGTGCTCGACTACACCATAACGTCAAAGACCGACATCCTCCAGCAGAAAATACAACTGACACAGGATTGCCCCGTTGATAAATACGAGATAATAATCGACCAGCCGTACGACATGGAGTTCTACTATCGCCTCGAGGCCAACGGAGCCGACATCAAGCAGCCGGACGACAAATACACCCTCCACATAGTGGCCAACAACCTCAAACAGACCTACGGAGACGACTACCTGCCAGCGGCAGAGACCATCTACCCCACCGTATGGTTCTCGAACCGAGAGTCGGTCAATCCCGACATGAAACAAGTGAGAGGAAAGATTGTCGATGCAATACCACTGATAAACTCTGAACGAGTCAGAATACGCAAACTCGGCAACCTCAGCCAGCACGAACGCAATATGTTGCTAGTGGAGGCATTGAGGGACTATGTTGTCGATAACATTCATTGCAATAACATTCCACCATCACTCCTCAACCATCGCAGCGCCGAAGCTGCTGAAGTGTGGCAAAGTGGATGCGGCACCCCTTACGAGAAAGCCAAGACGCTTGCAGCTCTGCTACAGCAGGCCGGCTTCTACGCCTACACCACCGTAAATGAAGAGCAAGTACTCACAGCCGACGACAAGCGGTTCAGCATTGTCGGCAGCGGAGAGGGAACTGTCAGCGTTGTCGTAGATGACGAACAGCTACAGTTCTCGGCCACACAAAAGACACCGCAGAGGAAACCCGAGAAGAACCATTCTTGCAAAAAGGAGACTGTCGGCGACTTTGTGGTATATACCATTCCCGCCAGAGACTGCCCCATCGACGTCGATCCTTCGTTCCTGCCGTCGCAACGGACCACACCGCTGCAGGCTGCTCGATGCGATGAGGATTATACATACACAATCGACAACGAGAAGGCGACACTCGTAAAGCCAGTCCAGGTTGCATACACAATTGAAGGGCTCGGCTCAATATCCGTCAGCATCAAGCAAAACGGAGACAAAACCGAAATAGCCAAACAGCTCAAACTAGACAAAGACATCATCGAACCCGGGCAATACCAAGATTTCCGACGCATGATGATAGACTGGAACCAATACAACACAATCTACCTAAGAAAAAAATAGCACCACACATTTTGAACAACAATAGCACTAACAAAACTCTGGTCTCAATACTTGAAAACAGTTTACGCCGATGGGGGAACTGTCAGATGGGGCAGTTCACCAACGGGGAACAGCGGTACACCTATGAGACTTTCGGCAAACAGGTGGAAAAAGTGAGGGCGCTGCTGGACAGTCGGGGGATTACGCCGAGCGGAAAGGTAGCCATACTTGCCGAGAATATGCCGAACTGGACTGTGGCTTTCTTTGCCGTCACAACTGCCGGAAGAGTTGCCGTGCCTATACTGCCAGGCTCAACCGCCTTCGAGGTCGATAATATCATAAACCACTCCGAGAGTGAAGCCATATTTGTTTCAAACAAACAGCTTTCCAAGCTTGGCAGCCATCCGACGTTAAAGGCAGTCATACGGATTGACGACTTCAGCACCGCCCCCCTTCAAAGCGACGCCCCCCCCATGGGTGGGACGGGAGACAGGCCAAAGGTTACAGACAACACACTTGCAACCATAATCTACACCTCGGGCACATCAGGCAATGCCAAAGGCGTTATGCTAAGCCACGGCAACCTGTACCACAGTGTGCTGGAGGCACGGCACGCACAACCGGCCACAAGGAAGGACCGCTGGCTATCAATCCTTCCCATGGCCCACGCCTACGAGATGGCCTTCGGCATGCTCTATCCACTTTCAGTAGGAGCGGCCGTTTACTACCTGAGAGAGATGCCCACCCCGTCAATACTTATCCCGACGATGAAAAAGGTGCGGCCGACCATCATCTGCTCTGTGCCGCTGGTTGCCGAGAAACTGCACAAAGCCATCCTACGGCGCATAGACGAAAGCCCAAGGCTGAAGAGTATCCAAAAGCACGCCCCGTGGCTTATGTACACACTCATAGGCATCACTCTAAAGAAACAGACAGGAGGCAAAATCAAGTTCTTCGGCATAGGGGGAGCAAAGCTCAACCCAGAGGTAGAAGAGTTTCTCAAAAAAAGCCATTTCAACTACGCCATCGGATACGGCACGACCGAGACAGCACCACTTATAACGAACGCCTGTGTGCACCACACCAAGGTTGGGTCCATCGGAGTTGCCGCCTACGGAGTGGAGGTTGACCTGGCCGATGTAAACCCCAAGACGGGCATTGGCGAAATCATAGCCAGAGGCCCCAACGTCATGCTCGGCTACTTCAAAGACCCCGAACGCACGGCCAGCGTGTTGACAGAAGACGGCTGGTACCATACCGGCGACCTTGCTTGCCGTGACAAACTGGGACGCCTCTACATCAAAGGGCGTCTGGGCAGCATGATTCTCGGCCCTTCTGGCGAAAACATCTACCCCGAAGAGATCGAGCAGGTAATCAACACCTACCCCAGCGTCATCGAATCTCTCGTGGTGAAACGTGACAGACAGCTCGTGGCTCTCATTCAACTCGACGAAAATTTCAAGGCACGCCTCAACAAATCGATCAACAACAAGCTCAGTAATATCACCGACAACATACGCGACTTTGTCAACAAGCGAGTTAGCGTACAAAGCCAAATCGCCGCAGTGCAACTAATGGATGAGCCTTTCAAAAAGACCGCCACCCTGAAGATCCGTCGCTACCTATATCAATAAGCCTACAGCATGACCGTGACCTGCTCCATAGTCGAAGACGAACCTCTGGCACTTCAACTGATTGAATCGTATGTGCAGAGGACAGATACGTTGCAGCATGTAAAAAGCTATCTCGACCCCGAACTGCTACTCGTTGACATAAAACGAGGTGAACTGCCGATGCTTCTTTTTTCCGACATAGAAATGCCACAAGTCAACGGTATCGAACTGTCGCGTCAGCTACCACCGACCACCAAGGTCATCTTTACGACTGCCTATTCGCGCTATGCGCTCGACGGTTTCAAAGTCTCAGCCATCGACTTTCTCCTAAAACCCATCAGCTACGACGACTTCCTGGAAGCCGTTCAAAAGGCGCTCACCTACTTCGAAAAGGAGCGGAAAGCAGCGGAAGCCGAGAGTCTTATGAGGCAGTCGCAGACAGACGCCATATTGCAGGTGAAGGTCGGGCGCCAGACAACCAACATACCGATTGACCAAATAGTGCGGATTGAAGGGCTGAAGGATTATGTGAAAATCATACGCCGTGACGGCAGTACAACGGTCTCTCTGATGAGGATGAAAAAGGTGATAGACATGCTGCCCAAGGACCAGTTTGCGAGAGTACACAAATCACACATAGTGCGCACCTCCGAAATAACCAGTTTCGATAAGAACCACATTGTCATACAGGGCGAAAGCATCCCCGTTTCCAACAAATGGTCACCGGACAACTGTCAGTTGGCCAGCGGGGGGATAGGGATTTGAGGCTCAAGGAGAGTCAAACATCGTGACTTAAATTGGGGTTCACGTTCATATAGGCCTAAAAAAAAGTTACATTTTCAATTCACATCATTGATGTCAAATAAAATATAAAAATAAATCTAAAATAACTAAACACATGAAAAAAGGAACATTAATTATCATTGCAATCATTGCTGTGGTTGCCATCGGCGTGCTCTGGGGAGTCGGAGTGTACAACAAACTAGTCAACGGCGAAGAGAACGTCTCCAACGCCTGGAGTCAGGTGGAGAACGTCTATAAACGTCGTGCTGACCTCATCCCCCAGCTGGTAGCCACCGTTCAGGGAGCAGCCAACTATGAGAAGGGAACCCTCACCGAAGTCATCGAGGCTCGCGCCAAAGCCACCTCTGTGCAGGTGGACGCCAACAACCTAACCGAGGAAAACGTCGCCCAGTTCCAGAAAGCTCAGGACAACCTCACGGGTGCCCTCAGCCGCGGATTGAACGTCATCGTCGAGCGCTATCCTGAACTGACTGCCACCAAAGGATTCCAAGACCTACAGGTGCAGCTCGAAGGTACGGAGAACCGCATCACCACCGAACGTGCCAAATTCAACGACGCTGTCGCCGAATACAACAAATCGCTCCGTCGATTCCCCAACAACATCGTGGCCGGCATAAGCGGCTTCCAGAAGAAAGGTTACTTCACCGCACCTGAAGGTAGCGACGAACCTGTGAAGGTGGAATTCGACTTCTAAGTGCGTGCTCGCACAGAGCATCAACCATCACAAATTCACATCTTCACACCTATCAACATATCAACATCCCAACACCTTTACACCCTAATGAAACGTCTCTTCATACTCCTCCTCACGATGGCGGTGACCTTGTTTCCGCTGCAGGCTCAGGAGGCCTGGTGTCCCGAACCGACCAACCGTCTGGTGAACGACTATGCAGGTGAGCTTTCGGCCGACGAGGTCGAAATGCTCGAACAGCGGCTGGTGGCCTTCAACGACAGCACCTCCAACCAGATACTCGTCATCATCACCCCCACTCTGCATGGCGGCGAGATCATGGATGTCGGCACCCGCATCGGCACCAAATGGGGCGTAGGGCAGAAGGATCTGAAGAACGGGCTGGTAATCCTCATCAAGTCAAAATGCGACGAGGAGCCCTACGGCGATGTGGCGCTGCTGCCTGGCTACGGTCTTGAAGGGGCGCTGCCCGACGCTTTCTGCAAGCATATCATCGACGACGAGATGATTGACGCGCTCGCCAACGGCAACTACTACAAAGCACTCACCAAGGCCCTCGACGTGATAGAACCCGTATGCCGCGGTGAATACAGCTATAAAGAGTATAGGCGCAAGGAAAACCGCGAGGCTCTCTTCGGGTTGCTCATCACCATTGGCACCATAGTGCTGGTACTCCTGCTGCTGGCTTGGGTGGCAAAAAAGAGTGGCGGGAAAGGAACCGGAACCGGCACTCCGTTTACAGGAGGCTCGCATACGGGCGGCTACTGGGGAGGCGGTTTCGGCGGCTCCTCGGGTGGTTTCAGCAGCGGGGGGTTCGGAGGATTCGGCGGAGGAAGCTTCGGAGGTGGCGGCGCTCACGGAAGGTTTTAGCCGTTCACTATCTCGTCCAACTCCAGCCAACGCAGTTCTTTCTCATCCAAAAGGGCAATCACCTCCCCTATTCTCTGGGAGGCTTCAATCACAGCAGCTTGATCGGCTGAACCAGCAAGGGTGGCTTCAAGCTGCTGTTTTTCGTTGTTCAACGTCTCTATCTCGGCGGTGAGACTCTCGTATTCTTTCTGCTCTTTATATGAGGCCTTCCGCTTGGAGGGTTTGGGACGTTCATACTGCGGCTTCTCCTCACGCTTGACGGCATTCTCGGCCTTGCGACGCCTTTCCCGCTCAAGCATATAGTCGGTATAGTTGCTGTGATAGTCACGTATCACACCGCCTTCTTCGAATACAAACAGATGGTCAACTATATGATCCATGAAACTGCGGTCGTGGCTCACTATCACCAGACAGCCCTTGTATCCACGCAGAAACTGCTCCAATATCTGCAGGGTGTAGATATCCAGGTCGTTGGTGGGCTCGTCGAGGATGAGGAAGTTGGGGTTGGCCATCAGTATCTTCAGCAGGTAGAGCCGACGGCGCTCGCCGCCGCTGAGGTTCCCGAAATAGTTGTACTGCGTGGTGTCGTCAAATCCGAAATAGCTGAGAAACTGGTGTGCGGTCATCTTCTTGCCACCCTCGAGTTCGATGACTTCGGCCACATCCTTCACGATGTCCAACACCCGCTTGTCGTCTTTCTCGCGAAGGCCCGACTGGGTGTAGTAGCCGAACTGGATGGTCTGACCCACGATAACTCGGCCGCTGTCGGGTCGCTCGCTTTCGGTCATTATGTTGAGGAGTGTCGATTTCCCGATGCCGTTAGGCCCGACAATGCCGATTTTCTCACCCCGTTTGAAGACGTACGAGAAATCGTCAAGCAGACAACGTCCGTCGAAATGCTTGGTAATATTGTAGAGTTCGAGTATCTTGCCTCCGATACGCTCGGTCTTTACGGAGAGTTCGGGCTTCTCCTCGTCGAAACGGGTGCGGGCTTTGGCTTGCAGTTCGTAGAAAGCGTCTATGCGGGCTTTCGACTTGGTACCTCGTGCCTGTGGCATACGGCGCATCCACTCAAGTTCTGTGCGATAGAGGCTGCGAGCCTTATCAACTTCCGCCTTCTCTATCGCCTCTCGTTCGGCCTTCTTCTCTATGTAATAGGCGAAATCGCCTCGATAGCGGTACAGCTGGCTGTTGTCGAGCTCGATGATGTCGTCGCAGACATGGTCGATGAAGTAGCGGTCGTGGCTGACGAGGAATATGGCAAGGCGCTGCTTGGCGAGGAATTCCTCGAGCCACTCTATCATTGAGATGTCGAGGTGGTTGGTGGGCTCGTCGAGGATGAGGAAGTTGACGTCGTCGAGGAGTATGCGTGAGAGGGCTACTTTCTTCTGCTCGCCGCCGCTCATCTGGTTGAGAGGTTTGTCGAGGTTGGTTATATTGAGGCGGCTGAGCAACTCCTCCACCCGCTGCTCGAACGACCAGGGTTCCTCGTTCTCGTGAGGATGGGCCGAATAGATGTACTGACGTACCGAGAGTTGTCCGTCGGTGACGGGATTCTGTGGCAGGTAAGCCATGCGGGTGCTGGCGGCGAAGGTGACACGACCGTCATCGGGCAACACGCTGCCAGTGAGAATGTTGAGCAGGGTGGATTTGCCGTATCCGTTGCGGGCAATGAGAGCTGTCTTCTGTCCGGCGTTGACTCCAAAGGAGATGTTGTCGAACAACATCTTGTCGCCGAAAGACTTGGAGAGATTTTCAACAGAAAGGAGTGCGTCGGCCATCAATATCCGTATTTTTCGCCCCAACGGGCGTGGAGGAGTTTGCGGGTGTCGTTCTCGCGGGCGTTCTCGCCTGGGGTGTAGAAACGGCTGCCTGCAAGTTCCTGCGGCAGGTATTCCTGCTGGGCGAAATTACCCTGATAGTCGTGTGCATACTTATATCCGTCGCTGTAGCCCATCTGTTTCATGAGTTTGGTGGGTGCGTTGCGTATGTGAAGTGGGACGGGCAGGTCGCCGAAGCGACGAATGGCCGACTGGGCCTCGTTGAGGGCCATATAGGTGGAGTTGCTCTTGACGGAGCAAGCGAGATAGACAGCACACTGCGAGAGGGTTATACGGCATTCAGGGTAGCCGATCTTGCTTACCGCCTCAAAGCAGGCGTTGGCGAGCAGTAGAGCGTTGGGATTGGCGTTGGATATGTCCTCGGAGGCGAAGATGAGCATGCGTCGTGCGATGAAGAGAGGGTCTTCTCCCCCCTCTATCATGCGGGCGAGCCAATAGACGGCGCCGTTGGGGTCGCTGCCCCGCATCGACTTGATGAAGGCTGAGATGATGTCGTAGTGCATCTCGCCCTGCTTGTCGTAGTAGGCGAGGTTCTGCTGTATGGTCTCGGTCACCTTGCGGTTGTCTATCTCCACTGTGGGCGACAGGTCTTTCGACACCACCAGCTCAAGCGCGTTGAGGAGTTTGCGTCCGTCGCCGCCGCTGATTCGCATCAAGGCGTCGCGTTCTTTGAGTATGACGGTGCGCTGCAGTGTGGCGTAGTGTTTGACGGCTCGGTCAAGGAGGTCGTTCATATCCTCCTCGCCAAATTCTTTCAGCACATATACCTGACAACGTGACAACAAAGCTGATATAACCTCAAAGGATGGGTTCTCGGTGGTGGCGCCGATGAGGGTGATGACGCCTCGCTCGACGGCACCGAGCAACGAGTCCTGCTGGCTTTTGTTGAAGCGGTGGATTTCGTCGATGAAGAGGATGGCACCTTCTTCACTTTGGGCTTTCTCTATCACCTCACGCACCTCCTTCACGCCGCTGGAGATGGCGCTGAGGGTGTGGAACGGACGGGCGAGCTGGTTGGCGATGATGCCGGCGAGGGTGGTCTTGCCTGTACCCGGAGGACCCCAGAATATCATCGAGGGTATGCGGCCGCTCTCTATCAAGGTGCGCAGCACAGCCCCTTTGCCCACAAGGTGGCTCTGCCCGACATAGTCGTCAAGCGACTTCGGACGGAGTATTTCTGCAAGCGGTGCCATATTAATTCGAACCTTGAAACTAAAAACTTGAAACTTGAAACTTAATACTCAAGTGCGGGCACGCACTCACGCCATATTATGGAACACGTTGACCACGTCGTCGTCGTTTTCGAGGCGTTCGATGAGGGCGTTCACATCCTCTTGTTCTTCGGGCGAGAGTTCACGCATCGTCAGCGGGATGCGCTCGAACTTGAACGACTTTATCTCATAGCCGTTGTCCTCAAGATATTTAGATATGGGGCCGTAGTTCTTGAAGTCGGCGTAGATCATTATCTCGTCCTCGTCGCGGAACACCTCGTCGATGTCGCAGTCGATGAGTTCGAGTTCCAACTCGTCCATGTCGATACCCTCTTTGTAGGCGACCACGAAAGAGCACTTGCGTTCGAACAGGAAGTCGTTCATACCCATGGTGCCCAGCTCGCCCTTGCCACGGACGAAAGCGGCACGGATATTGGCGACAGTGCGTGTCGGGTTGTCTGTAGCTGTTTCGACCACGAAGGCGGTGCCGTGGGGACCCTTGCCGTCATATACAACCTCTTTGTAGTCGGAGGTGTCCTTCGAGGTGGCACGCTTGATGGCGCGTTCGACGTTGTCTTTTGGCATACTCTCGTTCTTTGCTGTCTGAATGAGCAAGCGGAGTCGCAGGTTTGACGCAGGGTCGGGGCCGCCGGCCTTAACCGCCATCTCTATCTCCTTGCCAATCTTGGTGAACGTGCGAGCCATGTTGCCCCAACGTTTCAGTTTACGTGCCTTACGGTATTCAAATGCTCTTCCCATTGTATGTTTTATATTGATATGTTGTCGGGTGGTTAGTGACCTGTGACCTGTATCTGGTCACCATGTTAGGGTCACTGGTCACTATTATAAGTAACAACTCCAAACTGCAAAAATAACATTTTTTTGCCAGATGGAAGTTTTTTTGGTCAAGTAAAAAGAAAAATCATGAAACTTAAAACAATTTTTTCACGTAAAATGAGTTTGATAATAGTGAATTGTGAAGTGTTAATAGGCAATACGGATTTGACGAATCAATAGTCACTATTCACAATTCACAAAAGTCTAATCACATTTGTCAATTCACTATTCACAAAAGTCTAATCACTAATCACTAATCACATGAAGTTATCGCAATTCCGGTATTCGATGCCAAAGGATTTGATAGCGCTGAAGCCTGCCAAATACCGCGACGAGTCGCGACTGATGGTGGTTCACCGCGAAACGGGGGAAATAGAACATCGAATATTCAAAGATATCGTCGAATATATAGAGCCCCGCGACGTGATTGTGGCGAACAACACGAAGGTGATGCCCTCGCTGCTGAAGGGCGAGAAGGAGAAAACCGGAGCCAGCATCACCGTGTTCCTCCTGAGGGAGCTGAACGAGGAGACAAGGCTGTGGGACGTGATAGTCGATCCAGCACGTAAAATCCGTATCGGTAACAAGCTCTATTTCGGTGCCGGCGACGAACTTGTGGCGGAGGTGATAGACAACACCACGTCGCGCGGACGCACCGTGAGGTTCCTTTACGAGGGTTCTCACGACGACTTCATGGCCGCCGTCAAACGCATCGGCACCACTCCCCTACCCGACGAGCTGCGCAAACTTCGCGACATAGAGAAAGAAGACGCCGAGCGCTACCAGACATACTACGCGAAGGTCGAGGGTGCGATGGCCGCTCCGTCGGCTGGTTTCCATTTCAGCCGTGAACTGCTGAAACGCCTGGAGCTGAACGACGTCATCTGGACAGAGCTGACGCTGCATGCGGGAATCGGCAACTTCAAACCCATCGAGGTCGAAGACCTCTCCAAGCACCGTATGGACGCTGAGGAGATGCATCTCGGACAGGAAACCTGCGACATCGTCAACACCGCCATCGCCGAGGGACACCACGTCTGTGCCGTCGGCGTCACGACTATGAAGGCGCTCGAGACGGCGGTGACGATACCCGGCAAGATAAGCCCCTACGATGGATGGAGCAACAAATTCATATTCCCACCCTACAATTTCACCATCGCCGACCGTTTCATCACGGGATTCCACCCTTCGATGTCGTCCATGTTCATCCTCGCTTGCACCTTTGGCGGCCCGGAACTGATCATGAAGGCCTACCAGACGGCGATAAAAGAAAAATACCACTTCGGCACCTACGGCGACGCAATGCTGATTATGTAGTGTGAATTGTGACCTGTATCTGGTCACTATGTTCTGGTCACTATTAATCATTAATCACCAAACATCCTTGTTTACATGAAGCCATTCCTTATATTTTTTTCCATAGCCGCCCTCTTGTCCGTCAACACGGTGGCTGCCCAGAACAAGCTCAACGATGGGGGTGACAATATCATCGGCATATATGAGGCATGGCAAAACAAAGACCACTTCAAAGCCAAGGTGGTCAAACTGAGCGACGGAACCTACCGCGGCCAGGTGATATGGGCCGAGGTCGATAAGGACAAGGACGGCAACAAACGCCTCGACAAAAAGAACCCCAACAAAAAGCTGCGCTCCTTGCCGCTCGACCAGGCAGTCCTCTTCGACGGGTTGAAGTACGACGCCGACAAACACGAGTGGAACGGCACGAAGGTGTATGACCCGCAGCGTGGCGTGCGAGCCAACATGGACGCACACTTTCTCGACGACGGCCGCCTGCAGATTCGCGGAACCTTCATGGCCTTCAGCGAGAAGTGTATCTGGAAGCGTCTCAGCGCACAATAAACATCCGTGACCTGTGATCTGTGACCTGTGACCTGTATCTGGTCACTATGTTCTGGTCACTGGTTACACTACACAGTTTCCTGTGTCCTGTATTTGGTCACTATGTTCAGCTCACTGGTCACACTACACAGTGACCTGTGACCTGCATCTGGTCACTATGTTCTGGTCACTGGTCACTATTTTTATTTTTTTTATTATTTTTGTATTTTCTTTTTACACTTATCGGTATATGGAAAACTACATTGTATCAGCACGCAAGTACCGTCCCGACACGTTCCGTTCGGTCGTCGGACAGGAGCATATCACTTCGACGCTGCAGAACGCCATAAAGCATGGAAAACTGGCGCAGGCTTTCCTCTTCTGCGGTCCTAGAGGCGTAGGCAAGACCACCTGCGCCAGAATCTTGGCCAAAGCTATAAACTGCGAGAACTTCGGCGAAAACTTGGAGCCCTGCAACTCCTGTCCTTCCTGCAACGACTTCAACAACGGCACCTCGATGAACATCTTCGAGCTCGACGCCGCCTCTAACTCGGGTGTGGATGACGCAAGGGAACTCATCCGTCAAGTCTCCATCCCTCCACAGACGGGGAAATACAAGGTGTATATAATCGACGAGGTACACATGCTGTCGCAAAGCGCCTTCAATGCGCTGCTCAAAACCCTCGAAGAGCCACCGGCATACGCGAAGTTCATCCTTGCCACAACCGAGAAGCACAAGATAATACCGACCATACTCTCCAGATGCCAGGTGTTCGACTTCAACCGCATCTCGCTGCAGGACATTGTCAACCACCTGAGTTATGTTGCAAAAAGCGAAGGCGTCACCTGCGAGGGCGATGTGCTGCACCTGATTGCCCGCAAGGCGGACGGAGGTATGCGCGACGCTCTCTCGACGTTCGACCAGCTGGTGAGCTTCACGGGCGGCAACATGACCCGCGAGGCCTGCCTTCAGAACCTCAACATGCTCGACAGCGGCTACTTTTTCCGCATGGTGGACAACTTCTTGAAGGGCGACATTGCCAACACCCTCATTCTGTACAAGGAGATACTTGACAAAGGGTTTGACGGACAGCATTTCATCACGGGCTTGTGCGAACACCTTCGCAACCTGATGGTGGCCATCGACCCTGCAACACATCCATTGCTCGAAGTGTCTGACAACGACCGAGCACGCTATGGCGAGCAGTCGAGCAAATGCGGGGTACGGCTGCTGCTGCAATATCTGTCCATTGCCAGCGACTGCGAATACCGCTATCGCGACTCGAACAATAAGAGGTTGTTCACCGAAGTATGCCTGATGAAGCTATGCTCGGTAAACCAGCAACCGATAGGCATCCAGCCAAGTTAGATTGCAAGATCGCCTGAGGCGGGACATATAACAACCATCACAACCCAAGCCGCAGTGAGCAAAGAGGTTACGGCGGAGAGTGGGCAAAAAACCGTTGACAAAAGTGAATCGACGGCAAAAGCCAAGTTGCTGACAATGGCAGAACCGTTCGCGGAGAACGAGGCGGAGAGAAAATCCGACGATGAGGGCGACACGCAAAAGAGGGTGAAGCCCGGTATTCTGTCAATGGCATCCCCTTACGCCATAGAAGGTGACGAAAGGCAATCGCCGACAAAAACAACCAGCGACAAGACGGCTGAAAAAAATCAAATCACTCAAGCGACACTCGAAGACCACTGGGAAAAGCTGTGGACACCCGAAAACCTTGCAACATTCTCGGAACCCGAGAAAAAAGCCTCCTTTCTGAAAGGAGTGAAACCCGAACTGGACGCAGACGGGAAGACCGTAGTCATCACCCTGACCAGCAGCTTTGCCGAACATGAGGTAAAGAAGGAGCTGCCCGAGATTATGAGCCGGTTGCGGCACTACTGCGGCTGCCAGGAACTGACGCCCAAGATAGTCATCAAAGCGGAAGAACGAGCCGCCAAGCCTTACCAGTCGGGCGAGAAGTATGAGGCGATGATGAAAATAAACCCCGAACTGGCATCCCTTCGCAAAATACTCCCTGATATAGACATTTAGTTTTTAGTTTCAAGTTTTTAGTTTCAAGTTTTTAGTTTTTAGTTTCAAGTTTTTAGTTTTTAGTTTATTCGCTTCATTTTATTTATTTATTCGCTTGATTTGATATTATAAAGACGTGCTCATGAATGCTTCGCATTTCAGCGGTGCTCATGGCCTTCGGCACAAGTTTTTAGTTTTTAGTTTCAAGTTTTTAGTTTTCTTTGGGTTCTACATTCATAATATTAGGTCTGCTTATCTTCAGCGCTCACCTATTCTCGGCTCTCTTCAGCCGAAGACTGATTCCCGATGTCGTGCTGCTTATGGGCATCGGCATCATTGTGGGGCCCGTATTGGGGGTTGTGCATCCCAAAGACCTGGAGAGTATCGGAGCGATATTCTCCTCGCTCACCCTGCTTTTCATACTGTTCGACAGCGGATTGGACCTGAGCATCGACACCATACGGCGGTATTGGAAGGGAATGGTGCAGGTGACCATCATGTCGTTTATCCTCTCGATGGCGGCCGTAATCTGCTTCTCCCACTATGTGCTCCATATCGATTGGCTTGCCTCGCTGCTGGCCGGCTCCATCGTGTCAGGCACCGCCGCCGCCATAGTGATACCACTTGTCAACCAGCTGAAGGTTAGCGAGAAAGCACGCATGGTGCTCACCCTCGAATCGGCAGCCAGCGGTGTGCTCTGTATTGTGGTGACCATCGCCACCCTCGAAATATCCACCGTCCCCAACATGAGCGCGATGGGCATTACGGGGATGGTGTTTCGTGTCATCGGAGGCATCCTTTTCGCACTCCTCCTCGGCTTGGCCGGCGGCGTTCTGTGGGCAGGGTTGCTCGACCGAGTGCGCAAGCTGCAGAACTCCATGTTCCTCACGCCCGCCTTCGTGTTCGTGATATACGGCATCGCCGAGATGCTGGGATACAGTGGGGCGATAGCGGCGTTGGCCTTCGGCATAGTGCTGGGCAACGTGTCGTATTTCCGCATGCCGCTGCTCGGAGCCATGAAGCTCGACAAGATGCACCCGCTACGCACCGAAGAGAAAAGTTTTTTCAAAGAGATAGTGTTCATCCTCAAGAGCTACTTCTTCGTCTATGTCGGCATATCAATACCGTTCACAAACACGACGGAACTGCTTTACGGATTGATGATTACCATGGTGCTGTTTGTGTTGAGGTTTGCTCTGCTTAGCGTTGTTGGGCGTGAGAACACCAAATCGGAGCGGCTTGTGGTGTCGATGATGATACCCAAAGGACTTGTGGCAGCCGTATTGGCCTCGATGCCGGAGAGAGTGAACATCGAAGCAGGATACAACATCATTCCCGGCGCCACAACTATAAAATACATTGTTTACTCTGTGATATTCTGTTCGATAGTAATCACCTCGCTGCTGGTGTTCCTGACACGCAAACAGCTGGCAGAGGACAGTTAGTTTTTAGTTTTTAGTTTCAAGTTTTTAGTTTTTAGTTTTTAGTTTCAAGTTTTTAGTTTCAAGTCACCCCTCACATCTAACAGGTCACAGGTCACAGGTCACAGGTCACAGGTCACAGGTCACAAAAAAAACTCACAGGTCACAAAAAAATCACTATTGTCAATTCACTAATCACTAATCACTAATCACCATTCACTATTCACTATTCACTAATCACCATCCACCCAAATGATACACTTCTATAAATTCGACGGAGCGGGCAACGACTTTGTGATGGTGGACAACCGCAAGGGAGAGATAAGCCTCGATGCCAAACAGATAGAGCGCATCTGCCATCGTCGTATCGGCGTGGGTGCCGACGGGTTGATAATGCTCGAAAGACCCAGGTCGGCCGACGATGGCGACTTCCGCATGCGCTACTACAACAGCGACGGGCACACCGCCACCATGTGCGGCAACGGCGGACGCTGCATTGTGGCTTTCGCCCACCTGCTCGGCGTTATCGACAACAAGACCTCCTTCCGTGCCGACGACGGGATGCATACGGCAGAGATTGTGGTGTGGAACGACACCGAACGCTACGGCCTTGTACGACTCGGGATGAAAGATGTGGCGGCCGACAGCATAAGACGAGTGCTCGACGGATGGCTGCTCAACACCGGAGTGCCGCACTACGTGCAACGGGTCGAGGACATCGACTCTATCGACGTGAAGTCCGAAGGCTGCCGGCTGCGTCACCATCGCGACTTGGGAGCGGAAGGGGCCAACGTCAACTTCATCTGCGACGCACCCGACGGTTCTCTGATGGTGCGCACCTACGAACGCGGCGTCGAGGACGAGACTTGGAGCTGCGGCACTGGAGTGACCGCCTGCGCCATAGTGAGCGGCAACCACAACATACGCACCCGCGGCGGCGACTTCAAAGTGGGATTCGATGCCGACGGCAAAGCATACCGCAACGTAACCCTCACCGGCCCCGCCGCCTGCAACTTCACAGGAGAATGGGAAATTGAAAATTGAAAATGGATCTCTTTGGCAATATAGACATAAACGATGCTCGACTGCGGGTTGAGGAGCTCAGCAAACTCATAGAGAAGTACAACTATGAGTACTACATGAACGACACCTCGCTGGTGAGCGACTACGAGTTCGACGCCCTGCTGCGCGAACTCATCGACCTGGAGAAACAGTACCCCGAGCTGAAGAAAGCCACCTCCCCCACCCAGCGTGTGGGAGGCGAGGTGAACAAGACCTTCCGCCAGGTGGAGCATCGGTTCCCCATGCTCTCACTCGGCAACACCTATTCGATAGAAGAAATCGTAGAGTTTGAAGCCCGCACCCGCAAGCTGCTCGGCGACGAGCCGTTCGACTACACCTGCGAGCTGAAATACGACGGCCTCGCCATAGGGCTCACCTACAAAGAGGGAGTGCTGACGCAAGCCATCACCCGAGGCAACGGCTCCGTGGGCGACGACATCACATCCAACGCCCGCACCATCGCCACCATACCGCTGCAGCTGCATGCCCCCTACCCTGCCGACTTCGAAGTGCGCGGCGAAGTGGTATATCCCTTCGATGCCTTCGAGGAGATGAACCGCCAGCGCGAGATTGACGGCGACGAGCCGTTCGCCAACCCCCGCAACGCAGCCAGCGGCTCGCTGAAGCTGCAGGATTCTCGCGAGTGCGCCAAACGCAAGCTGCAGTTCTGCGCCTATTTCGTCATGGGCAACGACCTTGAGGGCTCTGTCATGCAGACACATTTCGGACGCCTCGAAGCCGCCAAGCAGATGGGCTTCAACGTACAGCCATACATCAAGGTGTGCCGCAATATTGAAGAAATCAAAGCCTTCATCGACTACTGGGACACCGCTCGGTGGAACCTTCCCTACGGCATCGACGGCATCGTTATCAAAGTGAACCAGGTGCCCTTGTGGGATCGCCTGGGGCTCACCGCCAAGTCGCCCCGATGGGCCATCGCCTACAAGTTCAAGGCCGCACGAGTGTCCACTCCGCTGATTGACATCAGCTACCAGGTTGGACGCACAGGCGTCATCACGCCCGTGGCGGTGATGGAACCCGTGCAGCTGGGCGGCACCACCGTGCAGCGCGCCACCCTCAACAACGCCGACTTCATCGAGAAGATGGACATCCACCAAGGCGACTGGCTGCTCGTCGAGAAAGGCGGCGAGATAATACCCAAGATCGTAGGCGTCGATATGGAGAAACGCACGGATGCGAGCCGAGCGGTAGAGTTCATACGCACCTGCCCCGAATGTGGAGCCACCCTCGTGAGGGAGGAAGGCGAAGCCGGATTCTACTGCCCCAACCAAGACGGATGTCCGCCACAGATAGTCGGCCGCCTCGAACATTTCGTCAGCCGCAAGGCTATGCGCATCGACACGCTCGGCTCCGAGCGGCTCAAGATGCTTTACAACAGCGGCCTCGTGCGCAACATCGCCGACCTCTACGACCTGCGCAAGGAGCAGCTCATAGGGCTCTCCGTTGATAAGTTGGACGTTGATAAGTTGATAGGTTCTTGCAGTCAAAACATATCAACCGATAAACATATCAACACATCAAGTATCCAAGCCAAGGGCGCCGACAACATACTGGCAGCCATCGAGCAGTCGAAGCAAGTGCCCTTCGAGCGGGTGCTCTTCGCCCTCGGCATAAGGTTTGTGGGCGAAGTGGGCGCCAAGAAGCTGGCACGCTATTTCGGCGACATCGACAGCCTCATGAACGCCTCCGAAGCCGAACTCGCACAAGTCGATGACATCGGCGAGAAGACGGCACAGCAAATCTACGCCTACTTCCAATCGCCCGTCCACCGCGACATCGTCGAGCGCCTTCGTGCCGCAGGCCTTCAGATGAAAAGCGCTGCCACCAAGGTGTCGAATGCGCTGGAAGGCAAGACCTTCGTGGTCAGCGGAGTCTTCTCACGCTTCTCACGCGACGAGATAAAGAACCACATCGAGCAGCACGGCGGCAAGGTCAGCAGCTCGCTCTCGGCCAAGACCTCCTACCTCCTCGCCGGCGAGCGCATGGGGCCCGAGAAGCTCAAGAAAGCCGAGAAACTCGGCATCCCCATCATATCTGAGGATGAATATTTGGAGATGGTGGGCGGACAGCGGACAGTTTGAATTTTTTAATCGGCAGACAGCAGTCAGCGGGCAGTATGGACTTCAAGCACACTATTCACAATGCGAAAAGCTGCTTTTTCATCGCGCTGCTTCTCGTTGCCCACACCGCGGTGGCGCAAGCCCAACAGGACAACCCGTTGCTGAAGCCGGTTGACCCAAGGCCCCGCTACACCTTCTCGCTTGCCGCAGGCGGCACGATGGCCAACAGTGCGGAGCTGGATTACACCCATGCCGCCGACTTCGGATTTGTGGCGGCCGCCGACTGGCAGATGACGGGAACCGAATACTGGAAACGCTTTTGGAACCATCCGCGATTCGGCACACATATCGAATACCTGCACACCCTCGACGGGGTGGCCGGCGACAGGATAGCCCTCGCCTTCCAGATGCAGAACCCCGTGTGGCGCTCGAAAAAGACGGCCGCGGGATTGAGCCACGAGGTGTTTTGGTACACAGGCGCGGGATTGGCGCTATTCACCGAACCCTACGAGCGTACTCTCGACACCCTCAACAAATTCATCGGCTCCTACCTCAACTGCATCTTCAATCTCGGGGCAGGTTACAGCTTGACGCTGCCAGACGAGTCGGCCCTGACTTTCTCGGTGAGGTTCAGCCACTCGTCAAACGGCTACCTGAAGAAGCCCAACAAGGGGCTCAACTACCTGCTGGCCACCGCCGGCTACCGGCTGAAACCCATACGTCGAGAGCCGATAGTCAACGAGAACCGCGCCGACACGCTCGACTTCGACGAAGCCGCCGACCTACAGCTCGACGCCGGGCTTACGGAGATAAAACCGCCAATGCTTCACCGTATATGGGGGTCGTTTGCCCCGGCGGTGGTGCAGTCGCGCTACATAGCGGCCACAAAGGATTACTACTTCGCCTACACCGGGCAGATTGGCTATGCCTTCTACCTCAACCCCTGCATAGGATTCGGAGTGAACCTGGACATGATGTACAACAACAGCCACACCGAGCGTCTTTACAACGAGTTTCAAAGGAAGAAGGCGAAACCGCCTTATCTGGGTGTCGCCGTCACGTTTGAGCCACGCTGGGGTATAATGTCGGTGAGGCTTTCGGTGGGATACTACGTACGACGAGACGAGACGGTGTCAATACCGATGTACGAGCGACTGGGAGTGTTTTTCCACTTCGGGAAGAAGATAAACCAGTTTGCCGGCGTCACCATCAAAGCCCACGCCGCCCACGCCGACTACATCGAGTGGCACTACGGATTCGAACTTTTCATCCCGCAACCGAACAAAACACGCCGTTCATCCTAGTGCTTGAGGTAAAAAAAGGCAATAATCAGTAAATGTTCACGTTATATCACAAAAGTCAAACTATATGAAGAACACCATTATCTGTCTTTTTGCCGCAGGAGCTATGGCGGCTTGCGGACATGCCAACCAAGAAACTCCGACATCAGAGCCGACGGACACCCAAACAATCGAAGTCTCGGGAACCGACACTCAATACGAAACAGACGTATTCACCACCAAGAGCGGCAAGAGCGTTAGAATACATGCACTTATGCACTCCTGCATCCGCATTGAATATGACGGACGAGAGATAGAAATCGACCCCTGCAGCAATCTGAACGGGCGCACGGTGGATTATGCCTCGATGCCCAAGGCCGACTTTATCCTCGTCACCCACGACCATTTCGACCACTACGACGAGGCGGCGCTGCGGCTACTCTCCAAAGAGAACACCCGACTGATTATGAATAAGACCTGCGTCGAGAAATACGGCAGCGGCACCGCGATGAAAAACGGGGACAAGGAAGTGCTTGCCGACGACATCGCCGTCGAGGCGGTAGCCGCATACAACACCACCGAAGGCCACAAGCAATACCACCCCAAAGGTCGCGACAACGGTTACATACTGACCCTCGACGGATTGCGCATATACATTGCCGGCGACACCGAGGTGATACCCGAAATGGACGCCATCAAGGAGATAGACATCGCCTTTCTCCCCTGCAACCAACCCTTCACAATGACGCCCGACCAACTGGTTGAGGCCGCCAAGAAGGTCAATCCCAAAGTACTGTTCCCATATCATTACAGCGATACCGACGTAAGCGGCATAGCCGCCCAACTCGAGGGGATAGACGTGAGGATAAGGCACTACGAATAAAGCCAACGACTTGAGAACGTGGAAACGATGACGATTGACACGACCGATATGTGCTCGCACTTGCGGAAGAAGCTGTTCGACGAGGACGGCGACTACCACCACCTTTGGATGGCGATGCAGGACGATGCGGAGCTGACGGCCGTGGTGCGCTCGCGGCAGCTGCACATCTACCGCAACGGCAAGAAGGTGCTGGTGCTGGCCGGAAAGTCCGCCCCAAAAATCATCAGGGAAGACAAAATCTGCGACTTGCTGAAGCAATAGGATAGAACACAGAATATCTCCCAATAGCTCTAAGCGGGCGCGGAAATCCGCATTAACTGCACATCTGCAACAACTGCACAAATGACTGTGTTGCGGGCGTTTATTACTATACCATTGATACAATAACTATAAGATGGCAATGGCAAGAAATAATGTCATATACCATATTGCCTACGGATGCTTGCGGTACGCTGTGGGGCTTACGCCTTCGTGGCGTTTGAAGAAAGTGCCGAAGTGGCTTTGATTCTGGAAACCGAGCTGTTCGGCTATCTCCTGGATGGGCATTGTGGTGGTGAGCAGGAGGGTTTTGGCTCGCTGGACAAGTGCACGTTCAATGCAACTGCTTGCAGTTATGCCCAGCGTCTGCTTGACGGTATTTGCCACATATCGGGTGGTCAGACACATCTCTGACGCGTACCAGTCGAGGCTGTGCCGCTGCTCGCAATTTGCATCGACCAGCATCATAAAGCGGCCTGTTATCTCTTCGTTGCGAGAGATAGAATTGGTATTCTGCACACCCCAGTCGGAGTCACCTGCCAAGTAATGGAACAGAGAGCGTACGAGGTGCATGGCAGCAGTGCGCTTATTGTCGTTAACAACCTCACGCAACAATTCCCAATACTGCACCGCACGGCGGGTCTTGCGCTCGCTCATCTGCCATACGGGCTGAATGAACATCTTGGCAATAAGCGACTGAGAGAACTGGGGGTTAAGTTCTTTTATGAATTTGCGCGATAAGGTAAGAATATACATTTCAACATAACTATCCGACCGAGTAGGACGCACCATGAGGAAGTCGGGCGTGACGAGATAGCCATCGTGGGCGTGAAACTCGTAGTTCTGGTTGTTGATACACGCATTCAGCGTCCCGTCAGTGATAATATGTATGCAGTAGCATGGCGTGAAATACTGTTCGGGAATGATATTGCCAAAAAGTTTCGCCACACTTCCCTGGAATTTAAATACCGAGAGGTCGTCAACAGAGGTTTCGCCGGGTAGGAAACTATGCCATTTGAAAATGGAATGGTCTGTCAAAATATTGTTTTCGTTGTTTTGCGGAGTCATAGAATCAGAACAATTTGGGTGCAAAATTACAACAATTGTCCGACATATACAAGTCACTTTCTTAAAATCAGAACAATTTGTGCATTTTTCAGAAGAATGACATGCGTTGGAATCGATATACTTTTGCATCGAAATTGAAAGCCACAAACAGTTTAGAACAATAAATGTTTAACAAATAAAAACAGACCATTATGAAAATCTTATTCGTCATCGACAGTTTCTACACGACCAACAACGGTACGTCGATCTCCGCACAACATTATGCCGGCGAACTCCGCCGCCGCGGACATGAAGTTAAAGCCCTCTGCTGGGACAGCCCTAAAAACAACGCGAGCGAGAATCTTACGGACGGGAATTTCAACACCGCAAAATTTCACATGCCCGTTTTCCAACCGCTTATGGACAAGCACGATTTCAGTTTTGCCCAGAACGACAAAGAGAAGGTACACACCGCATGCGACTGGGCAGACGTGGTCCACATCTTTGTTCCGTTCGGCATTTCGTGGGAAGCCATCCATTACTGCAACCGCATAGGCAAACCTGTGACGGCGGCATTCCATATCCAGCCCGAGAACATGACATCCTCTGTCAGCATGGGCAAGGTGGAATGGTTCAACGAACTGTTCTACAGAACGTGGAGGCGTGACATATACAACCACGTGCGCCACGTGCATGTGCCCTCCCGATTCATGGGCAGCATGATTGCCGAACGAGGCTATACGGCCAAGATTCACCCCATAAGCAACGGGATACAAGACGCGTTTATGGAAGCGGGAGAGAGGAAAAAAGCACTCGGCGGACATAAGCCAGAGGTCAAGCCGTTCAAGATAATGATGATAGGGAGGCTGAGCCAGGAGAAGCGCCAAGATGTAATAATCGACGCCGTAAAGTACAGCAAGTATGCCGACCGAATCCAACTTGTTTTCGCAGGTCGCGGACCGGAGTATGACAAGTATGTAGAGCTGGGCAAAAACCTCAAGTACCAGCCGCAGTTCATCTACGTCGGGCGAGACGAACTGATAGAGAACTTATTGGAGACAGACTTGTATGTACACGCCAGCGATATGGAGAGCGAAGCCATCAGTTGCATCGAAGCGTTCGCCACAGGCCTTGTGCCGGTGATTGCCAACAGTAGAGTGAGCGCCACACCGCAGTTTGCAATCGACGGTCGCAGCCTGTTCACTCCAGGCGACCCCGAAGACCTTGCGCGCGCCATTGACTACTGGCTCGACCATCCGAAGGAGCGCAGGAGTATGGAGGAGCAATACCGCCTTGAGGGTCGCAAGTACAGTCTAACATCCTCCGTAGAACAATTTGAAGAGATGTTGAACGAGGAGGTGCAGGAACATGAGACCATCAGCCTTAAACCTGAAGCCCACGCTTCGTCCCACAGGCTGGAAAGCCTTGGCAGGAGACTACGCCGTGTTGCCGCAATGTTCTAACTATGTAATCAGTGGATCTTCAATTTCGAGGCACCGATAACTTTATTCTTGAAACAAAAAATTATAACAGTTATGAAAACACAAAAGAAACAAGTCATTGAGGACAAGAGAACCAATAGATTTCCAGTATTGACAGTCTTATCAGGTTTAGCCCTAGGCCTATTTTTCCAACTTCCGAGTGTCCATGCCCAAGAATATGCAGAGCCGCTGCCGTTTGGCGATTTCGAACATTGGACTGAACTTCAAATCAAGGAGTCGTGGCTCATCGGCGGTCAGACGAGAACCCTATACAAGATCGGGGGGCCGTGGAGCAGCAGCAACGCACATGCGAAGGCGATGGGAGTGGATAAAGTGTCGGTGAGTGTGGTGCCAGAAAAACGCGGTAACGGATTTTGCTGCCGCATGCAAAGCACCTTGGAAGTGGTGAGCGCCGTAGGGATTGATTTCAAAGCCCTCGCGACGGGTTCTATTTTTACCGGAACCATGCTGGATGTCGTCGGCATGAAACAGAGTTCAGACCCCAATTCCGCCATCGACATGGGGATAGCATTTACAAGAAGGCCCACGGCGCTTGTTTTGGACTATAAAGCCCTCATAAACGATGCCACCGCGGTTTATGCCCCCGCCAAGCCGAAAGTCAAAGAGGTCGACGGGCGCGACAAAGGACACATCACACTCATTCTACAGCACCGCTGGGAAGAGAACGGACACGTCTATGCTTATCGGGTCGGCACAGCGGTGAAACATATCTGTCAATCAACCGACTGGAAGAACGATTTTCGTTTGCCGGTAGTGTATGGCGAGGCGGGCAGGGCATATAGCGCACTGTCAACCAACAGGCACAAGACACATAACAGCAAAGGACGGATGGTCTGGATTGAGGAGGTCGGTTTCCGCAAGGATGTGCAGCCGACCCACCTCATCGTGCAAATATCCGCCGGTTTCATGCCGCCTTTCACCGGCTGCCCAGGAAACACCGTGTGGGTGGATAATATAAGATTGGCATATAACGATTCGTCGTTGGCATTGGAAAAATAACTCCTCAAGCGAGGAAAAGGAAACCAGTCATGCACGGGGCAGCCCCCATGCTCCGTAATAAGCATCATTCGGAAGACAACGCAGCAGCGGACTACGCCAGTTGCAGTGGGCGAGTGATATGCGATTTGATTGATACCTATACCGACATCATCGTATTGTATGGAGCTTGTTACACCGAAGCCAAGGCGGATTTAAATCATTGGTTTTAACTGGCATTATGAAGACAGCCACTGCGACTTGCAAGAGCAATAGGGAGAAACGAATAAGTCCCTCAAGAGCACCAATCGCTCAATGCACTAATCTAAAAGTGAAACAATAATTTAGTAGGGGTTGCGTTGATATAGTATGTCACACACCGATAGACGATTACTTGGATTTGAGCACGGAAAGATTGGCGACCGCATTGCGGTTGTGCTCAACGGAAAACAGATTTACAAATCCCTTTACAAACCCACTAACCCCCGCACGCCGAAGCAGCAGATGCATCGTGCCAAGCTCGCTTTTGCCAACAAGCTCTCCAAGGTGCTGGATGAGGCTGTAAACCTCGGTTTCGCTACGGTGCCGAAAAAGGGCAGCGCACAGTCGCCGCGCAACGCGTTTGTGAAGAAGAACTGGAACAACGGGGCGCTGGAGTGGATGGAAAGCGAACAAAGCCTTACAGGCGAGGAATTGCACGGCAACTGGGTGCTATGCCCCGAGAAGCTCTGTCTTGCCGACGGACCGCGATATATCGGAAGTGATATGACCGCCGATGTCTGCGACGGGCGGCTGCACATCTCGTGCCCAAACCCTCGGTTGGACGAGAGCCATGCTGTTGATGACGACCAGCTCATGGTGGCAGTTTACCGTCCAGCCATGAACACAAGCTATCTCTATCGTGGCCCTATGCGGAACAAATGCTCGGAGTGCAACTTCGACTTACCATCAGACGCCGTTGGCGATGACGACACTGTGCATGTCTATGCATGGTTTCAAGCCACCGTCTTCCATCGGGCGGCCAACCTCAAGACTGCCGTGCGCCCCGGGCAGGCAAGCCCAAGCCTCTATTTGGGCAGTTTCATACTATAGCGTTGGCGTAACAGCCACAATGACTTGTCGGTACCGAAGTGCCGGAAACCACCTGCCGAAGCGGTGGCATCCGTCTGCCTATGTCATAACATCCTCCGACTCATACCAAAGTTCACTCCGTCTTGAGTCGGAGTAAAATCGAAACCGAGTCGGATTCAACACGGAGCCGAGTCGGATTCAAGTCGGATTTGAGTCGAAGTTGAGTCGAGGTTGTGTCGAGGTTGACTGCTCTTTGACCTAGAATTACCCTAGAATTACCCTAGAGTTACCCTAGAATTACCATAGAATTACGCAAAACATCTAAACGCCTGTATTGCAAGTATTTATTATTATATCAAAGATATAATAATCGGTGGTGATACCAGGATTGTTTGCCAAAATACAAAACGCACCTCTCTATAAGGATATCACCGAAATTGCAAATGTTTATTTTCTAGATATTTCCAATCCCGAAAATATTTAGTATCTTTGCACAATCAAAAGAAAAATATACCAACAACCTCAAAATTATGAAAAAAGCACTCCGCATTGCAGCTCTCGCGCTGCTTACGATGGGTATGGTCGCATGCGACCCCACCGAAGACAACAACAACGGCAACAACAACGGCAACAACACCAACGACTCCACTCCAACAAATCCCACAATCCCTGCCTCCCCAACCGAAGGCCAATGGGTTGACCTCGGATTGCCGAGCGGTTTGATGTGGTACAGTGTCAACATAGGTTCCACCACCCCGGAAGGCTTCGGCGACTACTACGCCTGGGGCGAAACCCAACCCAAGAGCTTTTACAGCTGGACAAACTACGCCTACGGCAGCTCTGACGACAAAATCACCAAGTACTGCAACAGTTCGGAATGGGGACTCAATGGCTTCTCCGACAACTTGACCACACTGCAGCCGTCTGACGATGTCGCCACACAGGTGCTCGGCGCAGGCGCCCGCATACCGACACGTGAGGAGTGGCAGGAGTTGCTGGACAACACTCAAAGCAACTGGACAGTACGGAACGGAGTGTACGGACGTTTGTTTATCGCCGACAACCATAACACTCTTTTCATCCCCGCAGCAGGAAATCGCTACGGCGACTGGCTCAACCGCGACGGCCTTGACGGCGACTACTGGTCCTCGTCACTCGACGTGGTGGCGCCGTGCTTTGCATGGAACTATCACTTCGGTGAGGTCCTCAATGACGTATATGACGGCAATAATCGCTGCGACGGCTATACGATTCGCGCCGTCCGTCCCGCTGACAAGAAATAGACTCAAGACAGCGGCATACCAAGGGATAATTTAAAATAAACCTAATAGAAAAGCAATGAGAAAAGTGTTTTATCTTGCAGCCCTCGCGCTGCTGACGATGGGAATGGTCGCATGCGACCCCACCGAAGACAACAACAACGGCAACAACACCAACGACTCCACTCCAACAAATCCCACAATCCCTACAACTCCAACCGAAGGCGAATGGATTGACATGGGCTTGGAGAGCGGAGTGGAACTGCTATGGCGTTCCTGCAATTTGGGAGCCGAGTCGCCCGAACAGTACGGAAACTACTATGCTTGGGGCGAAACCCAGCCAAAGGATGTTTATGGTTGGAGCACATACGCATGGGGCAGCAACTATGATGCCTTGACAAAGTACTGCGACAATTCAGAATATGGTCTCAACAGATATACCGACGAGCTGGACGAACTTGAACCTGCTGACGATGCCGCAAGTGTTGCCCTTGGCGGCGACGCACGTATGCCATCATACGCCGACTGGAATAACCTGTTAAGAGGCACTCGCGTAGAGTGGACCACCGTCAACGGTGTGAACGGATGCATGTTTATCAGCAAAACCAACGGCAACTGCATATTCCTGCCCGCCATGGGCTATCTCAGTGACGAAGGTGGCGAACCTGGCGTACACCGTGATAGCGTGTGGGGTTTCTACTGGGCATCTGTGTTAGTGGGTCATGACTGTGCCGGAGCGTATGATTTGGAGTTTGGTTCGGGCATTCATAACACTTACGCATTCACCCGCTGTTACGGTCTTCCAATACGTGCCGTCCGTCCCGCTGGCAAGAAATAAGCTCAAGAAAGGAACAATTTAAAATAAACCAAATCGAAAAGCAATGAAAAAAGTGTTTTATTTTGCAGCTGCTATGCTGCTTACGATGGGAATGGTATCGTGCGAGATTGAGGATGACGGTGGCGACGGTGGCTCGAACAACTCTAACACATCTGATTCACCCACTTCCACCGAGTGGGTTGACCTTGGTTTGCCAAGCGGCCTTCTGTGGGCTTCGTGCAACCTCGGCACCTCCACGATTGGCCAGTATGGGAACTACTATGCATGGGGCGAGACACAGCCGAAGAGCGTTTACTCATGGGAGACCTACCAATATGGTGACTATGATAGCGATAACGGCAACACATTGTATAAATACAACACATACGAGGGTTTTGGCCACGTGGACGGCATAACTACGCTTGAAAACATCGACGACGCTGCCCGTGCGGCTCGCGGAGGTGGAGCACGTATGCCGACCGCATCAGAATGGCAGGAGTTGTTGACCAATACCACATCCCAGTGGACTCGTGTGAACAACACATACGGACGCTTGTTCACCGCCTCCAACGGCAACAGCGTTTTCTTTCCCGCTGCCGGAAGAAAGATGGGCGAAGAGTTGGGTGGCGAAGGCGAGAGCGGTCTTTACTGGACGGCTTCCCTCAGCGAGAACTCGCCGATTTCCGCAAGATGTTGCTACCTTACCTCCGACGACCGCAACTTGACGGTCAGCAGCCGTGACCGCGGTTTGACGATTCGCCCTGTACGTCCGGCCAGTAAGCAATAAGGTGACTTTGAATCCCCGCCAGCCGGTTGTCTCTCCTACAGCGACTGGCGGAATTCGGTGGGGCTCATGCCCGTCTCGCGCTTGAAGAAGCGGCTGAAGGAGGCGAGGTCGGGGAAGCCCATGCGGTCGCTGACAACCTGGACGGGGAGGCTGCGCTCGACACGCAGGAGGGCTCTGGCGTCGGAAGCCAGCTGCTGATGAATCCAATGGCTGACGCTGTGTCCGGTTTCGCGTTTGACAACGGAGCTGAAATGCTTGGGCGAGAGGAAGAAGAGGCTGGCATAGAACTCGACATCGTGGTGCTGCCGGCAATGCTGCATTATGGCGTCGCGAAGGAGGGGGCTGATGCGGTTTCGATGGTCGCTTCCCTTGCCCACGTTCTCGATACGGAAACTGCCAACGATGCCGAGCATGAGGTCGAGCATGATCATGAGCATCTCGCTGCGGTTGATGTAAAGCGGTCGGTTGATGACGCGGAACATCTCGATGACGGAGAGGATGTCGGCATACTGGCGGTCGGACAGCCTGAAATGGGGTTGGCTTTCGAAAACGAAGCGGTTGTCGCTGGTGTTGATGAAGCTGAGTCGGCCGAAGAGTTCCTCGGAGATGATGAGGAGGGTAGCACGATAGTCGGGGGAAGAACTGTTGACAAAGAGTGTGTGCCTAGGGTAGAGAACCGATATGTCACGAGAGGAGAAAACGAAGGGGTTGCCGTCGTAGAGACCTTCGACGGTGCCGCCGTGGTTGATGCTAACGGAGTAGTAGGGCTGGACGAAATCGACGCCGTAGGCAGGCATGCGCCTCACATCGTCGAGGACGACGACGCCTTTTTCTTTGATTTCGGCTTTCATCTGACTTATAAAATCGAAGCTGTTTTCCATGGTGGGAAGGGGTGATTAATGATTAGACAATTGTGATGGTGGGAAGGTGTGAAGATGTTAAAGTGGGAAGGTGTGTGCGTTTGTCAAATTTTCCGCAAAAGTAGTCAAAATAATGTATTTTTGACAAGAAAAAGAAAAAATGCAAAATAAAAACACTTTTTCGTCAATGATGCTATGGGGATTTGTCAGTATTTTTGCAGTTGGAGAAATAAGGGGCGCAGAGTGTTTTTATCGACTGGAAAACAACCGAATAGACTAACACTAAAAAAAGATAAAATGAAAAAGATTTGCTTTATTGCTGCCGTAGTGCTGCTTCAAACTTGGGCGGCGCAGGCACAATCGACGGTGACCGTCACCAAGACCAACGGCGCCGTGAGCAGCTACACCGTGCAGAGCACGGGAAGCATCTCGTTTGCAGGCGACTATGTGGTCATAAAGGAAAGCAACACCTCGGCGGCACAGTCGATACCGATGTCGGCCGTCCGCAACATGAAGTTCTCAGACAGCTCGAACGGCATTGAGGACGTTGCAAGCAGCCAGCAGGCGGCTGTAAGATTGTATCCCAACCCGGCACAGAGCTACTGCGTGGTGAGCAACACTGAAGGCGAGCTGATGGATGTAACGGTTTATTCGATGACGGGCGCGAAGATGATGGAGACGACCGTCGAGAACGAAGGCCGCATAGACATCTCGTCGCTGAAGACCGGCGTGTATATGGTCAAGATAAACAATCACACAACTAAACTCGTAAAATGGTAACAGCTATGAAAAACAAGATATTATTGTCAGTGTTTCTGATGGGCTGCACCTTCTTTGCGACAGCTCAAAACTACAACCTGAGGGTGCACAAGAACGGCGACGTGACGAACCAATGGAACACCGCCAACATCTCGTCGATAACCCTCGACGACGGCACCGCCACCTTCACCGTGAGCGGAAACGCAATAGCAAAAGCCTTCTCGGCGATTGACAGCATCACGTTCTACAACCTCAACGGCGGCGACAACCCGGGCGGCGACCCCACCGACCCCACCGACCCCGACACCATTCCTTCGCACGACACCACGACGGTTGACCCCGTGAGCGGCATACACATCACCTGGAACAACGGCGCGGCACCCACCATCGTGAACGGCTACGCCTCGCAGGGTCTTGAGATTACAGCCAACGGCGAGAACGTGACGGTGAACGCCGCCACCGGATTGGACGACCTTACCTACGTGCTTGACGGCCGTTCGGTGGACGGAAACCTTGTCATCAACACCGACAAGAGCCTCATACTCTATATGCAGGGCCTGCATCTGCACAGCGCCACAGGGTCGGCGATACGAGTGGTTGACGACCACAGGGCCACCATACACCTGGCCACAGGCACCACCAACTTTGTAAGCGACACCACCAACATCAGCGACGTCAACCACAAGGGGGCGCTGCAGAGCCAGGGCAAGCTGGAGATACAGGGCGACGGAGCGCTGACGGTGAAAGGCTACACCAAGCACGCCATTCAGAGCAGCGGCAAGACCATCATGATGAACGGAACGGTGAACGTCTTTGGCCAGTCGGCCACGGGCGATGCCATGAACGTTGACGACTTCGTGATGCAGGACGGCTCGCTGACGGTGACCTCGCTGGGCGACGGCATCGACGGCGACCAAGGATACATACAGGTCGGCGGCGGAACGATAAACATTACCTGCACCTCGGCAGGAGTGAAAGGCATGGGTTGCGACGACAATATTACAATTGGTGGAGGCAACATAACCATCAACATGAGCGGAGCCGACTCGAAAGGCATAAATGGCAACCGCCACGTTTATATCACCGACGGCACACACAATATCACCGTCACGGGCAATCAATCGAAAGGTATTAAAGCCGACACAAATTTGGTAATCAACGGCGGTTCGACGACGGTGAACGCCAACGGAAGCTACGTCGTGACCTCGGGCGACATATCCTACTGTACCGGCATCAAGGCCGACGGACAGGTGGTGATAAACGACGGAACGGTGAACGTCACCTGCAGCACCGCGAACGCCGGCGGCAAGTGCATCTCGGCCGACGGCAACATCACGGTGGGAGGCGGCAACATCACCCTCTCGGCGCTCGGCAGCAGCGGCACCTATACCGCCACAACCGGCACCAAGAGTTACACGACGGTGGGCATGAAGAGCAACGGCTCGGTGACGATCATAGGAGGAACGATAACGATGACCGTTGGCGGCAAGGGTATCTCGGCCGACGTGAACTACAACCAGAACGGCGGCTCGGTGAACATCACCACCAGCGGTGCCGGCGCCGTGACGAGCGGCAGCGGCACCTCGGCAACCGACGGCTACTGCTCGGCTGGAGTATCGACCGACGGCAACGTATATATATATGGTGGAACCATCAACTGCACCAGCACGGGCAAGGGCGGTCGCGGATTCAAGGTTGACGGCTCGTTCAACGTGGGCACCGTGGGAGGCGACGACGACCTGACGCATGTGTATGCCAAGACCTCGGGCGCACCGGTCAACTCGAGCTCGAGCGGCGGCGGAATGCCCGGCGGCGGAACGTCGAGCGACTACTGGAAAGGGCTGCCGAAGGGCATCAAGGTGACCGGCTCGATACATATCAACAGCGGCCATGTGAACGTATTCTGCGCACAGACAAGCGGTGACGCCACAGGTGAGGGCATCGAGAGCAAAGACTCAATCATCATCAACGGCGGTTATGTCGAGTCGAACTCATACGACGACGCCATCAACGCCTCGAACTACATACAGATCAACGGCGGCCACATCTGGGCATACGCACGCGGCAACGACGCCATCGACTGCAACGGAGCTGAGAACAGCGGAGGCGGCGGATGGGGCGGCTCGTCGAACTCGGTGCGCACCATCGAGATCACTGGCGGCACCGTCATAGCCAGCGGCACGGAAGTGGGAGTTGACGACTGTGGCGACCGCGGTGGATACATCTCGGCAACGAACTGCACCTTTGTGCTCATCGGTGGCAACATGGGCATCACAGAAGCCACACCTCAGCTGACGGGACAGAAGCTGCTGAACATCAGCGGCAGCTCATCGGGCGGCGGGTATCCCGGTGGCGGCGGAACGTCGGGCGGACTCTCCACAGCTCAGAGTGGATTCACCATAAAGAACAGCAGCGGAACGGAGATCATGACCTTCAAATGGCCCACCGTCTCGACCGGACAGAGCGGCTTCGAGGACACCACCGCAGGCGCCAAGCCAGGCCCCGGAAGCAGCAGCAGCGGAATATATGTGAGCACCCCGCAGGTACAAGCCGGCACTTACACCGTTTACAAATCGCCCACCATCACGGGTGGCACCAGCTGGCACGGTCTCTACACAGGAGCGACCTCGACAGGAGGAACGAGCTCAACGGTTTCGGCACAATAAGAAAAGTCTTATCACGTTATAACAAAAGCGATTAGTGAGTAAAAGAACTTCCCCGCTAATCGCTTTTATTTTTCAAAAGAAAGCAAAATGAAAAAACTCGCACCACTCACGGCCATCTGCTTGTCCCTGCTTATGATTGCATCATGCACCAAGGAGGGCGAAGGCGGCACCGCGACCATTCAGGGCAAGGTGTTCAGAGTCAACCACGACGACGACAACTACAGCATGCGAGCCGACACCATGGCCGCAGCCAAAGAGGATGTGTTTATCGTCTATGGCGACGACATAGTGTATGGCGACGACACTGAAACCGGCGAGGACGGCACCTATAGGTTCAGATACCTGACACCCGGCACTTACACAATATACGCCTACAGCGAGCTGGCGTCGGGAGAGAAGGTGGCGGAGAGGAATACGGTGGAGCTGAAACGCGGCGAGACGCTGACGGTGGAGGACATCTTCATCCATCGCGGCAAAGCCTACGGCACCTCGATGATAAGAGGACAGGTGTGGGCACAGTGGTTCGACAAGAACGGCGTAATAGGCACCTCGGAAGCCTACGAGCAGAGGGTGTATCTGATGAGAAAGGGCGAGAACTACCACATAAAGGACGAGCGCGTCGGCTACGACGGCTACTACTATTTCCAGAAGCTGGAGCCCGACACCTACGTGATATGTGTATATGGCCAGACGGCTGACGAGATACCTGTGCCGTACTACGACACGGTGACTATAGAGAAAACCGACACCATATACGACGCCAATCCCATGACGGTGCCGCTGAAGGCGTAGTTTAGCAGTTAGCAGTTAGTATTGTCAATTCACTAATCACTAATCACAATTCACAATTTCAATTTATGAGAATATCATTCAAATCGTTTGTAATATTGGTTCTTCTTCTGGGTTGCTCAACCACGTTGATGGCGCAGGGAAACAGCTCGAAGCGTGAGAAGAAAAAGAATATGGTGGTGAAGGAGTGGAACCTGAAGGCAGGTTCGAACACCCCGTTTCTCGACAATGTGACCACCTTCGACGACCAAGGACGTAAGGTTGAGGAAATAGAATATGCCTCTTACGGACAGAAATACCGCATCGTGTATGAATACGAAGGCAACGCGACGAAATGCTCGCGTGAGGTGGAATACAACGACAAGAACAAGGTGGTGACGGTGAAAAAATACGAATACAACGCCGACGGAACGAAAGCAAAACAATACACCTACCTGCCCAACGGCAAGCTGAAAAGCACAAAGATTTTCGAAAGGATAGTTAGGGAGAATTAGTTTCGAGTTTCTAGTTTCTAGTTTCTAGTTTTTAGTTTCAAGTTTCAAGTTTTTAGTTTTTAGTTTTAAGTTTTAGTAGTTAGTTATAAATAATTAGCAGCACACAGCAAGCTTCATTTGTCTATTCACCATTCACTAATCACTAATCACTAATCACTATTGTCAATTCACCATTCACTAATCCCCCCCATTGGAGCAGTATAATCCCATATTGGACACGATGTCGCCCATCACCCTGAAGGAGATGAAAGCGGTGAGGCTGATGAACCGTGTTGACGACAAATACCTCATCAACCGGCGTCAGCTGATGGAACTGCTCGAGCGGATTGCGCCGCAATATTTCGTGCAGCGTATCGACGGTGAGGCGCTGGCTCCATATCACACACTCTATTTCGACACCGAAGAGCTGGCGATGTACACCGCCCACCACAACCGCAAGTTGAACCGTCAGAAGCTGCGTGTGCGCTGCTATCGCAGCAACCAGACGACTTTCTTCGAGATAAAGAACAAGAACAACAAAGGCAAGACCAACAAGATACGCATCCCGATTGAGACGGAGCTGTTCAACCACTGCCTCGATGTGGCCGAAGTGAGGGAGTTTCTGAAAAAAGAGAGCCCCTACCCTATCGACTCGCTGAAAGATCAGCTGGAGAACTCGTTCCGCCGTATCACGCTGGTGGACAAAGGGATGCATGAGCGGGTGACCATCGACAGCGAGATACGATTCCGAAACCACACGAGCGGCATCTATTACGACCTCTCGCCGCTGGTGGTGATGGAGGTGAAACGCGAGGTGGGTGGCCCCTCGACGGCAATCGACCGTGCGCTGATGGACATGAGGATACACCCGAAACGGATGAGTAAATACTGTATAGGCACGGCGCTCACCGCCCCTAACGCAAAAACAAACAGATTCAAGGACAAACTGAGGTATATTGAGAAAGTTATTAGTTATTAGTTTTTAGTTTTTAGTTTCTAGTTTCAAGTTTTTAGTTTTGAGCAGGTGGTTTCCTGGAACATATCAACATATCAACATATCAACATTAAACCTATCAACAATTTAAATAAATCATGAAACTCTTACAAGCTTACATGGGGACGCCGTTGGCGGACACCACACCGATGGGACAGGAATTGCTTGACGAAACACTCAACGCACAGGCATCGCACGCCACGGACACAATAATAAGCAGCCAATTCGGCGAAGAACAACCCGTTATGGACTTTCTGGGCATACCCGTGTTTGACGGTCCTGGGTTGATACACCTCCTTGCCCTTTTTGCCTTCAACGTGCTGGTGTGCTGGATTATAGTGCATTTTTTCTACTATAAGAAAAGTCGCCGCAAGGATTACTACTTCACATATATGCTGTTCAGCGTCACGATTTTTGCGCTGCTATTCATGCTGAAGAATCTCTCGATAGAGATTGGATTCGGATTGGGCTTGTTTGCCATCTTCGGTTTGCTGCGCTACCGCACCGACGCGGTGCCCATCCGTGAGATGACCTACCTGTTCGTCATCATCGGCATCTCCATCATCAACGGCTTCGGAATGGCGGCGAGCAGCTACGTGGCGCTGTTCGCAACCAACGTGCTGGTTGTACTGATGACCTGGGTCATGGAGTCGGGCATCGGCAAACACAGCAAGAACACGCAGGCGACCAAGATGATTATGTATGAGAAGATCGAACTGATTAAGCCCGACCGCTACGAGGACATGCTCGCCGACCTGCGTGAGCGCACGGGGTTGGATATAGTGAAAGCTGAAGTGGGATATATCAACTTCCTGAAAGACACCGCCTACGTCAAAGTGTTCTACCGTCCCGAGAACGGTCAAGGCAACAGCATCGATATGGTGACCAAATACAAGGGAACGGTGTGAGGATTTAGTTTTGAGTTTTTAGTTTTAAGTAATTCGCAGCACACAGCAAGCTTCATTTGTCTAATCACTAATCACTAATCACTATTCACTAATCACTATTCACCAGTCGTGAGTCGATTACGGTTGCTTATATTGCTTGTTGTTCTGCTGCCCGGAGGGTTTCTTGGGGCTCAGAGCTATGATTTCGGCACCGAGTGGGAGGCGCAATACTCTCATGCCATCGTCAAAGGCACCGAGATATTCGTCGGCGAGGAGCTGCGATTCAAGCAGATGAGCACACGATTCACCAAGACGGAGACAACGCTGGGGTTGTCGCAATCGCTCTTCCGCCGCCAACTGAAACCATACGGTTTGAAACTCAAGCTGGGCGCCAGCTATGCCTTCATCTACCGCTACAATTCGAAGCACTACTACGAAGACCAGCATCGGTTGAACCTCAACCTGTCGCTCACCAAGAAGTTCGGCGACTGGACGATAGGTTACCGTATGCGCTACCAGACGACCTTCCGCAACGAGCGCATCGGCGAATACAAATACAACCCCCAGATGTACCTCCGCAACCGCATCGGTGTGAGCTATACGTTTCCCGACAAACCCTGGAAGCTGTCGCTCACCGAAGAGCTGTTCCAGAGGCTCAACCACCCGTCGAGGAAAGTCATGGACGAGAGCCGCACAGTCCTCTCCGCCGACTACCAGATTGACCGACACAACACCGTAAGCTTACAGCTGAAGGCCGCCATCGAGGTACAGGTGAAAAATCCCGACCGATACTTTGCTCTCGGCTTTGCATACGAATTTGATTAGTTCTGCGTTATATAAGTCAGAATTAACAAATCCAGACGAATGAAAAAAATCCATTTTTTACTTGCAGTCGCCATTGTGGCGCTTGTGGCGGCGTGCAGCGACAACTCTGAATATGAGCAGGTGATATCATCCTACCCCGATGGAAGCAACCAGTTGGTATATATCATGAAAGGCAAAGATGCCAAAGCGGTCAAGATCGGCGAACGGCTGTACTACAGCAACGGGCAGCTGCAATACGAGAAACACTTCAGCGGCAAAGACGAGACGCCCGACGGTGTGTGGAAGTACTACTACCCCACAGGCGAGCTGTTCGTAAGTGGCGATTACAAGACCAACCATGAGAAAGGCAGCGACTGGACACTTCTCGACCGCGAAGGGAAAAGCTATATGCAGGGTGATTATGACTCGCTGCAGATAGCCGAATGGAGCGAGCTGGGCACTCCTGCTTCGGTGATATTCCACCAAGGCTCAACACAATACATCTACCAGTTCTACAGCAACTGCGCCTTACGCTCATCCGGCAAAACCATCGACGGCAAACGTGACGGCCGCTGGCTCTTCTACCACCCTAACGGAATGTTGCAAACCGAAGGTACCTTTGTGGATGGCAAAGAAAACGGGAAATATACTGTCTATCGCGACAACGGAATACCCTACTACCAAGGACTTTACGAGAACGGTCGCCGCTGCGGCGAGTGGGAGTTTTACGACGAAGAGGGCAACATCGCCCACCGTCAGAAATTCTAATCAACAACCAGAGGATAAATAGCGTTTTTCACTGGTGCTTGACTCCAATCCTATATACAAGATCATCGGCCGTGAGGCCGACCGCATGGGGGTGAAAGCCTACGCCGTTGGCGGGGTGGTTCGCGACTATTTTCTGCAACGTCCCTGCACCGACATCGATGTCGTCTGTGTGGGAAGCGGAATCGAGCTGGCCAAAGCGGCTGCGGAAAGTGCCGGCGGACACACGAAGGTGTCGATATACCAGAATTTTGGCACCGCCGCCTTCGGCTACCGATACAACGGCATCGACTGGCAGATCGAGTTCGTTGGCGCAAGGAAAGAGTCATACCGCCGCGAGAGCCGCAAGCCCATAGTGGAAGACGGAACCCTGGAAGACGACCAGAACCGCAGGGACTTCACCGTCAACGCGATGGCAATATCGCTCAACGAGGAGACTTGGGGCGAACTGGTGGACCCCTTCGGAGGCATCAGAGACCTAAACGAAGGTCTGCTGCGCACCCCTCTCGACCCTGACATTACATTCAGTGACGACCCACTCCGCATGATGCGAGCTGTGAGATTTGCGTCGCAACTGGGTTTCCGCATCGACGACAAGACCTTCGAAGCCATTGGGCGGAACAAAGAACGCATTGAGATTGTGTCGAAAGAGCGCATCGCCACAGAACTGAACAAAATCATCATGTCGCCCCGACCGTCGGTAGGATTCAAACTACTGGAGTTGTGCGGCTTGCTGAAACTGATTTTCCCCGAGCTTTCAAAACTGAAAGGCATAGAGACCGTCGAAGGTCGTGGTCATAAGGACAACTTCTACCACACCATGGAGGTGCTCGACCACGTCGCAGAGAAAAGCGACAATCTGTGGCTCAGATGGGCCGCCCTGCTGCACGACATTGGCAAACCTTACACCAAACGCTACGACGAGCGGCTGGGATGGACATTCCACGGTCACGAAGCCAAAGGCAGTCACATGGTGAAACGCCTTTTCAAGGACCTGCATCTCCCCCTCAACGGCAAGGAACGCTATGTGGAGAAACTCGTCATGCTGCACATGAGGCCTATCATACTCTCGGAAGACATCGTGACCGACTCGGCGGTGAGACGTCTGCTCTTCGAAGCCGGCGACGACATCGATGACCTCATGACGCTCTGCGAAGCCGACATCACCTCGAAAAACGAAGTGAAGGTGAAGCGGTTCATGCACAACTTCGCCACCGTTCGCCGCAAGCTGGTAGAACTTGAAGAGAAAGACCGCATACGCAACTTCCAGCCACCCGTCGGAGGCGAAGAGATTATGCGGACATTCGGAATACCTCCATGCCACGAGATAGGCATCATAAAAGATCGCATCAAAGACGCCATACTCGACGGCAAGATACCCAACGAGCGAGATGCCGCCCTGAAAATGATGTACGAGGTGGCTGCCGAATTAGGCTTGACGCCAGCGGCGAATATTTGATACAAATCACGGGCAGCACCCGTACTGCCGTTGCCGACGGTCAGTAGGACAGCAGGCACCATTAAAAGCAGACATAATTTAACTTAACCTATAAACGAAAAAATCCGGCCAAGATGGTCGGATTTTCATTTTGTACCGCATGCCGGAGTCGAACCGGCGATCTTCTGCGTGAGAGGCAGATGTCCTGGACCACTAGACGAATGCGGCAGGTGGCTTGTGGCCTTTTTGCGGGTGCAAAGGTACAAACTTTTTTTAATTCAACACCCCTTTTTCTATCTTTTTTTGCAATTCAGCACACAAACACATAAATATCACCAACTTACAAAAGCACTTCGAAAGCTTTCTTGTAGCACGGGTCAACCTCTTTCATTATCTGATAGTAGTATTTTGTGCCGAAAATATTCTTTGCAATAAGGGCTTTCAACACGAGATGCAAATAGTTCTCGGTGGTAGCCATCCGCTGTGCGTCGGTGGCGCCGGTAGTGTCGGTTGTGGCAAGGCCTTTCGCCGTTGCAAAAGCGGCAAACTCGTCGTCAACGCGGTATGAGTCATATTTTTGCAAGAACTGGTCGAAAGAGAGGTCCTTCAATTCCGCTCTGTGATTTTCGCTCCATCGGAGTGGGAACTCGTTGACGAGGCCTTTGTTGCGGAGGGTGACGAAATAGTCGGCGAGCTTCGTTGTGTCCATGGGGACAAACACATCGGGCATGATGCCGCCGCCGCCATAGACGACACGTCCGGATGAGGTCTTGAACTTCAGAGAGTCGGGGAAATGGATGGAATCCTGCGAGATAAGCTCACCATGCTTGTAGCGCTCGTAGATATCGTTGCGGTAGGCGTCGCCGCCAGCCTTGTAGGGTTTCTGTATGCAACGACCCGAGGGGGTATAGTAGCGAGCGGTGGTGAGGCGCACCTGAGAGCCGTCTTTGAGAGAGAACATACGCTGAACCAGACCTTTGCCGAAAGAACGGCGGCCGACGATGGTGCCGCGATCCCAATCCTGAACGGCACCCGAGACGATCTCGGAGGCGGAGGCAGAGTTCTCGTCGATGATGACCACAAGACGTCCCTCGCGGAAGCGACCGGTGGCGTTGGTGGAATAGGAATGGCGCGGCTGACGACGGCCCTCCTGATAGACAATCAGCTTGCGGGCAGGGAGGAACTCGTTGGCGAGGGATGTGGCGACGTCGAGGAATCCGCCGCTGTTGCCCCGAAGGTCGAGCATGAGCGACTTCATGCCTTGACGCTGGAGGTCGGCGAGGGCAGCGCGGAACTCATCGACGCTGGTGCGGGCAAAACGCTCGAGTTTGATATATCCGACGGTGTCGCTGGCCATAAACCAAGTGTCGATACTGCGGATAGGCACCTTGCCGCGAGTGATGGTGAAATTTTCAGTGACCGGTGAACCGTGACCGGTGACGTGAGAGGAGTTGGCGTTTCCTTTCTCGGGGGAGCTACGAAGGATAGTGATGGTCACCTGACTGCCCTTAGGTCCTCGCAGGTGGTTGGAGACGAAGGTGTTGTTTACACTGTCGCCTACAGCGGGTCGGCCGTCGATGCTTACGATCTTGTCGCCGGGGAGGATTCCAACCTTGGATGAAGGGCCACCTTCGATGACTTCAACGACGTGAATGGTGTCATCTACTATCTGAAACGAGATGCCGACACCTTCGAAGTTGCCCTGCAGGTTCTCGTTGGCTTTCTGTACATCTTTTGCGGGGATATAGATGCTGTGAGGGTCGAGCGCTTTTAGCATAGCGACAATGGCTTGCGTTGCGAGGCTGTCCATATCGGGCGACTCGACATAACGTTCCTGGATGAGACTCCACATTTCCTTAATGCGCGCCTCAGCAGCCGCCGTAGTGTCGAACGAACGACTGCGTTTGCCGTGTTTTCTCTGCGCCTGGGCGGGCATGCAGAGAAGCAATGCGAGCGCCAGAAGTGTGAGTGTGAACAGTGACCTGTGACCTGTGAGCTGTGACCTGAGAGGGGTTGGTGTTTTGCTTTGTTTTTTCATTTGTCCGGAATGTTGACGACTACTGTGTGTGACCTGTGAACAGTGACCAATGACCTGAGAGAGGATGGTTTTATTTATTACGTGAAAAGGGAGAATTTATTGCCTCACGGGAGCGAACAGTGACCTGTGACCTGTGAACATTGAGGGGTTGGTATTTGGATGTCGGGATGCCATCTTTTTCAAGCGAATATGGAAAATAAATTGGTTGTTATATTTTTTTTGTGTTAATTTGCAGGGTTTTGAATGACAAAGGGAGAATGTGAATAACGCCACAAGGCTCACACAATAAATAATATATAAAAAGTTAGCAAAGCTCAAGGTTCGAGGTTAAAACGGTGCATGCCAATACATGACCACTGGCATAAGAGGCGGTTAGACGGAGCAATTTATCAGTGAAACAAAAATAAACAAATATATATCATGAAAAATCTTGTAATAGTTGAGTCGCCAAGCAAGGCAAAGACGATTGAGAAATTTCTCGGTAAGGACTATACCGTGAAGTCGAGTCAAGGACACATCCGTGACCTCTCGAAGAACGACATGTCTATAGACGTGGAAAACAACTATGAACCGGAGTACCAGATTTCGGAAGACAAACGAAAACTGGTATCGGAGCTGCAAAAGGCGGCGGGGGAAGCGGAACAGGTGTGGCTGGCATCCGATGAGGACCGCGAGGGAGAGGCTATAGCGTGGCATCTGCAGGAGACACTGAAACTGGACAAGGAGAAGACGAAGCGCATTGTTTTCAACGAAATCACAAAGAACGCAATACTCCACGCAATAGAGAACCCGAGAAAGATAGACATGAACCTGGTGGACGCCCAGCAGGCACGCAGAGTTCTGGACCGCCTGGTGGGATACGAGATAAGTCCAATTCTGTGGAGCAAAATAAAGCCGGCACTGTCGGCGGGCAGGGTGCAGAGCGTGGCGGTAAGGCTTATAGTGGAACGCGAGCGTGAGATAAAGGAATTCAAGAGCGAAAGCTATTTCAAGATAACGGCACAGTTTAAAAACGCCGAAGGTGGCGCAATCACTGGTGAAATCAGCAGGAAAATCGGCAGCGAGGAAGAGGCCTCGAAACTGCTGAAGGCCATAGGCGCAGCGGCATGGGTTGTGACAGACGTGGAGAAGAAACCGGCTCACCGTTCTCCAGCAGCACCGTTCACCACCTCGACCCTGCAGCAGGAGGCGAGCCGCAAACTGGGATACTCGGTAGCCAGGACGATGCAGATAGCACAGCAGCTCTATGAATCAGGTTATATCACATATATGCGTACCGACTCGGTCAACCTGTCGGAGCTGGCGTTGAAAATGGCGGCTGATGAGATATGCAGCTTGTACGGAGAGAGGTATCATAAAACCAGGCGCTACCACACCAAGACGAAAGGGGCCCAAGAGGCCCACGAGGCCATACGCCCGACGGACCTGGCAAGCCAAACGATAAACGCCGACGTGGCTCAGCGCAGGCTTTATGAACTGATTTGGAAGAGAACTATAGCATCGCAGATGGCAGATGCCGAAATAGAGAAGACCACAGTTGAGATAGGCAGCGAAACGGTGGCGGACAAGTTTGTGTGGAGTGGCGAGCAGGTGCAGTTTGAGGGATTCCTCAAAGTCTATTTCGAGTCGAGCGACGACGAAGAAGAAGAGGTGCAGGAGGGTGTAGTCAACCTGACGGTAGCAAAAGGTCAGGAGCTTAAACTCGAAGACGGCGAGGCAACACAGCACTACACACAGCATCCACCCCGCTACACGGAGGCCACCCTCATCAAAAAACTGGAAGAGTTGGGAATCGGACGACCGTCAACCTACGCCCCCACGATTTCGACCATACTGAAACGTGAATATGTGAACAAGGAGGACCGCAACCCCGAGTTGAGAAACATCACCGTCATCCAGCTGCACAACAACAGCCTTAAGAAGAGCGAGAAGGCGAAGAAAATCGGTGAAGAAAAGGGCAAGCTGGTGCCGACAGACATCGGAACGGTGGTGAACGACTTCCTTATGCAGCATTTCACGAACATATTGGACTACAACTTCACGGCGGCGGTGGAGAAAGACTTTGACGAGATTGCAGCCGGCAAAAAGGTATGGCGCAAGGTAATCGACGGATTCTACCGCCCGTTCCACAAAAACATAGAGACAACGCAGAAGAACTCACACCGCAGCAGCGGCGAGCGACTGGTGGGAGTAGATCCAAAGAGCGGCAAGAACGTGTATGCCAAGATTGGACGCTACGGCACGCTGATTCAGGTGGGTGACACCAACAACGAAGAGAAGCCGAAGTTCGCCTCGATGAAGAAAGGCCAGAGTATCGAAACCATCACGCTGGAGGAAGCCCTGAGTCTGTTCTCGCTGCCGAGAACCGTGGGCAAATACGATGGCAAAGAGGTGATAGTGTCTATCGGCAAATTCGGCCCATACGTAAGACTGGACAACAAATTCTACTCGCTTTCGAAGAGCGACGACCCCTACGAGATAGACCTCAAACGTTGCATCGAAATCATAGACACAAAACGCAAGGCCGAGAAAGACAAAGAGAAGCTGAAAGAGATGTTCCCCTACACGATAGGCAACTACAAGGATGCTCCTGTTTGCTCGAATGTGGGCAAATACGGCCCCTATCTGACTTATCGCGGCGAGAACTTCAAGCTGCCCAAGGAGAGCGACCCGCTGAAGGTGACTCTGGATGAGGCGGTGGCAATAATCACCAACACCACGAAAAACAAGAAACCGAAGGGGAAGAAGTAGTCAGCAGTCAAGTAATCCTAATGAGACTGTCGGTTGTCATCGTCAACTACAATGTCCGGTTCTTCCTGGAGCAGTGCTTGGAGTCGGTTTATAACTCAAGGCTTACGTGTGACAAGGGGAGTTTGGAACTGGAGGTATATGTAGTTGACAACGACTCGGCCGACGACTCTCTGAAAATGCTGAGTGAACGGTTTCCGCAAGTAAGGGTGATAGCTAACAAGGAGAACGTAGGTTTTGCGAAAGCCAACAACCAGGCGTTGAGTGAGATTTTGAAAGCATGCTCGCACGAGGCAGACAGCAGTGGGCAATGTACAGCGGTAGGCTCTCATTATGTGCTACTGCTTAACCCCGACACACTGGTGGAGCACGACACATTTGTGAAGTGCATCGATTTCATGGCAGAGCATCCCGACTGCGGAGCGTTGGGTGTGAAGATGGTGGACGGCAAAGGACGCTACCTGAAAGAGAGCAAGAGAGGATTTCCGACTCCGGCGGCATCGTTTTACAAACTGTCAGGTCTGATAAAGCTGTTTCCCCACTCGAAGAGGATTGCAGCTTACTATATGGGGCACATTGCGGACAGCCAGACAGCGGAAATCGAGATATTGCCCGGAGCTTTCATCATGACTACCACCAAAGCATTGGAAAAGGTTGGGTTGCTTGACGAAAGCTACTTTATGTACGGCGAGGATATCGACTTCTCGTGGCGGTTCATACTGACAGGGTATAAGAACTACTATCTGCCAGAGGCACGCATAATACACTACAAAGGCGAGAGTACGAAGAAGGGAAGTATGAACTATGTCTATACTTTCTACAACGCAATGGCTATCTTCTCGAAGAAGTACTTCACAGGAAGCCATGCCAAGATGTACAACGTACTGATACATGCAGCAATATGGATGAGGGCAGGGCTTTCTTTCTTGAGAAGAATCCTAACCCGCATAGCGCTGCCAGCAATAGACTTTGCTGCCGCCTTCGGTGGATTCGTGCTTATCAAAAGCCTCTGGGCCAAACACCTTGCCAATACCGTGAATTACTATCCAGCGGAATACACCTACGCAGTACTGCCTATCTATATAATGGTGCTGATGATTTCCACATGGCTCAACGGCGGATACGACAAGCCGTTGAAACGAAGCAGAATAGTGAAAGGCATGGCGATAGGGGCAACGGTGCTGCTGGTGTTCTACTCGCTGCTTGACGAGACACAACGCTACTCGAGGGCCATACTGCTGCTTGGTGCATTGTGGACAACCATGACGACAATCGGCATCAGGGCTCTGCTAACAGCGGCGGGCGTTGAAGGGTTCCAAAACAAGAGAAAACGCACAGCCATAGTGGTGGGGAGCGAGGAGGAATGTCGTCGCACAGAACGGCTGTATGCCCAATCGGGGCAGGAAAGCAAGAAGATTGTGAGGCTGAACCCAGAAGAGAAAAGACATCTCAACGAACTGATACACAACCACCGAGCAGACGAAGTTGTGTTCTGCGGGCGAGACTTGACGACTGCAGAAATCATAAGCCTTATGAGCTGGCGGACACCGAAGAACGTGGAGTACAAGATAATACCCTCTGAGAGAGACTTCGTGATTGGAAGCAACAGCATAAGCAGCCCTGAAGACCTATTTTCAGAGGAGCTGAACGCAGTCACCACACCGATGAACCGCCGCAACAAGAGACTGTTTGACATTGTGTCGGCACTGCTCTTACTACTGGTGTCTCCCGTGATTTTCTGGTTCCAGAAACGTAAAGGCAACTACTTCCGAGACGTGTTCAATGTGCTGGTGGGACGCAAGACATGGGTCGGCGACAACGGCATCTTCTCGCCAGCAGACATAATCAGTGCAAGTCCGCATGGGGCAAATGAGAGGCAGCAGGGATCGTGCCCGGACGAGGCAGAAGAGGGACAGCAGATAGCGGGTGGCGAGCAAGCCGTCGCCTTGCGCTATGCAAGGAACTACCACATTGCCACAGATATGACAATATTATGGAAAAACATACTAAAGATATGAAAAAGGCCTTTTTATTGACAGCCTTGCTGCTCATGGTAACCGCAGCACAATCACAGCGAATCCACGCATACGTAGCGGCCGGAGCCACCGTTTCACAGGTGGAAGGCGACGAGCTGAAAGGGTTCAAGAAATGGGGTGGCACCGCCGGAGTGGGTGCAATGGTGAGGCTAACCGAAAACGGGAAGTGGAAGATGAGTGTGGAGGCCGACTTTGCTCAACGGGGTTTCAGGAACAACACACGCAACCCTTACGACATCAATTTGACACTCAACTACATCGACATACCGATCACCTTCCATTTCCACGACAACAAAGGAGGCCTTGAAGTAGGTGCCGGATTGCTGTATGGCCGCCTGGTAAGACAACCACATGGAGAGCTCGACCATCCCAGCACATTCATCCCCGACTCGACCGATATGTCGTTTCTGAAAAACGATTTTGCGGCATTGCTTGACCTACGCTTCACCGTATGGCGCGGCCTGCAACTGAACCTCAGATTCCAATACTCTATAATTCCGATAAAGAAAGACTGGAAGTTTTCGGAGTATGAAAACGAGAGCCAAATCCAGAACGACAATCCCAACGTGTGGTATAACAACTGCCGCAACATTTCCATCTCCGCACGCTTGATTTATGAGTTCGGCACCGGTGACGACAACGGGATTGTAGGGAAACGGTCCAAAAAGAGACGGTGAACGACAGAGAGAATTGCAGAGTGAAAAAAACAGCACTTTTTCCAGGTTCGTTCGACCCCTTCACCGATGGTCATGAAGCACTTGTAAGAAGAGCGTTGGAGCTATTTGACCGTGTGGTAATCGCAGTTGGGATAAATAGCGACAAGCAGTATATGTTCTCAAGCGAAGAAAGGGTGAGTATGATTGAAAAGCGATTTGATGGGGAAGAACGAATAAAGGTGGTGAGCTACAGTGACATGACCGTCGACTGCTGCCGGCGTGAGGATGCCGGATTTATACTACGAGGGGTTCGCAACACAAAAGACTTTGAATACGAACAGACGGTGGCGGCGGTGAACAGAAAGCTGGCACCCGATATAGACACAGTGATACTGTTTTCGGACTTGGAATACAAAGATGTGAGCAGCACAATAGAAAGAGAGAAGCTGAGGATTGCCGGTAGGGCTGCAGGCAGAAGTTAGAAGTCTGTGTCTGTGGGTCGGGGATTTGCACTTTCGCTGCTTACCCTCTCTTCGGGTGAGGGAAAGTATGATTTGGCTGATGTGCAATAAATGGCTGAAAAAATTGTTATTTTGATATGAGAGAACGGCAAAACAGCAGAACTTATCGCGAAGCTGAAGGCCGGATTGGGCAGAATCAATTACAGAGCGTTGAATTATAAGTTTTAGCGTTGGATCTCACCACGGACATATCATATCTGAAAGGAGTAGGGCCGCAGAGGGCGCAGGTGCTGGGGCGAGAGTTGGGAATCTTCACATGTGAAGACCTGCTGAACTATTTCCCGTTCAGATATGTCGATAGGTCGGTGGTAAACCGAGTGTCAGAGATAGATACAGAGAAAGACTACGTGGTGCTCAAAGGCACCATATCGAACATGCAGACCGTCACCAACGGACACACGGTGAGACTGACAGCACAGTTTCGCGACGGGAGCGGCATGATAGACCTGGTGTGGTTTCAAGGGGTGAACTGGATACGCGACATGTTGAAGCCGAACACGCTGTATCTGGTGATGGGGAAGGTTACGGCCTACGGCAACGTCCTGCAGATGGCGCACCCCGACATAGAGCCGGCATCGAATGAAGACAAAGCCCTCTCCCACCCTTTCATACCTATATATTCCACAACCGAGAAAGCGAAAGCCAAGGGGCTCAACCCGAAAGGCATAGGACGTCTGGTGGAGACGTTGCTGGCTCAAGTCAAGGGGTTGTTGCCCGAAACGCTGCCATCGGACATAAGAGAACGATACAAGTTGATGGGGAGAGAGCAGGCGCTGGCAAACATACACTTTCCGAAAAGCAACGAGTTGCTGGCGCTGGCGACACAACGGATGAAATTCGAGGAATTGTTCGCCATGCAACTGGACTACCAGTACACGCGGTCGCTGAGGCTGAACCAGTCGCAAGGACGTGTGTTCGACACCATAGGAGAGCACTTCAACCGCTTCTACAACGAGAGGCTGCCATTTGCGTTGACTGGAGCACAGAAAAGAGTCATCAAGGAGATACGAGCAGACCTAAGGAGCGGACGCCAGATGAACCGCCTGCTGCAAGGCGATGTGGGAAGCGGCAAGACGATGGTGGCGCTGTTCACCATGCTCATTGCACTGGACAACGGATGCCAGACCTGCATGATGGCTCCCACCGAGATACTGGCCAACCAGCACTACAACACCATAAGTCGTATGACCGAAGGACTCGGCATAACGGTGGAGTTGCTGACCGGAAGCCTGAAAGCCGCACAGAAGCGCAAGATAAAAGCCCGTCTGGCGGCAGGCGAGATAGACATACTAATCGGCACCCACGCACTGATAGAGGACGACGTGGTGTTTAACCAACTGGGGCTTGTGGTCATTGACGAGCAGCACAGATTCGGAGTGAAGCAGCGAGCCAAACTGTGGGCGAAGAACGAGATACCGCCGCATGTGCTGGTAATGACGGCCACACCGATACCGAGGACGCTGGCGATGACATTGTATGCCGACCTGGAATGTTCGGTGATAGACGAGCTGCCACCAGGACGCCACCCCATCCAGACACTCCACGCCACCGATGCACAACGGCTGCGGCTGTTCGGGTTTATGAGAGAGGAGATAGCGAAAGGACGCCAGGTGTATGTTGTCTATCCACTCATAAACGAGTCGGAGAAGAGCGACCTGAAAGACCTGATGGACGGATACGAGAGCATCCGTCGCACGTTTCCGCTGCCGCAATACGGCGTCAGCATACTGCACGGACAGATGCCGCCCGACGCCAAGGACTACGAGATGGCGCACTTCAAGAGCGGAGAGAACCAGATAATGGTATCAACCACCGTTATAGAAGTCGGAGTCGATGTGCCCAACGCCACTGTGATGGTGATAGAAAACGCCGAGCGGTTCGGGCTCTCGCAGCTGCACCAGCTGAGAGGACGCGTGGGACGCGGCGGAGAGCAGTCGTACTGCATACTGATGACCAAAGACAACCTGAGCGGGACCAGCCGCGAGAGGATACAGACCATGTGCATGACCAACGACGGTTTCCGGATAGCCGAAGCCGACCTGCGGCTGCGCGGCCCAGGCGACATACAGGGGTTGCAGCAGAGCGGGATGCTCGAGCTGAAACTTGCCGACATAGTGGAGGACGAACCAATGGTGAAAGCGACGCGAGACGAGGTAAGACGAATACTCGAAGAAGACCCACGCCTTGAACAGGCAGACCACTACATGCTGAAGAAACGAGTGGCCAAGACAGTGCATATCGAATGGAACAAAATTTCGTAAGAGAGTGAACAGTTTTTTTTTCTAGTTTCAAGTTTTTAGTTTCAAGTTTTTAGTTTTTAGTTTATTCGCTTCATTTTATTTATTTCAGCGGTGCTCATGGCCTTCGGCACAAGTTTTTAGTTTTTAGTTTTTACATCTTCACTATTCACAGGTCACAGGTCACAAAAAAATCATGAATGTAACACTTAACATAAAGGAGAACACACTGAGGAAGGAAGGTCGTCAGGAGTATGCCGTCGTGAGAGGCGAGGAGGTCGTCGGAGTGGTCGAGCTGTTCAACTATGACCCCGTCGATATGCGTGCCGAAGTAGGCCTGTTCATCAAAGAGACGGAACGAGGCAAGGGGTATGGCAAAGCCGCACTTGCAGAGCTGCTGCGACACTGCAAGGAGACCTTGCGACTGCATCAGGTGGTGTGTGACGTGGCGGTGGACAACTTGGCAAGCCTAAGGCTGTTTGAGCGTATAGGCTTCACACGCTGCGGCATACTGAAAGAATGGACCGCCACGCCACAAGGCTGGACGGACGCAGTGAGAATGCAAGCCATAATTTGAGACAAGTTTTTAGTTTTTAGTTTTCACAACTTCACTATTCACAAAAAGGCAATTCTTTAATCAGAAACCAGTTTCATGGCAGGTAAATCAAAAAAGAAATCATCATCCAAAACCAAGGCCATACTTATCGTTCTCGGTGTCGTCGTCATCATGCTCGCCGTGCTGGCCGTCGCCAATGTGGGCAAGAGAGTCACCGTGGTTGAGGACACCAGGATATACATCCCCACAGGGGCAAGCTACAACGACCTTTGCGACACGATGGCGGCGCATGACATCATAGAACATAAAGCACTTTTTGGCCTGTTGGCAAAGGCGCGAGGGCTGGACAAGCATGTGAAACCTGGCAGCTATGTGATAAAGAGAGGCATGGGTTACCTGCAACTCGTCCAGAAACTCTACACCGGAAACCAAAACCCCATACGCATCACCATAGGGAAATACCGCACATTGAGACAGCTGTGCGACGGAGTGGCGACGAAGATGGAATTCACGTCCGACACGTTGTATAAAATACTTAACGACAAAGATTTCTGCCAGGTTTACAACCACACGCCACAGACAATAATCGGCGCGTTCACACAGAACACCTATGAAGTGTATTGGAACACCAGCCCCAAACGCTTTGTAGAGCGGATGATGATGGAGAGCGACGCCTTCTGGAACGACGAACGCACCGCACAGCTAAAGAAGATGGGATTGAGCCGCAACGAGGCGGTGACGCTCGCCTCGATAGTGGAGGAAGAGACCAACAAGCAGGCCGAGAAAGCCGACATCGCCTCGGTGTATCTCAACCGTCTGAAGAAAGGGATGCGGCTGGAGGCCGACCCAACGGTGAAATATGCCGTCGGAGACTTTACTTTGCGGAGAATACTTGAACGGCACCTGCAAACGGTCAGTCCTTACAACACCTACCTCAACGGAGGTTTGCCGCCAGGACCGATATGCCTGCCCTCGGCGGAAAGCATCGACGCTGTGCTGGCCAACAAAAAGACCGACTATATCTATTTCTGCGCCAAAGAAGACTTCTCGGGCAGCCACAACTTTGCATCCAGTTACCAACAACACCTCGCCAACGCCGCCAGGTATCATAGGGCTTTGAATGCGAAGAAAATCCAATAAACACAAATAATAAAACAAAGTATGACACAAGATCAGAACAACAATTTTCAAGATCCCGCCCAATCCGTTCCTATACAAGACAATACAGAAACATCCACACAAAAAAATGATGAAGAATCGTCAAGCATCTGGGACGATATTCTTGGTTGGGTGAGCCTATTAGTTGCACTCCCGCTATTTCTTATGTTAGCGCGAATATTACCCGACCTCGATTGGCGATGGAATCTGGACAGATGGTTATTAGGTCTATTGGTGGTTGCTGTCGTATATATGATGATGCAGTGGGTAAAGTGGCTGTCAATATTGGGTTTATTATTTGGCGTTGGATTTTTAACTTATGGCAGTTTTGCAAAAGGAAACCATTATAGCTGGAAAAATGCCATATTCGACTACAAATCAATAGTGTACGCTAGTGCAGAAGAATCGGAACCCGTTGACTACATTGTCAATATGATGTCAACTCCAGAACGCGTAAAAATCGTGAATGCCTGTGATTACAGCTCTCCCAAAGTGATTAATTTTGCAAGAAAGTGCATAAGCGAAAATGAAGAATTTTGCGAATACGCAGATGCTGATGAATACTACAAATACAGGGAAATAATTCAAGCATTTGCAATATTCAAATATGTCAACACTAACAAGAAGTGGCATTATGTCATGGATCCTCCAAAGAGAGAATACTATGCAAAAGCCAGCGCATCTGTGGAAACTCTTGCCGGCGACTGCGACTGCCATGCAATATTTCTTGCATCATGCATACGTGCTATTAATGTAAAAACCCGTATAGTCATAACTTATGATCACGCATATCCTGAAATGGGAATCGACAAAAAGGATTGGAGTGGTGTTGTATATTTGATAAAACGGGAACTATTCCCAACCGAATCGGCAGGTAAGAAAATATGCTATCATCAAGAAGGTGATACATACTGGATAAACCTTGACTATACCGACGCATATCCTGGCGGACATTTTATGGATAACAATGACAAAAAGGTATCTATTATTAATATTCCATAAAAGAAACAACATTATAGATAAACACATTTTATAACCCTTTAAAAATTAAAATTATGTTAGGTATCATCATTACAATTCTTATCGGAGCACTGGCCGGCTTCTTGGCTGGCAAGATTATGAAAGGCGCCGGTTTCGGATTCTGGATCAACCTGCTGGTCGGCATAGTCGGTGGATTTATCGGCGGCAACGTGCTTGCTTGGATTGGCATCCACTGGGGCGAAACAATTATCGGACAGATAGTCACCGCTGTAATAGGAGCAGTGATTCTGCTGTGGGTCATTTCTCTGATAAAGAAGAAGTAAGGCGAGAACAGTAGCCTCTGAGAGTCCCCATTGACTTCATACTGAATGTCAAAGGGGATTTTTTTTGCCAATTTTGTGGAGAATGTTTGTTTTGTAGGGATTTTTTTTGTATTTTTGTAAACTGGAAGGAACAGACTTACATCTTTATATAATGCGACATATCAATTATATAGACGGGGACATGGGCCTTTTTCCGGTTTTTACAGCAGTATCTTTACCGCTTGTAACACATTATCAATAAAAGACTTAATCAATCACTTTCGTTTTACTACTGTATCACTGGTGTATCAGTGAGGTATTACCCTTATTCCGGCTATGGGGTATGTTCGAGACCCATTCGTGACCCATTTAGGGTTCCTTCGTGTTTGGTATTAGTGGAGGTTGTTATGGGTTATTGGGACCAAGGCTCATTGAAGCTTGGGTTGCAAAATGAGGACAGATATTAATTAGGTAATAATAAGATGCTGATAATAAAGCACGTCTTGTTTATTGGAGGCTCTAAGGGATAAAAAAAGTTGCGGATATGAAAAAAAGTAGTACTTTTGCAGTCGGGTAAGTCTTATACGACCAGCTCCCATTGAATCCCCCAGGGTAGGAATACAGCAAGGGTGTTTGGTTGTAGCGGTGCGATATAATCAGCTTACCCTTTTTTTTATTGTGAGTGGTTTTAAGTTTAAAAGGTTCGCTTCGCTTGAAGGGTTTTAAAGGTTTAAAAGGTTCGATGGTGTTGATAAGTTGATAGTTTTAAAAGGATAAAAATACAATATGACTGCTATAATACTTTCTTATCTCTTGATTGTGGTCGGGGTGGTGGCATGGGCGGCGCTGATACCGGGACGCAAGAGGGTGTCGGAGAAATGGATGATGTATATCACCGTCTTTGGAGGGGCGTTTCTGCTGGCGTCGTGTTTCATCAACCTTGTGCCGCACATGTTCCTCGGCGAGGAGCCGTACAGATTCGTGACCGAGGGGATGCACTTCAAGGTGGCGGCGGCGGTGATGATAGGGTTCATCATACAGTTGCTGCTGGAGCAGCTGACGCATGGGGCGGAGCATGGCCACAACCACTGCCACAACTGCGAGACGGACCACCACGAACACCACATACACCCCATCACGGGGCTTATGATAGGGCTGTGCGTGCACGCCTTTCTTGAGGGTATGCCGATGATAGAGTTTGAGGAGGGCGGCGAGGTGGACATCCACCAAGGGCTGCTGTACGGGATAGTGCTGCACAACATACCGATAGCGATAGTGATGGTGACGCTTTTCATGAGCAACCGCTACGGATTCTGGAAGTCGCTGGGGCTGCTGACGGTGTTTGGGTTGATGACGCCACTGGGCTCGCTGACCAACATATTCCTCGTGCCAGAGAACGAGGCGCTGCAATGCGTCATCATGGGCGTGGTGGTCGGCATACTGCTGCATGTGAGCGTGAGCATACTGTTCGACCACGACCACAACAACTTCTCGTGGAAGAAGCTGGTGACCATCGTCGTGGCCTTCGTGGCGGCATATTTCACACCTGGGTGCCCGGAGATATATGGTTTTTAGTTTTTAGTTTCTAGTTTCAAGTTTCTAGTTTTTAGTTTCAAGTTTTTAGTTTTTAGTTTCAAGTTAGATGACTATACCTGAATCTGTAAAAGACCTTATTGAGCGCAAGGAGGCGCTGTATAAATTCCTGAACATCGAGGGGTTGACCAAGGAGATTGCCGAGGAGGAGAAGCAGACGGAGGCGGCCGACTTCTGGAACGACCCGAAGGAGGCGCAGGCGGTGATGAAGAAGCTGAAAGCGAAGAAGAGCTGGACGACAGCCTACGCCGAGGTGGCCGCCAGCTGCGACGACCTGGAGGTGATGGCGGAGTTTTTCGACGCAGGCGACGCCAGCGAGGAGGAGGTGAACGCCCAGATAGAGGCGACCACGAAGCTGGTGGAGGGCTTGGAGTTCAAAAACATGCTGAGGGGCGAGAGCGACCGTTTTGACGCGGTGCTTTCAATCAACGCCGGAGCCGGCGGAGTGGAGGCACAGGACTGGGCGGAGATGCTGATGAGGATGTATATACGCTATGCCGAGCGGTCGGGCTACAAGGTGGCCATCTCGAACTCGCTGGACGGCGACGGAGCGGGCATCAAGAGCTGCACGATGCAGATAGAGGGCGACTTCGCCTTCGGATACCTGAAAAGCGAGACGGGAGTGCACCGCCTGGTGAGGGTGAGTCCGTTCAACGCCCAAGGCAAGCGGATGACCTCGTTTGCCTCGGTGAGTGTGACGCCGCTGGTGGACGACACGATAGAGGTGGTGGTGGATATGTCGCGGCTGTCGTGGGACACCTTCCGCAGCGGAGGCGCCGGCGGCCAGAACGTGAACAAGGTGGAGAGCGGAGTGCGCCTGAGATACCAATACAAGGACCCCTACACGGGCGAAGAGGAGGAGATACTGATAGAGAACACCGAGACGCGCGACCAACCGAAGAACAAAGAAAACGCGATGAGGCTGCTGCGCTCGCAGCTCTACGACCGAGAGATGAAACACCGCATGGAGGAGCAGGCCAAGATAAAAGCATCGCAGAAAAAGATAGAATGGGGCAGCCAGATACGCAGCTATGTGATGGACGACCGGCGAGTGAAAGACCACCGCACCAACTACCAGACGGGCGACGTGACGGGGGTGATGGACGGCAAGATAGACGAGTTTATCAAAGCGTACTTGATGCAGTTCGGGGGGAAAGAGTGAGTGAGAGTTTAAGAGTTAAAAAGGATCGCTTCGCTTAAAAGGTTTTAAAGGTTAGAGAGGTTACGGGTTAAAGAGATTTACTATATTCTCAAGACAAACTAGAAAAACAGGATGTACTAAGTCTAATAAGAGAAATAGGTCAAATAAGTCATTTTATATTTCATTTGATGAAACGTAGTCTTTATATTTTTTTCGTCTTGGTTCTGCTGGCTCATGCGGGGTTGCAAGCGCAGAACGAGCTGTTCACCGAGGACGAGATGCCCAACGGGGTGAACTATCTGCCAGCGCCTCCCGACACCACATCGGTCGATTTCATGTACGACGTGCTGCGCTACCAATGGGGAAAACAGCAGCGGCACAACAAAGAGCGCGCCGACCAAGCCTTCAGAGACGCCGAATGGGGCATCGGGATTGTATGCAAGATTTTCAGCGATCCCTTCGGCATGGAGATATCGAAAGAGAACACGCCCGAACTGTACCACCTACTGGAGATGAGCATTGCCACCTGCGACCTTGCAACCCACAAAGCCAAACAGCACTATATGCGCAAACGCCCATACGCCAGATTCAACGAACCCTCGCTTGTGCCCAACGACGAGGAAGAACTGCGGCACAACGGCTCGTACCCATCGGGTCACACCATGCTCGGATGGAGCTCGGCGCTGGTACTCATGGAGGTGAACCCGGCAGCACAAGACAAGCTGCTGGCACGAGGCTACGCCTATGGAGAGAGCCGAGTGATTGCCGGATTCCACTGGCAGAGCGACGTGAACGCAGCCATGCTGGCAGCCAGCGCGGCAGTGGCGCGACTGCACACGAGCGAAAGGTTTCTCGAGCAGATGAAAAAAGCCAAAGCCGAGTATGCGAAGAAATGCAGGAAGAAGTAGGAAAAAAAGCGCATCCACACTACCCTCCCCGATTGTTTGGTGACAAATTGACGATTTTTTCATACATTTGCACCTCAAAGTATAAACCAGAAATAAATGAAAGCACAATCTTTTCTTCTGTTATTCATAGGATTAAGTCTCATTTGCGGAGCTCAGAACACCATCGACAAGCAGGGTCGCAAGCAAGGACACTGGATTAAGACCGACAAGCAAGGGCACAAAATATTCGAAGGCAACTTCAAGGACGGGCACGAGACCGGCGTGTTTGAATATTTCTATGCCGACGGCACGGTGAGATTGCGCAACACATTCGTCGGCAACGATGGCAAACGCTGCAAACATGAAGCCTACGACGAGAAAGGGCGGCTGGTGGCAAGAGGCGAATACTGCCTCAAGAACCGCGACGGCAAGTGGGAATACTATGCCGAAGACGGAAAACTCATAAAGTCGGCCGAGTACAAGATGGGAGTGAAACAAGGGAAACACATCATCTTCACCCACAGCGGCGACACCGCCGAGGTGCTGACCTGGAAAGACAACAAGAAGGAAGGGCGCTGGTGGAAGCGTACGGGCACCAAAGCCTACCTGACAGCCAACTATAAAGATGGGGCGCTGGACGGCCGATTGGTGGAGTATAACGAGAACGGGCAGCTGTCGCACGAGTGCACATACAGCCACGGGTCGAAAGACGGTCACAGCATATACTACGAGAACGGACTGAAGAGTATAGACGAGAGCTGGCAGAAAGGCATCTTTATTGACCGCACCGTGCTTATACTGGAAGGCAAGAAGGCGCACTACCTGTCGATATACAAGATAGCGTACCTTGTGCCGGTAGGTCAGAACCAGAACAAGTTGATAGTCTATCTGACCGACGGCACGAAGTTCACCGCCACCGAAGACCCCGAGCTGGTGCGCAACCGAATGGGCGACGAGCTCTTCTCGGTGGTGAACAAGAAAAACCGCATAGTGGCCTCCACGTCGTGCATCAAAGGGCTGAAGAAAGACCCCGAAGGACGCGACATACTGGATTTAGACCCTGTGCCGACGTTCGTCATCTTCCCCGACGAGGACTGCATCAAGCTGGTACAGGCCATGACGAACGAAAAGAACGGAGTGGTTCCAGGCGAGTAAGTGATTTTGAACTCAGGTCACAGGTCACAGTTTTGAGAGTTGCGGCACACACACTTGGGTGTAAACTTAACTTTGCCGAAACGAGCCAGCTGTTACGGCGCTTTGCGCAAGCCGGGCACACCGTTGTGGATTTCCACGAAGAAGCCGACCTATACATAGTGAACACATGCACCGTCACCGCCGTGGCGGAACGCAAATGCCGCACCGCCATACGCCAGGCAGTGAGACAGAACCCGAAAGCGCAGGTGGCGGTGGTGGGCTGTTTTGCGCAAAACGGACGCCAGCAGATAGAGAAAATCGAAGGTGTGACATGGATTCTGGGCAACGACGAGAAACACCGACTTCTGGAGATAGTGGAAAGAGCGGAAAAGGCGGAGAGCGAATTGTCGGCAGAGCTGATTAAAGACGGGCGATGGGAGTTTGCAGGAGCGTGGTCGTCGGGAGACAGGACAAGAGCCTTCCTGAAGATACAAGACGGCTGCGACTATTTTTGCACCTACTGTGCCATACCGCAGGCACGAGGACGGTCGCGCAGCGCGACAATCGAAGAGGTAGTGAAGATGGCGGAGGAATGTGCAAAAAGCGGAGCGAAGGAGATAGTGCTTACAGGAGTGAACACAGGGACATTCGGCCAGCAACGAGGCGAGAGCTTCATAGAGTTGCTGCGCAAGCTGGACGACATAGAATCGATAGCACGCTATCGGATATCAAGCATCGAGCCCAACCTGATTACCGACGAAATAATAGAATTCACGGCACGTTCGCGAGCCTTCCTGCCCCATTTCCACATACCCTTGCAGGCAGGCAGCGACAATGTGCTACGCCTGATGCACCGACACTACGACACAGCGCTGTACCGGGAGAAGGTGGAGAAAATAAAGTCGGAGATGCCCGATGCGTGCATAGCGGCAGACATAATAGCGGGATGCAACGGCGAGACGGAGGACGATTTTGGCGAGGCGAAGGCGTTTTTGAACACGCTGCCCCTCTCCTACCTGCATGTGTTCACATATTCGGAACGGCCCAACACAATGGCATTGAAAATAACGCCCAAGACCGACATGCACCAACGGAGGAAACGAAGCCAGGAGTTGCATGAGTTGTCGGAAAAGAAAATGAGGGCATTCGTGGAGAGCCAGGTAGGGAAAGAACGCAAGGTGCTATGGGAAAGCAGCCGACATGATGGCGAAATGTACGGGTTGACGGACAACTACATCAGAGTGCGTAGAGAATACGACCCAGAGCTGAGCAACACCGTCACAGAAGTGGTGCTGTCGAAAGAAAACATAGTCGTCGGAGCACCAACCGATTGAGGAGATGGTGCAGGATACGAGACAGAATGATTTTAACTAATTTTAAGATGATTTTTGCGCGAAACAGGTGTATATCTAGAATTATTCGTATATTTGCACCGTAATTTTTTACAGAAACTAAATTTATTAATCCATTTAAATTACAAAATCATGAAAAACATTTTCAAAGTTCTTGCTGTAGCTCTTATCGCCGGCAGCATGCTCTTCGTTGCTTGCAAAAAGGATGAAGACGACACCAACAACAACACGAACACGAACACTCCGACCAATCCCACCAACCCAACCAATCCAACCGATCCAACTGATCCGACTGATCCCGTCACTCCGACAACAGTGATGACGATTGCAATAGACGGCCAGACCTACACCATCGATGAATTCGGTGCTGGCATGGCATCTTCTACAAGCGGAGAAGAGTTCCTCGCTCAGGTTTTATACAACGGCACCTATGGCCTCCAGTTCCCCTTCGGTGGAACCACAACCGGCACCTATGACTACGACAGTGATGTAATGGCAATCTATTTCACCGGCGACGACAACGCTGACTTTTTCGACTACAACGGCGACGACATGCCAACATGGGCCAGCTGCGGCGCATTTGGTGACTCTTGGACAAATGTCTGGGGGCAGCTGAACTTCACTCAGGAAGGTCCTTCTCAGAACATCACTGCCATTGACATGAACAACTACACAATGACTTGCGTGTATTACGACGGTCTTGTCAACCTCAAAAACTACACGAGCCAACAAGTTCTCGAAGGAAAAGAGTTCACCCTCACGCTTACCAATGCGACCTGGGAGCCCGTTCAGTGGCAAACTGGAAAATCCGTGAAAGGAATTAAGAAAATCAGACTTTAATAGTCTTGTAGACAATCAAAATAGAGGCTGCTTCGGCAGCCTCTATTTGTTTTTGGAAACAACACTTCACCAATAAAGACACACACCATTGCATCATGAGAAAGAGACTTTTGTTCTGTACAATAACGATTATCGTATTCGGAATGATGTCGTGCACATCGGACGAACAGAAAGCGCAGAAGGCGGCATACAACTACTCTTACGAGATGGCCAACTATAAACTGGACGAGGCAGAAAAATACGCAACCGAAGAGACTATCAACACAACCATCACTACGGGCAAGTCACTCATGCAGTTTGTCGATATCGACTATATCGCATCTGACACCCCAGCCAAAATAGAAGTGACAAAGACAGAGATGACATCGGACACCTCGGCCACAGTCACCCTGGTAAAAAACACCCCTATAAAGAAAGACATGCAATTCACCGTCGAAGTACGCAAACGAGACGGGAAATGGCTCGCCCACGCGCCACAGAGAACGCACTGACACCGATGGCGGCAGGCCATTGCAGAAGGGCCACACAGACAACTATAAACGCCATAAACAACCGACACTTGACACACAAGCCATCGCCTTGTGCATAAATTGTTTATAACTAACGTCACACAAAAAGAGCAAATCTATAAAAAAGGACTACTTTTGTCTTTTTAATCAACATATAATTCATCATTATTAAACACAAAATGTTATGAGCGGACTTTTCGGTATTGTCTCAAAAGAGCCATGTATCACAGATCTGTTCTACGGGACGGACTATCATTCACATCTGGGTACCAAGCGTGCCGGCTTGAGCACAGTGGACAATGGTACCTTTCATCGCAACATCCACAACATCCAGAACTCGTATTTCAGAACCAAGTTCACCGGCGACCTGCACGAGATGACAGGAAACTACGGCATCGGTGTGATAAGCGACACCGACGCACAACCGATTGTGGTAAACTCCCACTTGGGTCGTTTCGCCATCGTCACTGTGTCGAAAATCAACAACATACCGGAACTGGAACAGAAGTGCCTCGGTATGAACCAACAGTTCACCGAACTGAGCATGGGCAGCACCAATCCCACCGAGTTGATTGCCCTGCTGATAACGCAAGGCAAGACCTTCGTGGAGGGCATACAGAACGTGTACAAAAGCGTCAAAGGCAGCTGCACGATGCTCATCCTCACTCCCGACGGAGTGATTGCCGCAAGAGACTACCTTGGCCGCACACCGCTTGTGATAGGCCGCAAGGGAACCAGCTATGCCATCGCCTCGGAAAGCCACAGCTACATCAACCTCGACTACAACACAACACGCTTTGTAGGTCCGGGCGAGATAATAAAGGTCACCACCAACGGATTGGAGCAACTGCTGGCACCCAACGACAAGATGCAGATATGCTCGTTCCTGTGGATATACTACGGATACCCCTGCGTCGAATACGAGGGAATCAACGCCGAAGAGGTGCGCTATCAGCTGGGATATGCTATGGGTCAGCAGGACGACGTGCAGGCCGACTACGTCTCGGCTATACCCGACTCGGGCATCGGAATGGCCCTCGGCTATGCCGAAGGAAAGGGCATACCCTATAAACGCGGAGTACTGAAATACACCCCCACCTGGGCACGCAGCTTCATGCCGGTGAACCAGGAAGCCCGCAACCTGGTGGCAAAGATGAAACTCATACCCAGCCGCAAGATGCTGGAAGGCAAAGAGGTGGTCTTCTGCGACGACTCGATCGTGCGTGGAACCCAGCTGAGAGACAACGTGAAGATGCTGTACGACTGCGGCGTGAAGAAAGTGCATGTCCGCATCAGCTGTCCGCCGTTGGTACACGGCTGCCAATACCTGAACTTCTCGGCATCGAAGAACGACATGGAGCTCATCACCCGTCGCTGTATCGAAGAGCTGGAGAACGGCGAGATACGCAACATCGAAGCCTATCGCGACGAAACCACCAAAGAATATGCCAACATGGTGGAGATGATACGTCAGAGAGTCGGTGTGGACACCTTGAAGTTCAACAGCCTGAAGACCGTATGCGATGCCATAGGATTGCCCAAAGACAAAGTTTGCACCCACTGCTTCGACGGGTCGTCGTATGGGGAATGAGATGCTTAATTGTGAATTGTGATTAGTGATTAGTGAATTGACAATTGTATATGCTGACTGCTGACTGCTGACATGAAGAATACAGCTATATTGTTGACTCTGATGGCGTTGTTGTGTGTTGCGAATGCTCAGGACACGCTGTCGCAATCGACAGTCAGCAGTAAGCCATTAGTCATCAACGGTGCCGACGAACGCGAAGCGCTCATACGGGAACAGAAGCTGGTGGTGATAAAAGACCGTATCAGGGCACAACACTCACGACTCAGAATCCAGTGCAGCGACGAAGGTGTAGTAGATAAAAACAGAGCCCGCTTTCTGAAGAACATCTACTACGCCTATCTATCTGTTTACAACCACTACAACATCAACAGCATCGACCAGTCGGCCGAATACTACGCCCAGCTGCAAGAGTTGGACAGCATGCAGCGCCACCTGCGTGACAGTATTGTAGGCACCGATTCATACCCCAGCCGTATCGAGAACTTCAAGAACACCCTGAAACTCAAGACGGGGAAGGAGCATGCGGAGGTGTACAAGTCGTATTGCCGAACCTACCAGCCGCCCACCATTGCCATCAACTTCACGACTGTCACGGAGTACTACGCATACGTGAGGCAGCACCGCGCTGTGGCGAAGATACAGGAACTATACCTGGAATGTCTAGGGTGGTTGGACCGAATAGAAGCCAACTCAGGCAGTATCGTCGCAATGCTAGGCAACACCGGACACGCCACACCATACAAGAACATCGTTGCAAACACAAACTTCGTGCCAGTATTCACCACAGAGGAAGGCGGAATACAATTCATCGACAAACTGCGAGAGTTTGAGACGATACAGCAGGAGTATCTGAGTTGCGAAAAAAGGATTCGCGAATTGGAGCATCTGTCCGACTCGATTTACCGCATCGGACGGAAATACAGCGACCTTACAGCTGCCTTCAGAGTTGTGCAGCAAGGGACGGACCTGTATCCCGCCTTCCGCAACCGAGAGGAGCTGGACGTTTACAACCGGAAACTCAAGGACTACAAAACGGTGGCGGGGCAGTACCTGCGTCTGGTTTACCTGCGCGACACGATTGCCAACAACGAGAACATCACCGACCATTCGACCAAGACGCTGCGCGACGGCCAACGGACGCTGAAGAAATTCACAAAGTGGACTCCCGACTTCAGCACGCCAGAAGAAGGAAGAGCCTTTTTTGACAACCTGAAAGGGTTGCTCGCCATGCAACAAGAATGTATTGCAATAAGCGACAATATCATCACACAAGGCATAAACGAGAAAGAGATACTGTCACTTACCAAGAACTACAGTTACATACGCCGTGCATACAACACGATGATGAAGACCTATGACTACAAAGGTTCGATAGCGACGCGTGAGAACCTGCGTATCTATGGAGACATGCAACGGATGGCCGTCGATATGCAGCTGGCGCTGATAGAACACATCAAGCGAAACCCGATGGAGTTGGAACGCATGATGCGAGCCGAGAAGGAAGTTCGTGGTTACAAGGCGGTGATAGGTGCGAAATGACACCGTAGCACCACAAGCCCACTTTATCGCAACGTCACAAGAGCGGAGAAAGAGAGCCTTCGATTGCTCTCGCCAGGCTGACTGCCCTCAACATATATGTGGTAATGGGCGGTGTCGGCATCGGGTTGGCAACGCAGGATGTCCACCATTTCGCCGGGGCGGGTTTCGGCCACATAGGCAACCTCGATGGTTTTTATCTGTTTTCCCTCTGGCAGGTTGTCGTCAACCCAGCGGATGTACTCGCAGTTATTCACATGTCCAGTATGATCTAGCATGGAAGGCTTTACGTTGAAATGCTCGATGCGATGACTCTCGTCCATCGGCTGAAGCCTGAGTTTTGTAAGCCTTTCTTTGTCGGTGGCACAAACGGCGTTGTGCATATAGCCGTCCATGATGTCGTTAAGACGCACCACGTGTCGGGTGTTGAAGTCGATAACGACCCAGTAGGCGGTGGCTGAAGCGAGCCGCCTGCCTTCCATGTCGCAAACAAGGAAGTCTCGTGCATCAAACAGGCCATCGACGCCACGCGACCAGGTGGAGATCCTTACGGTGGAACCATAGGCAGGCATCGACTCAACCTGATAGTACATACGGCTCAAGACCCATGCCTTCTGGTCTTTTATGAGGTCGAAATAACTGATGTGGGTCAGGGTTGTATGTTCCTCGGCAACGGTTTGCAACAGACGCGAAAGTCCCCACATGGAGAGGTGGTCGGTCCAGTCGCAGAAGTAAGACTCAATAAAGAAGTCGTTGGTGTAAATGTTTTTCTCGTCAAGCATGGGGTAAGAAATTAAAAGTTTAAGAGTTTTAGAGTTTAAAAGTTAAAGAGTTTAAAAGGTTCGCTTCGCTTGAAAGGTTTAAAGGGTTTTAAAGTGGTGGAGGGATGTTGATAGGTTGATAAGTTGACAGGGATTGTGCGATTGTGTTAGCGCCTTACAATTGTCAATTCACTATTCACAATTCTGCGTTTAAGGTGAGTGAAAATCAAACTCGCTTGTTTTTCCGAACCGTAGCAGAATGACGCCGAAGGCGACAATTCTTGGCCAAGCCAAGCGGCAGAGCCGAAAGCACAATTCCCTTCATTTGTCAATTCACTATTCATCACATCCTCTCGGGGACTTCGATGCCCAGTATGGTCATGGTGTTGCGTATGGCCGTTGCAACGACGTCGCACAGAGCAACACGGAACGAGCGTATGTCGGCGTTCTCTTCACGGAGGATAGGAGTATCCTGATAGAAGCTGTTGAACGTTTTTGCCAGGTCGTAGGCATAGTTGGCCACCATCGCAGGGCTGAAATTCTGTGCCGCCTGTTCGACGACAGAAGGCAGAGAGTGCAAAAGCTTGATTATCTCGCGCTCCTTATCACTAATTTTGAATTCTGAATTTTGAATATTGAATCCAACATCTTGGCCACTCTTGCGCACTATGCTGCGGATACGGGCATAGGTGTACTGGATGAAGGGGCCGGTGTTGCCGTTGAAGTCGATACTCTCGGCGGGGTTGAACAGCATGTTCTTCGTCGGGTCAACCTTGAGAATGAAATACTTCAACGCACCGAGAGCCAAGATATGATACAAACGTTTGCGCTCGTCGTCGCTCAGCTCGTCGTTCTTGCCGTGTTCGAGGCTCATCTGCTCGGCCGTCTGCTCCATGTCGGCTATCAAGTCGTCGGCGTCGACCACCGTCCCTTCGCGCGATTTCATCTTGCCGTTAGGCAGTTCCACCATGCCGTACGAGAGATGATAGACTTTGTCGGCCCAAGGGAACCCGAGTTTGCCGAGAATGAGTTTCAGCACCTTGAAGTGGTAATCCTGCTCGTTGCCTACGACATAGACAAGGCGGTCGGCGTCGAAGTCGTTGTGACGCAGCAGAGCGGTGCCCAAGTCCTGAGTCATATAGACCGACGTGCCGTCGCGGCGCAGCAGCAGCTTCTCGTCAAGGCCGTCACCCGTGAGGTCGCACCATACCGACCCGTCATCGCGGCGATAGAGCACTCCGAGGTCGAGCCCTTTCTGAACCAGCTCCTTGCCGAGCAGATAGGTGTTAGACTCGTAGTATATTTTGTCGAAGCCTACGCCGAGCGAGCGGTAGGTCTCGTCGAAACCGGCATACACCCACCCGTTCATCTTCTCCCACAGGTCGCGGATTTCCTTGTCCCCCTCCTCCCAACGTTTGAGCATCGACTGAGCCTCTTTCATGAGCGGAGCCTCTTTCTTTGCTTCCTCTTCGTCCATGCCATTGGCCACCAGGTCGGCAATTTCAGACTTATAGTGTTTGTCGAACTCCACATAGTATTTTCCAACCAGATGGTCACCCTTCATGCCAGACGATTCGGGTGTTTCGCCGTTTCCGAAACGCAGCCATGCAAGCATCGACTTGCAGATGTGGATGCCACGGTCGTTCACCAGGTTCACACGCTTCACGTTTTGCCCGTCGGCTTTCAGCAACTCGCTTACCGACCAACCCAGGAGGTTGTTGCGGATATGTCCAAGATGGAGCGGCTTGTTGGTGTTTGGCGACGAATACTCTATCACCACAGGCTTGGCGTCGGCAGCCACAGCCTTCAATCCGAACCCATCGTTACCCGATATGTCATTCACGAAATTCACCCAGTAGCTGTCGGCTATCGAGATGTTGAGGAATCCCTTGACCACGTTGAAATCGGCAACCTCAGGCAGATTAGCCTTCAGTTGCACGCCAATCTCGTTGGCTACAGCCTCCGGCGCTTTGCGGGCCTGCTTCACGAATGGGAATACGACCAGCGTAAAATCGCCTGCGAACTCTTTTTTAGTTCCCTGCAGTTGAACCTGCGACGGTTCAACGGAGATAGAATACAAATTGTCAAGAGCCTGACCTATACCCTGTTGTAACAATGTCTCGATATTCATATTTTTATATTTAGAGTGCAAAGATACGTTTTTTTTGTGCATTAAATATAAATAAGTACCTTTGCACAGATTTGAATAAGCAGAAAAACAAACAAAACATCTTATAATGAAGAAATTAGCAACAACACTACTTGCGCTGGCAGCGCCCGTTTTCGCTTTTGCCAGCGAGGCAGACCTCGAAATGCCCGCCGGATTCGCTCAGAGCGGCGAGGCGTCGATCCTCTACTGGGGCTTTGCCGTTGTGATTATCGGATTGCTGTTCGGATTCTGGCAGTTCAGCAAAGTCCGCAAACTGAAAGCCCACAAGTCGATGCTTGAAATCGGCAACGTGATTTTTAAGACCTGCTCCACCTACCTCAAACAGCAGGGTAAGTTCCTGCTCCTGTTGTTCGTTTTCATCGGAGCCGCCATGGCGCTCTATTTCGGAGTGCTGAGCCACATGCCGTTCGGCAGCGTGCTGCTCGTCCTGGCTTGGACGGTGGTAGGCATTCTCGGCAGCTACGGTGTGGCCTGGTTCGGTGTCCGCATGAACACCTACGCCAACGCACGCATGGCTTTCGCCTCGCTTAGAAGAAAACCCCTCGACCTGCTCAACATCCCGCTGCGTGCCGGCATGAGCATCGGCATCGTACTCATCTGCGTCGAGTTGGTGCTTATGCTCGTCATCCTTCTGCTCATGCCCGAGAATCTGGCTGGCAGCTGCTTCATCGGTTTCGCCATCGGCGAGAGCCTCGGTGCTTCCGCCCTCCGCATCGCTGGCGGCATCTTCACCAAGATTGCCGACATCGGAAGCGACCTTATGAAAGTGGTCTTCAAGATTGGTGAGGACGACCCGCGCAACCCAGGAGTCATAGCCGACTGCACCGGCGACAACGCTGGCGACTCCATTGGACCCACCGCCGACGGCTTCGAGACCTACGGTGTCACCGGCGTGGCCCTTGTCTCCTTCATCCTCCTCGCTGTCCCCGACCCCTCCATGCAGGTTAAACTGCTGGTGTGGATATTCGCAATGCGTATCCTCGGCATCATCGCTTCCGTGCTGGCTTACTACATCAACGGTGCCATCGCCAAAGCCAAATACAAAAACGCCGACGACATCAACTTCGAGCAGCCCCTCACCTCTCTCGTGTGGATAACCTCGATACTCTCCATCTGCGGCACCTTCCTCGCCTCCTACTTCATCCTCAACAACGAAGCGGTCAACGCTCTCGTTCCCAACCTCTGGCTCGCACTCTCCATCATCATCTCCTGCGGCACCCTCGGCGCTGCTCTCATCCCTGAGTTCACCAAACTCTTCACCTCGCCTACCTCGAAACATGTGAAAGAGGTGGTCAAAGCCTCCGAGCAAGGCGGCGCGTCGCTCAACATCCTTTCCGGCCTCGTAGCTGGCAACATGGGCGGCTTCTGGACAGGCATGGTCTTCTTCGTGCTGATGGTCATCGCCTACTTTGCCTCCACAGCCTTCAACATCGAGCCGGTCTTCGGCGTTTACTATAGCATCTTCGCTTTCGGCCTCGTCGCCTTCGGCATGCTGGGCATGGGTCCTGTGACCATCGCCGTCGACAGCTACGGCCCTGTGACCGACAACGCCCAGAGCGTCTATGAGCTCTCCCTCATCGAGGACGACATCGAGAAGACCACCCGTGAGGTGGAAAGCGAGTTCGGTTTCAAACCCGACTTTGAGAAAGCCAAATACTACCTCGAAGCCAACGACGGTGCCGGCAACACCTTCAAGGCTACCGCCAAGCCCGTCCTCATCGGAACCGCCGTCGTAGGTGCCACCACGATGATTTTCTCCCTCATCCTCATGATTCAGAAGACCCTCGGCATCGAGCCCGAGAGCATACTGAACATGCTCAACCCCTACTCCATCCTCGGTTTCATCCTTGGCGGCTGCGTGATCTACTGGTTCACCGGCGCCTCCATGCAGGCTGTCACCACTGGTGCCAACCGTGCTGTTGAGTTCATCAAGGACAACATCAAGCTCGACCCCAACGCTCCCAAGAAAGCCGACACTCAGAAAAGCCAGGAAGTGGTGAAGATCTGCACCAACTATGCTCAGCGTGGCATGATCAACATCTTCATCGCCATCTTCTGCTTCGCCCTCGCCTTCGCCTGCCTCTCCTCCCCCGAGAGCATCGGTGGCCAGAACGCCGTGTGCCTGTTCATCGCCTACCTCATCTCCATAGCCGTATTCGGTCTCTTCCAGGCCGTCTTCATGGCTAACGCCGGTGGTGCTTGGGACAACGCCAAGAAGGTTGTCGAAGTCGACATGAAAGCCAAAGGCACTCCGCTGCACGACGCATCGGTTGTGGGCGACACCGTAGGCGACCCCTTTAAAGACACCTCCTCTGTAGCACTCAACCCCATCATCAAGTTCACCACCCTCTTCGGAGTGCTGGCTATGGAGATAGCCATCAGCGAAGGCTTCCGCGGCATGGCTCCCTGGTTCGGAGTGATATTCCTGGTGATTGCACTTGTCTTCGTCTACCGCTCGTTCTACAGGATGCGCGTTGATCAGAAGAAAAAGAAATAAAAGGCTGACAACCACAACAACTGGGCGGCATACATAAGTGTGTCGCCCTTGTTTTTTTGCTTTGTAGGAGATGGTTGTCATGATGGTTGTTGTTTTTTGTTGATAGGGGTTGATGGTTTCCGTTGGGACTGTGGTCTGTTTTTTAGTCAGTTGACGTTTTTTTTCTGTGCATGCACTGATTCGAATCATGATGCAAAAGTAAACCCTGGTTAGTTATCGTCAAAACAAAGATATTTATTATAAATAACTCATCCTCAAATAATATTCCCGCCAGTAATTCTCCCTCCCCCAAAAAATCTAACCAGAGAGTGGGGAAGAGGGAGTCTTATACGCACGGTCCAGGCCCAGAGCTTGCACGGAGCTAGCGCGGAGGTCCGTGCAAAAAAGTCAACGGTTAACACGGTTAACGGTGATTTCTTATGTCTTTAGCCAGTGTGCGCTCAAACAAAATATATATAAGTAGTATAGTTACGCATAACTTATTATATTACAATATATTATAATTTTTAACATTTATAATATTTGAATAAAATGATGTATAAAATCAGAAAAAAATGAACTAAAATCTCCAATTTTTGAACCGATTTTTGAAAAAAATGAAAGTCCCCAACCCAATTCTGCAATGGAATTTCAAAAACAAAATTAACCGTTCCTTATCAAACTATCATCTTATCAACCTCCCAACGTTCTCTTGTTTTGCAAATGAAATCACCGTTAACCCGTTAACCGTCGGCAAAATTCATCAAAAGACAAGACGACGGGAAACATAACCAATAATCAGCAAATCAAAATATTAATCACTTAACCACCACCACATCAACCCATCCTCCCCACCGCAAAGGGTGATTTCAAAGCCCCATATCCCCCCTCAAAACCCCACAAAAAACATTCAAAATCCTACAAAAAACTTCCAAACACTTAATTCGGGCTACATTTTTCTATCGAGACTGGTCAAGAATCAGCTTCAAGTTTTCTTCCGTCAGCAGATCCCATTCCTCCAGAGCCTGCAACGGACTCCGCCCATGCCGCCGAGCAGTCTTATACTCCTCGACCAAATCATATCGGGCAGCAATGCGCATGGCAATCCAATCCTGATGGCGGTATTTGTTCTTTCGTGGCATAGAAACGATAATGTATGATTACATCGATGACTCTATAAATTTTTCATTAAATCCAGAAAATCCGATTTTGTGTATGAGCCTTCTACTTGTCGTTTATCGTACACCAAACAATACCGGTATTCATTGCCAGCCTTGTTCGCCCAAATATTTCCAAGTCGTATTTTTTTCTCGGCTTCCAGATGATCTCCTTTTGTTTCGAGAAGTACAATTTTGCCCTTTTTCGTTTTTATGATGAAGTCAGGATAATGATTTATGAATCCATTTATATAGAATCCACGTTTTTCAACATTGCGAGTCCACCATTCCACACTTTCCAGATTTGCCACGGCATTGATGACATCAGCCTCAAATCCATTAATGGCTTCTTCTTTTGTATGCAACATCTTTATTATGCTCTGTGATGGTGATTTCAATGTGATTTTATTTGGAATAGAATAGGCAGCTTTGGTAAAGATTAGATCGGTATCGATCATGTTTCGAAATTCTTTTTCTTTATGTTCTTCTTCTAAAGCTAGGATTTTCTCCTTAATAACAGCGGTATATTCCTGAAGATGATCCGTAAATTCATCAAGTTGTTCGTCATTGTAAGACTCAAAGATACGTGCAACATATCCTTGAATGTCTTTCTGTGTTAGAGGAATCATTTTCCCCATGGTCTCCGCTACGACATGTGAGCAGCGTAATAGTTTGGCCTCAGATGTTTCTGCTTTTCGAATATAATCAAGGATAAAATCATAAGTTTTGCCTCTTATCTCTTTGTATCTAGGAGTGTGTTCATCAGTTTTTTCATCGATATCAACCTCATACATCTTTTTTTCGGCAGTAACGAAAGTTATATCAGCGGATTGAGCTGACAGTTTGAATGTTTTGAGGAGATGTTGGCCTTCAAGTTTTATTTCAGATGGTCTTCCAAAGAGACTTTCTTGATTAGAATCATTTGAAATAAAAAACATCGGCAAAACCACCTGTTTTGCAGAATCGGCAAATATTGTTTGTATTGTGGCTGTTTTTACTTGCGGTGCGATTTCAGGCGTTACCATAAAAACATCATCATTACTTTCAATTTGTTTGTTCATTTCCTCTGCTTGTTTCTGGGCGTTTCCTATAATATTTTCGACAGAGGATATGGCAGAACTGTTTGGGGGTTGTTTTTCGTTCTTTGTTGAACATGACGTGTAATGCTCGTATTCGTCTGCCTTAAAGGTGATTTGTGTCAAATCAAAATCATCATTTGTTGGAACTTCTTCAGTTTTATCTCCAGGGAATAAAGATCCAGGATTTACTGGTTGTTTTTCTGCTTCGCATGGTGGTTCTGCTGTATTAACTGCACGATAATCTCTGTCTGAAAAACCAGCATGGTTCAGGCCCTTAACAACATTATCAAGTGTTTCTTGGAATTTGGCCGACGCTGTTAGAACATAACTTAGATTTAAAATGTCGTTATGGTTTCGCCGTGCATAAGGCAAGCGTAATACGCGTCCCACAATCTGCTCAACATCCACACTGGAAGAACGGTCTGCCAGCGAAGCCAGAATATAAGCAAACGGGCAATCCCAACCTTCTTTGAGGGCGTTAATGGTTATAATGTAACGAACCGGGCAATCTCGCGACATCAAATCGACGTCTTTCAGTTCGTCGATGTCGGCTGTTTTGATTTTTATTTGTTCTTCCGGTATTTTTAGTGAAAGTAAGGTGTTTTTTACCTTTTCGAAAGTTTCTCTGTCTTCAGAACCTTGCTGTTTGGATTCGGCTTGGAAAAGAACAATCGGGCGTATGTAGTTACCGCTCCCATCCTGATTAGCCGTCTGCTCTAGTCGTCTTTGCAGGTGCAGGGCAGAATCTATAACTTGAGATTTTTTAGTATGGTTGTACACGATAACAGGCAGTTTCACCATATTGTTGCGTTTCAACTCCAAGGCATCGGTAAAACAGATGATGTTGCTGTTTTCGCGAGGCGTTGCCGTCAAGTCCAGCACAAGCGATGGGTATAAATCGTTGAGCATCCGCTCCGACAGGTCAGATGTTGCATTATGACTTTCATCAACCACCACTACTGGATGAACAGCTTGCAAGACTTTCATTAACTGCACCTCGTCATCGCCTTCGAGTTGAGAAGACACAAGAGGTGCAAATGACTGCAAATACCCATTCTCTTGATACACCTTCCTGCCTTCCTTGTTGCTTGTACGAAAAGAGTCAAAAGACATTACCAAAATGCAAAGATTCTCCCGAACAGCTGTCAGATTAAACCCATGTCCAGTAAGAGCTTGTTGTTTGTCGAATATCTCTACTCGGTTTTGAAAATCGGTATCAATACGCTGACGATATGGATGTTGCTTATTGCGCAGATTGCGTAAGGTTTGCTCCAATATGGCATTTGAGGGAACCAGCCACACTACAACCTTGTAAAGCGGATTAAGATGGTCAATTGCAACTTTCAAAGCAGCAGATGCAATATAGGTTTTTCCTCCCCCCGTGGGCACTTTGTGGCAGATATGCGGCGCCCCCTTTACGTTGTTCTTATATGGTTCAATAATTGATCCAGGGAATGGTGTGAGTGGCGGATTATTGGTTTGCCAGAATTCATTGAAAGCATCTGCCAATGTGCGTGACTTTTCAACGCATGACAGGAAACGGTCCAATGCGTCAAGGTTCGATTTTTGATAGTCTTTAAGCTCCATGTTATACGCGTTTAATGTCTCTTGGTATCTTTTTGAATCTTATATTTAGCCGCATCATCTCATCTTCGGTCAGCACGCATCGGTCGGCATAAATAATGTACATTTCGGACTTGTCTTTTTTTGTAAAAGTGTTGAGAAAATCCCAATCGAGGCAAGTTTCTTCTCCCTTTTTGTAGTAGAAATAGTAGTTATTGTGTTGGAAAGAACCGAGTAAGTAGGGATGATCGCCTTTCTTCGGTTTGGTATAGTCAGAGTTGGTTTCGCTGAACCAAACATAACGACGGATAGCCTCTGTGTCAGCATTGTCGTTTATGTTGCCAGTTACGGGGTCGAAAATAGTTTCGCCAAGTTCATAGAAATCGAAACTGCCACCTGTGCCTTCAACTTTATTATTACCTTTTCCATAACCACTCATCACACGACGTACACGCTCGGCAGTTATCTCCTCTGCATAATCCATCATCTCCACAAGGATAAACTTGCGGTTACCGCCATCCTGCTTGTTGAGATTAAGGACAGCATGAGCTGTGGTGCCGCTCCCGGCAAAGCTGTCGAGAATAATGGAGTCCTTTGGAAAATGCGATAATAGTTCTGTTATTAGTTGCGGAGGCTTTACCGTGTCAAACCCTGTCGCCTCATTCATAATCTTGTTCAAAAGATCTTTCCCACTTTCTGCTGTACCATAGTTTTTCGCATCGAAGTGCGACCAAAAAGGCCTAAACCTTCTTTTGTCTATTTCATCTTCTGGATATACAGCCCTTTTTACTATTCCGTCAACAATCTCAACTTTTCCTTCTCTCACCAGTTCCTCGGCGGTATCTTTACCTATTTGCCATCTTTTGCCATTGCGAGGATATTGCCCAAGAATCGGGAATTTCATGGTTTCTCTGTTATATCCACCTGCATCTGATTTTTCAATTATTTCAAATCTACAAGCTCCATGTTTCCCAATGTGTGGATACCTACATTCGCTTTCCAACTCTTCCAGAATATATGTACACCTTAATGAGCTCTTACGGTACATAAATATTGGTTCCACCTTCTTTTGTAGATTAAATTTTGCCTTTCCTACATTTGTTGGCTGGGTTGTTGATTCCCAAGTTAACATTCCAACGAAGTTTTGCCCGCCCCATATCTCATCACAAATTAGTTTGAGTTTTTCCTGCTCATTATCATCTATTGAAATAAAAATGACTCCATCTTCCGAAAGAAGTTTTTGCAGTAGTACAAGTCGCGGATACATCATACAAAGCCACTTGTCATGTCGAGTGAGGTCATCCAATTCGGAGCCGACAACTTTGCCGAGCCATTTTCGTATATGAGGGTCGTTTACGTTGTCGTTGTACACCCATCCCTCGTTTCCCGTGTTGTAAGGAGGGTCGATATATATGCACTTAATTTTATTCTCATATTCAGGGAGCAAGGCTTTTAGTGCTTCCAGATTGTCGCCATGAATAATCATATTGCCACTATTGGGCGTGTCCCCAAAAGTATAATTTCGGTTGAGCACACGGTACGGCACATCATTATGGTGAGTGACAACCTTGTCTTTGCCAATCCAGTTTAATGTAGGCATAATATCTGCGTTTTTTTTTGCGCGGACTACATATCGGTGGAAAGGAGTTGCGTCAACACCAGGCAACGAGAAAGCGTAAACTTCGCTTATCAAGTTCTTGAGTGTTGGCGCAACTCCTATCATCAATAAGTTCCGTCTACGCTTCGCGCAGACGTTCGCTGAACTTATTCGTGATGATAGTTATTAAAGCGCCAACTTTAGAACTTCCGAATAGTAGCAAACGCTATGTTATTAATTTATTGTTGTTTTATCTCTGTTTTTTGTCCTATTCTCTTATGGGTTAATAAATTCTTTGTCAGTTTGCAAATATACTAAATCAACCCTGATTGGTAAAAACTAAATTCCAACGGTTAACAGTTAACGGTGATTTCACATGTCAAACAATGAATAACACAATTTGACAAAACGTTTATAGTGCAATACAAAAACACAGTCCGAAAGAACCATGTTAATATTTTGTTACATTTCTATCAACAGGTATATAGTTTCCTATTTTCATTCAACACGACGGTGAAAAAAAGTGTTGCAATGTTCTTTCATGGGTGGATTATATCACCCCAACCGGATTGAAAAGAGCCTTTCGACAAACGGAATACGACAAAGAGGATTCCACAAGGCGAGCCGCAGTTTGTCAACAAGAATGCAACAAAGGCCGAAAAGGAGCATCACGAGCGGTGACACAACCACATAGAGCAGCCAACCTGTTCGTGCATATATAGCCAGCATACATGACACATAGGTGCCCAAGGCAAGAACGTTGCAGTGAACAAGATAAATAGAGAATGCCGAAGAAGCGCACCAATTGACCACCCTGCTACTGAAGCGCATCCTGGAAAAAGCAAGCAGCAGAAAAACAGAGGCCAGAATAACAGAAGGCGTTGTATATAAAATTGTTGTCGGCAACCACTTTACAAAATAAAAGAGAGTTGAAACACCGACACAGAGAAAGAACAGCAAAAGGAAATGCCATGATTTCAACCTTGAACCGGCGGTATAATACAATCGCAGATAGCGTGCAAGAAGATAGAGTCCGATAAAGGAAACGACATGATAGCCGCCGCTAATACGAAGAGAATCGCTGAGATAGCCCCAGAACACTACCGCCAGGAAGAAGCAGATCAAGAGTCGGCGGAACATATGCGCCGAAACATTCTCAACAAACCTGTTCAAAACAGGCGACAGGATATAGAGCATCAGATATGCCGAAATAAACCAATAGCCGCGATCAGGGTATAGTATGCTCTTATGGAAACCAGCCGGTATCGGCGCACCCAAAGCCAATGAAAGCAGAATCAACAAAACAGTGTAAAAGAGCACCTGAAACGATATCGAAAAGATGCCCTTGAGAGACGGTTTGATACCAAACCAACCGGAAATTAGTATAAACACATTAACACCGACGATACACAAACACTCAAAAAAAGTACGGACAAAATCCTGCAGTGGCAACGAATGCACCTCGGAGATGCCGACCTTGCCCAATGCAAAGAAATTTGCATGCAGACCAAGTATCATCAGCATGGAAACCAGACGCAAAAGTTCAAAATTAGATTGACGCATTGGGTTTAATGTTAAAAAATCGCTTCACTTTAATGGTTTTAAAGTCATTCGGTTTCCAACCTACGCCTGACGAACACAATGGCTGCTGTCAGTTTACCCATCCCACGTATGCGGTGGCGGCTAAGGCTATGAGGACGACTATAACCACAAAAACAAGAAACATCGCTACCAGCGAGAGCAACGAACAGGCAATGACTCGCCACCAGCCGTAGCCCGACAGCTGCTTCAGCGGGATGAATATCAAAAAGAACGACAAGACGGTCAGTATCGGGACACAGAAGAAAGAGAAGACTATGGAGATGATGGAATACATGTTGGCGATATATACCAGCGACACAAAAAACTCCGAATAACGAAGGTCGGGAACGCTTGGGCTGTGTTGGAAGAAAAGGTACAGACAACCCGAGATGTACATCAGCACAAGCAAAGCGAAGATATTGGGGAATCGTTCCTGGAAACGTCCCGCCCTGACTGATAGACTTCTAAAAAGTTCCTGCACCTGCACTTCCTTGTTGCTTGACTGGTCCGTGCCCTGACGGGGCATTATTGAGCTGGCTTGGGTGGTCGATAACATATCTTGACTGCTGGCCGTCAGCCGCTCCCCTTTGATATTCACTCCGTGTGTCACAACGATGGAGAGTGCAGCAAGGAGGAAGAACATCTTGAACGGAGGGAAGTAGGCCATCTGCATGCCACCGATATAGTCGCGAATCATATAACCCGGACGCAGCAGCAGATCGCGTATTGTACGGAACATGCCGCGGTTGCCCAATCCCCATACGTCCAGAAAATTCAGGAAGGCCGTTTTGAACGAGTAGCGGACAATGAGCCGCGACTGGCCACAGCGAGGGCAGAAGTTGCCAGTATAGACGGTGTGGCAGGTTGCGCACTCATGCTCCGCCTGCGACATCGCCTTGACACAATAGGGCTTCTTTTGCCACTCTTGGAAATGGCGGCGTTTCTCCCCCAAAATACTCCACTTCGCCCTAAGCCAACCGACAGTCTTTTTCATACCCGTCATCAAGCGACGGCATCCCGGCTTATCTCCCATCCTGGTTCCCGTTTCGACAGATTGACCTCAATATACTTGATTCACTATTTTCCGGCATCAATCACGCGTCGGCGAACACCTTGCCGTCGCCCAGGGTCACCTGCAACTTGGTGTACTCGCTGTGGAAGTCGTTCTTCAGGCGGTCCAGATAGCGGCGGCTCTCCCAGTGGCACATCGGCAGGTCGTGCAGAAGGCAGTTGCCGCACGTCTCGGGAGTCGTTGCCGGCACCTCCGTCTGCGTCAGTATCCACTCGAGACACTGCATGGTGAGCCGCCGCATATCCTCTACGGTATAATTGCCCGTCATGATGACATACATGCCCGTGAGGCAGCCCATGGGGCCGACATACACCACATCCTCCTTGGCCGACGAATTGCGGAACCATGTGGCCATCAGATGCTCCATGCTGTGCATGGCCGACGGCGCCACCGCTGGCTCACGGTTGGGCTCGGTGATGCGGAGGTCGAAAGTGGTGAACCCCTTGTCGATGCGCGACACATAGATGCCGGGCTTAAGATGAGTGTGGTCGATGGTGAAACTTTGTATTACTTCCATGGTGTTTAATGTTCATCTGTTGATATGTTGATACGTAGATAGGTGGTGGAACTTAAAAGTTTAAAAGGTTGTAAAGGTTTAAAAGGGAAAACTACTGACTGCTATTCACTCCACACTTACCACCCTGAAGCCGAGGTTGTTGGCTTTGTAGTCGGGATTGAGACCGTAGCGGAAGGAAAGTCGGCAATGGGAGGGAACTTTGTTCCAGCTGCCGCCGCGGTCAACATGTTTCATGCCATCCGAAGGGCCTTCAGGGTCGGCAAGAGGGTCGCTGCCGAAGTCTTCACTCCACCAGTCGCGGCACCATTCCCACACGTTTCCGGTCATATCGTAGATGCCGAGCGCATTGGGTTTGAGTGTGGCCACCTCGTGGGTGGTCGCATCGGCGTTGTCCATATACCAGCCCACCTCGTCGAGGGTGGCGCTGCCAGCGAAGACGGTCTGCTCAGCCGAAGCCTTGTGTCCACCACGTGCCGCATATTCCCATTGCGCCTCGGTGGGGAGGGTGAAGGTGCGTCTGGTCAACTCCGAAAGACGGCGACAGAACTCCATGGCGTCGTAATAAGAGACGGTCTCGACGGGTAACAAGCCGCCGTTGGCGAAGCCGCTGGGGTTCCGTCCCATCACAGCCTCGTAGAGTGCCTGTGTCACCTCGGTCTCGCCGATGAAGTAGTCGTTCGTAATGGTCACCTCGTGCACACGCTCGAAGGCGGTGCGGTCGTAGTTGTCCTCAACCTCCCACTCGCCACGAGGGAAGGCCGCCTGCTCGGGGGTGCAACCCATGGTGAAGGTGCCGGCTTTCACGCGCACCATATCGAACGAGACGTCGCCGACGGTGACGGTAAACTTTTCCTTTGCCCCACCGCAGGAGACCAGAAGGAGCGACGCCAGTATTGGATAAAAGAATCGTTTTAGCATATCATCAGAACCGTTCAATTTTGCCGCCCGCTTATCTTCCACCAGACGTGGTGTCGACATGCTGTTCGGGGCAGCCGTACATGACCATCATCTCCTCCTCGCTCTTGTCTTTCTTGCAGCTTGCGAACAAAGCCAAAACAGCAACAATAAGGATAGCCGCAACTTTGTATAACGAAAACCTCTTCATATTCTAAACACTTAATTCTCACAATTTAATGCCCTGTGCGGGCACGCACCATTCACGCAATCTCAAGCATCTCCTCCAGTCGGGCGACCATGTTTTCGGCGCCAGCGAAGATCTCGCTTATGCGGCTGGCTGCCATGTAGGCGGGAGTGGTGATGACCTTATGTTCGGTATCGACACAGACGTCCGTCGGGCCGCACTCCTGAGGCTTTGCCCCCAGCTGCTGTGCTGCGAGAGCCGCCTGATTGTCTGATGCGCCGAGAGTGAGCTCGACACCGTAGCGACCCAGCACCTTAGCCAGCACCATCGGGGCTATGCACATAGCCACTACTGGCTTCTTGGCGCGGTAGGTCTCGAGTATGGCGTCGGCTACGCTGTCGATGACTTCCATGCGAGGGCCGTCGAAAGCGAAGGTGGAGAGGTTGCGGGCCGCTCCCATGCCGCCCGGCAAGGCGAGACAGTCGTAGTCGGATGGATTATAGTCCTCCAACGGCTTGATGTCGCCGCGGGCTATGCGGGCCGACTCGACGAAGATATCTCTCTGTTCGGTATCGACCAAGGCTCCCTCTTCGGCGTCGTCTGGGTCTTCGACTTCGACATGAGGCACCACCTCGAACATGCCTTCTGGGGCAAAACACTGATACTGCCAGCCACGACGGTCGATGGCGAGCATTAGAGAGAGTGACTCCTGAAGTTCGCTACCGTCGCGGTTGCCGCAGCCTGAAAGGATTATGGCTATTTTCATGGTTATTGTTGATATGTTTTATGTTGATACGTTGATATAACATTAGAAAAAGTGAATAGTGAACGACATTACATTTGTCAATTCACTATTCACTTTTCACTTATTGTAAATATTTATTTGCAAGCGTCCACGCTCTCTTTGATGAGCTGGAAGGTAGCCTCGATGTCGTTGTCAAGACCCATTGAGAAGCGGATGAGGCCTTCGCTCATGCCCATCTCCTTCTGGATGTCTTCGGGGACTTCAGAGCTGGTGCTCTTACCGCTGTTGCTGAAGAGGGTCTTAAAGTAACCCAGCGAGACGGCGAGGTAGCCGACGCCTTTCTGCTGCATGACCTCCATAATCTTGCTGGCGCGGTCGGCGGTGCCCATGTCGATGGATATCATGCCACCAAAGCCGTAGCCTTCGTTCATCATGCTGCAGAACAGCTCGTAATCGGGATGCTCAGGAAGGCCGGGATAATTGTATTTGAATCCCACCTCCTTGAAACGCTTGGCGAGGTACATGGCGTTCTCTCCGTGTTTCTTCATACGGATATGGAGGGTGTGGAGGTTCTTGTTGATAGAGGCGCTACGCATCGGGTCGAGCACGGGGCCGAGAAGCATGCAAGTGCCGTTATTCACATCGATGAGGCTGTTGATATACTCAGCAGAGCCGCAGATGGCGCCGGCGACGCAGTCGTTGGTACCGTTGATGTACTTGGTCATGGAATAGACGGTGATATCGGCACCCAGACGGCAGGGGCTGAAAATCATCGGGGTGAAGGTGTTGTCAACAATCAGCTTGGCACCGATGGAGTGAGCAATCTTCGACAGTTCGGGCACATTGGCGATGCGGAGCAGGGGGTTGTTCATCGTCTCGGTGTAGAGAACCTTGGTGTTGGGGTGCTCGGCGACGGCTTTCTTCACGGCGTCGAGGTTCTGCATGTTGACGAAGGTGGTGTTGACATTGAATTTCTTGAGGTAGTTGGCCATGAAGGCGAAGGTGCCGCCGTAGGTGGTCATTGAAGCGATGATGTGGTCGCCAGCGTTGACTTCGTGGAGCAGGGCGCTGGTGATGGCTGCGAGGCCGGAACCGGTGACCCAAGCCATCTCGGTGCCTTCCATAGCGGCGAGGTTCTGGCAGAGGGCGAGGTTCGACGGGTTCCAGTGGCGGCTGTAGAGGAAGTAGCCCTCGGTTTCGCCGTGGAAGGTCTCTGTCATGAGGTGAGCCTCTGGGAAGGTGAAGGTGGCACTGTCGCAGATTGCGGGGTTCACACCACGGTTGGCGTCGCGTCCGTCGTGACGCTGGATAGCTGTTGCGGGATCAAATTTGTTCATAGTTGTGTTATTGTGTTACTTTATGAAATTTGTCATCTGTTGTAAGTGATTGCAAAGATACAAAGAAAAAAGAAACTATACATAAAAAGCGAAAACTGCAAATTAAAAGTAAAGGTACAAGATAAAAAGGCATTACCCTCAGAGCAGGGACAGCCCTTTCAAAATGTTCGATACAGATGTTTTATGGCGTACCCCCATGTCGTGACTTGAGGGGTAAGGGCTGGAAAGAAAAGTTATGCTGCACACCATTCGTTCCCCTTTCGGAGCGGATTTTATCTGACGTCGCAAAATAAAAACCAGTCTTCGACGTTAGATAATGTAATGAAAGGAAAAATCATATTGTCGTTTGCCTGCCTGTGTATGCTCTCTTGCGGTGCTGTTGCGCAGAATGCCGACGAGGCCGAGACGGCGGTTATGACGGCGCGTTTCAACGCCAGTTACGACAGCCTGATGCACTCGTTCTACCTGAAGAACCATGCGGTTCGCACCAGTAACCACGACGCCTCTGTGTCGGTGGCGGACTTCGACCAGATACCAGACTCCGTGATAGAGGGGCGACTGAAGCGGCTACACACTGTGATACAGATGTCGTACAACGACGCCGTGCGGGCATATATCAGGACATACCTGAAAATAATGTCAAACCGGCTGGACGTGATGACGAGTCTGTGTGAGATGTACCACCCGCTTTTCGAGGAGACGCTGACGGCCTACGGGGTGCCGGAGGAGCTGAAATATCTGGCCATAGTGGAGTCGGCCATGAACCCGCAGGCGACCTCACGAGTGGGTGCGGCAGGACTTTGGCAGTTCATGTACCATACAGGCAAGGTGTACGACCTGGAGGTGAACTCGCTGGTTGACGAGCGCAGGGACCCCTACGCCTCGACAGTGGCAGCGGCTCGCTATCTGAGAGACCTTCACCGCATATTCGGCGACTGGATACTGGCTATCGCAGCCTACAACTGCGGCCCGGGAAACATAAACAAAGCCATTGCGCGATCGGGCGGCAAAACTGGCTATTGGGAGATATACCCATACCTGCCTCGCGAGACGCGCGGTTACATTCCGGCCTTCATCGCCGCCACCTACGTGATGAACTACTACCCCGAACACGGCATCAAGCCTCACCGCATCGAACTTCCATCACGAAACGACACGGTCATGCTGAGGAATGACGCGATGTACTGCTTCGTGGAACAGTATGCCGGCGTGAGTGCGGAGGAGCTGAGGACTCTCAATCCGCAATACAAGACCGACTTTGTACCAGGGTCAACAGGCAAGTACCATCTGACGTTGCCAGCCGACAAAGTGCATGGGTTCATCATGGCGGAGGATTCGATATACGGGCACACACAGGACTCGCTGCAGAAGAAACCCGTGGCAGCCATAGAGAAAGAGGTTAAGCCAAGCAGCGGAAAGGGAGGCGGCTCAACAGTGTATCACAAGGTGAAACAAGGCGAGACGCTGACGAAGATTGCGGCAAAATATGGCACATCCGTGGCTCAGATAAAAAAACGCAACGGACTGAAAGGCGACCGCATACGTGCAGGACAGAGGATAAGGGTTAGGTGATCGTTTTTTTGTTTTAGGCTTTAAGCTGTAAGTTTTAAGTGGTCAGAGGCTAGTTTATTATGAAAAAGGTGGCTTTAAAGATATGGAAGGTGTTGAGCAACAAATATGTTGCCACGCTGGTTATCTTCGCTGTGGTGTTCCTATTTTTAGACGAGAACAACCTGCTGGTGACCTTGAAACAGGAGAAGGAGGTGAAAGAGCTGCACGCTGTGGAGGCGAGCTACCGCGAGGCGATCAAGAACGACAGCATACAGGCTGCATCGCTGAAAAACAAGAGAGAGAACCTGCCTGCCATAGAAAAATATGGCAGGGAAACATATTACCTGAAAGCAAAAGACGAGGATGTGTTTGTATTGACCAAACACTGACTACTGCCCGTTCACGACAGACAGGAGCGCCTGTGCCTGAGCATAGTTCGGATCTAACGACAACGCACGCTGCAGTGAACGCTGAGCCTTATCGTTTTCGCCATTCTGATACAGACAACGCCCAAGACGGTAGTGAACATCCGGATCGTCGGGGACAAGACGGGCGAGTTTAGATAGGCAGTCGATGGCACCTTTGAGGTTGGCCAACGCAATATAACTCTGAGCCATAGAGCCGAGTGCCTCGGGATAGAGCGGGAAGCGGCGCAGGGCCTGCCCATACCACTCGACCGCCTGGGAATGGAGGCTGCGGGAACGAGCAATCTCACCCATGAGAAAATAAGCGCGCTGAAAAGAGGGGTCATTTTCGATCACGGAATTAAAGCAACGCTCGGCCTGCACAGTGTCGGCAAGGCAAAGATAACTCTCACCCAGCCGGCACCAAGCCTGGACAAATGCGGGGCCACCAAACTCGGTGGCACGACGCAGGTACTCTTCGGCACTCTTGCAGCTGGACTGATTGAGAAAGATGGTGCCGAGAAGATTATAGACATCCTTGCACTTGCGGTCAATCTCGATGACCGACTGGCAGAGGTCGATGGCCTGGCGGACACTGTCCTGCTTATAAAGAACAGCAGCGAGGCGCCAACCAGCCTCGACGTTGAGGGGGTCGAGAGCCAACGCCTGACGGTAGCAAACGGAAGAGCTGTCGTAGCGGTTGCCGCTGTCGTAACCCATACCACGGGCAATCAAAGCGTCAGCGGAGTTCTGCGCATGAAGGGAAATTGAAAAAATGAAAACAAAGAGGAAAAAGGTGCGCTTCATTAGGACGATTATTACAAATTTAATCCACTATTTAAACACAAGATTCTGGAAAATATTATTCAAAGAGATGTATTTTTGTATCTATAAGTTACAAATACAGAACATATGACGCGGGAGATGCGACATACTAACAAAAGGCCAACGGATGATGTTGAAAAGTGTTATGACAATTTTTTTGTTGATAACGTCGAGATATTAACAGCAAGTTACAACGGAGAGAACGGAAACAAGTGATTTTTTGAGCGGTAGAAAGGTGTGATCCCAAAGCAATACTGAAAGTCAAAAGTTTATAGTAAACCACTATATTTCAGAACAATAAAAATAAGATTCCATGCAATAAAAAACAAATCAAGGGGTTAGAAACAAGTGAAAAAATGGAGAGAAAAAGGTGTTTTTTTCGATAAAAAATTTGGAGGTTTTCAGAATAAGTTGTATAATCGTCGGCCAAATGTGGATTTTTTCAATAAAAGGCTATAAAACAAATAGATTATAGTGGAATATGTGGTAAGGCTGGATTCATTTTAACATTTGGCGGATTTTGCTTTATAAAAAAAAATTTAATTATGCAAAAAAATATTTCACCAAGCATCCGAAGGAATTGTTGCACCTTTGCATTGCGTTGAAGGAACGAGGACACCTGAGACTGAATATGTCAAAAAAGTAGTAGTCAGGGAAATGGATTACGAGGAGTCGTGAGGGCCAGAAAAGCATCGAGAACGCAACAAATAGGAACTGAATACACAAACCAAGTAAACACAAAAAAGCAGAACAGATTGACAAAGATGGAGAAAAGTTACAAAACAGTATGGGCAAACTGCCTTGAAGTGATAAAAGACAACCTTGGAGAAGACAATGAGAAACTGTACAAGACATGGTTCGCGCCGATAAAGCCGGTACAGCTGGAGAACGGAACACTGACGATAGAGGTGCCCAGTGCATATTATTATGAATATATTGAGGAGCACTATATCGACCTGCTGAGAAAGGCCATAAAACTGGAACTCGGCCCCAAAGGAATGTTAAAATACAGTATTGTCATGGACCAAATCACCCCGATAACGACGTCAGCGCCTTCGACCGGCAAACAGGCTGTAAACAACAGACCGAAAGACATTCCTGTGAACCTGAACGATGGTAGCCAGAAGGACATGCCCAATCCGCTGGTGTTCCCGGGACTTGCAAAGGTAAAGATTCCTTCGCAATTGAATGAGAACTACACGCTTGAGAACTTCGTGGAGGGCGACTGTAACCGTCTAGCACGTTCGGCTGGATATGCTGTGGCTAAGAACCCTGGCACAACATCGTTCAACCCACTGCTGATATATGGTGGTGTTGGACTTGGCAAGACTCACCTTGCAAACGCCATAGGCATAAAGACAAAGGAGAACCACCCCGACAAGGTGGTGCTGTACGTGACATCGGAGACGTTCCTTCAGCAGTTTATGAACGCTGGACGGGACGGAAGAACCAACGACTTTATCCACTACTACCAGATGGTCGATTTGCTGATTGTTGACGACATTCAGTTCTGGGCAAACAAAGCCCCAAGAACACAGGAGGCATTCTTCCACATCTTCAACCATCTGCACCAGAACAACAAACAGATTATAATCACCAGCGACAAGGCTCCATCGGAGCTGGCAGGGCTGGAACCCAGGCTGCTTTCGAGACTAAAGTGGGGACTGTCGGCAGATTTGCAGGCACCAGATGTCGAGACCAGAATGGCCATACTGAAGAAGAAACTCGAAAACGAGGGTATAGAGATGTCTCACGAAGTGATAGAGTATATCGCCTACAACATCAACACCAACGTCAGAGAGCTTGAGGGGGCGCTGATTTCACTGATTGCACAGTCGTCGCTGAACAAGAAGCAAATCACAATTGAACTGGCCAAACAGATGATTGACAAGTTTGTGAAGAGCACGTCGAGAGAGATAACGATTGACTACATACAAAAAGTGGTATGCGACTACTTCAACCTGCCTGTCGATAGCATCCAGTCACACACAAGGAAACGTGAGATAGTGCAGGCCCGCCAGCTGACGATGTATTTCGCAAAAAAACTCACAAAGTCATCATTGGCAATCATCGGCCTACAGTGTGGCAACAAGGACCACGCAACAGTGCTGCATGCATGCAAAACAGTGGCTAACCTGGCGGAGACCGACAAGCAGTTCCAATGCTGGGTTGACGAACTGGACAAGAAACTGAAAGACTAGCGAAACGCAGGCCAAATGATAATCTTTGTTTTTTAACAGAATGAATTCAAGGCAATCAGACACCGACCGAGTGTCTGATTGTCTTTTATAAGGACAGCAAAATGGGTAAGGTAGGATTCAAACCTGGAACACTTATTTATCCTTTACCCGCCGTGATGGTATCGTGCGGGGATTTAAACGGAGAGAAAAACATCATTACAGTGGCGTGGACTGGTACGATATGCTCAGATCCTGCGATGTGCTACATCTCGGTAAGGAAAGAACGATACTCGCATCACATGATTGCAGAGAGCGGCGAATTTGTGATAAACCTCACAACTGAGCGACTGGCTTACGCCACTGACTGGTGTGGAGTTAAAAGCGGCCGGGATTTCGACAAGTTCAAGGAGATGAAGCTGACAGCGGAAAGAGGTCAGGTGGTGAAGGCTCCGCTTATAGGAGAAAGTCCTCTAAATATCGAATGCCGTGTGACAGAGGTAAAGGAACTCGGCAGCCATGATATGTTCATAGCCGAAGTTGTGGCCATAGACGCAGAGGAGAACCTGATTGACAAGGGCACCGGCTCTTTCCAGCTGAACCACGCACAACCCCTCGCCTACTCTCACGGACGCTACTATGGACTTGGGGAACGATTGGGAGGATTCGGATTCTCTGTGAAAAAGAAAAAATGAACAACTATAACCAAAACATTAAAAAAATGATTATTTCATGTGTTGAGCCATTGGGCATATCAAAAGAGCGTTTCGAGCAACTGAAAAAAAAATATTCTGACAAAGGACACGCCTTCAACTACTTCCTTGACCGCAACGAGAGTCAGGACACCTTGATTGAACGTATGCATGATGCCGACGTGGTGGTGGTATCCAATATAAAGCTACCGCGTGAGGTGCTTGAAAAATGCACAAAACTGAAATACCTTTCAGTGGCATTCACAGGGCTTGACCATATTGACCTTGACTACTGTCGCGAGCACGGCATCGAGGTACAGAACGCCGCCGGCTATTCGACCACAGCGGTCAGCGAGCTTGCGGTGGGGATGATGATTGACTTGCTGCGCCAAGTTACGTGCATGGATGGCGTGATACGTGAAGGCAAAGGGCGCGGTTTGTTCCTGGGGCGTGAATTGAAAGGCAAAACCGTGGGCATTGTCGGCACCGGCGCCATAGGCACCGCAATGATACGGCTACTGCTGGCTTTCGGGTGCAAGGTCATTGCCTACAGCCGAAGCCGCCACAAAGACATAGAGGAGATGGGGGTAAAATACGTATCCCTCGAAGAATTGATGAAAGAATGCGACATCGTAAGCCTACACGTTCCGATGAATAATGAAACGAGGGGGCTTGTCGGGAAAGAGCAGTTGAACATGATGAAACCGACGGCATTGCTGGTCAATACGGCACGCGGTCTGGTATGCGACATACAAGCCGTGGCCGAAGCCTTGAAAGAGGGGACTATAGCTGGTGCCGCTTTTGATGTGTTTGAACAGGAACCACCGCTTCCCCTGTCACACTGCCTCCTCGACGCGCCGAACTGCCTGCTCACTCCACATATCGCCTTTGCCACCGAGGAAAGCTTCGCCGCAAGGGCCGACATCGTTTTCGGGCATATTGACCAATGGCTGTCCGGTAAATAAAAAAGGACGTCATAATTTTTACAATATCACCATTAAACAAAATAAAACCGAAGATGCTGCGTTAATCATTGCATAAACTTAAAAATACGCAGGATGAAAACTAATGTCATAGTATCGGCACTTTTGATTGGCGCATTGATTTCCTCTGCCTCAGCACAGACTGCACAGCGTGAATGCGAACAGGATGGGTTAAGGGGCAACGTGAAGAAGGTGTCGTCGACGATGTATGAAGCTCTTGTGGACCGGGATGGCGACATGCAGTATGGCTCACAGCTGGAAAAAACCGAGACACTCTACAATGAGAAAGGTCAGCGCCGCAGCATGACCTTCCTGTCCGCTGACGAAGACAATATGCTTTTCCGTTCACGATACAAACACGACGGCTTCGGCCTTGTAACCTTGGAACACATTGTTGACAACCAAGAACAGATCATTGGACGCACATACTATATCTACGACAAGAACAATGTGCTGTGCGAGAGTTACGTGGAAGACGCCGAACGCCAGATAGAACACCGTGTACTCTACAAATACGACGAGTCGGGAAAACTGAAACAACGCAGCTACAACGATGCCAAGAACAATGTCTATCGCCGTGAGGTCTATGGCTACGACTTCGACGGGGCGGTGCATCATACGTCGGTTTTCGACCGTTCGAACAGCAAGATAATGGACTACCACTACGAGTATGACTCACACCTGCAGCCCATCAACGTGACAACCTACGACTATACCGACGAAGACGCCGAAGTAAGCACCACACTGTATCAATACAAATACGACGACCACGGCAACTGGGTTCAGAAGACCCAATACACTTTGGAGAAGGACAATGCCGTGCCGACTTTCATAACAAACCGCCGTATTGAGTATTTCGAATAAGGAAACCCCTTACGTTTAAAAAGAGCAGCCGCCTGCACATGGTGCAGGCGGCTGTTTGTTTCATTTTGCCTGGCAGAAGTTTATTCGTGGTAATAGACCCGTTTCACACGCTGTGACACCGAGGTGAATATCTCGTAGGGTATGGTGTCGCCGACTGCCGAAAGATGGTGTATGGTCTGTGCATCGCCATATATGACCACGTCATCGCCCTCGCGACAATCAATATCCGTAACGTCGGCAAAGCACATATCCATGCACACGCTCCCCACCACCTTTGCCTTTTGTCCATTGATCGTAACTTCACTGTTGCCATAGCCCAGCCTGCGGGCGAATCCGTCAGCGTAGCCGATAGGAATGATGGCGAGACGCGAAGGGCGTGAGGCGATCCAGCGGCGGTTGTAGCCCACAGAATCGCCGGCCGGGATGTCCTTCACCTGTGATATTTTTGTCTTAAGGGTGCTGACCGATTTGAGGTGAGACTGTATGTCCGGGTCGGGCGATATGCCGTACAGCCCGATTCCGAGTCGCACCATATCCATTTGCGCCTCGGGGAACCGTGCTATACCTGACGAATTGAGGATATGGCACAGCACATCGGAATAGGGCAGCTTTGACTTGAGGCGCCGGCTCCAATTCTTGAATTTCGAAATCTGGGAGTTGGTGAAGTCATCCATTGCAGGGTCTTCGCTGCATGCAAGATGAGAGAAAACCGACCTTACCCGTAAGACGTTGTCGCCTGCGTTGAAACTCTCGGCCAATCCGTTTATGTCCTGCTCGGAGAAGCCCAGTCGGTGCATGCCGGTATCGAATTCCACATGCACTGGATAGTCACGACTGCCAAAGGCTCGGACCGTACTGGAGAACGATTTGAAGATCCGGAAACTGTATATGTCCGGTTCCAGCTGGTAGCGTACCATGTCGGCGAAGCTCTCCTCTTCGGGGTTCATGACCATTATCGGGAGCCTTATGCCGTTTCGGCGCAGCTCGACCCCCTCGTCGCTGTAGGCCACCGTGAGATAGTCGGCATGGTTGAACTGCAGGGTATTGGCCACCTCAACCTTACCCATGCCGTATGAGGCAGCCTTGACCATCGCCATCAGCTTGGTAGAGGGCTTTATCCGTCCTCGAAAATAATTGAGGTTGGATACAAGCGCCCCGAGATTGACCTCCATGATGGTTTCGTGAGACTTGCGTTGAAGCACCTTGGCTATGTTTTCGAAACGGAACTTGCGGGCGCCTTTGAGCAATATTGTCTCGTTCGAGATGGACGATATTGGGTATTCCAACAAGAATGCATCGGTCGTCGGGTAGAAGTCTGACGCAACGTCCTCGAAGAGGCTCCTGTTACGGGACAAGGCCTCACCGATGCCTATAAACTTGGTTATGCCGCGTTGACGTATGAGCTGCGCCACCTGGGAATAGAGTTCCTGCTCGACCATCCCCGACTGGACAAAGTCACTCAGCACCAACGTCTTGTTGTAGTATTGCTGCACATGCTGCAGATAGTCCAAGGCTATGGAAAGGGAGTTCATGTCAAGGCTATAGCCGTCGTTGATGAGAATGCTGTTGTTGATGCCTTCGTTGAGTTCGAGACGCATCTCGACTGACACCAGCTTGGAGCAACGTTCTTTGATCTCCTCGACGGAATAGCCTGCATAAACCATGAAGGTGATGCAATGCATCGCGTTTTCAACAGAGGCGTAGTCGATGAAGGGGATTACTATGTCGTGACAGCCTCCGGCCAGTTTTATCGAGAGCGTGGTGCTGTGCGGGCCGTATTTCACGTCGAGCAGCTGGACTTTGTCGTCCGACGAATGGCCCCATGTGTAGCAGGCCACGTCCTTCAAGCTCTCCTGTTCCGACACGACATAGCGGATATCCTTGTGGTCGCTGCAGTATATCAGCGTCTCGCAGTGGGTGAAGAGCTGCAGCTTCTCGGCCACTTTCTGCGGACGTGTCAGGAAGTTCTCGTCGTGAGCCTGGCCAATGTTGGTGAATATGCCGATGGTAGGCTTGATGACATTCCGCAGGGCGACCATCTCGCCCGATTCAGAGATACCGGCTTCAAAAATGGCGATACTGTCAGACGGCTTCATCTGCCATACCGAGAGCGGAACACCTATCTGGGAGTTGTAGCTCTTGGGCGAGGCCACGACATGCCTGTCGGGCGACAGCAGCTGCACGAGCCAATCCTTCACGATGGTCTTGCCGTTGCTGCCAGTGATGCCGACCACCGGTATGCCAAAATGGTCGCGATGGGCGGCGGCGATAGCCTGCAACGCCTTTACCACGTCTTTCACATACCACACGTTCACGTCAGCCCAGCCGGACACGACCGACCGCAACTCCTCCCCTGCCCCGTTGGGGAGGACGAAGGAACGCACGCCCTTGGCATACAGTTCCTCGACATACCTGCACCCGGTATTCCGTTTTGTGGTTATTGCGAAAAAAATGGTGCCACAAGGGTCGATAAGGGTGCGGCTATCGGTGAGGAGGTGTACTATGACACACTCGTCGTCGGCCACTTTGAAGTCTTTCGATTTGATGATTTTGGATATCTCAGAATATTTCATCACACTATATTATTGCTTATCATTAAGTACCCTATTCTGCAGTCGAGACAACGATGCTCGTCACAATAGTGGCTGTAGAGCTGTATGAGTGCCTGGCTGTCGGCTGCGTTGCGTGGCTTTACCCCGCAGGCTTTCCACTTGGTTGTTATATTGTTGCTTTCGGGGTTCATCTGGCGCAACGTTTCCACCGCTCTGTCGCACAGTTCTTCTCTCCCGTGGCACTTGCCATATACAAACAATAGCGGCAGCCACGCATTGATGAGCAACGATTCGATCAACATCTTGCCGACATTCTTACCGGAGGCTTTCGACTGCTTGTCGAACTGGTAATGGTCGTTCCAGTAGTCGGCGGCCTTTGCGTCAAAGAATGTCGCCAGGTCTTTCACGTCGGCGGTCTCGAGCAGTTTTGAGAAGAGGTTTTTAGACGAGACCATCAGTGACGCGAACTGGCTGATACGCACGGTGGGGAAGGAGGATGGGCGCAAACGGAAAAATTTCCATAGATGTGGAGATATGGGGGTAAGGGAGAATCCCTTTCGCAGGGCCTCGTATTCTGTCTGTAGCTGCCGTGGGTATTCGTCCTCGAAATATCCATTGAGCAGACCGGCCTGCCCGAGGAGCAGGGCTTCGATGCGGTCACGGTCGTTGCGATAGCGTGCCAACAGTGTGAGCGGTGTTGATTTGGCCAGCAGTTCGAAGGGGAAGGCGTTTGCCTTGCCCCCGAAATAGTGTGCCGTCAACCAATAGCAAGCGGTTTCCCAGCTGCCTTTGCTGTCGTTGAGCATCTGCGATACGGCCGTTGCCTTGCGTTCGAGGCGTTCGACCGCGAGGCGTTCCAGCCATGCGTCCCATGTGAACCCTGCGGCTTCCGGAACTCGAGAGGCGCAGGCTATCGGTGTCTGCACGGGTGCGTTCATCAGCTCTTGGTAGCGGTTCCACAGCTCGATTGGGAGGAAACGCTTCATTTCCAATACGGGCAATGCGGAGCCTGCCTGAGTGCGGATGTCGCAGTCGTGTTCATAAACCACATGGAGGATCACGTTGTTGTATGCGGCGTCTGAGAAATGTCGGTGTGCGTTCCAGTCGGCCGAACAGACGTGAACCACGACGCATCCGGCCCAACGCACACCGCCGATGGTCACCACGGCGCCTTCGAAGTCGGGGCCTGCGTTGCCATTCTGAACTCCGGGGTTTTCCACGATAACGGCCTGTCCGTCGCACGTGGTGAGTTGGCCGGAGAGCATCCGGTGTCGCCACACATATTGCAGGAAAGCCTTGGTCATTGGGGGGATTGACAATAGTGATTAGTGATTAGTGATTAGTGATTAGACATTTGCGGGGCGCTTGAAACTAAAAACTCAAAACTAAAAACTTGAAACATATCAACCTATCAACATATCAACATATCAACCTATGTTCAGGTCACTGGTCACTGATTGAACAGGTCTTTCATCTTGTCGAAGAATCCACGTTCCTGGCGGGTGGGGTTGGGTTTGAAGTTGGGGCTGGACTTGAGGCTTTCGAGGATGGCTTTCTCATCCTTGGTGAGGCTCTTGGGGACCCAGACGTTGACGCATACGAGCAGGTCGCCGCGGCCGTAGCCGCCCGCCGACGGGAGCCCTTTGCCCTTGAGGCGGAGCACCTTGCCGGAGGGGGTGCCCTGCTCGATCTTGACGCGGACCTTGCCGTGGAGGGTGGGGATCTCGACGGAGCCGCCCATGGCGGCGTCGGAGAAGGTGACGAAGGCGTTGTAGTATAGGTTTTGCTCTTGGCGCTCGAAGAGTTCGTGGGGTTGCTCGTCGACGACGACGACGAGGTCGCCGGGGATGCCACCGCGGGGGGCGGCGTTGCCTTTGCCGGAGAGGGCGAACTGCATGCCGTCGGTGACGCCTGCGGGCACCTGGATGGATATGACTTCCTCAGCCTTGACGATTCCGTCGCCATGGCAGTCGGGGCATTTGTCCTTGACCACACGGCCTTCGCCGCCACAGTGAGGGCATGGGGATTGAGTCTGCATCTGCCCCAGGATGGTGCGACGGACCTCGGTCACGACGCCGCTGCCATGGCAGTGGGGGCAGGGTTCGAGGCTGCCTGTGCGCGAGCCGGATCCCGAGCAGGTCTTGCAGCTGACATATTTGGTTACTTTCACTTTTTTCTCTACGCCCGAATCGATCTCTTCGAGGGTGAGGGGCATCTTGATGCGGAGGTTTGACCCCCGCATGACGCGACGCTGTTGGCGGCCGCCGCCGAAGCCGCCGAAGCCGAAGCCGCCTCCGCGTCCGCCGAAGAGGTCGCCGAAGAGGTCGCCGAACTGGGAGAAGATGTCGTTCATGTCCATCCCCCCGCCGCCGAAGCCGCCGGCACCGTCGACGCCGGCATGGCCGAACTGGTCGTAGCGCGCCTTCTTGTCGGGGTTGCTGAGCACGCTGTAGGCTTCGGCCGCCTCCTTGAACTTCTCCTCGGCCTCCTTGTCGCCCGGGTTGCGGTCGGGATGGTATTTGAGGGCCAGTTTGCGATAGGCTTTCTTCAAGTCTTCCGGCGAGACGTTCTTGTCAACACCAAGTATTTCGTAATAATCTCGTTTTGTCGCCATTTAGCTGAGTATGATTTGTAATTATCTGCGAATTGTGAATTGTGAATGGTGATTAGTGATTAGTGATTAGTGAATGGTGAATAGTGATTAGTGATTAGTGATTAGACAATAGTGAATTGTGAGGGGTTGTTTTTGTGACCTGTGACTTAAAACTTGAAACTTGAAACTAAAAACTAAAAACTTAAAACTAAAAACTTGAAACTAAAAACTAAAAACTAAAAACTTGAAACTAAAAACTTTCTCACTTCGCCACGACCACCTTGGCGTAGCGAAGTATCTTGTCATTAAGGGTATAACCTTTCTGAACTTCGTCAATGATCTTGTTCTTTTGACCCGGATCTGTTGCGGGGATCTGGGTGACGGCTTCATGGAGTTCGGCATCGAACGGCTCGCCGATCGTGGTCATCTGCTTCACCCCCTTCTGCTGTAGTATCGACAACATCTTGTCGTATATGAGTTTCACACCCTCGCGCGCCGCATCGTCAGCGGGCATGGCGGCCAGGGCTCGCTCGAAGTCGTCGATGACGGGCAGTATCGCCTTGGCCATATCTTTGTGGCCGTTGAGCTGCAAGTCGACCATCTGCAGGCTTGTACGCTTGCGGTAGTTCTCGTACTCGGCGTATGTGCGCATGTATTTCTCCTGCATCGCGGCAAGCTGCTCAGCCAACTGCTGAAGCTTGGCGGCCGCTTCGTCGGTCGTATTTTCCTCCCCGGCCGTGTCGGATTCTTCCTCAACACCCTCTATCCTGGCTTCCGTCTGCGCCTCCGGTTCCATCTCCTTGGCGGCTTGCTCAACCTGCCGTGCCTCATCGGTTTCGGCTTGTTCTTTCTTTTTCTTATCCATCGCTTGTTGTGAATTGTAAATTTTGAATGGTGATTAGTGATTAGTGAATTGACAATAGTGATTAGTGATTAGACAATAGTGATTAGTGATTAGACAATAGTGATTTTTTTGTGACCTGTGATCCGTGACCTGTTAGATGTGAGGGGTGACTTGAAACTAAAAACTAAAAACTAAAAACTTGAAACAAAAACTAAAAACTAAAAACTTGAAACTCTAATCTCACCTAACAATGCCATTACAATGCCAACAGCCTTGCGACTGACATTTTGTCAGCATTCACCATACAAACACATCACGCGGCTGTCGTGGACGGCGGTCCATAATCCATCGAAAACCTTTCAGATAGCGCCATTCGTCGGGCAACTTGCCATCAGGGTATGTCTGCATGTCCGGCTCGCCAAATGCGGATATGCGCACGGGCTCGTTGTCCTTGAAATAGACACGCATGTCTGTGCTCACACCGGCATTGACCCCGACTATCGTCTTGCGTGCTTTCTTCACCACTGCGCTATCCTCGACCGTCAGCACCGAATCCTCCTCGGTTATGTAATAGCACATCTGTGAATTGGCGAGGAAATCGGTGTATGACGGCTCTCCGTCGACGAAAAACGCATCCACGTCCCTGCTCTTCACTTGGTTGTAGCGCTTGCTGTCAAGCCGCTCTACAAACATGCAGTTCGACCTCATCCTGGCCTCACGCAAGCCTCCCGACGCAAGGGTTGCCATGATGGTGTCGGCTGTGCACTGCATGCTGTCATACCACAGCACCGGGTCGCCGTAAAGCACCACCAGCGAGTCTTTCACCCAGTAGTTAGCCGAGTCGGCCATAGCCTGGCAGTCCTTTCGGTAGGTTTTCACATAGTGATACGCCTTCACCAGTTCTGCTTCGTTGTCAGCATTGTTATATACCTGCACCGTGTCGCCGTGCATGAAGAGTGTGTCGTCAGGCTTTTCGGGGTCATACTTTATCACCAGAGCGCTGTCGGTCACCATAGAGAGCCTTTCCCGCTGGTCGGTCTGCCCGTAGTGCCCGGTACAGGACACGTTGTTCGCCGTGTCCAATATGCAGACGTTGAAGAAAGCCTCGCCGAAGCGGCGGTCATCGTCGAAGAAGAGGGTGTCGCCGGTGAGCGTCTTGCTGCCGCTGACGACCTTGGAGTTCTCGTAGGACCAGGAGATGTGAGAGTCGGTGTTGTAAGTGCCGTTGGTGCTGAAGACCGTAGCAGAGTCGGTGTAGATGGTGGAAGGACCGACGAAGAAAGCGTCGGCCGTACGCATGTTGTAGAAGAGGGTGTCGGTGACGAGGCGCGAGCTGCTGTCGCGCAGGGTCACCTCGTCGTAGATTTCGAAGTCCTCGGTGTCGGAGAAATAGTAGCCCTTGCGGCTGTCGAGGGTGCGGCTGCCGTTGACGGTATGGCCCCACCAGAAGTAGGTGGCGCGGCTTTCGTTGCGGTCGTAGGACATCTGCGGTGTCTTGAGGATGGTCTGGCCGTCGATAAGCACGACCGAGTCGCCCCAGATGTTGACCACCCGCGACTCGCCATCATAATACATGCTGTCGCCCGTGATGGTCGTCGTGTCATTCACTATGATTTTTATATGGCGGTAGGCGGTAAAGTCGTTCTTCTTCGTGTTCAACAGTGCCGAATCGGCATACAACCACATGCCTTCGTGCTCTGCCTTCACCTTCTGGTACAGAATCCACACGTCGGCATCGCCGGGCTTTCGCGACCCCATTCCCGCCTCGTAGGTAATAAGCTTCTGCGCATTAAGCACCCCAGCGGTTGGCACCTGCATAAGCACCATCAACAGGAACATCGCTATTTTCAAACACTTACCACTCATTGCCATTCGTTAGAATATGCAAAAGTACAAAAAAAACGTCAACTGAAGCACTTGTCATTTTAAATCCCAATATTATGGACAAGAAACATTTCTTGTTTCCGACTGCGTCGTAGCCATTGCTCCTGCCCACCAACCCTTCAACTCATAGACCTATCGACCTTTCAACAAAAACCCGTATCAACATATCGGGAAAAATGACTACTTTTGCATCATGAAACATTGTGTCCTAGTTGTATTATTGCTTGCCGCCGCACATGCCTCGGCACAGTCGTGGCTGCCAGACACGACTGGTTGCGACTGCCAGCTGGTCAAGCATATTGGCTACACGCTGGCCTACGACGAATGTCACGAGCAAGCTCGCTGGGTTGCATACGTGTTGACGAGAGAACGGGTGAATGGTGATGTGCCGAGAAAGGGGAACGACCGTTTTTTCCCCGACACTACTGTTGCCACGGGCAGCGCGTCTCCCTGGGACTACAGTGGCAGCGGATATTCGCGCGGTCATCTCGCCCCGGCTGCCGATATGAAATGGAGTGTGCAAGCCATGCGCGAAAGTTTCCTAATGAGCAACATATCACCTCAAACAAGCGAGTTTAACGACGGCATCTGGCAGCGCGCCGAGAAACTGGTACGCCAATGGGCCGTGCGGTACGACAGCATATACGTCATAACCGGACCAGTCCTCGACTACGACCTGCCGAAGCTGGTAGGCAGCAAGCAGCTGTCGCCCGCCCCTGGTCACAACGGCGTCAGCATACCTCGCATGTTCTACAAAGTCATTTACGACCCCGCTCGCAAAACGGGCATCGGCTTGCTCATCGAACACCGGAACTCAAAACGGCCTCTCCATTCGTTTGCCGTCACCATCGACGAGGTTGAACGCACCTCTGGCGTGGATTTCTTCCATGGCATCGAAAACGAAGACGAGATGGAAAGAACGCTTTGCATCCCTTGTTGGTTCTAGTCATTGGCAGTCTTTTTCGAGAGTCTGCAGCTAGAAGCCTATCGCCCTTTGTATAAAGAGGTTGAGCGGCACGCTGGCACGGAAGACCTCCACCACACGCTCCAACATCTCGTTACTGGTGATGTATTTATCAGGCATCGTGTAAGAGGTGGTGTAGTCCTTGTATTTCAGCAAGTCCGCATCCGGCCAGTCAGTTGGGAACCCTTTAGGTACTCGTGAGAGCTTCTTCGTGGTGAAAAAATCATTGCCGAAGAACTTCTTATAGCTTGGCTCTGCCATGATGGACTTGAATTCGTCTGTGCAGTAGAAAATCTCCTGCCTGATGGAGTAGAGGTCTTTGGGCGTTGGCATGAATATGCCGCCTCCGAGCGAGCAGTTGCCGTGCAGGCCGTAGTCCTCCTGACCTAACTGCAGATAGTAGCCCGGCACTCCCATATTCTTCCGTCCCCCACTTGGCAGAAAGCATGCTATGTGCGTCTTGTAGGGGCGTTTGTCCTGCGAGAATCGTGTGTCGCGGTAGATGCGACACACACAGTTTTTCACCTGCAGGTTGCCAAGCGACTTGTCCAGTTTCACCATCTCGTCTATCAAAGCCTGTGTGAATGTCTCGAAGTCCGCCTTTATCGCCAGCCAGCGCTCTTTGTGGGCGTTGAACCACTCGCGGTTGTTATTCATCATCAGTTCGTCGAAGAATGGCAGCGTGTCTGGGTTGAGTCTCATGATGTATTATTGTTTAGTTGACGGGAGTATTGTGATTATTAAACTTCAAAATGTAATAATAAGATGCAGGACTCTTGTCGTTTTGTCATTGTCAATGAAATGACGCATCCAATCACCCTGCTGCTGACCTCTATCTCACTTCCTCCGGAATCGCCGGCCACGGGTTTTCCTCTATGCCAGCCATGCGCTCCATGCTCTCATGCACGACACGCCTCATGCGATCCACCTCCTCTTTTCGTGTGTATGACCTATCTGGCATTATAGGCTCTCCCACATTGATGGTCATCAACGGTATGTCTTTTGAACCGAATAGTTTATATATGCCTTTGCGCTCACGATAAGTAATCACACACGGCACAATGGGGCAGCCATAGCGATAGGCCATGGTGAACGCACCCTTGCGGAAAGGTCTGATGGGCTGGTAGTAATCCCATCTCACCTCCTCAGGAAACACAAGAATCCAGTCACCTTTGGCATGATAGTGGTCGAATGCCTCGTCGAACTTGCGAAGCCCTCCCATGGTTTCTGGCACAGGTATGCCTCCCACATAGCGCACAAACCAATACTGTCCTCCGTTGAAATGGGGAGCGTACATCGGAATCCAGATGTTGCGCATCGGCTGCAAAGCCTGCTTGACTGCCGCGGCATCAAACTGATAAACATGGTTGCACACGGCTATCGCCCCGCCTTTGAGTTGTTTTCGGTATGCACGCAGATTGCTGCGTCCCCTCACTCGCAAACCGTATTTCAGTTTGTTGGCAACGTTTATGACAAACCAGATGAACAGGGGACCGATGAAGTTGCGCTGTATCAGGTACGAGAACGAGCGATCTATGTATGGATATGTCTCGTCAAAGGTGTATTGCCTGCTACTTTTGGGAGCCTCGGCTACAGTGACTCGATGCTGATAGGGATTGTCGGTAGGAAATGTCTCGGGATCGATGGGGACAAACACGCCATCTTTGTTCTTCAAGGTTCCGTATCTCATAGTTTCTCTAGTGTTGAGCTTGCAAAAATACGCTATTTTTCAGAAACCGTCTGAATTATTGACACAAAAAAACAGGGTGACGCTTTCTCGTCACCCTGCCTTTCCTTAAGTTGCGATAGCTTATTCAGCAACAACGGCCTCAGTAGCTTCAGCAGCCTCAACTGCATCTTCAGCGGTAGCCTCAACTGCATCTTCAGCAACTGCCTCTTCCTCAACTACCACCTCCTCAACGGGAGCCTCTTCAACAGGAGCTTCAGCGGTTTTGTTGTTGTTGCAAGCGGCGAAAGCGAACATGCCGGCAACTGCCATCAGGAACATAACTTTTTTCATTTTCTTTAAATTTAAAGGTTAAACGTTTCGATTTTTAACTTGGCTCAACACAACTGTGTATCACCGTTTTCGAGTTGCAAAAATACAACCAATTATATCTCCGAGTGGAATTTAAAATGTGAAAAAATCTTAATATTGTGTTAAATTATTTTAACTCAACATCTTAAACCTCACTCCAAAAAACTTTTTTTTCTTACGGCAGGGGCACCAAACCGTTGAATCCCATGAATGCCATGGCCAAAATGCCTGCCGAAACCAATGCAATTGGCACTCCTTTCATGCCTTTGGGTGTACCCGTAAGGTCTAGTTGCTCACGGATGCCGGCGAAGATTACCAATGCCAAGGTGAATCCCACCGCGATGCTTGCCGAATAGATCATGCTCTGAGCCAGGGTCATGTGCTTGGCAACCACAATGAGGGCCACACCGAGCACCGCGCAGTTCGTGGTGATAAGCGGCAGGAACACTCCCAGTGCCTGATACAGTGCCGGGGCGATTTTTTTGAGTATTATCTCAACCATCTGCACCAACGCTGCAATGACAAGGATATAGACGATCGTCTGGAGATATTCAAGCCCAAATGCAACAAGCACATACTGGTTTAAAATCCACGTCACCAAGGTGGCAAGCAGCATGACAAACAGCACTGCACCTCCCATACCTACAGAGCTCTTCACATCCTTCGACACTCCCAGGAACGGGCAGATGCCGAGAAACTGCGACAGAACAACATTGTTCACGAAGATTGCACCTATAATAAGTGCGAAAATGCTAATTCCTGACATTATTCTACTTTTTTAGTTTCTATTTTAAGTTTCGTAAATTGAAGGTTTGAATGTTTACGTTATCGTTTTCGTTAACATCTTACATCTTACAATCACTCTATCCACCCCAATATATCGCCCTTCTTGACCATCTGGCCCTGCTTGACGCAGGTGCCCACGATGCTGCCGGCCTTGGTGGCGGCCACGGTCATGATTCCGTACGAGGCTTCGATGAAGCAAATAACCGCACCCTCGTTGTATTTCGTTCCCGGCGTTGGCGGCACCGAGGTGTCCTTGAAATCCATCTCCCACAGCAAGCGTCCTGTAGCCGTAGCCACGATGGGTATCGCGTTGGGCTTGTTTATGTCTATATAGTTGAAGGCTCGTTCTGAAGCCTGCGTCGGAGCCAACATGACTGGAGCATTCTTTGCAGCTCGCAGTTTTTCGACCTCCTTATTGAATCTATCCTTGGCTATGCCGCTCTTGTAGTCGCGGTACTGGCGGTCGTGCATGGCCAACTCAAACAGTTCCTCGTCGTCTTCGCCGCGCTCCCAGCCGTTTTCCTCCATCTCCTTGATATATTCGGGCAGTGCGTCGGGATAGAAATCCTGCGGGTTGCCTGTATAAAACTCCTGACCGCTCTGCTTGGCCAGCTCTATGATTTCGGGCGCCAACTGGCCGGGCAGCTTGCCGGCTCGACCCAATATCATGCTCCACGAATCCTTGTCTATCTGGCTGAAACGCGGCTTGCCCTGCGCCAAGGCGAGCAGGTTCATCACCGCGATGTTCTTCGTGTATTGGCTGAACGGAGTCACCAGCGGAGGATATCCCAGCATCGGCCATATACGCTCCACTTCCTGGAACAGCTGCACCGTCAGCTCCTCGAAGCTCACCTCGGGTTTGCCCGATTTCTTGAGGGCCATATTGATGGCGCCGTGAACACCTTTCAGGTCGCTCATCATCGAACCCATCATGCCGCCGGGCAATCCGCAACCCACCAGCAGCGACGTGCTGATGCGGTTGCCGGGATTGATATAGAGTCCCAGGAAGTCGTCCACAAACTCCTGCGTGAGCTTGCGTGCCTCCATATACGCCTCCATGTTGATGTCCTTCACCAAGAATCCCGCGTCTTTCAGCATCGCCTGCACCGAGATGACATCAGGGTGCACCATACCCCACGACAGCGGCTCCATCGCGCAGTCAATCACGTCGGCGCCAGCCTTGGCCACTTCCAAGGTCGATGCCATCGAAAGACCAGGACCCGTGTGGCCGTGATACTGCACCACTATATGCGGATATTTCTTCTTTATCTCACTCACCAGTCGCCCCAGCGTCGCAGGACGCCCCACGCCGGCCATGTCTTTCAGCGCTATCTCGTCGGCACCATACTCCACCACCTTATCGACTATGCCCATATAGTACTCCACCGTGTGCACGGGCGAATGGGTGATGCTCAACGCCGCCTGCGATATCATGCCCGCCTCTTTGGCATATTTCACCGAGAGCTCCAGGTTGCGGTAGTCGTTCAATCCGCAGAACGAACGCATGATGTCCACTCCCTGCGCCTTCTTCACCTTGCACATCAGCTGTCTAACATCCTTCGGCACACCGTACATCCTCAATCCGTTCAACGCCCTCTCCAGCATGTGTGTCTGTATGCCGGCCTTGTTGAACTCTTTCGTCCACGCACGCACCGCCTTGTTCGGGTTCTCGCCATACATCAGGTTCACCTGCTCGAAGGCGCCCCCGTTGGTCTCAATGCGGTCGAAACAACCCATCTGCACAATCACGGGCGCTATCCTAACCAACTGATCCACACGGGGCTGGTATTTTCCCGACGACTGCCACATATCTCTGTAAACAAGGCTGAACTTTACTTCACGTGCCATAAACTTGTATTTATTTGATTTCAGTATTAATTAATCACTTTTCTCACCTAACACCTCACAAATCAAATTGCAAAGATACGAAATAATTTCAAACTAACAAAAGAAATCTGCAGAAATCACCAAAACCCAACCCAACCCCTCACCCCACCCCATCCACCCCACCCACTCCTATTCCCAAAAGAACATCCAGCCCCCCCCTATCTCCCATAGCTCCACCCCAAGCCCCTATAGTTCCCCTAGTTCCCATAGTTCCTCTAGCCCCTCTAGCTCCCATAATTCCAACAGCTCCCATCCAATTCCTCCACCGCCCCCACAAGGTTCGGCCATAGCCACATCATAGACTCATCATAGACTTGATACATCCAGCCACCACACCTACAACTACTTACAAACAACCCGAAAACAAACCCTTGCACAATCCAACAAAAATTCCTACCTTTGCACCCAACTTCCACCCAATCAACCCACCCAATCAACCCCAAAAATCACCCCACCCAATTCCCCCCCCCACACACAAAGGTAAAGAAAACATTTGTCAATTCAAAATTCACAATTCAAAATTAAAAATTAAAAATACCATCCCATGGGATTCAACCGATCAGCAATGAAACTCTACTTCACCGGCCAAGTGGGCGGCATCATCCAATACGAAGTCCGCGGCCAGCTCCGCGTCCGCTCCTGCCCCGAATCCGTCCGCAACCCGCGCACTCCCGCACAAACCGACCACCGCAACCGCTTCGCCCTCGCCTCCTCCTACGTCCGCTCACTCGGCGACGTCTATAAAGTCGGCTACCGCGACTACAATACCTCCATCTCCCAACGCGCCAACATCGTCAAGCAGGTTTACGACAACGCACTCACTCCCGCCGGCACCATCGACCCACTCAAAGTCCTCACCTCCCGCGGCCCCATCACACGCCCACAGGGCATCTCCGTCAAGAAATTCCACAACCTCCTACGAATCACCTGGTTCCGCCCCTCCAACCACAATCTCAAGCTCACCCTCACACTCTACAACTACTCCCAAGCCCTCTCACAAACCCACTACGACATCGCCACCTCTCAAGCCTCCTCCGCCTCCATCCCCATCCCCGACGGCTGGCAATCCGACGCCCTCTACCTCTACGCCTTCTGGCGCAGCGACCGCTCCCTCTCCACCTCCGACAGCACCGCCACTCCCATCTCCGACCCCGACTCCACCCCCGACTCCATAACCTCAACCAACATAACCGCACCCCTCGACCCCGCCGACCACAACCGCCAATCCCTAACCGCCCGTTGGCCCTCCTACTCCGTATCCTCTTCCTCTCCGCCCCCGCCGATCCAATCCTTTTCTTCCTGAAACGATTCGAATAGACACCGGCTTGACTCAACAAACTCGCCGTTTCACTAATAATTCTTATCTTTGCACCCGTTTTTGAGTGCTCGCTCCCTTTTCTCAACCGAAGCCGAGCGGCACCGAAAGCCTACAATTCACCGTTCTCTCACCTCAATCCAATCCCAACTCATGAACATCGCAATAATAGGATACGGCAAGATGGGCCACGCCGTCGAGCTTTGCGCCTCCAAGCGCGGACACTCCGTCTCTCTGACCATCGACACCCCCAGCGACTGGGACAGCAAGTCCTCCCTCCTCTATAAATGCGATGTGGCCATCGAATTCTCCACTCCCGCCACCGCCGTCCAAAACATCCTGCGCTGCCTCAAGGCCGGCCTGCCTGTGGTCTCCGGCACCACTGGGTGGAACGACCATCTGGAGGCCGTCAAAGCCGAATGCAACTCTCTCGGCGGCGCCCTCTTCGTCGCCTCCAATTTCAGCATCGGCATGAACATCGTCTTCGAACTGAACCGACAGCTGGCACGCCTCTCCAAGAACCTCCCCGACTACTCCGTCTCCATCAAGGAAACCCACCACATCCACAAACTCGACGCTCCCAGCGGCACCGCCATCCACCTCGCCGATGACATCATTGCCGAACATAAAGCCTCCGCCTGGCACCTCGCTGACCCCTCTCAGACCTCCGAACCCTTTTCCATCCCCATCACCGCCATCCGTGAAGGCGAAGTGGCCGGCATCCACGAGATTCGCTACGACTCTCCGCTCGACACCATCACCCTCGTCCACGAGGCCAAAAGCCGCGAAGGGCTTGCTCTAGGTGCCACCCTCGCAGCCGAATTTCTAGTCGGCAAGAAAGGCTTCTTCACAATGCACGACCTGCTTCAAACCGAACCATGAGCCCCAAATTGAAAAACACCACCTCCATACACCGTTTCCGACTCTGGCCGACTCTCATCGTCCTTACTCTGCTGCTCCTTGCTGCATCCGTGACTGCCGCACTCCTCGGCATCGCCAAAATCCCCTCGTCCCAACTCCTCTCATCCCCCATATTCCTACAGCTCCGCCTGCCTCGCATCCTGCTTAGCATCCTCGCCGGCGCGGCCCTCTCCGTATGCGGTGCCGCCTACCAGTCGGTCTTCCGCAACCCCCTCACCGACCCCTATGTCCTCGGCATCTCCTCCGGCGCCTCCCTCGGCGCCTCGCTTGCCATCCTCTTCGGCCTCCAGAGTCACATCTGGGGCATCGGCCTCTGCGCTCTCGCCACCGCTCTCATCACCGTCTGGATCGTCTATCGCATCGCCTCCATCGGCAACCGCCTTCACACCACAACCCTGCTCCTCACCGGCGTCTGTCTCACCTTCCTCATAACCGCCGTCATATCTTTCATCATGGTTCTCCGTCAGGACAAGATGGACAGCATCATATTCTGGACAATGGGCAGCTTTGCAAGCGCCTCTTGGTTCGACATCGCCGTCGTTGCCCCTGTAGTCCTCATTGGCATCTGTGTAGTGCTCTACTTCGCCAAAGACCTCAACCTACTCCTCGCTGGCAGCGAAACAGCCAAAAGCCTTGGCGTCGAAGTCGAGAAAGTCAAACGCATCCTCCTGTTCTTCACCACTCTCATGATCGCCTTTGTCGTCTCCAGCTGCGGCGTCATCGGCTTCGTTGGACTTGTCGTGCCTCACTGCCTGAGGCTCATCCTCGGGCCCGACAACCGTCGTGTCGTCCCCTGCTCCATCCTCGGCGGTGCACTTTTTGTCCTCCTGTGCGACACTCTGGCCCGCACCGTCCTGCAACCTTCCGAACTGCCCGTAGGCTCCCTCACCGCCCTCGTAGGCGCTCCGATGTTCATCTACCTCCTCTACAAAAACAAAAAGAAGTACTAACAAAACCTCACACTTGACACCCTCAAGCCCAAACTGCTAACAAAGTGAGCAACCTGGAAACACATAACCTCTCACTCCGATTCGGCAACAACGACGTCCTCTCCGATGTCAGCCTCTCCGTCGAGGCCGGAGGCTTCTACGCCGTCATGGGCCCCAACGGCTGTGGCAAGACCACCCTCCTGCGGTGCCTCTGCGGTCTTCTCGAACCCTCGTCGGGCCATGTGTCCATCATGAATCGTGACGTGCGCTCCTACAGTGCCCGTCAGCTTGCCCAGACAGTCTCCGTCGTACGGCAACACGCCTCCACCGACCTCGAGTTCTCCGCCTTCGAAATCGTACTCATGGGTCGCAACCCATACCAACACCGCCTTGAGAACGAGTCGCAATCCGACTGGGACATCGTCGAAGACGTCATGCGTATGACCAACACCTGGCACCTGCGCAACTCCAAGCCCAACCAGATGAGCGGCGGCGAACTCCAGCGCGTCATGCTCGCCCGCGCCCTCGCCCAGCAAACTCCTATCATGCTGCTCGACGAGCCCACCTCCAACCTCGACATCTCTCACCAATACGAAATCATGTCTCTTCTGCAGGATTTCAACCTCAAACAAAACAAAACAATCCTCATCGTCGTCCACGACCTCAACCTCGCCTACCGCTACTGCCCGGAGCTCATACTCCTCTACGACCACAAACTCCTCTACCAAGGCCCCATCCAGGACGGCCTCACTCCAAGCCGCATCTCCTCCGTCTTCAACGTCAAAGCCTCCATCTCCGACGGCAACATCATAACCTCCTCCTTCCTCCAACGTCCGACTGCCGACATTTGACCACCGGCAACCGTTCGCCCCCAACAAAAAAAGTTGAAATATAAAAAAAAGATGTATCTTTGCAACCCGTAACACAACTGGGGTAGTAGCTCATCTGGTAGAGCATTTGGTTCGCAATCAAAAGGTAGTGGGTTCGAGTCCCATCTACTCCACACAGAAAAAGACCGCCTCCAAGGCGGTCTTTTCTTTCTTACAAGCAACTTAAGTTACGCTCTTTTCCGTCATGCGTCAGCCGCGTATCTTCACAGCAGTGCCGTAAACCAGCACTTCGGCTGCCTGCGCCATGATTGCCGATGTGGCATAACGCACTCCCACCACAGCGTCTGCCCCCATTTGCTGTGCTTGCTCTATCATACGTTGTGTCGCCTGCTTGCGGGCTTTCTCCATCATGGCGGTATAGCTTCTGAGTTCGCCTCCAACTATGGTTTTCAACGATTGACCGAAGTCCGCCACAAAGTTTTTCGACTGGATGGTGCTTCCGCACACCACTCCCAAGGCCTCATAGTTTACACCCGGGATGTTTTCAATTGAATAAAGGTTCATGTTGTTTTTTTATGTTAAGAAAATTAATATAACTAACTAACTGATTGCTATCTACTAAGCTTCCTGTAAATCCATATCGCATACGGCAACGACAGCAGGAACGTGCAAATGTCTGCGACTGCCTGTGCCATCTCTACACCGTGTAGCCCCCAGAATCGCGGCAGTATAAAGATGGCCGGGAGAAAGAATATCCCCTGCCGTCCGATACTGAGAAGCGTGGATTTAAAGGTCATACGGATATTCTGAAAGAGCATGTTGGTCGCTGTGGCGAGCCCCATGAGCGGGAAAGCCACACACTGCCATCGCAACGCCCTCGCCCCTATCTCAACAAGCATAGGGTCTTCATCGCGGAATATGCGGATTATGTCGTCGGCGAAAAGCAATCCTGTGGCGGATATTACACACAGTATCACCGTTGTAACCTGTATGGCAAACACGTATGCGTCCCGCACCCTGCGGTATTTCCCTGCGCCATAGTTGAATCCCGCCACCGGCTGAAACCCTTGGTCGAACCCCAGCACAATGGAGAAGGCGAACATCATGGTGCGTGTGACGATAGCAAAAGCACCCACACTCGACGCCTCGCATCCTGGTTCAGCATAGAAGGCTGCTGCGTAGTTTAGTGTCAACGCTGCGAAGAAGTTGAAAAACTGTCGCCCAAGCGAAGGCAATCCGCCATGAAGTATCTCGTTGTAGCACCTCAACGTCGGACGGAAGTTGCGCAACGATATATGCACACTGTCCGCTCGCGTGGTACCCCACAAAAGTATGCCCCAACTCACAAACTGGCTCACCGCCGTCGCCACCGACGCTCCGGCCACTCCCCATCCGAAGCCGAAGATAAAGAGCGGGTCGAGCAGCATGTTCAACACCGCCCCGCTCGCTATCCCCGTCATCGCGAAACGGGCGTTCCCCTGCAGTCGCAGCTGGTTGTTGAGAGTCAGCGCCGACATCATGAACGGTGTGGAAATAACGATGAATCGTAGGTAGTTGCACGTCTCCCCCACTACCCCATCGGGCGAGCCGAGCAATACTGCTATCGGCTCAAGGAATATCAGACAGGGTACAGCTGCCACCATCCCAACAAGAAAGGCCGTTCCGAAACCCACTGCAGCCATCTGCCCGGCGGTATCGTACTGCTTGGCGCCGAGGGCGCGGGAGATGAAGTTGCCCGACCCGTGTCCGAAGAAGAACCCCATTGCCTGGATGAAGGTCATATAGGCAAAGGCGATTCCGATACCAGCGGTAGCTTCGGTTGAGAGATGTCCAACGAATGCAGCATCTACCACATTGTACAACGCTGTCACCATCATGCTCACTATGGTGGGCAACGCCAATCGAGACACCAGCCGTCTAACCGGAGTCTCTGTCATATACACATATTTGTCGTCGAGGGACAAGTCTGATTAAATGTTGATGTGTTTTTGTGTGATCAGTAACAAGAAACTGGCTGCTAACCGCTAATTTCGTTTCCTTATTATTGCTGTGGTTCCCTGCGAGTTGAGCAGGGTTGCAGTGGTTTTGAGCGACTTGCCGTCGCGGGTAAACTCAATCTCCACTTGATCGCCTGGTGCGCAACGGCCCAGCTCCTCCGTGAGCTCCGCGAAGGTGTTTATCTCCACCCCTTTGATTGTCCGTATCACATCGCCTTGACGTATGCCCGCGTTGGCGGCAGCACAACCTGGAATCACATTCGCCACATAGAGCCCTTTCAGCTCAGTGACGCCCGTCTGGCGTGCCACTTCGTTGGTCACCTCAACCACGTTGACGCCCAAGTAGGCGCGTTGCACATGACCGTACTCCATCAGGTCTTTCGCCACCTTCCTCACCAGGTTGGCGGGGATGGCAAAACTGTAACCCGTATAATACCCGTCGCCCGAGGCGATGGCCGTGACTATGCCGATAAGCTGCCCCTGTGAGTTGACCAACGCTCCGCCCGAGTTGCCGGGATTGACCGCCGCATCCGTCTGTATGAACGACTCGATGGGGCTCTCCTGGCCGCCAGGATTGGCTATAATATTCATATTACGTGCTTTGGCACTGATGATGCCTGCCGTCACAGTCGATGTGAGGTTGAACGGGTTGCCTATAGCCAGAACTGGCTCACCGATACGCGCCAGGTCGCTGTTGCCGTAGGGTATGTAGGTCAACCCCTTTTCTTCTATCTTTATGACTGCGAGGTCGGTGGCGGGGTCGGTGCCAACCAGTCGGGCTTCGACCACTCGCTTGTTGTTGAGGTTGACGGTGATGCGCTCGGCATCCTGCACCACGTGGTTGTTGGTGACTATATATCCGTCGCTGCTCACAATCACACCCGAGCCGTAAGCCTCGTAGCGCTGACGCTGCACTCCGCGGTCGATAATCATCCCGAAGAATGTCTGGTAAAGCGGCGTCACCTTGGTCATCTCTGTGCGGATATGCACAACCGCGTCGATGGTTCCTGCCGCCACATCCGAGAAATCGACATACTCGACGGGAGCCACCTTCGTCTCGACTATACTTTCTTTAGCCGACGCCTGAACGTTGTCGTGTGCGCCGCCACCGCATCCTGCGATAACAAGCGCTATAAGTAGAATCTTTTTCATAACTCTTTTTTTCTGGTTTAACGAATTCCGCACTCGTTTTATTATCTGTTCGAGTCGTTTTGTCTCGAAGAAAACCACTCGGCAATATTCCGCGCAATAGCAGCTATATCTGGATTTTCGACATCGATAGTCAAGTGGGCTTGCTGGTAGTATGGCTGACGTTGCTGCAGCTGGTTGTGCACATATTCCGCTCGTTCCTCTGGCGGCATCGCCGCCAATATCGGACGTGGCTTTCGCGAGACAGCCATGCGTCTCAGTATTCCCTCTTCCGAAAGGCGCAGATGGACGGTAAGCCCGTGGTCGAGCATCCACTGCATATTGTCGTTGAAGCAGGGCGTTCCACCGCCGGTGGAGACGATAGTGATTTGTGTATTGTGAATTGCGGATTGTGAATCGACATAACCGACTGCCGTCCGCCGACTGCTGATTGCCGACTGCTGCGAGCTGTCACTTAGCTCCCGCAGTACGGTGCTTTCCAGTTTGCGGAACATCGGTTCACCGTACTTCCTGAAGCAGTCGGCTATGGTCAGGTGGTAGCGTTCCTCGAAAGCCTGGTCGGTATCGACAAACTGCGTCGCGATGCCACAGTTGTCGCTCAGATATTGCGCAAGCTCGCGCCCCAGCGTCGATTTGCCGCTATACATGTATCCGACGAGGAACAATTTTTGATTTTCAAATTTTGAATTATGAACCGACTCTCTCACTGTCGTTGTAGTGTATATTGTTTCTCTGTCAGATTGCCAACGGCGTCGGTCACCTTGACTTTCAGCTCGTTCGTGCCTTTCTTCATCAGTTTCGACTGCACTATGAGCGCGGCCACCTTGGGATCGTATTCGGCGAGCACCCACCGTCCGTTGAGGTAGCAGTTGTACGTGTCTATGCCCGCAAAGTCGTCGGTCATCTTCAGGCGTATCTCCTTCGCCGTCACCGTCGCGCCGTCTCTGAAATTAGATGGAGCCACCTCGGGCGGCAACGTATCGAGCGCCAGCGTGAAGGCTCCGAAATACTTTACGTCGGCTTTGAACACTCCGCCTTCCTGCCGCGTCTCGACGGCCGACGACTTTTTCCCAGCCACGCTGCAGACGAGCATCTTCGAACGGTCAACCTTCACCCCTCGCGGCATCGGCAGCTCGATGGTGTATGCCGTGTTGGGCGGATAGTTGTAGTTGCGTGGATAGACGGTATAGACGTTGCCGTAGAAGCCCGCCTTTTTCTGCGAGATGCGCAGCACCAGCTCGTCATCGGCATAAAGCGTGTAAGGCTTCATCTCTAGGCGGAAGCCTGCCGTGTCGATAACCTTTGATTTCGAATAGCTTATCCTGAGCTTCGGATTCACCACCGTCTGCACACCGTCCGCCGGCTGCTGCCCGCCGACTACCGACTGCTGTCCGCTGACATCCCGCACCTTCAGCGTCTGCTTGGCCACATTGCCCTTGTAGTCATATACACGGAACTCCAACTTATGCTGCCCGTTGTCGCGGAAGCTGAGATAGCCGCTGTCGCGTACGGCCGTCACCTTGGGGTAGCGGATGCCCGGCAGCTGACGCGTTATGACGTAATACTCTTTGGTTTTCTGATACTGCTGGTAGTCGATCTGTGCATTGATGGCGCGCGTCTCTTCATAGATATACGTGGGCACGCTGTATATGGCCCACAGGTCGCCATCGATGTATATCTCGATGCGCTCCACGCCGTTCTTGCGCGAGTCCTTGTCCGTCTGGTCAAAGGCGTAGATGCCCGCATAGAAGCGTCCCGCTACGGTCACAGAATCGGCGGTCACCGTCACATGGCGCTTGCCCACCCTGCGTGTCGATGTTCTCGACCACTCTCGCGGCTCTCCGTCAATGAGCGTCGATTTCTCGGCGGGATAGAGCTTCAGGTTCACGATGGTCGGCGCAATCGCGTCGTCGTACTTCATCCCGAAATACAGTGGGTTTATCGGTTGATCATTGTCGGCGAAGCGTATCTCGTAGTGCAGATGCGCGCCGCCCGACGAACCCGAGTTGCCCGCATAGCCTATCAGCTGCCCTTTCTCCACCTTTATCGAATCCTTCGGCAGATCGACGTCGAAGGCAAACGCCCGGTGCTTATACTGGTAGCCGCTCACGAATTTCTCCAACTCGCCCGCATAGCCGTCGAGGTGCATATACACCGTGCGGAAGCCGTTGGGATGGGTGATGTATATATGTTTGCCTCCGCCCCAGGGCGACACCTTGATGCGCGACACATACCCCTCGGCGGCAGCATAGACGGGTTCGCCCACTTTGCCCCCCACTCGCAGGTCGAGGCCCCCGTGGAAATGGTTGGCGCGTATCTCGCCGAAGGTTGCCGACATCGAGTTCGCCATCTTCAGCGGGTCGCCAAAATAGCCTTTCGGCAGCGTCGCCTCGTCCACTGGATGCTGCTCCACCAGCGGCTCCTGTGCCACCGTCTCCGTCTGCCTCACGGTGTCCGCCACCGGCGTCTCCGCGCCAGCGCTGGTGCATCCTGCAAGAAGGACAATCGACGCAAGTAGTGAATTGACGATAGTATGTGCTGACTTTTTCAATTTTCGGTTTTCATTTTTCAATTTTCATTAGCTCGCGAGCTGTCTGCAGCGCCGCATCCGTCGGTGGTTCCGACGACAGCATCACTGCCACCTCGTGCACTCGCTCCTCCTCCGTCAGTGGCCTTATGTGCGACTCCGTCCGCTCTGCTTTAATCGCCCCCTCCGGGCTCTGCCCCACCTGCTTGTAAACCTTCAGTTGTGCGTCGGCCGTCGCCGCTATCTGCGGAAGATGCGTTATGGCCACCACCTGCATGTGCGTCGCCATCTCCCTCAATATCGCACCCACTTGCACAGCTATGTCGCCCGACACGCCCGTGTCTATCTCGTCGAAGATGATGGTAGGCAGCAGCGTCGCCTGCGATATCAGCGACTTTATGGCCAGCATCAGGCGCGACAGCTCGCCGCCCGACGCCACCTTGCCTATCTCCCTCGGCTCCGAGCCTTTGTTGGCGCTAAAGAGAAAACTTACCAGGTCGCCGCCCGTCGGGCCGTACTCCTTCGCCGCCTCTATCCGCACCTCCAGCCGCGCCTCCTTCATACCCAGCGAGGCGAGGGTGGGAAGTATCTGTTTTTCAACCATCGAAGCCGACTTGCGGCGGTTGGCCGTCAGCTTATCCGCCACCTGCTGCAGCTTCCCGTACGCCTTATCGACAGCCTCCATCGCCGCCTTTATGCGCTCGTCCATGTTGTCCGCCGCCTGTATCGCCTCGTCGAGGCGCTGCTCTATCTGCAGCAGCTCTGCGATGGTGCTGACGTTGTGCTTCTTCTGCAAGCGATATATGGTGTCGAGCCGTTCGTTGACGTAATCATGCCGCTCGGTCGAATAGACGAGGTCGTTGTCTATCGTCTCGATGCTGCCCATTATGTCGCGCAGCTCGATGATGCTCGAATCAAGGCGGTTGAAAAGCTCCTCCAGGTCGGGATGGAACCCCACCACCTTCGACAGCTGCGATTTGGCTGCGAGAAGGGCCGTCACCGCCGAATTGTCGTCAGATGCACAACTCTGTGTTATCGACGAGAGCGTCTGCTTAATCACCTCCGTGTGTTCAAGCAGTTCCGACTCGTTCTCCAGTTCCTCCTGCTCGCCGTCCGTTAGGGCGACCTTCTGCAGCTCGTCGAAATGGAATCGGTTGTAGTCGAGGTCGCGCTTGCCCTGAGCGTCGGCGGCCATAAGAGTCTCAAGCTCACGCTTCAAGGTCGAGTATTCGTTATAGGCCTGGGTGTAGTTGTCACGCGCCGCCGCACCACCGCAGAAGCTGTCGAGCAGCTCCGTCTGGAACCCCGACTCCCCCAGCGTCAGCGTCTCGTGCTGCGAGTGTATGTCTATCAGCCTCGTAGCAACCTCCTTCAACACCGGAAGCGTGACGGGAGTGTCGTTGACGAAAGCGCGCGACTTCGCGCTGGGAAGTATCTCACGCCTCAGAATGAGCGTATCGTCATAGTCGAGGTCATGCTCGGCAAAGAGCGCCTTCATTCCGAGATTTCGAATGTCGAAGCGCGCCTCGACGATGCACTTCTTCGCCGGGTCGTATAGTGCGGCAGAGTCGGCCCGCTGCCCCAGCACCAATCCAAGCGCCCCAAGCATGATGGATTTTCCCGCACCCGTCTCGCCAGTGATGGCCATAAAGCCGCCACCGAAAGCAATGTCCGACTCACGTATAAGCGCGTAGTTTTCAATATGTAACGATTCTATCAAGGCAATGTAATATTAAAAGCAATGTAAATGTATAAAGCAATGTAAATGCATTGGAACAACATAAAAAGCATCAATCCAAACACAAACAAACTAACGCCAAAACAAAAAAAATATTACACCCACCCCTCAGAATGCCCCCACCCCCCAAAAAGCCACCCTAAAAAAGCCACCCTAAAAAAAAACACCCCCCAAAAGCCCCTCCAACTAAATCCAGTTCCCCATAGCTCCCATATTTCCCATAGTTCCCCAAGCCCCCACCAAATCTAGTTCCCCCTAGTAAATCTAGTTCCCCTAGTTCCTCTAGTAAATCCAGCCCCCTCAGAATCCTCCAAAATACCCAAAGTCCATTGCGGTGGACTTGCAATCCACCCCTCCCATAGACTTACATCAGCATCGGAGCAATACGCTTGAGTGCATTCACAAAAGCTTCGACTTCGTCGAGAGTGTTATAGACGGCGAAGGAGGCTCGGACGGTGCCTGGAATGCCATACCTGTCCATAATAGGTTGCGTGCAGTGATGTCCCGTGCGGACGGCTACGCCGAGCTTGTCCAGCAACGTCCCCACATCGTAAGGATGCGCCTCCCCCACCAGGAACGACACCACCGCAGCCTTCTCCGCCGCCGTCCCTATAAACCTCATCCCCGGCACCGTCCTCATCAGCTCCACCGCATAGTCGTGCAGTTCCATCTCATGGCGGCCGATATTCGCGACACCTTCGGCGAGCATGAAGTCGATGGCGGCCCCCAATCCCAGCACATCGCCCACACTCGGAGTGCCCGCCTCAAACTTGAACGGCAGCTCGTTGTAGGTGGTCTTTTCGAGTGTCACCTCCTTGATCATCTCTCCCCCACCCTGATAGGGCGGCATCTCGTCGAGCCAGCGGCGTTTGCCGTACATCACCCCTACGCCCATCGGCGCGTACATCTTGTGTCCCGAGAAGCAGTAGAAGTCGCAATCGAGCGCCTGCACATCGACGGGTATATGTGCCACCGCCTGCGCCCCATCTACAAGCACAGGCACACCATGCCCGTGCGCAATCCTCACTATCCCCCCCACCGGATTAACCGTACCCAAAGTGTTCGACACATGGTTGACCGCCACGATGCGGGTGTGCGAGTCAATCAAACGCTCAAAAGCCCCGAGGTCGAGCACACCCTCGTCGCTGAACGGTATATAGCGTACCGAAGCCCCTTTGCTCTCACACGCCATCTGCCAGGGAACCATATCGGAGTGATGCTCCATAGCCGACACAATCACGTTGTCGCCTTCGCCCACAAAACGCTCGGAGAACGACGACGCGACGAGGTTGATCGACTCGGTGGTGCCGCGAGTGAAGACCACTTCGGCGCGGTCGGCCGCACCAATGAACGACTGCACCTTGCGACGCACCTCCTCGAAGCGCTCCGTAGCTGCAGTAGCAAGATAGTGGGTGCCTCGATGGATGTTGCTGTTGAGCGAGGTGTAGTAGCTGGTCAGCGCGTCGATGACCGACTGCGGTTTCTGTGTGGTGGCCGCATTGTCGAGATAGATGAGCGGATGTCCATAGACAGAGCTCTGCAATATGGGAAACTGAGATTGTTGCACGAAATTGATAGTTTAGAAATAAATTGCAAAGGTAGTGATTTTTTAGGAATAGGGGTGCGTCAAGCCCTCAAAATGTTTTGCAACGCAATTTTTAATAATGATAAACGTTTATACAAGACAGTTTACAATAATATGCGAGTAATCATTTTAGGCACAGCGTGGCCCTATAGAGGCGGCTTGGCAGCTTTCAACGAGCGGTTGGCGTACGAATACCAGAAAGACGGCCACGAAGTTGAGATTGTGACGTTCACGCTGCAGTACCCATCGTTTCTCTTCCCCGGGAAAACCCAGTACAGCGACGAGCCTGCACCACAAGGGTTGAAGATAACCCGTATGCTGAACGCCATCAACCCGTTCAGCTGGTTGATGGTGGGGCGATATATAAAGCGGCAGAAGCCCGACCTGCTGATAACCAAGTTCTGGCTGCCCTTCATGGCGCCTGCGTTGGGGACGGCGAACCGTGTAGCCAAACACGCAGGCATGCGGCGAGTTACGATACTCGACAACCTGGTGCCACACGAACGACGTATCGGCGACAAGCTGTTCGCACGCTATTTTGTAAACTCTGTGGACGGCATGATAGCCATGAGCCAGTCGGTGCTTGACGACGCCGACCTGTTCGACCAGAAGCACCGCAAACCACGAAAGCTCTGCATGCATCCGCTCTACGACCACTACGGAGTGACGATGAGCAAAGACGAGGCATGCAAGCAGCTTAATATCGACCCATCGGGACGCTACGCATTGTTCTTCGGTTTTATACGCGATTACAAAGGGCTCGACCTGCTGCTGGATGCGATGGCAGACGAACGTATCGGACGGATTGGATTGAAGCTCATCGTGGCCGGCGAGTTCTATGGCGATCCGAAACCGTATATGGAACAGATTGAGCGGTTGGGAATCGGCGACCGAGTGATACTTAAGACCGACTTCATACCCGACAGCGAGGTAAACCGCTACTTCTGCGCCGCCGACGTGGTGGTGCAGCCCTACAAAACGGCCACACAGAGCGGAGTAACGCAGATAGCCTTCAACTTTGAGAAGCCGATGATTGTCACCAATGTAGGCGGGCTACCCGAGATTGTGCCGAATGAGAAAGTGGGATTTGTGGTTGAACCCGATGCACGGCTGATTGCCGACGCGATAGTGCGCTATTACGAGGAAGGCTGGCAAGAATGCCTCACCGAAGGCGTGAAAGCCGAAAAGAAGAAATACCTGTGGAGCAACATGACGAAGGCCATAAAGGAAGTTTTTAGTTTTTAGTTTCAAGTTTCAGATCACAAGCAATACATCAACATCCACAATTCAATACGCCATTTGAAATTTCCTCTATAGTTGGAATCATGGATGGTTAACAAATCACAATTAAAAACCGAAAGAAAATGAGAAACAAAATTTTATTTCTACTGACTGCTGCTATTTTTTCTATTCCGGCCATGTCACAGCAAGTCACCGAAGGGTCTCTTGAATGCTTGAAGAACGAGCACAATTTAAACCTAACCATCGACTATTCTGAAGCCATCATACACTATATGACTGAAACAGCTTTTGCTGAATACGAGAAAGATTGGAACGTTGACCAAAAAGAGATTCTGTTAAAACTCATGGAATCTGCGACCGAGAATACAAAAGGACTCATAACCTTCGGCATAGACATTCCATCAAAATTATCCATAACAATAATCGTCCATTCCATTCAAACCAATGGTACTTGGAGTAGTTCGGCCATAATAACCAACGATAAGAAGGAAACACTTTGTCGTATTGACGGAATTATAGGCAAGGGGGGGCGTATCGGTAGCGTCCTGAACCTCATTAAAGACGGTTCAAAAAGCACAGGAAAAGCGTTGGGTAAGTTTATAGAAAATTCAATATAATTCAAGATGAGACGGATAACGGAAGCCATTCAACAGAGTATTGATGCAAAAAAGCAAATACTCTCCGACGAGAATATTCTAAAGAACATCGACAGGGCGGCCAAGATGATTGAGAAGTCGCTCCGCAACGGTGGCAAGATACATTTCTGCGGCAACGGCGGCAGCGCTGCCGACGCACAACATCTGGCGGCAGAGCTGAGCGGCAGATTCTACTTCGACCGCCCGCCCCTCAACGCCGAAGCGCTACACTGCAACACCTCGTACCTCACCGCCGTGGGCAACGACTACGGCTATGAACATATCTTCGCCCGTCTGCTGCGTGGCACAGGCAAGAAAGGCGACGTGCTGGTGGGAATCTCCACGAGCGGCAACAGCAAAAACATCATCGAAGCCTATAAAGTATGCCAGGAGCTGGGCATTGACATAATCTCAATGACAGGCGCCACAGGTGGCAAGATGAAAAACTATGGTGGCATACTGCTCAACGTCCCATCATCGGACACCCCGCGCATACAGGAATGCCACATCATGATTGGCCATATCATCTGCGAGCTGGTGGAAACGGCGATGTTTGAACGTAAATAGTTAGAGGGCAGAAACAACGTATCAACATATCAACGTATCAACATCCAACCCATCAACAAATAACCATTCATGTCAGAAGCGATAGTACTTGCAGGTGGATTCGGCACTCGGCTTCGGTCGGTAGTCAACAACGTTCCCAAGCCAATGGCGCCGGTGGCTGGGAGGCCTTTTCTATGTCACCTTCTCGATGCTCTGAACAAAGAGGGCTATGAGCATGTGGTACTCGCCACCGGCTATCTGCATGAGAAAGTGGAGGATTACTTCGGCAACAAGTATAACGGGATTACGATAGATTATGCTGTCGAACACGAACCACTCGGCACAGGTGGAGCTATCGTAAACGGCCTGCAGCATTGTGGGAGCGACATAGTGACCGTACTGAACGGCGACACCCTATTCTCGATTAACCACAAAACCCTTATAAGCGTTTGCGACGAAAAAAACGCACCTTTGACAATCGCCCTGCGGCATGTAGAAGATTCTGGGCGTTATGGAAGCGTGGAGACGGACGATGATGGTCGCATCACTGCCTTCGTCGAGAAAAACGACAAGGGCGAAGCTGGGTATATCAACGGAGGTATCTATAGACTTGACCGCTTGCTGCTTGACCGATTCCCCCTCGGACAGCAGTTCTCCTTTGAGAAAGAGGTGTTGCAGCGAGAATACCAAGATCGACGGTTCTACGGAGTGCGATTTCAAAGCTACTTCATCGACATCGGCATCCCCGAGGATTACGACAAGGCGCAGCGGGAGTTAATCCCCGTAACCAGTGAATCGTGAATTGACAATAGCACCTGACACCTTTTCAACCCTTTATCTTTTAAACGAAGCGAACCCTCTGAACATTTAAATCCGTCAAACTTGAAAATCACTAAACATACGGCGTTGTTTCTTGACCGCGACGGGGTACTCAACGTGTTGAGACACGACGACTACGTGAAATGCCCCGACGAACTGGAGGTACTGCCAGGCGTGAAGGAAGCGCTCGAACTGCTACGCAAGTGGTTCGCACATATTTTCATCGTCACCAACCAGCAGGGCGTCAAAAAAGGCCTTATGACCGAAGATGACCTTGTCGCTGTACACAGGAAACTGATTGAGGAAATTGGTATCATCGACCGTATATATTATTGTACGGAGTTGCAGAGTGCGCACAGTTTCTATCGCAAACCCAATATCGGAATGGCGTTGCAGGCCCGCAGGGATTATCCAGAAATACGGCTGAAAGAGAGCGTGATGGTGGGCGACTCCGCGTCAGACATGCTTTTCGGCCGTCGTGCCGGCATGACCACCGTTCTCATAGGCGACACTAACGACATTGCCCTTAAACACCCCAAACTGGTAGACCACCACTACCCCACCTTGATGGAGTTTGCACAAAGTATATAAACAAAAAAAACTTTTTTTTGATCGTTTGACGGTTTTCATTGTTTTTTGCAACAAATCATATGAAACCCCAACAAACCCGATGCCGATGAAACAACTTTTCAAAACCGCAATTCTTCTCTTGACTGTCACGATGATTCTGCCTACCACATTGTCAGCAAAGCCAAAGAAAGCCAAGAAACAAGGATACCATATCAGCTTGCATGTGGACGGAGCAAAAGACGACACCGTCTATATGGGATACTACTCGATGAAAGGCGGCATCTACGCCATAGATACAGCCGTTAACGATGGGAAAGGCAACTATGTTTATGACGGCGACACGCTGCTCTATCAAGGACTCTACCTATTCACCAACACGAAAGGCAAATATGTAGAATTCTGCGTACACAAGGAATCACAAGAGTTTGCCTTCTCGACCAAGAATGACGACTGGGCCCAGCATATCAAAGTGAAAGGGTCGCCAGAGAACGAGGTGTTTTACGCCTTTCAAGCAGAGCAACGGGCATTGAAAGACGACGTACAAGCTGCATCCAAAAGGTTGAGCGAAGATGAATTCGAAACATACCGAGCCGCACAACTGAAGAAGAACGACAGCCTGATGCTGAACTATATAGAGACTAATCCAGAGTTGATGTTCACCAAGATGATGAAATCCACTATCCCGATAGAGGTGCCGCTGGTGGACAAAAAAGGCGACTCTCTCTCCAACCAGGAACGTTACGAATACTATGCCTCACACTATTTCGACAACATCCCTATTGACGAGGAGTTTTTGTTACGCACACCAGAGAACGTCGGATTCAACAAAAAACTGGAGGACTACTTCAACGTGACGCTCAAGAATACTATGCCGGATTTCATCATTCCACATGTGGATGCTATGATAGACAAAGCACGACCTGCGCCAGAGATGTTCAAATATCTGGTACACACTACCGCAGAGCGGTACCTGCAGAGCAACGTGATGGTGTATGACGAGGTGTATGTACACATGATTCACCGATACTATGCCAGCGGCGAGGCATTCTGGGCGTCGCCGAGCTCGATTGACGAGAACGTACACCGAGCTGACATCTGGGAGAAGATACTTGTGGGCAAGACCGCCCCTGAACTGATACTGAAAGACACGCTTGGGACGTACCACTCGCTGGGGATAGAGTGCAAACGGCACCAATACACGCTTCTGATGTTCTGGTCGCCGACTTGCGGGCATTGCAAAGTGACGATTCCTGAAATGCACGAGATATACGAAAAATACAAGACGGAATACGACATAGCCGCCTTCGCTATACTGAGCGAACCGGATGACCACACGCGTCCGCTGTGGAAGAAATTCATCAAACAGCATGATTTGAATTGGTTGAACTTGGACGGCGGCGAGTGCAACGTGGATTGGAAAGAGGTGTATGACGTTACGACGACGCCGAAGATATTCCTGCTGGATCGCGAAAAGAAAATCATAGCCAAGAAATTCAGCCCCGAGACGTTTGAAGGATTGATAAAGAACCAACTAAAGAAGGTGGGCGAATAAATCAGGCGCAAATTATACAACGCTTAGCTGACATTTATCTGACTTTTGCCTGAGATTTGTCTGACAAAAGGTGCTGGGATGATGCTGTTTGGTGAGTGTGCTAGTGGGGGATGCGAAAAAAGGAGATGATAGGAAAGCAATAGGGAGATGATAGGTAAAGGATAGGTTGACGGGATTTGTTTATAAGTGAAGGTTTTCTCGATTAATCAATACTAAACAATGGTGAATTAGCGTTATAGTTTTGGGTTTAAAACATATCACGTATAGTGTTAAAAGATATCATGGAGATGAAAATCAGGACTGTTTTGATAATCCTTGCGGCGGCGATGTGCCTGCCGAACCAAGCCTTCTCTAAAGATAAAAAGGACAAGAAGGGCGGCAAGGAGGGATACCGCATCGCGCTGCATATAGACGGTGCCTCGGACGACACTGTGTATCTGGGCAACTACTACGCCAAGGGAACCTACGCCATAGACACGGCCGTCAACGACGGCAAGGGCAACTATGTATTCAGCCGCCAGACGGAACTGTTCTCGGGACTTTACTTCTTCACCAACCAGAAAGGGAAGTTTTTCGAATTTGTGGTTTATAAAGAGAAACCCGATTTTGCCTTCTCAACCAAGGACGACGACTGGAAGAAGCACGTAAAGGTTAAAGGGTCGAGGGAGAACGAGATATTCTATGCTTTCCACAACGAGCGGAGGTCGCTGACCGAGGAGCTGGAGGCAGCATCGAAAAGGATGGACTCTGTGTCATTCATGGAATTCCGCCGCGGGATGCTGAAAAAGAACGACAGCTTGATGATGAAATACATCGAGCAGTATCCCGACTGTATGTTCACGAAGATGATGGAGGCGACGAAACCTATAGATGTGCCTATGGTGAACGACAAGGGCGACTCTCTGACAAACACCGAACGCTGGGAATACTACGCCGACCACTACTTCGACAATATGCCGCTGGGCGACGACTTCATAGTGCGCACTCCCGAGAATATCTTCTACAAGAAGGTGGATGACTATTTCAACATAACGCTGAAGAACACTATGCCTGAGTTCATAATCCCTCACATCGACGCAATGATAGACAAGTCACGGACGGCGCCGGAGGTGTTCAAATATCTGGTACACACAACGTCTGAGCGTTTCCTGCAGAGCAACGTGATGGTGTATGACGAGGTGTATGTGCACATGATCCACCGTTACTACGCCACTGGCGAGGCAGTGTGGGCATCGCCGAGTTCGATTGACGACAACGTCAAACGTGCCGACACGTGGGAGAAGATACTGGTGGGCAAGCAGGCGCCCGAGTTGATTCTGAAGGACACGCTCGGCACATTCCACTCCCTGGGCATAGAATGCAGCCGTCACCAATACACGCTGCTGATGTTCTGGTCGCCCACCTGCGGACATTGCAAGGTTACGATACCCGAAATGCACGAAATCTACGAGAAATACCGCAAGGAGTACGACATAGCTGCCTTCGCGATTCTGAGCGAACCCGACGACCACACTCGTCCTCTGTGGAAGACGTTCATCAAGCAGCATGACCTGAACTGGCTGAACCTGGACGGCGGCGAGTGCAACGTTGATTGGAAAGAGGTGTATGACGTGACCACAACACCGAAGATTTTCCTACTGGATCGCGATAAAAAAATAATTGCAAAAAAGTTCAGCCCTGAAACCTTCGAGGGTTTGATTAAAAACCAGTTGAAGAAGGCGGGGGAATAGTTTTTCTCCACCTGAAAGGGTGAGCGTCTGAAAAAGTAACGGTTTGCCGAACACCGACTACTGCCATTTTGACACAAACGCTTTGTTTGGTATGGCTATTGCTGAACCAACAATAGTTAATTATAAAACAGAGCAACATGAACGGAAAACTTAACGTACAGACGGAGAACATCTTCCCTGTTATCAAGAAGTTCCTCTACTCGGATCACGAGATATTCCTGCGCGAGCTGGTGAGCAACGCCATCGACGCGACACAGAAACTGAAAGCCTTGTCGTCACGTGGCGAGTTCAGCGGCGAGATGGGCGACCTGACGGTGGAGGTGAAGGTGGACAAAAGCAAAAAGATTCTGACGGTGTCTGACCATGGCGTAGGCATGACCGCCGACGAGATTGAGAAATACATCAACCAGATAGCTTTCTCGGGCGCCGAGGACTTTCTGGAGAAATACAAAGACATACAGGAGAACCTGATAGGTCACTTCGGTCTTGGATTCTACTCGGCCTTCATGGTGGCAGACAAGGTGGAAATCATTACCAAGTCGTTCAAAGACGAACCTGCAATGCACTGGACATGCGACGGAAGCCCCGACTACGACATGAAAGAGTGCGACCGCAAGGAGCGCGGCACAGACATCGTGCTGCATATCGCCAGCGACTGCGAGGAGTTTCTGGAAGAATATCGTGTGCTGGAGCTGCTTAGGAAATACTGTCGTTTCATGCCGGTGCCGATACGCTGCGGCGAGGAGTCGGTATGGGAGGACAGCGAGACGGAATGCGACAAGGACGGAAAGCCCAAACGCGTGGAGAAGAAGCAGCCCCGCATAATCAACAACACGGAACCGGCGTGGCGCAAGACGCCTTCGTCGTTGACGGACGAGGACTACAAGAAATTCTACCACGAGCTGTACCCGATGAACTTCGAGGACCCGTTGTTCCAGATACACCTGAACGTTGACTACCCATTCAACCTGACGGGCATACTGTACTTCCCAAAGGTGAGGAAGACCGTTGACCCGAACCGCAACAAAATACAGTTGTACTGCAACCAAGTGTTCGTGACCGACTCGGTGGAAGGTGTGGTGCCAGAGTATCTGATGTTGCTGCACGGTGTACTGGATTCGCCAGACATTCCTCTGAACGTGAGCCGCAGCTACCTGCAGAGCGACAGCAACGTGAAGAAGATATCATCGCACATAAGCAAAAAGGTGTGCGACAAGCTGGAGGAGATGTACAAAAACCGCGTGTCCGCGGAAGGCGACAAATCCGACGCAGAGAACAAATCTCAGTTGGAGGAGAAATGGGACGACATCAAGATATTCGTGGAATACGGAATGTTGACCGACGAGAAGTTCTGCGACCGCGCCATGAAGTTCGCCCTGCTGAAAAACAGCGAAGGACAGTACTACAACATCGACGACTACAAGGAGAAGGTGTCGGCCCTGCAGACAGACAAGGACAAGAACCTCTGCTTCCTCTACGCCACCGACGCCGACGAGCAGCACGCTTACATAGCGAAAGCAAAGGCGAAAGGCTACGACGTGCTGATTATGGACAGTCCCCTAACGCCGCACTTCGTGAACCTGCTTGAGCGCAAGATAGACAAATGCCGTTTCGTTCGTGTCGATAGCGACACCGTCGAAAAGCTCATCCCTCACGAAGATTCGATACCATCAAAACTCACAAAAGAAGAACAGGACAAACTGAAACCCATCATCGAAGCAGAAATCGACAAACAGAAATTCACTGTACAGATGGAAAGCATGGAGAGCGACGAGGAGCCGATGCTGATAACGCGCAACGAGTTTATGCGCCGCTACAAAGAGATGTCGGAGATGGGCGGTGGCGGATTCTACGGCGAGATGCCGGAAAGCTACAATCTGGTGGTGAACACCAACCACCCGCTGATTGGGCAGATTCTCAACGAGTCCGATGCCGACAAGCAGAAACAGCTGATACACCAGCTGACCGACCTGGCGCTGCTAAGCAACGGTCTTCTGAAAGGCGAGGCACTGACAGAGTTCATCAAGCGCAGCGTGGGGATGATAGGCCAATAACGCACCTTTAACAGAACAAGAAGAAGGGCGGCTGCGATTCTCGCAGCCGCCCTTCTGGTGTTCATACCGACTGGTAGTTTTGCATTCGTTGGAAGGCTAGCTGCTCATACTTCGTGTCTGGCTTGCCGTAGTTGACAAACGGATAAATGCTGATGCCGCCGCGGGGGACGAAGTAGCCTGTGATTTCGATATAGCGCGGGTCCATTACACGCACAAGGTCGTCGAGGATGGTGTTGACACAGTCCTCGTGGAAGTCGCCGTGGTTGCGGAACGAGAAAAGGTAGAGCTTGAGGCTCTTGCTTTCCACCATCTTCTTGTCGGGTATGTAGAGTATCTTCAGTTCGGCGAAGTCGGGCTGGCCGGTGATGGGACACAGAGTGGTAAACTCCTTGCAGTTGAACTGTACCCAATAGTCGCGCTCAGGATGGCTGTTTTCGAAGGTTTCCAACACTTCGGGAGCGTAGGTTTCGGGGATGTCGCTCTTACTGCCGAGCTGCTGCAGATTGTCTTTTGTACGATCCATGATATTTATTCTATTGTGTTATCTTGTTAATTTGTTAACTTGTTATTGGTCACTCACACGTTAACGCATTCAAGCGTTCCTACCTTATCCCTACAATCTTGTGGGTTTGGAGGGAGAGGCGCCATTGAGGGTTGGCTTTGATATATTCTATGGTTTGGTTGACGATAATGCCGTTGCGCTGCGGGTCGCCTGTGTCGCAAGGTTGCAGGAAACGGGCGTGGCGGACTTTGATATTTTCGTATATCACTGGCTGGTGGATGCCGTCGAAGACTACTTTCAGTTCATCGACCTCTGTAAGAATCGGTGAGGCTACCATGCCGAGAAACGTATCTTTCGGCGAGAGTGTTATCCAATCGACATTTGACGGCAACGGATGGGTACCGTTGGTTTCAACCGCCACCCTCCTACCCTGCCGATGCAGAGCATCAACCAACGACTCTGTAAGCTGGAGCGATGGTTCACCGCCGGTGATAACGACCAACGATGCGGGATACCGTACTACCTGTGCCGCAATATCTTCTTCCGTCATCTCGATACCGACAGCAAAGTCGGTGTCACAGAAGGGGCACTGTAGGTTGCAGCCGGCAAAGCGTACAAAGACAGCAGGTGTTCCTGCATTGAAACCTTCGCCTTGAAGGGAATAAAATATTTCGTTTACCTTCATTAATCGACTACGTAGGTTGCAACATTACCCGAAGTTTCCTGCACATCAACACGGTAGCAGCACTCTATCTGTTCCTGACACCAGCGAGCGATGTTCTCTGACGTGGGGTTGTAGGGTATCACATCGTTGACGAGCTTGTGGTCGAGTTTGTCGAATATACGGCGCTTGATTTCCGAAAAATCAACCACCATACCGTTATGGTTCAACTCTTTGGCACGGCAATAGATGGTAATAACCCAGTTGTGGCCGTGCATCTCGGTGCATTTGCTTGGATAGTCGAGTGTCAGACGATGCGCCCCCGACACCTCTATGGTTTTCTTTATATAAAACATATTGTTAATGCTTGATTTCGTGAATGTGTCATTGTCATACGAACCTGTCAACCGCCACAATACTCGGTGGGGTCTGGAATGCCGGCCTGCCGGAAGGCCTCCTTGCGTTCGGTGCACGTGGCGCATCGTCCACAATGCCTCTCACCACCGCAGTAGCAAGAATAGGTGTCGGCATAGTTGACACCCAAGGCCGCTCCCCGCCTGACGATGTCGCTTTTGGTAAGGTTGGTGTATGGCGCCACAACACGCACATGGTTATAGGTACCCGATTGTGTGGCGGCATCGATGGCTGAGACAAAATCCGGACGGCAGTCGGGATATATGGCATGGTCGCCTCCGTGATTGGCAATAAGCAGCCGGTTGAGGCCTCTACTTTCTGCCAAACCGCAGGCGACAGAAAGCATGATGCCATTGCGGAAGGGCACAACGGTTGAGTGCATATTGTCGTCGTCATACTCCCCCGTCGGCACCGCATCCCCTCCTTCGAGAAGCGAGGATGTGAAATAGCGCTTGATGAAGTCGAGTGGAATAACAAGTTGCTCCACCCCCAGCCTTTCACAATGGTGACGGGCACACTCTATCTCCCGCTTGTTGTGATTGCTGCCGTAGTCGAAGCTGACAGCGAGAGCGATACGGGCTCGCTGCTCATAAAGCAGTGTCGTGGAGTCGAGCCCACCAGAAAGTACAATTACCGAATCCTTGTTCGGTGTCGAATCGTTATCCATGTTCTTGTTTTGTTAAAGGGGGTTGTCAAGAAGACCCCTGGATTTATTGCTTGGATGTATCTGTCAATCAGACAATCACTTTAATCTGTTTATTCTTCCCTGCGCATATAAGAGTAACCTTTCATCAGGCCTGTATTGGCTCCGCCGATAAAGCAGAGTATCACCTTCCCTTCGTCGGTGTGTCCATACTGTTCTTTGATAGCCTCCACAGCATGACTGACCGTCAATCCCTTCTGGAACAAGTAGCGGTAGATGTCGCTGATGGTGTTTATCGACTCCTGACTGAAGCCTCTGCGCGAGAGCCCGAGGGTGTTCACGCCTGCGTAGGATATGGGGTAGCGAGCCGCCTTGACGAACGGTGGTATGTCCTTGTCAACCAGGGCGCCTCCTTGGGTGATGGCGTGAGAGCCGATATGGACGAACTGCAGTATGGCTGTCTTACCGCCGAGGATGACATAGTCACCGACAATGATATGTCCAGCCAAGGTGGCGTTGTTGGCGAACACACAGTTGTCTCCCACCACGCAGTCGTGCGCAATATGCACGTACGCCATGATGAGGTTGTTGTTGCCAACCACCGTCTTGCCCGATGCGGCGGTGCCGCGGTTAATGGTGCAGCACTCTCGTATGACGTTGTTGTCTCCAATCTCTACGGTACTGTACTCACCGGCAAACTTCAAATCCTGCGGAACAGCGGCTATCACCGAGCCGGGGAATATCTTGCAGTTCTTTCCGATACGAGCTCCAGGAAATATGGTCACATTCGGGCCAATCCAGCATCCGTCGCCTATCTCCACGTCCTCGTATATAGTGGTGAAATTGCCGATCGTCACATCCTTGCCAATTTTGGCATTGGGGTTGATGTCGTTGAGAGTCATGACTTTGTGTTTAAATAGTTCATCAAGTATTTTGCAAACGAATTGTTGGCTTTATGTCCTGGTTTATAGACTTTAAAATGTCCTTTTATGGGGTAACCCACAAGCCTGATGTCGCCCAGGAAGTCGAGCAGTTTGTGTCGTGCCGGCTCGTTGGGGAAATAGAGGTCGGTGGTGTTGAGCAACCCGTCATGCACCCTGAACTGTGATGCGTCCTTGTGGAAAGTTTTCTCAAGGCGTCTCAACTGTCGTGAACCAAGTTCCTTGTTCACGAACACCAAGGCGTTGTCCAAACTGCCGCCCTTGATCAGGTTCAGGTGCAGCAGAGGCTCCACCTCGTGCAGGAATACGAACGTGCGGCTGGGTGCTATCTGGTCGGGATATTCGTCAAACGAGTTCATCACCGCCTGCTGACGGCCAATCACGCTGTCAACAAACTCGATGGTGCACTCCACCGAGAAATGGTCGTCAGGCTCGATGTCGTAAACCGAACCCGTGGGTCCGTACTCAAAGTGAATCGGTTCTTTCAATTCGAAGAACTTGCGTGGGGCGTCGAGCTGCACGGTTCCCACACGTTGCAGCTGTTGCAGCCACGGACGTGCCGACCCGTCGAGTATCGGTATCTCGCCGCCGTCGGGTTCCACCAGCACGTTGTCTATCTTCATGCCATGCAGGGCCGACATCAGGTGTTCTATCGTGGCAATCGAGTGCCGTCCAAAACCCAGCGTGGTACCGCGAGCCGTGCTGCCCACCTTGTCGGCGGTGGCGTGCTGCGTTATGATGTTCACCCTGTCCGTACGCCTGAACGCTATGCCGAAATTAGCTGCCGCCGGACGCACCAACACCGTCACGGTTCGTCCCGTATGCAATCCGGGACCCGTCAGGCGGAAAGGTATCTTTATGGTTGTCTGTTGATCCAAAGTGTGTGAAGATGTTGATAGGTTTACCAGAAACTTGAAACTTGAAACTAAAAACTTGAAACTAAAAACTAATACCTCCCCGACAGCGGCACAAAACGATAGTTACTGAGTTTGTAGAACACCGCCGACTCGTTGACGAAGCCGTGCCCTTTGTCGCTTTGCGTGAAGAACATGGGATAGAGCATTCCCGACACATACGACTGGTTGGGCGAGCGCCAGAATTCCGTCCCGCGGTTCTTCAACCCGTAAACGAAGTGGATGATTATGTCGTTGGCCATCGTCGCGTATGAACCTATAGGCTCCACCTTGAACCGCTCGTTGAAGGCGTCAATGAAGTCTTTTTTCGACGGGTCGTTGTAGTCAAGTTCGCTGTTGACGGTCATATAGTTCGACTGCTGCAGCTGGGCGAAATCGATGTCGCCGTATTTGTTTATATAGTTTTCCAGCGACACCAGCGTCACATTGCTCGACTTTGCCGCCGCCAGGCGGTTGAGCAGCGTGCTCACCTGTATGTGGTTCTTGTCGCGGTTCTGGTCGTAGATGTTCAGCACCACGCTCCCTGGGGTTTTCTTAAGCGACGCCACAAGCTTCGAGTTGGCGCCCCAGTCAAAGATGGTGTACGCTATGTTGCCCTTGGCCTTCAGCTTTTCCTCCACTATGCCGCGCACGCGGGCCTCGTTTTTCGACCCCGAGGCAATCACATAAAGATGCGGCTTTCCCGGCATCGAAGCGATCGTCTTCAACAGCTCATCCACCTGCCCCGTCACCGACGACATGCACTTGAACACGTACGGGTTGCCCTCCACTATCTCGTCTCTCTCCGACATTGGGTTGATGATGAATATACGGTTTTCCTGCGCCCACTCGGCTGCATATTCAAACTGCTCTTTCGGAAGCAGGGCTATCATGAAATCGCTATGCGTCACATTATGAGTGTTTATCGCCGTCAAGACATCCTGTTTCGTCTTGCCCGACACATCCACTACGTTTAGTACCACCTTGCAGTTCATTCTTTCAAGACGCTCCATTCCAACCAGCAGACCTTCGTAGAACTGGATGTACTCGAATGCCCCGTAGCTCTTCTTTCCGCGCTGGTCGATGTCGAACTTCGTGGTGGAGATCTTTTCCAAATCGGCGAGATGCAGCGGCATCAGCAGCGAGACATGCACCTTGCCCGGCTCTATCAGCGGCGACACCACGGCCGGCTCTGTAGGTGCCTTCGGGGTATAGGTGGCCGGCTGTCGGCCTGCCGGCTTGGCTTGTGTTGACGACTGCTGTGGCTTCTGAGCCGGCTGGGTGGTTTGGCTGTTCTGACTGGCGGCAGACGGCTGCTGACTGCCTGGCACCTTTATCGTCTGCCCGGCCTTCAGCCCCATTGTCCGCAATTCGGGATTGAGCTCGTTGAGGTCCTCGATGCTCACGTTGTATTTCTTCGAGAGGCTGTAAAGCGTCTGTCCGGGTTCCACCACAATAAACTGATATTCCTTCTTTTCGGGTTGCTGACTTGCAGTATTGGTCGAGGCTTGGGTGTTCACCACACAGTCGGTGCAGGGAATCCACACCGTGTCATCGACAGCCAGATGGTGGATGTCCGACTTCAGTATCGCCTCGTGCTCCTTCACCCCGTAGAGCTTTGTGATGGAGTACACCGTCTGTCCGGGTTGCACGATATGTATGTAGCACTTCTTGCCGTTGTGCATCCCCACGGTGTTCGATTTCACCACCTGCGCACTCAGCGACACCGACAAACCGACAAACAATAAAAAAACTATCTTTTTCAACTTGAAACTAAAAACTTGAAACTAAAAACTTAAAACTTAAAACTATCTACTCCCACTCTATCGTTGCAGGCGGCTTCGAGCTGATGTCATACACCACTCGGTTCACGCCCTTCACGCGATTGATAATCTCGTTCGACACCTTAGCGAGGAACTCGTAGGGCAGATGGCTCCAGTCGGCCGTCATGCCATCGACGCTCTCCACAGCCCTCAGCGCCACGACGCTTTCGTATGTGCGCTCGTCGCCCATCACGCCCACCGACTGTACGGGCAGCAGCATGCATCCCGCCTGCCACACCTTGTCGTAGAGGCCGTTCTCTCGCAAGCCGCGGATGAAGATGTCGTCAACCTCCTGCAGTATTCTCACCTTTTCGGGCGTCACATCGCTGAGGATGCGGATTGCCAACCCGGGCCCCGGGAACGGGTGACGGCCTATCAGCTCGTCCTTGATGCCCAGCTGACGCCCCACCCTGCGCACCTCGTCTTTGAAGAGGCTGCGCAGAGGCTCCACCAGCTGCAGCTTCATATAGTCGGGCAGCCCTCCCACGTTGTGGTGGCTCTTTATCGTCTGCGAAGGTCCTTTCACCGAGCTGCTCTCAATCACGTCGGGATATATCGTGCCTTGTCCCAGCCATTTTGCGTCGCTTATCTGTTTCGCCTCGGCGTCAAACACATCGATGAACGTCTTGCCTATCCCCTTGCGTTTCTTCTCAGGGTCGGTCACTCCGGCCAGCACAGAATAGAAGCGCTCCTTCGCATCCACACCCTTCACGTTCAACCCCATGTCCTTGTACGACTCCAGCACACTCTCAAACTCGTTCTTTCTCAGAAGTCCGTTATCCACGAAGATGCAATGCAGCTGATGGCCGATGGCGCGGTTCAGCAGCACCGCCGCCACCGTCGAATCGACTCCGCCGCTCAACCCCAGCACCACCTTGTCGCTGCCCACCTTGGCCTTCAGCTCGGCAACGGTGGTCTCGATGAACGACGCCGGCGTCCAGCTCTGCTCGCAATGGCATACATCCACCACGAAGTTCTTCAGTATCGTGAGCCCATCGACCGAGTGATGCACTTCGGGATGGAACTGTATGGCGTAGGTCTCTTCGCCCTCTATCTTGTAGCCGGCATACTTCACGTTCTCCGTCGAGCAGATGCACTTGTAGCCCTCCGGCACGCACTCTATCGTGTCGCCGTGACTCATCCACACCTGGCTCCCCATCGGCACCCCCTTCATCAGCGGCGAACTCTCGTCAATCCAGTTCAGGTTGGCGCGGCCGTACTCTCTTATCTTCGACTGCTGCACCCTTCCGCCGCCCCATTTGGCGAGATACTGTGCTCCATAGCACACCGCCAGCAGCGGCAGCTTGCCTTTGATGTCCTTCATGTCGGGCACGGGCGCATCCTCTGCGTTGCAGCTGTAAGGGCTGCCCGAAAAAATCACTCCCTTCACATCCTTCGTCAATGCCGGAATCTTGTTGAACGGATGAATTTCACAATATACGTTGAGCTCTCTCACCTTGCGGGCGATAAGCTGAGTGTACTGAGAACCAAAGTCTAAGATAATGATAGTGTCCATAGTATAACGAATTATTGACCTGCAAAGATACGAATTTAATTTATATATATGGCATATATTCTACGCAAGTTTAACTCCCGACTTATCAACATCCCCTCAACCGTATGCCATCCCTATAGGTGTATTGGAGGAGTCACGAATGAGTCTTAGGGAAACCACGAATATGCCATAGCGATGCAACGGCGTTGATACGTAGAGGATACGTCTTTGATACGTTGTTGATACGTACCAAAGCAATCCACAATACTGAATATCAAATAACTACAGCCACCGCAAAAGCACCCCCTCACGCAAGCACGACCATATAACTCGCTGATTGTTTACAACATAACAATGTCATCAATTTTTTTGCGTCATTTGCAAATATACCAATAAATATTGCGCTGACGAACTTTTTTCCAAAAAAAATTTACAAACACCTTTATCACAGTATATCAAGCCATTGCCCAACAAAAAAAGTTCCCAACCACGATTATCGCCGTCTCAATCCCTCCAAGCCTTCCCGTCCGTCCGTCTGAAAAAAAAACACTCACCCCAGTCACTTGTCAATTTACAATTCTGCGTTTAAGGTGAGCGAAAATCAAGCTTGCTTGTTTTTCCGAACCATAGCAGAATGACGCCAACAGCGCCAATTCACAAACAATTCACACCTTCACACCTTCACACCTTCACATCTTCACAAATGTCAATTCCCAATCCCACCCTCACAGGTCACAGGTCACAGGTCACAGGTCACAGATCACAGGTCACATCTTCACAAAAAAAACAATAACTCCGCAACTTGGGCGTTATACATACTATATCTTACCAAACATAAAACACCGTAAAATATGCGTAAAATTTCATTATTGATTGTCGGCTGTGCGGCTATGGTGCTTGCCGTCGGCTGCAAAGAGAAAAAACAAGCCGCCATGGAGAACGAGAATCCATTCATCGCGGGTTTCAACACCCCGTACAACATCCCTGACTTCGGGAAAATCAAGACCGAGCACTACATGCCCGCCTTCGAGGAGGGCATGCGCCAGCAGAAAGAAGAGATCGACGCCATCGTGAACAACCCCGAGGCGCCGACCTTCGAGAACACGATTGAGGCCTACGAGTACAGCGGCGAGCTGCTCAACACCGTGGCCAGCGTCTTCTTCAACCTCTCCGAGTGCGAGAACTCGCCTGAGATGGAGGCCATAGCCGAGGAGGTCACTCCCAAGCTTTCGGCCCACGGCGACGACATAGCCCTCAACGCCAAGCTCTTCGCCCGCATCAAGGCTGTATATGAGCAGAAGGACAACCTCAATCTGAACCCCGAGCAGATGCGTCTGCTGGAAGAGACCTACAAGGGCTTCGTCCGCAACGGCGCCAACGTGCCTGAGGACCAGCAGCCCCGCTTCCGCGAGCTGAACGAGAAGATCGCCTCGCTCACTCTCCGCTTCGCACAGAACGTGCTGAAGGCCACCAACGCCTACAAGAAGAAACTGGACGACGGCACCGAGGTGACCCTCCAGCTGCCCTCATGGGAGCCTTTCATGCAGACCTGCCCCGACCGCAAACTGCGCGAGGAGGTGTGGCACGCCTACACCGACCGCTGCAACGGTGGCGAGTTTGACAACACCAAGATCATCGACACGCTGACCAACCTGCGTCTCGAACGCGCCAACATACTGGGATTCCCCACCCACGCCGACTACGTGCTGGACAACTGCCTGGCCAAGACCCCCAAGGCCGTCTACGACTGCCTGATGCAGATATGGACTCCCGCTCTGAAGAAAGCCAAAGAGGAGTGCGCCGAATACCAGAAGATGCTCTCGAAAGACGAGCCCGGCGCCAAGCTGCAGCCGTGGGATTGGCGCTACTACAGCGAGAAGCTGCGTGTTGAGAAATACAACCTCGAAGATGCCGTCGTGCGTCCTTACTTCGCACTCGACAACGTGCTGAGCGGCGCCTTCAACGTAGCCGGCCGCCTCTATGGCATCAGCTTCGAGCAGACCGACACCCTGCCCACCTACGACAAAGAGGCGCGCTGCTTCCTGGTGAAAGACGCAGGCAACGTCATCGGCATACTCTACATGGACTTCTTCCCGCGCGAGAGCAAGCGCAGCGGTGCCTGGATGACCGAGTTCCGCGGCCAGAAGGTGGACCGTCAGGGCAACAACGTGATTCCTATCATACAGGTGGTGTGCAACTTCACCAAGCCCGACGGCAAGAAACCCTCTCTGCTCAACTTCGACGAGAGCGAAACCCTCTTCCACGAGTTCGGACACGCCCTCCACGGCCTGCTGAGCAAGTGCCACTATCCGTCGCTGGCCGGCACCAACGTGCCGCGCGACTTCGTCGAGCTGCCTTCGCAGATCATGGAGAACTGGTGCCGCAACCCGCAGGTGATGAAAGACTACGCCAAACACTATGAGACGGGCAAGGTCATCCCCGACGAGCTGATTGCCAAGATAGCCGCCGCCCAGACCTACGGCCAGGGCTTCATCAACACCGAGCTGCTCGCCGCCTCGCTGCTCGACATGGACTACCACTCAATCACCGCGAAGCAACCCATCGACGCCAACAAGTTCGAGAAGGAACATCTTGACAAGATTGGCTTGATACCCGAAATCATCAGCCGCTACAAGAGCCCCTACTTCCAGCATATCTTCACCACCGGCTACGACGCCGGCTACTACAGCTACACCTGGACGGCCATCCTCGACCACGACGCCTTCGCGGCCTTCACCGAGAGCGGCGACCTCTTCAACCCCGAGCTTGCCAAGAAGTTCCGCAAGATACTCGAGAGCGGCAACACCGTCGAGCCGATGAAGATGTACCTCGAGTTCCGCGGCAAGCAGCCCAGCGTGAAACCCCTGCTGAAAGACAGAGGGTTGATGTAAACAGTGACCTGTGACCAGTGACTGGTGAACAGTGACTGGTGACTGGTTAATTAAAAACAACGAAAGCCTCTCATTGCGAGGGGCTTTTTTTGTCGGGTGACCTGAATCACTCGGCATTGCGGGCAATAAAATCACGTCGCTGGCGTTAATTACTTATTGTAACATTAATGGATATGAGAAAATTAGCATTACTTGCAATGGCGGCCACCCTGATGATGGTGGGATGCAAACAGAAAAACGTCATCAAACAGAACGACATGGAGTACCGCACGCTGGGCAGCACCGGCTTGAGCGTGGGTATCATTGGATTGGGGTGCGGCGGCTTCGACGAGATCGACTCCGCGACCTCTCGCGAGCTGGTGACCTACGCCCTCGACCACGGGATGAACTACATGGACATCTACGACGCCAACCCGAAGGTGCGCAGCAACATAGGATACGGCCTCGGCGACCGCCGCAAGGAGATGATCATACAAGGCCATATCGGCTGCTGGTGGAACGGCGACAGCTATGAGCGTACCCGCGATGTGGAGAAATGCAAAATCGGGTTCGAAGACCTGCTCACCCGCCTCAACACCGACTATATCGACGTGGGAATGATACATATCGTCGATAAGATGGACGACTGGCAAGCGATGCAGGGGAGCGACTATCTGCAATATGTGAAAGAGCTGAAAGAGAAGGGCATAATCAAGCATATCGGAGTGAGCAGCCACAACGCCGAGGTGGCGCTGGCCATAGCCAAGAGCGGCCTGGTCGAGGTCATCATGTTCAGCCTCAACCCCGCCTTCGACCGTGTGCTTTCGGGCAAGAACCCCTGGGACTCCAAGACCTTCGACGAGATGCTGCCCGGCATCGACCCCGTGCGAGTCGAGCTGTATGACTACTGCGCGCAGCACAACATAGCCATCACCGTGATGAAGACCTTCGGCGGAGGCGACCGACTGCTGGATGCGGAGAAGTCGCCGTTGAAGAAAGCGCTCACCCGCGACCAATGCTTCGCCTACGTGCTGTCGAAACCCTGCGTCGCGACAGCGCTCTGCACCATCGACAGCGCCAGCCATGTTGACGAATATCTGCACTATCTGAAAGCCACCGACGAAGAGAAAGACTGGAAGGCTGCACTCGACAAGCAGACGGCCGACGCTGACCAAGGCGGCTGCACCTACTGCAACCACTGCGCGCCCTGCACTCAGGGAATCCCTATCGGAAAGGTGAACGAGCTGCTCGACAAAGCCGAAACCGAAGGGCTGACGCCCGAACTACAGGCGCAGTATGACGCACTGCCGCACCACGCCGGCGAGTGCACCCACTGTGGCGCCTGCCTCTCGCGCTGCCCGTTCGGGGTGGATATTCCCAAAAAGATGGACAGGGCGAAAGAGGTCTTCGGGAAATAAGACACGCCGAGACGTTTTAGCGCACAAGCGTAAAGCCAAGACGTTTTAACGCATAAAACCCGCAATAAAAGCCTCTCGAAATGAGAGGCTTTTATTATTCCTATAAAGAGAGACATTTTTTTCGTATCTTTGCAAGCCAAAAGAATGCGTGCCTTTTTGCCTTTTGAAAGCTGAATAATTAACAACATAACAAAATAAAATCATGACAAACTACAAAGAAATAGGACTGGTGAACACACGCGCTATGTTCGCCAAAGCCGTTGACGGCGGCTATGCCATCCCGGCATTCAACTTCAACAACATGGAGCAGCTGCAAGCCATTATCATGGCGGCGGTGGAGACCAAGTCTCCCGTGATACTGCAGGTGTCGAAGGGTGCCCGCAACTACGCCAACCAGACGCTTCTGCGCTATATGGCCGAAGGCGCTGTGGAGTATGCCAAAGAGCTGGGTTGCAAACACCCCGAGATAGTGCTGCACCTCGACCACGGCGACAGCTTCGAGCTCTGCAAGAACTGCATCGAGACGGGTTTCAGCTCGGTGATGATCGACGGCTCTGCCCTCCCCTACGACGAGAACGTGGCCTTGACCCGCAAGGTGGTTGAGTTCGCCCACCAGTACGACGTGACCGTCGAAGGCGAGCTGGGCGTGCTGGCCGGAGTGGAGGACGAGGTGTCGGCCGCCGAGAGCCACTACACCAAACCCGAAGAGGTGATAGATTTCGTAACCAAGACGGGCGTCGATTCGCTCGCCATCTCGATTGGAACGAGCCACGGCGCCTACAAGTTCACCCCCGAACAGTGCACCGTTGACCCAAAGACGGGACGGCTGCTGCCTCCGCCGCTGGCCTTCGACGTGCTGAAAGCTATAGAGGAGAAACTGCCCGGATTCCCCATCGTGCTGCATGGCTCGAGCTCGGTGCCGCAGGAGGATGTGGACATCATCAACGCCAACGGCGGTGCCTTGAAGCAGGCAGTGGGTATTCCCGAAGAGCAGCTGCGTCAGGCTTCGAAGAGCGCTGTGTGCAAGATAAACATCGACAGCGACAGCCGCCTGGCTATGACCGCTGCCATCAGAAAGACCCTGGCCGAGAAACCCGCCGAGTTCGACCCACGTAAATATCTCGGCCCCGCCCGCGACAGGATGAAAGACCTCTACAAGCACAAAATCACCGACGTGCTCGGTTCGGACGGCAAACTGCTACAACTTTGAACGACGACTGCATAAAAATACGCGGCGCTCGCTGCAACAACCTGAAGAACCTCGACGTCGACATACCGACTGGTAAGCTCGTCGTCATCACAGGGTTGAGCGGCAGCGGCAAATCGAGCCTGGCCTTCGACACTCTGTATGCCGAAGGTCAGCGCCGCTATGTCGAAAGCCTCAGCAGCTACGCCCGTCAGTTTATGGGGCGAATGGCAAAGCCCGAGGTGGATTATATCAAAAACATCTCGCCGGCCATAGCCATAGAGCAGCGGGTAAACAGCAGCAACCCACGCTCGACGGTGGGCACCTCGACCGAGATATACGAATACCTCAAACTGCTCTTTGCCCGCATTGGCCGCACCTTCTCGCCCGTATCGGGAGTGGAGGTGAAGCGGCACACGGTGAGCGACGTGACCGACTACATCTGCCAGCTGCCCGACGGAGAGCGGGCGATGATCTACGCTCCGTTGCAGGGCAGCAAAGAGCGTCCGCTCGACGAGCAACTAAAAATACTGCATCAGGAGGGGTTCGTGCGGATCTCGATAGCAGGCACGATTGTGAAGATTGAGGATTACCTGAACGCTAAACGAGAAGCACAAAACTCAAAAAACGAAATCCAGGATTCACACACCATGCTTCTGGTTGACCGTATTGAGGTGCGCCGTGACGACGACGGACTTGCCGCACGGGTGGCCGAATCGGTACAGACAGCTTTCTTCGAGGGAAGAGGCGAATGTGTGGTTGGCAGCGATTCCGGGGAAGCTCGTTTTTCCAACCGCTTCGAAGCGGACGGCATCAGTTTCGAGAAGCCCAACCCCAACTTCTTCAGTTTCAACAACCCCTACGGTGCATGCCCCACCTGTCAAGGTTACGGCAGCGTGATAGGCATCGACGAGCACATTGTCGTCCCCAACCCCTCGCTTTCGATATACGACAACGCAGTGGTGTGCTGGCGTGGCGAGAAGATGCAGGAGTGGAAGACCTTCCTCATCAAGCAGTCGCCGAAGATTGGATTCCCCATCCACACCCCCTACCGCGAACTGAGCAAGGAGGAACGCGACATCCTTTGGCACGGTAAGGGCAACTGGGAAGGCATCGACGGATTCTTCAGATGGGTCGAAAGCCAAAGCTACAAGATACAATACCGAGTACTCATGGCCCGCTATCGCGGCAAGACGGTATGCCCCGACTGTCACGGGAGCCGGCTGAGGAAGGACACCGAATATGTGAAAGTGGGAGGCAAAAGCATCACCGAACTCACAAACATGCAGGTGAACGACCTGCAGCAATGGATAAACGACCTACATCTGACTGACGACGAGCAGAAAATCACAAGCCGCATACTCGTCGAGCTGCGAAACCGCATCGGCTACCTCATGGAAGTAGGGCTGGGATACCTGACACTGAGCCGCCTGTCGAACACACTGTCGGGCGGTGAGTCGCAGCGCATCAACCTCTCGACCTCGCTCGGAAGCTCGCTGGTAGGCTCGATGTATATACTCGACGAACCCTCGATAGGGCTCCACAGCCGCGACACGGAACAGCTTATCGGTGTGTTGAAACACCTGCGCGATATTGGCAACACCGTCATCGTGGTTGAGCACGACGAAGACATCATCCGAGCCGCCGACTACATCATTGACATCGGACCGCGGGCCGGACGCCTGGGCGGCGAGGTGGTGTTTGAAGGCCATTGCGAGGGTGACGTCTGGAGGCAGGGGCTCTCGAAGAAGAAAGCGACAGCCTCAGAGTTGAAGAAAAGCCTCACACTGCAGTATCTCAACGGGTCGTTGGAAATCGCCGTCCCCGAAACACGACGCCACTGGCGCGACCGCATCTGCATAAAGGGGGCCTACTGCAACAACCTCAAGGACGTCGATATCGACATACCGCTCAACGTGCTCATGGTGGTGACCGGTGTCAGCGGATCGGGCAAGACGAGCCTTGTCAAGGGGGTACTCTACGACGTGGTGAAAAAACGTTTCGACGACAATCCCGAATACACCGGCCAGTGCGTCTCATTGTCGGGTGACATATCGCGGATTTGCGGCATCGAACTCGTTGACCAGAACCCCATCGGACGCTCGACACGCAGCAACCCCGCCACCTATATGAAAGCCTACGACGAGATACGCCAACTCTACGCCTCTCAGCCGTTGTCAAAGGCACGCGGATACAAAGCCGGCTTCTTCTCGTTCAACACCGAAGGGGGCCGCTGCGAGACATGCGAGGGCGAAGGCTACGTCACCATCGGCATGCAGTTCATGTCCGACCTGCACCTCGTATGCGAAGAGTGTCACGGAACGCGCTTCAAAGAGGAAACCCTCGAAGTAAAATACAAAGGCAAGAATGTCAGCGAGGTCCTCGACATGACCGTTGACCAAGCCATCGAGTTCTTCTCTCCCGACGACAATACCGAACAGCCACTCAAACTCTCGCTCTCCGCCATCCTCAGCCGCCTGCAACCACTTCAGGATGTAGGACTCGGATACCTCAAGCTGGGACAGAGCAGCAGTTCGCTCTCGGGCGGCGAGGCACAGCGCGTCAAACTCGCCTCCTTCCTGGTCAAAGGCAGCGGCGAACAGCCTCGACTCTTCATCTTCGACGAACCCTCAACCGGCCTCCACTTCCACGACATCAAAAAACTGCTCCAAGCCTTCGACAACCTCATTGCCAACGGCCACAGCATAGTGGTCATCGAGCATCACCCCGACATCATCAAGACCGCCGACTGGGTAATAGACCTGGGTCCCGAAGGCGGCGACAAGGGCGGCAATGTAGTTTTCGCCGGCACCCCCGAAGACCTCGCAAAATGCAAGCAGTCATATACGGCTAAACATCTCCGCTTGTGAGAACTAACACCGATAGTCAGCAATTAGTATTGTCAATTCACTATTCACTATTCACAATATCCCCATGAACAAACACATTCGTAAGATACGCACGGCGTCGCTTGTTGGGCTTTACTGCTCGATGACGATGGTGGCCGCGGTGGTGGCGTTGAACTATTTTTCGCATTGGCGAGTGACCGGCGTTTCGCTGGCGATGCAGCGCTCCATGTTGGTATGCGGCACCGTACTGGCAGTACTCGTCACCGCCGTCGCACTGCTGACCATACGCCGTTTCACACCCAAAATACGTCAAATCGACGACACCGAGCGCAAACTGCAGCTCTATGCTGGCAACATAGCACGACTCTACTACGCCGTCCTTGCCACCGTGATTATAGAATGTGTATTCGTCATCCTCTCCAGCAACACCATCCTGATAATGGTGACGCTCCTGCTGGTGATGATGCTGTTCCTCGCCTACCCCAACATGTACAAGATCAAGGTCGATTTAGGCTTGAACGACGAAACCATGAAGCAGCTTTTCGGCGACAAATACATCTCGGAGAAGAAAGATTGGGACGAGCGCCCCATAGCGTGCGTGGAATTGGGCAAAGACGAACCCGAGAGCGAGGAGGAGAAGTGAGTTTTTAGTTTCAAGTTTTTAGTTTTCAGTTTCGTAAGGATTTAGGATGTCAACCATAGCAGCCATATCGACGCCAGCGGGCGTAGGTGGAATAGCGGTGATACGCCTATCGGGCAGCGAGGCAAAAACGATAGCCGAGCGGTTTGTCCGCCCCCTCTCCGACCACAAGGCGACTTACACCCCGTTCGTGGCCGACGGCGATACGGTTGACGAGACGATGGTCACCTACTACCAAGCGCCGCACTCCTACACCGGCGACGACACCGTAGAGATAGCCTGCCACGGCTCCTTATACATACAGCAAGCGATACTGCAGCACCTTATAGCCGCTGGTGCACGATTGGCAGAAGCCGGCGAGTTCACCAGACGAGCGTTCCTCAACGGACGCTTAAACCTTTCACAAGCCGAAGCCGTAGCCGACCTTATCAACTCCACCACCGAGGCATCCAACCAACTGGCTTTAAGCCAGCTGCGAGGCGGTTATCAGCAGAAGCTGAAAGAGATGCGACAAGAGCTGCTCGACCTTACCGCACTGCTCGAGCTCGAACTCGACTTCAGCCAGGAAGACGTTGAGTTTGCCGACCGCAACCGTCTTCTGTCGCTGAGTGAAAACATCGAAAACGAAGCCATGCGGTTGGTGGAGAGCTTCCGCACTGGCAACGCCGTGAAGAACGGCATACGCGTTGCCATAGTCGGAAAGCCCAACGTGGGCAAGAGCTCGCTCCTCAACGCCCTGCTCGACGACGACCGCGCCATAGTGAGCAACATCCCTGGCACCACCCGCGACACCATCGAGGACACCGTCACCATCGACGGACTCCTCATACGTTTTATCGACACCGCCGGAATTCGCCATACGGACAACCCCATTGAGCAGGCGGGCATCGACCGAAGCATGAAAGCGGCGAAAGAAGCCGACGTGGTGGTGTATGTCGTGGATGCGACAGACAAGGAAAACCTGAATAACCCGAATGTTCCGAAGATTCAAGGAACAACCATCCTCGCCATCAACAAATGCGACCTCATCGACCATATCAACACCTCAACTCCCAACCACATCTACATTTCCGCCAAGACAGGCACAGGACTTGACGAGCTGAAACACGCCATCGTGGCACCTTTCAAAGAGGTGGGCGACGGCGCGATGTTGAGCAACCTGCGTCACTTCGAGGCGATGAAATGCCTGCTTGCCGCCATCAGACAGGTGAGGCAAGGACTCGAACAAGGCACTCCATCCGACCTCGTCGCCATCGACCTGCGCGATGCCATCCACCACATCGGCACCATCACCGGCGAAGTGACCACCGACGAAATCCTCGGCACCATATTCTCCCGCTTCTGCGTGGGGAAATAGATGTAAGAAAAAAAATATTTGTAGTTTTGCACCCTCAAAAAGGGATAACACAAAAAACAAGATAAAGAGAAAATGCTTCAATTACAGTACATCAAAGAGCACCGCGACGAGGTTATCGCCCGTCTGAAAATCAAGAACGTACAGGACGTTGAAAACCGAATAGACAGCATCATCCGCCTTGACGAGCAACGTCGTGCGCTGCAGGCAAAGGCCGACGCTGTGAAGGCCGACCAGAACCGCATAGCCAAAGAAATCGGAGCCCTCATGAAACAGGGCAAACGCGAAGAGGCAGAGGCCGCCAAAGCGCAGACAGCCACCTTAAAAGCAGAAGAGAAAGAACTGAGCGAGCAGCAGTCGGCAGTCAGCAGTCAGTTGGATGAAGAACTTATCTCGCTGCCCAACGCGCCACATATCACCGTGCCCGTAGGAAAGAGCGAAGCCGACAACGTGGTGGTTGGCGAATTCGGCAAGAAGCCCGAACTACCTGCCGACGCGCTGCCCCACTGGGAGCTCTGTGCAAAATACGACATCGTTGATTTCGAGCTCGGCAACAAGATAACCGGCGCAGGATTCCCCGTCTATAAAGGCAAGGGAGCCCGTCTGCAGAGAGCTTTGATAAACTTTTTCCTCAACGAAGCCGCCGACGCAGGTTTCGTCGAGATTCAGCCACCATTGATGGTCAACGAGGCATCGGGATTGGGCACAGGTCAGCTGCCAGACAAAGAGGGACAGATGTACGCCATCCCTCTCGACGGCTTCTATATGATTCCCACCGCCGAGGTGCCTATCACCAACATATATCGTGGCGAGATAGTCAATGCCGAGCAGTTCCCCATCAAACATGTGGGTTACTCCGAGTGTTTCCGTCGCGAAGCCGGCAGCTATGGCAAAGACGTGCGAGGGTTGAACCGCCTGCACGAGTTCTCGAAAGTCGAGATTGTGGTCATCGAACATCCCGACCGCTCCTACGACCAACTCGAGGAGATGAAGAAACACGTGGGTGGCTTGCTCGACAAGCTGGGTCTCCCCTACCATATCCTCAAGCTCTGCGGCGGCGACATAAGCTTCACTTCGGCTATGACCTTCGACTTCGAGGTGTGGAGTGCAGCGCAGAAACGCTGGCTCGAGGTGTCATCGGTATCGAACTTCGAGACCTTCCAGGCCAACCGTATGAAGCTGCGTTTCAAAGATGCCGACGGCAAGATGAAGCTCGCCCACACGTTGAACGGCTCCGCATTGGCTCTGCCCCGAATCATGGCAGCCCTGCTTGAGAACAACCAGACGGCCGACGGCATCGTGATGCCCGAAGTGCTGAGACCCTATCTGGGATTCGACAAGATTGCATAACCCACACGTCCATGAAAATCAGGTATCTCAAACTCAAGAACTGGCTCTGGATAACGCTCGGCGGCCTGCTGGGTGTAAACATATCGTGCAAGGAGAACGTAGCCACCGAGTATGGCGCACCCGAATCCGTTTACACCGTCAAAGGGCAGGTGACAAACCCCGAGAGCGAACCCGTCAGCGGGATTGAGGTACGGATGATTGCCTATCACGGCTACGTTCCCGACAGCATCGAATGGAGATACTCACCCGTCGCTTATACCGACAGCACAGGGCGATACGACATCTCCACGACGGAATTCCCCTACTTGGACACGATGTATGTGGGCTTCTTCGATATCGACAGCAGCGAGAACGGACAGTACGCCGACACGGTGGTGATGGCCTCGTTCAAGGAGGCGACGTTCACCGGCGGCGACGGCAACTGGTACCAAGGCGCCGCCACAGTAACCAAGAACGTGCAGCTGCGCAGGAAAGGCGAATAAACGACGGTACGACACAAAAGCAAGAGGGATGCGACCCATACGGAACGCATCCCTCTAAATATTTTATATCAAATCAATATTATTTGCGGGGGCCGAAGTGGAAGTTGAGACGGAGGGCAACGGTGCCGTAGTCGCGAGTGACGGGCTTGGGGTCATAAACATTGCCCTTTAAGATGTCAAAATAGCCGTATTGAGCTAAACGATCATCCAAGTCGGAAAGTGGAAGACCATCAATTTCCGAGTTCTCCTTCAGCATGATCTTGTGGGAGCCGAAGCCGTAGTAGTAGATGCCGACGGAGACCCAGTCGGAGAAGAAGCATCCGACACCCACATTGCCTGAGAGTGCGCCTTTGGCATTGTAGCGGTAGTCGTCGCCGGCGTTAAGGGCCTTGCCGTACTCGCTGGAGATGAAGAGCAGGTCGTAGCCGATGCCGAACTCGGCATAGGGCTTGATGATGTCGGTGACGGGGTAGCGGTATTGTGCGCCGATGTAGAGGGGAACGTTGATGTACTGCGGATAGGTGTTGTTGGCTTCGTCGTACTGTTTGCGCATGTCCTTGTTGGGACGGTTCCAGAAGCCGTTGACCTCGACGTAGGGCAGCACCTCGCCATACTCGCTGTTGTTGATGGGGATGCGGTAGCCGAAGCGGAAGGCGAAGCCGAGCATGTTGGACGAGCTGTTCATGATGTACTGGGTGCCCATCAAACCTTGCGAATTGCCCATCACGCTGCCGGAGGCTGGGATTTTGGCTTTCATGTCGCCCGTGGCGATGCCACCGGTGAGCGAGAGGCCGAATTCGAACTGAGCGTTGGCGGAGAACGAAGCGAAGCAGAAGGCTGCTCCGAGCAATAATGTCTTGAAAATGTTTGTCTTTTTCATGTTGCAATCATTTTAAATTACAGGGGCAAAAATAATAAAAAGTTTTCAGTTATCATTTTTGCTTTTTATTTGCATAAAAATGAAAGGGCACACTTGAAAGTTTTTTTTGTAACTTTGCACTTCCAATGACACACAACGACACATGAAAAAACTGACCATATTAGCCATATTCGCTGCCATTTCAGGCATGGTGGCGGCGCAGACAGCCAACCAGCCGGGATGGAAAGAGCTGAAAGAGGGGCACTACACGGCGGCGGAAAAGAAGGTGATGAAAGCATACCGCGAGGACACGACGGACGCGATGAACTGCTGGATGGTGGGGGTGGTGTGCGGAGAGGCGAAGAATCCGCGCAGGAACAACGAACGGGCGTATGCGGCGCTGCTGCGGACAAGGAATCTGCTGAAAGGGCTGAACAACCTGAAGCGCGGTCTTCTGCGCCGCGACGGATTGACGGATGAGAAGGTGGAGCAGAAGCTCAGGGAGGTGACGGCGTTGGGGCTTAGCGACGCGCAGAGGGCGAACACGAAGGAAGCCTTCAACCGCTTCCGCGAACGATATGCCGAGACGATGACGAGGGAGCTTGAGCTTGCGGCACAGGAGGGGGTGAGCGCCATCGACTACAGGATAGCCGAGGAGGAGAACAGCGTGGAGGGATATGAACATTTCCTGGCTGCGCACCCAGAGTCGTCGCAAGCGGCAGAGGCGGAGCAGAGGATGCAGAAACTGGCTTATGACAAGGCCAAGAGCTTGAACACACTGGCGGCATACGAGCGCTATGTAGCCGACTATCCGGACGCTGAAGAGGCGGAGGAGGCCGAGCAGCAGGTGTACGGCATGATGTATTACCGAGCCCTGGCGCAAAACACGGAGGAGGCGTTCACACGATATGCCGAGGACTATCCCGAAAGCCCGTACACACCGGCAGCAAGGCGCAAGGCGCACGCCATGAACTTCAGCAAAGAGACCGACCCCAAGGATTGGAAAAGCTTCAAACGATATATCGAGGCGCATCCAGACGACGAATTGTCGAACGGAGAGGCGAGACGGATTATAGCAGAAATATCGATAGAGACGAAGAATGCGGAGGGGCTGGAATGGTGCCTATACAAATGCGACTCGACGCTGCGCGACACCGTGATACGGGCTCTGCACGACCTGTATGTCAACAGCGACCGGATAGCGGATTTCAACGCACAGTACGGGCAGATAGCCCCTGCGAACCTGAAACGCAAGGACAAGGAGGCGCTGGACGCGATACTGGACGTACAGACAAACGACCGAAAAAGTGTGAAAGAGGCGATAAAGGCCATAGCTCCATACCGCATTGCCTACGACCTGCTGCTGTATGCGATAGAGCTGGACGCGAGACGCGGCAAGTGGGAGTATGTAAGGAAGACCATCGATGAGTTTGCCGACTTGTTCGACGGCGACGCCGACTATGCAGCCCTGCGTGCCACCGTGACAGCTCGAGAGACGAAGACGAACAGGAAGTTTCTCGACGACAATGTGAACAGCAGAGTTGGGGAGGAATACACTCCCGTGGTGAGCGCCGACGAGCAGACGATATATTTTGCAGGGAAGAACCGTGTGGGCAACATCGGGGGTGAAGACATCTTCATGTCAACCAAGAACGTTTCGGGACAGTGGCGCCGGGCATACCTCGTGCCAGGGCTGAACACGGTTGGTCACAACGAGTCGCCAGCATGCATCTCGTACGACGGACAAACCATCATAATATTCCAGAACGGAAAGCTTATGATTTCGCAGAAAGAGGAGTTGGGATGGAGTATGCCGAAAGCCCTGCCGAAGCAACTGCAGATAGGCAACTGGCAGTCGGACGCGATGCTGACGGCCGACGGACGAGCCATGCTTTTCGTTGCCCGGACAAAAACGGAGCACGAGGTGGCATCGTCGATGAACATATACATCACAACTCTGGACGACAACGGGAACTGGAGCGAGCCCGTCGCCCTCGGATCGACCATAAACAGTTTCGGCGACGACCGAGCCCCGTTTCTTCATTCGGACATGAAGACCCTCTACTTCAGCTCGAACCGACATTCCAACATAGGCGGCATGGATATTTTCAAAAGCACTCGCTTGACAGAGGACAGCTGGACAGAATGGAGCGAACCCGTGAACCTCGGGAAAGAGATAAACACCGTGGGCGACGACTGCTGGCTTTCAGTCAACATAGACGGAACGAAAGCTTACATGGCGACCAAAAACGGCGAGACTCACGACATCTGCACCATCGATTTGCCCGAATCGATGAAACCATACACCGTTGCGACTCTTACGGGTAGAGTGGCAGACAAGGACGACAACCCACTCGGTGTGGAGATTCGCTGGAACGACCTACAGACGGGAAAACCATGTGGCCGCTACACTTGCAATCCTTCAGACGGCAGCTTCCTCATCACCCTGCCGCTTGGCAAGCAATATGAATACTACATCGCCAGCGAAGGATACTACCCAACATCGGGCACCATCGACCTGCGAACCACAACTCTGGCAAAGAAGGAACACGCCGTGTTGACGACTGCCACCAATCAGCAGATGAGCGACGGCGATGGAAAGCTCGAGCTACCTCTCAACGGTATCTTCTTTAACAATTCGAAAGCCACACTCAACCCGTTGTCAAAATCGGCCGTAAACCGACTGGCAAAGGTGATAAACGAGCAGAAAAGGACGGTGACAATAACGGCATACAGCGAACAGCAAGACACGACAGACAAGACGAACCTGGACCTTCAACGCGCCCAAGCGGTTAAAGAGGCTCTGGTCAAGGCCGGCTGCAAGGCTGACGCAATAGCCATATCCTCACGGCAGTATCCACAAGGCAAGAGCCTTACCGCCCGCCAACACAAGCACAGAAGTCTGATGACGGTGGGGTTTTAGGGGTGACCTGAGAGGGGGTGGTTGTTTTTTTAGTGACCTGTGACCTGAGAGGGGTTGTTTTTGGGGGTGCCCTGTGAAGTTGTGAAACTGTGACCGGTGACTTGAAACTAAAAACTCAAAACTCAATCCCGACCTTCCGGAGCGGCTATCCAAACAACCAGATAGGCCCAAAAGCCCAAGCTGCCGCATAGAAGTGCCACCAGAAAACAAATACGGACGACGGTGGGGTCGATGTTCAGGTATTTGGCAATGCCACCACAGACACCAGCGATACGACGGTCAGTGATGCTGCGGGTCAATTTACGATAACCATTGTTCTCTTCCATGATGATTTGTTTTTTGTTGATAGGTTGATATGTTGATATGCGAAGTTGTGAAGTTGTGAAATTGTGATGTGTCAATACTGACTACTTAAACTTACAGCTTGAAACCAACCTCTAAACCTCCGCCATCACCTGCTTGGCGAGTTCGTTGGCGCGGGATTCGTCTTTGGCTTCGCTATAGACGCGGATGATGGGTTCGGTGTTGCTTTTGCGGAGGTGCACCCAGCCGTCGGCAAAGTCAATCTTCACGCCGTCGATGGTGGTCACATCGCAGCCCTCCATAGCGTTATACTTGGTTGCAAGACGCGCCAACAGGACATCGACATCGATATCAGGAGTGAGGTCGATGCGGTTCTTGGAAATGATATATTCGGGATAGGTACGTCTCAGCTCGCTCACCTTCATCTTCTTCTTGGCCAGCAGCGTCAGGAACAGGGCCACGCCGACAAGGGCGTCACGGCCGTAGTGCAACTCTGGGTAAATGACGCCGCCGTTGCCTTCTCCACCAATGACGGCGTGGGTGGCTCGCATCAGGGTGGTGACGTTCACCTCGCCCACCGCTGCGGCATTGTACTGACAACCCGAATAGCGAGCGGTCACGTCGCGCAGGGCACGAGAGGACGAGAGGTTGGAGACGGTGTTGCCAGGGGTGTGCTGCAACACATAGTCGGCGACACTCACAAGGGTGTATTCCTCGCCGAACATCTCACCCGTCTCACAGACAAGAGCGAGGCGGTCGACATCGGGATCGACGACGATGCCCAAATCGCAGTGGTTCTCAGCGACAGCGCTTGAAATCTGAGTCAGGTTTTGTGGAATAGGTTCGGGATTATGCGCGAAACGGCCCGTTGGCTCACAGTTCAACTCGACGATGTCGGTAACACCGAGGGCACGAAGGAGTCGCGGTATGGCGATACCACCGGTTGAGTTGACCGCATCTACGGCCACTTTGAAGTGGGCGGCAGCTATAGCCTCACGATCGACGAGTTTCAGTGCAAGCACCTGCTCTATATGGCGGTCGATGGTGGTGAGGTCTTCGGTGACGGAGCCTAAGTCATGCACCTCGGCATAGCTGTAGTCGTCCTTATCGGCGAGACGCAGCACCTCGGCGCCCTCTTCGGCGTCGATAAACTCGCCCCGAGAGTTGAGCAGTTTCAGCGCGTTCCACTGTATCGGGTTGTGAGAGGCGGTGATGATGATACCGCCGTCGGCCTTATGGTTTATGACAGCCATCTCGGTGGTTGGAGTGGTGGAAAGGCCGGTTTCAATCACATCGACGCCCATACCCACCAAGGCACCGACCACAAGGCGGTCAACCATCGCGCCCGAAAGACGGGCATCGCGACCGACCACCATCTTTAACTTAGCGCCATCGGCTTTTCCTCGAAGCAGGAAGGTTGCAAACGCAGAGGAAAACTTGACAACGTCTATAGGGCTCAAGCCCTCGCCCGGACGGCCACCAATGGTGCCGCGGATTCCTGATATTGACTTAATTAAACTCATATACTTGCTTTTGTTGATTAATGTGCAAAATTACGACGAAATCGACTCAAACAGACGGCCGCCCGACGAAGATTTCACACATACAACTGTTGATAACATCGGGAAAACAGCATTACCCAGAAATGGATGTCGGCAGACAGCATTTATGTAAAACGACTGTCCACATGTGTCATTTTTGCAAAATGATAAAATTTTGTGTTGCCACAGGCGCTTTTTTTCGTACCTTTGCAAACCGAAACTTAGTCAAACAATCAAATAACAATAGACATGGATAAACTTATCATCACTGCCGCCATCTGCGGCGCAGAAGTAACCAAAGAGCAAAATCCCAATGTGCCTTACACCGTTGAAGAAATCGTGCGCGAAGCAAAGTCGGCCGTCGATGCAGGAGCCGCCATCGTCCACCTGCATGTGCGCGAGGACGACGGCACACCCACCCAGAGCCACGTGCGTTTCCAAGAGTGCGAAGAGGCAATATACAAAGCCTGCCCCAATGTGATTCTCATTCCTTCGACGGGCGGTGCCGTGGGAATGACTCCCGATGAGCGTCTTGACTCGACCAACACGACGCCCATACCCGAGATGGCCACCCTCGACTGCGGCACATGCAACTTCGGCGACGAGATATTCGACAACACGATGCCGACCATGCGCGCCTTCGGCAAACGCATGATTGAGAAGGGTATCAAACCCGAATACGAGTGCTTCGAGATGGGACACCTCGACACCATCCTCACCATGGCCCGCAAAGGCGAAGTGCCCGGCGACCCGATGCAGTTCAACTTCGTGCTTGGAGTGCCCGGATGCACCCCCGCCACCGTTGACAACCTCTGCTGGCTGGTGAAGAACATACCGGCAGGTTCGACCTGGACAGCCACCGGCATCGGTCGTCACGCCTTCACCCTCGCAGCTCCCGCCATCGTGATGGGCGGCAACGTGCGCGTGGGATTCGAGGACAACCTGTACCTTGAGAGAGGCGTCCTCGCCAAATCCAACGGCGAACTGGTTGACAAGGTGGTACGTATGGCCAAGCTGCTCGGCCGTCAGGTGGCCACCAGCGACGAAGCTCGCGAAATCTTGAGCCTGAAGAAAAGATAGTGCCTATAATTGACTTTCATACACACCGAACTACAGCGGAGGGTGTCATCACCCCCCGCTGTTTCGGTATCCACCCATGGAACTGCGCACAAGCCGACCTGTCGCTGCTTTCAATTCAGAACCCAGAATTCAAAGAGGCCGAAATCGTCGGTGAATGCGGGCTCGACAAATGTTGCGACACTCCGTGGGACACCCAGATGGAGTTTTTCGTCCGTCAAATAGAGATTGCCGAACATCTGCACAAGCCTCTGGTCATACACTGTGTAAGGTCGTTCAACGAGCTCACCGAACTACGCCGCGACCATCGTGCCACCCCATGGGTAGTGCATGGCTTCACCGGCTCGACCGAATTATACACCCAGCTGACGAAATTGGACATCGGTGTCTCCTTTGGTGCCGCCATACTCGACCCCCACCGCACCAAAGTGCGCGAAACGCTGGCTGCCGCCGACCCTTACAGGATATTCCTCGAAACCGACGACAGCGGAGCCGACATCCATGAGATTTACCGCACGGCAAAACTCATCACGAAAAACGACAACCTCGAAGGAATCATCAAGCAACACTGGGAAACGCTCAACCAAACCGCCGACAACTAACCAATACCCCACCCGCTTAGCAGTCAGAAAACACATTTGTCAACCCACCTTTCACCAACCACCATGCCGGAACGCATACCAAACGCACAAACAATATTTGACGGGCTTAATTTCGAAGAAAAGAAACAGCTCTACGAGCGTGCCGCCGAGTTTTTCAGCGACAACAAACGCGAGCTTTTCGACCGTCTGGCCCCTCTTCGCTCACGCCATATAGCCGTAGTGCTGGAAAACATCTACCAAAGCCACAATGCCAGCGCTGTCCTACGCTCATGCGACTGCTTTGGGGTGCAGGACGTGCACGTTGTCGAAGACCGCAACCCATTCAACCCAGCAGGCGACGTGGCCGTGGGGAGCAGCAAGTGGGTTGACTACTACAAACATGCCGACATCGAAGCAGCCTACGCGCACCTGAGGAGCAAAGGCTACCGCATAGTCGCCACTCTGCCGCACGAACGCGACACGATGATAACAGAGCTGCCCATCGACCAACGCACCGCACTCGTGTTTGGGACAGAGCTGACCGGGCTCTCCGACAAAGCCATAGAGAAAGCCGACGCATACGTAAAAATACCCATGTACGGTTTCACCGAGAGCTTCAACATCTCAGTATGCGCCGCCCTCTCACTTTTCTACCTGACCGAGAAGATGAGAGCCTCAAATATCGCATGGAAACTGACCGAAGAAGAGCAAATTACCCTCAAACTACACTGGGCGACCCAAGTGATCCGCGACGGCGAAAAAGTTATAAAGACCTTAATATCTCGATAAGAAAATTGGTATTTGAATAATCTTTTCTTATATTTGCCGTTGTTATAGAAAAGAATAAACAATCATAAAACACTTATTATGAAAAAGATATTTGCACTTTTAGCTGTACTTCTGGCTTTTCAGGCGGGAGTTTATGCACAGAAACCGAAGATTGTTGCCGAACAGGATGTCCCCGAACGCTATATCAAAGACTTCCAGCGCCAGGCTCCGGATGTGAAAAACGTGGTGTGGACCTCCGAGGGGTCAGACATCTACATGGTGACGTTCGACAACGGCGACCTGAAGCAGTCGTTCCGTTTCACCCCCAAAGGCATGGAAACCCGCTGGGCGGTGGACACGAAGTACACCCCGCAGGCCATAAAAGACACGCTGGCTCACAAATACAAAAAATACAAGGTGCGTGAACTCAATGTGCTGAATGTGAAGAACCACTCCAGCTACGAGGTACGCATAAGCCTCTCGAAGAAGAAAGACAAATCGCCGAAGGTGCTCACCTTCGAAACCGACGGCAAGTTTATCGACGAGATGGAGCCGCTGCAGTAAGCTTTGGACAATAAAGAAAGAGGGGTGCACCGATGTGTATCCCTCTTTTCTTTTTGCCGACTCGCTTGCGTCGGCTACTTGGTGACACTTATTCGTCGCCAGCGTTGCGTCCGTGGCAGTTCTTGTATTTCTTGCCGCTGCCGCAGGGACACGGGTCGTTGCGTCCGACCTTCTTCTCCACATGAACCGGCTGGGGTTTCTCCTTGGGGGTGGTGCGCTGGTTGAGCACCTGATCCTCACGCGAAGTCTTGAGGTTGCGGTCGTTGCTGCGCTGCTGGTGTGCCTCGTGCATATCGCTGTCCTCCTTGACGGGAAGACTTGCACGGATGAGGAACGACGAGATGTCGCGGTTGATGTTGAGCAACATCGCCTCAAAGAGGTTGAACGACTCCTGCTTATAGATGACCAGCGGGTCTTTCTGCTCGTAGGCGGCGTTCTGCACCGATGTCTTCAGGTCGTCGAGTTCGCGGAGGTGTTCCTTCCAGTAGTCGTCGATGATGGCGAGGGTGATGTTCTTCTCGATGGAGAGCTGTATCTCGCGGCCTTTGTTCTCAAACGATTTCTTCACCGGGGTAACCACCTGCATGGTCTTCTTTCCGTCGGTGATGGGGAACACCACATTAATATAACGTGTGTTCTCGTAGATGTTCTTGATAAACGGGAAGGCCAAGTCGCTGATGCGCTGCATACGCTCCTTGTATGTGGAATAGACGTTGTTGTAGAGCAAGGTCACAACCTCGTCGTAGCGCATATTGTAGAACTCCTTCTCGCTGATGGGCACATCCATTGCGAAGATCTTCATCATCTCCATCTTGAAACCCTCGTAGTCGTGAGCCTCGTATGCGTCGGAGAAGATGAGGTCGCAGGTGTCGTAGAACATGTTCGATATGTCTATCGACAGACGGTCGCCATAGAGGGCGTTGCGACGTTTGTTGTAGATGACGGTACGCTGGTTGTTCATCACGTCGTCATACTCAAGCAGACGTTTACGCATGCCGAAGTTGTTCTCCTCGACCTTCTTCTGGGCGCGTTCCACAGCTTTGGTAATCATGCTGTGCTGGATAACTTCGCCTTCCTGCAGACCCATACGGTCCATCACCTTGGCGATACGCTCTGCGCCGAAAAGACGCATAAGGTCATCCTCGAGCGAGACGAAGAAGAGAGAACTACCGGGGTCGCCCTGACGGCCGGCACGACCACGCAGCTGACGGTCCACACGGCGGCTCTCATGGCGCTCGGTGCCGATGATGGCAAGACCACCAGCCTCCTTGACTCCAGCCTTCAGCTTGATGTCGGTACCACGACCAGCCATGTTGGTGGCGATGGTCACACGACCGGCTTCACCGGCTTCCGCCACGATGTCGGCCTCTTTCTTGTGCAACTTGGCGTTCAACACATTGTGAGGAATGTGGCGCATCTTGAGCATCTTGCTGAGCAACTCCGAAGTCTCGACCGATGTAGTACCCACAAGCACAGGTCTCCCCTCTCCTATCAGACGCTCCACCTCCGCTATGACGGCGGTGAACTTCTCTCGCTTGGTGCGGTAGATGAGGTCGTCCATATCGATACGCGCGATAGGACGGTTGGTGGGGATGACCACCACATCGAGCTTGTAGATATTCCAGAACTCGCCAGCTTCCGTTTCAGCGGTACCGGTCATACCGGCGAGCTTCTTGTACATACGGAAATAGTTCTGCAAGGTGATAGTGGCGTAGGTTTGCGTCGCCGCCTCCACTTTGGCGTTCTCTTTCGCCTCGACCGCCTGGTGCAAGCCGTCGCTCCAACGGCGGCCTTCCATCACACGACCCGTCTGCTCGTCAACAATCTTCACCTGGTTGTCCTCGGTGACGATATAGTCGACGTCGCGTTCAAAGAGCGTGTAGGCTTTCAGCAGCTGGTCAACGGTGTGCACACGGTCGCTCTGGATGGCGAAGTTGTTGTATATCTCCTCTTTCCTGGCAGCCAGCTCTTCCGGCGAGAGGCCAGAGTGTTCAGCTTCGGCGATCTCGCTTCCGATGTCAGGCAGCTGGTAGAACTTGGGGTTCTCGCCCATCTTCGCCAGCTCGTCCATACCCTTGTCGGTGAGCTCGCAGGTGCGCTGCTTCTCGTCGATGACGAAGTAGAGCTCGTCGTCGATGATGTGCATATATTTGTTCTGTTCCTGCATGTAGAAGTTCTCCGTATGTTGGAGCAAAGCTTTCACACCCGTTTCCGACAGGAACTTGATGAGGGCCTTGTTTTTCGGCAAACCGCGGTAGGCACGGAGCAAGAGTTTAGCTCCCTCCTCCTCCGGTTTCGGGTTGGGGTTCTCGGCAATGAGTTTCTTCGCCTCGGCGAGAATCTGAGTCACGAGGGTGCGCTGCTTGCCATAGAGGGTTTCGATGACAGGCTTGAAGCGGTTGTATTCCTGCTCGTCGTCGCCCTTGCCCGTGGGGCCGCTGATGATAAGAGGCGTACGAGCATCGTCGATGAGCACCGAGTCAACCTCGTCAACTATAGCGTAGTTGTGCGAGCGCTGCACCAGCTCGTCGGGGTTGCGGCTCATGTTGTCACGCAGGTAGTCGAAACCGAACTCGTTATTGGTACCATAGGTGATGTCGCAGTTGTATGCACGCTTACGCTCGTCGCTGTGCGGCTCATATTTGTCGATGCAGTCAACGGTCAAGCCGTGGAATTCGAACAGCATGCCCATCCACTCGGAGTCACGCTTGGCAAGGTAGTCGTTGACGGTGACCACGTGGACACCCTTGCCCGGCAGAGCGTTAAGATAGACAGGCAGCGTAGCGACGAGAGTCTTACCCTCACCCGTTGCCATCTCAGCGATTTTTCCGCTGTGTAGCACCGTACCGCCTATGAGCTGCACGTCGTAGTGGACCATATCCCACTTTATCTCGTTGCCGCCAGCCATCCAGTGGTTCTTGTAGTAGGCCTTGTCGCCCTCGATGTTGACGCTGTCGCGGGTAGCGCTGAGGTCGCGGTCGTGGTCGGTGGCAGTCACCTCCACCACCTCGTTCTCGGCGAAACGGCGAGCCGTCTCCTTGACCACCGAGAAAGCCTCGGGCAGGATGGCGTCGAGCACCTTCTGCGTCTTTTCGTAGGAGGTCTTTTCGAGATGTTCAATGCGCTTGTACAACTCCTGCTTTTCCTCAACAGGCATGTCGTATTCGTTCTCGATACGTTCTTTCAGCTGAGCCAGTTCGGTCTCTTCCGCCTCTATCTCCTTGCGGATACGCTCCTTGAATTCGAGGGTTTTGGCGCGCAGTTGGTCGTTGGTCAGCTCATGAATTTGCGGATACGCCTTGAGGCACGCATCCAGGTAGGGTTTCACCTCTTTGAGGTCTCGGTCGGCCTTCGTGCCGAATAGTTTTGATAGAAAAGTTGCCATTATGTAGTTTTATGCGGTTTGGTTAGTTTTAGTCAACCATATTTTTATTTCACAGGGTGGTCGGCGTGGAATTTCTCCAGACGCACTTTCAGGTCGGGGAACTGGTCGCGCTGAACGAGAGCCACGCAGGCGCGGATACCCTGCTTGTGCGAACCAGTGATGTCGAGTGCGATGGCGCTTACGCCGTAGCGGATAAGTTCGTTGAGCAGGTCAACGCCTTCCATACCGGGATAGCAGAAGGTGAAGTAGAATCCGTCGCCGATGTCCTCGCCCATGTCTTTGTCATAGACGATATAGAACCCGTTGTCGGTGAAGAGTTTCTTCATCACGTTGGCCTTCTCACCGTATTCTTTGATATCCTGGACGAAGTTGAAGGTGCCGTCGTTGGCGCCTTTGAGCATTGCCGCCATAGCGTACTGCACCGAATGGGCAGTACCGCTCGAGAGGCAGTAGAGTGTGCCGAAGATAAGGGCGCGCCCAAGCTGCGTCTGGCTGTAGTAACGTGCCAGATCGGGGCACTCCATATTGTAGAGCATAGGGCTGCATACCATCATGGCGATACGCTCGCCGGCATAGCTGAAACTCTTAGAGCCCGAAATCATAAGCACATAGCGGTCGGTATATTTCGCCACAGTGGGTTGGAACGGAGCCTTACCGGGAACGCTGTAATCCTTGCGGAAATCCATCAGGAAGTAGGCGTCGTCCTCGAGCACCACCACTCCGTATTTATTCGCCATCTCGCCGATAATCTTCAGCTCGTGGTCGGTGAAGCAGAACCAGGCGGGGTTGTTGGGCGAGCTGTAGATGAGGCATGCCACATCGCCGTCCTTCAACTCCTCTTCGAGTTTGTCGCGCAGCTTGTCGCCACGATATTCATAGACGTCGAAGGTCTTCATCGGGATGCCCAGCACACGGCATTGCTGCTTTTGTACGGGGAAACCCGGGTCGATAAACAGCACCTTGGTCTTCTTGGCGTCGTAGCGGGTCAGCGTGAGGAACGAGGCGAAGCCTGCCTGCATCGAGCCCACCGTAGGCACGCAGCAGTCGGGAGTCACGTCGATGTCGAGGAAGTTCTTCACAAAGCGTGCTGCCTCTTTCTTGAAATCGGCGGTGCCGTAGATTTCGGGATAGATGGAAGCCACACCGTTGCGGAGCGCCTCAATCTGAGCGTCCACGCCTATCTTGGGTGCGGGCAATCCGGGGATGCCCATCTCCATCTTCACGAAACGGACGCCCGTCTCGCCTTCTATGTCCTGTATCATCTTGCGCATCTCGCGGATTGACGCTTTGCCAGGATTCTTGATTTTGTTGTCGGCGGCAATTCTGTCCACCAGCTCTTTCTGTATTGGAATGTTCATGATATGATATGTTTTGTTATTTTTCGTGATTAGTGAATTGACAAATGTTTTTTGTGATCTGTGACCTGAAACAATCTGATTATTGCCCTGTGCGGGCACGCACCTTACTTCGTGTTAAATCCTTGCAGCTTCACTACGTTCGAGGGGCTTACCTCTTTTATCACCAGATAGACCTCTTTCTGTTCCTCGGGCGGCGCCGGCGTGAAGATAGAGACAATTTCCGATATCTTCGCGTCGAAGAAGGCCTGCACCGAAAGCAGATTGGTGCGCACCTTGTGCACCTGCTGTATGTACTTCAGTGCCTGGATGATATTCTGACGCGCCTGCTGCTGGTCTTTGGTCATCATGTCGAGGCCCAGGCGGTTGTAGTAGTAATAGGCGAGCCTCAGGTTTGCGTAAGCCGAGTTGGTGTGGTTCTCCATAAACCAGTATCGTGCTTTCTGGCTCTCCGACGAGCGCCATCCTTTGTAGCCAGAGTTGGAGGCCGTCTGGCATATCGTCTGCGCCACCTCGTAGAAGGGCGTTCCGCCCATCTCGCCAAAGGAGTCGAAATAGAGTCCCAGCATGATGTACATATAGTAGCCGAGAGCCGACGAGAGGTTGGAGTAGAAGGTGTTGATGTCGAAGTCAAGCGGCTGCCCCTCGGTATAGGAAAACATGAAGTCGTTGTTCTCTATGTAGTTGAAGAGGCCTGTGGTGTAGTTGGAGTTGTAAACCGGACGCTTGAGCTGTATGGAGAGTTGCCCCTTGAAGTCGGTGGCGGATGTGCGCTCCGAGAGGATGATGCTTATGCCACACTCAATCATCTCGTTGCTCTGCACCTCGAGGTTGGTCAGCTTGCGAGAGTTGACGAAGTCCTCGATTGCCTGCTTCATGTTGTCGAACACCTTCTTGTCGTCTGAGGCATAGCCCTGCGTGGTGGTGAGCAGCTTCTGATAGTTCACCGACACCGCACAGCGGAACTCCTGCGCCGACAGCGAGCTCACAGCAAGAATCAACGCCACCGTTAGTATCAGCCTTTTGTACACCTGGACAGTTTTTTGTTATTGCGATATTCCGAAATTCCGAAAGAGTTGACTACCTTGCTATATTCTTTGCTCTGTATTCTGCGGCGTCCTGCATCTTGCCCTGAGCCTCGAAGGAGAGGGCAATCTTCTCGTGCAGGTCGGTGCGCGAGGGGTCGTATTTCATAACCTCCTCGTAGCATTTGCGCTCCTCTTTGTAGTCGCCCTTGGCGCGGCAAGCCTCACCCATAGCCTCATAGGCCTTGATGATGGTCGCCTTGATGTTTGCGTCGTCGCTGTCCACCTTGAATGCCTTCTCGCAGGTCTTTATGGCATCTTTGTGCTTGCCGAGGGCTATCTGGTCAATGGCCTGTTTGTTGTAGAGCGTGAGGAGGCCGCTGCGGGCGTCGGCGTTGTCCGGGTCGTATTTGCGTATTTTCTCGTAGCTGTCAACGGCCTTGTCGTATTTCAGCTCGGCGATGCTTGCTTCGGCCTTCTTGAGGTAGCAGTCGGTGGTACCCTTGCGCGCTTCCGCATTGTTCACATCAAGCTTCAGGACCTCGTCGTAGGCCTTGATGGCGTCGTCGTATTTCAGCATGGTGAAGTGACCCATTGCAATCTTGAGGTAGCTGTTGATGATACCCTTGCGGGCCGTCTGGTTGTTCTGGTCGGTCTTGAGGGCAGTCTTGTAGGCATCGATGGCCTTGTTGTACTCGGTAGAGGCAAACATCGCCTCGCCCTTGGAGTTGTAAGCCTTCACTATGCCGTCGAAAGCCTGACGGTTGGCGGGGTCAACCTTGGTGGCTTTCTCGTATGACTTTGCGGCATCGTCAAACTTGCCTTCCGCAAGGCGAGCCTCGGCGTCAGCAATATAGACGCGGGTGATGCCACCGATGGCGTGAGCGTTCTTGGGGTCGTATTTCAACACGTTCTCGTAGGCGCTGACGGCACCTTTCACGTCGCCCGTCGCGGCCTTGCTGTCGCCCATCTGCATGTAGGCGTCGCCAATGCCACGCTGGGCCTCGGTGTTGTTGGCGTCGCGCTTGAGGGCTTTCTCGTAAGCGTTGACAGCGCCTTTGAAGTCGTTCTGGCTGACGAGCGACTTACCCCAGCGGTTGTAGGTGTCGGTTATGGCACGCGGAGCCGCGCTGTTGCCGCCGTCAACCGAGAGAGCTTTCTCGTATGAGGAGATGGCGTCCTTGTATTTTCCCTGGCTGGCGAGGTCGTCGCCCATCCTCACGTGGCACTCCGAAATAGCCGGAGTGGCGGTGGTGTTTGACGGATCGACCTTCAGCAGCTGCTCGTATGCCGAGATGGCGTCCTTGTAACTGCCTGCGGCGGCGTAACCCTCGGCCATCAGCTTGTAGGCGTTGCACACCGACGGACGGGCGTTGGTGTTGGCGGGGTCCATCTTCATCACCTCGTTGTAGGAGTTGATGGCGTCCTTGAATTTCTTCTGCGACACCTGGTCGTCGCCTATAGCCATCGTGAGGGCTATGACCTTCTGCTTCGCCTCGGGGTGCATCGGGTTAATCTTCAATATCTTGTTGTAGCAGTCCTTGGCGTCCTGTTTCTTGGTTTGAGCCTCGTAGAGCTCGCCCATAGCCGTCAGCGCGTCAATCGACTTGCCGTCGATGCCCACAGCCTTCTTGGCAGCCTTCTCGGCCTCCTTGAAGTTGCCCAGCTCTTTATACGAGCGGCAGAGGCCTATCTGTGCCGCGATGTCTTTCTTGTCCATAGCGGCGGCGCGCTCAAAGTGTTTCTGAGCCACAGCCGCGTTGCCGGCCGAAAGGAACTCGTTGCCCTTGTCGTTATACTCCTTCGGGGTGGCATAGGACCCGATTTCCTGTGCCATCGAGAGTGCCGGAAGGGTCATAACTGCACAAAATGCAACCGCAGTTGCCAAGCGTTTGAATGTGTGTTGTATTGTCATAGTGATAGTTTTATTGATTTCGCGTTATTCAAAAACTATGCAAATATACGAAATATTTTTAATGTTGTTAACCTATTTAAAAAATATAAGTAACTTTTTTTCTCATCTCATACAATATTTCTCCTTTTCTGCGTACTTAATAGCACAACCCATCCAACATGAATACTACTGTTCATACCTCCCAAGTTTATACTATTTATAAACACCTCTCGTTCAGTAGTAAATAATCTTTCACCTTCGTTTCTTCTCCGTATCAACTACGTATTTCATACGTATCACTTATGTTTTACCTACCACTTACATAGCCGATTCCTCCCACTTTCCTTCCCTACTTCTATCTCATCAATCCAACCTTACATATCCCTTCTTACTTCTTACCTCTAACATCCAACCTCAAACCTCTCCCCCTCGCCTATAGGAGAGGGGGGGAGTGGGGGGTGAGGCTTCCTCTTTCTGCAGGGTATTGATAAGGTATTGATAAAACTCTTGACCATTTCCGTTTTTTTTTCGTATTTTTGCACCGATAAATCAACTCCATTATGAAACATATCCTTTCACTCTCCGTTGCCCTTCTGATGGCGTGCGTAGCCTTCGCACAAAACATAACCGACTTCTACCGTCCAGGCGGATTCGACTATAACGGAGCCTCCATAAAGACCTTCTCGGTGTCCGACACCACCTCCGTCCAGTTCTCCCGCGGCAACCTGCAATATAACGCAGCTTTGGACAAATGGCGGTTTGCGTTGAGGCAGTATGACTTCGCCTGCGGCGACAACGCGAACGCATCTGAAACTTATGACGGCTGGATAGACCTCTTCGGATGGGGTACCAGCGGATGGAACAGCGGCGCGACGGCCTATCAGCCGTGGGCGACGAATACGACGAGTGCGGTTTATTATCCTGGCGGTAGTTATGATAACAATCCTTAAATTCAACTTGTAAGTGCAACACTAGGTAAAAAGAAAGTGCCGAAAATAATCGGCACAATCCGGGAAAAATGATTACCTTTGTGTTGAAATGAAAAAATACAACCATCTAACCCACGAGCAAAGATACACAATTTCC
>JAEEZY010000028.1 GCA_016292015.1 Bacteroidales bacterium | reverse complement strand
TTCGACAAACTAGATAATAGTTGAGAATCGCCTTTTTCTTGATTCTGACGCTTTATCATAATACTGTCACCATTAGGATCCACCAACTTCATCGGATTCCAAGCGCAGTAATTATACGGTGATAAACTTGGATACTTGTCACTCATCGGGTCAACACTCAACCACAGGCTCAAATCAGAGTTGTAGTACCTCGCACCAAAGTAGTAATAGCCTGTTTCTGAGTCCTTCTCCTTGCCCGAGAAAGAACAATGAATTTGATATGCGGAAATTGTCGTGGTCATCGGCAGAGTCGGGTTGTTGTCAGAGTGGAAAATTTTGATATTTTTTCTTAAAAAAAAGCTACTGGTGACAAATTTTTTCTACAAGCCAGTAACTGCTTCGGTCAGTGCAAATGTACAAATAAATTCCAAGCGACGAAAAAAAAAGTATTTTTGAAACGACAATGCAAATCTAAAATCCAAAACAAAATGAAGCTTACAGTCAATTCTAACTTCCCTTTCCAGATCAGCGCAATAAACTATGCGTCAGACGGAAACATCACAATCACCATCGAGTCCGATGCGGCAGCACATGATGCGTCGTACCGCTATGAAGCCGACTTCGGGATGCAACATACGGAAGAGCGGGTGACAACAAGCCTTGTGCAATATGCATCCGATTTTGCCGAATCGCATCCAGTGAAGGAAAAGACAAGGGTTTCCTACCGCCTGATGATACGGCATCTTAAAGACTATGGCGACGTGGATATGGAGAATGTAACCACGGCGTATCTGCAAGGGTTCATAACCCATCTGGAGACGCAGGGGCTTCAGCGCAGGACGGTGCGCTTGTATTTCCAGAAGCTCGCCTGTGTGCTGCACAACGCATACAAGAACGACCTGTTCGACGACAGGATACTTCAGCGGGTGAAGCGTCCTCAGAGGCCACAGGACAAGAAATGTTTCCTTTCGGAGCAGGAGGTCCGGCGGCTGTACCAGGTTAAAATACCGGAAAGTCAGGAGGGCATGAGGCAGATGTTTCTCTTTTCCTGCATGACAGGCTTGCGGTTCAGCGATGTCACGAAACTGAAATGGACTGACGTGAAACGAAGGAACAAGCACCTGTACCTGGATTTCATGCAGCAGAAGACAGGAGCGGACGAGACAATGCCGTTATGCACACAGGCGGAAAACATATTGATGTCCAGAGAACGCAAGGGGACGTATGTCTTCGAAAACATTTGTCCACAGCATGCAAACCAAACGATAAAGAAGTGGTGCAAGCTGGCGAGGATAAAAAAGAACGTGAGCTACCACACGTCAAGGCACACTTTCTGTGTGATGCTTCTATCGCACGACATACCGATATTTACAGTCCAGCAACTGATGGGACACAGCGATGTCAGGACAACCGAGGTCTATGCCGACCTGCTAAACAAGACAAAGTCCAAGGCTGTAAGAAAACTGCCTGTGTTTTCGGAACGGTGACAGTGACTATTAGAAAAATGAATGTTTACTGAAAATCAGTAATAATTAGAAGAATTTGAAAAAAGTTTGTTATCCATGTCACTTTTTAGCTCTTTTTGCAACTAATATATATGAGAGGGTATAAATCCGTAGTGATTGAACGGATATCGAATGACTATAGGGACAGATATGTTAAATATGTGTGTTAAAAAATATACTCTTGTAGATTTTTGAGAGCGGAAGTTGTTGTTTTACATGTGAGACATTCAAAAACGATTACATATTTCAGGCAGAATATGTAATGTTGAAAAAAAAGTAAAATTATTCATTTTTATATACAATTGATAATCAATGATAATATTATAAATGTTGAAAAATAATCAGAAGGCTTGTCACATATGTGATATTTTTTTGCCTCTAATATATGTGAAAGGGATTCTTATGGGTGGCGAGAAGAGAGGAACAGATTGAGATGAAAATTTGGAAAAAAACATTGTATTCGTAGAAAATATTAGGTACATTTGCATAACCTTGTCAAGGTGGTATAGAAAACAATAATTCTTCATAATAAACTGGATGTCAGTATGAAATTTTTATTACATTTTTTTGTGGCGGCTTTTGCATGCTATGCGAGCCTTTCAGTGTCACCGTTGCTGGCGCAGACCATGCCCGACTTCTGGTGGAAGTGCCAGGAGGGCGATACCACGTACAACTTCAACCCCGCCACCAACATGGACAGCGCAGGCGCGGTGGTGTTCGACAGTGTGCCGTGCGCACAGTCGTATACCATGATTGTCGTATACAAACCCTTAACCGACACTGCGGAGTCAGCCATCTGGCGGCTGGAATACAACGACAGCGTGTCCCGGGGGCTGACCACCAAGAGAATACTGATTGACGCTGCGGAGATAACCTACACCGACACCACCCAGCCGGGGCCGATAATAAACACGCTGCGTCAGAGCGTGATGAATATTGACACGGCACAGCGTTATTGCAGACTGGTATTAGGTGGGTACGACACATTGGAGAGCCATGTGAAGGTTTCGGAGGTGATGTACTATTGCCGTAAGCTTGGTTCAACGGAACTCCGTAAGGTGCAGACCTACCTCGCCGTGAAATACGGCGTGACGCTCGAGCCGGTTGACCATGTGAGCGGCGTGGGCGACACCGTCTGGAGAATTGTGGAGAATGAGACCTATCACAACAGGGTGACGGGCGTGGGGGTGGACACCGTGTACGGACTTGTGCAGACGCAGAGCCTCTCGGAAGTCGAGGGTGCGGTGGTGACGCTGGCATCCAATCAGGTACCGCAGAACGGCTACCTACTCACAGGTGACGACAACGGCCAGCTGGCGTTCACAGACGAGGGGCTTTGGGAGAAGCTGAGCCGCAACTGGAAGATCACAGGCACGAACATTCCTTTCCAGACCGCATTCAGTATGAAGGTTGATGTCTCGAGCCTGCCCGGAGACTGCGACAGTCTGGTGCTGATACTCGACGGCACACCGCACTATGCCGACAGCATTGTGGGAGGTAAGGCCTATTACGGCAACCTGATATGGTACGGTTATGACATGACATTCACCTTCGGCCGAGGCACCGCGCTGTGGGAGCATATCGTATTGTCAAAAGGCCGCCCTGATGCGGGAACACAATCAAGCGACCAGACAATCATGCAATCGGGCGGTCAGGCAACCGTATCGGTTTACCCGAACCCATCTACAGGGCACTATCATATACAGGCTACGGGATGCAAAAGCGTGAACGTGACGATATACAACACCCACGGAGCCGTGGTGGCACAGTTCAGCGACCACGACAAGGCGCAGTATCGTTTCGACGGCGAGCTGCCGTCGGGCAACGTCTATTATGTGACTATCACGACACCCGAAGGAACGCAGACAACCAAGCTTTCGGTACGGTAAAACAATCGAAAAAAAACTACAGCTATGAAAACAAGACATATATCCCTTACAATTCTCGCCGTCATTGTGACGGCAGCGCTCTGGATATCGTGCAGGGAGCAGGTATCCGACAGCACACAGAGCCCTGTGGCATCAGACTATGAAGAAGCCATAGTCGCCCCCCAGGAGGATGTTACAGCAGAACCCATATCCAATGCCGACAGCGGGATGCAAGGTGCGACACCGCAGGTGGCCAAGGTGTTCACACCCGACGTCGTGAGTCGGCTGAATGGCCAGGACACGACCGAGACAGTCCTGCTAGAAGTGCCCGGAGCCAGCGTGACGGTCAAAGGGCATCAGATTGGATTGCACGGCAAGACGTTCACGGCCAGAGCACTGAGCGAAGACGAGCTGCAACCGTTGGGCGGGATGTGCGTGAACGTGACTGGAGGAAGTGGAAAAGGCTACCGTATGCTGCCAAGCGGAGAGCATTTCAACCCACCCGCAGAGCTGAGGGTCAGCTACAGTGACAGCCTGATACCCCTGGGCTACAAGCCGGAGGACATATTCACAAGCTATTATGACGAGACAACCCATCAGTGGACACGACTCCACCGTGTCGATATAGACACGGTAAACCATGAGATAGTGAGCCTCACCACCCACTTCACCGACTTCGTGAATGAGGTACTACAGGCACCCGAGATGCCCGAGGCGCAGGCCTTCGTGCCGACGATGATGAGCGATATAGAGCCGCCCAGCCCGCTGGATGGTTTGACAGTCATGCAGCCTCCCACGGCCAACAATATGGGCACGGCGGATTTGACCTACCCGATAAACGTACCTGTCGGGCGTGGAGGACTGCGGCCTGACCTGAAACTGAAGTACAGCAGCGGAAGCGGCAATGGTATGGTAGGTGTGGGCTGGAACCTTCCGATACCGTGCATAAGCGTCGAGACCCGTTGGGGGGTGCCGTTGTACAGCCAGCAGCTGGAGACCGAGACCTATCTTCTGAACGGCGAGCACCTTGTCACGGAATACGACAGCATGCCGACCTTCGCCCGTAGCTACGAAAACCAAGACATGTCGGGTACGAAACTGTTCCATTCGCGTGTGGAGGGAGCGTTCGACAGCATCATTCGCCACGGCACGACCCCGCAGAACTACTGGTGGGAGGTGGTGGACAGAGATGGAACGCACTGGTGCTACGGCCACTACGGGACAGTGATACAGAATTCTGTCAGCACACTGGTTGACCAGTCGGGCAACATCGCGAAATGGATGCTGAGCGAGGTGCGCGACCGCAACGGGAACACGATATTCTACTACTACAAGCGGCCTACACACAGCACCGGCAGCGGCGGTACGCAGATATACCCCGACAGGATACTCTACAGCTGGAACCCCGTGCTGAACGGCACGTGGTACGGATATATCGTTCTGTTCGAATACGACAAAAATCCAGTCAATCACACCGTCAGCGGCAGTTACGGCCTGAACGAGGACACGGAGTGGTTGATATCGAAAATCAAGACAAAATACACAAGATGTATTACGGAGAAGCAATATTTAGGTCCTGACAGTCTCATACGGTGCTACAGTTTAATTTATGACAAGGAAGACCACACGAGTAAAAGGCATCTTGCCGGGATTGTCGAGCTGTGTGGCGACGAGGTTTCGCGGGGGCTTGACCGCGTTGCACTGTCGGACCTTAACGACGCCAACCCGAACAAACTCAAATACCACAAGTTCGAGTATAATCCTCTGCCTGACAGGGTTTTCAGTGCTGATGAAACCATCATACCCACCGGCATCGGCAACGAAGCGAAGCGAGGTCTATTCTTCGAGCCGTCCAGCCCGCTCGGAGCCTCATCCGGGGGCAAGTTCAACATAAACACCGGGGCCAGTTTCGGTGCGTTCTTCGAATCTTGGTTCAACACCATCAACCTGGGCGGCGACGTGTCCATACCCACCAAGGAGAACAGCAGCGGCAACGTGATGTTCTCTGACCTCAACGGCGACGGTTACAGCGACATCCTGTACAAGGCCAAAAGCGGCGGCTGGCGATGCCGACTGTTCCATCCCGAAACATTCACCTACGATGCCACAGCGCGTCCGGTGACGCTTGCTGCGCAGGATTTCAGCAAGAGTTCCAGCCTGTCATACGGCGGAGGCATAAACCTTCACCTCGGAGTGGAACTGCCTATCGGCGGACCAGCAGGTGCAAACGGAAGTGTGAACTGGAGCCGCAGCAAGGGAACGACCAACGGTTTTTACACCGATGTGAACGCCGACGGGCTGACCGACATAATAGACAAGGGCCGGGTCTATTACAACGTTTCGACCCGCGACAGCATAAGGTTCACCACCAGCCCGACCGAGGTGCAGCTCATACCCGGCAGCTGCGAGAACGGGTATTACTCAACGTCGGAGCAGTCGGAGATCTTCGACTCCCTGTTTATCCCCGGCTACACGTCCGGCACGAATGTCCTTGTGTACGAAAAACCTGGACAGTCACCGCAGTCCACCACCGTTTACAACACGGTGACAAATTTCGCCACCGACACCATGCGGCACAGCGTGGTGCGGGTGTGGATTGCCCCTGCCAACGGCACGGTGGTCGCAGGGGGCGCAGTATCCGTGAACCAGGAGGACACCGCCGCCCGGCGGTTGAGCCGCTGGGACGGCATGCTGGTGAGTGTGCAGCACAACGACAGCCTGATGTACACTCACACACTTTCCGACAACCAGTCCACAGCCTCGCCGTCGTGCGTAACGCAGGTGAGTGCGGGCGACAGGATTTATTTCCGGCTGGAGGCTTTGGAAAAACGCCTGTTCGACATTGTGGACTGGACCCCGACAGTGGACTACACTTCGGTTCCGGCGGACTCGCTCGACTACGAGGGTCGTAACAAATACCGCTACAACTCCTCGACCGACTATTTCGCATGGAAGGATGAGCAGCTCGCCATGTCACAGCACGGACGTATCAAGATTGACGCAGACTATTCTGTCACATCGGCGATGAGCGACACTGTGTATCTGAGAATCTCCGTGCGCAATGTCGCTGGCAACGACCTTCAAGTGCTGATGAACGACACCGTTTTGCCAGGCTCCACGGTTCCGAACAGGGCTTTTTCGAACACCATCAGCATCGACTCGTCGCAGTCCATCCATATCGAGGCATTGAGCAAGGACGAGGTGGACTGGACAAAACTCGTCTGGCATCCCCATGCGAGAGCTGTGGAACTACAGAGTATGCCCGACGGCCCCTACACCGTACACACCGACACTGTGGAGAACATCCCAGTAAGCGACACCGTGTATGCGCTCGATATGTGGCTTTCGCCGAAATACACCACCTTCGCGACGCACACGTTGCCTGTACTCCGCAATGTGAATATGATATCTGCGGTTTGCCTCAGCGACCCTGACAGCCTGCTGACCGGACGCACGGCGGTCATTGTCAAACGCCGCAACAACAATGTGGTATGGAGGATGCAAACCACCACGAATGCACTATATTATACGCCGTCGTTACCACTGGGGTTCACTGGTGGAGTGGACATTCCCTTTGACAATAACGGGGCTTACTACGAAGTGTATGTGTCGGGTCGAATGCCCAAACGATATGACCGTAACGCAGCCATGATAGGCAGAATTGGACCCCATCCCAGTTTCTACCCTATCGGCCTTAAATTCGACAGCGTGGCGACCGACACAGTACCCGACCCGATGGCCTTCACACCGATAAACCGCCAGTGGGGGCAATTCGCATACAACGTCGGGGTCGCTGGTTCCCCCATCATCGAGGACACGATACACGACTATTTCACCGGGATGTCGGCATTCCTGGACGACAGCGTTTCAATTGGCAATGCGATGAGAGTCCAGCCCATGACCTTCGACATCATGAACGGCATAGTGACGCAATACACCCGTATGCCGGGCAGTGTGCCCGCCGAGCGCATGACGGCGGTGCCGTCCGCAGACATGATGGCGTTTGTGGCCGACGGAAGCCGGAGCTATTTAACACCGTCAGGCCTTGGCGTACACGAGTATGAGCAGTCCATCACCGCTGATACCGAGGTCACGGAGAATATTGTGGAGGTGGCTCAGGGCGCGGTGTCCATAGCGGTACCAGGCACGACTGTCACTGCCCCGAACCGAACTTCCGCACAGAAGGGGTTCTCCTACCATGTCGGAGTAGGGCTTGGAATAGGCGTTGCCAGCTATTCGGCCAGCGTCACCGACGGCGAGTGCCGTGTGCAGAGCGACTACATGGACCTCAACGGCGACGGCTACCCCGATGTCATGGGCACCACAACGGCACAGTACACCAACACGCGGGGTGCGCTCACACCGTATGTCAGCGGAATCGGCGCAGTCGAACCGGGCATCCACAACAGCGAGTTCCATTCCGAGAGCGTCCAGGCAGGCACATCGATGCCCCTGTTCAACAAAAAAGGCAAGTCGAAGGGCAGTGTCTCCATCGCCCAACGAAGCATCGGCTCCTCTTTGAGCGGCGACGCGACGACGGCAACATCGACGGACGAGACCGTCCTCCAATGGATGGACATCAACGGCGATGGACTGCCAGACCAGCTCGCAAAGAATGCTATGGGACTGAATTTGGGGTATAGTTATGGCAGGTTCAACTATAACACATGGTTCCACAACTATACACGACCCTCCGACAATAGCGAGAACCGTGCCATGTCGCTCACGGGGTCGGGCAGCTGGGACATGACACCTCCGGCGAACACGCAGACGGCGGATGTCAATGTCAGTTTCTCCGCCGGTCTCGGCCTCAACAAGTCCGAAAACGACGCAAAGATTTTCTACAGCGACATCAACGGCGACGGGCTGGTGGACATCGTGACCGACGGTGGGCGTGTGCAGTTCAACAGCGGATGGGGCTTCTCTGGCACTACCTACTCGCTTTCCGCAAACACCCGCTCCACCTCCAGCACCATGAACACGGACATCAACGCCAACGTCACAGCAGGTGCCACGTTCCTCTGGTTCAAGATACAGGGTTCCATAGGCGGTGGCTATTCATGGTCGGCGTCGAACACAGAGTCCGTCCTTGTCGATTTCGACGCCGACGGGTTGCCCGACATCGTTACCCGCGACGGCGACAAGATTGTAGTACACCGCAACCTCTGCCACGACGCGGGTCTGCTCAAAAAGGTGAAGTCATTCCACGGCAACGAGATTGACATCCACTACGCGCAGGCCGACTACTCGCCGTACTCCAGAAAACGCCCCACGGTGATGGACAGCGTGGCCGTGATGGACAGGTCGATTGCGACGGACATACGATCCTACTCGTTCAGCTACAAAAACTACCGTTACCAGACGGGCGAGCGTACTGCTTACGGATTCGACACGGTTGTCACGCACCAGTGGAACGGCTCAGACCTCTACAGAACCGTTACCGAGGTTTACCACAACGACCGCTACAAGTTCCGGGGTCTGAAACGCTACGAGGCAACAGCCGACGCGCAGGGCCGGATTTACATCGACCGCACCTGGATATACCGTATGAAGACCATAGCCGACGGCACTGTAGTTGATGATGCCACAGCCTGGTGCTTCGGGCCTTCATACCCGGCCATCGACTCCGCCTTCGTCCGCTATTTCAACCCGACACCATCGAACAGCGACATACGTGTCGTCACGGCCGAACGGTTCATCCACGAAGGCTACGGGCGGGTCCGCGAGCATATCAACTACAACAACCTGGCGGCAACTGACGACGACGTGCATTGCCAGATGCTTTACACTTCCGCCGGTCACGACAACATGAACGCGCTGGTATCCCAACTTATGGTTGTGGATGGTGACAGTACGCTGCTTCGCAAGAGAACCGCTTCCTATGATTATTTCGGAAACATTGCAGCTCTGACGGTGTTTAATTCCGACAGCAGTGGTGCGACAACACAATATTTGCACGACAATCTGGGCAATATCGTTATGGTCGAGCTGCCCGCCAACGGTACGGACAACTCGCCGTGGACGAAGAAATTCACATACGACAGCTACACCTTCCAATATCCGGTTCTTGTGACCGACGGCACCTTCAACGACACAAGCCGCATAGTCTATGACCTGCGGCTGGGAGTTCCTGTGCTGCGCATAACCCCGACAGGCGACACCTGTGCCTATATCTATGACGACTTCGGTCGGTTGTATGCCGTCCGCGGACCGTACGAACTGACAGGAAACCCGACCATACACGTAAGGTACTGGGACGACATCGCACCCACTGCGCCTATAATATCATCCAACCTTATGGGCGCCAGCGGCTCCGTCCCCATCAACCCGTACAGTCCGCCGTCGCTCACTGTGCCGTCGGCGGTTCGGCCGGTATGGACGCAGGTTCACCGCTACGACCATTCCGATACAGGATTCCACAGCATAACCACCACCTTCTGCGACGGTTTCGGACGTGCAAGCCAGACCTGGCAGAACGCATTTGTGTCAGGAACAGAGCAATTTGTGGTGTCGGGAGGAAAGTCTTACGACAATATGGGCCGCATCATACGCGAGGATGAGCCGTTCTGCAAGAACCTCTCGCCAGTCTATTATGCGACACCCGAAACCGGCCTGTCCACGACCCACCACCGCTACGACATCCTCGACCGTGTGCTGGCCGACAGCGTAAGCCCGCTGGGGTACACAACTCGTTATGCGTATGGCTTCGGGGGTGCAGGTTCCGTCACTCAGTTCACGACTACAGTGACCGACGCAAACAACCACAGCCATCTTTCCGTCACCGACCCGCGCGGTGTGCAACTCTCCGTCACCGACCCACTAAACGCTGTCACCACTTTCTACTATGATGCCTTGGCACAGCTTGATTCCGTCACCGACCCCGACGGATTCAGCACCTCCTACGACTACGACCTTATGGGGCGTATAACAAGGCGTGTGCACCCCGACGCCGGCACGAAGATGTGGGTGTATGACGGCCTCAGTCTTCCTGTACGTGAATACAACGCGCTGGGCGACAGCATCACGATGACCTACCACCGCGACCGGCTCTTGGAGAAGCGATACTCACGCTTCCCGCAGAATACAGTTGTATATGCTTACGGCACATCGGGCAAAGGCAGGGGGCGTGTCGTACGGACAGTCTCCGGCGGCCTGGAGGAGACCTTCGCCTACGGCTCGCTCGGCGAGGTCATAGAGAACACCCGCACCATAGCCTTGCCATACGACAATCGAGCCTACCGTTTCAGAACCACCTACACTTACGACAGCTGGAACCGCACTCGCGCCATAGGCTACCCCGATGGCGAGACAGTCTCCTACTCTTACGACCGTGCAGGTTCACTAACATCTGTAGCTGGAGTTAAAGGCAGTGTTTCCTACAACTATGTTAATGGCATAATATATGACCGTTTTGGTCATCGTCTAATAATTGGATATGGCAATAATACTGTGGCCATTTTCGCATATGACACATTGCAGAGACTGCACAGCTTGAACTCAGTGTGTGCGTATGGATTATTTACTCCAATGCAATCAATTTCTTACACCTACGACCCTATTGGGAATTTGACGTCCGTATCAAACACTGCCACCGCCGTTCCGTCCGGCCTCGGAGGAACGTACTCGAATACCTACACATATGATGCGGCTGATAGATTGGTCTCGGCATCGGGAACGGGGTTTACACTATCTATGACCTACAGCCCCGCAGGACGCATCGGAACAAAAGTGCAAAACTCTTCAGGCACATATAGTACAAATACCAACCGCGTATATGCTTACTGCAACGATAATCAGCCTCACGCAGTACGCCGCGTGAGCGGTATGTTGGGGGCTATCAGGGACGACTTCATCTATGATGCCAACGGCAACCTTGCCCAACACACATATCACGCATATAACAACGATGCTACACGAACTCTATATTGGACGGACGACAGCAGGCTTTATGCGTCTATTGACGAGAACTACATGTCACTGTACGGTTACGACCCATCTGGAGAGCGTTACTCAAAAATTGTAGGTCTGTCAAACGTAATGGATATCAACGCCTACGAAAGGAATGTGTACACTATATTCAATGGAGTGACGCTCTATCCCTCGCCATATATTGTTGCAAGTAACCATGGATATACAAAGCATATATATGCTGGAACTGACAGAATATGCACAAAAATAGGAAACGGTGGTATAGACTCGCTGATTCAAGCCTCCGACAGTTTACAAGGCAATGCCAGTATGCTGATGGATATGCAGCTAAATGACATTTCCGGGCGTATAATAGTTGCGGCACCAGTATCTTGTAACAAAAAAATTGATGGCACAACTAACAGCAACTTAACAAACAACCAACCGGAAGTTCTGCATACAGGGGTGAAGCCTGAGTTTCTATACACTGATTTCCACAACACAATGGACGAATTAATCCAGTACAACAATAGCGAGGAAACCGCCCGTTATTTCTACCACCCCGACCACCTCGGTAGCGCCAGTTGGATAACGAATGCTACAGGATACCCCGTCCAGCATATGCAATATCTGCCCTACGGAGAACCCCACATCGACCAGCATACCGGGACATATAATGAGCGTTATACATTCTCGGGCAAGGAGAAGGACTCAGAAACAGGCTATTACTACTTCGGTGCAAGGTACTATAATCCAGATTTGAGTTTGTGGCTTTCGGTTGATCCCATGAGTGACAAGTACCCAAGTCTGTCACCGTATAACTATTGTGCGTGGAATCCGATGAAGTTGGTGGACCCGGACGGCGCAAAAATAAGAGTGACCGATAAACAATCTCAACAAAACATTAGATATTCACTTTCCAAAAAAGATGCAAAATACGTAAGATTTGACAAAAATGGTAATATATTGGCGAATAAACTTAATAAGCACAAAAGCAATTCTGCAAATTTCAATGCCTTAAAAACATTAGCTAGAAGCAATACCGAATACGTTTTCAGCATAGCCACAAGTTATAACGATTCACAAAAAAATGTCGAATTAGCCACCAATAGAAAGGAAGGCACAATAGGCGTTACTCTAACTCCCGACAATACAATTGATCCTTCTCCAGATAATAATGTTTACATAATTACAAGTTCGAAATTGTCAGAAGACAAGCAAGTAGAGAATCTTGCCCATGAAGCCTACGGACATGCTTTTTTCTATGAACTGAAGCAGCAAGGAGAAGATGTGAACCCCTACCATGAATATCATAATGTGTTAATTGGCGTGGAGTGGGATTCCGAATTAAACTGTAATGCTCCACAATTTGAAGTTGTTGATAAAAATACCAGATTGAAAATTCAAATAGAAAAAGCCGTTCTCGAAGCAAGGCAAAATTACCAATCATGGCAGGAATAAAAAAATCTCTTGTAGTATTATTCGGCGTAATATCATTTTATACTTGCGATGCCCAATCAAAGGTCAATAATATGGTTGACGTTTGCTGTGACACGATAAGGTTTGGCAATAAAGTGATACTCCTTAACCTTCCGTCAGTTTGCTGCAAACACAAAAAAAACGCAGATACCTATGATGAGGGGCATTTTATAGTATATCCATTCAGAGACTCCGCGTATGTATTTATACATATTGGCGCAAATGTATCTCGTCCTTTTTGTGATACTACGCAAGTAAAAAAAATAAATGACAATGATAGCATGATATGTTATTGCGGATTGTTTAATAACCTCTGGTTAAAAGAAGTTTACTATAAAAACACTGGAATTACCATATCATGTGTGAATTTTAGGGAAGAAGATCTTCCATTGTTTGATTGTCTATTGGCAGATGTAAAGTATAATTTTATAAATGATACAGTAAGGTTACAAGAGTAATATTTTTGATACGACAGATCCGGTTGAGCCAGATTTTCAATCCGACACTTCCGATGAAGGCAATTAACGACAAAGTGTGAATAAAACAATAAATGCGTCTGAAATCCACATATAAAAGTTCCAATTTCAGACCCTCCAAAAGGCCTGAAAACATCGCTATTCTGTGTCCGTTATCCACGGGCAAGGAGAAGGACTCAGAGACAGGATATTACTATTTTGGGGCCAGGTACTACAATTCTGACCTGAGTTTGTGGTTGAGTGTGGACCCGATGGCAGACAAGTACCCAAGTTTATCTCCATATAACTACTGTGTCTGGAATCCGATGAAGATTGTGGACCCGATGGAATGGATACTTTTTATATACAGCTGGATAGAGGACGAATATATAAACAAGAATCTGAGGGAAATCATATGTAGCCCTCCCCGAAAAGCGGACTGTTTGAAAATTGTCGATAATTAATAATTTTGAGTCACCAGTTGTGTTTGCCAGGACAACTACAGAAAATAATTGGTAGGCTGACAACAAAAAACAGTCGATAGTTATTAACCCGTCAACTTAATCCAGTCGCAGGACGCAAAAGTGACAACCTAAATCAGCAAACCACACAATGTATCATGCGGATGTGCAGGGGCGGAAATTGTGGATTTAGAAAATATTGACGGGAAGTGGACTCTGCTACAATGAAATAAACCGGACGGTGCTCAGTATTTTACCACCATCTCGACAGGGTAGTGGTCAGAGATGTAGGGCACACCGTAGTCGCCGTCGAGGGTGCGGAAACTCTTGACCTTGACACCTCGCACGAAGAAATGGTCAATCACCGCCCCTTTGTCTTTTCCATAGGCGTTGTAGGTGATGCGGTTGTCGGTATGTTTCGTTGGCGCCAACTCGCGTGCAGCCTTTAGCTCTTCGGCATAGAAGCTTTGAAAAATCTCGTCGTTGATGGTCGAATTCATGTCGCCGCCGACGATTATCGGTATCCCTTCGCCTGATTCTTTCGCCAGCGTTGCAATAAGCTTCGCCGACTCGGCGCGTGCGGTCTTGCCCACATGGTCGAGGTGGGTGTTGAGGTACACGAACTCTTTTCCACTGGCCTTGACCTTGAAGCGTGCTATGGTGACCGTGCGGAAGCAGGCGGCATCCCATCCTTTGCTGGGCGTCTCGGGTGTCACGCTGAGCCATCGCGTCTCGCCCGAAAGAAGCTCTACCCGCTCGGTGTTGTAGTAGATCGCCATGAACTCGCCGGCTTGCTTGCCGTCGTCGCGTCCTACGCCGATGCGGCGGTAGGAGGGGAGCGCGCTGTCGAGATACTCGAGCTGGTCGATCAACGCCTCCTGCAGCCCTATGGCTAGGGGCTTCTCCTGCTCGATCATCTTCGCCACCGATGCCTTGCGGTGGGGCCAGCCGTTCTCGCCGTCGATGTTGTTCCATGAGTTGTAGCGGATGTTGAACGAGATAATCTTGAGGTTCTGTGCCTCTGCGATGCTGCAGCAGATAAGCAAGGCGACCAATGCCGCAATACGTAATGGCTGTTTCATATCAATAATCCCACATGTCTATGCTCATGTCGAGCAGTTTGTTTTCTATGTCTTCGGCTTCCATGATGGCGTCGATGCCGGTGAGGTAGCTGCCTATGGTGCGGTTGAAGCGGTTCGACTCGCGTGTGATGAACGAGTTGAACTTGCGTTGTTTGAATATCTGAAGCCACGACGGCAGGTTGGCTATATTGTCCTCTACGTATGCCTCGTGGCGGACCAGCACGTTGCGCACCCGGCGTGAGAGCATGGGTATCCAGAAGAGCTCGACGGTGCCGATATACTCTTTCTCGCCGTCACGCTCCTTGAAGAGGTCTTTCACCATCGTCATGCCCAGTATGCGCACCTCCTGCTCGGTAATCTGCTTGCTGATAAACCACGCTTCTTTCAAGCGGTATTGGTATATCTCCTCTGAGTTGAACTCCTTGGGCACCAGGATGGTCTCATACTCATATTCTTCGTTCTCGTCGATAATCTCAAGCACTATGGTGTCGGCCCGCGTATATCGTTCCACAAAGACATCGTTCTCGATGGGTATCTTGAACTCGTCGTCCTCGTAGATGGTTATCTCGTTGTTCTTGACGGCGTCCCAGAGTACGTATGCCAGGTTCTTGCGTCCCATTGACCCCTCTGGCTCCACCGGGAAATAGAAGAGCTGGTTGAACTTTTCGCGGAGGTCTATCGTGCGCCAGATGCGGTATTCCCACACCACGTCGCTCTCCCTCACATGCTGCAGCTCCTCGGCCTCTTGCCCCTCGATGAGCGTCTTCCGTGTGTAGTAGTTGCCATAGACGTCCTGCCCCTCTTGCGCATACAAACTGCTAGCCGTCATAATCATGACGGCTAAAAACAGTGGTATTCTGCAAAAGGATTTCATGTCGCTGAAAAAACAAAGAGTTAAGAATCGCTGAGCAATCCTTAACTCTTATCGTTTGGTTACGACCTTGCGGGAAGTTTAGTATTCCCACATATCCGATTCGATATCGCCCAGCTTGGTTTCGATTTCCTGTGACTCGATGATGGCGTCGGTACCGGTCAGGTAAGACTCAATCTTACGGTTGAAACGGTTCGACTCGCGCGTCACATAGCTGTCGAAGTAGCGGTCGATGAAGATGTCGTCGTAGGAACGCTCGGCTGCGATGTTGTGCTCGTCGTAGGCGTTGACTTTGACGAGGGCGTTGCGCACGCGCATGTCGTTCATCGGCACCCAGAACATGTCGATTGAGTTGCATTCGCGGCCGTCCTCACGCTCCTTGCACTGCTGATATACCAAAGCCAGTGCCACGATGCGCACCTTCTGACGGGTGTCTTGCTTCTCGATATACCAGAACTCTTTCAGTTTGAAAGCGAAGATGTCGGCGGCATCGAGTTTCGTCTGGAACTTCTGCCAAGTACCTTCGGTCTCATCGCCCCATTCGTCGAGCTCTCCAGGCACATAAACCGAGTCTTCACGGTTCAGAAGAGCCGAAACGGCCTCCCAGTCTCTCGGGATTTTCAACTCGTCGTCTTCATAGACCTCGAATTGTCCGGCCTCAAGTGCCTTGATGATGGTGTTGGCGAGGTTCTGGCGACCCTGCACATCCTTCTCGGGATCGGTGGGGAAGTAGAAGAACTGGTTGAATTTCTCACGCATGTCAATCGTGCGCCAGATGCAGGTCTCCCACACCACGTCGCTCTCGCGAAGGTGCTGATAGGGTATGGCTTCTTTGCCTTTGCTCAGGGTTTTCGCATAAAAGTTGTCATTGTGCGACTCCTCTGCATCGATAATGTTTTGAGCATTAGTCTGCATAGTGCCAATCGCAAACATTGCGACGCTCAGGCAAAACAATAACTTTTTCATATCAGTAGTGTTTATTGATTATTTCAATCTATAGGTGGCCTTCAGCTTGTGTGTCTGTCCATCAGGTGTCTTCACCACCACGTTGTCGATATAAACTTTCTGGCCTTTCTTGGCATTCTTCAAGCGGCTGATCATCTCGGGGTTGAAGGTGTTGCCCTGTCCCGTCAACTCGAACGAGTTGGAACCAGACACCTGGAACTCGAAGGATGAAACCTTCAGCGGCGGCAGCTGGAAGTCGAAGTCGTCCATGATGGCATTAATCTTACCCACGGCTGCAAGTGCGTTCTTGTCAACCACATCGCCATCTTTGAATGTACCGATTTTCAGCACAGGTGCGGGTATCTTCTTGGCGCGCAGAAGCTGCTCACCCATGGTCTTGGTTCCGCCACCTTCCAGCTTGGCATCAACACGGATCTTGATCTTACCCATCTTGGATGCGTTGATGATATAGTCACCGGCTTTGCCGCTAGGATCTTTGGAGATTGTTGCAGCACCTTCCGCAACAACGGGTATCACATTACGTGAGTCAACACCTGGCACCGAGATTGACACGGGGTTGTCGATACCGGCATACACCACGTTCATCTTCGTCAAAGCCACCACAGCCACAGGCGGAGCTACGAAATAACTGTCGTCGAATTCGTATTCCTCTGCAGGACCATTGTCTTTTTTCACGTAGATTGTACCATGAACTTTCTTCTCACCGGGTGTGGTGCAGGCTGCGGTATATACCACCGATCCCGTTTCATCGCTCGTGAGCGTTGACCCGTTCACGTTGGCGGTGAATGTTGCGCGTGAGTCGTAGGCACCGATATTCACACGGGTTTCGTATTTGCCACCCTGAATGATGTATGAGGCGGTAGGACGTGAAATCACCGTAACCTTGTCGAACTTGAAGTCGTTGGCGCTGATTTTGTCGAACAGTTTTTTCAACACGTCGTTCTCAAGGGTAAGCAGTTCACCTTTCATACGCGCCATAATAACCATATCGGCAATGGCAAGTGTGCCGTTGAAGGTGAAGTTCTCCCAGTCAAGCGAGTCTTTTTCGGCATTGACAAATTTGCCTTCTACAACAAGACCCATGTTTTTCTGCGGGATGGAATCCTCTCCCAAGATCTTGTTCACGTTGGTCTTATACTGGAGTATCTTATTCTTCAGCTTTGCGGCACGACAGTTTACAGCTCCTTTATCCACATCGCTGAAACCGCTTCCGTCCTCTGGAGCGAGGAAATACGTGGCTCCACCGTGTGTGTCGTCGGCTTTTGTCATACAATCGAACTTGCCTTCAATCAAAGCTTTTCTGACAGTGTCGAACAAGGGTTGCTTGTTTTCGTCAAGAAGTTTCAGGCTTACACTTTTCCCATCTTTATCTGTATAAGACACGGAACCCTGGATGTATGCAAAGAAACCATGTCTCAGTGTGTCGATATAGTGCAACAGGTCCTGCGTCTCCTTATGGATCAGCTTTGCCTTATCCCAGCTTTCTTGTGTCTTTTCAGGGTTATTCTTGTAGGCGTCTTCAAAAGCATTGTAGAAATCCGTCACTTTCTCGCTGATGGCGATATTCGAGACGTTGATGGCGTCACCGACCGTTTTGAAGCCGGCAAGCACCTCCGCTGACACGTTCAGCGCCAACATCGCGGTGTACACGATGTACATCATCTGTATCATTTTTTGCCTCGGGGTTTCCGGGCAGTTTGTAGCACCCATAGTCTATCTTTCTTTTTTAGTGGTTGTTTTAATGTTTTTATTTCGTTTCACCTTCAACGCCTCATTCCTCATGCGGCGTTGAACACTAAAAAATTAGATACGTGTCTGCATGGCGGCAAGCATGTTGCCGTAAACATTGTTGAGTTCGGATACTTTCTTGGTAAGGGCATCGACCTGCTGTTTGTATTTCAGCACACCTTCGGCCGAGTCGGCGAAGTTGTTCATCATGCTCTGCATCTTGTCCTGTACCTCTTTGGTGGCTTCGAGCTGTGCAGTCGAGTTCTGCAGCTGCATCTCGTACATGGCATTGATTGAGGAGAGGCTGCTGGCCATCTTCTTCATCTCGTCAACATACGACACGTCACCGGCGCTCAGCGACTGGGCGGTCTCTTTGTAGATATTTGAAAGTGTGGCAACCGCTTCTGGAGCGTCCTTCATGCTCTGATAGAGCAAACCGGCTTGTTCGGCGGCGGTGTCCATATTCGATACGAATTTGTCGGTGGCAGCCGTAGCGGTAGCCATATTGTTCATCGATGCTGCCGAATCAGCGAGGTTGCTCATACCAACACCGAGACGCTCAATGAGGTCGGGACTAATATTGGCTTCTTCGAGCATCTTGTTGAGCTGCTGTGTCAACGGATCGGCGGCTTCTAACTGCACCTCTCCCTCTTCTTCCTGTCCTTCAAGCAGGTTTTCCATGGCTTCTTCTCCCTCTGCAGGTTTGCCTTCTTCGCCAGGTAGTATTCCAGCCAACTGAGGATAAACCAGCGTCCAGTCGAACTCTTTGTGTGGGGGCTCGAATGCAGACATGAAGAAGATGATAACCTCTGTACCCATACCTATGATAAGCATGATGGTACCGCCTGGCCAGTGGTTAATCTTGAACAGGGCTCCGAAGATAACAATACCTGCGCCCCATCCATACAGATAACCCATAAATGTTTTGTAAGACTTACTGCGTACAAGTCTGTCGATAAAGCTCATAGTTTTTTGTTTTTAGTGTTACTTATTTTTTTGATGTATAGTTCTTTTCTGGATGTCAGCTTACACTATATTATTAATATACGTTCGAAGCTGATTTCAGGTTGTCGCCCTTTACACGACCCAGATAGGGCTGCACGCAGCGGAATCCGATGTAGGACTTGCTGGTGTCCTGAAATTCGTAGGTACGAGTTTGTACTTGGATGAAGAATTTCTGGTCTTTCCAAGAACCGCCACGTATTACCTTACGTTTCATGGCTAAAGGTGCATCGTCCTGAGCATCGTAGTTGTAGTAAGGCGACAATGCGTTGGTTACAATATAGGTTGCCTCGTTGTAAGCATCCAAGCACCACTCGGCCACGTTGCCGGCCATGTCATACAGGCCGTAGTCGTTCGGGGCATAGTGACCAACCATAAGTGTCTTCACGCCACCGTCGTCGTCGTAGGCACCTTTCAGCGGCTCATAGTTGGCCAGGAAGCATCCGTTCGGGTTGCGCACGTATGGTCCGCCCCAAGGATAGGTCTGCTGCGACATACCGCCGCGCGCTGCATACTCCCATTCGGCCTCGGTCGGCAGACGGAAGTCGTTCATCTCCGTATAGTCGATGCTTTCAAGATAGTTGTTCAGGAAGTTCGAACGCCAAATGCAGAAAGCCTTTGCCTGGACCCAGCTAATGCCAACAACAGGATAGTTGTCGTATGCCGGTGATTTGAAATACTGGCGTGTGAAGTCTTCATTCATACTATAGGTATAGTCGTGCACCCAGCAGAGTGTGTCGGGATAGATGTTTACAAGTTCTTTCTTGATGAAGGTCGAACGGCTGTTGAGACCTTTCGGACGGCTGGTGAACATAGAGCCGCGATACTCATCCTTGATGTTGGTGGTCTCCTCTTTCAGGGCTGCTCCGTCTCCGTGCTTGGCGTTGTTGCGTCCGTCGTAGTTGATCCAATAATATTCATAGTTGAGTTTTGACGGGTCGATGTCGCGACGACGGTAGAAGCGGTCCTTCTCTGCATAGTAGAGCTCCTCCAATGCCTCGCGGGTTTCCTGGTCGTCCCAGCGTATCTTGGTCTTTTTGTTCAACAAGGCAGGCTCTATGGGCTCACCATACTGGTCTTCCTCGATCAGGAATCCCTCCATGCCGGCTTCACCCAGCATGCGGCGTGCTATCGAGTCTGTCACAAAGTTGACAAACTGACGGTACTCGTTGTTTGTAATCTCGGTCTCATCCATGAAGAACGATGTTACCTGCATTGTTCTGGGTTGCGACGGAACGCCGTAGGTGGTGTTCTGCGCGCCAGCTCCCATGCTGTAATTGCCCTGTGCGATGAAAACCATACCGCGGAGGTCTATGTCCTCAAAGTACGGACGGTTCTGTACTCCTACCAGTTCTCCTTTTTCGGTGGAGTTGCATCCCCAAAGTAGTACGATGCTTGCGAACGCGAGAAGGATCTTTTTCATATTGTCTTTCTTTATTATTTTCAATGATTGTTTTTGTCCGTGACGTTTTTTCACGTCTTTTCTTGGTTTTTAACGTCAGTTTGTTAAAAATGTTACTGACAGTCGCTTCTTTTAGTATCCTTTAACAGTTTCTTGAAAAAGTGTTAATAGTCGTTTGCTCTTTTCCTTGACAAAATAATGGATTCTTTGCGGTGCTATAATTGGCTACAGTAGGTAACGGGTATTGCGATATACTGACGGCTTTTTCTGTGGTATCACCACCTTGAAACAATATTTCAGATATATTTCGATGGAGCCGGCACTGCGTCCCGATTTGAAGGTTCCCAGTCGGGTGGTCGTCAAGTCGTAGGCTAAGCCGACTTGGAGTTTTTTCCATTGTACACCTGCAAGTATCGACACCGCGTCGAATATTCGGTAGCTTAAACCTCCCCATACGGTGCCTTGATAGTCAAGTAGGCATGATATGTCTGCCTGGAAAACTGAGAAGTTGGCGGTCTTTACAAGTGCCGACGGTTTCAGTTTGAACGACGGGTTTGAGGGGAAAACAAATTCATATCCGCCGTGTAGATAGAATACTCTCGAATTCTGGTAGTTCAGTGTTTCACTCTTCGAGGCCAGCAGATTTTTCGCCGAAAGTCCTACGTAGAATGTTCCAGGTATTTGATAGTACAAACCGGTGGATATGTCGAAAAGGAAGTCCGACTGCTTGTCGCTCTGCGCCAGCAGCGGGTCACCGGCCGACTGCACTGGCTCATAGTAGTTACCCGTGAAGTCGTCCGAACCCACAAGCTGTGAGTAGTCAAGTGTGCTGTTGAACAGATTGGCTTCAACGGCTGCCGACAGGTTTCCGGGTCCCCAGTACATTCTGAAGGCATAGTCGATACTTGCCGAAATGGCGCGGTTGTAACCAATCGTTTCCGCATACACCGTCAAGCCGATACCGCCATGTAGGAATTTCACAGGCATGTCAAACGAGAAAAGATAGTCAGACGGAGTCGAACCTGCGTGATATTGCTCGTTTGCTACCGGTTTGTCCAACTTCAGTCCCAGCCATTGGTTGCGATAGAGCAGCATTGCACATATCGATCCAGAGCTACCTGCGTATGCCGGGTTGTACGATAGTCGGTTGAACATGTATTGCGTGAACTGTGCCTCTTGCTGGGCCGACGCTGTGTATGACATGCCAATGAGTACTATGGCTATCGTTATGATTTTTGTTAGGCTGCTCTTCACGTCGTTTGTGTTATTTGTGCGTTCCAGTGAGTGATGCGTATCTACAAGCAAATGCTCTCCACTCAGGAGAGGCTACAATTTTTTGAATGTGCAAAGATAACAATAAATATTTGTAAAACAATGATTTTTTGCTAAAAAAACAATTAATCTTTGTTAAGATACTGAGTATTACTTGATTATAAAAGCTGCTACAATGCTTTTTTTTGCACTCTGTTGCCGCTCTGTCGCCTTTGTGTCACTCGTTTGCTATTAGTTGGCTATTAGGGAAACTCTGCTTTAGCGTCCTCTGTATGGCTTTCGCTTTTTTCTCTGATACCCCTAACGAGAGTATCAGTTTTAGTTTGCCACTCATTTGGTCTGGTCTCTTTTGTACGCTCTCCCTTAGGTGCATAGGCAGCTTGTTTGTCTGCCTCTCCGCTTGCGATCGTGCGATGCCTGTAGCAAGCAGTATGTCGTATCGCGTTGCGGATTCTTTTTTCTCTGCTGTTTCAGTTCTTTTCGCTGTCTTACTCTGCCTCTCTTGCGATACCGTCTCTATCGGTGTTGGCGGTGACTTTTGTTGTTTGTCAGTTACCTCTTTTTTATTATCCGAAGACAGTGACGTTTCCGCTTCTGTTGTCAGCACCAGCCTTCCGCTTTCCAATTCTCTTATCTCGTCCTGATGTTCCCACGCATATTGGTACGAGCTGGGCAGTATGCGTATGGTCACCTTTCCCGACCCCTTGATTCCAATTGCTCCTATCCCTTTGCGAGTAAGGTCGATTATCCCACGTCTTGGACATCGGTCGTTTACCTTGACGATTACTTCCTTGCCGTTCTTTGGATTGGTGACGAGTACCAACGTCCCGAATTTTATCGTATGGTGTGCCGCTGTGTATTTGTCCTGTGTGAATATCTCTCCGCTCGAGGTCTTGCGTCCAACGAACTTGTCGGCATAGTAGGTTGCTGTGGCGTTATATACCGTCACTGTGTCGTCGTTTGAAAAACTTTGTGCCTCGGCTGTAACAAACGCCAATGCCGCCAACGCTGCCAGCCACCACCGCTTTGCAGTCCTCAGAAATCCGATATGCTTAAAATCAAAATCCAACTTTCCAATGCTATGTTGATTACCAGTTCACTGCGTCTGGATGAAACCATTTCCCGTGTAGCCGTAGCGTTTGCTCAATCACGTCCCTCACGCATCCCTGTCCGCCGGCGTATAATGATATGTAGTCTGCTATCTCTTTTATCTCAGTGGCTGCATCCGACGGACAGCAGCTCACTCCAGCCTCCTTCATCACCTCGTAGTCGGGTATGTCGTCGCCCATATACAGCACCTCTTCGCGTTTCAGGCCGTGCTCTTTCATGAACAGCCTATATACCTCCAGTTTGTTTGACGCGCCTGTGTATATCTTCGGGGCCCCGAGCGATTCCATCCGGTTGTCTATGCTTAACGATGTCGCTCCGGATATTACCGTCACTATATACCCTTTTTTGATGGCGTATTGTATTGCGTATCCGTCTTTTATGTTTCCGGCTCTCACTGTCTCTTTATCCGCGTACATCCACACGGCACCGTCTGTCATGACTCCGTCAAAGTCAAACACAAACGCCTTTATGTCACGCAGTTTGGTCTTGTAATTCATCCCTTTGTTATTTGCTTAAACCTCAAAAATTATACTTCTTAATTCATCCAATGCCGTATTCTATCATCCGCTCATACACCTCTCTCCACCCTTTCCAACCTTCTTTGTCGCACAGGTGCTGGTTGTGCCATATACAACTGAATGTGCTGCCCACTGTGCGGGCTTCGTCTATGCTTGCCTCTATTACCCTTATGGCCTCTGCTGGTTTCAGTTGCATATATTGCTGCAGGGTTGTGTCCATTAACACAAAAGGGTGAATTGTCAGTTGCTTCTCCTCGTCTCTGCTCAAGTCATAGAACGGATATGGCGTTGCTGTCCCAGCTCTGTATCCTGGTGTGTCGGCATATCCCATCGTGTAGTCGTGCCGTATGCCAGCCTTCACAAGCGACCTGTATGAATCTGGGAACCGCAGTCTTAGAAAGTGGAATCGGCTCCGCACTATCCGTCGGTGCAGTATCTCTGAAAGCCGATTCATCTCTATGTCAACCAAATGCGGCTCCGTCATTGCGTTGTACGACGGGTGTACGCCCATCTTCGCATGGTCACACAGATGCTTCAGCAGTTCTTGGAAGTCGTTGTTATGGTACGATATCGGCTTGTCGTAAACCCCGTAGTCACCAAGCAGCACAAAGAATATCAGTCTCATCTCCCTATGGCTACGTTTGAACGACAGGATGTAGTCAAACGTGTCAAATGGGTCCTCCTCTTTCCTCATCAGTACTCTTATTCGCTCCTTCAGGCTTCCTGCTTCGTGTTCTTTCACTATGTCGCGTGCAACACCCATCAGTGTCCGCCCGAGACCTTTGTTTTTGTAGCAGTATGCTGCGTCTATATCTACCGTCTGTTCAAATTCGAACTTCCGGTTCTCGAATTCTTCGTCTGGGTAGTGCTTTTTTATGGCCTCTTTCACTCGCGTCGCCCATCGGTCAACCACTGCGCTCCTCAGAAATCCCTCCTTATACGCTAAGCTTTCCTGTGCCATGAACCGCCCGTGTTCGTCGGTCTTGTGAGGTAGGTACTCCTCGTAGCGGCTCAACATATAAAATGAAGCTGCAAATGGGTCGAAACTCAAGTCCGACTCTTTCCCGTAGGTCGGAAACAGTCGTGCTTCACCTTCCTCCTGGAATGGTCGCAACTCCTGCTCTGCAATATTCGTCTCAAACAGCAGGTTTGCCGATTTCACCCATACTGCCTCTTTGTCCTTCCTTTCCGGTCCGTAGCACAGCTTGGCCCCCTCGTGTTTCTTGAAAGTGGCAGTGTCTGTGGTGAGCGAAAACTCCTTCTTCAGCACATTCTGGAACACTACGTTCAGCGTGTATCCCAGCCTGTTTGTTATCTTTGGTGTATATATGAGCAGCATCTGCGTCGTTGTTTGACGCTGCAAAGATACGAAAAACCTCCAAACTGTTAGAATCTGTTTGAATTTAAACAGATTCTTAATCTTGATCCATTACAAGCCGCACCGAGAACCCTTGGTTGCGCGTGCCGTAAGCCATTTGTGGATACTGGTCGATGGTGCGGTAGTAACAAAATACTGCGCGGGTGTCGCCCTGGCATGAGTAGCTGTTGCTTGTCCAGAAGTATCCGCAACTGCCGATGTCCGCAATCATCGTGCCGTAGCATCTGCGCCCCGCCGCAGGCATGAATATCGCTCCTGCTGCCTCCATCCGCTGCCATTCGCTAAACGTATAGTTGTTGGTTACTTGGATATTGCTGAAATTTGAATGTTCGTATGTCAGTCCTTCTGGTGTTTGCCAGTCGTCTGGCAGAATGACCACGCCTGCATATTTGCCTCCTATTGTCGCTGGTGCGCATTTGCCGTTGCTGCGCAGGTATGACCACTCAAATCGGCCTAGTGTCCTCCACATGCCTGCCTCGTTGCCGCCATTCTCTATTGCGTTATACACTCCCCAGTCGGCTTGCTCGTACGCGCCGGTGAGACTGTTCGATGCGAACCCGCCGAGAAGATAGTCGTTGTTGTTCATGCTGGTTGACCACGGTTGGTAGCATACCGCTCCGCTGTTCCATCCGCTCGTCCCCCAGCAGAACAGGTCTATCCATCCATCGTATGTCGATGAGACTCTCTCGTTGTCGGTTCCGATGTACTCATATTGGTGCTCTGCGAATCGCCATGTCCCGGTCGAAGCTTGGTATTGCAGGTTGCCTCTCGCAAATCGAATTTTTGTGCTGTCCGACACCGAGAAAAGCGCTTCCGATGCTCCGTTTTCGTCAAATCCCATTGTGGGGAAATCTGCCGGGTCTTCCTCAATCGCTGGCTCTGCAGGGGTTGTCGGTGTCTCTGTGCCGTTGTTGATGGATGTGTCGTCCTTTTTGTCGCACGATACCATCCCCGCCGTCAACAGCATAAAGGCCGTAATGTATAATATCCGTTTTCCCATGTCTAATGATATAAAATGTTCATGCAATCAAAAGCCTCTCACCGCTCCGCTCTCCGCATTTCGAGGCATGCGTTGTCCAGCTTGCCTCTGTGTCGTGTCGCCAGGCAGTGGTACAGTTTCAGGTCGGCATAGTACCTTATCGACACCGTGTAGCCGCATCCGTTCATCTTCTTGCACCATGCTATTGCATCCGACTCCAACCGCGTGTCATACACTATTGTCTCTACGTCGAAATCGCCGTTCGGTCGGTTCTGTTTGGTGTTCGACAGCGTGATGGTGTGCCCTGCTCGCGCCAGTGTTGTCATCCGTGTCATGAAGTTGTACCACTCTGCCTCGCTATGGTACGTCAGGGTTTCCATTGCGCCATCCACCGAGTAGTACAGCGTGTGCGTTTGCGGCATTGCCTTGCTTTCCGCCGTCGGCGTTGGCATCGGCTCAATCATCTCTTCCTTTTGGCAGCTTGCTGACATCATGATTAACGCTGCCGTCAATACAATTTGGGTAATGGTCTTTTTCATATTGCTGGTGTATTTGGTGATATTTCGTTTAGCAAATAGGCTAGCACCGACTCAATCTCCGCCTCGTTCTCCGTGTGGAATATGCACACTTGGTGTTTGTAGCGCGACACAGCCACCGACAGGTCGTCCGAGCGCCCCTTGAATGGCTCTATCGAATGGTATGGGTCGTCTTTCGGCGAGCGTCTCGACTCGATTGTGTATTCGTCGGCCTTCTCGTCAAATTCGCCATACTCCGGCGGCAGGTCTATCAGGTTGAAGTCCTCTTTCAGCTTCTGCCATCCCTCGTCCGTCGTCGCCTGCAGGAAGGTTACGTCTATTCTCATGGTGTCGTTCAACCTGTAGTCTTTCACATACGACGCTTCCACTCCCTCCACCGCGTGGTATCGCTTATATACCTCGCTGCACTGCTCATACGGCACGGTCCGCGGACTCAGCCGCATCGCCATTATCGCCGCAACCGCTCCGATTGCGATGATGATGTAAACTATGATAAGTCCTTTTTTCACCTTGTTTATTGAATATTGTGATTGTCTGTGATTTACCTTCTATCCTCTGATTGTTCTTTGTCCGCTGGCCAGTATGTCGTCTATGTTCGTTATGATGCTAGCCCTTTCGCCTATGTTCATCGCCGACATTGTTCGACCTTCATAAACCGGCGTGACGCTAACGAACACTATCGCTGCCATCGCCGCCGCAATCGTCACATGGCGGCTCAGCACCGTCGTTGGCTGGTCGCGCATCTCTTCCGTCTCTATTGCATACTCCAGTACCGCCTCTGGCTGTGCTGTCGCGGGGTTGTTCTTCTTAAGCCTCAGAAGTCTCTGCACTCCAGTCGCCGTGTGTATCGCCAGCAGCACTCCTATCGTCGCCAGTGCCGCCAGGTCTCCTCCGTCCGACACATGTGTGCAGAATAGCCACACTAGCGCTCCGGCCAGCACCACGTCCGTCGCCAGCGTCAGTATGCAGTTTCTCTTTTTTCGATTGTAGCTGCTGATGCGCGGTGGCTTCTCCGACGTTGTCCGTTTTTCGGTCTTGTCGTTTGTTCGACGGTATGCGTCAAACATCTCTTCCAAATTATCTTTCTCCATTTTCATGGTCGTTCAATTCTTTCAGTTTCTTTTTGATTTTCTTTATCCGGCTGAACACCGCGTCCTCGCTCACCCCCAGCACCTCGCCTATCTCTCGTTGCGGCAACTCCTCTAGATACATCGTTATCAGCGTCTTCTCATCTGCCTCCAATTGCTCAACCAGTCTGTACAGCTGTTCCGTCAGTTCGTTGTCTCTCTTGTCTGCTATTGTGTTCATGCTCTCTGTCGGGCGTGTCTCTGTCCTCAACCGGTATCTCTGCTTCCTGTAATGCATGTATATTGTGTTCAGCGCCACTCTGTAAACCCATGTCTTCATTGTGCTTCTTCCCATAAAACTCCCGTAGCTCTGCCATAGGTTGGCCCTTATGTCTTGTTGCACATCCTCAATATCCACGTCCAGATGCTCTCTATGCACCACACACAAGCTCGTTATCAATCCTCGGCACTCGTCGAGCATCGCCATGTATTCATTTTCTTTCTGTTCTCTATGTTTCAATCGTTTTTCTTACGTCTATGGTGGTGCTCTGATGTTTCGTCGTTTTTGCTTTTCGTTTTTCTCTATATAGTTTGTTGCACAAAATCTCAAAAACCGTGCGGCAATCAAAACTTTTTTTCAAACATTTTGACAAGTCGTTGATAGTCAGGATGTCCGAAAATGTTAAATTTTTGTTGAAACATACCAGCAACCCTTCGTGTCTATCACATCATCCGTCAAACGCACCTTCCCTCCGTTCTCGACATTCTTTACCCCGATTGCGTAAAACCGTCTGTCGCCGGCTTTGTACGCTCTCACGCAGTGCCACCCGGTGTCCGTCTTTACACAGTTGTCCACAATCACACGCTTCACCTCCCATTCCTCCGTCGCCAGCTCATTGCTCTCCGCCCCAAGCATTTCCTTCATCTTCAGCAGCGAGTCCAGCGCCGACTTGAGTTCCGTCCCTATCCTCTCCTTGAATTTGAAGTTTCCTTTATCGCTCAGGTAAACACATACGTGTTTCTCCACCGCGTCTTCCTCCTTCTCCGCCACGTCCTTGCATCCAGCCAACGCCGCCATCGCAACCAAAATCAATAAAACAGTCTTTTTCATATAGCTTGGTTTTAATGTGACTTTCACCACTGCAAATATACTATTTTATTTTTACTTTCAACCTGTTGCCGATAATCGTCCCTTTGCTCCCATCTTTAAAATTGTGTGTGACTAACCTTTTTAATGTATCGGTATCCGTACCCTTAGTGTGTATAGATGTCCCCACACCTTTAGTTTATTTTGCGCCTTTATAACCATTCCTCAGTTATAATCGGTTCTCTGTTGCCGTAGGCCGCCTCTATCGCCGTTGTTGCCGACACATATTCCTCTGTTGAAGCGACCAAGGCGTTTCCACGGCGCAGACACAGCGTTGCCGTTGACCTGTCCAAAAGGATACCAAAAGGATACCAAAAGGGGACCAAAACCAATAAACTCTATCTTGTTGGTTTTTAAGGTGGTTCCTTGTTGGGATACTGTCGGTTTTGTTAATCTTGTCTTAATTGCATTGACGCGAGGGTGTTTATGTGCCTTCTAAGTGGTCCTGTCGGTTTTGTTTTTCAGGCTGTTATGAAAATAATTTCGTTATGTCGGAAACACTGTGTAATTTTGTATAAAAATTGCACCATGAAAACTTCTTCCGACATCAGGTCTATGCTTCTCGGCCAGTCTCCTTGCCGCATCACCCCCGACAGAATCACCTCTCTCTCCGAGGGACAAATTTTTGTATTCGGCAGTAATGCCGCTGGCATGCATGGCGGTGGCGCCGCCTACACAGCTATGCAGCGTTTCGGTGCCATCCTTGGTCAGGGTGACGGCCTACAAGGGCAAAGCTACGCCATTTCCACTATGGAAGGCATGGAACCCATGCGCCAGAATATCGTGCGTTTCATCGGTTTCGCCCGTCAGCATCCCGAGCTTACCTTTCTTGTCACTCGCATAGGCTGTGGCATCGCTGGCTACAAGGTCCGCGACGTCGCTCCTCTTTTTGCCCCTGCCGTCGAGCTAAAGAATGTCTGGCTCCCGAAAGATTTCTGGGAAGTGCTCTCTTCGATGGACAACTAGAACTCTATCTCTTCGATACTTCCGCTGCATTGCTGCAGCTCCACCCACGCCGTCATGCACTCATGCATCGCTTCGGCGTAGCTCCTTCTCACCTCGTTGTATGTGCGTTGTGCATTGATTACCTCCATGAGCGACGTCTCGCCTCTCTCGTATGCGTACATCCGTCCTTGCATGATGGTCTCGGCGTCACCTATCAGTTCCGCTGTGTACGTCTCTGCGTTCTTTTGTGCCAGCAGGTATCGGTTGTACGCTTGCATGATTTCGCTCTCCACTTGCTTTTCCATTGCTTCCTCTTGCAGTTTTGCCTGCTGCACCGTCATCTGCGCTGCGCGTATGCTCCCTTTGTTGGCGTTCGAAAAGGGTAGGGGTAGCGACACCCCTGCCGTGTAGCCTATAAATTCCGGAGCCGGTGCCTCTTCGTTTCTCACCCTCGAGTTCAGTGACACTCCCAGCGACAGCTCTGCTTCCGGCATCCGCTCTCTTTTGGTAAGCTTTCCTTGGCTTTCCGCCAGGGTCACCGCCTGCCGTGCGCTCTGCAGGTCTGGCCTCTTGTCCATCGCCAGCCTTATCAGCTCCCCTCTACTGTAGTCCTTGCCTGGGTTTCTCAGCTCTCCTGATACTCCCATCGTCCCGCGTCTCGGATTCCCGGCCATCTTATCCAGCGCCACCAGCGCGTTGCGGTATTCTGCCTGGCTGGCTATGTATTCTTGCTTTGCCATGCGGGCTTCAATCCGTGTCTGCAGCATGTCTAGTTCCGCTATGTCTCCTTTCGCATAACGCAGGCTGTCACCTTCGGCCAGACGCTTCATCTGTTCGTATGTCTGCCGTGCTGTCTCCGTCAGGTCGCGGGCCAGCATCGCATCCAGAAAACCTTTTGTCGCTTCGGCCTTCATGTTCAGCAGATACTCCTCTAGGTTGCTCGATGCCATCGCCACCTCGTTTCTCGCCACCTGCTTTCTCGCCGCCACCACGCCGAACGTTATCGGCTGTGTCACCCCGATGTCGAGGCTCTGCCCCATCTGTATTCCCCAGTCGCTGTTGTTGCCGTATTCCACGCTCAGCGACGGATTCCCTATCGACCGCGAGGCTTTCAGTTGCGCTTCGCTCATTGGCACGTTAAGCTGCTCTGCCTTGTACTCTTGGTTGTTCTCTACCACGGCGCTGATGAACTCGCGGTAGCCAAGCATTTGCGCCATCGTGCAACGTACTCCGAAAAATAATACAATGATTATTGCAATCCTTTTCATTTCTTTAATCTTAACACTGAAACTTTAACTCAATTCCTTGATATTTATTTTCTTTTCTCAATCAAATAATAAATTGTCGGAAGGATGAACAGCGTTATCACAGTCGCAAACAGCAGCCCATACACAATCACCGTCGCAAGCGGCCTCTGCACATCGCTGCCGATGCCTGTGGAAATCGATGCCGGAAATAGCCCCAGTACCGCCACCGATGCCGTCAACAGCACCGGCCTCATCCTGTGGCTGGCTCCGCTCACCACTGCCTGTCTCAGCTCCTTGCCTTCCTTCCTAAGGTTGTTGATGTGCGTTATCATTATAACTCCGTTCTGTATGGCCACGCCTATCAGTGCGATGAATCCCACCGCCGACGATACGTTCAGTGTCATCCCTCTCACGTTCAACGCCAGCATTCCTCCGAACAACGCCAGCGGCACCACCGACATCAGCAATGCTGCCTGTCTCACTTTCCCGAAAGCCAGTATCAGCAGTATGAACATCACCACCAGCGTCAGCGGCAGCACAAGCATCAGTCTGCTGAACGCGCGGTTTCTGTTGTCAAACTGCCCGGCCCATTGCAGCTGCATCGTCTCGTGGTCGTAGTCTATATTCTGTTCTATCAGCCTGTTTGCTTCGTTCACGAAAGTGGTTAAGTCCGAACCTCTGAGGTTCAGTCTGATAAGAGTGTATCTCCTGCTCATCTCTCTCATTATTGTGCTTGCCCCCAGTGCCGTCTTTACCTCCGCCACCGCCGACAGCGGCACCTTCACTCCTTCGCTGTTGGTCAGTGTCAACGATGCAATCTTCTCTGGCGTGTCTCGATATTTCTCGCCATAGCGGCAGGTGATGTCATACACCTTGCTCCCAGAGTATATCTGCGACACTGCCTTCCCTCCGATGGCTATTTCTATAAGGTCTGTCACGTCTGATACGTTTAGTCCGTATTCTGCTATTCTTTGCCGGTCAACCGATATCTGCAGCTGCGGTGTCGGTGGCTCCTGATCTATCGCCACATCCCCGGCCCCCGGTATCTCGGCCAGCAGCTTCGTTATCTTTTCGGCCGTCTCTCTCGTCGCCTCCAGGTCGTCCGAATACACCTTCAAAGCCAGGTCGCTGTGCGTGCCGGCTATCTGGTCCATCACCATGTCTATTATAGGTTGCGAGAATCCCGCTTCATAGCCTGGCATCGAGTTGATGGTATCCGACATCGCCGCCACCAGCGCTGCTTTGCTGCGGTGGCTCTTCCATGTGTTGTATGGCTTCAGTCCCACTCCCACCTCTACGTGTGACAGCGAGAAGCACTCAGCTCCTTCGTCGTCTCGTCCCATCTGTGTCATAACGTACGATGTTTCGTCGAATGCCTTCAGCCTCTCTCTCAGCTCGTCTGACATCTGTTTCGACTGTTCTATCGAGAGTCCTGGCGGAAGCTGAACCTGCACCCATACCGCTCCTTCGTCTAGCGTAGGCAGAAAGTCCTTGCCTACGGTGATGGTCAGCACCGTGGCTCCTATCAGTGTCACCGTCAGCACCGTCAGCACCATACGTGTCTTATCCAGTAGCTTTTCTGTCACTCTCTTATACCATTCCGTCAGCCGTTCCATCCACTTGTTTTTGTACATCTTGCGTGGTTTCCGGTATGCTACGTATGATAGGGTGGGGGTGAGTAGCAATGCGGTCAGCAGTGCTCCTATCAAGGCATATCCCACTGTGTAGGCCATCGGCGTGAACAGCTTGCGCTCTATGTGTTCCAGCGCAAACAGTGGCATATACGCTGTGATGATTATTATCGTCGAGAAGAATATCGATCGAGCCACGTCCCATGCCCGCTTCTTCACCACATCCACCGTAAGCTCGTCATCGGGGTTCCGTTCGCGTTTCTTTAGTATCGTCTCCATCATCACTATCGCTCCGTCAACAAGTATTCCAAAGTCTATCGCTCCTATTGACAGCAGGTTGGCTGGTATGCCGGTTATCTTCATCAGTATGAACGCTATCAGCAGCGAGATGGGTATTGTGATGGCCACTATCACAGCTCCTCGTATGTTCCCCAGGAATATGAATAACACCGCTATTACCAGAATCATCCCTATCAGCAGCGTGTGGCTCACCGTTTTAAGTGTCTGGTTCACCAGCATCGTGCGATCCATGAATGGGTGTATCTCCACTCCTTCGGGCAGTATGTTCTCGTTCAGGTCGTCCACTGCTTTATGCACTTCTTTCAGCACGTCTGACGGGTTTTCTCCTCGCAGCATCTGCACTATCCCTTCCACTGCGTCATCTGATTTGTATTCGTCATCCACAAACCCCAAAACTCCTTTCCTCTCAAGGTTGCCGTATTTCAATTCGCCCAGGTCTTTCATATATACCGCTGCCCCCTCGTTGCTCTTAACCACTATGTTGCCCAGCGCTTCCAGATCGCTCACCAGTCCTATTCCTCTCACCACATAGCTCAGGTTCCCTTCCGACAGCACACTTCCTCCGGCATTGATATTGTTTTGTTCTATTTTTTCCACGACATCGCCCAGCGACACTCCGTATTCTGTAAGTTTGTCGGGCGACAGCTCTATCTGGTATTGTGTTGTGAGACCTCCATAGTTGCTCACGTCGGCAACTCCTTGTATCTGCCTTAGTCGGGGTATCACAGTCCATTTGTGTATGTCTGTCAGGCTTCGCAGGTCGTGGCTGCCGTCTGTGCATTCCAGCACGTATCTGTATATCTCTCCTGTCGGTGCTGTCAGGGGGTTCAGCTCTGGCACTGCGTCATACGGCAGCTCCAGTCCAGTCAACCGTTCTGTCACTCGTTGTCGCGCCCAGTAGTCGTCAACTCTGTCGTCAAACACCAGCACCACAGTCGAGATACCGAACGAATTCTTACTCCTCATCGTGTTCAGCTTCGGTATTCCTGCCACCGCACGTTCCACCGGTATCGAAATTTGCTGCTCAATCTCTTCTGTTGCCAGTCCCGGCACCTGTGTCACTATCTGCACTGTCGTGTCCGAGATGTCTGGATAGGCGTCTATCGACAGTGCGTTCCATGCTATGATGCCTATCCCGCATAATGCTCCGAATATGACCGCCATGAGCACTCTGTGCCCTAGCGCCCAGCTAACTATCTTGTTTATCATTGTCTGCTAATAACTAAATGACTGACTGCTGGCCGCTACCGGCTCAAATAAAACGCTCCTTTGCTGATTATCTCGTCGCCTGCCTTTAGGCCGTCGAGCACTATCAGCTGCTTGTCGTCTGCTGATTGCACTTTGACGTATGTTTTGAGGTATCGCCTTTCTCCGACCTTCTTCAACACATAGCGGCCTTCGCTGCTTTGCAGTACCGCTTCTTTTGGTATTATGATGTGCTCGTTATCGTCGGTGTACATCGACAGGTCGGCATACATGTTCGGCATCAGTCTCCCCTCGCGGTTGTCACATTCTATTATTGTCTGCAGTGTCCTGGTTTCCGGGTCGAGCATACCGCCCACATATACTATAGTACCTTCCATCACGCTGTCGTGGCTTGCCACAGTCCGTATTTCCACTTTTTTCAGTTCTGATGCCAACGGAGCCTCTGTCTCACTTAGGTTCGCCTTTATCCACACTTTCCCTAAATCGGCCACAATCACCTTCGCCTCGGTGTCTTCTTTCATGTATTCTCCTATCACCGTCTCGTTTTTCAGCACTTTGCCACTTATCGGCGAACGCACTGTCATTGCTTGCCCAACCTCCATCTTCTCTGTGTTCAGCTGGTACTCCTTTGTCACCGAGAGGGCGTGGTTGTATTCTTCTTTGGCCAAGTTATACTCGTTCTGTGCCTCCTCCAATTCTTTGCTCGATGCCACATGGTTGTCATACAGGTCTTTTGTCCTTTTAAGCGCACGTTCTGCTTGCTGCATATTGCTTTTCGACTGTATGTAGTTCTTCGCTATCTCCGAATACTCCGACGATGCGATGTCGAACAGCGCGCTTCCTTGCCTCACCGTCTGCCCTATCTTTATATGACTTTTCGTCACCCTGCCTGGCAGCGGTGACGCTATCTCTGCATACTGTGTTGGTATCGGACTTATCACACCCGTGGTTTGTACCACGGCTGCGTATGGTTTCATCTCTACTACTGCAGTCTCTATCTTGCTGTTCAGGTTCGATTCTTCGTCTATCGTTATTGTGTCTGCCGACCACTCGGTTGCTCCTGTCGCCTGTTCCTCTCCGTTCCGGTGCTGGCATCCCAACACCGATATGATTATAATACACGCTATGATTACATAGCCCTTTCCTGCTTTCATCTGTTTTGGAAATACTTTGGTTAATATAAAGCTGAACGTCACCTGCTGGCAGCTGCCAGCGTTTCTGCTAAACATTAACCGGAGGAGCCCTGAGTTGCCGTAATCCGTAATGTTCCGATGCCGTTATGTCCGGACATCTCACTATGCGGAAATCGGCGATTGTAGTCGTCCATGGTTCGGGAGCTGTCAGTTGCTCCGTTCCTATGCATGTGGCCTGCGATAGCAGGTCTATCGTATCTATTTCTTTGTCTGTATGGTTGTGTGGCTTTTGTGGGAACGGATGCGAGTGCACGATTATTCGTGTCGGAAACCTATGGCAGTGTATGAAAAAATTGTTTGCAGCAAAATACTGCAAAAACACAATTCCTAATACTATTGCTATGATCCGTCTCTTATTCACCGACTACTGACCGCTAATCTCTAATCCCTCTCAAATCTCACGGTCATCCCGTTGTGCTCTGCCACCAGATTTCCGGCATCGTCAAGTGTGGCCGTCTGTTCCGCCATCACTATCTCTCCCTTCTTGTTGACACTCCAGTTTGCTGTCTCCTCATAATCGCCCATTTTCATCGTCATGGTGTTGTCTTTTGCTATTGTCAGGGTCATCTCTTCCTCTGGCAGTACGGTCTTGTCCCATGTCTTGCCGTCAAGCGATACATTAGTGGCTTTCCATACACCTACATATTGTGTTTTATTCATTTTTGTGCATGCGACCGTAGCCGTCACCAGGACTATTAGACATACGATGTTTAGATGTTTCATCTGCCGGTTTGTTGAGTGTTACAAACTGCAAAAGTACAAAAAAACTTTGAAATCTCATACGTGTAACATCTGCGACAGTGTCAACATCCCGTTTTCGTCGCATGTAATGTTGACCTCTTCGCCCAGTATCAGCGCCCTGTTTTCCGTGCCGATATGTCCCATCGGTGCGTTGAACCACACGGGATAGCCATAGTCTTTTACAGCATCAAGCACTATCTCTTCGGCTGTCTTTCCAAACGGTATAGTGTTGTCGTGCATGTCGCTCATCCTTCCGACAAGCAGCCCTTTCAGCCCCTTCAGTTTCCCTGTCCGTTTCAGGTTCTGCATCATTCGGTCTATATGGTACAGATATTCGTCAAGGTCTTCTATAAAGAGTATCTTACCTTCGGTATTAATGTCGCTTGTTGACCCGCACAGGCTGTACAGTATCGACAGATTCCCCCCAACCAAAACACCGCACCCCGTTTCCCGCATCCCGTTTCCCACATCCCATCGCTCGCTAACTTTCCCCTCAAACAGTGCCTCGCGCAGTGCTTCTATCGATGGGTATCTTTTCTCTGTCGAGTCGGAAGGTATGTTCAACGGCATAGTGGCGTGAAGTGTTGGAATCCCCAGTAATGTGTGTATGTGGGAGTGTAGCACCGTTACGTCGCTGTAACCAACAACCCATTTGGGCGATTGCGCGAACTTCGTGAAGTCTATCTTGTCTATTATCCTCACTGTACCGTATCCCCCCCTTGCGCATATCACTGCCTTCACATCCTCGTTGTCCAGTGCCCACTGAAGGTCGGCGGCTCGTTGCTCGTCTGTCCCGGCAAACTGGTCGCACTCGGCATAGATGTTTTTAGGCAGCATCACCCTAAGTCCCCACGATTCGAAAAGCTGTATCGATGGAGCCAGCTCCGCCTCTGAAATTTTCCTCGCTGTGGCCACTATAGCCACCCCGTCTCCCGCTTTCAACAGTTCTGGATATCTTATCATTTTTCCATGTTTTATTATGGTTTAGTAAAAATCAAACTCAAAACTCAAAACTTTATTGTATCTTTGCATTTTGTAATTATCAATAATCTGTCTATGAAACACTGCGGTCGTACCCCTCTCAACATTACGATGTTCATCCTTGCATTGCTCACCCTCGGCGGCTGTACCTCACCCTACGACATGATCGAGGGTTGGGTCAAGGAAGCGCGCGCTGCCAAGATGCACGAGGAAAGTGAGCAACGGAGACAGTATGTCCCCACCGAGCTGGTCAACCTCGACGAGTGGACCTACTACAAGCCCATCACCGTTTATTACCAGACCAACAACGGCCGCTCATGGGATACCTACAAAAACTATCGTGTTTATCGTAAGGATTTGACCAAAGGCAGTCGCTATGTCGTGGCCGACGTGAACAACGGTCAGGTTTACCAGTTCTCCGAGTGCGGCACGGGCAAGTATAAATACACCTTCAACAACGGCAAGGAAAGCTGTTGGTTCAACTGCAAGCTCGACGATGCCAGCCGCGTAGTCCAAACCACTCATCAATAACAGCTGAAGCGTTAACTCATTAACATATCCCATACTAACGCAATCCATCACTCATCTCTCCCGTCTCATCGAACTCATCGACTGTGAGTTCGACTATGAACGTCATCAGTATGAGGAGTCCTTTCAAAATTCAGAATTCAAAATTCAGAATTCCTTCGTTCCTGGTACTCGATTCCCCGTTGAGCCTGTCGAGTGGCATCGCAACGCCTTTGACCACCTGATACTCACTGTCCGTTGCTCTGTGGCCGACGACCTCGGCAACGATGAGTTCGAACCGGGAAAGACCGTCCGTTTTTTCTATAAGAAAGACGATGGTTCTATATACGAATTTCCTCATCAGTGCTATATCGACAGCGTGGCACCTGGCTCTTTGGGTCTCCGTGTCGTTGGGCAGAACGCCGTTCAGTCTATCCTCGATAGCGGTCGTGCTCACCTGCTTGGTCTTCGTTTGGGCATTGACGCCACTTCTTATCAAGTGATGAAAAGCGCTCTGCAGGAAGCGTTGCGCCGTGATGATGAGGATTTTGTGAGACTCCGCGAAACCCTCGTTGGTTCCCTTCAGCCTCAATCCCGTCAGCTTCCGAGAGTCAGCTGCCCTTGGCTCAACCCCAGCCAAGCCGACGCCGTACAGCATGTTCTCGAAGCCCGCGACGTGACCATCGTTCACGGCCCTCCCGGCACAGGCAAGACCACCACGCTCGTTGAAGCCATAATAGAAACCCTCCAGCGCGAGAATCAGGTGCTTGTCACCGCACCGAGCAATGTCGCCGTCGACTGGATAAGCGAGCAGCTTATGCGGCGCGGTGTCAATGTGCTACGTGTCGGCAACCCAGTTCGCATCAGCGACGAGATGCTCGACTGCAGCTACGAACGCCGTTATGCAGCCCATCCCGACTATGCCGAACTTTGGGGCATACGCAAACGTCTAAGGGAACTCTCCACAGCTGCCAAGTCCGAGTCCAATGCTAACTACCTGCGAAAACTTCGTTACCGCCAAACCGAGCTCGAAATAAAAATCCACTCCGAGATATTCGACGAGGCGCGTGTCATATCATGTACCCTTGTAGGTGCAGCCAATCAGGTTATGGCTGGACGTCGTTTTGCAACCCTCTTCATCGACGAGGCGGCTCAGGCTCTTGAACCTGCCTGCTGGAACGCTATCCTGCGTTGCTCTAAGGTAGTCTTTAGTGGCGACTACCAGCAGCTGCCGCCTACTGTAAAGTCGCCTCGGGCTGCCCACGACGGCCTCGCCACTACGCTCATGGAACATGTTGCTTCATCCAAACCTTCGTGCGTCAGCATGCTCACTGTCCAGTACCGCATGAACCGGGCCATCATGGGCTTCTCCTCTCGCTGGTTCTACCATGATCGTCTTAAGGCCGATCCGTCGGTTGCCGAACGGCTTCTCTCGCCCATCGACAGTGCTGTCTCTTGGCTCGACACCTCCGCCTGCGGCTTCTCTGAGCAGGGCGAAGGCTTTTCCTCCAGCAAGAGCAACCCCCGCGAGGCTCGTCTGGTCATACATACCCTCAAAGACTATATTGACACTATCGGACCTTCACGTATTGACGACGAACTCACCGACTTCGGCATAATCACTCCCTACAAGGCGCAGGCGCGCCTCATACGCCGTCTGCTCAAGATGAACTACTTCCTCAAGCGCTACCGTCGCCGCATCGCTGTCAACACCGTTGACGGATTCCAGGGGCAGGAACGTGACGTCATAGTCATAAGTATGGTGCGTGACAATGACGACGGCACCATTGGCTTCCTGCGCGACCTGCGTCGTATGAACGTCGCCATGACCCGTGCCAAGATGAAACTCATAATCATTGGCAGCATCGAGACCCTCTCCCGCCACCGCTTCTATTGCGAACTGATACAATACATCCGCGACCACGGCGAAATACTTGCTCCTACAACAGAACCAACAGAATCATTATAATAGTATTGCTTTTTTCCCATCAAGCACTGGATAGACAAAAGCCGACAACCATTTGGGTGTCGGCTTTTGTCTATGTTAAGGTAAATGTTAAGAAATCAGTATGCCATCGCTGGCGTGAATGTAGGCTCGTCTTCCTCGTCGTTGCTGTGTGCTGTCACTCCCTGCTGCGGTTCGTCGTCGTTTTTTATGTATTCTAAGCCACGTTGCGGACGGTTACAGTCACTCATGTTGTCTTGAATGTCCTCTATCTCTTCCTGACTCATCGACGGACCGTCGCCGCTTATGAAGCGCTGTTTCCAGAACGGGAAGGCGTCTGCCAGTTCGCCGCTGTAGTAGAAGTCGAATCCGATGGCTCCGAAGGTATAGGTATGCCCGCTGACGTTTATATGTGACCCTCCGCATTGCGGTTCTGGATTTGGGTGCGATTGCGAGAATCCTACGTTGAACAGCGTGAAGAGTATGTCGGGTCGGTCGCTGATGTCATATCCGGCCCTCTTCCACTGCAGCATCGTCTGGTGTAGTATGCAGCCTGTGTAGATGTACGAGTATAGGTGGTTGCGGTAGTCCACCAGTCTCTTGTAGCGTTCGTCGGCGTGGTTCTCTGTCTCGAAGTCGAGCAGGTGTTCGTACCTCCGTCCCATATAGTACTCCGACGACGGGTCTTTCAAGTGGCTTTCCACCGCTTGTGCCGTGTGGTCCTTGATGCCGTTCACTCCGTATGAGAACTGTGACTGCACGGAAAGCACCTTCACGGGACCGAGGTATTTCTTGAAGGTCTCGCGGCTAGAGTTGAAGAGCCTAATCTGTTCGCCTATCAGGCAGCCGGCTATCAGGCGTGGCTCCACGCCCGTCAGCCGTCCAGCTTCGTTCAGCAGCGCACTGTCTTTCACTATGGCTTGCTTCAGCGCTTCCCATTCCACCGTGTTCATCCACGGGATTATGTGTGGGTTCTGCTCCACAGGGCGTGAGTTTATTAGCGACTCCAATCTCTGCGAGAAGGCTGTGTAGTCGGGGTTGTCTCCTACATACATCATCGAGGCGCGTATCATCTTATCCACCATCGTGGGGTCATCGCAACGCTGCGCCGCATGCAGTATCAGGCGTGCGTTCACGGGGTAGAACCGTGCGTAGGCCGCCAGTCGTGCGTACTGTGTCAGGCGCAACTCGTCAATCTGCTCGGGAGTCAGCGTCGAGTCTTTCAGGCTTTCCATCTCCGACACTGACATCATATATCGATAGTTCTTGTCGATGGTGCCTTTGTTTTTGGTGAAGCCGAGCTGATAGAATGCCCACGCACCGATAATGGCAAATCCTGCCAGTGCGAAGAGCACCAGCAGGATGTCTATAATCTTACGCCACCATGGGCGTTCTTTGAAATCAATCCAAATCCGTTTCATCACGCTAAATCACGCAGCCAGGATATATGTTCGAACAGCGTTACATCCATGGCGATAAACACAAGTGCACCTGCGATGTAACCGGCCAATGCGAGCAGTGAGATTTTCTTGAGATACCAAATGAAGTCTATCTTCTCCATACCCATAACGGCAACTCCAGCTGCCGAACCGATGATAAGGAGCGATCCGCCCGTTCCGGCGCAGTAGGCCAAGAACTCCCAGAAGGGGTGGTTGACGGCAAAATCGACTTCGGCGCCAGTGATAGGATACATACCCATGGCGGCTGCCACCAGAGGCACGTTATCGACCACCGATGAGAGTACTCCAATGATGAGGTCGATGAAGAAGAATCCAGGTGCTTCCACACCGAAGGCGTTGTTCAGACCGCCTGCAAGGCTGGCGAGGATGCCGGCCACCTTCAGGCAGCTTACGGCCATCAGGATGCCGAGGAAGAAGAGTATGGTGGGGGTGTCGATATGCTCGAGGGTGCTCACCGCGGTAGGCAGCTTGTGCCCCTCTTTCTCATACTTGCGACTCAGTATCTCGGTGGTCACCCAGAGGATACCCAAGGCGAAGAGCATACCGAGATAGGGAGGCAGGTGGGTGATGGTCTTGAAGATGGGGACGAAGATAAGTCCGCCGATACCCATGAAGAGAACGAGCTTGCGCAGGTTGGAGGGCACCTCGACTCCCGAGTTGCTGGCTTCGGGACGCTCGATGTCGCCTTTCAGCGTGGCTCCCACGATAAGCACGGGCACCACCATGCACACCAGCGATGCGATGAGGGTTTTCACAATGATGTTAACGGTAGTCACCTGTCCGCCTATCCAGAGCATGATGGTCGTCACGTCTCCGATGGGGCTCCATGCACCGCCTGCGTTGGCTGCGAGAATAACCATTCCGGCATAGAGCCAGCGCTCGCGTTTGTCTGCAATCAGCTTGCGCAGCAGGGCGACCATCACGATGGCGGTGGTCATGTTGTCGAGCAGCGCCGACAGGAAGAAAGTGAGTATCGAGAGTATCCACAACAGTTTCTTCTTGTTGGTCGTGGTGATCTTGTCGGTGATGACGCGGAAACCCTGATAGTCTTCAATCAAGGTCACGATGGTCATAGCGCCCAGAAGGAAGAACACAATCTCAGCCGTCTCACCGAGGTTCTCCACCAGGTGCTCCGAGATGAAGGCATGCCATGCCTCGCTGTCCATCGTGGGTTGTGCGATAGCGTTGCAGAAGACGAACACCGTCCAAAGTAGCGTGCCTAGCATCAGCGCCGTGGCGGTCTTGTTGATTTTGAACGGATGCTCCATGGCAATGCAGAAGTATCCGATTACGAATATAGTAACAAGTCCTATTACCATAATTTTGTGTGTTTATAGATTTGACAATATTTTATTTCCCCTGTTTTGCACGTTGCCTCTGCGCTTCTTCCGCCATCTTCTGCATCTCTTCCAGTCTCTGCTGAAACTTGCTCTTCTTCTGCGGCTTGCCCTTGTGCTTCTGGTCGTATTCCACTATGCGCTGGCGCACTTTCTTCTCGCTGGTAAACTGGCGGATGAGTATCATCTGTATCATCGTCAAGCTCAGCGACACGAAGTAGTAGAGGTTCAATGCAGCCGACTGGCTGTTGAACAAAAACAGCATCATGAATGGCATGAAGTACATCATCAGCTTCATGCCGGGCATGCTCATCTGCGCGCTCTGGCCTTTCATCGTGTACCAGGTGTAGAAGAACTGCACGGCGAACATCAGCAGGCAGAACAGCGAGATGTGGTCGCCATAGAGCGGTATGTTGAACCCGAAGTCGAGTATCGAGTCGTATGTCGAGAGGTCGTCACACCAGAGGAACGACTTCTGTCTCAGCTCAATGGATGCGGGGTAGAATCTGAACATCGCCCAGATGATAGGCAGCTGTATCAACGCCGGCAGGCATCCCATCATGGGGTTGTATCCAGCTTTCTTCTGCAACTGGCTCATCGCCTGCTGTTTCTTCATGGCGTCTTCTTGGTTGGGGAACCTCTTGTTCAGCTCCTGCATCTCTGGTTGCAGTATGCGCATGATGGCGCTGCCTTGATACGACTTGAAGGTGAGTGGGAACAGCACAAGACGCAACAGGAAGGTCAACACGATGACTATGATACCGTAGTTCCAGTTGAATTTCTCAAGCAGGTTGAACACGGGGATGATAGCATAACGGCTTATCCACTGGGTGAAGAAGAATCCCCACCCCAGCGGTATCATGCGCTCGAACTTGCGATGCATGGCTCTCAGGTCGTGGTATTTCGACGGGCCGAAATAGAAGTCCATGTCCAGCGCGTAGTCTTTCTCGCCACTATAGTCGAGGAAGATGTTGCTGCTCATGTCGCACAGATAGTTGGCTGCGGTGTCGTTGCGGTCGGTCGCGACTGCGAGGTTGGTTGAGGCAAACGCCGAGTCGGTCATCAGTATCGCGCAGAAGAACTGCTGCTTGTAGGCAATCCAGCTGACTGGATATTTGACTGCCTTCTCGCTGTCCTTGCCAAACTTCAGGTTGTCCACCTTGCCCTTCAGCGACTTGTAGTATATACTCGTATTGAAGCGCTCGGCGTCCTTGTTGCGGTTCGAGCTGCCCTTGCCGCTCTTATCGACTTTCTCCTGACGGTTCATGCGGTTGTTCCATTGCATGTTCAGGTAGCCGTTGTTCTGCACTATCTGCCCCAGGTTGTGGAACCTCACGTCGAAGCCCACCTTGTAGTCGCCGCCCTTGACGGTATAGATAAACTCGATGTATCGTTCTTCCGTCTCGGTGCTGTCCGATGCTGCGTAGGCGCGGAACGAGAGCTGCAGCGAGTCACCTTCGGCAACGCTCAAAGTCGATTGCCCGTCAAACGGATGGCCGTCGATATAAGGCTCAAACACCAGCTCTCCGGTGTTCGCTGCGTTGGCGTGGATGTCGTTGAGCGGAAGCTCTATGTTGAAGTTCGAGTCCGACGGTGATACCAGCACCAGTGGCATGCTGTCGTAGGTGAGGTACTCGTTCACCACCACCTTGTCCACACGGGCGCCTTTGGTGTTGAAGTCTATGTCTAGTTTGCCGTTCCTGACGGTGATAACTGAGCTTTCCTTGTGGAAATTGGCACCAAATACCCCCATGTTTGCGGCCATCTCAGCTAAAGTGGCGCTGTCGCCTGCCTCCTGTGCGGCTTTCAGCGCCTCCTGCTGTGCGCGCAACGAGTCGGCCATCGCCTGTTCCTGTGCCTCCACCAGTGCTATAGAGTCGAGTTTCCGTTGATATTCGGCCATCTGCTTTTCGCGCTCTGCTTTGCTGGGAGTCACCCAGAACATATATCCCACAAATATCGCGAAGATGAGTACTAGACCGATAATAGACTGTTTGTTCATTCCGTTTTCTGAATACTGTGTATAACTGTTTGAATACTAAATCATAATCACCCTACCGCAAATCCCACCCCACAAAACGAGTTTGCAAAGATACTAAAAATCTTTGGTTTATATATAAATAAAAAGCATGTCACCGACACGCTTTAAGTATTCAAGCATTTAAGCACCACATCTTTCAGGCATTATCCTCACCCGCCGAAGTTGTCGTACATGATGTTCTCCTCTTCCACTCCGAGGTTGTAGAGCATTTCTGTCACAGCTTTGCTCATTGGGCCGGGGCCGCACATATAGTATTCTATCTCTTCGGGTTCGGGATGGTCTTTCAGGTAGGTGTTGTACATCACCTGATGCACGAAGCCTACGGTGTATTTCACGCCTGCGGCATCGGCTGTCGGGTCTTCCCTGTCTAGGGCGAGGTGGAAGTGGAAGTTCTCGAAATCGCGTTCTAGCTGCAGGAAGTCGTCGAGGTAGAACACCTCGTTGAGCGCGCGTGCGCCATAGAAGTAGTGCATCTCGCGGTCACGCACTCCCATGGTCCGTGTGAGGTGCATAATTTGCGCCCTGAGCGGCGCCATACCTGCTCCGCCGCCAATCCAAACCATCTCTGGCAACTGACTTCCGTCTGCTGCATGTTCCCTCACGTGGAACTCTCCGTATGGGCCCGACATCGTCACCTTGTCGCCTGGCTTGAGCGAGAAGATATACGACGAGGCTATACCTGGGTTCACCTTCTGGAATCCTTTACGGTCTGGCGTCAGCGGTGGTGTGGCTATACGCACGGTGAGCATGAAGACATCGCCTTCGGCTGGGTAGTTCGCCATCGAGTAGGCGCGTACCGTCTCTTCGCTGTTCACACATTTCAAGTCGAACATCTTCATATGCTCCCATGCCGGCAGGTATTCGTCGCCAATGAGGCTGCGGTCGTAGTCGTTGTAGTCTATTTTGAAGGTGGGTATGCGTATCTGTGCGTATGAGCCGGGCTTGAAGTCCATGTGTTCGCCGGCTGGCAACTGCACACGGAACTCTTTGATGAAAGTCGCCACATTGCGGTTGGAGATGACCGTGCACTCGTATTCTTTGACGCTTAGTATCGACTGCGGGATGGCGAGACTCATGTCCTCTTTCACCTTTGTCTGGCAGCCAAGCCGCCATCCTTCGGCTATCTCCTTACGTGTGAAAAATCCCACCTCGGTGGGCAGTATGCTTCCGCCGCCTTTCAGCACACGACAGCGGCACTGTCCGCAGCTGCCCTTTCCGCCGCACGCCGACGGCAGGTGTATGCCCTGATCTCCCAGCGTTGAGATAAGGCTGCCTCCCGATTCCACCTCCAGCCGTTGGTCGTCGTTGATGCTGATGGTCACCTTACCCTGCTTGACCAGCTTGCTCCGCAACACCAGCAGCAAAGTGACCAGCAGCAGTATCACTACCGCGAAAACGAATAGGGCTATGAACAGGGTGTAAAGCAAGTTTTAAGTTTTAAGTTTCAAGTTTTGAGTTTCAAGTTTCATTCGTCAATTCACAACTTCACAATTCACTAAATCTTTATCCCCATAAACGACATGAACGCCAATCCCATAAGGCCGGTGATGATGAAGGTTATACCGACGCCTTGCAGCGCTGGTGGTATGTGGGAGTAGCGCAGTTTCTCTCGTATGGCAGCGATGGCGACGATGGCCAGGAACCACCCGATGCCCGAGCCGAGGGCGAACGCCAGCACCTCGCCGATGGACGAATAGCCACGCTCCTGCATGAAGAGCGAGCCGCCCATCACGGCACAGTTCACCGCTATCAGCGGCAGAAAGATGCCCAAGGCGTAGTAGAGCGTGGGGCTGAACCGCTCGATGGTCATCTCCACTATCTGCACAATGGCGGCTATCACGGCGATGAACATGATGAGCGAGAGGAACGAGAGGTCGACGTTTGCCAGCGACGGACTTATCCAAGCGAGTGCGCCAGGCGACAACACGTATTTGTTGAGTAGCCAGTTGATGGGCACCGTCACCAGCAGCACGAAGGTCACGGCAATGCCCAACCCCGCCGACGTCTTCACCGTCTTCGACACCGCCAAATACGAGCACATGCCCAGGAAGAAGGCGAATATCATGTTGTCGATAAATATCGACTTGACGAATATGTTGACTATCTCTTGCATTTCTATTTTCTGACCACTTAAAACTAAAAACTCACCCCTTCCTGCTCCGCTGCAACCATATTATCAACCCCACGAGTATCAGCGCCATCGGCGGCATTATCATCAATCCGTTGTTTTCGTATCCTATGTTGTAGGCTCCAATCTTCTCCATCACGGGATAACCCAGCAGCGTGCCGCTGCCGAACAGCTCTCTCACCGTACCCAACGCCACCAGTATGATGCCATAGCCGAGGCCGTTGCCTATGCCGTCGCACAGCGAGGGTAGGGGAGGGTTGGTCATCGCGAAAGCCTCGAGGCGTCCCATCACGATACAGTTGGTGATGATAAGCCCCACAAACACCGACAGCTGCTTGCTCACGTCATAGACGAAGGCCTTGAGGAACAAGTCCACCAGCACCACCAGCGTAGAGACAACCACCAGCTGCACGATGATGCGTATGCGTGGCGGGATGCTCTTGCGCATAATCGAGATGATGAGGTTCGCCAGCGCCACCACCACCGTCACCGACACCGCCATCACCAGCGCGGGCTTCAACTGTGCCGTCACCGCCAGACACGAGCAGATGCCCAACACCTGTACGGTTATCGGGTTTTCCTTGTCAAAAGGCATCGTTATCAGCTTCCAGTTTCTCATCTTGTGGCGTCCTCTCTTATCTTTTTGTAGTCGTCATACCCTTCTTCCAACATCTGCGTGACTCCGTTGCTGGTCATGGTGCCGCCGCTTATGGCATCCACTTGATAGGGGTTGTCTTTGTCGGCGTTCTTGGTCAGGTATATTGGATGCTCTCCCATGCTTTTCCCAACGAAGCGCTGGGCGAACTTGTCGGTGGCTATCTCTCCTCCCAATCCGGGTGTCTCGCCTTTGTGGTCGAAAACGGCACCCACCACTTTGCCGTTGCCATCGAGTGCCAGATATCCCCATATCGGTCCCCAGAGGCCTGTTCCGTGAAGTGGAAGGATGATGCCCTGCCTCTCGTCGCAGTCGTAGCGGTAATAGGTTTTGCCGTTATGTTCGGCTTCGGCGATGTGGCGTTCATACGCCTGAGGCGTCTCGCTTTTGGCGCAGTCGAGTCCTATGGTTTTGAGTATCATCTGCTGTTGCTCAATCTGTCGGTTGAGATCCTCTCGCGGTTTCAGCGTCACGGCGGTCACCGAAAGCACCACCGCCGACACCGCCACCAGCGCCAGCGAATAGAGCAACATATATCGGTTGGAGAACTGTTTCATTTCTGCGCCTCCTTCCATCTTTTCTTGCGTCGGCCGATATTCACGGCCACCACACAGTGGTCAATCAGTGGCGCAAAGCAGTTCATAAGCAGTATGCTGAGCATCATCCCTTCGGGATATGCTGGGTTGACCACTCGCAGCAGTACGGCAAACAAACCCACTAGTAAGCCGTAAATCCACTTGCCGGCGTTCGTCTGCGCCGAGGTCACGGGGTCGGTGGCCATAAACACCGCGCCAAACATGAATCCGCCCATAACATAGTGGTAGTAGAACGGCAGCTGCATATAGCTGTTGGCTCCGATGAGGTTGAACACGAGGCCCATCGCGCCGCCGCCGATGAATATGCTCAGCATCGTGCGCCACGAGGCGATGCCGCTTCCCAGCAGTATCAACGCTCCCAGCAGTATGGCTATTGCCGATGTCTCGCAGGTCGAACCCGCTGTGGTGCCGACAAACAGGTCGAGCAGCGATGCAGTAGGTCTTATGCTTCCGCCCATCATCTCGCCCAGCGGCGTCGCACCCGCTATCGCGTCGGTGCCCCACCATTTGGCTGCTGTCCATACAGAGTCGCCCGACATGTGCGTCGGGTAGGCGAAGAACAGGAATGCGCGCGCTACCAAAGCGGGATTAAGGAAATTCATGCCTGTGCCGCCAAACACCTCTTTGCCGATCACCACGGCGAAGGCCACCGCCAGCGCCAGCTGCCACAGCGGCGTCGTCACCGGCACTATCATCGGTATTATCAATCCTGTCACCAGGAACCCTTCGTTCACCTCGTGGTGGCGCACCTGTGCGAAGGCAAACTCTATCGTGAGCCCTACGATATACGATACCGCAATCAGCGGCAGCATCCTCACCAATCCGAAGACGAAGCACAGCCAGAACGACGCCTGTTGGCCGCTGGCCGCCGCCCATTGGTGCCCGATGTTCCACATCCCGAACAGCAACGCTGGCATCAAGGCTATGACGACCGTAATCATCGACCGCTTCATATCCACCGCGTCGCGTATGTGACTCCCACGCCTGGTGACGCTATTCGGCGTGAACAGGAATGTCTCGAACGCCTCGAAGGTGCTTTGCAGCCACGCAAGCTTGCCCCCCTCGCTGAAGGTGGGCTTTATCTTGTCTATATATCTCCGAAGTCCGTTCATGACTCAAAACTAAAAACTAGAAACTCTCACCTTCTCCAATGCCTCTCTTATGATTGTCTGTATCTCCGTCTTCGACGGGTCAATATATTCACACAAGGCGAAGTCCTCTGGCTCCACCTCATATATGCCCAGCTGTTCCATCAGGTCGATATCGCCTATGATGGCCGCCTTTATCAGCTGGGTGGGGTAGATGTCAAACGGGAACACTCGCTCAAAGTCGCCGCTGAACACCAGCGGACGCACGCCACCATGGAGGTTGGTATTGAAATTATATGTGATGAGTGATCTGTGACCTGTGACCTGTGACCTGTGACTTGTGACCTGTATCTGGTCACTGGTCACTATGTTCCGGTCACTTTTAGGCATGAGGCCCGATAGGAAAGTCCTTGAGAAGCTGTGTTTCTTCAATCCTGGCATCAGCCATCCCATAAAGTCGTAGCTGTCGCCTTCCTCAATCAGCGTCACCTGACTGTCGTAAGCACCCAGGAATCCCTCCAACGTGGCTTTCCGTCCACTCAGTACGTTGCCGCTTATTATCCGTGTGCCGAATCCGTCGGCGGCGTTCAGATTGGGATAGTCTTTGCTCGAAAGCTGTCCGTTGAGCAGTTCACCGAGCAATGCCCCTGCTGTAATATGATAGTATTGTGGATGAACCGCCGCAGGACCGGTGACGGCCACCAGACGCTCCGGTCTATAGTCGCCCGTCGTCACCAGCCGTCCCAGCGTCACGACATCCTGAGGGTTCATCGTCCACACCCGCTCTCCTTTGTTTATCGGTGCTATGGCCGCTATCTGTGTGCCGATGTTCCCCGCTGGATGAGGCCCCGACACCTCGTGGAATATGACGTTCTCCGAACCTTTAAACTTAAACCTTGAAACTTGAAACTCTCTACTACACACGTGCACCATTCCATCGGTCAGCATGCTCAAAGCATTCAACCCTTCAAATAAGTAGTGACCTGTGACCTGTGACCAGTGACCTGTAATTGACCTCCACGGACACGGCCCCAGCGGTGCTGTGTCGAAAAGGCTGATAAAGATATCTCTCGGCTTCTCGTCGGGGTTGGCAATCGTGCCAAACGGCCTCTGCTTCATCATCGCCCACAATCCGCACTCGGTCATCGCCTCCGTCAGCCCCTCTCTGCTTTTCATCTTCTCGGTGTCGTAAGTCCAGCGCTTCTGTTCTCCCTCTTTCTCTATCACCACCGCGGTTATAGCTCTCCGCTCGCCGCGACGCACTTCTTTCACCTTTCCGCACACTGGCGACGTAAGTCGTATCTTCGCGTTGTACTTGTCGCTCAACACCGCCTGTCCAGCCTCCACGTTGTCGCCCTCATGCACCTCCAGTCGCGGAGCGAACCCCACAAAGTCGGCCGGCTGTATGCCGTACAGCCTGATATGCCGCATATCGGTGCAGCGCAACTCCGCCGCCCCAGTAAGCGGTATATCCAACCCTTTGTGTATCTTTATCTTCCCAGCCATCTATATCAGATTACAATCTGCAAAGATACAAAAATAAAGCCAATGATACAGATGTTGCAAAAATTGTACAATATGATGCACAATTTTATTTAAAATTTGTACGTTGCGATGTACAAAATCATCTTTTAACCCGTTGTACTGGATTTGTAATCCAGCACTTTCTATTTTTACATATAATTATCATGAATTAACCATTAATTATTGTATTGAAATGATTTATGGATAATTATATGGTAATTCGTGTTAGAAATATAGTATCTCGTTGTTCTCGTTGTGCCGGATTTGCAAATGCCGTGGCATTCATGAACTAAAAAGCCCTCCCTTGAGGGGAGGGTTTGGGTGGGGCTTTTAGTCTCCGAACTCTATCGTAGCTTCCAGCTGGCTGACGGTTATTTCTTTCCATATCGGGATTGAGAGGCCGCAGCAGACGTTCTTTATCACTAGTTTCACATAGTAGTTGCCGGCGGTTAATGTCGAAGGGATGATGGAGTATTGTGTACTCGTTACATCTCCGTCCGACAATGCTGTCCCGCTGTGTGTATCATAGGTTGTATTGCCATCGGTAGAAACTAGAGCCCACTGGAAATTGTCGCCTGCCGTTATCTTCTCGCCATTATAGGTGAAGATGGCGGAAGACGATTCATGGCAGACCACATTATTACCCACTATGGTGTCCAAGTCACGTTTCTTCGTGATGAAAATATAGGGATTATGCTGCGTGGTGCTAGGTGAGGTAAGCGCCAGATAGTTCCGACCTAGTTCGGTAAAATAAATAGCGACGGAGTTTTCCCCCATATAGGAGGTACTGGATTCTGTTATGTTGTTCACATAGTTGGCACCAGTACCAAGGTACGACCCGCCAGTCTTCGTAACAAATATCTGCGAGTTAGTACATCCCACCTTTGATGATTGCCCATAGTCGATAGAGGTGACGTGGTTGCTGGGAGCAGTATTATAACTGCTGGATCCTCCATTGATAGATGACGTTTGCAAACCAGAAGTTGTCACAATTGCAATCTTGTGGGCTTTACCGTAAGCGCCTGGTTGTCCTTTACCGCCAGCACTGCCGTTTCCGCCTTTACCGCCAGCACCACCTTTACCAGAGTAAAAACTGTCGTATGAGGAATATCGGTAAGTACCACCAGTACCACCAGTACCACCAGTACCACCAGTACCACCAACACCACCAGTACCACCATTGCCATAATTGTCAGCGGATACTTCAATATATGTGTCTTTTAGAATGTCCGCAAGAGTAGGTGTCGGAGTTCCATAAATGTACAATCCAAATGACGAACCGCCACCATAGCCACCATAGCCACCTTTACCGCCACCGCCGCCTTGGCCGCCTTGGCCGCCGCCACCACCAGCAAGCTGTCTCATATTGCCTTCCTCAACTCGCCAGTTAGCAGCGCCGCCGCCACCACCGCCACCGCCACCGCCGCCGCCTTTTTTACCATCTCCACCAGATTCGCCTGATGCGGGGCTAAAATATGTGGTATAGTTGGTTGTATTGGACAGGTCAGCATGAGTTGTTGGGGCATCTGCACCATCGACTGATGCATTTGTCCCAGCATTACCAGGATTGCCATCATTAGCATTACAAGACCTATTTAAAACACCTGTACCCTGGCATTTAGTACCACGTGAGCCAGCAGTTCCCCCAGCATATCCATCCCCAGCGGTTCCCGCATTACCCGCATCACCATCAAACGCCCCTGGGCCAGTGTCATGTGTGAGATTCAAAAAACCATGATGCCATTCAACATATCCCGCATTACCACCTTTACCACCTTTACCGCCAGCACCGCCAGCACCTGTAGTATTTGCACCAGACCCACCGGCGCCACCAGTGGCTGTATTTCTATTTCCGGATTGCATTCCGCCTTGGCTACCACTGTTTCCATTGGCTCCTGGCTTACCATTATCTCCTTTTTCACCATTCATTCCTACAGAAGGTTTGCCTGGCTTCAAGTGACAGCGGACAATCTCGTAGTCACTACATCCGTTCATCAGATGCACCGCATAGGTCGAGATTCCGTATGGGCTACCGCTGAAAATTTTCACATCATCAATGCAACAGGCGTAAAAAGATGATGAGTAATTCCAGTAGAAACAGATAAATGCCCCTGTGGGTACCGAACTCAGGTCAACAACATGTTCGGTGAAAGTGGTTGTAGAGGTGATTTCCGCTATGGTTACAAAATTAGCACATGCGGCATCTGTCTTTGCGGTCACATAGCCAACTTTGAGTTTACCATTGCTGGCGTTTTCCATCTGTGACCAGAAAGAGATTTTTCTTGTACTCAATGTGGTGTTGTATGGCAATACGGCGTATGCCTTGTCTCCACTGCTGCCTGCCTCCATGTGCAAGGAATTACTGCCAGAGTGTACGTAAATGTACGTACCTGACCCTGTAACAACCTGTGGGGCTACAATATTGCCGCTTGTACCGTTTACATGGCTATACCAGTTCGGTGGAACGTTTCCTGCGGTATTGTATGCGGTAACCGCTGTTGTCGTTTCGAATCCTTCCGAATATACTGAAGTATATGCATCGGTAGAGGCATCAGCTGTCGTTATTGTTATATCCTGCAGCTTGAAACCGCTGATGTTGTTGCCTTCCAATGCCACCAACCTTGGGGCGTTATTATCGGTTTGTACATTTGTATTCGTTCGGTTTATCGTTGTAGTACTGGTCCCTGGTGTCTTTGTCCATACGCCCGTTGAGGTGTTAGCTGTCCATCCTCCGTCGATAATCACGTTGCTTTTCAGGTTGACAGTGTCGTTGATATTATATGTTCCCCCTGCCATACGGATCACTATGGGGCTTGTTGCTGTTCCACCGGTGGCTTTTCTTAACGCTTTTGAAAGCGTCTGCACTGGAGCCGTGCTGCTTCCATCATTCCCATCGTTGCCCGAAGGGGAACAGTAAATAATTCCACATGTCTGTCCATACGCCACACTCCCGCTTATTGCAATCATCATGATTGCAATCAAAGTTGACATGAGGCGTGCAAACGAGGGTTGGGTGGCGCTGATTCTCCACCCAGCAACTGATGCTGGGTCTTTTCTTTCGTATGTTTTATGATTAAATATTTTATTTTGAATGATCATTAGTGCCGTTTTTTCATTGTAATTCCCACGAGTTCCAGACAATCTTTTGAGGTATTGTTGCAGTCTATGCAGAATATTTAAATATGCAAAAATACGAAGAAAAAAATGATTCGACGGAAATATTGTTTTTTTGTCTTTAGACAAAAGACAAATTGCCTGTTTGGGGTGGAAAAAAACAATGTGAAAGTCCTTAATCACTGGTCACGGATTACAGCATTGCAAGATGTCTTCGTGGGATATGGTGTATGGCTATCAGGATACAGCCTCTGTGAAACTATCAGAGAGGGTAGGGAGCGGTAGGTGGTAAGTAGAAGATCGGTAGGAGAAACCTCGAAGGGGACTGGGAGGGGTCTCGAAGGGGTCTGGGAGATACAACCTTCTCAATTCGGTTGTAATTCAGTGGTGATTCAGAAGTATAACGGGAGTGATTACTTACGCTGCTTGTTGCCAGATGATTATAAATGATATAATCGGGTTGGTGTGCAATTGGGCAATCATCACAGTAAAGTTGTGCTATTATGTACTTTGCAGGTCGAAAAACTTGCAGAATTTTTTGAAAAAAATATGGGGAACAGACGCTACCATTCTCACCACTATTTCTTCACCACCGTCAACACCACCGCTCCCAATATCAGCACTATGCCTGCCACCAGCCGCATCGTGAACGCCTCGCCGAAGAGCCCTATGCCTATCGCTACCGCCGTCAGCGGCTCCAGCGCTCCTATTATCGCCGTCGCCGTGCTTCCGATATACTTCGCCGAATACACCATAAGGCTCAGCGCCATGATGGCTGGCACTATGGCCAACCATCCTACGAAGAACCAGGCTCTGCCCGTGGGCGGAAGCATCAATGCCTGTCCGCTGATGAGCGAGTATATCACCATCCCCAACGCACAGTAGAACAGCACATAGAAGTTAATCTTGAAACTCGACATCCGCAGGTCGCTCCTGTCAACCACAATGATGTAGAGGGCGTATGTGAGGGCACTTATCAGCACCAGCACCACCCCCCATATCGGCAGCGTCCCCGTCTTGCCCGACCAATAAAGGGTCACCACGCCGGCAAGCGACAGCACCAAGGCCGCCACCGTCTGCCACGTGATGCGCTCCTTGAACACCGTGGCCATTATCACGGCCGTCATCACAGGATAGGTGAACAATATCGTGGACGCAACTCCCGCCGCCATCATCGTGAAACTCACGTAGAGCGTCAGCGACGAGAAAGTGAACAGCACTCCGAGCGCGGTCACCACCGCAAACTCTTTCCAGCTCACTTTCACGCTTTCGCGCCTCACCGCCATCACGGCGGCTATTATCACCCATGCCAATCCGAACCGGTAGAAAAGCACCGAATTGGTGCCCATGCCCTCGGCGTAGAGGTTCAGCGCACCAAGCGGGTTGGTGCCGTAGCACACTGCAGCCAGGATGCCGCAGACGCTGCCGATAAGTTTCTTACGTGATTGTGTAAGCGTGACGATGTCCTATTTTGTTGGGTATGTTGCCGTTGTGCAACTCAGGCACTCAAGCATTCAAGCACTCAAGCACTCAAGCATTCATTCTTCCTCCTCTTCCGTGGTGGCTCCGCTTATTTCGTCAATCTCTTCTTCGTCAAACTGTTCACCCTCGCCGTCCATTTCTTCGGGGGCATCGTACTCCAAGTCGTCCAGCGCCGCGGGCTGCCACCCTTTCTTGGTCTTCACAAACTTCTCCTCGCTCTCCTGCACATCTCCTGTGCCGTAGGTCACTTTCACCGTCACGGTCGCTCTCTTTCCGTCTTCTGAAATCTCTTCCGACACAATCTCGTAGTCTTTCACACCGCCGGCGAATCCGTCGAACAGTTTCATCATCTCTATTGCGCCCTCTTTGTCTTCTTTGGAAAGCTCTTTGGTATCGGGCATCATATCCACTACGGTTGCATAGTCTTTCTTTTTCAATGCGGTGTAGAACTTGTCCACGTACGCCCGGGGGCTGTTTTTCTGGCAACCTACAAAAGCAAAAGCGCAGACCATCATGGCTGCAAGCATGAATGTGAATGTTTTTTTCATTTCTGTGTTTGTTGGTGATTTATTAACGACTTGAGAACAAGCGTCGTCCGACGGGTGTGTCTCGTTATTCAGGGTGCAAAAATAATACAATCGGCCGTTATGTGCAAATCTTTATTGGCAAAGTACCCAAATTTAATGTATCTTTGCCGTCAATAAAAAACGTCCGTGTCGCCATATAGTTGCGACGGTTAGGCAATTAGACAAACAAAAACATCTCAATACATGAAAACAACAGCAGAACTCCAGCAGATTGCGACGCAGGTGCGTCGCGACATCCTTCGTATGACCACCAACGCCAAGAGCGGTCACCCGGGCGGCTCGCTCGGCACCGCCGACTGGTTCGTGGCCATGAACTTCAACCTTATGGACTTCGACCCGGCCAAGTTCACCATGAGCGGCGAGGGCGAGGACATGCTCTTCGTCAGCCAGGGCCACATCACTCCGGTCATCTACAGCACTATGGCTCGCCGCGGCTTCTTCCCCGTCTCTGAGTTGGCCACCTTCCGCAAGTTCGGCACTCGCCTGCAGGGTCACCCCTCGACGGCTCACAACCTGCCGGGCATCCGCATGGCTTCGGGTTCGCTTGGTCAGGGCCTCAGCGTGGGCGTCGGCGCCGCTCTCGGCAAGAAGATGACGGGCGACAAGCACATCGTCTACACCATGCACGGCGACGGCGAGCTGGAGGAAGGTCAGATTTGGGAGGCCGCCATGTTCGCTGGCGCTAAGCATGTGGACAACCTCATCGCTACTATCGACTACAACAACCAGCAGATCGACGCCACCGTCGATGAGGTGATGACTCTCGGCGACCTCAAGGCCAAGTTCGAGAGCTTCCTCTGGAAGGTCGTGGTCATCGACAACGGCAACGATATGCAGCAGGTGCTCGACGGTATGGCTAAAGCCAAGGCTATGACCGGCAAGGGAAGCCCTGTGTGCGTCATACTGAAAACCAAGATGGGCTTCGGTGTCGATTTCATGCAAGACACCAACAAATATCATGGTGCCGTCCTCTCGGCCGACGACCTGCCCAAGGCTCTTGCCCAGCTGCCTGAAACTCTCGGAGACTTCTAATCTACCTGTTCTTGCGAAAACTATTGCTCATAGCATTGTTGGCCTTTGCATTCCAGCCGCTCTTTGCTGCCGGACGTATTCCGACTTCCGAGCCTAGCGAGCAGAAATCTGAGAAGGTGCGCATACTGCTGCTGGTCGACTGTTCGCGCAGCATGTGGGACCGCTGGCAGAGCGACTCGAAGATAAAGGTGACACAGAAGGTGCTGCTGCATTTCCTCGACAGTTTGCCCGAGAAAGGCGGCGCCGAGTTGGCTATGCGTGTGTTCGGCCATCTCAACCAGAACTCCTACGGCACTCGGCTGGAGTGTCCGTTCGAGCCCAACAACCGCTATCAGCTGCAGAGCAAGATAAAGACCCTCGTGCCCAATGGCGGCTGCTCGGCCGCTACGGCGCTGGACGGCGCCGTGGGCGACTTCCCCGTGGGCGACTCGTCGCGCAACGTCATATTCGTGATCACCGACGGCTCGAACGGCGGAAGCAACATCTGCGAAGTGGCAGGCAAGATACAACAGAGCGGACGCGTGGTCAAGACCTTCATACTTAACATTGCTGCGGGAAACCGCAAGGGCGCCACGCTCGACTGTGCCGGCACGGTCATACCGATTGAGAACGAGGAGTCGTTTGCCGGCGAGTTGCAGCTACTGTTCCACGCCGCGCTGTCAGAATCGCGTGTTACGCTCTGCCTCACCACCGAGGATGGGCAAAAATACGTTGACGATGTGCCGGTGGTCTTCTACGATCGGCAGAACCGAAAGCCGATATATACGAGGGTTTACTATGGCCGTCGTGCGGCGGACACCCTTACGGTCGATCCGCTGATCGACTACGACGTGGAGGTCTATACGCGGCCTTCGATAGTGTTCCGCAACAGGACCTTTCGGGCCGACAGGGTTTACACGCTTGCCTCTGTAGTAGATGAGGGAAGGCTGTGCGTTAGGCGTGAGGACAAGCGGGTGGTGTGGAGTGTGCCTGACTATCCAGTCGTGGTGCGCCAGAGCGGTAAGGCTGACCTGACGGGTGTGCAGGGATTGGGTGACAGTGTGAAATACCTCGAGGGTACATACGATGTTGAAATCCTTTCCACTCCCCCGATAGCGATAAACAATGTGGAGATTCGCAAGGACGCGGTGACCGAGCTGGCGATACCCGCCCCCGGGATGCTGATGATAGAGCGCATGAAGGCAAGGCGGCAGGTCAGCGTCTTCGAGATGCGCGACGGCAGGATGCAGCTGGTACGCGAGTTCGTGCCGAACCCCGCAGGCGAGAACCTGATACTGATGCCTGGCGACTACATTCTGCTAGTGCGCCCCTCGGCGAAAGACAAAAACCGCAAGACAAGAAGTCTGTCAGCCACCATAGCCTCAGGCAAGCAGACAGCAATAAAGATTGAATGAGAGAAAGTAAGGAATAAATTGTGTTTATGACGACTAAATAGTATCAGCATTGATTAAATAGAATGGTAAGGAACTTTATACGGCAAGATAACAACTATAGGACGTTGAAGGCATTCCAGAAAGCGGAGTGTGTTTACGACGTTACCTATTATTTTGCCAATAAGTTCCTGGCAAAAGGCGATCGAACCATTGACCAGATGGTGCAGGCGGCGCGGAGTGGTAAGCAGAACTTGGCGGAGGGTAACATCGACGGGGTTACCTCCAAAGAGATGGAAATAAAACTCACCAATGTCAACCGAGCCTCGCTGCATGAGCTGCTGCTCGACTACGAGGACTACCTGCGAGTGCGTGGCTTGGAGCAGTGGTCGTACGATGACCCTCGCTGTGTGCAGACCCGCGAGTTCTGCAAACGGCACCTCGATTCGGCGGTGTACCGCGAGAAGATAAAAGACCGCACTGACGAGACCATTGCCAATATCGCCATCACACTGATACACCAGTGCGATGTGCTGATAAAAGGGTTGATAGAATGGCAAAAGAAGAATTTCCTCGAGAATGGGGGAATAAAAGAGGAGATGTACAGGGCGAGGAAAGCCTACAGAGATAACAATGGGTTTAATGGGTAGAATGGGTCTAATGGGTAAAGATAATCATACCGCCCATTAACCCCATAAAACCCATTAACCCCATAAAACAGAAAACGATAACAAAAAACAATAATAACAATGACTCACTACGAAATCAAATCAAGCAAAGAGTTGCGTGCCGGCATGGGCGAAGGCCTTGTGGAGGCTGGCAAGCGTAACAGCAATGTCGTCGCCCTGAGCGCCGACGTGAAAGGCAGCGTCAAGATGGACGGCTTCGCCAAGGAGTTCCCAGAGCGCTTCATCCAGTGTGGCATCGCCGAGGCCAACATGGTCGGCATAGCCGCCGGCTTGAGCCTCTGCGGCAAGGTGCCCTTCATCGGGGGCTTCGCCGAGTTCGTCACCGGCCGTGTCTATGACCAGATACGTCAGGTGATGGCCTACAGCAACAAGAACGTCAAAATCTGCGGCTCGCACGCCGGCATATCCCTCGGCGAGGACGGCGCCACCCACCAGACGATGGAAGACATTGCCCTGATGAAGGTGCTGCCTAACATGACAGTGCTCGTGCCTGCCGACTTCAACCAGGCCAAGGCCGCCACGCTGGCCGCCGCCGAGCATGTCGGCCCCGTTTACCTGCGCCTCGGTCGCTCCAAGATGCCCTGCTTCCTGCCCGAAGGAGAGAAATTCGAAATCGGCAAAGCCCAGCTCCTGAACGAGGGTAAGGACGTCTCTCTCTTCGCCTGCGGTCACCTCGTGTGGGAAGCCCTGCAGGCTGCCGAGCAGCTGGAGAAGGAAGGCATCAGCGCCGAAGTTATCAACATCCACACTATCAAGCCGCTCGATATGAAGGCTATCGTGGCCAGCGCCAAGAAGACCGGCGCCGTCGTCACCTGCGAGGAGCACCTCATTAACGGTGGCCTCGGCGACAGCGTGGCTCAGACGCTCGCCATGCATTGCCCCACTCCGATGGAGTATGTGGCTGTGGACGACAAGTTTGGTGAGAGCGGTACACCCGACGAGATGCTCACCAACTACCACCTCCGCGCCGCCGACATCATCGAGAAGGTGCACGCCGTGCTGAAACGCAAATAACAATTGGCTATGGAAAATCCCTTCCCCGAATATCAGCGTTTTTGCCAGAGCTGCGGAATGCCGCTCAGCGACGAGGTCGTGAGCGACAATCCCGAGTACTGCAAGTACTGCCACGCCGACGGCCACTTCACGCAGGACTGCACGATGGACGAGATGATAGAGGTCTGCGTGCAGTTCCTCGACGAGTTCAACAAGAACACCGGCCTGAACCTCACCGCCGACGAGTACCGCGAGCAG
>JAEEZY010000027.1 GCA_016292015.1 Bacteroidales bacterium | reverse complement strand
CTCGCCGAAGAGGTTCTTACGACCGCCGGCGGCCCACTCGTCGATATACTCGGCCATAGGGCTGGACGGGGTGATGGGGTAGATAGCTGCTACCTCGCTGAACATGTAGGCCACATGCGCTGCAGCGCAGTTACCGTCACAAGTCATAAATTTTTTTTCTTTTGCCATAATTTTAAGTACTTAAATGTTTAGGGATTAATTATTGAATTTGTTATTTATTGCTCTGCAAATATGTCTGTGTAGGGTTTAAACTTAAACAACCTGTTGCGGCTTTTATTTTACTTTGTTGGCAAAAGTGAAAATAAGAATGCACGTTATTTTACCTTCTTGCGGAAAAGTAAAATAACACTCATCGTTATGTTCATTTCCATACACGTTAGAACATGTCCCCCCGCTCACATATTCTTCTTTTGCCATAATTACTTAAACGTTTAAGGATTAATTATTTGAATTTGTTTATAAGTATTAGCTTTTTGTTTTTATTTTTTCAACAGTTTCAAGTCTTTTCTTCCATTTATCAATAACTTGTAATTCACTTTTTTTGTATTTATTTAAAGCAAGGTTTATAACCCTGATTTCATCGTCATACATCTTAAATTTCCTATAAATTGCCATTAATCTACCAAAGGGAGACGTAGATTTACAACCGTTAGCTATTAGTGTTTCATATATATGGACAGCTTGTTTGTAATCGAATCTTGTTTCATAACGCCTACCTTCCGCATAATAACCACTTCCCGATATGCCCCACATTGTATTATAATTCGGATAAGCAGAATCAATCACATCTAATGATGTTATAGGTATTGTAGTAGAATCCATATGAGACTCTGGTGGAATTATATTCTTTTCACGCTCTCCAAGTTCAACCAGTCTTTTATTTAAGTAGCCATCTTTCGCAGGATAATCGCTGATAAATCTCTCAATAGAATCTATTTCTTTTATTTTGTTTCCTATTGTCTTATAATAATTTACCAAACGTTTATATGCATTGTCAGCGTATTCTGGATTTAATTCAATGATCTCGTTTGCCACTCGTTCAAGATTACTCTCGTCCTGTTTCTGTATATAATAGTCTAATAAATCAAAATAGACATCAGATTTAGGATTCTCCTTTAAATAATACTGTATTTCTGCCAATTGCTTTGCATCTGCATTTTGATTTAAATTAATCTTGAATACCAATTGTTTGCATGCTATTTCTATTTTCTGTAATTCTTTAGAATTGTATTCATCAATTAATTCTAGCGGGGGCATCTTAATTATTTCCAATAAGATATCAGATGATATGTGGAATAGATAATCTCTGTCTTCATCGGTTGTTTCAATATCACCAACTATCACTCTATTATACTCATGCTCGGATCTGATTTTATTGTAAAAACTGTCAGGTTTCGATGCCCTCATTTTAGCAATATCAATATTGTATTTCTCAAGAATTCCGAATACCTCTCCACGGTCAAATGCATTCTTGTATTTATTATCAGCGTCCAGTAAATCGAGAAGCATTCTCGACACCTTGCCTTTTGCTAATAGATAGAAAATACAATAAGCCTCATCTAATAATATTTTTCTTTTTTGTAGCTCCTTTGCCTGTTGTCTTTGCCAATATTTTTTTTCAAAACTTTTTTTCTTACCATCGATCCACTTATCGTATTTGATACCACAGACAACAACAGCAGTAATATTATCATTTATATGGTAAACATATGGCCATATGTCGCTTTCTTTTTTTACAGGGCATGGAAAAAAATCAACAATGTTACGATCTCCTTCAAAAAACAAATCCAAAGATACTTCTAGCATGAAAGAAGAAAACTCATCATCGGACAGTTCAACGACAATACAACCATCAGGAATCCTGACGATTTTCTGTACCTTTGTTTCCGGGTCCGTTGATATGAATGTATTTGCCATGATTTTCTTATTTCAGCAGTCTCCTATTCCCCACTTCTTCCAGCACGGTCATTTGCTGGATTGCTATTTTGTTGAGTTTGTGCAGGCGATCACGCTGAGGGATGCCCTCGTTGATGAACACCGCGTTAAGATTCTCCATATTGGAGAGGCAAATAAGTTGGTTGATGGTGGCATAGTCGCGCATATTGCCTTTCTTGCCGGGATTGGCTTCACGCCACTCCTTGGCGGTCATCCCGAAGAGAGCCACATTCAATACGTCCGCTTCTTCGGCATAGATAAGCGAGCTGTGGTAGGCATCCACCTCGTCAGGCACAAGGTTTGCCCGCACAGCATCGGTGTGTATATGGTAGTTGATTTTCGACAGTTCCCTCTTCGCCGACCATCCAATAGCCTTCTGTTCCTCCTCTTTTAGCCGCTGGAATTCCTTGATAAGGTACAATTCAAACTCCACCGACACCCAACTGGCAAACTTGAAAGCAATATCGCGCTGTGCGTAGGTACCGCCATAACGCCCACTCTTGGCAATTAAACCTATGGCATTAGTCGCCTCAATCCAGCGGGTAGGGGAAAGGGTAAATGCGTTGAGGCCTGCCTGCTGTTTAAACCCCTCGAATTCGATGGGGTTAAAATTGGGATTGTTCAAATATTCCCAAATACCGAGATACTCTATGGTGTTCCTGTTGCGCATCCAGTTTCCCACAACAGCATTAGGCTCCAAGGTGTTTTTCTGCCGAGCAATATCCGTGATACAGATATAATCCGCCTCACCTACCTTCATCGTCCTGATGGTTGTATCTTTAACGTTTATTTCCTGTACCTTTGTCATATTTTAACAACCAGATAATTTAAATGTGGCGATTTCGCCCTAATTAAGACCCGCTTCCAACCTTCTGCTGTTTGGTTTGATGTGGTCGAATTTTTCGACCACATACTGTTTTTCAGTATTTTGGGCATATTCTCGTTTCCCTTTACCAATCGGACTTTCTCAAAGGTGGTCAAATTCGACCACTTTATTGTTATTACCGCTGCTTTGCTTGACCTTTGATTTCCCTTTTATTATATTTGTTTTTCCTTAATATTTTATAAATCAAAACAACACACTATATTTCGCATATAGTGAGGATTGACAAAGGTACGAAATATTCGTTGATACGGCAAAATATATTTGTCGGATTTCGGCCAGACATTTTGGGAGCCATCGTCAAGTGTCACGGAATGAAGATGGAAAGCAAGACACAAGGGAACAGGAGAGAACGGCAAGGAGATGAAAACAAATGACCGATGGAAGACGGGATGGTCGGCAGGCGGTAGAGTTGACGGGAGCAGGGTTTGAAGAGCGACAACGGAGTGAGCCAGACGTCAGAAGAAGAGGATGAGAGTGAAGATGGCGAAGTGCAGGAAGAGGATGAGGGGCACCCCGTAGCGGAACTTATTGTGGCGAGTCTTGTGGCGGAAGAGGTACATGGCAAGGAGGGCCGCAGGAGAGCCGCCAAGGAAGGCAAGGAGGAGGAGCGTAGCCTCGGGGATACGCCAACGGCCATGTCGAGCCTTGTATTTGTCGAGGCCGTAGAGAAAGAAAGTGACAAGATTGACCGCCAGGAGGTAATAGAGGATGAGACGTAGTTGCATATATAGCGTAGATTATGGCCAATGAGTGATGCCGAGGATACGACCCTTTTTATCAGTATATTTTTGCAACGAATCAGAAGTTTTCAAGAGATAGCCAACCGTACCAGTGTCGTTGGAGCAGAGAAAAAAGTCGGTCAAGGAGTCAGCGGGAGAATAAGGATCTTGTCTTGCAAGAGCAGCGTCATCAGGAACCGACTTAATATAAAGAACCTTAACAGGTTGCAGCCGTTCCAACTGCTGTCCAACCGAGACGAGCGGCAAGAGGCAGAAGAAGAGAGCAATCATCTTACTGAATTGAGAACCAGCAGATAGCATAAATAGAGAGGTGCATATTGCAATGCAAAGGTAGCAAAAAAGGATAAAGTAGTGTCAAAAAAGTGAAGGAAAAGGATAAAAACAGGTAAATTTAGCAACCAATCTCGTGGGATAAGGCAAAATGCAATTATATTTTCATCCCTATATCTTGGTTTTAGAGGCGTTTTTGGCATTTTTCAGCACCAATTGGATGGTTTTTCATCACTTTTCTATGGTATAAAGTTTTTTATGGGTATATCTTTGCAAAAATTTTTAAAACACACGAAACAATAAAATAAGGTATCAATTAAAAAAGTATAGCAATGTACACCGAATTTGACCATTATTTTGTAAGACTGCAAAACTCAATCAACAAACACTGGGACAGCGACGCACTGTGTGACTACCGCGGCAAGTCGATGACTTTCGGACAGATGGCGACAAGCATAGCCCAGATACATACCTTTTTCGAAACCGCCGGAATAAAAAAAGAAGACCACATAGCCCTGTGCGCGAAGAACTGTGCAAGCTGGGCCTTGTCGTTCATATCGGTGGCAAGCTACGAGACAGTTGTGGTGCCCATACTGGTCGATTTCAAGCCAGACAGCATCCAGAAGCTGGTCACCCACTCGGACTCGATAATGCTCATGACAGACAATGACACCTGGAAAAAGCTGGACATCAACGCAATGCCAGGATTGAAGGCAGTCATCAACATAGAAAACACGGAACTGCTGTACTGCAATGACGAAGCAATAAAGACAGCGCACGACAACCTGGTGGAGAACTTCAAGGCGAAATACCCCGAAGGGTTAAAGAAGGAGGATGTGAAGGCGCTGCTTCCGACAGACAACATGGACAAACTGTCAGTGATAAACTACACCTCCGGCTCGACGGGAGACCCGAAGGGTGTGATGCTTACGCACAGGTCGTTGAGCGCCGGAATCGACTACGGCCACAGACATATTCCTGTATATCCCGGAGACCACATGGTGAGCATGCTACCGATGGCACACATCTACGGATTGGCGTTTGAATTCCTATACCCCCTATCAGGCGGAGCGACAATACATTATCTCGGCAAGAGCCCCTCACCCACCCTGCTGTTGCAGGCGATGAAAGACGTAAGGCCGTACCTTATCTGCACGGTGCCGCTGGTGATGGAGAAGATATACAAAGCCTCGCTGAAGCCAGTGCTGAGCAAGCCCGTGATGAAGGTGTTGACAAAGATACCGGGACTCAACATGATAATATTCAACAAAGTGAGAGAGAAACTGGACGGAGCATTCGGAGGAAGAGTGAGAGAGTATGTGATGGGGGGAGCGCCGCTGAACCCAGAAGTGGAAGACTGCTTCAGGAAGATAAAGCTGCACTACACAGTGGGTTACGGTATGACGGAGGCGTCGCCGCTGCTTGCCTACGCCAGCTGGAAGACCTATGCCAAGAGATCGTGCGGACGGTCGGTGGACTGCGGAGACGCCAGAATAGACTCAGCCGACCCGACCAAGATAGTGGGCGAGATACAGGCAATCGGCCCCAACATCTGCATAGGATACTACAAGAACGAGAAAGCCACGAAAGAGCTGTTTACCGAAGACAGATACATCCACACCGGCGACTTGGGTCTGATTGACAAAGACGGCAACATCTTTATCAAAGGACGCAGCAAGAACATGATACTTTCGGCCAACGGCCAGAATATATATCCCGAAGAGGTGGAAGCCGTGGTGAACAACCAAGAATATGTGGCAGAGTCGGTTGTGGTGGACCGCGATTCGAAGCTTGTGGCACTGGTTTACCTGAATCCCGATGCGATGAAGAGAGACGGGATCGGATACGAGCAGATAGAGATGGTGAGGAGCAACATATTCAACGGAGCAAACGAGTCGTTGCCTGTATATAGCAAGATAGCCAAGGTGGAGCTGAGAGACGAGCCGTTTGAGAAGACACCGAAGATGAGCATCAAGCGCTTCCTGTACAGCTAAGAAACTGTTTTAATTTAATTCAATGTTTTCCTTAAAGCACCTGAACGGCATATTTCCCACCTTCTCTCAGTTACAATGGACACCCTGGGGTTCTCCGCTTCGCTATCGAAATGCCACTGGCATTTCTTCATGCCTTCGATAAGGCAAAAAATCTGCTCGCCCATGTGCATAATAAAATTCATCAATCAAATTTAAACAGTTTCTAAGATTCCTCTACATTAGATCAATAGTCCCTATTGATAAACGCGTGTGTTTCAAGGAGCCCGTATCCCGAAAGGGGTACGGGTTTTCCGATTATGGGAGAGTCGTCGGGAGGGGTATCGGAGGATTGAGTTATTGGAGGATTCGGAGTTATTGGAGAATTCAGAAGATTCAGAGGATTTGTAGAATTCGGGGGCATTAATCAGGGGGATTTCCTTAAAATGAGTACTTTTGTATGCAGCCAAGGATTTATGCCAACAGAGGGAAACAGATAGTAATCAACACAATAGCGTACGAGCTGACAGACTTATGAAGATAATAGAATTCGAAGAGCTGGAGTCAACCAACGGATACTGCGGAGGGTTGGACCTAGGGAGCGTGGAGGATTTCACCACCGTGTGGGCGCACAGACAGACAGCCGGACGAGGGCAACGAGGGAACCGATGGGAGAGCGAAGGAGGGAAGAACCTGACGTTCAGCGTGGTGTTGCACCCAGTGTTTCTGCCGGCGAGGCGGCAGTATGAGTTGACGAAGGCGCTAGCGCTCGGAGTGAGCGACTGGGTAATGGACGAAGCCGACAGCAAGCGAGTGGAGATAAAATGGCCCAACGACATTTATGCCGAAGGGAAGAAGATATGCGGCATACTGGTAGAGAACAAGATAGGGGAACGGTACGAGACAGCGGTGTGCGGAATAGGAGTGAACATAAACCAGACAGAGTTTGGAGAAGGAGCACCCAACGCCACATCGTTGCAACTGCTGACGGGAAGAGAGTATGAGCTGAGAGGGATGCTGGAGAGGCTGCTGGAGAGCCTGCGAAAGAGATATGAGCAGTTGGCGAAGACAGGACAGCAGGCAGAGGGAAACCCTATCGACGAAGAATATATGAAGAGGATGATGTATCTAGGAGAAGAAAGCAGGTATGTCTATCGAGGAGAAACAATCAGTGCGACAATCACAGGAGTGTCGCAGTGGGGACACCTGCAGCTGACGACAAACGACGGGAGGAAAATCGAGTGTGAGATTAAGGAGATAGCGTTTAGCCGACAGTAGTCAACGGCTGTTTTTCACCTCGTTGATGAGGTCGAGCGGAATGTGGCAGTAGCCGTCGGGATGTTTTTGGAGGTAATCCTGATGGTATTCCTCGGCGAGGTAGAAGGCGGTGAGAGGGGTGACTTCGACGACAAGGGGGTCGGAGTAGTTATTGGCGAGTTTTTTTAAGGAATGGCGAATGACCGGGAGGTCGTCGGGGTCGGAGAAGTAGATGCCCGTGCGGTAGCGAGTGCCGATGTCGTGAGCCTGACGGTTGAGCGAGGTGGGGTCGATGGTTTTGAAGAACATCTCGAGGAGCTTGGATAGAGGCAAGACAGAAGCGTCGTAGCGGACGTGGACGGTTTCGGCATAGCCAGTGGAGTCGGTATATACCTGCTCGTAGGATGGGTTGGGGATGGAGCCGTTGGCGTAGCCGGCTTCGGCGTGAAGGACGCCACGAAGGAGGGAGAGGTAGTGCTGGGTGCCCCAGAAGCAACCACCCGCGAGGTAGATGTCGCGTATGGGCGAACGGAGCGAGGCATAGGCGTTGGAGAGGATGTCGGCCAGCTGTTCGAGACAGAGGCGGTCGGTGTCGTCGAAGGTGTTGAGTTGAGCGCTGTCGATGTCGAGGACAGCCCAAGGGGATTGCGTTAGTGCGTTATTGTGTGATTGCGTTAGTGCGTTAGTGTTTGGGGTTGAGAAGATTGGGACTACTATTTCGCTGCGGGATTGGGAGCTGCAGGCGATGTGGCCGGGGAATTGCTCGACGTCGGGGACGACGATGGTGCGGGATTCTTTCCAGGCGGTGCCACAGACGCCCTTGCCGTAAGGGATGTTGGTGCAGGCGACGGGGCCTTGGAAGGCGGAGAGAACGAGTTCGTCGCCGGCGACGCGGTAGAAGCCCGTCCACCAGAAGCCGAAAGTGTGGTGAAGCAAGGCGGCGGTGTTGGCGAGCAGAGAGGTGAGGTCGATGGGGTCGGCAGCGAACTGGCTGACCTGCTGCAGGAAAAGCTGGTATTGTTGGGATTTCGCAGAGGCGGAGTTTGTATCCATAGGTTTGAGGTGAAGATTGTTTACGGGTGCAAAGTTACATTTTATTTCTTTTTCATTTTTTTATTTTGCGAGATATTTATATTTTTGTAGTGTCGAAATGAATAGTATGAAATATTGCAAAGGGATATATTTCAGCATTTTAGACCATGCCTGCGGGACACGTTATTTTGCAAAATCAAATTTGTAATCCGCAAGTACTTGTAACTGAACACTTAACAGCGAATAAAAAGGTATCACTCCCGAATCAAAAACGATTCAGGAACGTTCTCTATTTAGGACCCATTCGTGACCCATCTAGGACCCCTTTAGGTTTCCTCTTACATATGGATATGTCAGAGATGAGGTGTGCGGTTTTTTTTTTGGGGGGGGGCGGAGCTTGGTGTGTAGGGGTTGGTGTGCAGGTTGGACAATCAAAAAAAATTCACCCCTCATGTTGTGATTCTAATTCTCACTGCGTCTAATATGTAGTAACAACACAAAACGGCAATCGTTTTATAATTACCATGGAGTTGGACGAAAAAACATTCAAAAACCTTATACACAGACAGCAGAACTTAATTTGGCGGGTGTGCAGCAGCTATAGGTTAAGTGCGGCGTGGACGATGGAGGACGCATTCCATGAGGTGCTGTGCGACCTGTGGCGAGGCTTCGGGACTTTCGACCAGCGCAGTTCGGAGAGCACCTGGGTTTACCGCATAGCAACCAATACGATGAACTCGCTGGTGCGAAAGATGGGCAACCAGCCGACGGCATCGCCGCCAGAGGGACATGACCCCAGTTACCGCGACGATGACTACCGAGACCTTGTGGAACTGATTGAGGCCACGCCGGAACCAGACCGCACCATCATCAAGGCTCATGCACAAGGCTACGGCTACAAGGAAATATCCAAGATAACGGGACTAAGCATCGCGGCGGTGAGCATGAGGCTGACCCGCGCCCTGCGAAGATTACGCAAACTTTATGGTAATTAGTGACTGGTGGATAGTGATTAGTGAATAGATAATACAAAAGCTAAAATTAAAGATATGAGAGATTTTGACAAGCAATTAGAACGATACGGCGACGAGCTGAAGAACGTCCGCTGTCCCTACAGCGATGCGGAACTGGACAGGGAAATCCGCAGCGTGGTGTGGAACGAGAAGATCATCCCGAACGAACATCAGTCGAGAGTCACACATACCAAATGGCTCTGGCCTTCTGTGGCCGCTGCCGCTTGCCTCGTGGCTGTGCTAATACCATTGAATATGCCTACCCGAGCCAACGACAGCATCGCTTCGGTGGACATCAACGGCGAACATCTCTACTACGCCTGCAACAATGGCTGCTCACCTGAGGGCACTTTGGAAACCTTTAAAAGTATTATAAAATGAAACAACTGATACTCCCATTTTTACTGCTCCTGCTGGCCGCCTGCCAGCGCGAAGCAAACCTGCCCGAGGCTACCTCGGCGGCGAAGGAGGTCTATTTGCAATACGCCGGTCGCAAGGACCTGACTGTGGCCTTAATTGGCGACTACCAAGGCTACAATGCCGTTATGCTGCAAGCGCAGGATGCCGAGAGCTGGCTGCGTCTGTGCGAGGAGTTCGGCGTCGGCAAGAGTGTGGACGCTGCTGCGTTGGATTCGGCAAGGGTCTCCTCGCTCAAGAGCGTCTCCTTCACCGCCGACTCACTGCGCTTCTGCGGCGACATAGACTCCCTGCAGATTGCCAGTGCTGTCGGCGGAATCTTCACCAACCTCCTCGACTCGCTGGTGCGCAGCAAGAACGGCAGCAGTATAGTTGACACCGCCTACTCGTACGTTCACAGCGAGCACTGGGACAACGGCGTGCTTATTGACTCCTCGACCAACGTCAGCGGTCATCCCTCCCACGGTATCCACAGCCTCCAACTGCCCATCACTAACGACCGTCTCCTCCACACTGCCACCGAACACGGCAACTGCGGCTACCTCATCCACGACGACAGTCCCAGCCTCACTATCTGGCTTTTCTTCTACTCAACCAAGGAAGAACTTTCGCAAATCATAAACACAATAACCCTAACACATTAACAACAATGAAACGCATCATTATTGCAATGCTGCTCATGCTGGCGGGATGCCAGTGGGCAGCAGCCGCGACCGACGACTCAAAGGCGGCCCGTGAGATCTATAACCGCTACACCTCGCGACGGGGATATACGGCCAAAATCAAGCATAGACATGGAGTCTCCCTAGTGTGGATAACCGCCAAGAACGACGCCAAGTGGCAGGCACTGAAGGCGGAGCTTTCGCCGCTCGGCACCGACAGCCTAATTGGTCAGGTGCTCAAACAATCAAATCTTCCCGACACCTCCGTCAAGGTCAGCTCCACCACGCGCAGTATCTCCATTGTACACACAGCCGCAGACAGCTCGGCCACCAGCAGCGTGATAAGCACCCTGCTACCCTCTGGCACACGCTACATGCTGCCCGAGGTGAAGTACGACAGTGCGGTGGCAGTGACCAAAACCATCGTGTATGAAAATGGCAAACTGAAGGAAGAAAAGACCGATGTGAAGACCGACAAACAACTCGAAAACCTGCGGTGTCAACTCCTAAAGAGCGACCTGGTAAAGGATGCCGCCAAACACGTAGGAACAAATCACATTATGGTAGCCAACGACGACGAGCGCACCGTTTGTCTCTGTTTCTACGACTCGGACGAGGATCTCCTCAGCCTGTTTTTCCACGCCACCGCCTTGCTTGGCAAATAATAGATATAGGACCGACAACAATACGGCGTGGAAAGCCGTTCCTCGCCGATGATGTGTTGCAGCGTCAAGGTTGAGAACGAGGGATGCCAATGGCTTATCCCTATAGGCAAGCGTCAAGAGACGCTTGCCGTTTTTTTTAGGAATCATTTGTAGGTGCATCACTCGCTGAGGGCTCACTGGCCGCCCTATAAACCAGCAGATACTCCCGACCCCGCAAAATCCTCTCCCAAAACTACCACGAACCATCTACTCCTTTTTAGGAGAGCCATAAACAAATGGTAATTGTGCTTTCCTGATTTAGTTTGACCCTGGTTTGCGCGAGGATTGGAGTGCTGGGTTGTGATTGGAGAGTGAAAGTACAGGCGTTACGCGGTTTTAGGGAGATAAAAGATACGATTGATGGTAACAAAAGTGGGGGTTGTTTCGTTTAAGTGTATATTATTATAAAACGATTGGTAAAAATTATGAAAAAATACTTGTGGGTCATATTACTGGCAGCGGCGATGACGGCATGCAGTCACTTTAAGCCGGCGGAGGAGGCGACGGAGCGCGTGGTGAAGGTGGGAGTGATACGGATAGACGACGGACACGCAAGCGGCGCGATGGCGGAATATGTGGGTAACGTGGAAGGAGCCTCGACGGTGGATGTGAGCTTCGGGACGGTGGGGAGAGTGGCGACGCTGCGAGTGAAGGAGGGGGACAAGGTGGCGAAGGGGCAAGTGATAGCGACGATGGAGAATACGGCGGCGGCGAGCTCGTATGAGGCGGCGAAGGCGACGCTGTCGAGGGCGGAGGACGGATACAGGAGGGCGAAGATGGTGTATGACAAGGGGAGCCTGCCGGAGGTGAAGTGGATAGAGGTGCAGACGCAGCTGAACCAGGCGCGCTCGCTGTACGAGGTGGCGCAGAAGAACCTGACGGATTGCAGCTTGAGGGCGCCGATGAGTGCGACGGTGGGCAAGAGATATGTGGAGGTGGGAGCGACGGTGTCGCCGATGCAGCCGGTGGTGCGGCTGATTGATTTGACGCAGCTGTGCGTGAAGATGAGTGTGCCCGAGGCGGACATAACGAACATAGGGAAGGGAGACACGGTGGATGTGACGGTGAACGCGGCCGACAGCCTGCGGCTGAAGGGGGTTGTAGATGAGAAGGACATCACGGCCGACGCGGTGAGCCACTCGTATCTGGTGAGGGTGCGGTTGCTGGCGTCGAAGGAAGAGATGAAGCGGGTGCTGCCAGGTATGGTGTGCAGGGTGAAGATGAGCGGGTCGGCAAGCCACCGAGAGCAGGCGACGGGCGGCACGAGGCTCATGGTGCCGAACAGAGCGGTGCAGATAGGGAACGACGGGCAGAGGTATGTGTGGAAGGTGACGGACAGCAACAGAGTGGAGCGGTGTGCGGTGACGATAGGCGACCTTACGGCGAACGGAGTGCTGGTGACAGAGGGGCTCGAGAAGGGCGACATTGTGGTGACAGACGGTACGCAGAAGATTGCGTCGGGGAGCGTGGTGAGTTTTTAGTTTCTAGTTTTTAGTTTCAAGTTTTGAGTTTTAAGTTTTGAGTTTTGAGAAAAGGTAACGGATTTCTGGAGCTTGTAGTTGACAATCCCAAGATTGTGCTGCTGATTGTTGCCATACTGGTGGCATTCGGCATCTATGGGCTTGACCGGATGAACAAGCAGGAGTTTCCAGAGTTCACGATAAGGCAGGGGTTGGTGGCGGCGGTGTATCCAGGCGCATCGTCGGAGGAGGTGGAGGAGCAGCTGACGATACCGCTGGAGGAATACCTATACACGTTTGTGGAGGTGGACAAAGAGAAGACCTACAGCTATTCGAAAGAGGGGGTGGTGTATGTGTATGTGGAGTTGGTCAACAGCGTGAAGAACCAGACGGAGATGTGGAGCAAGATAAGGCACGGGTTGAAGGACTTCAAGGCGCAGCTGCCGGCGGGGGTGCTGGCGCTGGTGGTGGTGGACGACTTCGGGAACACGTCGTCGCTGCTGGTGACGATGGATTCGAAAGAGAAGACCTACCGCGAGATGGAAGGCTACATGAGGCTGCTGAAGCAACGGCTGCGGAGTGTGGAGGCGGTGGGCAACCTGAAGTCGCTCGGAGGGCAGAAAGAGGAGATATCGGTGTATGTAGATAAGGACAAGCTGGCGTCATACGGCATCAGCCACCAGATGCTCACGGCGGTGCTCTTTGCACAGGGATTGCAATCGATAGGCGGCACGATATCGACCGACGACGGATACCTGCCGATACATGTGGTAAGTCCTTACAAGTCGGAATACGAGTTGGGCGAGCAGGTGATATACACGGCGCCGTCGGGTAGAACGATAAGGCTGAAAGACATAGCGCGGATAGAGCGGTGCTATCCCGAGCCGACGAGCTATGTGACGAAAGACGGGAACAGGGCGCTGGTGTTGTCGATAGAGATGAGGCCCGGGAACAACATAGTGAAGTTTGGCGAGGAGGTGGACAAGATACTGAAAGACTTCCAACGGACGCTGCCCGACGGAGTGACGCTGTACCGCATCACCGACCTGCCGCAGGTGGTGGACAACTCGATATGGTCGTTTTTCAAAGACCTGCTGACGGCGATGTTGGTGGTGATAGCGGTGATGCTGCTGCTCTTCCCGCTGCAGTCGGCCCTGATACCGGCGATAGAGATACCACTTACGACGGCGGTGACGTTCTCGGTGATGTACATCATAGGGTTCGAGATGAACATCGTGACGCTGGCGTCGCTGATAGTGACGCTGGGTATGATGGTTGACGACTCGATAGTGATGGTGGACGGATATATGGACAACATAAGCCGACGGCAGGCGCCGAGGGACGCAGCCATAAACAGTGCCAAGACGTTCTTCCCGTCGCTGGTGGTGGCCACGCTGTCGATATGCGCCATTTTCTTCCCATACCTGTTCACGATGCACGGGCCGCTGGGCGACTTTGTGAAGTTCTTCCCGACGACGATAACCATATCGCTGACCATCTCGCTGGCGCTGGCGATGTTGCTGACGCCGTGGCTGGAGACGAAGATGCTGAAAGTAGATAAAGGCACACACAGGGTGAAGCAGCGCAAGTGGTTCTTCGCACGGTGGCAGAGGCGATTCTTCGCGATGTTGCAGAACGGCTACGAGAGGCTGCTGAACTGGTGTTTCGCGCACCCAAGGACAACGATACTGGCAGGGTTGCTTAACATAGCCATAGCCGTGGTGGTGTTTTTGAACATGCCGCTGCAGCTGATGCCCAAGGCCGAAAGAGACAGCTTCGCGGTGGAGATATACCTTCCCGACGGGAGCACGCTGGAGCAGACGGCGAAGGTGGCCGAATATTTCGAAGGAGTGCTACAGAATGACGACGACATAGAGACGGTGTCAACGTTTGTGGGCACGTCGTCGCCACGCTTCATGGCCGCGTACACGCCACAGATGCCAGCCAAGAACTTCGCACAGATGATAGTGAAGACCAAGGGCAACGACGTAACGGAGCAGGTGGTGAAACGCTACAAGGACAGCTTCATCGACACGCTGCCCAACGCTACGATAAGAGTGAAACAGCTCGACTACCAGGCAGTCAACAACCCGATAGAGATAAGGCTACGCAGCGAAGACAAGGCAGCCCTTATGCGTTATGCCGACACATTGAAACGGCATCTGGAACAGCATAGCGACGACCTTGTGTGGGTACACAGCGACTTTGGCGACTATTCGCCAACAGTGAGGATAGACCTGAAGCCAGACGAAGCATCGAGGTTGGGAGTGACGAAGTCGGTGTTGTCAGCCAACCTAGCCACGTTATACGGCGGGCTGCCGATGACGACGGTGTGGGAGGAGGACTACGGAGTGGCGGTGAAGCTGTACTCGTCGGAGCAGGGCAGCGCACCCGACATCACGTCGGCGCTGGTGCCAACGTCGATACCCGGAGTGTGGGTACCTCTGAGGCAGGTAGCCACGGTGACGCCCGACTGGCAGCCCTCGCAGATACCGCACAGGAACGGGGTGCCGTGCGTGACGGTGGGATCAGACCTGCGGTTTGGCAAAAGCCAACCCAAGACCATGTCCAAGCTGAAGCCCTGGCTGGAGAACGACTTCAAGCAGATGCTGCCCGAGGACGTGGAGATGACATACGGCGGCCTCGACTCGGTGAACAGCGGCACGATGGGCGACATCATAGTAGGGTTGATAGCCTCGGTGATGATAGTGTTCTTTTTCCTGCTGTTCAACTTCAAGAAGATACGGCTCACGCTACTCTCGCTGTTCGGCACACTGTTCTGCCTGCTGGGCGCATTTGTAGGGTTAGCCATGTTCCACTGCGACATAAGCCTGACCGCCATAATCGGCATAGTGAGCCTGATAGGCATCAACGTGCGCAACAACATAGTGATGTTCGACTATGCCGAAGAGCTGCGGCGTTCGGGGGTGGATGTGCGGCAGGCGGCCTTCGACGCAGGATGCCGTAGGATGAGGCCGATATTCCTCACCAGCGCGACGACGGCGGTGGGAGTGATACCGATGATTATACACAAGAGCGCGTTGTGGATGCCGATGGGAATAGTGATATGCTTCGGCATAATGTTCGCCATAATCTTCATAGTGGCGGTGATGCCCGTGGCGTACTGGAAACTATTCGACTTCAAGAAACCCCAGAATATAACCTTACATTACCGGAAAAAGCGATAGATGCGCAGAGTTAGTACATATAGCTTGGTTTTTGTGGTGGCGCTGATGATGCCGTCGCGCATTGGGGCGCAGGTGCTGACACTGGACAGCTGCCGGGCGATGGCGCTGCGCAACAATGCCACGCTAGAGAACGCACGTCTGGAGATAGAGTCGGCCAAGCAGACGAAGCTGGCGGCATTGACCAAATACTTCCCGACGCTAAGCGTGGCGGCAGGCTATTTCAGGTCGCAGAACTACCTGATAGACGTCTCGTCGGAGGGAAGCGGAGCGCAGATAGACGTCACCGCGCGGTTTGACGGCGAGACGATGGAGGACCGCATCGCCAACCTGCAGGCCACATTAGACAGATACAATATCGACGTAAACCTGCAATCAGAGATAGACAACTTTGTCGATAGGTTCTCGTACGACATATCGCTGAAGATGATCGACCGCGGGCTTTTCGCCAACGCAGTGCTGACGCAGCCGCTGTTTGCCGGCGGCCGAATTGTGAACGGCAACCGGCTTGCGAAGGTGGGGGTGGATGTGGCGGAGCTGAAACTGATGATGTCGGAGCGAGAGGTGATGCTCAATGTGGAGCAATACTACTGGCAGGTGGTGCTGCTGCACGGCAAGCTGCAGCCCGTGGAGCAGGCGTTGGTGCTGCTCGACACGCTGCGTCGCGACGCCGAGGCGGCACAGCAGGCGGGGCTGATAGGACGCTCGGAAGTGCTGAAAGTGCGTCTCAAACAGGCCGAGATGCAGTCGGTAAAGACACAGATATTGAACGGCATCGAGCTCGCCACGATGGCGTTGTGCCAATACATAGGACAACCTTATTCCGAGACGTTGCGGGTGGAAATACCGCAGGAGGGCGAGCTGCAGAGCCCAGCCGCGCCGCAGGCACGGGTGGACAGCTGTGTGGTGAACCGCCCCGAATATTCCCTGCTCGAGAAAGCCGTCGAAGCCGAGCGGCTGCGCCGGAAGATGATAGCCGGCGAAGCGATGCCGCAGATTGCCGTCGGCTCGACCTACGGCCTCACCGACATCACAGGCTCCTACCGCGCCAACGGCATCCTCTTCGCCACCGTCAGCATACCGCTCACCGCATGGTGGGAGACGGCGCACAACATGAAGAAGCAGCAGATGGCCGTGCGCATGGCAGAAAACAACCACCGCAACAACACAGAGCTCATGACGCTACAGCAGCGCCAAGCCTACAACAGCCTGCGCGAAGCCTACAGCCAGATTGACATCAAACGCCAGGCCGCAGACGACGCCGCAGACAACCTGGAGGAGGTGAAGATATACTACGAGGCAGGGCTGACCTCGGTGTCCGACTATCTCGAGGCGCAAACCCTCTTCTACCAAGCCCACGACCAACTGACCGACCAGCTGATAGACTACAAGATAAAGGAGCTGCGCTACCGACAGCTCAGCGGACAGTAATCTGCCACCCGACGCAAAAACTCTCAGTGACTTTGCAGTGGCTTTGCAGCGGCTTTGCAGTGGCTTTGCCCTCACTCCAAGATAACCATCTGCACACACAGCAACAAATTTTACGCAAAAATTTTGGAGGTTTCAAAAATATGTGTAAATTTGCACTGATTATTTGCATAGAAATCACAACAAAAACCGACAAGACAATATCGTTGTAATTTATTAATTTATCAAAAGCCGAAGGGCCTGATGGCATATAACATGGCGAAATCTATATGAAGAAAGTTTTATTATTTGCTGCAACACTGCTCCTCGGCGCAACCATGTACGCGCAGGGAGAGAAGACCGCAATCCGTTGCCAGGACGCAAATGAGAGATCGACAAAAGGAGACGTGAAGGCGGCAGAGTGGGGCACGTTCACGAACTTCTCAATCACGGATTTGAACGGGACGGTCCACAACATCCAGAGTTATCTTGACCAAGGCAAATATGTCGTGATAGACTTCTTCGCCACATGGTGTGGACCATGCTTCAAGTACAATCAAGCTGGCATTTTGGAAGCGCTGTACACGACCTACGGACAGGGAGGCACCGGAGAGTTCGTAGTTTTGCAGATTGAAGACGACCCGAGCACGCCCACAAGCGAACTCAGCGGCGGTGGAAACTCACAGGGCGACTTCACCAGCGGCGGCACGAACCCCGTCCCCATTGCTGAGGCCGACACAGCCTTATCAAGTCATGTATCGCTGTATGAAGGATACATCCCGTCTGTTTACCTCTTCTGCCCGTCAGGATTTGTACATAGCATTTATGAAAACGAGTTTCTCTATAGCTACTCAAATGGAAATTACTCAACTGCACAGGCAAACACATGCGCAACAGCTATATACAACTTCGCCACCACAAGCTGCCCTACCGAGACCTCAGTTCCTGCGGTAGAACTCATCAAACCCGAAGTGGTAAAGAAAGGCGTTGCCGCCACATTCACTGCTGAGGTAACGAGCGTTGCCGACTACACTCTGGCTTGGACCATCGAGGGTGGCTCGCCCGCGACCGCTACGACATCGACGGTAAACGCAACATGGAACACGACCGGCACGTACACCGTTACCGTTGTTGCCACCAACGCCAACGGCTCCGCCACCAAGAGCGTTACCGTGAACGTTGTTGACTGCTCGGCTGGCATTTCCACATTCCCGTTCACCGAGGACTTCGAGAACGGCCAGGGATGCTGGGAATTCGTCAGCGCAAATACTGAAAATACCGCCGATTACTTTGGTGTGATTGAATTGAACGACGGTTCATTTGCAGCAATCCTGAACAGTTACTCAAGAGCAAGCGACTACAACCAGTATTTGATTTCGCCCGAACTTCACCACACTGGCGAACTGAATGTGACATTTGATTATGTGGCTGCCGGAAGCACCAATGAGACATTCAAAGTGAAATATTCGACAAGCGACAATAACCCCTCGAACTTCACGACCATCGGATCGGAGATCACAGCAACCACCAGTGGCTGGGCAACCTACAATGGCACACTTCCTGCCAACGCCAAGTATTTCATGATCAACTATACATCCAGCTACAAATACTACTTGCTTATTGACGACATCACCTTCAGCAATGCTGGTGGTGGCACACAGGGCATCAACGACGTTACCGCATCGAACGTGAAGATGTTCCCGAACCCGACCACCGGCAACCTCTACATCGAGGCAGAAGGCCTGCAGAAGGTTGAGGTTATCGATGCAGCCGGACGTATCGTCATGACCGAGACCAGCAGCAGCATCAACATGAGCAACCTCGCCAACGGCGTTTACTCAGTGCGCGTGATGGCCAACGGCAACAGCACCATCCAGAAAGTTGTGAAGAAATAAGACAACACCATAACAGAAAAGAGCCGCAACGATTACGTTGTGGCTCTTTTTTTTGAGTAACCGACTGTTTTACTTCAAGCCTTTGAGGGCAGCTTGGAGCGACTTGGTGACGGCGGTAGAGGTGTAGGTGGCGCCAGCGACGGCATCGACCTTCTTCTTGCAAGCCGCTTTGGGCGAAAGGCCGTTCCACGACTTGAAGAAGCCAGCGGCCTTGACACGCTGCACATACTGAGGAGTCTCGCTGTTGGCCAGCAGCTCAACCGAGAGCACTTTCTTGTTCTTGTCGAGAGCAATGAGCAAGGGAGTCTCACCATTGTAGCCCTTTATGCCGTCGCTGGCAGGCTTGGAATAGACGGCGTAGCCCAGTAGTTTCTTCGAGGCGTCGAACACCGAGGTCCACTTGGCCTCTTTCTTGACGCTTTTGACGGTGGGGAAAGCGCGGACAATCTCCATAGGGATTCCGTCGGCGTTGACAGCCGGCTGCGCAGCTTTAGCCTGCTGGTGGTGCGGACAGTTGCCGCAGTGGTGGGCACACTGATGGTTATTGCCGGCAGGTTGCTGGGCAAACGACGTGCCGATAGCGAACAATGCCATAGTCAAGATAGCAAAAACTTGTTTCATATATTTCCTAATTTTAAGAGTTAAGTTCTAACTGTTAAGCACTAGCGGCAGCACCAGTGCGAGAGGATTACAGCGGTGGCGACGGCGGCATTGAGCGACTCGCATGTGCCGCCAAGGTTGGGTATGGTTATACGGTTGGTCAGCAGAGGCCGCAAGTCGGGCGATATGCCGCGCGACTCGTTGCCGACAAGGATGACGGCAGGGGTGGCCGGAGCGACACCGCGTAGGTCGTCGCCGTCGAGCACCGCCCCATAGACGGGCATGCCGCAGGCAGGGAGCCACTCGGCGAGGTCGCGACATTCGACGGAGACGCGGAAAAGGCTGCCCATGGTTGACTGCACCACCTTGGGGTTGAAGCGGCTGACAGTGTCGAGCGAGCAGACGATACGGCGTATGCCAAACCAGTCGGCGGTGCGAATGATGGTGCCGAGGTTGCCTGGGTCTTGCAGACGGTCGAGGGCGAGGGTTATCTTTGAATTTTGAATTTTGAATTTTGAACTCTGAATATCGCACGCCTGCCGTTCCAACAGCATCCATACCTTGTTGGGCTGGCGCAGTGACGAGAGCCGCTGCAACTGTTCGTCGGTAACAAGGTGCAAGGAAGAGCATAGACCCTTGTCGAGCCATATAGCACCGTGAGCATCAAGCCAATCGCTGGTAGCGCAAAGGGTGTCGATATGTATTCCCATTGCCAGAATTTCAGACGCAAATTTCTCACCCTCGGCCACAAAAAGGTTGTTAAGGTCACAGAATTTTTGCTGCCGAAAAGCGGCAAGTTCCTTGAGTTTGGATTTCGATATTGGTTCCATCTGGAAGGATAATATATTGATAAAACGTAGTTTTAGAAAAAAAATTTTGTCAGTTTGCGGAAAAGTAGTACTTTTGCAAACGCTTTAAGCGACAGATGGTGGGCGTAGCTCAACTGGTTAGAGTGCCGGATTGTGGTTCCGAAGGTCGTGGGTTCGAATCCCACCTCCCACCCCTGGAGAAGCCCGCGACAAGAATGTTGCGGGCTTTTGATTTAAAAAAGAGTACAAATGACGAAAGAATGGGACATCTGCTATTTCAGTGACGGAGGGCAAATGCTGACGGTGCTCGACCAGACGCTGCTGCCGACGGAGGAGCGGTATGTGGGATTGCGGAGTGCAGACGAGGTGGCCGACGCGATAGCACGCCTGGTGGTACGCGGAGCGCCACTCATAGGTATAGCGGCAGCGATGGGGCTATGTGTGGCGGTGACGAACGGAGAGGATTTCGAAGAAGCGAAACACAAGATAGGCGCCTCGAGGCCGACAGCGGTGAACCTCTCGTGGGCGTTGGAGCGTATGGCGACGGTGGAAGCAGGATTAAGCGGTTTGACTTTTGAGAGCCGGATTGCGAGGTTACGGGAAGAGGCACTGCGGATAAAAGACGAGGACGCCGAGACCTGCCACAAGATAGGAGCGTACGGACGGGGACTGATAAAAGAAGGCATGGGAGTGCTGACGCACTGCAACGCAGGGCACTTGGCGACAGGGCACTACGGCACGGCGCTGGCGCCGATATACGCTGCAGCGGAGGAAGGCAAGCATTTCAGAGTGTATGCCGACGAGACAAGGCCATTGCTACAGGGGGCACGACTGACGGCATACGAGCTGGAGAGAGGCGGGGTGGACACCACCTTGATATGCGACAACATGGCAGCCACGCTGATGGCGCAAGGGAAGATAGACATAGTGTTTGTGGGCTGCGACCGAGTGGCCGCCAACGGCGATACAGCAAACAAGATAGGCACGCTGGGAGTGGCGGTGCTGGCCAAACACTTCGGGGTGCCGTTCTACGTGTGCGGCCCGCAGTCAACTTTCGACAAGAGATGCAAAAGCGGAAAGGAGATTGTGATAGAGGAGCGCCGCGGAGAAGAGATAACCATAATGCATTACTTGAAGCCCATGGCACCGAAAGGAGTGAAAGCATACAACCCCTCGTTTGACGTCACGCCACGAGAGCTGATTACCGGATATATCACGGAATCGGGAATAATAGAAATCTGAAAAAAAGAGACATGGAATCAACAAGACAGAACAAGATAGCGAGACTCATACAGCAAGATATGGGCTCAATATTTCTGAAAGAGATGAAGCCGAAACTGGGCAACTCGCTGATAACGGTGACCGAGGTGCGCATCACACCAGACCTGTCGATAGCACGAATATATGTGAGCATACTGCCGATAGGGACTATGCCCGAGAGCGAGCCAGCCGTCGCTGCGACAAAAGAGACAGTGATGGCAGCGATAAAAGCCAATGGAGCAGACCTCAGAAGAAGACTTGGGATGCTCGAAGGCAAACAACTCAGGATAATACCAGAACTGGAATTCCATCTGGACGACACCCTGGACCGTATGGAGAACATTGAAAAACTGCTCCGCCAGTGAACCTGCCCTATTTCATAGCCAAGAGATACCTATTTGCCCGCAAGCGGAAGAGCGTGATAAACGTGATTTCGTGGATATCGCTGGTGGGGCTCAGCATCGCGTCGATGGCTCTGATAATAGTGCTATCGGTTTACAACGGCATCGGAGGGTTGACTCAGAAGCTGTTCAATGTGTTCGACCCAGAGCTACTGGTAGAGAAATACGAAGGCAAGAGTTTTGAGGCGACGCAAGAGATGCTGGACAAAGTAGCAGGCATCAAAGGAGTGGCTACGGTGAGCCAGATTGTGGAAGAGAACGCATGGGTGACCTACCGACAGAACCAAGCGATAGTACAGATACGCGGAGTTGACGACAACTATCCCGCAATAACGGGGATAGACACTATGATATTCGACGGCGATTATGAGCTTAGGAGAGAGGTTGGCGAAAGGAGCATAAGATATGCAGTACTAGGAGCGCTGATATACGACCAGCTAGGGCTTCGCGGACTAACCAACGAGCCGATGGCGGTGCACATACCCAAACGAGGGAAGGGCATAGGTCTTTCGATAGACGATGCGTTCAACACAGGATACCTATACCTCGGGGGAACATTCTACATACAGCAAGACATTGACAGCAAATATCTGCTGGCAGAGATAGATTTTGTGAGAGAGCTGCTGGATTACGGCAATGACGAGTGTACGTCGCTGGCAATAGCACTGGACGGGAAAGCCAATGTGAATAGAGTGAAGAAAGAGATGAAAGCAGCGCTGGGCGAGGAATATCTGGTGAAAGACCGCTACGACCAACAGCCATTGTATTTCAAAATATACAGGTCGGAGAGGCTGGGTATAATACTGATACTTTCCCTGATAGTGCTTATATCGACGCTGAACCTTATAGCATCGCTGTCGCTGCTCATCATAGACAAACGGCGAGACATCGCGACGATGCGCAGCATGGGGATGGAGAAGCGCACGGTGAGGCAGGTGTTTTTCAGAGAGGGCATGCTGATAAGTGCCGTGGGGGTAGTGGCAGGCTTGGTGATGGGATTCGTGGTCTGTTTTCTGCAGCAGACATTCGGCATAATCAAGATGGGCAACAATTTCGTGGTGAGCGCATTTCCAATAGAGATGCACTTCACCGACTTTGTGCTGACCTTCGCGCTGGTGATGCTGCTGAGCACGGCAGCGGTATGGTTTACCACCCGGCGAGCGAAGATAGCGAAATAGTAATTTTTCTTAAAAACTTGTTTATGCCAAAAAAAACTCGTTTCTTTGCGTTATAAAACGAGTGGTACGAAGAGGCTCAAATGAAGCGTAAAACGATTGTGCCTTAAATAGATACAAACCTAAAACACTGCATTATGAAAAAGTTCATACGTCTATCGGCATCTGTTCTGATCATTTTCGGAATGGTTATGGTGTGCGGCACCACAACTTCATGCAAGTCGTCAGAGGGCGAGGTGATGTACAAGACACACCACGAGAACACCAAAACCATCAACAAGAACTATCGTGTGAAAGGCACCAACGAACGCAACAAACAAACCTATCGTTCGTACTGATGCCTGTTGACCGAGGGACAGAGAGAAGAGACAAAATAAAAAGGGGTGACCGAAGGATGCGGTTACTCCTTTTGTTGTGTCTAATGGCAGTGCCGCCGACGGTTTCGGCGCAAGAGAGCTTCACCCTGACGGTCAAAAGTCCCAAGACGTTTGGAAAGAGCGTAACGCTGACGGTATATGACGGAGAGACGACAGCACACAAGTATGTGCAGCGAGTGAAGGAAGGCACTGTCACATTCAGCGCACCCATCTCCAAGCCCAGCGCTGCCCAACTTGCCTTTGCCGGCAAGCGACAACTGTACCTGTATCTGGAAGGCAGCGAGATGAATCTGGAAGTGAACGGGGACGACCTGGAGCACTCGCCACTGTCGGGCTCACGGAGCAACAGCCAGTACCGTTACGCCATGGAGACGGCCAGCGACCCCAAGTCGCTAGCAGACTACCTGCGAAGCAACCGCACATCGCCCATAGCGGCCTTTGTGTTGTATCGGCAGATGCGGAGCATGGAGCCGACCAAGTTGGAACAGCTATATGGAGTGCTGGACAGTGTGGAAGCCAGCTGCTACCATTACCACGCCATAGGCAAATATCTAACAGAGACGAGGGCGCTGTCGGAAGGCATGCCTTTGCCCGATTTTGAATTCACAGAAGGAGGGCAGAAGTGCAGGCTCACGGAATGTCTGTTCAGTGGGCAGCCCAGCGTAGTGTTCTTTGGCGCGACATGGTGCGACATCTGCGTCAGGGATATTGCCGTGGCGGAGAAGCTATGCGTGGACAGCGTCACACTCGTGACGGTGGACATAGACGCCGACCGACGAGGCTGGGACTCGCCATACCTAGAGAAGCTGGACATAGCGCACCTGCCGTATATCATAGTGCTGGACAGGGAGGGCAAGATAGCGGCACGTGACGTGAGGATATGGGAGCTCAAGAGGACACTTGACACATTGAAAAAACGATAGTCATTCTATGACTTTCTGGCGAAGGACACCTTTGTAGAGGCCGTGTGTGCAAAAGCCCGCCTCGGTATAGCCACGGCTACCATAGTAGTGGTTGAGGAAAGTGTTGTCGATGGCGCAGTCGAGACGGAAAAAGTCTTTGTGCATGAGACGGGAGAGCTGAAGGCAGTGTGCAAGAAAGATGTCGCCCACAGGTTCGTGCCAACCGACAGCTGAGGCGAAGTTGTGGAGGTAGAGAGCCTTCTGTCCGTCGTCGGGCCATCGGTCGTCATCCTCTTTCAGGACGGCAGCGCAGACCACTTTGCCGCTAGCATCGTCGATCAATACATACAGTTGGCCTATGCGCTGCTTCTCGACATAGTATTGCATTGGGAAGCGCACCAGATATTCAGTCACATTCCACTGGCGAATGCCTTTGCGGTCCATCCAAGCCATACGGTCAACGACGAGGTTGTAAAGGACCGCAGCCTCGTCAGGGGTGCCTTTGCGGAAAGTGTAGTTACTCATAACAAACGCAGTACTATCGCGACTTTTTCCTCGAGGGGGAGTTGGCCGTCGAGCCAGTTTATTTTGACGCCGTTGCGCTCCATGCGACGGAACCACGTCATCTGACGCTTGGAGAAGCGACGGATGTCGGTGAAGAGACCTTCGAACATCTGCTCTTTTGTTATCCTGCCTTGCAGGAAGAGCGTCACATGGCGGTATTCGAGGCCGTAGCGCAGCAGGCGCTCGGGAGGTACGCCCTGCCGAAGGAGAGCATCCACCTCTTCGACCATGCCGCCGTCGATACGCTGTCGTAGGCGCGCCTCGATGCGATTGACCAGCACGTCGCGCGGGAAAAGTACGCCAATGACGACATGGTGGATGTCGGGCATCTTGGTGAACGAATCGGGATGCTTCAGTTTGTACTCCTGAATCTCAAGAGCGCGCACGAGGCGGTCGCGAGTCTCGGTGTCGGTGTGGTTGTGAAGTTTTATCATGGAGGCGAGGCGCGCGGTGAGTTCCTCGTCGGACTTGTCGGCTATGCTTTCACGGAATTCCACATCGATGGGTGCGTCGGGCAGCTCATACTGCCTTACCACGCCGTCAACATACATGCCCGTGCCGCCGCAGAGGATGGGCTTGTGTCCGCGCAGGAGGATAGAGTCGTAGGCACGACGGAAGTCGGTGAGGAACTGGTAGAGATTGTATTCGTAGCCAGCATCGTGGATGTCGATAAGATGGTAGGGGATATCCACGTCGTGGACGTGATAGTCGTCGAGATCCTTGCCGCTGCCGATATCCATGCCGCGGAATACCTGACGAGAGTCAGCGCTGATAATTTCGCCGCCGATGCGGTAGGCGACCTCGGCGGCGAGTTGAGTCTTGCCGCTGGCGGTGGTGCCGGTTATGGTGAGGAGCGTTTGCATCTTATCTAAAAAACAAGGCGGGATATAGCGAATGCGTTATCCCGCCTTGAGTCAGTTTGCCAACCAGTTAATCGACGAAGTAGAGTTTGCCGCGCTGCTTGTCGAACTCGTATTTGCCAAAACGGTTGAGACCCTCCTTGTTGACGATGAACTTGTAGTCAACGCCTTTGACAACCACCACTTCGACGTTGCGGACGACTTTCTCGCCAATCTTCATCTCCTTGAAGATGATGGTTGATTTGTCGAGGATATTGCCCTCCGGGTCGAAGGCGTTGTCGCGGTCGGGGAAGTCCTCTTTATTGATGCGGCGCTGGTAGAGGTAGTTCATGGCCTCTTCCCAGGAGATGGCGACGGGCTCGACGTAGCGTTCGTCGATGAGCAGCGGTACCTGCATGCCGTTGATGATACAGGCAATCTCACCCTTGGTGGAGTTGATCATGGTGGCCTGGATGGTGCCCTCGTCGTGGATGATGTCGGGTTCGGGGTTAGCCTCCTCGACCGGAGCATTGACCAGGTCGATGACGTTGCCGTCGTCGGTGTATTTCACCTGCGGGGTCTCGGACTGCATATTGTCGATAAGCCGCTTGGAGACGAAGTCGGTGCGGAGGACCATAAACTCGATGCGACGGTTGAGCTGGTGAGCAGCCTCCTTGCGATTCTCGTCCTTTATGGAGTTGACATAGTCGCACTCGAGGACAGTGCCTTTAGAGAAGCTGTAGGGTTTCTTGTTGACCTTGATGGTTATGTCGCGGTCGAGAGTGCGGGGCACACGCTCGGCATAGCCCTTGGCCACGAGACGCTCGCGCTCGATGCCGCGAGAGATGAGGTAGTCAACGACAGACTGGGCACGACGCTGCGAGAGGGTGTCGTTGGTGAGGCCGATGAAGGGGCGGCAGTCGGTATGGGCACGTATCTCGACAACGACGTTGGGGTTGTTGACGAGGATGAGGTAGAGGTCCATGAGTGAATCCATGAATTCCTCTTTGAGGTCCCACTTGGCGAGGTCGTAGCGGATTTCGGGGAGGACGACAGGCATCTTGGGAACGGGCTCGATGCGGAAGTCGTGGACGAGGTCCTTGCTGACGTTGTATCCCTTGGTGCTTTCGGAGCCCTCTGTGGTGAAGTAGTCAACCTTGGAGACGTACATCTTGTAAACGACGTTGCGTTTGACCTTGTCAACATCGAAACGGTAGAAGCCCTTCTTGTCGGTGTAGGTCTCGTACTCGGTGCCGTTGGAGCCGACGAGTTTGACCTTAGCCTTTTCGACGAGCTGCATGGATTTCTCGTCGCGGACGATGCCCTGGATGCTGTAGAGGAGAGGTTCGAGTTCGAACATAAAGAGGTCGTCGTTGATTGGCGGAATCTTCTTGCCTTTCTTCTCGGTTTCCTTGTTATGCGGGTCGTCGAAGGGGCGGTTGGAGGAGAAGTAGCCGCGCTCCTCGTACTTTATGCTTTCCTCGGGGTAGAAGATGATGGACATCTCGTCGTAGCAGGAGTTGATGGGGACGCCGAGGTTCTCAGGTTCGGACCAGCGGCGACCGTTAAGTTCGGTGCGGAAGAGGTCGTAGCCGCCGACGCCCGGGAGACCTGTGGAAGAGAAATACATGACAGAGTCGGAACGCAGGACAGGGAAGCCCTCGCGGCCGCCGGTATTGACGCGAGAGCCGAGGTTGACGGGGTTGGAGAACTCGTCGCTGGTGGAGTTACGGGTGACCATCCAGAGGTCGTAGTCGCCCTGACCGCCCGGCATATCGGAGGAGAAGTACATGGTAAGGCCATCACGGGTGACGGCGGGGTAGAGGTAGTTGAAGGCGGTGTCGCCGAGATCGACGCGGACGGCCTCGGACCATTCACCATTCATAGCGGCCTCGTCGGTCTGTTTTTTCTTGCCTTTTTTCTTGTCGAGGGTGTTGGAGTTGCGAGTGGCGGTGTAGATGTAGCAGCCCTCGGTCTTGTTCTTACGGACGTCGCAACGGGAGAACCAGACGGTCTTGCCGTCGGGGGAGAACACAGCCTCACCCTCGTTGACCGGAGAGTTGATATGGCCTTCTGTCTCGAAGAGTTCGGGAGCCGGAGTCCAGTTGCCCTTGCGGTCGCGGAAGACGTAGTATATCTCGGAGAAAGCCTGACCGGTCCAAGCGTCGGAGTTGGAAGAGCCAGCGACCTCGCCGCTGCCAAAGCGCGAGGAGGAGAAGGTGATGGTGTTGGTGTCGTCGCCCATGAAGCGAGGGGCCCAGTCGTTCCACTGGGTGGACCAGTTGTCGAGTTTCTTGATTACGTGGCGAGTGCGGTCGTGGACGAGCTGCTCTACATATTCCAGAGACTCGTAGCGGGACCTGGCGAGCTTGTCGTCGGGAATGATTTCGAGGTAGTTCTGATAGTTTTTCTTAGCATCGTCGAAATTGTCGTTGAACCGGCATACCTCGGCGAGGTGGAAGTAGATGATAGGCTCGGTCTTGTAGTATTTTGAGCTTACGAGTTGTTTGTAAACCACTTCGGCCTTGTTGAAGTCATGGATGAGGCGGTAGCACTCGCCCATCTGGAAATAGACGCGGTTGCGCTCGGCCTTGTTGTCCTTGATTTTCTTGTAGGCCTCGTCGTATTTTTCGAGAGCGGCACGGTACTGCTTCTGCTCGAAGAGAGCGTCAGCCTTGTCGGCATAACTTGACTGAGCCATCACGCCAGCGACCCCCAAAATGGAGACGAAAAAGAGAAATAGAGCTACTTTTTTTAACGTTTTCATGCGTCGATGATTACTTATTAGATGTTGTATTTATTTTAACGTCAAACAATTGCAGCCGTCAGAAGGGTATAGACGGCCACAATAACCAGAGCACTAAAATACATATTTTCCTGCAAATAGCAATGTTTTTTATAGAATTTCTTTAACATTGTGTTGCACTTCTAACTTGAAATTAGGATCTCTTCCTTATTTCAAAATCTTTCAATTCAGCATGAGTAGCCATAAAAGACAAACTTTACGGTAAGCCAAAACACACAAAAAACCGACATTTAAAAATAATGCCGTAGAGAACGGATTTTTTCGTATCTTTGCAAAATCTAAAAGGAGCGTAATTGCAAACAAAATTTTGAACCTTTAAACCCCAAAACATTTACAGTATGAAAAAAATTGCATTGTTTTTTTCGGCGGCTTTATTGCTGTTGGCAACTGCTGGATGCACAAAAACGAATTTGGTTAACACATGGGCCGGAAATGGAGTCCTACGTCCCAATGCCGACGACTATTTCGACAGCTACATGGTTTATATGACCCTCAACGAAGACGGCACTGTGACGCGTTTTCTCACTTCGGCCGACGATGCGTTTAAACCAAACAAAGCACGTCAGATTGACGGTGTCGGCTCGTGGACGAGCAAGAAAAAGAATGTCACGATAACATTGGACCCCACGTGGGCCAGATTTTCGTGGGAAAGCGTCACCACCGAGTATGAACTGGATGGTCAATGTCTATACCTGGCCAGCGGAAATGCGAACACCAGTGGGACAAATGCTGTTAACGGACCCGACGGCAGAGTTTATCAGTGGATGGTTTCAAGCTATTCAATGTGAGTTTCATTTCAAACCAATAAATTTGTAACACCTTCATTTTGTTAAATCTCTAAAAAACCTGATTATGAAAAGATTTTTTGTTTTATTTGCAGTCGTTGCAATGGCAATGATGACCACAGGATGCAAAGACGAGGAAGAGGCCACAGTGTCCGACAACACATACTACAACGCCCTTGCCTGCACGGTAAGAGGTGCAATGAGCACTGTTTTCAATCAAAATATAGCAGGGACTTCCAACACGGCGCCAGACATGGATATCGCAGCACCATATGGAGGAACCGTACACCTTTCGGGCACCATTAACAAAAGCTCCGACGGCCTCACAAGTATCGACCTCACATACGAGTTTGACAACGTCAAGTGGATTTGGGCTTACAGCGACAACAGCGCGAGTTCGGAAGTCCACTTGACAGGTACTGTTCATGAAGTGGGAACATACAGATCTTCCGAGCAATATATGAACGTGACGACCAGCTCTGAAAGCCTTAAGATGACCGGTACCGTCAAGAGTGGCGAAGCCTCTCGCACCGTTGACGAACTCGGCAAGATCAGCCTTGTGTCGGGCTGGTCGAACTACGACGGCGAAATGTTTGGCTATACCGTGCATAGCTAATGCTTAACACACCAAGAAAGAGCCGATTTAGTTTTGTTTTACCCATAATTAGATCATAGCAGTTTCGAAAAGCAAATGGGGGGCATCCTTGTGATGTCCCCCATTTACAGTACTCTGACAATGATTATTCATCCCTGATTTGTCTTACTTTCGTCCCACTTTTCTTTAATCTTGCTCTTACTGCTCTCTTAGTTTTGTCTTACTGTTGTCTTACTTTTCTCTTAGCCAGTTCCTACGTTGGACCTAGCCAGGTAGTACCTAGTACTAGGCTAGTGCTAGGCTAACGCTAGGCTAGTGCTTACTTTTCTCTTAGTTTCCCCTTACCGAGGGCTTATATGTTTTTGCCATACAACATCGGGGAGGGTTTTGCGTTATTAGTAATTAGAAACTAATATTACAACATAGAAATGAAGAAAGCCATATTGTTTGTTGCGGCGGTGGTGTGTGTGCTTACAGCAGGGGCTCAGAAGAAGCCCGCTACCGTGAATTTCACATTCGAGAACCTGCCGACGGAGCTGCTGATGTACCTGGACCAGGCGACGAGCCAGGACGACCGCAAAAAAGCCAACGCAAAACTGATACAGGCATTCGAACCACAATACAAGTCGTGGGACGAAGCGACACAGATAGAATACCGCGACATCTGCGTGACGATGCAGAAACTAAGGGTGAAACAGTTTCCCGATTTTGCACACTTCATAGAGGTCACGACGCTGATGAGCACGAAAGGGAAGGCGAACTTCGGAACGTGGGTGAAGTGTCTGACCTACCTTCAGGAGCGAAACAAGAAGGTGAAGGACTTCACAGACTTTGTCGATTTCACGGAGCAGCTGGAGACGGAGAGGACACTAAACGGAGCCAAGACTTCGCTGTGGCAGGCGCAGGCAGGTGCGCCTTATGTGCTGAAGCTAGAGGGGAAGAACATAGTGGTGGAGTTTCCGAAGAAGATGGAGCTATACTACAGTTCGGACAAAGACAACGGGACGATATACGGCACGATGGGAAAATACTACTATTTCGACCACAAGTGGTACGGCCAAGGCGGGCGGCTGAACTGGGACCGCACGGGGTTGCCCACGACGGTGTGCTGGGCAGAGCTAAAAGACTATGAGGCAGTGACGAAATTCCCGAAATTCAACGCAGACTCGGTGCTTTTCACCAACACAAAATACTTCACCACGCCGATATACGGACGGGTGGAAGAGGCGCTGTCGGCTCAGATGGAGCCAGACAAATACACGTTTCCGAAGTTCCGCTCGTATCAGAAAGACTTCGAGATGAAGAACATAGTGGAGGGTGTGGACTACTCGGGCAGTTTCATGATGAACGGTGCGAAATTCATCACATCAGACACGAAGCATCCAGCGTCGTTGCTGTTCCGCAGGAACGGGAAGGTGTTTGCAAAGGTGCAGTCGGTGAAGTTCACTATCACGAGCAAACAGATTGCCTCGGAAAGGGCGTCGGTGAGGCTGTATTTGGGAGAGGACTCGATATACAACGACGGAGTGCTGGTGAGATATAGCGTGGGAGAACGGACTGTGACCTTTGTGAACGACTCGAAGCGCAACTTTTACAGCCCATACGGCGACAGCTACCACAACATGGACCTGTTCAGCGAGTCGATAGTGTGGAAGATGGACAAGGACGAGCTGGAGTTCTCAATGATAAGCTCGGGAGGACAGAACTTCTCGTCGTTTGAGTCGGCGAACTACTATTCATACGCCCGATACCGCCAGATACAGGGCATAGAGGAGATGAGCCCCGCCATGAGAGTCTATAGGTATATCAGGGACCACGGGATGACATACGAGTTCAAGATAGACGACTTCGCGAAGTCGATAAGCATGGATGTGAACCAAGCGCGGCTGATGATGCACACGCTGGCAAGGTACGGCCTTGTAACCTACAACGAAGCACTTGACAAGACTTACGTGCAGTACAAGCTGGTCGATTACGCCAAAGCATACAGCAAAGACAAGAAGCACGACTATGACGCACTGATGATGGAGTCGGCCGCCAAGGGCAGCAACGCAACGCTAGACCTGAACACTTACGACCTGAGGATACGGGGAGTGGAGAAATTCGTGGTGAGCGACAGCCAGGCGGTAGCCATCTCGCCGAGAGGAGATGTGACGGTGCACAAGAACAGAGACATCACTTTCTCGGGGAAGGTGAACATAGGGCGCTTCGTGATGTATGTCACAGACGCCAAATTCTTCTATGAGAAATACAGCCTGGACCTGCCGAAGATAGACTCGCTTTACTTCTTCGTGACAGACTTCAAAGATCCGGCGAAGGAGCACATAGTATATACGCCACTGTACAAGCTGGTGGGCGAGATACAGATAGACAAGCCCGACAACCACAACGGACTGACGAAGAACAAAGAGTACCCGATATTCGACAGCAAGGAGAAGAGCTATGTGTATTACGACCGGCCGTTTGTGGAGAAAGGGGTATATAAGCGCGACAAGTTCTACTACACGCTGAGGCCGTTCACGCTGAGGAGCCTGTCGGACTTTCCGACAGACAGCCTGGTGCTGAACGGGTCGCTGACGTCGGCAGGCATATTCCCCGAGATAGACGAGCCACTGAAGGTGCAGCCCGACTACTCGCTAGGCTTCGTGATAAAGACCGGCAAGACAGGCATGCCAGCCTACGGAGGAAAGGGGACATACCACAACACGATAGACCTGAGCTACAAGGGACTGCGCGGACGCGGCCAGGTGGATTACCTGACCACCGTGACGCGGTCGAAGAGCATAATGTTCCATCCCGACTCGATGATGGCGGTGACAGACACCTTCTATGTGACCGAAGCAGGCGGATTCCCCGACATAAGGAACGGCAAGACCAACGAGCGATGGTACCCGTATGGGGACTCGATGAGGGTGGCACAGATAAAGAACGGCACGCAGTTCAGGATGTATCACGACGACGCACAGCTGGCAGGACATGTGACGATAAAGCCCAGCGGCGCTACGGGCGGCGGAGTGGTGACGATAAAAGAAGGCACGCTGGCCTCGAACCTGTTTGAGTTGAAGCCGATGGACATGAACTCGCAGGTGACGGAGTTCACGTTGAGGTCGCTGAAGTATAACGCCGTTGCATTCCATGCGCTGAACATGAAGTCGCACGTAGATTACAAGAAACGTACCGCAGAGTTCACCTCGAACTCGCCGATAGAGCGGACAGAACTGCCAGTGATGAACTATGCGGCATACGTCGATAGGTTCACATGGGGGATAGACCAGCAGCAGCTGGCGCTTTCGAACAGCAAGAGCACGACTTCACAAGGGATGGAGAGCAAGCCGTTGCGCGACAGGGTGGATGCAGAGGAGATGCCCGGAGCGACGTTTGTGAGCACAGGCAGCAAACAGGACAGCCTAAAGTTCAGTGGCCTGAGAGCAAACTATATGTACGACATTGCCGACATGAAGATAGAGGGAGTGTATCGAGTCGATGTGGCCGATGCATCCATCGCACCCGGCGGCGACACCCTGCGCATAAGGAAAGGCGGCGCGATAGACCACCTGAAGAAGTCGCAGATACTGGCCTCACGCGAGAACAAATACCATCTGGTGTATGACTCGGATGTGCAGATTGCCAGCGGCAAGCAATACGCCGCCAAGGGATACATAGACTATGTAGATGAGGACAAGAAGAAGCAGAAGATATACCTGACCGAAATTGCGCCGAACGCCAAGGGTATGACGGTGGGTAACGGCTTCATAGGCGACGACGCCAACTTCACGCTGAGCAGTGCCTTCGGCTTTGCCGGCAAGGTGAGGGTGGAGGCCGACACGATGTTCTACCACTTTGACGGCGGAGTGAGGCTGCTGCACAACTGCAAGACCGACCACGAGGTGGGGCTGCTGGCATACGCCGACTACACCGACCCGGAGGACATCAGGGTGAGCGTGCCCGAAGTGCCGACCGACTGGAAAGGCGAGCGCATAACAGCGTCGATACTGATGCACCCCACCACGATGATGCCATATCCAGCCTTCCTGACCAAGGAACGCGCGGCAGACAACGAGCTGATGCACGCATGGGGACAGCTGAGCTATGACAACAAGACGAAGACCTACATGATAGCTTCGGCACGTAAGCAGGAAGATCCCGAAGAGGTGGTCGATCGCTACCTGAAACTGAACACCGAGAGCTGTCTTGTGACGGGCGAAGGACCGGTGAACTTCAATATGAAGGAAGGGCTGACGCATATTTTCGCATACGGCGACGCTAGTGTAAACACATCCTCCAGCACGTTTACGCTGAACACGGTGTTCGGATACAGCTTCCCGATTGACGAGAAGGTGATTTCGGCCATGACGCAGCAGATTGTAGATGACCTGCGTCTGTCGGCAGCCAACACAGACAACGACATCCTGCGTCGTGCGCTGATATTCCACGAGGGCGACGAGAAAGGCACGGAACTGTACTCAGACTATGTGACGAGCGGACAGATGGGCAAGATGCCGAAGTCGTTGGAGAGCACATTGCTGTTCGGCCATATCGACTGGCAGTACTCGCCGGTGTTGGGTTACTACTACGACGGGGTGACCTCGCTGCTGGCGATAGGCAAGACCCAGCTGAACCTTGCAACGAGAGTGAAGATGCAGCTGCAGACGCGAGGCGGAGTGACGAAACTAACGATATACCTGCAGATAGCCGCCGACCACTGGTACTACTTCAGCTACGACAGCGGCAGCAAGCGGATGACGATACAGACGAGCGTGGGCGTGTGGGCCGACCAGATAAAGACTATACCCGCCGACAAGCGCACGGTGGAAAGCAAGGCTGGAACCTTCGGGTATAAGATAGGGACCTCGCGCAACGAAGTGCCGAACTACCTGCTGAAATTCGGCTCGGACGGAAACGTGAACGTGAGCGGAGGTTCGTTCTCGGACGATGAGGAAGAGGAAGAAGAGGAGGATGAAGAGCCAGAGGAGGGCGACGAGGAGTAAACGGAGAAAGTTCTTTTAAACATCTAAAAACACGAAAAACACTAAGAAACTGTTTTATTGCGAAAGGGTGCGAAAAAAAGCGAAAATGAAATGCGCTTCGCTGTTTCACCTGTTATAACATCTAAAAACACGAAAAGGAGTCTGGTAAAGATATGAGACTTAGAGCATATAGACCGATATTGTTGTTTCTGGTTGTGCTGTGTTGTGGCGGCATATCGCAAGCACAGGACCCGGAGACAGGGCTATACCGCTCGTTTTTCGGAGAAGACACTACGGTGTGGAACTATTGTGAATTGGAAGGTGATTGTGGATACATTCATAATATGATATATACTTTTGTCAATGACACTGTTATAAACGACACTACGTATAAAAAAGTTTTCATCCAAAATGGTGATTACCCACCAACCCCACGCATCCCGTATGGGTATGCGAAGGAAGACCGTCGTTTCGGATCGCTATGGCTCCGAGACACAGTTGGAATTATGAGAAAAATAGTAGATTTGTCCCTAGACACAGTCGAAAATAACGATTTGGAAATAAGGTATGATTCCCTGGGTAGAAAAATAATTCAACTTAATCACAAACCTTACATTTATTACGAAGAAATAGGTATAATTGGAAATGATTTTAGACTCCCAGGAAGATGGACTGACTCTCAAGTTATTTGTGTATGGCATGACAATAATCACCTGTATAAAAAGGAGGATACCTGGTGGGGATTTTCTACAGATTGCCGTTGGTTTACAACACATGGCGGTTCAATTCACACCACAACAGAATTTCATCCACGCATATATCCGAATCCATGCAATGATTGGTTGAATGTTGGGTATGACGGGGTTTGTGAGGTTACGGTGACGGATTTGTACGGGCGAGTTGCTATGTCGGAGGTGGTGGATGACGGGCGTCTGGACGTGAGCGGGCTTAAGAAAGGGTGCTACACAGTGAGGATAGAGGCAAATGGAAAGAGTTATGTGAAGAAAATAGTGAAGATATGAGCCGTATGAAAAAGATGTCCATATTGTTGTTACTCTGTGCTCTTAGCACTACGGTTGCAATACACGCACAGGATTCGGTCGTTTACGAATCGGTCTTTGGCGACAGCTGCTCTGTATGGTATATCTTTGCTGAAACATCAGATCATCTAGATGCGGGTACAAACGTAAGACAAGTACATGATGGTGATACCGCAACCATTGATGGTGTAAACTACAAATGCTTACGCAATACTCCCTATCAGGTTGCCAATATTCTTCCGCTCTATGACAATCAACTGCTATTCCTCAGAGAAAATGACAATCATTCCAAACTTTATTTTAAAGGGTATTCTATGCCAGAAGTATTAGTTATGGATTTAGAGATGAATGAGGGCGACACATTGAATACCTATGGATGGAGTGAATTGATACAATACGGCTTAATGGATGAAACCACACCCCAGATCAAAATAGACTCCATCTTCTATGACGGAGGCAGAAAAGTGCTCCGCACAAATCTATACCGATGGTCATGGGGCGCAGGGGAAGACACCCTTTTCTTCATTGAAGGCATTGGCCCTAGTTTTGGACCCTGCTATCCAAGGCAAACAATCAATTCATTATCATGTTTTTTCAAGGACGGTCTTTCCATATACCACGGAAAAGTCTATGATCAGCGCGGTGGCTGTGATTCGGGATGGTTCTCCAGTATAGAAGAACGATATGAAGACTTTTGCAAAATATACCCGAATCCAACACACAACGTACTTAACATTTTTCTTTCACAATGCACCAATTGTAATATAACGGTAAGAACGTCATCTGGAAAGTTAATTTATGATAAAGAGGCAGCGGGTGCAGTGACGACTTTTGACATTGGTGATTGTCCAAGTGGAATATATCTAGTAACCATAATCAATGGGGAAAAACCGTTTACGATGAAAGTCATTAAACTATGATAAAAAAAATAGCAATTATATTTTTTTTACCTTAACGCCACACTATTATTTTCTCAACAAAATGCGAGAAATGGCTACACGTGGACACGTGAGTACGGCAAGACTAAAGCGAGGGTGCTATATGTTGCGGGTGAGAAAACAAGGGCAAACTTTTGTGAAGAAAATTGTAAAAAGATGAGTCTTATTAAAAAGCGTTTAATGTTTTTGCTATTATTGGTTCTATGCAGCACGACTGTAAGCCATGGACAGGATTCGGTCGTTTACGAATCGGTCTTTGGCGACAGCTGCTCTGTATGGTATATCTTTTCGATGACGGAGGGTAACTTGGACGGCGGCACGGACGTAAGAATGACGCTTGCAAAAGATACTGTGACCATTGATGGGGTAACATATAATATTCTTCGCCATATTCCAGAGTTGTCATACTTTGAAATTCCAGTTTATAACAATGAGCCAATCTTTCTTAGAGAGAACAGCAACCATTCCAAATTATATTGTTGGCCCAATATGCCATATATGACGCATCTGGAACATGAAATATTGATTATGGATTTGGATATTGAGTGCGGCGATACACTGGACACTCGTGGTTGGTCTGAATTATACAGGAGTTATTTTGATACAATAATACCCAAGGTAATAATAGATTCAATCTATTACTCAAATAACAGAAAAACTTTGCGTACAAATCTTTACCACTATTCTCGGGATGGTAGGATTGATACACTTTTCTTCATTGAAGGCGTGGGGCCTAGTTTCGGACCTTATTACCCAATGCAAAAAAATCTAGAGTCATTGACATGTTGTTACAAGGACGATACAGCAATTTATCACGGGAAAGATTTTTATTTCGGTCTTAACTGTAGGTATGGATGGTGTTCCAGTATAGAAGAATCCGCTAATAGTAAAGACTACATTATTTATCCCAATCCCACACACGGTTTTTTATGTATCCAATGCCCCACTTTATCGAACTACAGAGTGGCGATAATTAATGTTTGTGGGAGGTTGATCTACACAAAGGAGTTCCAAGGAGACAGTCTAAATATCAATATTGATGATTATCAGAGTGGCATATACTACATCACGTTAATGAATTCCGAAAAAGCGAAAACAATGAAGATTTTCAAGCGATGAGAAAAGTTTTTTTAATTACAGTACTAGTTTTGATTTCCTCTAATTTATTTTCTCAACAAAATGCGAGAAATGGCTACACGTATTCGCCAACAGGAGAAATAAGACTATTTGTTGTATTTGCAGATATTGTAGATGACACTATAAGCGGAGACATACTACCCAAAGAGGTCAAGGTGTCGGAGATACACTTCATGGACCTCACGGGTAGTTTGATTGTGTCGTATCAGGTTTACGACCGAGGTGAAGGGAAGCTCGTTCTTAAAGGCGAAACGCTGAAACCAGGGATGTATCTGTATTCGTTGGTGACAGACAACGAGATTATCGAAACCAAAAAACTGATGTTGACAAAATAAACTTACATATCAACTATGGGCATAGTAGCACGGCAGAGTATCAAGGGGTCGTTGGCCAACTATCTGGGAGTGGGGATAGGGTTCTTCACGACGTTTTTTGTTGTGACGAAGTGCCTGACGCAGGAGGAGATAGGATTGACGAGGGTGTTGGTGGATGCGGCAACGCTGTTCGCTGCCTTTGCGCAACTGGGGACCAACTCGTCGATAATCAAATTCTTTCCCTACTTTGCCGATGGCAAGAGAAACCACGGGATATTCGGCTGGAGCGTGCTGCTGCCGTTGGTGGGATTCACGCTGGTGGCGACGGTGCTGCTGCTGTTCAGGGGCGATATAGCCGAGGTGTATAGCGAACGGGCGCCGCTGATAAGGGACTACTTCTACCTGCTGCTGCCGCTGACGTTCTTCATACTGTATCTCACGGTGTTCGAGACGAATGCTAACGTGTTGATGCGGATAACGGTGCCGAGACTTGTCAGAGAGGTGGGCATAAGGGTGATGACGCTGGTGTGCTATCTGCTATACGGCTATAGAGTCATAGGTTTCGAAGTGTTTGTGGTGCTGTTCACGTGTTCGTATGCCGCTGCGATGCTGCTGAACTTGCTGTACCTGATGAAGCTGGGGCATGTGTCGTTCCGGATTGACCTGAAGTCGATAGATAGGAAAGTGCTGAGCGACATGGTGAGGTTTTCGCTGTTTATGACAGTGATAGTGCTGGCGAGCAACACGTATCTAGTGGGGAGCCTGTTCATAGGAGCGAAGGAGGGGCTAGCGCTTACGGGAGTATATACGATAGCGTTCTTCATAGCGAATGTGGTGGATGTGCCGTGCCGGTCGCTTGGAGCGATAAGCAGGCCGGTGGTGGCGGCGGCGGCGAAAGAGGACGACTGGCAGGAGGTGAGCTCAATAGCAAAGAAGGTGGCGCTGCATCAGTTTCTGGCAAGCACGGTAATACTGCTGCTGATATGGATAAACCTGGACGCCCTGTTCGAGGTGATACCCAACGGAGCGGAGTACAAAGGCGGGAAATGGGTGGTGCTGATACTGGGTCTGGCGAGGGTGGTGAACGGCACATGCAGCATAAGCTCGGATGTGCTAAACTACTCGAAGAAATACCGGATGAGCCTAGTGTTCGTGCTGGTGCTCACGACGGGGATGGTGATGCTGAACTACTGGCTGGTGACGGTATGGAGCATCAACGGAGCTGCGGCGGCGGCGGTGTTTGCATATCTGGCGTATTACACCTGCCTACTGACATACAACCGCGCGAGACTCGGAGTCTCGATATTCTCGTCGGGAGAGCTGAAGGTGGTGGCGGTGATAGCCATGGGGCTGGCCATAGACCTAGGGTGGCGCACAGCGGTAAACCCTCTCCTACCCGACGGGCTGGTGTGGACGCTGACAGACGCTGCACTGAAGACAGCACTTGTGGCGACGGCGGCGGCTGTGGCCGTTTACAAACTGAAAATCTCGGAGAACGTGAACGAGATTATAGACAAGGCGATGGGCAAGCTCGGGAGGCGAAAGCAATAAAAGAGGAGATTGCACGTTGTAATAGATAATTATGAAACAATATCTAGACTTACTTGAGCATGTGCTTGCCCACGGGAGCGAGAAGCACGACCGTACCGGGACAGGGACTATAAGCGTGTTTGGCTACCAGATGCGATTCAACCTGGAAGAGGGGTTTCCGCTGCTGACGACCAAGAAGCTGCACCTGCGGTCGATAATATACGAGCTGCTGTGGTTTCTGAGAGGGGACACGAACGTGAAATACCTGCACGACAACAAGGTGACGATATGGGACGAGTGGGCGAGAGAAGACGGGTCGCTGGGGCCGATATACGGCAAGCAGTGGCGGTCGTGGGGTTGCGGAGACGGGAAGTCGGTGGACCAAATAGCGAACCTTATAGAGGAGATAAAGAGAAACCCCGACTCGCGGAGGCTGCTGGTGTCGGCGTGGAACGTGGGAGAGCTGGAGGAGATGGCGCTGCCGCCCTGCCACATTATCTTCCAGTTTTATGTGGCTGATGGGAAACTGAGCTGCCAGTTGTACCAGCGGTCGGCCGACATATTCCTCGGAGTGCCGTTCAACATAGCGAGCTATGCGCTGCTGACGATGATGATAGCGCAGGTGTGCGGGTTGAAGCCCGGAGACTTCATACACACGCTTGGCGACGCACACATATACCTCAACCACATAGAGCAATGCCGACTGCAGCTGACACGCGAACCGCGACAGCTGCCCACGATGAGGATTAACCCAGAGCGAAAGAGGATAAACGATTTCGTGTATGAAGACTTCACGCTGGAGAACTACAATCCGCATCCACACATAAAGGGAGAGGTAAGCGTGTGAGGTTCTTAGTTTCAAGTTTTTAGTTTCAAGTTTTTAGTTGATGTCTAAACCATTTTAATCAATATCCATCGTGGAGAAAGCCAACAACTATTGCATCATCATGGCAGGCGGAACGGGAATCCGGTTCTGGCCTGTAACGTCGGCGGAACGCCCAAAACAGTTTATCGACATCATGGGGACAGGAGAGTCGATGCTCCAGACAACATTCAAACGGGTGGAGCATATCTGTCCGAGAGAAAACATCATAATAGTGACATCGAGAAACGGAGGCGAGGAGGTGAGGAAGCAGATAAGCGGCCTGGAGGAGTATCAGGTGCTGTGCGAGCCGATAAGGCGCGGTACGGCCCCGTGCATAGCGTATGCAGCATCGGTGATAGCAGAACGCTGCCCGACGGCCAACATCATAGTGACACCGTCGGACCACGCGGTATTCGGCCAGGAGCGGTATGAGGAGAACATAAGGCAGGCGATAGACATAGTGGAAAAGAACGATTGGATAATCACGATAGGAGTACAGCCGACAAACCCAAATACGAAATACGGCTACATACAATACTCTGAAGAGCCGTCGATGGAACACACACACAACCTGCACAAAGTGATAACATTCACAGAGAAGCCTCCGATAGAGATGGCACGCAAGTTTATCGTAAGCGGAGAGTTCATGTGGAATGCGGGTATATTCATCTGGCGGCTGGACACACTGATGGCGGCGTACAGGAGCTATCTGCCGAATGTGGCGAACCTGTTTTTCGGGAACAAGGAGACAGGACAGGCCGGTATAGGCCGTGGCACAACGGCGGAGGCAATAGAGAGGGCGTATTCGGTGTGCGAGTCGATATCGACGGACTTCGGAATACTGGAGAAGGCTGACAACGTGCACGTGATGGCGGCATCGTTCGGTTGGAGCGACGTGGAGACGTGGGACTCGCTGTATGACACTTGCCCGAAGAACGGCGACAACAACGTCATACTGGGCGGCAATGTGTTTACGTATGACGTAAAGAACACGGTCATACACATGCCCGACAGAGACCACACGGTGGTGGTGGAGGGGCTGGACGGATATATAGTGGCGGCTGACGAGAAGACGCTGATGATATGCCGTAGAGACCAGGAAGAGCGGACGGTGAAATTCAGAGCCGATGTGACGTTTGACAAGCTGCGCGGCACAACAGAGACAGACAACAACAAATAAGCATAAAAAAATGAAACGTTACGAAATCAAGTATCTTCTGAAAGAGGATGTGAAAGCCCTACTGGGCAGCACGATATGTGTCAAAGGATGGGTGCGCACTAAGCGCGGGAACAAGAATGTGGCCTTTATAGCCATAAACGACGGGTCGATAATACACAACATACAAGTGGTGGCAGACCCAGCGCAATTTGAGGAAGAGCTGAAGAGAATCACGACGGGAGCATGCATAGGAGTGGAAGGAAAGCTGGTGGAGAGCCAGGGAAGCGGACAGGCAGTGGAGCTGCAGGCAGAGAAGATAGTGGTTTACGGAGAGGCCGACCCGAACACCTACCCGCTGCAAAAGAAAGGCCATTCGATGGAGTTCCTGCGCGAGATAGGGCATCTGCGACTGCGCACCAACACCTTCGGAGCAGTGATGCGTCTGAGGCACAACATGGCGATGGCGATACACACGTTCTTCCACGAGAGAGGATTCTTCTATTTCCATACGCCGCTTATCACGGCATCGGACTGCGAGGGAGCCGGGGAGATGTTCCATGTGAGCACGCTAGATCCGGAGAACCCGCCGAGAAAAGAGGATGGGAGCATAGATTGGGAGCAGGACTTCTTCGGCAAGTTCACCGCGCTGACAGTGAGCGGACAGCTCGAGGGAGAACTGGGAGCCACGTCGCTGGGCAAGATATACACCTTCGGGCCAACGTTCAGGGCAGAGAACAGCAACACCCCCAGACACCTTGCGGAGTTCTGGATGATTGAGCCGGAGATGGCCTTCTATGACCTGGACAGCCTGACGGAGCTGGAAGAGGAATTCATCAAGTATCTGGTGAAATGGGCTCTTGACCACTGCATGGACGACCTGGAGTTCTTGAACAAGATGATAGACAATGGGTTGATAGAGAGACTGAGGAGCGTGATAGACACAGACTTTGTGCGGTTGCCATACACCGAGGGAATCAAGATACTGGAAGAGGCGGTGGCCAAAGGGCACAAGTTTGAGTTTCCGGTAAGCTGGGGAGTGGACCTGGCGAGCGAGCACGAGCGCTACCTAGTGGAGCACCACTTCAAGAAACCGGTGATCATGGTCGATTACCCGAAGGAGATAAAGGCCTTCTACATGAAGCAGAACGAAGACGGGAAGACAGTGCAAGGCACCGATGTGCTGTTCCCGCAGATAGGCGAGATAATAGGCGGCTCGGTGAGAGAGGAAAGCTATGAGAAGCTGATGAACCGAATCAACGAGCTGAACATCCCGATGAAAGATATGTGGTGGTATCTGGACACCCGCCGCTATGGGTCGTGTCCACACGCCGGATTCGGATTAGGATTTGAACGACTGATGCTTTTCGTCACGGGTATGGCCAACATAAGAGATGTGATACCGTTCCCGAGGACACCGAAGACGGCGGAGTTTTAAGGGAATCATATAAGCCGTTACGTTATGTGACGGCTTATTATTTATTTTGAGCACCTAACAATGAAACACACCCTGATTCTGTTGCTGACCAGCATGATCCTCTCTTCGTGTTATTCTCCAAAGGGAGGATACACTGTACGTGGATGGATCTCCAACGGGGCTGGCATGATTCCCGGTGTCTTGGTGGTATTAGGTGAAGACACTGTACGTACCGACCTTGAAGGCCAATTTGTCTTCCACAATGTAAAACGTGGCAGAAAGGACCTAATGACACTTGTAAGATATAACAACAAATACGAAAAACTTACAGTACATTCCGATATCACACTCGACACTACAATAAGAGACGAATATTCTTTGTCTAATACAATATGGTTTATACAGAGACATTCTACTACCAATGAACCATATATGCAACAGTACCTTGATTTCCGTCGTGCAATTGATTCGTTGCCTCTTGTCTTTGTACGCGATACCTCTCTCGACCACTACAATGTTGACTCCATTCCCAATGCCAACGGAGTCCTGGACGCCCTTCAGGGGCTCTCTATCGATAATGGATGGTTGCTTGACATGTATTACGCAGGAACTGATATGGGCGGTTTTGTAATGTTCTACACACGCCATGAGGATGAACAAAAGATACCCATGAATGAGAAGCTAAAACAACCCATATACAGCCTTCCGCCACACATACAAGTTGACTTCACCACCCAGGGGATATGGAGTGCCTACCAGTTGTCCCACTCCTTCAGTTATCTTCCAAAATTCTGGCATGCTTACTATTCAGAATGTAGCGGCATATTCTCGCTAGATGAAGTGAGATACCGTTCCCCTGCCCTGCGCGACAGCCTCACCCACATGCCCGACATCCAAAACCGAGTGGAGATAGTTGATGCAGACCACGCCATCGTCACAGCCTACTGGTGGAACGACTGGATAGGACTTTTTGAGGAGACGGTTTTCGTTGAGCGCAAAGGCCGCAGCGTGAATTTCATATTCCCAAACCGCAACAACTCCGACCCACGTACCTCTATGCGAATAATCGTCCCTTACGACTGCGGAATCATGTTTTAACTACAAGTATGGCACAAGGAGAACATGATGTTATGTACATGCGGCGTTGTTTGCAGCTAGCAGAGAACGGATTGGGACGAGTAAGGCCGAACCCGATGGTGGGGTGTGTGGTGGTGAAGGACGAAGAGGTGGTTAGTGAGGGGTTTCATCAGAAATATGGAGAGAACCATGCGGAGCGGAACGCGCTGCTGCGGCTTGACGACGAGACGGCATGCGGAGCGACGCTGTATGTGAACCTGGAGCCGTGCAGCCACTATGGAAAGACCCCCCCCTGCGCAGACCTTATAATAAATAAAGGAGTGAGGCGAGTGGTGTGCTGCAACGACGACCCTAACCCGCAGGTGGCGGGCCGAGGGTTTGAGAAACTGGAGAAGGCCGGGATAGAGGTGGTGAGGCATGTGCTGGAGGAAGAGGGCAGATGGCTGAACCGGCGGTTCTTCACCTTTATGGAGAAGCGGCGGCCATACATAATACTGAAATGGGCGGAGTCGGCAGACGGATATATGGCACCGGACTACAAGCCCTACTGGATAAGCACGGAGGAGGAGAGGCGGCAGTCGCACAAGTGGCGGACCGAGGAGGCAGCGATATTGGTAGGGTCGCAGACATACCTTGACGACCAGCCGCAGTTGACGGCGCGGCTGTGGAGCGGGGAGAACCCGACACGGATAGTGTTAGACCGGAGGGGAAGGATAAAGGATCTGCCCGAAGGGTGGATGAAACTGAGGAGTGCGGATGCCGTAGAAGCGGTGGAGGAGATGTATAGGGCAGGGCTGCAGTCGGTGATAGTGGAGGGCGGACGAAAGACACTCGACGCATTTATAGACGCAGGGCTATATGACGAGGTGAGGGTGTTCAGGGGGAAGGCACGCTTCGGGAGCGGGCTGAAGGCGCCGAGATGGTCCATTCGCTTTGCCGAGACTTGAGGTTACAGCGATAAGCACGGGCAGAGGGGTGGGATGGTTCTTATATAAAATATGTGTGGCGGAGAGGGAGTCAGGAGGAGGAATGAATTTCATCCCATTTTTGGAGCAGGTTCATCCCAAACCGGCAGGATCCGGCTCCTAGTGTTCTACCATATTTCTCGCAGTTGAGTAGCAGATTTCTCCCAGTTGGATAGCACTTTTGTAGGAGGCAGATAGGAGGCAAGTAGGAGGCAAGTAGGAGGCAAGTAGGAGCGTGGGCCATGATGGGAGAAGAAGGGGGGGGGAACGGACATGGGGAGGCAGAGGGACATAGAGGAGAATCGGATAGGCGGAAGTACTGACACTTAGTGGAATATGAGAGATTAGGGGATAGAGGATGACGACAAGAAAATCTAAAAAAATCTAAAAAAACTTCTCTAATCAAAATAAATGTCCTATATTTGCGACTAAATCGAAAAAGTCACACAACCCCGTATTGTGCCAGTATCTTGCACACTATGAGAGGGTTAAATTATTAAAGAGACAATTATTTATTCACCAAAAAACAAACACACATGAAAAAACTTGTAATGGTTATGTGTTTCGCGTTATGCGCCTCGCTCGCATTCGCGCAACCGCAGAATGCTCACAAACGAGTGAGCAACATGACACAGACCAAGGCAATGAAGTCAGGCAGCACGGAAGTGCAGAAAGCCGGGAAAGACTACAAAGCCTCGATCTTCAGCAGCAAAGCCGCCGGTGATGTGATTCACCACTGGGAATTCTCGGAGACCTCGACCGACTACACGACCGGAACGATAGGAGCCGGGCAGACGATTATCAACCAGAGCGGTTCTACGGAGAGTCTTCTCCAGCACTCGAACAACGCAGCCTACGCACAGTGGCAGCGTATTCCCGACTATAGCGACGCAACGATAGCGTACTATGAGGGTCTAACCGTTGAGCAGGGCGGTTATCCTGCATATTTCTATGCATTTGGTGATGGTATTCCGTTCAGCATCATGGAAGACGCCGAGACCGGCGACAACGGATTCATGATGATGTCGATGATTGACAATTACACTGGATGGGGTGGCGACGGATCCACTGGCAACTTTGACGCATACATCCAGTTGAACCCGATTTCGACAACTGGCATATCGATGATTAACATCAACATATTCCAGTTCTACAGAGCTTTCAACTCCGATAAGTGCTACATAGACTACAGCTCGAACGGCACAACCTGGTATCAGTATGAAATCAATGTCACGGGAGTTGATGTCAACGTCAACAACAACATATTCGGAAGAAAGAGAATCCTTCTTCCCTCAAGCTGCGGAAACCAGGCCAGCTTGAATCTTCGTATCCGTTACACCGCGACGGGTAGTGGGGCGACCGATGGTGGATATTTCTGGTGGGTTGACGACGTGAAAGCCACCGAGGCATCGGCCGATTTTATTGACTTGCTTGTTTCGAACTACTACTATGGATTCTACCATCAGGTTCCTCAGGGAATGGATATTCCAATTGCATGGTGGGCATCGCTGCAGAATGGTGGTACCAATACCCAGTCACAGGTTACGATGGGTCTGAACCATCTTGATGCAAACCAGAGCAACGCCACGCGCTTTGCATCGCTGAGTTTTGGCCCAGTGGCTCCCGGCGTCACAATTGACACCGCCATCCAGGCACTTGACTACACTCTGATTGGAACGCCCTCACCGTGGCTGTTCGTTATACCCGCAGTAAACAACCCCAACACGCCGGCCGCCGTGCTGCCGAGCGCAACCGCCGGTGACAACTATCTGTATCCGAGCTATGAGGCTACGAATTTCGATGCAGTGAACGGCGACACCATTCTCTATCAGGTATCGGCCCTTGATGATGCCCCCGACGGTCACGGCCAGGTGGCAGTGTGGGCACAGGACAACGGAATTTTGACACCGTATGCATACTGCGTTGACGGATTGATACATGATGGACCAGGAGAGAATGACTGGTACCTTTCAACCGGTATCGGTGACCCGAACCCGAGCTACACAAAACCCGGTTATGACATGTGGAACCGTTTCGTAACGGGAGCCAATGTGCCCGAGGGCTGGGCAATACGTGGAGTACAGCTTGTAGCAGCCACTCAGTACAGTGCCACCGATCCAAACTCGAACATCTCGCTTGCCCCCGGTGCAAAAATTACCGCATCGCTGTATAAGGATTCTGTGGAAGGATATCTTAACACCTATGTAGAGACCGGTGCACCGACATACGAGACTTCAGTTGCAGATTACAACTACTTTGAAGGCGAAAACATGGAGCGTGTTACCCGCACGAGCGCAGGCGCCAACTACAAAGAGTACATGATGCCCGGCGAGTATGCCGTTATCAACATGATGTTCCCCGAGCAGCCCGATTTGGAGCCGAACACCTCTTACCACCTGGGTTATGAGCTGATTGAGGGTTACTTTGCAGTAGCCAGCCAGTCAACCCGCTATGTACACCACTATGAGGGAGATCCCGACACGACGCTGTACTATGTATATTTCAGCAGCGACACGATGAAAGACGGCACAACCAACGAGTTGAGAAAATATGGCCGCTACTTTGGAGACGGCAACCAGCAGAACCACAAGTCATACGATCCTGAACGTGGCGTTGCAAGAGACGTGAGCGGACGAGTACCTATGATCCGTATGCTTGTCGGACCTAAATATGCATATCCCACCTTCAACGTGAGCGTAACCTGCGAAGGCGAGGGCATTGACCTGGCCTCACTGCAGGGCGGTACCGGTGTGTATTACGGCGATACGATGCGTTGCGGAACGACCGTAACGATGACCCAAGGAAGCTCGGGAAGCTACACTGTGGGTGAGGCAGAGCCCGGCTATATCGTGCTTGAAGTTTATGTTGACGACGTGCTTGTTTACAAACATGGCGAGACCATCACCAACGATCACGTGACCCAGCGCAGATCGAGCAACTACGACCTCGTTTACTATGATTTCTCAGACTACACGACTGACGCTCACGTCAAATACATCTTCGCAGAGGACGACGGTGTAGTAGAGTACACCATCACCGCTACCTCGGCCAACCCGGCATGGGGCACTGTAACCGGCGGTGGTACCTATGAGCAAGGCCAGACCGCTACACTGAGAGCCAACCCGGCAGAAGGTTACTGCTTCAAACAGTGGCAGGACGGCAACACTCAGAACCCGCGCACCATCACTGTCACGGGCGATGCCACCTACACCGCCACCTTCGAGGCTTGCACCAGCGGAATCGACGAGGCCACCTCGAATGTCAGCATGAGCCTGTACCCGAACCCGGCCAACAACAACGTGAAACTGAGCATCGCCGGCGTTAACGGCAATGTGAAGTGCACCGTGCTCGACATGAGCGGCCGCGTGGTTTACAGCCAGAGCATCAACGCTGAAGAGGGCACCACCATCAACGTTTCGAACTTCGCTAAGGGCGCATACTTCGTACGCGTGACCAACAACGAGTTCACCAAGGTTGAGAAACTGGTTGTCCGCTAAGCGAACAGAAGTATAGAAAAAACAAATCTATACAAATAGAGTCGGGGCGTCCGGATGGACGCCCCGACTTGTTTTTTAGGAGGATCTGAGGGTGTTGAAAAGAATATTAGGTTTTGTAAATTATTTTGAGTATCTTTGACATTTGTCTGAAGAAATATTTAATGGCATAAAAGAGATTGAAAATATTGTTAATCAAAATTATACAACTATGAAGATATTAGTTTTAAACTGCGGAAGTTCATCAATCAAGTATCAACTTATCGACATGGCCAACAACGCCAATGTGATGGCGAAGGGTCTGCTGGAGCGAATCGGATTGGAAATGGGCGAATTTACTCACAAGTACAACGGCGAGAAGCACTACGAGCAACTGCCTATTCCCGACCATACGGCGGGTATCAAGCTTGTGCTGAAGGCGCTGCTTGACGAGAAAATAGGAGTGATAAAAGATATCAACGAGATTGGTGCTGTAGGTAACCGCGTGGCTCACGGCGGAGAGTTGTTCAAGGACAGCTGCCTGGTAAGCGACGCTGTGATAGAGCAGATCAAGACGCTCACCGACTTGGCACCGCTGCACACTCCAGGCAATTTGGCGGGCATCTACGCAATGAAAGAGGTGCTGCCGAACGTGCCGCAGGCTGTGGTGTTCGACACCGCCTTCCACAGCACGCTGCCGCCTAAGGCATTCCTGTATGGTCTGCCCTACGACTACTACAAGAAATACGGCATCCGTCGCTATGGATTCCACGGCACCAGCCATAAATTCGTTGCTGAGAAAGCTGCCAAGATGGTGGGCAAAGACTGGCACGACCTGAAGATTATCAGCTGTCACCTCGGAAGCGGCGCCTCCATCGCTGCCATTGACCACGGCAAGTCGGTTGACACCTCGATGGGTATGACTCCGCTTGAGGGTTTGATCATGGGCTCCCGTCCCGGCGACGTCGATCCAGGAGCCCTGCAGTTCCTCTTTGAGAAGGAGATGGCCGAAGGCAAGAGCTGGAAAGACATTGTGAAGATGCTGAACAAGCAATGCGGCTTAGTGGGTATCAGCGGCGGCAAGCAGGATATGCGCGACATCCGTGCCGGACGTGATGCAGGCGACGAGCGCTGCACCTACGCCTTCGACATGTTCGCCACCCGCGTGAAGAAATACATCGGAGCCTATATGGCCGAGATGGGCGGTTGCGACATACTGCTCTTCACCGGCGGCATCGGCGAGAACGCCTGGTTCATGCGTCACCCCATACTGGAGAACATGGAATGCCTCGGCATCAAGGTTGACCTGAAACTCAACGACGAGACCGCCGGAAGCGACGGTGTCATCTCAACACCCGACTCGAAGGTGACCACCGTGGTGGTGACGACCGACGAGGAATTTGTGATAGCCAGCGACACCTACCGACTGGTGAACGGGAAATAAAGAATCTTCGATACCGGGAGACGACGGGAAGAGAACGAAAACCGTTGTCTCCCGTTTTTTCAAAGAAAAAGAATAGATGAAACTGAAAAAGATATTGCTCCTTGCAGTGGTCGCAATGATGGTTGCCCTACCAGCATCGGCACAGAAAGGAGCCTACTCGTCGTCGAACAAGAAAGCGATAGGTATGTACGAGAAGGGCATGCAGTGCATGTACCGCTCGGATATACCAGGGGCCGAGAGTAACTTCAAGCAAGCTGCCAAAGCAGACCCGAAGTTTGCAGAGCCGAACATAATGCTGGGCGAGATGTACGAGGAGAGGCACCTCGACTCAATGGCGTGCATATACTATAACGCGGCAGTGGCGGCGAACCCCACATTCTACACGATGGCGTGGTTCAGGATAGGAGAGCTGGAGCTCAGGCAGCAGCACTTCACCGCAGCAGTGGAGGCCTACAAACAGTTTCTAGCATTAGACAAGAAAAACAAAGACAAGCACACCGAGGTAGAGAAAAAGATGAAGACCGTGGCGTTCCGCCAGAAGGCATACGCCAATCCTGTACCATTCAACCCAGAGAACATGGGCGTTACGGTGAACTCGAACAACGACGAATACCTGCCAGCCCTAACAGCCGACGGACAGACGCTGGTGTTCACCCGCCGATTTCCCCGCACAGGCCGAACGACAGCTAACACAGAGTTGGAGGAAGACTTCTACGTTAGCGTGAAGAAGAACGGCGAATGGACCAAAGCTGTACGTATGTCGGAGCCCGTGAACACGTATGACAACGAAGGCGCACAGTGCATCTCGCAAGACGGACGAATGATGATATTCACCGGCTGCAACAGAAAGGACGGAGCAGGACGATGCGACCTTTATATCTGCCACAGAGAAGGAGACAAATGGTCGAAGCCACAAAACCTCGGCATGCCGGTAAACACCACGGCATGGGAGGCGCAACCGACCTTCTCGGTGGACGGAAAGACACTTTACTTCGTGAGCAACCGCAAAGGCGGAATAGGCGGAATGGATATCTGGAAGAGCGAACTGGTCGATGGCGAATGGTCGGAGCCGAAAAACCTTGGAGCACCGGTGAACACGCCAGGCGACGAAAAAACTCCATTCATCCACTTTGACGACCACTCGCTATACTTTGCCAGCGACGGGCATGTGGGGATGGGAGGATTGGATCTGTTTATGAGCAAGCAGCAGGAAGACGGAAGCTGGAGCGAGCCCGTGAACGTTGGATACCCGATAAACACCGAAGGAGACGAGTCGAACATGATTGTGAGCGCCGACGGGCGGACGGCAATATATTCGTCGGACCAGCTGGGGGGGTATGGAAAGGAAGACCTGTACATGTTTGAACTGCCCAAAGAGGTTCGCCCACAGGCCACGACATACATAAAAGGAATAGTATATGACAAGAAGACGAAAGAGCGTCTGTCAGCAGACTTCACCATTGCGGACCTGACAACAAAGAACGATGTAGTGAGCGCCAGCTCGGATCCTGTAGATGGCAGTTTCCTGCTGACGATGCCCGGACTACACCAATACGCACTCTCGGTGACCAAAGAGGGATACCTGTTCTACTCGAAGAATTTCGAGATGACCGCAGCATCGATAGACGACCCGTTCCTGCTGGAGATACCGCTGGAGCCGATTGAGGTAGGGTCGAGCATCACACTGCGTAATGTGTTTTTCGAGACCGCTAAATGGGATTTGAAAGAAGAATCGACGGTGGAACTCGACAAGCTGGTGATGCTAATGGATGAGAACCCGAAGATGAGGGTGTTGCTTGAAGGCCATACCGACGACGTGGGATCGGACGCAGCCAACCAGAAGTTATCGGAGAACCGAGCGAAAGCAGTGTATGACTATCTGGTAAACCACGGGGTTGCAGCCGCAAGACTTCAGTATAAAGGTTATGGCGAGAGCAAACCGATAGCAGACAATAGCACCGAGGAGGGCAGAGCCCAGAACAGACGCACAGTGTTCACGGTGGTGGAGAAGTAGTTTTTAGTTTTGAGTTTCAAGTTTTAAGTTTTAAGCTGTAAGTTTTTAGTGGGTAGAAATTTTTACGGATATGAAGAAAGTAGTTATATTGACTGGGGCGGGGATTAGTGCGGAGAGTGGCATAAAGACATTCAGGGACAGCGACGGGCTATGGGAGGAATACAGGGTGGAGGATGTGGCCACGTACGACGCCTACCTGCGCAACCCAAAGCTGGTGTTGGATTTCTACAATGCCCGCCGTCGCGAGGTGTTCAAAGCCAAGCCCAACGAGGGACACCGTCAGTTGGTGAGGCTCGAAGAGAAATACGACGTGCAGATTATCACGCAGAATATAGACAACCTACACGAGCAGGCGGGGTCGAGCCATGTGTTGCACCTGCATGGAGAGTTAACCAAAGCCAGGAGCGACAGGGACGATAACCTGATAGTGGAGATCGGCGACAAGGAGATACATTTGGGCGACAAGGCCCCAGACGGTGCACAGCTGAGACCGCATATCGTGTGGTTTGGCGAGGCAGTGCCGAACATTGAACCCGCAGCAAAGATGTGCGAAGATGCAGACTATTTTGTTGTCATAGGCACTTCGATGAACGTCTATCCCGCTGCCGGGCTGATACACTATGTGCCCCGCACATCGCCCTGCTGGCTTGTCGATCCCAAAGCGGTACCAATCAGCAGAGCCATCAACATAGTGCAAGAGAAGGCTGGAACCGGAGTGAAGAAGGTGGTGGACGAGCTGCTACAAATGGGAAAATAATAGAATTATAAACTTCAAAAAATAGTCATCATGAAAAAAATGTTATCAATTGTAAGTTTAGTGACACTGGCCATGATCGCCAACGCACAGTTCAACCTGACGTACAACAATGCTCCTGTAGCAGAAGGTTCAACCATCACTGTGAACAGCACAACATCGGGGAATATGGCTTTGGGAGATATCGATATACAGTTGATGCTGAACAACACAAGCAATAAAACCTGCTCGTGGACTGCCAAGATGGAAGGAGCTTCGACAAACACCTTTGTCGTGTCTCAGATGTGTGGTGACGTATGCGCACAAAACGTCAGATCAATAGCCGTCTCTGTGGCAGCAGGCGAAAGCAAACTTATCGAAATACACATCGGTATTCCGGAAAACACGGCAATTGGCACTAGCGAAAACTTTGTGTTCAAGCTGTACAACGATGGAACCCACGAAGACGACCTGACCGTAAACTTCGTACTGACATACAACCCCAATGCCGGCATAGAGGCGATCAACGTTGCACAGGTAATGAACGCCTACCCGAACCCCGCTGTGTCGAACGTAACCATTGACTATGCCGTGGAAGGCTCTGCGCAGTTCGTACTTACCGATGTTATGGGACGCGAAGTTATGCAGCAGACGGTCTCTGGTAACGGGACACTGAACCTGAACGTGGAGAACCTGCACAAGGGAGTATATCTGTACGGCTTACGCAAAGGCAATAGCCGCAGCGAAATGAAAAAAATAATGGTGAAATAACAAACAATGGGGATGAAACGACTGTTTTTATTGACGGTAGCGACTCTGCTCACCCTCAGCGCCTGCTCACAAAAGTCACAAAAAAAAAGAAAACAACGATAATCAAACAAAAGAGATGAAAACATTAGTAACTTATTTTTCGGCATCGGGGGTAACCAAAAAGGTGGCAGAGAGGTTGGCCAAAGCCATAGATGCCGATATAATGGAGATTGTGCCAGCTGAACGCTACACGGAAGCCGACCTTGACTGGAGAGACAAGACTTCGCGCTCGACGCTGGAGATGACCGACAAGAGTTCACGTCCAGCAATAGTAAAAGGAGAGTTGAATCCGGAAGACTATGACGTAATCTGCGTTGGGTTCCCGATATGGTGGTACACCTGCCCGAGAATCATCAACACCTTCATGGAGTCGTTCGACCATAGCGGCAAGACAATAATCCCGTTCGCGACCTCGGGCGGCAGCTCGATAGACAAGGCCGTTGAAGACCTGAAGACTGCCTACCCGAAGGCGATATGGAAAGAGGGCAAGCTAATGAACAACGCAACGGAAGAGGATTTACAGAACTTGGTGAAATAAGGCGAGATGCTTCAAGCAACACACGTAACAAAACAGTTCGGTGACTACTATGCGCTCCACGATGTCTCTATAGAGGTCTCGAAGGGGCGCATATTCGGCCTGCTCGGACCCAACGGCGCCGGCAAGTCGACGCTCATACGTATCATCAACCAGATACTGCAGTCGGACGAAGGCAAGGTCATCTTCGACGGCCACGAGATCCGTCCGTCGGATGTGGAGCACATAGGCTACCTGCCTGAAGAACGCGGCTTGTACAAGAAAATGAAAGTGGGCGAGCAGGCGTTATATCTGGCACAGCTGAAAGGTCTTTCCAGAATGGAAGCCGAGAAACGGCTTCGCTGGTGGTTCAAGCACCTGGAGATAGACACCTGGTGGAACCGCAAGGTGGAAGAGCTGTCGAAGGGAATGCAGCAGAAGGTGCAGTTCGTCACCACGGTGCTGCACAACCCGAAACTGCTTATCTTCGACGAACCCTTCAGCGGCTTCGACCCCGTGAACGCCACCCTGCTAAAGAAAGAGATTCTAAGGCTACGCGACGAGGGGGCTACGGTGATCTTCTCGACCCACAATATGTCGTCGGTGGAGGAGATCTGCGACGACATAGCGCTGATAAACCACTCGCAGGTGGTGCTGAACGGCAACGTGAAAGAGATACGCCAGTCGTACAGAAAGAACATGTTCCATCTGGAGATTCGCTGCTCGGACAATAGTACGATAGCGATGCCTACAGAGTTTGTGGTGACAAACGGCAAAGAGGAGAAGGGTGTTTATACGGCCGACGTGAGCCTGCCTTCAACGGCTAGCTCCAACGACCTGCTGTCAACTGTGATGACACAAGGACAGGTGTCGGTTCTACAGGAGATACTCCCATCGATGAACGATATTTTTATTGAAGCAGTCAGTAGGCAGTGATATGAAGAAAATACTCTTAATCATAAGTCGCGAATACCTCTCGCGAGTCAAGAAAAAATCGTTCTGGATACTCACCATAGTAGTTCCGCTGCTGTTTGCCGGACTGTATGCCATCCCGATATACCTTGCGGTGCGTCCACAAGAGAAGACCACAGTTCTTGTGGTTGACGACACAAAGCTTTTCGACGGAGCTTTCAAATCGTCGAAAGAGATAGTCTATCAGTATGCCGGCAGTCTCGACTATGCGCAGCGGCGTATGACCGAGGAGGACTCGGTGTCGGCGGTGCTGTATATCCCGGCGAGGGAGACCACCATCCCGGGTGACGCCTTCCTCTACTATCAGGGTTCGTCGCCCTCGGCCAGCTTGCAGAGCGATGTGTCGGAACAGTTGCAAAGCCATATCCGCACCATCATACTGCAGGACGTGCACGGCATCACGCAGGAGGAGTTCGACCAAGTGAACGCCACACGGATAAAACTCCACACCAAAGACATGGAGACAGGCAAAGAGGCTTTCACCGAAGTGAAGTCGGTCATAGGTCTTGTATTGGGTTTGGTTATATTCATGGTGGTACTGACTTTCGGATCGCAGGTAATGAGCGGAGTGTCGGAAGAGAAGACATCGCGCATAGTGGAGGTGATAGTGTCGAGCGTCAAACCCTTCCAGCTTATGATGGGCAAGGTGATAGGCATCGGATTTGTGGGATTGACCCAGTTTACCATGTGGATAATGCTCTCGATGGTAGGTTTTGTGGGTATTCAAGCGACCAATCCCGAACTCTTCGAGGCAGCCAAGGCAAGACAGAATATGACCGAGGTGGCGACCAAAGGTACCGATGCGGTAGAGCAGATGCAGGCGTTGAATGACGCTCCGGTGGTGACCGAATTGGTGCAGGGTCTTACTGCCATTGACTTTCCCTTGATCATCACGATGTTCCTGATCTACTTCGTGCTTGGATATTTCTTCTATGCAACCCTCTTTGCCGGAGTTGGAGCGTTGGTGGATGTAGATACGAACGCACAGCAGTTCTCGCTGCCGATAACGATACCTCTGATGTTGGTGATGATAATGATGCCGGCGATAATCAACGAGCCGTCTGGGTCGCTCGCCACCTGGCTTTCGGTGATACCGTTCACCTCGCCTGTGGCTATGATGATAAGGATACCGTTTGGTGTCCCCATCTGGGAGGCAGCGGTGTCTGTAGGAATCCTCCTGTTGTTCGTTCCGCTCAACACATGGGTGGCTGGACGGATATACAAGCGAGGCATACTCCTATACGGGAAGAAGATAACATATAAAGACATCTTCTCGTGGTTTGGTAAGAAATCGTGACAATGACAAATCCATATAACAAAAAAGGAAAAACTAAAAATAACAACACCTATGAAAAAACTTGTAATTACAGCACTATTGGCGTTGGTATGCGCAATGCCTAAAATGTATGCCGACGAAGGCATGTGGCTGCTCTCGCTTGTCGGAAAGAGCTATGCCGACATGCAGAAAGCCGGTTTCAAACTCTCACCCGAAGATGTGTACAGCGTCAACAAGAGTTGCCTGAAAGACGCCATCGTGGGTCTCGGCAACGACGGTAGCCCCTTCTGGCACTTCTGCACAGGAGAAATCATCTCCGACCAGGGACTGATTTCGACCAACCACCACTGCGGGTATGGCAAGCTGCAGGAACACTCGACCGTGCAGCACGACTATCTGCGCGACGGCTTCTGGGCCTACACGAAAGAAGAGGAGCTGCCCAACCCAGGGCTGACCGCCTCGATTCTTGTGCGCATGGAAGATGTGACCAACAGCATCCTCACCGCATTGTCAGACGACATGAGCGAAGGAGACCGCGCCAAGACGGTGGCACGACTCTCGAAAGAACTTGCCGAGAAAGCGAAGGGCGAAAACCCCGGCTGTGAGGCTACGGTGAAAGCCATGTTCAACGGCAACCAGTATTTCCTGTTCGTCCACAAGATTTACAAAGATGTGCGCCTGGTTGGAGCTCCCCCCTCGTCGATGGGCAAGTTCGGCGGCGACACCGACAACTGGTCATGGCCGCGTCACACCTGCGACTTCTCGCTGTTCCGCATCTATACAGCCCCCGACGGCACCCCTGCCCCCTACAGCAAGAACAACGTGCCCCTGAAGCCGAAGCACCACCTGCCCGTGAGCATCAGAGATCTCAGCGAAGGCGACTATGCCATGGTTATGGGATTTCCCGGCACCACCAACCGCTTCCTTACCTCCTACGGCCTGGAAGAGACTATGGACGTAACCAACAAGCTGCGCTATGAAATCCGCACGGTGAAAATCAACATTCTGCGCGAGGAAATGGCAGCCAGCCAAAAAACTCGCATACAGTATGCCTCGAAATACGCCTCATGCTCGAACTACTGGAAATACAGCAACGAGCAGAACAAAGCATTGAAGCAGCTGAACACCATGAAGGTGAAACGTCAGACCGAACAGGAGTACTCGAAATGGGCACAGGGGCAACTGCCCAAGTACCAGCAGGCATTGCAGCTGATCAGCGACGGCTACAAGGACCGCCGTCCCTACAGAGCCGCCATGATGTACCTCGAAGAGGGGTTGCTCAGCGGCCCTGAAATTCTTTGGGAGGCTGTCGAAACCGGCTACGGACTTCAGCAGATACTCGACATGGAAGACCGCTACCAGCGCGACGAGGCTCTGAACCAGGTGCGCCAGGCAGCCGCCGAGTTCTACAAGGACTACAACCAGGTGACCGAGATGAAGGTATTCGCCGCCATGACAAAATACGTGTACACCAACATGGAGCAGCGCTACTGCCCCAGCTTCATCAAGCAGGCCGACAAAAAATACAAAGGCGATTTCGGAAAATATACCGAAGAGCTTTTCAAGAAGAGCATCTTCGCCAACCAGGAAGCCTTCAACAAATTCCTTGACAAGCCGAGCCGCAAGGCTTTGGACAAAGACCCCATCTTCGTAGCAGCTATGGAGACTTACTCGAGATACCGTGAGATATACGCCCAGATACCGAAAGAGTCGGCGGAAGGCTTGACTCGCGGCACGCGCGACTTTGTCGATGGCCTGCTGCAGATAAACAACGGCAAGAAGCTGCTTTGCCCCGATGCCAACTCAACGATACGATTCACCTACGGCAACGTGAAGGCCTACAGCCCCAAGGACGCAGTAACCTACAGCCACTACACGACCCTTGACGGCGTGATACAGAAAGAAGGCCCCAAGGGTGGTGAATTCGAAGTGCCGGCCCGACTGAAAGAGCTCTACTATGCGCAGGACTTCGGCCAGTATGCCAACGGCAAGAACCAGCTGCCCACCTGCTTCCTCACTACCAACGATATCACCGGTGGCAACTCGGGCTCGCCCGTCATCGACGCCCACGGCAACCTCATCGGACTTGCCTTCGACGGCAATAGCGAGGCTATGAGCGGCGACATAGACTTCGAAGAGAACCTCCAGCGCTGCATCTGCCTCGACTCTCGCTACATGCTCTGGGTCATCGACAAATACGCCGGCGCCAAGAACCTGATAGACGAGATAGACATCGTGAAATAAGCGATAGAGCGAGTGACGAATTGAAGGGTGGCCGACGTCGTCGGCCACCCTTTGTTATTTGGTTGATAAGTTCTTAAATCTTTTTTAATCAAATCAACATTTTACATTACATTTGCAATGCCCAACAGATATTCAACATATCTTTACATAATACTAAATAACAACCATTTATGTTTGGAGACATTGCAATTACTCTCCTGAAACTTGCCGGCGCGCTCACCATCTTTCTCTTTGCCATGAAGCTGATGAGTGAGGGACTACAGAAATTTGCCGGTTCAAAACTGCGCCACATACTCACAAAGATAACCGGCAAGCCTATCAGCGGTATCCTCGCCGGCACAGGCGTTACGGCCATCATCCAGTCCTCCACTGCCACAACCGTCATGACCGTCGGATTCGCCGGAGCAGGACTCCTGACCCTTTCGGGAGCCATAGCTGTGGTGATGGGAGCCAACATCGGCACCACCGTCACAGCGTGGATTATCACCATCTTCGGCCTCGGAGGCGGAGGTGGCGAAGACAAAGTGCCGCTGATGCCCATGATTATCGCCGCCATAAGCCTTTTCTTCATCTTCAGCAAGAAGAACAAGATGCAATATCTCGGCCAGACCATCATAGGCCTTGCGTTGCTGATTCTTGGATTGGGACTGATGGGAGACTCGGTGCCGCCGCTTGACGAGGGCGTGGCCGAAAAGATTGCCTCGTGGGGACACTGGGGCTATTGGTCGATACTTCTGTTCATCGTGGTGGGTGCGATACTGTGTATTATATTGCAGACTTCGTCGGCAATGACGGCGGTGATACTGCTTATGGCCAGCCAAGGGTGGATAAACTTTCCAACGTCGATTGCACTGGTCATCGGACAGAACCTCGGCACCACGCTCACGGCACAGGTGGTGGCAATGACTACTGGCACCACCGGAAAGCGGACTGCACGAGCGCACCTGGTGTTCAACGTAGCAGGCGCCCTGCTATTCATCATCCCCTTCTACCCCATCTGTAACGCCGTGATGTTCATATCACGCCAGCTTGACTCGCTGCTGCCAAACATACCGCTGCTGCCGCTGGCCATCACGGTGTTCCACACACTCTTCAACGTCGTCACCACAGTCGTCCTCGCCTTCTTCATACCTCAAATCGTAAAACTCGTAACCCTTATGGTACCCGACAAGAAGGGCGAGGGCGAAGAAGAGTTCCGCCTTACCTATCTGGAACCCAAGCTGCTCTCCACCGCCGAGCTCAACCTGCAGAGCGCCAAGTCGGAGATACTCGAGTTCTCTAAACGCGTACTGCGGATGTACACCTTCCTACCAGGCCTGCGGACCGCCAAGAACGAGGAGGAGTTCGACGCCGTGCTGGCACGTATCTCCAAATACGAAGGCATCACCGACCGCATGGAGATGGAAATCTCGAGGTTCCTCACACGTGTCGGCTCAGGCGACGTGAGCCAGCACTCGTCGGAGCGCATAAGCTCGATGCTGCGCATCATAGACAATCTGGAGTCGATAGGCGACGCCGTCTATCAGATTGGCATCACCCGCAAGAACAAGCGAGAGGATGCCGTACACTTTGACGAGCAACTCAACGCCAACCTCGACCACATGACAGAGCTGGTGCAGAAGGCCCTCGACGTGATGGACGCCAACCTGCACGACTACGACCATGTTGACCTTGACGCAGCCTACGAAGCCGAACATGAGATAAACGTTTACCGCGACGAACTACGCGCACAACACCTCAACGCACTCAAACAAGGCACCTACGACTACTCCATCGGCAATGCATACAGCGGCCTCTACGCCCTTTACGAGAAACTAGCCGACTACGTCATCAATGTGTCCGAAGCCATAGCCGGCACGAAGCGCATGGATGATTAAGCGTGAAGGTTGAAGCAATGAGAAGATTCTGTATTTTTGTTTTATCTGTGTGCCTTGTGGCTGTGGAGGCTTTGGCGCAGGGCTATACGGTGCAGTTCCGCGGAACGGACAACAATGGCGACACATACAAACTCGACAGCATAGAGGTGACGGACATAACGCAAGGGTGGAGCATGATGCTGGTCAGCCCCGACACCGTGCTGCATCTGACGACATCGGAAGTAGATAGAATCGCCCTAGCAGGCAGTGGAGATGCGGTCATAGGCAAGGCCTATCCGAATCCCGCAGAGGAGGCCGTGCGGTGCGACATAAGCGTCATCCGCAACACCACGGCAAAGATACGACTATACGGCAGCGACGGGGTGCTGAGAGCAGAAAAGGAGATGAGTTTGAGGATGGGCACAAACACCATAGAGGCCAGAGCCGAACGCAGCGGGATATATTGGATGCTGGTGGAGGCGGACGGACACAGCAGCACCGTGAAATTCGCCATTACGAAAGGATGCGGCAGGAACGGGATAAACCTGACTGGCAACTTCAGCGCGGCTAAAGGGGAGAACAGCGGGAGCTTTATGACAGGCGACGCCATGCGCTTCACGGGATATGCCACATACCAAGGAAACGTGGTAGCCAGTACGCCGAGAGAAGAGTCGGTGACAGGCGACTGCGAGATAGTGCTCGCCCTTCCCATAGCATACGACTACCCGACGGTAACGCTGTCGGGGCGCTTCTCCGTGGGCGAAGGGCGGCAGGTCAGTTTCTCGCAAGGCAACCTGCAGTACAGCACCACAGGAAATCATCAGACTGCCGACGGGACCGCAGCGACAGGGACATGGCGTTTCGCAGCGACACAGTATGAATATATAGGCGAGGGAAATGCACAGATAGGCGAAGACTACGGCGGCTACATAGACCTCTTCGGCTGGGGAACGAGCGGCTGGAACAGCGGCGCACCGGCATACGAACCCTACAGCGTGAGCGAAACAAACACAAACTATGCACCCTGCGGCTCGGCACAGATGAGCCTGACGGGAGCGGCGGCGAAGGCCGACTGGGGCGTGTATAACGCGATAAGCAACGGAGGGAACATGCCGATGCAGTGGCGGACCCTGACAAGCGAAGAATGGCAGTACCTGACCGACGAAAGCAACGCAAGCCGCACCGGCAAGACGGCGGAGGTCACCATCACAGTCGGCGAGACAGACTATAACGGGCTACTGCTGCTGCCAGACGCGTTTGAACTGCCAGCAGGCTGCGACTACACAGCCGGCTTCGGCAACGGATACCAGACCAACCTGTACGATGCAGAACAGTGGGCGGCGATGGAGGAAGCAGGCGCGGTGTTTCTGACAACTGCAGGAAGGAGAAACGGAACCACGATGACGCACGTCAACGCCCGCGGCATATACTGGAGCAGCAGCCGTATGGACGAAAGCAACGCCTACACACTGTTTTTCGTAACAGGAGTGATGCAAAGCGACGCCGCGGAAGCCCGTAGGATAGGAGCCGCTGTAAGGCTGGTAAGGGATGCGGAATAGTGCGGGGCGGTCAGAGGATGTTGCCTAACTGCTCCTTGATTTTCTCAAGTTCGTCCTTCATCTCGACCACCAGACGCTGAATCTCCACATGATTGGCCTTGGAGCCGGTGGTGTTGATCTCGCGCCCCATCTCCTGAGCCACGAAGGCGAGCTTCTTGCCGCATATCTCCTCGTCGCGCATAGTGTCGCGGAAGAAATTGATGTGTTTCTGGAGGCGCACCTTCTCCTCGGTGATGTCGAGTTTCTCGAGATAGTAGATAAGTTCCTGTTCGAAACGGACTGGGTCAACCTCCTTGACAGCGAAGTCGGCAAAATAGCGCTTGATGCGGTCGCGGGCGGCATCGATACGCCCACTCTCGTACTGAGGTATGAGGTTGAGCCGCTGCTCTATGGCATCGACATGCTTGACGAAATCCTGTTCGAGGACAGCGCCCTCATGTGAACGGAACTGCTCGACATCGTCGATGGCGTCGTTGATGCAAGAGGCCACGACAGTCCAGTCGTCGTCTGAGATATCGTCGAAAGAGCCCGAGAACCACAGGTCAGGCTGGCGGACGAGTGAAGTGACGAGCTCTCCGTCAGATACAGCGACACCCATATCCTTGGTGGCAGCCGAGAGCTCAGAGAAGCGAGCCTTGAGGAGCTCGCGGTTAAGCTGGGCATCTCCGGCCGAGGTGAGAATTTCACTCAGGACGAAGTCTATCTTGCCACGATTGAGACGGGAAAGCATGGAACGCACCTCGAGGTCGTGGGAACGGTATCGCTGCGGAATCTTGACACCGAGGTCGAGCTGCTTGCTGTTGAGGGTTTTTATTTCGACTGTAACTGTCATGCCACCGGCAACACACTGCCGCTTGGCGAAGCCTGTCATGGATTTCATACAAATTGAATATTGAGAGTTGATAAACGATATTCTAGTCCTGGTTGGATATGAGTTTATTGAATGACGGCGTAGCATAGGTCGCATACTGACCGTTGTCATCGTATATGAAATAAACGTATGGTGTGACGGGATGTGTGTCGAGGAAGCGCAGCGCGCTGTCGAGACCCATGACCATGAAAGCGGTGGCGAGCGCGTCGGCACGCCATGAGGTGCTGTCGATGACCGTTACACTCAGGAGCGAGTGATTGACCGGGTAGCCCGTAGCAGGGTCGATGGTATGAGAATAGCGAACACCGTCCTTCTCATAGTATTTACGGTAGTTGCCGGAGGTGACAAGCGCAGCATCGCTAAGTTCGACAGCCTGCATTACCACAGGTGCGCTATGGCGGTTGTCGGCTGGTTTCTCGATGCCGACAACCCACGGGTGTCCATCTCTCTTTTGGCCACGGGCAATGACCTCGCCGCCGATGTCAATGAGATAGTTGGATATACCGAGGGAGTCGAGATAACGAGCCACCAAATCAACGGAATAGCCTTGAGCGATGGCATTGAAGTCTATTTCGGTGCGGGGGTCGTCACGCAAAAAAAACTTTGAACCAGAAGCATCAGTGCGTATGCCCACAGCCGAACGGCATACAAGCAATAGACTGTCGATAGTGGCCGAATCGGGGTAGCAGCCATTCTTGGCACCAAAACCCCATGCATTGACCAGCGAGCCGACACGGCAATCGAAAGCACCGTCGGTGAGACGGTTTACAAGAAGAGATTTCTCAAGTATTTCGGCAGTGACGGGGAAGAGTAGGCTGTCGTCGCCACGATTGAGGCGGCTGAGATTGGAAGAATCAACCCATAGGGAAACGGCGCGGTCGAAGTCGAGCAATATAGAGTCAATCTGTTGTTGGAGAGAACGATGCTGGGGGTCGAAGTATTGCACGCTGTAGAAGGTGCCCTGAGCGCGTCCGTCAAACTTGAAAAAGTCGGAACGATGTGCGCAAGAAGCACAGAGAAGCAAAAGAAGCGAAACGGCAAAGAGAAGGTTTCTCGGCATAGGAATATGGTGTCAATTGAAAAAGCGTCCGGCTCACACTACGCTTGCCGAACGCTTTTTCTCATGAAACAATTCAAATTATTTCTTTACAGCAATCTTCTGGTTAACGACGGAGCCGTCAGTCATACGGAGTGAGAGCATGTATATGCCGTTATTGTAGCTGGAGAGGTCGATAAAAAGCTGCTCCCCAACGGTCTGGAAAGTTTCCATCTTCTGACCAGCCATATTGTATAGCACGACCGATTCGACAGCCTTGGGGCTGATGATATTGAGCTTGGCAGATGTCGGATTGGGGAAGATGCGCACATCGGCATTGGCAACATCATCGATGCCAGCGACAAACTCGCTGACCATAACGGTGACGTAAGCGGTGCGCGAGCAGTTCTGGTCGGCCGAGGTTGCTGTGAGAGCCACATCGGTGTTCTCCTGAAGGTTGGAGAGTGTGATGGACGGCTCGTTGGAAGTCTGTCCGCCGTAGCTCCATGTGAGGGTGGCGTCGTCGTGGTCACAGATGCCGGTAAGTGTAGTGCTTTGTCCGGGCAAGAGGTCGAGAACACCGGTGATGCGAACCGAGAGGTCTTCATAGACAGTGAGGTTGAGGATGAGGTTACTGTCGCAACCAGCAACAGTGTTGCCAACCTTGAAAGTGTCAACTTCGCTCTCGTTGTAGGTGTACTTGCCGAATACGAAAGTGCCACAAGAGGTGGTGTCAACAGAGGTGTAAACGGCCTCGTTGATTATCATGTGGATGTTCAGTCGGTTCTCAATACACTGACCGTTAGAGGTGACGAGGGTGAGACGATTGGTGTCGATTGTCTCATAGGTACGGATAATATTGCTACCGCTACCGAAGGAGACATAGCCACAACCCTTGACAGTGGTGTCAGACACGGTGCCCTCTGCCGGTGTAGTGATATGGATGGTGACATCGAAGATAGAGTCACACTTGCCGGCGGCAGTGTAGGTAACCGTATCTTTGAAGTTGGCATCGGCGGTGTAGGTGGTGCCGTGCCAAGTGATACGCTTGCAGACGGTGGTGTCAATGTCAGCACCAACACCATACTTGTTGACGGTGAGGTTAAGCGTATGGAGCTCGGCACAGATGCCCGCCTGAGCGTCAGCCTGAACGGTATCTACAAAAACGGTGTCGGTTGTGAAGGTGTAGCCACGCCATGTGAGTCTCTTGCAGACGACAGTGTCGAGCGTGGTGCGACCCGTATCCTCGAGGGTGAGGGTGAGCGAGACAACGCTGTCGCAACCAAAGCGGTCGGTGAAGGTATGCTCATAGGTGCCGTTGGAGGAGTAGGTCTCGCCAGCCCATTCATATTTGCAGCCAGCGGTGACGCTGACATTGTAGTTGGCGTTGTGGTGTACTTCGAGGTCAAGAACATAGAGGGTGTCGTTGCGCATCAGGAAGGCAACGGTATCAGCGGTGTATGTGATACCATTAATCCAAGTGAAGCTCTCGCAAGCGACCTCGGTCTGGATTTCGTAATTGGCTGCGGTTTTTGTCTGGGCGCTGGCAATCATGGGGAACATGAGAGCCACTACGGTCAAAACAAATAGTACTTTCTTCATATTGTAAGATGATTTTGTTTACTATAAATAGGTGTTAACAACTAATTTACAACATACTACGGCAAACGCTCGCAGAGTGGTACATTTTCTCAACAATGTGCAAAGATAGGAATTTTTTTATATAAAGAAGAAAAAAAAGGAAAATTAGTAGTTGCCCGGCAATAGGTAGCGGTTGACAGGTTGTGGTCAGCGGGTTGATGACTGGGTGTTTTTTAGCCTGTGGTATAATTTTTTTTGCGGTATAGGGTTATATATTTAGTGACTTACGACTGGTGTTTAAAATTACTACATCATGAGTTTGTTTGGACTTATAGGACATCCTGTGGTACATTCACTTTCGAAGGAGCTGTTTGACAGCAGATTCGAGAGGAAGCACGAATACCGCCTGATTGACCTGGAGAGCGTCGTGGACCTGAGAGAAAGGGTGCAAAGGCTCGGCCTTGCAGGATTCAATGTGACGATTCCTCACAAGGTAAGCATGATGAGCACGGTGGACAGACTGACCGCAGAGGCCGCAGAGGTAGGGGCCGTGAACTGTGTGAGAGTTGAGAGCGACGGGAGCCTGACAGGTCACAACACTGACGCGGAGGCATTTGAGTGGGCAGCATACAACGGGAGTCTGACAACGAGCGGCAGGCGGGCCCTGATACTTGGGACCGGCGGAGGTGCCCGGGCGGTTGCGGCCGCACTGAAGCGTATGGGGTTGGAATACACGATGGTGAGCCGCAGTCCTGACAGCAAGAGTATTTCGTACGATGAGGCATATAGAATGGCCGACACCGTCGAGATTATAGTGAACGCGACACCTGTGGGGATGTGGCCGGAAGTGAATGCGACACCCTGGATGAAGCCAGAACTGCTGACAGAAAATCACTGGGTTTACGACCTTGTGTACAACCCCACCCCTACCCGATTGATGCAAGAGGCGGCGGAACACGGCGCACTAGTGAAAGACGGAATGGCGATGCTGAGACGGCAGGCAGAGCTGTCGTGGAGGTTCTGGGGGATTTAACACGTAGCGATTAGTCGAAGACGGGTGTATCAGCGTCCGCCTACTATCTCGCCTGTGGCTACTACAAGGTGAGCGTTTTCATCGTAAATTGTGGCGTACTGCCCGGCAGCGATGCCCTGTATTCGGGTGTCCGAAACAAGACAAATACGGTCGCCGTCGCGCTGGAGGGTGGCGTCGGCGATGTCTGGGGTGTGGCGTATCTTGAATTTGACGCGGCGTGAGCCGAAGTCGCCCCAGATGTCTTTGCTGAGATAGTGGAATCCAGCGAGGTCAATGACATTGCCATACTGTGTGGCAGGGTCGTAGCCCTGGGAGACGTACAGGACATTTTCGTTGATATCCTTCTTGACCACAAACCAAGGGCCTCCACTGAGGAAAAGTCCCTTGCGCTGGCCGATGGTGTGGAACCAGTAGCCCTTGTGGGTGCCAAGCTTTCGGCCTGTCTCCAGCTCTACGATGTCGCCTTCGCGCTCGCCCAGGTAACGTCGCAGGAAGTCGTTGTAGTTTATCTTGCCGAGGAAGCAGATGCCCTGCGAGTCCTTGCGCTCGGCACTCGGCAGGTGGGCGTCGCGGGCGATGTCGCGCACTTCGGCCTTCATATAGTTGCCGATGGGGAACATGAGTTTCGATATCTGGCGACAGTCGAGCTGCGAGAGGAAGTCGGTTTGGTCCTTGAGCGGGTCTTTGGCGGTGGCCAGAAACTGCACTCCGTCGATGATGTCGGTGGTGGCGTAGTGGCCGGTGGCTATGCGGTCGTAGTCCTTGCCGCGCCGATCCTCGAAGGCGCCGAACTTGATGAGCTTGTTGCACATGACGTCGGGGTTGGGCGTGAGGCCCTGACGCACGGTGTCGATGGTATATGACACCACGCGCTCCCAGTATTCCTTGTGCAGGTCGATGACCTCGAAGCGGCAGCCGTACTTCTGCGCAAGCCACGTAACGATCTCTATGTCCTCCTCAGCCGGGCAGTCGGTGTAGCCGTCTTCCTCCTCCTTGCCTATGCGTATGTAGAAGATGTCGGGCTCGTAGCCCTGCTCCTTGAGTAGGTGGACAACCACGGAGCTGTCAACTCCGCCCGAAACCAATGCCGCGACAGTCATGGAATGTGTTTATGGTAATAACGTGGATTTCGTGCGGGTATTGCATCCCTATTCCACCACCAGCTTCTTGGTTGTGGTGCCTCTTGCGGTGGTCACTTTCACCAGATATACTCCTTTGCGGAAGGTCGAGGTGTCGAAGGTGGCTGTAGTGCCGCAGGCGGCTTTGCGTAGAACTACGCGGCCCGCCATGTCGCGCACCGTCAGCTCGGTGATGGCCTCCGCGCATGATACGGTAGTCATCCCGCTGGAGGGGTTGGGCCGCAAGCTGACCGCCGACTGCAAGCCGCCATCCACCTCGGCAATACCTTCGTCACCACCAGGTGTATCAGGGTCGTCGGGGTCATCGGGGTCGTGAATCACATCCGTTATCAGCAGCTCCATGCTACTCTGCTCCCATTGCGGCAGCGGCTCGGTGATGGCCATCATATAATCATACGATAATCCTGGACCCCAATAGCTACAATCATAATCATAAACTTTTACATTCCATGCCGCCCCCTGATGTCTAAAAGAGAAAAAGAAACGTGAGCTGTTGTCGAACAGCTCTATTTTCCAAAAAAGTTGGGAGTCCGTTATATGAACTGGATTTTCGAAATAGACCTCCATGACTTGGATTAGTTCATAGTGTCCGATGCAATATTCAAAAGGTATGGGATAATTGTTGGTATCGTATTGTACGAAATATATTTGTGGCATGTTTATGGGACAATTCATAAATCGTTTAACCCCTAAGGTGTGTTCATTCAACACAACGCTGTCAATTTTTACAAAACGTGTGCCGTCATCAGATTTTCTACACACAAACATTTTGAGATAATCACCCGTGTGAAAATTTATGATACTGTCAATAAATATGGCTATCCCATATATATCCATATTGTCGTGTGGCAGAGGCAAGCGATGGTAGCGATCCAGGTCAGGATATGATTCTATCATCGAACCATATCCATAGTAATATCTATTTGTATGGACTTCAACGCTATGTATGTCGCCAAGGTAACCGAATTTATCTTTAATGCACATCGAAACAGAGTCAATAACATATCCTTCCCCGGTAACTTCATCGTAAGCCCATACAGGACTCCAGTATTCATGATTGAATGGAGAATAGGTGTATCTGTAATAATTGGTGTCAATAATGCTCTGCGCCTTCACGCATCCCCCATAAGCCAACGCAAATATGATGGCGAGCGCTATTATTTGGCGTATGTGTGTTTTCATAATATTGAATTTTATGTTGCAAAGGTACGAAAAAAGACGTTACAAAATATGGCTTCTATATAATTAGTTGCACAAAATCTCCAAAACCGTCTGGCAGTTGCTTTTTTTCGCAAAATTTTGCAATCGAAAACCCAGATGGTCAACAGCACCTAGCTCACAACTTGGAACCTCGAAGGGAGATGCAAGGATACTGGGAGGTAGATGCTAGGTACAACGGAGGGGATACTGGTTGTATTCGGGTGCAATACGTCAGTAATACAAGAGTAATACGGAGGGGAAGAAAGTCTAACGCTGTATTTCAGAGTGTTGAAATGTGGCGTTTTTTGCCGATGCGGCAGGCTGTATGATACGAATACAGCTCAACCGACTGAAATATATAACCTTGCGTGGAAGCATATTTTTTCTTTCGACACTACAAAGATAAGAAACTTATTCCAATAAAAGCAAGCGAAAAAGCGTCAAAAATGTTAAAAATAATCAACTTTTTTCACCTTTCCGAAAAAAGGCGAAAGGTTGCGAAAAGGATCTATGAGTTCTGGAAATTCTGAAAATACAGAGATTCTGGAAATAATAGTGCCTCTTGTACAACAAGTGCCTCTGGATGGGCGTTTGGCAGCTGTTCAATAGCGTCGGTTTTAGGGCAAATTGAAAAAAAAATATCATGTTGCCTCACGGTTTTGGAGATTTTGTGCAACTAATTATGCAGAAGCTTGCGAAAAAATGTGTAACTTCGCAGGCGAGAAATCATTAACCATTAAATACAAAATGTCATGAAAAAACTTGTACTTTTTTTGACAACGATGGTCGCCTTGACGGCGATGGCACAGGAGGTGCAGCTGCGCTTCACGGCGGCTGACGCAAACGGCAACTACCACCCCTTCCAGACGGTGAGGATTGCCGACCTGTTCAACTCATGGGAGCACACGCTCACATATCCCGACACAGTACTCACCATCGAAGCCGGCAGCATCACCGAGGGAATCGCTGATGTGGAAGGCATCGCAGCAGGACTTACGCCCAACTACCCCAACCCGTTCCAAGGGCAGACGGAGTCGATGCTGCGGCTCGATCAGGCGGGCCAGGTGACGATGCGCCTGGTGAGGGTGAACGGAGCTGTGGAGTACGAAGAGAGCATGTATATGGAGGCAGGCGAGTACCGCCTGGCGATAGAGGTGCCGACGACGGGCATGAGCTACCTGCAGGTGCAGACGCCCTCGAGAAACTACGTGACGAAGATGGTGAACACGCAGAGCGGCGGCAAGGCGAATATCAATGTGGCCCGAACCGGCGAGATGCGCAACAGCTCGGCAAGGAAAGACACCAAGTCGTTCTCGCTGGGCGATATGATGCAGTTTTCCGCCACCGACTCGAGGAACGGCACGCTCGTGAAGAGCAACTCGGTGCTGAGAACCCAGCTGACGGGCGAGACAATAACGCTGGTGTTCAACACATCGGCAACGACCGACTGCGCCCCCAAGGCGTTCTCGACCAACCAGCGTGTGTTCCTGCCAGATGGTCCATACTGTGGCATCTTAGCCGTCAACGCAACTCTGGAAGTTACGGGATTCCCTGAGGGGATGACCATACAATCGGCAGACGAGATCGCCTCGCTATGCCTCAACTACGAGCACTCGTTTCTGGGCGACCATACTATCGAACTGATTTGTCCCAACGGCCAGACCTCAATTCTTAAAAGCATCTATGAAGGTGGCGGAATCTTGATTGGATACCCCTACGGCGGAAATGACCACAATGAATTTGACGCATTGTCAACCAGCGGCTCGAACAACATATGCGACCCGCTGGCCAATATGTACGGCGTGGGGCTTGACTACTGCTTCAGCCGCAATGCCGACTACCTGCTGGTGGACGGTCAACCCGCCAACACAAACACCACTGGAGAGCACTATTTCAGCAGCGACGCCTACACCGACGAGGTGACCTTCACCTTCGAAGATATAGAGGAGCCCTTCTACGGCAACGGCAGCACGGCTGGCACCAAGACCTTCGAGACAAAGCACCCCAGCAATAAGGAGCAGAAGACCGACTACTACAGGCCCGAACAAGACTTTCAAGGCCTGGAGGGATGCCCGCTCAACGGCACTTGGACGATAAAGATTGAGGACAATTGGGCTATAGACAACGGCTGGTTCTTCGGCTGGTCGATAGAGCTGGCACCCAACTGCGGCAAATAGGACGCAAGAGAAATAAACGAGCGAAAGAAATTCGATTCAATGTTTTCATAAGGTAAGAGTATTTGGTGAATTATTGCGACAATCCCCATGCCATCAGAAGCTTGGGGATTGTTTTTTATCTTATTGTATTACCGCTCGTTACAAACACCCATTAGGCAAAGAGGCATCTATCGTTAAAGATTTTTTTGTGTAATATAAAAAATATCAGTACTTTTGCAGCGAATTTCGAGAGGGGACATCGGTCCCCTTAACTTTTGTATATAAGCGATATGATAGACAAACTGAAAGTGATGGAGCTGGTGAAGAAAACCCTCGAGGGAGGCCCGCTGTTCCTGGTCGGCATGAAGATAACGCCGGACAACCGGATATTCATCGACATCGACGGCGACAACGGAGTGACGATAGACGACTGCATAGGGTTGAGCCGGACGGTGGAGAACAGCCTGAACCGAGACGAGGAGGACTTTGAACTGAACGTGTCGTCGGCTGGAGCCGACTCGCCGCTGAAGATGCCGAGGCAGTACAGACGGCATGTGGGGAGAGAACTGACAGTGACGACGAACGAGGGGGAGAAGACCGACGGGGTGCTGACCGAAGCCGACGAGGACGGGATAACACTGAAGACGAGAGGCTCAAAAAAGCAGGCAGGCGAAGAGCTGAAATACAAATACAGCGATATAAAAACGGCTAAAGTAGTCATAAAATTCTGAATATAAACAATTACAAGATAAACAAGATGAAGACGCAAGATCTGATAGAATCGTTTTCCGAATTCAAAGAGTTCAAAAGCATCGACAGGGAACGCCTGATGCGCATACTGGAGGAGGTGTTTAGAGCGGCGCTGGCGAAGCGTTACGGAACAGACGACAACTTCAACATCATCGTGAACATCGACAAAGGAGAGCTTGAAATATTCCGCAACCGCTTGATTGTCGAAGACGACGAGCTGAAAGACCCGAAGAGAGAGATAGCCTACAGCGAGGCAGTGAAGATAGAGAGCGACTTCGAAGTGGGCGAGGAGGTGTCGGAGCCGATATACATGAGCGAGTTCGGACGAAGAGAGATACTGACCATCAGGCAGAACCTGGTGTCAAAGGTGCAGGACTACGAGAAGTCGCTGGTGTTCCAGAAATACAAGGAGAAAGTGGGCGAGGTAATCGTGGGCGAGGTGTATCAGCCGTGGAACAAGGAAATCATCGTGCTTGACGAGGACAAGATAGAGCTGGTGCTGCCGAAGAGCGAACAGATACCGTCTGACCACTACCACAAGGGCGACACGGTGAGGGCTGTGGTGCTGAAGGTGGAGATGCGGAACAACGCCCCCGTGATTGTGCTTTCAAGAACGTCGCCGATATTCCTCGAAAGACTTATGGAGGCCGAGGTACCGGAGATATATGACGGACTGATAACGATAAAGAACATAGTGCGTGTGCCCGGAGAAAGAGCCAAGATAGCGGTGGAGAGCTATGACGACAGAATAGACCCGGTGGGAAGCTGCGTGGGTGTGAAGGGCAGCCGAATACACGGCATTGTGCGCGAGCTGCACAACGAGAGCATCGACGTGCTGAACTACACGCCGAGGACGGACATCATGATACAGAGAGCACTCAGCCCTGCAAGAGTGTCGAACATCAAGATAGACGAAGAAAACAAGAAGGCGAAAGTGTTCATGGAACCCGACCAGGTGTCGCTCGCCATCGGCAAGGGCGGCCACAACATCAAGCTGGCCAGCAAACTGGTGGGATACGATATAGAGGTTTACAGGGATGCCGCCGAAGACTATGACGACGTAGACCTGCAAGAATTCAACGACGAAATCGACCAGTGGATCATCGACGTGCTGGTGGGCATCGGATGCGACACAGCAAAGAGCGTGCTGAACATCTCGAAAGAAGACCTGCTGAAACGTACGGACCTGGAGGAAGAGACGATAGACCATGTACTCAGCGTGTTGCGCGCAGAATTTGAAGAGTAGCAGACAGGCAGCGGTCATTTAGATATACTTTTAAACCTTGATTAACCATTCAACTTCCTAATGGCAGAAGAACCGAAAAACATAAGACTCAGCAAAGCAGCGAAAGAACTTAACGTGAGCATTCAGACTCTCGTAGAGTTTCTGGACACCAAAGGCCAGAAGGTTGACCTGAACCCGAACGTGCGCCTCACACCCGAACAATACGAGCTTGTGGCTGCAAAATTCCAGACAGAGCGTGAAGTGCGCGAACAGGCAGAGAAGATAGAGATGCCTGTGAACGGAGAATCTGTGTCGATAGCGGCCGACGAGCCGAACAAGGGCAAAGAGGCTACGGAAGAGGTGGTCATCATAAAGAACGTCTTCGAGAAGGAAGACTCTGCAGCCCCGGCAGCGGAGAAAACCGCAAAACGCAGCAAGAAGGCCGAGCCGGAAAAGAGCGAAGAGAAAGCGGAAGAGCAGCCAAAGGCCAAAGCAACAAAAAAAGAAGTAGAGAAAAAGGAAGAGAAAAAAGAAAAAGAAGAGAAGGAGGGAAAAGAGGATGAGAAGCCTGCCATAGAGCCCAAGAGCAAAACGGAAAAGAAAGCTGAAGCCAAGGCGGAAGAAAATCACATAGGGCTGAAGATACTGGACAAGATAGACCTTGACTCCATCCCCTCGTCGTATCCGGCGAAGAAGAGCAAGAAGGGCAAGTCGTCAAAAGAGCCCAAAGGGGCCAAGAACGAGTCTCAGTCCAAAGAGAGCGGCAAGAACCAGAAGAAAGAGTCGGAAGCCAAGCCAAAAGTGCAGGCAGAGCCTACACCCGAGCCTCAACCAACTCCAGCACCCGAGAAAGAGGAAAAGAAGGTGGAATTCATACCCACCGAATACCAAAAACTGGAAGGTCCAAAGGTTCTGGACAAGATAGACCTTTCACAGATAGAGAAATCTCGTCCCGAAGGAGAGAGGAAACGCCGCAAACGCATACGCAAGGATGGGGTGAAGGTGGACAGCAACGGAGTGGCCGCATCGATAGCCGCATCGGAAGCCAAGAAAGGACAGCCTAACAAGGACAAGAAAAGCGAGAAGCAGAACAAGAAGAAAGGGGCCGACAAAAAGAAGGTTGAAATAGATGAGAACGAGATAGAGAAGCAGATACGCGATACGCTTGCACGATTGGGAAGCAAAGGCAAGTCGCAGACCTCGAAGCACAACCGCGAGAAACGTCAGAAGGTGCATGCCCAGATGGAGGAGGAGATGCTGCACGAGATGGAGAGCCAGAAAGTGTTGCAGGTGACTGAGTTTGTCACAGCCAACGAGCTGGCCACCATGATGAATGTGCCTGTCACCAAGATTATAGCAACCTGTATGTCGGTGGGCATATTTGTGAGCATCAACCAACGTCTGGATGCCGAGACCATCAAACTCATTGCCGACGAATTCGGATTCGAGATAAGCTTCGCATCTGAGGACGTGGTGAACACCATAAACAAAATTGAAGAGGAAGACAAACCAGAAGACCTCGTAGTGCGCAACCCCATCATCACAGTGATGGGACACGTTGACCACGGAAAGACCTCACTGCTTGACTACATACGCAAGACCAACGTGATAGCAGGCGAGGCCGGTGGAATAACACAGCACATCGGTGCATACGAGGTGCAGACCGCCGACGGCAGAAAGATAACGTTCCTTGACACTCCCGGTCACGAAGCCTTCACCGCTATGAGAGCCCGAGGTGCCAAGATGACAGACATAGCCATTATCGTCATAGCCGCCGACGACAAGATAATGCCACAGACCGTTGAGGCCATAAACCACGCACAGTCGGCGGGCGTACCTATCGTCTTCGCGATAAACAAAATAGACAAGCCCGGCGCAGACCCCGACCGAATCAAGACCGAACTAGCCAATATGAACCTCCTGGTGGAGGAATGGGGAGGCAAATACCAGAGCCAGGACATCAGCGCCAAGAAAGGCATCGGAGTGGAAGAACTGCTTGAGAAGGTTATCCTTCAGGCCGACATCATGGAGCTGAAAGGCAACCCGAACAAACGCGCGAAAGGTACGGTTATCGAGAGTACCCTCGACAAAGGACGCGGATATGTTGCGAAGCTTCTTGTCGAAGACGGCACCATACGCAAAGGCGACCCCGTGGTGGCTGGCGCCACGTACGGACGCGTACGCGCAATGTACAACGAACGCAACCAAGAGGTCATGTCGGCCGGTCCGTCGCAGCCAGTGCTGCTGCTCGGTTTGACCGGAGCCTGTCAGGCAGGCGACACCTTCAACGTGATGGAGAACGAGAAAGAGGCCAAGGATATAGCTGCCAAACGTACCCAGCTGCAGCGCGAACAGGGCATACGTACCCAGACTCACCTGACGCTGGAAGAGATTGGCCGCCGTCGCGCACTCGGAAACTTCAAAGAACTCAACATCATCGTCAAGGGCGATGTGGACGGTTCAGTGGAAGCCTTGAGCGACTCGCTGCTTAAACTCAGCAATGAAGAGGTGCAGGTGAACGTCATACACAAAGCCGTCGGTCAGATATCCGAAAACGACGTAATGCTAGCCATGACCGCCGATGCCATCATCATCGGATTCCAGGTGAGACCCTCGATAGGTGCCCGCAAGATGGCCGAAACCGAGCATATCGACATACGCCTGTACAGTATTATCTACGATGCAATCAACGAGTTGAAAGACGCTATCGAAGGCATGCTGGCGCCCGAAACGCAGGAGAAAGTCACCTGCAATCTGGAAATACGCGAAACCTTCAAGATATCGAAAGTCGGAACCATCGCCGGATGCATGTGCCTTGACGGTAAAATCAACCGCAACACCAGCGTGCGCATCATACGCGACGGCATAGTGGTATATACTGGCAAACTGTCGTCGCTGAAACGTTTCAAGGACGATGTGAAGGAAGTGGTGAGCGGCCAGGATTGCGGTCTCGGCATAGAGAACTTCAACGACCTGAAAGTGGGCGACATTGTAGAGGGATACGAGATTATAGAAATAAAACGCAAACTCTAAGAGTTGCAGGCCTCCTTAGTTCAACGGATAGAACGGAAGTTTCCTAAACTTTAAATGAGGGTTCGATTCCCCCAGGAGGTACTAACGAATAAAATAAATAAAACATAAACACAATGAAAATCTATCAGACTTCTGACATTCGCAACATCGCCCTCGTGGGCGGTGCCAAATCCGGCAAGACCACTATGGCCGAGGCTATGGCCTTCTGTGGCGGACTTATCAATCGCCGCGGAACCGTCGATGGCAAGAATACCATCAGCGACTACCGCGACATAGAGCTTGACCGCAAGTACTCGGTCGAGACCTCTTTGATGTACACTGAGTTCGGCGGAAAGAAAATCAATATCCTCGATGTGCCTGGTTTTGCAGACTATCAGGGTGAACTGGACGCCGCTCTCAACGTGGTAGAGGCTGCCATTGTTGTGGTAAACGCACAGAGCGGTGTCGAGGTTGGAACAGAGGTTGCCAATCGCTATGCCACCAAACTAAACACTCCGATGCTGTTCGTGGTAAACCACCTCGACGCTGAAAAAGCCAACTTCGACGATAGCGTGAACCAGCTGAAAGACTACTTCGGCGGAAAATGCACCGTGCTACAGTTCCCCACCAACGCAGGACTTGGGTTCAACCAAATAATAGACATCGTTTCGAACAAGATGTACACCTTCAAGGACGGCAAAGCTACCGAGGAGGACATACCAGCCGCTTTCGCCGACAAAGCCGCCGAGATGCGCATGGCACTCGTCGAGGAAGCCGCTGCTGCCGACGACGCTCTGATGGAGAAATACTTCGAAAACGGTGACCTCACTCCCGAGGAACTCACCAAAGCCCTCAAGCTCGCCATCGACAAGCGCGACCTGTTCCCCATCCTCTGCTCTTCCGCCAAAGAGAATATGGGTGTCGCACGTCTCCTCGAGTTCATCTGCCAGAACGTACCAGCCCCCAACGAGGTTGCCAACGTCAAGAAGACCAAGGCCGGAAAGGAACTCAAATGCAACAATGCCAACCCCACCGTCGCCTTCGCTTTCAAGAGCGCCAAGGACAAGAACCTCGGTGAAATCACCTATTTGCGTATCTATGACGGAGAACTGGCCGAGGCTCAGGATGTGGTGAACGCCTGCAACCAGAGCAAGGAACGTGTCAGCCAGGTGCTCGTGTGCAGCGGCAAGGACCGTCAGCGCGTCGAGAAAGCCAGCGCTGGCGATATCGTCTGCACCATCAAGTTGAAAGACGTCAAGATCAACCATACCCTCACCACCGCCAAGAACACCGACGACGCCGTCGAGGAAATCGTCTTCCCGACTCCTATCTACACTGTCGCCGTGAAGGCTGCCAACAGCAACGACGATGAGAAGGTAGGCGCTGCTCTGAAAGACCTTGTAACCTACGACCGAAGCCTGTCGCTTGAGAACAGCCGCGAGCTACGTCAGGTCATCCTGGGTTGCCAGGGTGAGCTGCACCTCAACACCGTGAAGTGGTATTTCGAGAACCAGTACAAACTGGCCGTCAACTTCACCGCCCCCAACATCCCCTACCGCGAGACCATCACCAAGAGCGCCGAGGCCATGTATCGCCACAAAAAGCAGTCGGGCGGCAGCGGACAGTTCGGAGAGGTACACATGCTCATCGAGCCTTACTACGATGGTATGCCCAACCAGACCAAATATCCCATCCGCGACACTCAGGAATATCCACTGGAATGGGGCGGCAAGTTGGTCTTCAACAACTGTATCGTGGGTGGTAGCATCGATGCACGCTTCATGCCCGCCATCCTCAAGGGTATCATGGAGAAGATGGAGCAGGGTCCTCTGACCGGTTCCTATGCACGCGACATCGTCGTCAACATCTACGACGGTAAGATGCACCCGGTTGACTCGAACGAGACCGCCTTCAAGATTGCAGGCCGTACCGCATTCCGCGAGGCTTTCAAACAGGCTAACCCCAAGATCAAAGAGCCTATCTACGATGTGGCCGTCACCGTACCTAGCGAGAGCCAGGGAGGTGTCATGACCGACCTCCAGGGCCGCCGTGCCATCGTTATGGGTATGGACGCCGAGGGCAAATATACCACCCTGCGCGCCAAAGCTCCGTTGGCCGAGATGAATCGCTACTGCACCGCTTTGAGTTCGCTCACCAGCGGCCGCGGCACATTCACCATGACCTTCAGCAGCTATGAGCTCGTCCCGACCGACGTACAGCAGGCCCTCCTCAAAGCATACGAGGAAGCCGCCAGCGAGGAAGAGTAATTCCCCTGCGACAATCCAACAAAACAAAGCCCCGTCACATCAACGGGGCTTTTCTTTTTTTATATGGGATAAAAGCATTGTCTGCCTGCTATATGAAATTCCTGTCCGTCAGGAATTCCCGCACAGCCTCTTCTATTGGTTGTGCTTCTATCTTCAGTTCTTCCCGCATCTTTCGGTTGTCATAATGCTCCTCTATCAGTAGTTGATCAATATTACGGCTCGTAAATTCAACCCTAAAACCAATCTTTTCCATTATATTCCCCACTGCGCCTAACGCCAAGCAAAGCCAACGTGGCAGCTCCAACACCAGCTGCCTGTATCCACCCAACCTGGCCTGCAGTTCATACAGTTGCTTGAACGTAAGGGTTTCCCCTGTGACTAAATACCTTTCGCCGCTTTTGCTAACTCGCAGTGCTGCCACCACAGCTTTTGCCACAGTATGCGCACCCACAAAACTCTTTCCCCCCGGAGGAGCAACCATCACACGATGCCGCCAGCCTGCCAACAACATCCTGCCTGACGAAGGCTTCACATCATGTTTTCCAATAATGTAGCCAGGATTGATTATGACTACCCTGGGGGAGTGGTTTTCCGCCCACTGTAACAGCACTTTTTCCCCCTCATTTTTGCTTAACGCATAGTACGATCTTGTAAACGGAGCTCGCATCACGCAGTTTTCAAAACCCGCTCGTTCCTCACTTCCGTAACCAATGGTATCGGCCGTACTAACATGCACTATTGTTTCAATACCTTCTCTCTGTGCGACAAGCAGGAGGTTTTGACACAAATCTCGGTTAATTGGTAAAAAATCGTCAATCCGCTTATGAGTCATATCCGTCATCCCGGCACAATTGACTATTCCCGTACATCCTTTAGCTGCAGACATCAGCTCTTCTATGCAGGTCAAGTCGCCTATAATAAAACGATACCGACCAGAATATCGACTAATGTCAACGACGACCCGAGAGGGGTCGCGCACCAAGGCTGTGACCTCATATCCATCAGCCAAAAGCTGCTCAAGCGCATTGTTGCCTAGCAGCCCCGTAGCTCCTGTTAGGAGAATTCTCATTTCCTTCTAGGATGGCGAAAACTGAAGTCGTACTGCAGCTTAATTCCAACGTTGAAGAGACGCAAACTTTGAATAGCATTACTTTTCAACGTAGGGAGACATTCTATTTTACCGTTAACACGCGATGCCAGCGGTTTCTCGCTGCCTGGATGACATTCATTGAACGAGAATTCAGCATAAACACCTATTCCTATCGCATCACCGCGCGGGCTGCCAATCCTATAGCCACCTTCTATCAAACTCGTTACAAAGAACGGTTTGAAGGTGTTGCCCCTCTCGGCCGAGTTGTATGGTATTTCGTCTATCTTCGTTCCAGGCAATCGCTCTCCGGGTATAGACACTTCGTTGTTACCTATTGACACACACTCCGTCTGAGTCTCACCGTATTTCGACATCTCTCTCATCTTCAACGGAATATTAAACTTCACTCCTGCACTCGCATACCAATACTCGCCCTGAAAAGCCAGACCCACAGGTATGCCCACTTCCGAATACATGTAATCGGACAGAATATCAACCGTCGTTGTCTTGTATTCAGCTTCCACCGTCTGCGACTGTCCTAGTTCTATATTTGTCCAAACCTCGATATCCTCGGTGCTTTGAGCACTGTAACTTGGCATATTATATCTGCTCGTATGGAGCGATACATCGCAACCCACACGCAGGCCCACATGGTCAGAGACAAAGTGCGTGTAGTCAATCTCCGCTCCTACACAAAAACCTCCTGGGCTGTTTTTCAGCTTTTCGCTGTTCACCATCATGTTCGAATAGCCCATCCTTACAGAGGCCGTCAGATGACTTCCGTCCACAATTGTAAGCGGTTTCTCCACTACCGACTCTTCTTGGGCGGCCAACGGCAGTGCACCCACCATCAGGCATAACACCATCAAGCCCTGCAGATACATGTATTTGTTGTTGTTTAGCATATTGTCAGGTTCTTATAAGTCAATATTTGGCTCAATCTGTAACAATTATCTTCTTTCCCTTTCCCATATTCTTGGACGCTCCATCCATGATGTTCACAATGTATGTGCCCGGCTTCATATTGCACCTCATCACCGTCGTAGGCTCTATTTTCTTTTCAACGACCGTTCTTCCCTCCAAGTCATATATCACAGCCGTCCACTGCCCAAATTCCGTCTCCTGTCCATTGATGGCTATATTCACCGACTCACCCTTTCTCACTGGATTTGGCCACACATTGTAGTCCACATCGTCAGCCACATCGCCTATCCCATTGCCAATACATATCTCGTTCGTTGGGAACCACGTTCCTTCTATAAGCACCCACACCTTGTAGCATCCACTCAACGTCCCATAGTTCTCCAAGTGGTAACTGTCGCCGTGGAAGCCCTCTATCACAGAACCGTTCAGTTCCCAATAGACACTGTCATAATCGACCCTCGTATTGTCCCCGTACGGATAGTGGTTCAATATCAGCACATTCTTCTCGTACGCATACAACTGGGGCATCGGTGTTCCTCTCGGCGTGACAAACAGGTGCAGCGTCACAATGCTGTCACAACCAATCTGGTTCTCGATTACATACACATAATCGCCGGTCGCCGTGTATGTAGTGTCGTAGTATATGAAACTCTGGGGTGCATACACCGTTGTGTCGCCGATGGTGCTGTATATAACCGAGAGGTGCAGCGTGTCAGCATTCTCGCACTCGTTTTCCCTATAGTGGTATATGTCTGTTGTTGACTCCCTATACACCGTTCCGTTCCACATCAACGAATCACAAACCTCTGCCGTCTCCGACCTGTATATAGGATGGTTTATTCTCACTTTCCACATATACTGCGTGTCGCAATCCATACCCACACCCGGCACCGTATCGTATATGTTCGTACTTGCTGTGTATTCCACACCTTTGAATGTGTATGTTTCGCAAGCCGTCACCAGTGTATCGGCACGGTTTATAGTACCCGTCGTGTATTTCAGATAGAGCACACTGTCCAATTCGTCGGAACTCGTCATCACATAGGAAGCCAGCGTGTCATGATCTATAGTGGCCACAGGTGTCCCCATAACCGTCCACTCATAAGCTCCGCATCCCACCACATAAGTCGTATCCCTGTACGACGGTTTCAAAGCCACCGTGATGCCTACGATGCTGTCACAGTTGTACTGGTTGTAGAACATCCTGCTGCGAGTGGTCGCATAGGTGAACGTCACGTCCATTATCGTGTATGGCAACTCAGATTCTCGTACATATACCGTCGTATCCGACCTGTCCGACGGACATACCGATATATTGAGAACCAGCGTGCTGTCACACCCCTTCACCGTCTGACCGAACAGCGTGTCGGTCATCTCCAGCACGCCCGAACCCAATGGCCCCGGAATGTCAATCCTGTGATCGCCATACATATAGTACAACCCACCGTCGTCCTCTTTCACTCGAGCCGTGCAAATCTTCAGGTTGCGCGACATCTTGTATGTTCTGTTCACCGTGAGTTGCAGGTAAGTGGTATCGAAACACTGCACGTCATAAACCCTTCCCCACTCTGTCTCGGCGGTGAGGTAGTTTCTTGTGCCCGCTGTCATACCGGTGAGGTCGATGTTCAAACCGTAGTCCGTATAATTTCCCGTTCCCTGGCACACCGTGTCGTACACATAGTGCATCAGCGGTCTGTAAATCGTTATCGTAATCCGCTCTGTGTCGGCGCAGCCAAGAAGATCTCTTGGCATCACATGCTCCACCTCAACCGTAGTGTCGCTGCCCATGAAGCTGTACTGTTTCATGTTCACCTTGTATATTACGGTGTCGTAGTTCACACCGCCTCCGCGTTCAAGCGTCAGGTGCCAATCATAATACGTTCCCGTGCTACCGTGGCACAGTTCAACGGCGCTCAAGTGCGAGGCGGTGCGTGTCGTTGCCGGCAGGTCGGTATATTTGATGTTCACCCTCGGCATAAAGGGATAGCGTCCCGCTATACCGGTGCATCTCATTACCGCAGAACCCGTGCGCGGTGAACCCCTGAATGTGCACTCACCGCTCACCGTACCCACCTCTGTTATACGAACATCAACTATCAGGTTTCCTCCTCTGTAGTCATACGGTCTCTCAAAGGTCAACGACATCACCTCCCCTGTAGCGTCCAGCGTACCCTCATATACCTTTGTGAAGTTCTCGTTGTCTATCAAAGCTGACGAACCGAACTCGCCATACTCATACGAGCCAAGCCTCACCTCGTAGCGGCTATCGAAGGGTTCGGCGGCTACATTCTTCGTATAGAAATCAAGACCCACAATCAACTTGTCCACCACACTTGTCAGCGAATCCGCCGGATACACAAACTGCGAGTGGTATGCTTCATCCGTCGCTCTTGTACCGTATATCGGTACCTGCTGCGACGAGTTGTTCACTCCGCCTATCACCAATTCTCCAACCTGCGCATACGCCCCACTCATGGCGCACAATGCCGCCATAATCACCATTACAAAAGAAAACGCGTATCTTTTCATTTTCATAAAGTGCATTCTTTACAACTTGCAAAGATACTCTTTTTTTGAGAATTACAGCCCCTTTCTGAAAAAAAACATTGCACTCGGCGAAAAACCGCCTCTGACATCATCTCATCCCGATGCCATAACATTGCAAAAAAGCCGGAATCGGACATGTCGTCCTATTCCGGCAATCACACTTCTGACAAGATGTTTTCTACAGGAGCTTTTTCTTGAGGTTGAGAATCATGTCCTCCGTCATACGAGCCAAGTCGTACTGCGGACTCCATCCCCATTCCTCACGTGCGCAGCTGTCGTCCATCTTGTTAGGCCAACTGTCGGCTATCGCCTGCTTGATAGGTTCGGGCTGGTATGTCATCTTGAAGTCTGGATAGTGCTTCTTGATGGCGTTGTATATAATCTCCGGGTCGAAACTCATAGAGGTGACGTTAAAGCTGTTGCGATGTTTCAGCTTCGACGGGTCGGCCTCCATGATGTCAACCATCGCCTTCAGCGCGTCGGGCATATACATCATGTCCATATAGGTGCCTTGCTTCAGAGGGCAGACGAAATTTTCACCTTTCACGGCAGCGTAGTAAATCTCTACAGCATAGTCGGTAGTGCCGCCGCCAGGAAGCGTCTGATGGCTTATCAAGCCAGGGAAACGCACCGAGCGGGTGTCAACGCCGAAACGGGTGAAGTAATAGTCGCTCAGCAGCTCGCCGGTGACCTTGGTCACACCGTAGATGGTGTTAGGACGCTGGATGGTGTCCTGCGGTGTGTTGTCGTGCGGTGTCGAAGGGCCGAAAGCGCCTATAGAACTCGGAGTAAACACCGCGCAGCCGAACAGGCGTGCCACCTCGAGGCAGTTCACCAGCGAGCCGATTCCCACGTTCCAGCCCAGCATCGGATTCAGCTCGGCAGTGGCCGAAAGGATGGCAGCCAGATTGTAAATCGTGTCGATGTTGTAGTTCTTTACGGCGGTAGCAATCTGCATTATCTGCGTCGAATCAATCCGCTCGATGGGACCTCGCTCGTAGGGGTCGCCTTTCAAGGGACGCAGGTCGCTGCATACCACGTTGTCGTTACCGTAAGTGTCGCGCAATACACGGGTGAGCTCGGAGCCAATCTGTCCGCCTGCACCAACTATAAGTATCTTTTTCATTTTGTTTATGATTTAAAATATATCGAAAACTATTCTTCTGTTTTTTCAGCTGTCGCCTCCTGCACAGCAGCCAGCTGCTGTTTCAGTTTCTTCTCAATGCGCGTGATGGCAATGAAAGCCACGATGCGCATCACACCGTTGGCCACGATGCCCAGGCCCACTATCACCGCCAACACGGGACTTATCTTATCAGCGTTCAACAACGCCACGTAGCCCAACACCACGTTCAGCAATCCGAACAGCAACATCACCCACCAGTGCCTGAAAGTCGCCTTTTTGTATCCAAACGATGAAATCACCAGCGACAATCCCTCATACATCACCCATATCGCAAACAACACTCCTATCGCACCTTCCTGCAACTTGTCAAAATGATTCAACACAAACAACGACCCCAACATTATCTGGAACACCCCCAACAATGTGCTTGAACTCGCGTTTGGCAGTACCTTCTGCGCCTTCAAGCTGAACAGTATGGTGAACACGCCCGATGCCAATATCAGCACACCGAGCAACCATGTCAACAAACCAAGGCTGTCCTTAGGATAGATTACAAACAACACTCCGACTGCAATCATTATCACAGCGGTAAGGATAAGGTTCACTTTAACTTTCATAACTTTGCATTCATCATTTAACCGCCCAACTCTCAATATTTCAAAAACTTGACCGTCAGGCTTTATTCTTTTTACAACTGCGAATATACAAAATAATCACCAAAAAAACTCCTATTACCCATTTCTTGATGTTTTTCTACCACATTTTACCCAAAGCACCGCTAAACCATCTCACAAAAAAAAGAGGCTCCGAATCGGAGCCTCTTTTCTGTGGAGTATATCGGAATCGAACCGATTACCTCGTGACTGCCAGTCACGCGCTCTAGCCAAGTGAGCTAATACCCCAGCATTTCGGTTTGCAAAGATACACCCTTTTTTTATTCCGACAAAATATTTTTTTAGTTTATTGATTCTGTGCACATCCGAAGCCAATCCTTTCCAACAAAAAGAACCATATCTCTCTTCCCAGCACCCAGTTTCATGCGGCAAATATACAAATTATTCTCCGCAAATTTGCGGAGAATAGACAAAATAATCTCCGCATAAGGTTTCTAAGAGTGTATCATATTCCCCCTGTGGATGGGGGTTAGCTCACAATTTATCGGTTTCCTTTTGAACGGTTGTGGGTCTTGCAGAGCATCTGGCAGTTTGCCTCTGTGGTGGCTCCGCCTCGGCTCCATGCGGTCACATGGTCGGCATCCATCTCGTCGAGCTTGTATATACGATGGCAGTTGGCCTCGTGCCCAACTGCGCACAGCGGACAGTTGCTCTCGCCTTTGGCTTTTGCTGCGATAGTTTGGCGGTCATAGACACGGCGCATGGTGGCTCGGTCGAACAGGCGTACATTCAACAGACTGGTCTCTTTGCAACCGCCAAGCACATATTCGAACACTCCTCGACGGTTCTGCACATAGTCATCCTGCATCAGTCGGCTCACATCTGCCGACACTTTCGTGTGGTCGTAGGGCTGCTTGCCATATTTTTCATACAGTTCGCCCCAGTTCAAACCCTGCATTTCAGGATACACCCCGTCGAAAACACTGTCAACCCAATTTATCACCGTATTGAAATAGGTACGAATCTCGTTTATGTCGGTATCTCGACGATGCCGACTCATATATCCGTCCACATTGCCGCGACTCACCCACTCCAAGGCTGTGGCGAGGAACTGCTGTCGGTTGGCAGGACCCTTAACATAACTCTCCCATTTCTGTATGGCACTGTTCTGCGAGTTGCTGAACTCGGCTTTGCAGAGCGTGACAAACAGTCCACTGTAAACGGCGTTGAGTTCCTCCTGCCGGTTGAGGGGAATGCCGGCTATGTTGATGGTTCTGAACCAATCCTTGATTTCTTTCTCCGGGTCGTCGCCCTCGCCTTCACAGATATACACAAGCAATTTAGTGTCAAGTATCTTTTTTTGTGCCCCTTCGTTCAGACCGCCCTCAAAGTTCTGCTCCGTACCGTCAACCACGATGGGGAACCTGTTTTTGATAAACCTGCCTAGAGAGGTTATGCGTTGCTGTCCGTCAAGGACCTCAAGACGTCCGTCCTCCACTTTGTTGAAATAAATCAGGCCGAGCGGGTAGCCTTTCAGCACCGACTCTATTACTGGAACATCTTTCCGCTGGTCGGCATAGATGTAGTTGCGCTGATATTCTGGCTGGATGGTAAGCTGCCCTTTGAGACCGTAGAGGCCTTTGCCTTCGAGTTCGTTGTATTCAAATCCGTCGCAAATCTCGCGTACAGTGTATTGTTTGAGTTCTGTTTTCATAGTTATTTCTTTTTGCGGATTAATATTCTTGCATATGGCTTTTGAGGTATGCCATTTTCCATATAATACAGCTGTCCGTCGCGGAGACTTGGATTCAATTTTTTTAATTCTCTCGGAAATGGTTTCAACCCGAGTTCTTTTCCAGAGTCACCCTGAGTTTGTCCTATTATTTCAAATTGCTCCGGGCAGTACTTGTCTAGGAACGATATGGGTACACCCATAATACCATCATAATCACTAGGGATAGCATCCGTATGTGGTATCTCTATTGCATCATAGTTGTCATAATGTTCGTATGCTGACTTCCCCCTTATTTCTTTATGCTTGCTGTGCTTGAAATTTTCGGCCGAGGTCATTAGTCGCAGCGGCTGGTGACGGCGACCGTGTTCAATATTCGTTAGCCAAATGGATGAAACATTTTTCATATTTATCCCATTTACCACTTTATCAACATCCTCTGTACTTTTCGTTTCAAACCACATACCACCTGCCCACTCTGTTCTGCCAGACCACAGCTTGTTGTTTTTTATCAGCGGGAAAACCTCTTTGTACGTTACACAGTTCTTATTGCCAATAATTATGAATTTCTTTGAATCCTCATATAGCCATGCAACAAACTCTCTAAACAGCGAGAACGGTGGATTTGTTACTATGATGTCGGCCTCGTCGCGTAGTGCTTTTATCTCGTCGCTGCGGAAATCTCCGTCTCCTTTAAGATATTGCCATTGGAGGTCGTCGATATTTATGCGACCATCGCCGGTAACATCGTCAGTAAGCACGAATATCTTGCCGCAATCTTGCTCTTGTCAGCCGAGAAATAGGGCTGCGATGTCTCAAAGAGGGTGGGTTGATAGGCAGTTTTGTACTTCTTGCTCTCCGGCGCATAGCTAGTGGAGATGAGTTTCTTCAAACCAAGAAACTCAAAATTCTGTGCGAAGAACTTGGTGAAGTTGCTCCATTCGGGATTGTCGCAGGGCAGCAACACCGTTTTGCCTCGAAACACATCGGGGTCGTAGTCCAGATAGGCGTTTATCTCTTTCTGTATGTCGGCGTACTGTGTGTAGAATTCGTCGTTCTTTGCTGCTTTTGCACTTGCGAGGTTTTCGTTTGCCATAGCGGTTGATAGTTTTGTTGTGCAGTGCTATCAATCGCTTAGGTGCAAAAAGAGAGCGTGGTGCCTCTTGTTGCGTTAAGCTGAGGGGCAATGCGTCGGAATGCGTTGGAACCCTTGACAATCTACAAGTGCATCACGCTACTTGAGCGTGAGCAATGCTATTTTTTGATTGTCAAGAGGCATCATTCCTGATACCCCATCCTCCTATTATTTCAGTGGCGTTTTTATTCCAAATTAATGTTTCCGACGCATTTTTGGCTTAACGCGAAATAATAGCAAATGCTTCTCGTTTGCGGCGGCATTTCTCTTCCGCCTTACGAGGTGCAAAGATACAAAAAATTGGAAAAAAAAGCGGACCGCTCTATATCCGCTCTATGGTCGCTCTATGTTAAGTCTATGTTTGAGCTGCCTTTTTCAGAAATTCCATTTAAATCCTTCGAAGGCGTTCCGGTAGCTCTCTGAGCTCTGGTCGGCGGAGAGCTGCTGCAGGTGGCGTATGCGCCGCACTCCCCGTTTCCACATCTTGATGTCGAACACGATGAACACTATGAAGAGCGCCGACGTAACTATCCATTTCATGCCGCCTTCATCCATCCCTTCCGGCACCATCAGCAACGCATCGAACGTGCCGTGGAAGAATATCGGCACCAGCAGTGCATAGAGCAGATACCGTTTGCGGCGGTTAGCGGCAAACTTCGCCAGCCCGAGGTAGTAACCCATCATGACGGCAAACAGGAAATGCCCCGGCACCGAGAGTATCGCTCGCGTAGCCGCCGTAGCCATCGAGGCCCCGTAGCTCTCGCCGCTGAACACATACATGATGTTCTCCACGCAGGCGAACCCCATCGACACATACACGGCATAGACGATGCCGTCGAAATACTCGTCGAAATGCCTGCTGTTCCACACCAGCAGGAACAGCGCAAGCAGTTTGAACAGCTCCTCCGAGAACCCTGCCACGCAGAACCCTTTGTACAGTCCTCCCAGCAACGCCCCCGAAGGCTCGAACTGCGATAGGACCATCTCCAGCAGCGATGCCGGCACCACAGTCAAAGCGCCGCAGATGAACACTATTATCAGTTTGCCTATAGGCTCCTTGTTTATCTTGTCGGCCTTATAGATGGCGAAAAGCAGTATCAAAACCGGCAACACAGCCGCACAAAGAAGAATAAGCATGGTGGAAAATTAAGAATTTAAAATCGGAAAATGACTACTACCCACTAACTGCTAACTGCTACCCACTAATCACTACCCCTCCTACCTCACCTTCAACACATCTCCCTTCTCGTTCACTATCTGGCGGTAGAACCACTCGGGATATTTGGGCTGCTCGGGCGACTGGCTCACGCCCGTCTCGGTGGTCTTGAGACGTCCGTTTTCCTCTTTCTTGATGTTGCCGTCGATGTATTTCATCAGCAGCAGGTGGTCGAGCTCGCTCCAGCGTTTCATCATCTGGTCGGCCCAGAGGTTGCAAGTGCGGTTGAGCTCACCCACCGCGCGGTTCTCGTTCTGCACCCCATCCAGCCGTCCGTCACAGCGTGCCACCTCCTTCACGAACCCACTCTCCAGTTCGCTCTGCACCTTCTGAATGTCTTTTATCATCGAGTCGTATCGCAGATAAGCAAAATTGCTCACTCGGTTGAAGAGCCAGAAGGCGGCCGTCTCCGAATACTGCGTCATCGACCCGTTGCCCGCCTCGAAACAGGTGGGTATCTGCGTGATGCCACAATACATCGGGCAGTAGCAGGTCGAATAGGTATCGTCAACGCCGAACCACAGTATGCCACCCACCTTGTCGGGCAGCCACGAGCGGCACTGGGCCACAAACGAGAAGCCCGTCTGCTGCGTCGAGGTGGCGCGCTCGTGTACGTATTTCTGTCCGTCCAGCTCCCACACCATCGGGCGCCAACGGTAGGGACAATGCCAAGGGCCGGCGCCAGCGTCGTTAGTCATATCCATCGGCGTGCCCTCATAGTGGTCGCGCATCAGCGCCATCACCTCTTGCACGCCAATCTTGTGGTCGGGCTTAATCCAGAGAGGGAGACGCTCGGCCTCGATGTCGCCCATGGCGTAGCGCTCATAGCGCTTCATGTCGGGGTTCACCCTGTTGAACATGGCATAGACGCGTGCGTCGCAGAAACGGGCACCGTCGAAAGTGATGGGGTTGTAGATGTCGGCAAACGAGAATTCCTCGTCCTTGCCGGAGAACCAGCCGTTCTTGCGTGCGAATGAGGCGACATCGGCCGAATAGACACACTCGACGTCGGCATTGAATAGTTTGGAGAAACTCTTGCTGCTTATGCTCTTTGAGCTGCCTTTCTTCTCCCAGGGGAACGTGGTGATGCGCGCCTGGTTGGCGTGGCCGCACACATATCCCTCCGGCACCCTGCGAGCCACCCAAATGGCTCCTTTTTCCGTTCCCTTGCTTTGAATTTCATATATCCACACTTCATTGGGGTCGCATATCGAAAAACTCTCGCCACCGCAGCAATAGCCGTATTGCTGCACCAGCTCGTCCATCACCTTTATCGCCTCGCGGCAGTTTTTGGCACGCTGCAGCGCCACATATATCAAATTGCCATAGTCGATGCCCTCGGCGTTGCCGTGCATCAGTTCCTTGCGCCCACCCCAAGTGGTCTCGCCAATCGCCAGTTGGTATTCGTTGATGAAGCCCACCACCGAATAGGTGTGAGCCGGCTGCGGGATGGAGAGCAGGTACTTGCGACTGCCGTAGTCGTAGATTTTCAGCATCTCGCCTTTCGGGTGGTCAGCCGCAGGGCAGTAGCGCAACTCGCCGTAGCGCACATGCGAGTCGGCGGCGTAGGTGATCATCGTGCTGCCGTCGGTCGTGCTGCCGCGCGAGAACAGGAAATTGGTGCATGCCGTTCCGTTGTTTGCAGCCACCACAAACACCGCTGCAAGGATCATCATTACTTTTCTCATATCTTTATCGGTTTGTTTCGAACTGCAAAGATAGCAAATTTTCTGAACCCAACAACCAACCACCGACTACTAAACACTGACAACAAACCACCACCCACTTAAAACTTAAAACTCAAAACTTAAAACTTAAAAACAATGGGCCGCTCGGATGAGCGGCCCATTGTTTTTTATCTCTCCTCAATCACCTGACCGTGGTCTTCCACAATCTGGCGGTAGAACCACTTCGGATATTCCGGCTGGTCGGGGAAGGCGCTCATGCCCGTCTCCGTCGTCTTGAAGTGGCCGTTGGTCTCTTTCTTGATGTTGCCGTCGATATATTTCACCAACAGGTAGTGGTCGAGCTTCGTCCACTCCCTCATCATCTCGTTGGCCATCTCACGCGACGCCCCGTTGAGCTCTCTCTGCAACTGCTCATCGGTGAGGCCGTCGAACTTGCGGTCGCGGTGGGCCACATCGCGTATGAATTTCTCCTCCAGGCGGTTCTGCACCTTCTGCAGGTCAACAATCATGTTGCTGTAGCGGCTGTAGCAGAAGTTGGTCACGCGGTTGAACAGCCAGAAAGCAGCCGTCTCCGAGTATTCCACCATCGAGCCGTTGCCCTCGCGGAAGCACTCCGGTATCTCCGTCAGGCCGCAGTACATCGGGCAGTAGCAGGTCGAATAGGTGTCGTCAACGCCAAACCACAGTATGCCGGCCATCCGGCGGTTGTGGATATAGCTGCGGCACTGGGCCACAAACGAGAAACCGGTCTGCTGTGTCGAGGTGGCGCGCTCGTGTACATATTTCTTGCCATCCACTTCCCAGCCCATCGGACGCCAGCGGTAAGGGCAGGTGAACGGGCCTGCTCCCACGTCCTTGGTCATGTCCATGGCCGTACCCTCGTAGTGGTCGCGCATAAGGTTCATCACCTCGTGCAGATCGACTTTATGGTCAGGCTTGATCCAGAGCGGCAGACGCAGAGCCTTGGGGTCGCCCATAGCATATTTCTCATATTTCTGCATGCCGTTGTTGATGCGGTTGAACATAGCATACACGCGGGCGTCGCAGCCGCGGATGCCGCTGAAGGTCAGCGGGCAGTAGGTGTCGGCAAACGAGAACTCCTCGTCCTTGCCGTTGAACCAGCCTCTCTGGCGGGCAAAGCTTATCACGTCGGCCGCATACACGCACTCCACCTCTCTCATCATGATGTTCTTCATGTTCTTGCTGCTTATCGACTTGTACGAGCCTTTGGTCTCGAGCGGGAAGGTGGTGATGCGAGCCTGGTTGGCGTGGCCGCTGACGTAGCCATCGGGTATGCGGCGAGCCACCCACACGGCACCGTCCTTGTAGCCCTTGTATTGTTTCTTCATGACGGGCTTGCCCTTGACGGTGTCGTATTCGGCGCGTTTGCCGATCATCTCGAGAATCCACACCTCGTCGGGGTCGCAGATAGAGAAGCTCTCGCCCTCGCTGCAGTAGCCGTACTCCTCCACTAGCGACGTCATCACTCGTATGGCCTCGCGGGCGGTCTTGGCCCTCTGAAGGGTGATGTAGATAAGCGAGCCGTAGTCGATACCCTTCACCGGCGTATTCCAGCACTCCTCACGGCCACCATATGTGGTCTCGCCGATAGCCAGCTGATACTCGTTCATGTTACCCACCACATTGTAGGTGTGCGCCACCTGCGGTATCTCGAACAGCTTCTTGCCGGTGTCCCACTCATAGAGCATGAACATCGTGCCGGCGGGATAATCCGCTGCCTTGCGGTAGTACAGCTCGCCATACAGCGTGTGCGAGTCGGCGGCGTAGGTTATCATCGCCGAGCCGTCCTTCGTCGAACCAGGGGTGAAAAGGAAATTAGTGCAGGCCTCTGCCGGACTTACCATCAACAGCGACATTACGCTGCACAAAAGCATTAGAATACTTTTTCTTAACGACATAATCAATAATGTTTATTGTTTTTATTAGACTTATTACAACTGTTTGGAAATGCAAAGATACTCAAAATCTACAAATATTCTTGTTACATCCTTTTTTTGTTAAATCTTTCGCCATTCGCTACCGTTCTTTCTTATTTTTGTATTTTTGCACTATTAAACTGCTGTTGGTATCGCTTCAACATACCAACGACTGACATATCAACAAATACCCTATGGACAACAATTTCAAACAGAAGATAGACGCTCTCGTAACAGAGATTTGCGCCGTCACCGACCTCACCCACAAAGTCGAAATACTCAACTACATGGAGCAGCAGTCTTCCTTCATGCTCTGGCAGCTTGAGGACGAGCAGCGTATCGACGAGGACTCGCGTGACTACTAACCCTAACTGCCGACACGTGCATAAAGGCTTGAAATATCTGATGCTGCTTCTGCCGCTGATTGCGGCGGCGGGCTTGCTCTGTGGCTGCTCGGGCGGCTACAGCTTCACCGGAGCGTCGATACCTCCGGGGGCCAAGACCATATCCGTCAAGACCTTCCCCAACTACGCTCCTACGGTAAATCCACAGCTCAGCCAGAAACTCTCGGACGACCTGCGCAATATGTTCTCTTCGCAGACATCGCTCAACATCGCCAACTCCGACGGCGACCTGCAGATAGAGGGCGAGATCACGGGCTATTCCACTCGCGCCTCTTCGCTCTCGAGCAACGACGAGGTGGCGATGAACCGTCTCACCATCACCATCCAGGTGCGATTTGTGAACACCCTCAACGAGGAGGCCAACTTCAACCAGAGTTTCTCACGCTATAAGGACTACAACGCCAGCCGCGACTTCTCATCCGTCGAGAACGCCCTGGTGGAGGAGATTGTGCAGGAGTTGTGCGAGGATGTGTTCAACAAGGCTGTGGTGAACTGGTGACTTTTAGTTTCTGGTTTTTAGTTTCAATTTATTGTTTTGGGATTCAGGCGGTCAAACATAGGCGGACGGTGGTTGGAGAAGCATGCCGACAATCTGATTGCCACGATGGCGGCCGTTGTAGCAAGCATAGTGTATCTGCTTACGATGGAGCCAACGGTGAGTTTCTGGGATTGCGGTGAATTCATAGCCACCTCATACGGATTACAGGTGGGGCATCCGCCGGGAGCGCCGACTTACAACCTGCTGGCGCATGTTTTGATGCTCCTTGCCTGCGGCGACGCGATGCTTGTGGCGCCGCTCTCGAACGCGCTGTCTTCCATAGCCGCTGGCGCGACGGTGGGATTGCTATACAGCACCATAATGATGCTGGCCGAGCCACATGAGGGAAGGTCGCGACTGGCAACACGATGGGCAGCGCTGGCCGGCTCGCTGTGCTACATGTTCTGCGACACCGCTTGGTTCTCGGCCACTGAGAGCGAGGTCTATTCGCTTGCTACCTGCATGGCCGCACTGATGCTGTGGGCGGCGCTGAAATGGTACCGCTCGACGGACGCCCGTCGCCACCGCTGGCTGCTGCTTATCGCTCTGGTGGCAGGCCTGGGAATAGGAGTACACCAGCTGACGCTGCTGGTGCTGCCTTCGGTGGCGCTGATTGTCATCTTCGCGCTATGGCGGTCTCCAAAGAGGCACCCTATCGCAAGGGTTGCGCGACTTCTGTGTCTCGCGGCGCTGTTTTTCGCGATGGGGTTGAGCACCTACGCCATCGTGCCGATACGTGCCGCCGCAAATCCACAGATATGCTACGGCGAGCCCTCGACGGCCACAGGATTTGAGAAATACATCAAGCGCGACCAGTACACAAAAGCGCCCTTGTGGCCACGCAGCTGGCGTAAAAACGAAACCAACGCCGACCAATACGAATACTGGCAAGGCAAAGGAGGCGACCTCCAGCTTATGGCTTCCTACCAGTTCGGCTATATGTACGTCCGCTATCTGCTTTGGAATTTCTCCGGCCGCTTCAACGACCGGCAGGGATTCGGAGGACTCCAGAACGGACAGTTCATCACCGGCCTTCCACTCATCGACGACCTGCTGGTGGGCTCGTCGGCAACACCGCCTCAGGATATGGCCGGACGCTCCCGCAATCGCTATTTCGCCATCCCTCTCCTACTCGGCATCGTCGGTGCCATACATCAATGCCGTCATCGTCGCAGAGCTTTCTTCGTCACCCTCACCCTTTTCCTCATGGGCGGCATCGTTTTGGGATTCTATATGAACCACCCCGTTTACGAACCGCGCGAACGCGACTACGCCTACATCCTCTCGTTCTTCGCCTTCGCCGTATGGATAGCCTTCGGCGCAAAGTGGACGGTTACGGCCATGCAAGAGATGAAAAGTCGTAAGCTCAAAAAGCCAGCCTCATTGGCGGCATATCTGCTCGTGGCGGCGGTGCCGGCATTGATGGGCTGCCAGAACTGGGACGACCACAGCCGCCACCATCGCTTCACCGCCCACGACATCGCGGCGAACATGCTCAACTCGTGCGACCAGAACGCCATACTCATCACCTACGGCGACAACGACACCTTCCCGCTGTGGTATGCCCAGCAGGTTGAGGGCATACGACTCGACGTCACCATCGCCAACGTCAACCTCAATGGCGGCTGGCGCTGGTTGACGCCCACCCTGAACGCCAACGACTACAAGCGACCTGTGTTCTTCTCACGGTATATGCGCGACTACTATGGCAAGCAGTTTCCCGGACGGCTACAGATGACGGGGCTTTGCTACCGCCTCTGCCCCACCCCTTGCGACTCAATTGACTGCGAAGCCTTCTGCCGCCATGCGATGAACGACATCAGCTGGCACGACATCTCATCGGTACATATCGACCCTATCTCTCGCCAGTTTATCGAGGCATATTGGCGCTCGGTGGTGCAGGTTGCCAGACAGCTTGTTCTTGACTGGAAAGATACGCAAGCAATACAACTGCTCGCAGCCACCGACCGGCAACTGCCGATAGCGATTATAGCCGACAAAACCATACTGCGCGACATTGCACAAGTTTACCACGCAGCCGGATGCGCCGACAAGTACGAAGAAACCATGCGTATTCTGAAGGGAAAAATCGCCACTGACGAACGCTACTACAGGAGAATCCGTCCACACCTGAGACATTATGCTGAGCAGTACTATCTGCTCCCCGACGACTTCTGGAACTTCTGAATCAAGTCGCTCATCACCTCGTAAACTTTCAACGCCTCCTTGTTGTCCGAGAGCATCTGCTTGTGTGCGGCCAAGGTCTTCTCGTCGTGCCTTGCCGCGGGACCCGTCTGCCGCTCTTCCAATCGTGGTGTCTTCACCCGTTCCGCCGTCTCCATGATAATGGGCCACAGCATCGCAAAATCCAATCCATGCTGCTCCATAATGCGCTCACCGAGTGTGTTCAGCGCATGAGAGAAATTGTTGGTCACAACCGAAGCGAGGTGAGCCCATCTTCGCTGTTCGCTGTCAATCTTGTAGCTCTTCGCCACACTACCTTCCAGCAGCATCTCTATCTTCTCCACCACCTCTGCCGACGAGCCTTCGTAGCAACAGTTCAGGTTGTCGTATTTCATCTCCGCCCCTTTTATGAAAGTGTGCGGAAACCATATCACACCGCACCGATCCTGCTTCAGTGTGTCCATCGCCACACTTCCGCTCGTGTGCAGCACCACGCCCTCCACCTCTGGCATCAACCCCGAAACTTCGCCTATCCTGTCGTCGGGCACAGCGATAATGTAGATGTCGGCGTGAAGGTCTATCCCATCCAACCTGTCCGTCGCCGAAGCACCCACCGCCGAAGCTGCCTCGCAGGCGTGCCTGATGTCTCTCGACCATATCTGTGCCACATGATGCCCTTCAGCCGCAAAGACCTTCGCGAGGTGCGATGCCACATTCCCCGACCCGACAAAAACAATGTTCATCTTTTTCAAACAGGTATAAAAAAGGGGCGGCAGTATGTCACATGCCACCCGTTTAGAAACTCAGTGTTCAACAATCAATATTCATCCTCCTCAAAGAAGAAGTCCTCCTTTGTGGGGTAGTCGGGCCAAATGTCTTCGATTGTCTCGTATGCTTCGCCCTCGTCTTCTATTTCCTGCAGGTTCTCAATAACCTCCATGGGTGCTCCCGTACGCTGGGCATAATCTATAAGTTCTTCCTTCGTTGCAGGCCAGGGTGCATCTTCAAGTTTCGAGGCCAGTTCTAGCGTCCAATACATAATCTTTTACTATTTTATCTTTTTGATTTGCTATAATTTGATTATTCTTCTGCCGTTTCTATTATTCTGCAAAAATACACCTTTTACAAAAATGGCAAAATCCACAGCCTATATTTTTTTAAACGTCTCCGTTTTCCCCTCTGCCACAACCAGTTGGCGTGAAACGACGAACAAATAGTCCGACAGCCTGTTCAGATACTGCATTATCGTTCCCTCCACCTTGTTCTCCTGCGCCATCTCCACCACCCTGCGCTCTGCCCTCCTGCACACACATCTCGCCACATGGCCCTGCGCTCCGGCCACACTGCCGCCAGCCATCACAAACGACCGCAGCTTCGGCAGAGTTGCCTCCGCACTGTCTATCCACCTCTCCAGCTTCTTGATGTCGTCGGTGCTCACCTGCGGCATCTTCGCGTACAGCTCCTCGTCTTCTGTCGCCAACAAGGTCTGTATCGTGAACAGGTCGTTCTGTATCGTTTTCATCTGGTCATATACCATCCTGTCTATCGTCACGGCATATTCCGCCAGCAACCCGACATGCGAGTTCAGCTCGTCCACTGTTCCGTAGGCCTCCACCCTCGCGTCGCACTTGCTCACCCTCTTTCCGCCGACCAGCGAGGTCGTGCCGCTGTCTCCTGTCTTTGTGTAAACCATATCTTACCAATCTATTCGTTCTACTGATTTCACCTCCGGTATAGCCTTCTTTATGGCTGACTCAATCCCTTGTTTCAACGTCGCCATAGCGTGCGGACAGGTTCCGCAATGGCCTGTCAGCCTCACTATCACCACACCCTCGTTGGTCATATCGACATATTCCACGTCGCCGCCGTCCTGCTGCAGATACACCCTTATCTGGTCGAGGGCGTTCTTCACCTTTTGCTCCACCACTGTTTTCTCTTGATCTGTCATATTGTTATGTTGTTTTCAGTTTGCAAATCTCCTTTATCGCGTTCTCCGCCACGCGCATGAAAGCCTCGCTCTCGGGTGTCGGATTGTCGCTCCACAGGGCGGTAGGCTTGCCGCTGTCGCCCGACTCGGCGATGGCCTGCACCAGCGGAATCTCGCCCAGCAGGGGTATGTCCATCTCCTTGGCCAGCTGCGAGCAGCCGCCCTTGCCGAAGATGTAGTACTTGTTGTTGGGCAGCTCGGCGGGGGTGAAATAAGCCATGTTCTCGACGAAGCCCAGCACCGGGATGTTGATGCCGGGGTTGCGGAACATCTCGACACCACGCACCACGTCGGCCAAAGCCACTTTCTGCGGCGTACTCACTATGATGGCACTTGCCGACGGGAGGGTCTGCGCAATGGTGAGCTGGATGTCGCCCGTTCCCGGGGGCATATCGACCACCAGGTAGTCTATCTCGCCCCACCACGTCTCGGTGAGCAGCTGCTTCAGCGCGCCGCTGGCCATCGGGCCTCTCCACACGATCGCCTTGTCAGTATCGACGAGGAAACCCACCGACATCAGCTTGATGTTGTATTTCTCCACCGGCGTCATGTACGTCTTATCCCCGTGCTTTTCACCATAGATGTCCTCCTGCTTGATGTCGAACATGATGGGAATCGAGGGGCCGTAGATGTCGGCATCGACCAAACCCACCTTCGCGCCGGTCTTGGCCAGCGAGATGGCAAGGTTCACCGCCACCGTGCTCTTGCCCACGCCGCCTTTGCCCGAAGCCACCACGATGGTATGCTTGATATTGGGGAACATCTCCTTCGGGTCGGGCTGCTCCACCTTGCGGGTGGTGAGGTTCACCGTCACCTCCGCGTTCTTATCGACATACTCATGTATGGCGTTCACACAGTCGTCGCTCATCCTCTTCTTCATGGGGCATCCGGCGGTGGTCAGCACCAGGTCGAACGAAATCTTCAACCCGTCGATATTTATGTTCTCTATCATGCCGAGCTTCATGAGGTTCTGCCCCAGGTCAGGGTCGTCCACATGGCTCAACGCCATCTCTACTTGTGTTTTTGTTATGCTCATTTTAGTTTTTTTTATTGCTGTTATCTCTTCTCAAACGCTACAACAAGCGCTTTATTGCCTTATCCAGTATTTCCGCATGGTCGAAAGCCAGCTGCGGCAAGTCATCCAGCGCAAACCACCGTGCTTCTCTGGCATCGTCGCCCCCTCGCGCCTCCGTCTTTCCGCTGTCCGTATAACCCGCAAACACCACGCTCACCGTCCGCCCTCTCGGGTCTCTCCCCACCTTCGACGCCGTGCACAGCTCCTCCAGCTTCACGCCCTCTATACCCGTCTCTTCCTTCAGCTCTCTCTCCGCCGTAGCCTCTATGCTTGCGTCATCCATGTCGAAGAAACCGCCCGGGAACGCCCAGCATCCCGCAAACGGCTCATGGCCTCGCTTTATCAACAGCACCTCGCGCCGCTCCTTGTCCAGCAGCACAATATCGGCAGTCAAAGCCGGTCGGGGATATTTGTAGGAGTACATGTTTTAAGTTTCAAGTTTTAGTTTCAAGTTTCAAGCTGACCACTACTGCTGACCGCTAATTATCGCCCTGTCCAGGCACTGACTACTCTCCAAAAATCTCTTTCAGCTTCGCCGCCAACGCCTCTCCTCTAAGGTTCTTCCCTATTATCCTCCCCTTCCTGTCTATCAGCACTGCGTGCGGTATCGAGCTCACACCGTATGTCCGTCCGCCGCTCGATGTCCAGCCCTGCAGGTCGCTCACATGGTTGGGCCACACCTGCCCTGTGTTCTGTATCGCCTGCAACCAGGCGTTTCTGTCTTTGTCGAGCGACACGCTGTATATGTCGAATCCCTTGTCCTTGTATTTGTTATATAGCCTCACCACGTTGGGCAGCTCCGCCCTGCACGGACCGCACCACGACGCCCAGAAGTCTATCAGCACCACCTTGCCCCTCAGGTCGCTCAGCTTCCTTAGCTTCCCGTCCTTGTCTTTCATCTCTATCTCCGGCGCCAGCGAGCCCTCTTTGAGGCTCGTCGCCACCTTGTGCGCTATGTTCGCCACAAACTGGTCGTCTGCATACTTCTTGTCCAGTTTCCCCAGCACCTCCTCATACAGCTCGCAGTAGGTCGCAAAGTCGTTGTCGAAATAGGTCACCAGGAAAGCACTCATCAAACAGTCGCTGTAAGCGCTCACCGCCTCCTTCACCGCCAGCTTCTGCCTCATCTGCACCCCCTGCGCCTCCTGCTGCAGCTCCTGTTTCCGCTCCTCCGAGGTCTCTGCCTTCCCGAATTCGGCATTTATTCGCCCGAATTCCTTCACCGACTCATAAAGCGCCGCGTTGAACCTCTGGTACAGCTCCATGTTCCGCGACCCCTTCGACGACACCACTCGCATATAGTTATGCTGCTGGTCGTAGGCCATGTTCAGCGTCAAACCCCTGTCATCCGGCATCACCATCACGTGCACCTGCGGCCCTTTCTGCATCTGCGGCTGCAGTATGAAGAGCGTTGGCTTCTCGGCCTTCAGCGACAGCTTGTATTTGCCGTTCTGCGCCACCGCCAGCGAATCCCTCACCTCCAGCTTCGACCCGACGGCCACAGCCAGCATCACCTTCACCCCCTCCGGCAAACCCGTCAGCGTGCCGCTCAGTTCAACCTTCTGCGACCACGACACAACCATCATGGCCATCATCACAAATATGCTTAATATCTTTTTCATCAACTTGAAACTAAAAACTAAAACCCCACCGCCTGCTGCAGCTCGTGGTCGCTGGCCACGCTGATTCTGTAGTACGCCGCCGTGCCGTACAGGCACTCGCCCAAGTACGCCTTCAATGTAGTTCGTAGCAGCTTGTCGTATTTTCTTGCACTTTTCTCCACTTTCTTCACGCCCTTTTTCTCTCCGTAAGCATAGAGTCGCTGCATCATGGCGTTGTCCACCGCATATTTCGCCACAAAGTCGTCCTCCGTCGGATACCTGCTCTTCAGCGCCTCATAGTCGCTCTTCACACGGTCGAGCGCCAAATCCGACAAACACCCGCGGTTCAGCAATCCGTTCACATACACCAGGTCCTCGTCCCGCAGATACGACAGCACCCTGTCCGGGAATATGCCGCCGCCGCCATACACCACGCGGCCCTTCCGCGTGTAGTATTTCGTCGTGTCTGTGATTTCCGACACAATCGAGTCGCTCTCCATCTCGGCCAGCATCCGCTCCAGGTAGCTCGCGTAGTATTCGTCCGACCCCTTGTCGTAGGGCCTCTGTATGCAGCGCCCCGCCGGCGTGTAGTAGCGCGCCACCGTCAGAAACAGCGCGCCGCCGTTCTTCATATCGAACTCCCTCTGCACCAACCCCTTGCCGAAGCTTCTGCGCCCCACTATCTCGCCACGGTCGTTGTCCTGAATCGCACCCGACACAACCTCGCTCGCCGAGGCCGACAGCTCGTCAATCATCACCGTCACCTTGCCCTCGTAGAACGCCTTGCCCCTCGCCAGCGTATTGCTTCTCCGCTGGTGCGCCCCCTCGGTATATACTATCATCCTGCCGTCCGGCAGCAGGTCGTTTGCCATCTCCACCGCAGCCTCCAGCAAGCCGCCGCCGTTGCCCCTCAGGTCAAGCACCAGCCTCTCCATCCCCTGCGCCTTCAAGTCGGCCAGCGCATGGTGGAACTCCCTGTATGTCGTCTCGCCGAAGCGAATCACCTTGATGTAGCCCGTCTCCTTGTCCAGCATGCCGCTGTAGGGCACACTCGGCATGAATATCGCGCCGCGCGACACCGTGACCTTCACAGGCCGCGCCTCGACGCCGCGCAACAGTCCCAGCGTCACCTTCGTGCCCTTGCGGCCACGTATCAGCTTCACCGTCTCGTCGCCTTCGCGCTTCACCCCCGACACCACGCTGTCGTCCACCGTGATAATCCTGTCGCCAGGGCGCACTCCGGCACGGGCCGCCGGGCCGCCTGCCATGACCGACCCCGCCCACACCGTGTCGTCACGGTAGCGAAGTATGACGCCGATGCCGTCGAAACCGCCCCCCAGCTCCTCCTGCTGTTTCTGCAACTCCTTGGCCGACAGATAGTGGCTGTGCGGGTCAAGCGTCTCGAGCATCCCCGCCACCAGCTGGTCGTCCATGCTGTCGCGATCCAGCTGATCCACATAGGCCTCCCCAATCAGGTCATAGACCTCCTCCACCGTCGAGCGCGACTCCGCCGCCGTCTTCTCGCCACCGCCCTTTATGTTAGGCGCCACCACTATACCCGCCAGCAAACCCAGCAGCATAGCCAGCAGCACAATGCTTTTCGATGTAGTGTTGTTCTCGTTCATATACAATCATTTCGGAGACCGTCACAGCCTCAACCAAATTACAAAGGTACACATAATTTGAGATTCTCAACCATGTTTTATAGTATTTTTGTTTTACTCTTCTTTTCTTTTACTCTCTTATTTAGATTTCTTTTACTTTTCTTTTAGATTTCTCCTACTTTTGTTTTAGTTTTCTTTTACTTTTGTCCTACTTGGCTTTTAGTTTTGGCCTACTTTGGACCTATACAGGGTATTTACTGAGTATTTATAGAACCTCTACAGGGCCTGCTTTTGTCCTATGGCGGACCTACCGTGGACCTATGCCAGACCGATGAAACAGGGCTATGAGTATGGCTGCCGAATTTTTTTTAGGGAAAGAGTTGCGGGATATTGAAAATAGTCGTATCTTTGTGGGACTGAATCAAGGGGGGAGGGAGGAGTGATGTAAGGCAATATCAGTGCATCTATGAAAACCATGAAAAACATAAGCAGAAAGATCAGGGAACTGATAATCGACAACATCAGCCGAGAGGAGAGCAGCAAGGAGTGGGAGTGGCTGAAATACTATGCGATGCTTTACCGTGGGATGGGGGCAGATGTCAACGAGGAGGAGGTGAAGTTGAAGGAGACTGAAAAACGGGATACGGACCTGCCGTATAAATACGCCTACGTACTATCGGGCGAAAAGAAAGAAAAACATGTTTCATTAATCATTACAGACTGGGATTATGGATCAGAATAACCCATAAAACCCAAAAGCAATGAAACACTATGCAAACGCCGATTTTAGGCATGTATTAGGCGAAGAAAGGATTCAGAGGACAGTAGAAGCTGTAAACCTAGCCGCTACGGTTATAAACATCTCGTTCCAGGGATTGTATAAGCCGATAGAGGTGGGTATGGACTTCGAGGGCATCAGGGAGCGTGAAAAGGAGTTCAAGAAGACGGTGACCTCGACGCTGCAACAAATCACGAGAAAGATTGAGCTGGCAACTGGGGCGACTTGGGCTCTGGAGACGGAGGCGTTGAAGGCGGAGGAGGAGAAGTGGCATGAGTTGGTGGAGAGCTGCGCGGTGGTGCCGGTGCTGAAGATTGAGTGGAGACATCTGCCGGACGGGAACTTGTCGTGGACACTGAAGGGGATAGAGTGGTGCTATGCGGGTACGGAGAACGAGGAGGATGGGGAGGTGTCAGTGGATGTTGGAAAGATTACGCTACCGAAGCTGCTGGACTGCGAGAAAGGGCGGCGGATGCTTGAGGTGTTCGAGAAGAAAGGCTACATCAAGCTAATGGCCGACGGGCACGCGAAGTGGTGCCTCAACAAGAGGGCATCGAAATGTCCTGTGGCGTTTGCATGCTTCGTGACGGAAGCGAGCGACTACCTGGGAGTGACGGTGAAAGGATCGAACGGACTGCCGCGCTACCGCCGCAAAGAGCTGGAAGAACTGTTCGGGATATACGGGACGTCGAGAAAGGAGTCATCGGAAATATCGCCGGAGGTTCGCAAAGAGATTAAAAATGTGTTCAAGTCGATTGGATTGGAAGAACAGGACTTCAACAAATACTGATAACTAGCACACTGTTAGATAATTATATCAAAACATGGTCAGCGGTACTCGAAAAAAGTGCCGCTGACCATGTTTTATGGGTTGTGGGTAAGTGGTATTTTGGTGGCATTTTGACGGAGGGGTAAAAAAGTGGGGTTAAAATCGCTTGCGGACCAACAGATTGACGGTGGTATGCACATACAATACCACTTTTTTCAACGGAAACCACCCTATATTTGCAGCCAGAAACAAACGAGAAGGGGTTGCAAGCTATCGGACAGAGAGGACGAATGAAGAACGAAAACAAGTCAAGAGGAGAAGCGACGAGAGAGAGACAGGAAACGACACCGGTGTTACAATCAAAATAAATTACAAACCTTTTAAAATTTACAATTATGGCAAAAAGCAAGGATCTTTTCAAGTTTCATGGAAAACTTGACGACGTTATTGGTTACAAGCGTTACGGACAGCACTACACCCGCATGGGAGGCTGCACCCGGAATGGCGGCAATTCGCCCAAACAGCAGGACGTACGCGCCCGCTTTTCGGCAATCACGTTCTTCATCATGTGGATAGGCGGCATCTACAAGGAAGGCTATCGCCACTTCAACAGTACGCTTTCGGCCCGCGCCAACTTCTTCCGCCAGCTGTGGTACGACGCTCTGATCGGCAATATGACCGACGGCTACAGCATCGACCCGACGAAGGTGATGATAGCGCGCGGACCGCTGACGCCGTGCCACACCATCGCGGCATCGGTGGCGACGGCCACTCAGACTATCACCATCTCGTGGTCGGACAACACGGGCGTGGGCGACGCACAGGAGACGGACCAGCTGATGTACTGCTTCTACAACATGACGAAGCAGACCAACATCTACGGTAACAACGTGGCCGCACGTGCCGCCGAGACCTACTCGACGACGTACCCCGCGGACTGGTCCGGCGACACCTGCTACCTGTACGTGGCGTGGAGCTCGGGCTCGACCGAGTCGGTCTCGAAGATGCTGGGTGTCTTCAGCGCCTAGGCAGTCGACCCAAAGGGCAGCGATGCCCTTGAATAGCCACCTTACGGCCACCCGTGCCGACTATAAAGAGGCCTAACGGCCAAAAACCCAGAGGGCGCAGGGCTGAAAAGCCGAAAAGCACAGGGCCCGCCTTCATTCGAAGGCGGGCCCTGATGCTGTGTTGGTGGAAAGTTACAGCAGAGTTAAACCATACTGTTTCATTACCTTCTCCCACTTCTTTTTCACATTGGTTCTAATCAACATCGATTCCTCATTTGCCACCCGTTGCCACTGAGATCTTGCGAACGACAGGAAATTGAAACTACCAGATATATAATAGTCATTGTCTTTTATCACAATCTTTCTATGCGTTCCGGCAAGGCTACCATATCCATACATTGTGCTTCCATGCATTGACGATAGATATTCCGGCAGGTTGACAAGAAAGAACTTATTGTATTTTTCCTCCATTTCTTTTAACTTATTCAACGTTTCCTCGTCATGCTCGGCATACTTATCCACACCATACAGGATAATCAGCGTTTTCCCTTCCTCAAGTATCTTTTCAAAGTATGGAATATACTCTCTGGTTGCCTGCTTTATCCACGGGCTCTCTATCAAAAGCTTCTCTTTCACGGTACTCAACGCCTCCAAAAACTTCTCCTTGGTCTCCCATATCGTCAATTCCTCAACAGCATTGGACTCTTTGGCTACGTTCATCTCCTCTTCTTGTTCATTCCTCTCCTCCTCAATACTGTCCTCATAATCTTCCAACATAGTCGCTGCATCACATCTTTCGGAGATCAACTCTTTTATGACACTCTCATATTCATCATTGAAACTCTCCGAAATCCTCCCTTCATTTTTCAAATCCTTATCACGTACCTCCAAAAATGCTTCCTTGTCGCTATCCTTCGGAAATGGCACATATTCCACCAACCAATAGTTCTGCCACACTTCCTTCCTGCCCTTGAGGGTGTCGTCGCTGCTTATGAGGTAGGCCTTCCCCTCACTGTCCGACTTATATACATCGCCAAGTTCGTGATATTTGGCCGTGACCCATTGGTTGTCTTTCACATCATCCTCCACTTTCGATTTGAGTTTTTTTGCGAGAGGTTTCTTCTCAAGAGCATTCTCTTCTACCGACTTTAGCGAACAAATATCGCCGGTAATGCCATCCACCAGTATCTCGAAATCTTCTTTTTCTTCCTCCCCCATTACCTCGTTGTTTTCAAGAAATTCCTTGCCCATGTCGCTTACATACCAGTTGTTCGAAACCAAATCGAGATATCCTTTGTCACGCAAATGGTGCAGTTCGTTACGCATAAACTCGTCCGTATCACCCAATCCCATAAACTCAAACAGTTTGGCCGTCGTGTCATAACCCATGCCAACAGCATTCAGTATGACATTATAGACACTTAGCATTGAGCCATCGGGCATTTTGTTGGCAAGCACTCCTATCTTTGCCTTGACCAAAGGATAGCTGAACTGTATCACCTCGTTGATTTTATACCCATCAGGGCGTTTGCCGTTGAGTTCCTTATATACTTCTTGCTTATTCATGACTTTCTTTTTTTATTGATTTTTTGAATTTTGTTGTTTACCATCTTTTTTATTTTTTCAATTCGATTTTGCCAAGCACTTTCGGACCCTCCAGCTTCGGATGCTCCGTCGGGATAAACTCTGGTTTCTTTCGCCTCGGAAACAAATAGTCCAGGTCATCTGAACTTATGATGCACTTCTTGTTCATCTCTTCGAGGCTCTTAAGGTACATCTGCAACGCCACTTTTTTCTTTCCCTTTCCACTGTGTTTGGGTCTTGCATTCACGATACCGTTGTAGTCGCCTACGATGAAGAGCAAGCGTTTCTGACGTGACAACCCCACGTTAATCCTATTGGGAGTTTCAAGAAATCCCAGATCAAGGTTGGCTCCGCTCTTAACCAAGTCAACTATCATTATATCACGCTCCAAGCCTTGGAATCTGTCTATCACCGATGTGGTCAACTTCTCCCCTCTTTTTTTCTTGTCACCAGTATTCGCCCATCTTGCCAGATTCTCGAGCTTATTCTTCGATATGAGTCCACCAACCTTCTTGCGTAGCCGTCTATATTGCGCAGTGTAGCCAGTAATCAAACCTGTGGTGTAGTCTTTTATCCTTTCCCCACCGTTATCGTTTAATTTCTGAAGTAGAGTTCCGATGACTTCCACATTATCATTGTTGAAGGATGAGCCGTTATCGTCTTTCCTATTAGACTTGTCGCTTCCTGTGTCAATAAAGAATACCGAACTCTTTATTGCAAGCGGCAGATTGTGCTCTTTTTCCGAATCACGCTTAACGGGTTTTATTTTCTGATCTCCTTCTGGCTCGTAAAAACACATCGATGTCAACTCAACTTGATCTTCCGACATTCTCCTGCACTCAGTCAGCTGCGACTTGAAGTCGGCAGGTATCTTTGTGATTACCCGTTCGAACAGGCTTGGACGATTAACATAGTCGTCCCATCCGTCATAATCTTCACCTTCCTTTTTGTACTCCTCTCTCAACCATTTCTCTACATCTCTGCTTGCCGTCAACATGGAACGCAACTGCCTGTGGTCGCCCACGAACACAAGATTCTTGCCTCGTACAATCGGAACCAGCGACTCGGCCATCGTTGCCTTGCCCGACTCGTCCATGATGACATAGTCAAAGCCGTCAAAGTTGTACCTGCTGTATTTCTTTGAGGCAATATGGTTGCAGGTTGCCCCCACCACACGAATACTGTCAATCAAACGCATATTTATCGGGCTTTTCTCGTCAAGCGAAGATACCGCCGAGAGCCAATCGCGATGTAGTTTCAGTTTGTTTCTGAATTCCTCGGTCTCTATTCCCAGTGTCTTTTCAATAGCTTTTATTGCCTCCACTTCTTCCATAGGAAGATTTTGCAGGACCTTCAGCTGCGGAGTACGGCTGGCGACAGTCTCTATCTCGCTTTTTGCATCTTTCCATTCCGGATTCTGTATCAATTTGTCCATTATTACTTCAGCGAACGGACTCTTTGCTGACCACTTTTCTTTATAAACCTCTATCTCTTTGGAGAAGTTCGATTTCGCCTTGTCCGCCACCTGTTTCTTCCACCCGCTGAACTTACGGTTTATAGTGTGCTCTTTTATGCTTTCCATCTTTGGAGGCGTCACACCGCACAACCGCAGCACCGGTATCTCGTTTTTCAGCAAGTTCTCCAACACCTGATCCACTGCATTGTTAGTCTGCGACGTAATCAGAATCTTCGCTTTTGGATCTGCATTCAATATTTGGAACACTATCTCAGTTATAACGGTTGTCTTACCGGTACCTGGAGGACCCTGTATGACAGACAGCGGACGGCAGCTGAGCGCATTGCATATCGCCTTACGTTGGTTGAACGAATACTCGAACGGCTGTCCAGCGTCGTCCTTCTGAAAGATCTCCTTCATATCGAAAGCCCTGCTGCGGTCGAACTGCAATTCACCTGGTTTAAACAGATAATAAATCAGGTCTTTGTTTGCCACATCACCGGTTTCAACCTTGCGAATTGCATCGAGCTGACGCTGTTTCTCTTCCTCCTCCTGACGTGTGTCTTCCTTTAACTGCCCTTTCTGCGGAATCCCATCTTTCTTCAGCCCTTCACAATCCTTGATTTTCAAGATAAATCTGCGTTTTACTTCGGTCTTGTCAGTCTTCTTGACTGATACCTCATCCTCGTCATCGGGCGGGATGGTTTCGATGCTGTACGGCTTGCCTGTAAATTCAACCTTCCCATCTTTCTTATTTCCTCCTATTGCAGAAATCACATACTTGAACCCTTCAGAGTTCGGGTCATTGCCTTCGTCCACATGTGCTCTAATCTGACCTATCGGGCTGCACTTATCATTCAGTTCTCCCTCAAACGTAATATCATAACCGTTTATCTCATATTTATCGTACCTCAGGTGCAACGATTTGTTGACAATCACCTCTTTTTCTTTTTCAAGGAGTTTTTTGTAAAAACCCAATTCCTTACGGTATTCTCCCTTGCCTTTGTCCTCCTCGGCCCATTGCTCCAAAAAACTGGATATGTCAACCGTACGCCTTTGACATTCGCCAAATCTGTAACAACCTGGAAGTTTGTGAGCGATACGTTTTGAATTTTCAACTTTCCCCTTATCCCTTTTTATCTCATTGGTGAAAAAAAGCTGCTGTTCCTCCCACTTGACACCCTTAAAATAAATCTCACCAGCCATGACATCCATCCATAATTCATTCTTCTCATTCTTTCTTACGTTTACAAAATAGACGGTATCTTCCTCAAGGGTACTCTTGATCAGTGCCAATGCCTTTTTACCTTTTTCACCTTCACCAAGAGAGTCAGTTGCTTTTTTTCTAAACACAACCTTAATATATTCTTCCCCCTCATCATTTTCATCTCCCTGACTCAGATATGCATCAAAGAAGCCTATCACATCTCTCCATGTAGGACGTTTCGATGCGTCAATTGATATCATATTATCAACAAGATCTGGAATTTCTCCCAGCTGACATTCATCAACCTCTTCCCTCAAAACATCTATACACTTCTTCATCGCATTTCCTAGCTCCAAAATATCATGCTGCCATGGAAATGCATCTTTCTCTGGGTTATCAAACACGCCAAAGTCAATCAGTTTAAAACAGTCTTCTTTTGTTGGATCAACGATAATTGTATCCTCACTGATACCGCAATGACAAATACCGCATTCCCTGTGTATTTTTTCAAGAGCCTTCGCAATATCCCTGAATCCCCTTACGACCAGCTCCTCGTTCAACATTTCATCCTCTATCAACTGTTTCAATGTGTAGGCATACTCTCTCACCTCTTGAACAACAACATACGCTCTCTCCGACTCAACATAACCGTGGTCAATAATCTTTGCCACGTTTTCACATTCAACTTTCTGCAAGCGACCCAACCGATCTCTTATTCCATACGTCTGTTCTCCGTTTTCCTCTAAATCCCGAATCCATCTAATCCGGTAAGAGTTCCCGTTGGAATCTTTTGCATTGCTTGCCATTTGACCTTGGGATAGGTCACCTTGCTGGTACTTTCCGAAAAGCATCATAGGTTTTTGTTTTTAAGGGTTAAGAATTTTGATGAATTAATGGTTTTTTCTTCAATATTCTCCCCATCAACAATCATACCACAATGCACTACTGCCATATTGTCACAATAAAAAACCACTCTACATCTGTTAGTTTGTCACGCTTTAAGCTAAAAACGAGCGACATCATGACACTATGTCATAACATCGCTCGCAACAACTTTACGGTTACCACCTATTGAATAGTGGACGTTCTCTACTTCCTCACCAGCTCCGCCACATTCTCCACATGCTGGGTGTGGGGGAACATATCGACCGGCTGGATGCGCACCACGTCGTATTTCTCGGCCATCAGCTGCAGGTCGCGGGCCTGGGTGGCGGGGTTGCAGCTGACATATACCACCTTCCGCGGCGCCACCGCCAGTATCTGACGCACCACCTTCTCGTGCATGCCCGCTCGTGGAGGGTCGGTGATTATCACATCGGGGGTGCCGTGCTGGCTGATAAATGCGTCGGTGAGTATGTCGGCCATGTCGCCGGCATAGAACTCGGTATTGTCCAGCTGGTTGAGCGCTGCATTTATCTTGGCGTCGTCGATGGCTTCCTTTACATACTCGATACCCACGACGCGTTTGCACATGGACGCCACGAACTGCGCAATGGTGCCGGTGCCGGTATATAGGTCATAGACGGTGTCGGAGGGCTGGAGGTCGGCGAACTCGGCGACAAAGGAGTAGAGGCGCTGGGCCTGAGCGGAGTTGGTCTGGTAGAACGACTTGGGGTTGATGCGGAACCGCAGATAGGAGTCGCCCCGGAAGGCTTTCATGCGTTCTTCAAGGCAGGGCTCGCCGCTGAAAAGGTGGGTGTCGAGGTCGGAGTAGGAGTCGTTCATCTTGGTATTGACGATGTAGTGGAGGGAGGTTATCTGAGGGAAGGTGTCGCGGATGGCGGTAAGGAGGGGCATGAGGTCGTCGGGCCGGTTGTCGGCGACGATGAGTATGACCATCCACTGTCCGGCCTCGTTGTTGCGGAGGACGAGGTTGCGGAGGAAGCCGGTGTGGTTGCGAATGTCGTAGAATGGGAGGTTGTGGCTGTAGGCATAGTCGCGTACGAAGAGGCGTATGCGGTCGGAAAGTTCGTCCTGGAGGACGCAGGACTCGATGTTGAGCACCTTGTCGAAAAGGCCGGGTATGTGGAACCCCAGGGCTCCGGCGGCGGGGAGGTCGGCTTGCTCCTGCGACGGGTTTTCCACCCACGCTCGCGTCGAGAAAGTGTATTCGAGTTTGTTGCGGTAGCGGAATATACGTTCGGAGCCGCAGATGGGACGCATGCCGTCGCAGTTGACGGAGCCAATGCGCTGGAGCATGTCGCGCACTTGGCGCTGCTTGGCTTCGAGCTGGCAGGCATAGTCGAGCATCTGCCACTTGCATCCGCCACAGACGCCGAAATGGGGGCAGCGCACCTCGACGCGCTTGTCGGAGTAGTGCTTTATCGCCACCGCCCTGCCTTCACAGTAACTCTTTTTCCGCTTCAGTAGTTTTATATCGGCCACATCGCCTGGCACCACGAAAGGCACAAAGACCACCTTCCCATCCAAGTGCGCCAGCGCCTTGCCTTCAGCTGCGACGTCCTCAATCAGGACATCCTCGACAACGGGCTGTTCCCTGCGTTTTCTGCTCATCTGCTTTTCTTTTTGTTTATTGTGTTACTTATGGCAGCCTTACATCTTCATCACTGCCAACAAAAAAAAGAGGCGTTGGATGACAAAGCCTCAATTTCAAGTACCTGCCGGAGCTTGCTGTATGCCATACCGGTTCAGGCGGCTAACGAGTCCTGCGCGCTCGGGTGACTGTTGACAACTTTCCCCTTACGCAGGCGACCACAGACTATCTCTCGTCGGAGACAGAGAGTTTTTTTCTACCTTTTCTACGGCGTGCAGCTAAAACTTTGCGGCCGTTGGCGGTGGACATTCTCTGGCGAAATCCGTGCTTATTAGCTCTTTTTCTGCGTGATGGTTGGAATGTTCTTTTCATTTTCTCTTCGATTTTGGAATTGCAAAAGTACAAAAAAATTATTTATCAACAAGAAAAATTTGAAAATAGCACTTTTTCATGTGTGGCGCAAGAATAAACAACGTATTGATTTTCGCACACACCGCACTATTTTTCAACCCATTAAGCGTCACCATAATCATTTTATTCAATATAGAGGCTTTTTGTTTTTTCCATATTTTGTTGAAAAGTTGTATTTTTGCAAACCGTTTCCAAATGAAAGCTGAAGAAGCCGATGGATATAAAAAGATTCAATACGTTGGTCGATAACCCGCTGGAACTTACGTTCCAGGACAAGGTGCTTGTGCAGGAAGAGTGCCTCAAGACGCCCTACTGCGCGATGCTACGCCTGATGGACACGCTGTGCAGCAAGGCCTGCAACATTGCGGCCGACAAGATGTGCAACATGCACACGACTCTGATGTACCTGCCTGTGCAGAACAACCTTGCCTCGCTGATGGAGCGCGTGAAGCTGAGAACGCCCGCGGCCACCACCGCTACGCCCGTCATGACACCCGTTGCAGAACCGACGCCCGTGACGAACCAGAAACCGGCGCCTGCACAGGAATCCGACATACTGAAAGAAATCAACGACTATCAGGAGATTTCGTTCAAGACGGCGCCGAAGAGCGTGATATTGGACAAATTCCTCGAAACCGCTGCCTACCACGAGAGCGGTACGACTCCTATCGACCCGGTGGCAATAAGCGAATCGGGCAAAAAAAGCCTACAGCCCAACGATGCGCTAAACACTGAAACTATGGCACTTATACTCGAACGGCAGGGCAAATTGGAAAAAGCTGTCGAGGTATATATGAATTTATCAATTCAAAATCCCGAAAAAAGTGCTACCTTTGCAGCCCGAATTGAAGAAATAAAAAAGAAAATCGAAAACAATTAATTCAAAAACGTCATGTATCAATTTCTTGTAGTACTTATACTTATTGTCTGTGTGCTTCTGGCAGTGGTAATCCTGGTGCAGAACTCGAAAGGCGGCGGATTGGCTGCCAACTTCTCAGCTCCCACCGAAATAATGGGCGTACGCAAAACGACCGACTTCCTGGAGAAAGCCACTTGGGGCCTCGCCATCGCCCTCGTTATCCTCAGCCTCCTCGCCACCATGGCTATCCCGCGCAACCACACCGACAACCCCAACGACAAAGAGCAGACCGAGCAGACGGAGAACACCCCTTCGGCTACGGAGACCGCCAACAAATAAGTACTCTTTCCACGAAAACAACTCAAAGGCATGCGCTATATCATAGCGATGCCTTTGTTTTTTTAGACCATCATGACCGACGAGGAACGCGAACGGGCGAAAGACTTCATACTGCTTAACCTGGGGCACACCGCCACGGTGAACCAGAGCGAGGCATGCACACAGCTGGTGCGCTTCCTCTACGACGCGGCTCCCAACGCCGCCTACCTTCTGCGCGGCTACGCTGGCACGGGCAAGACGACCTTGGTGAGCGCCCTCATACGCTCGGCGGCGGCCATGCACATCAAGACCGTGCTGCTGGCCCCGACGGGCAGGGCCGCGAAGGTGCTGTCGAACTACTCGAGGCGGCAGGCCTTCACCATACACAAATTCATCTACCTCACCACCACCGACCCCGCTGGGGGAATCCGCGTCGTGAGGGAGCCGAACAAGCACCGATACACCCTCTTCATCGTCGATGAGGCTTCGATGATTGGCCTCTCTCCACAAGGCATGGACCCTCGGCGCAACACCAGCCTTCTCGACGACCTGAGCGAGTATGTGGCGTCGGGCGACCACTGCCGCCTGCTGCTGGTGGGCGACAGCGCACAGCTGCCTCCCATAGGCGAGGCCGAAAGCCCGGCACTCGACCGCGACTTCCTGCGCTCGGCGCTGGGTTTGAAGGTGTACGGGGCGGAGCTGAAAGAGGTGGTGCGCCAACGCACCGAATCGCAGATACTGGAGACAGCCACCCGCCTACGACAGCGCATTGCAGAACTCGCCGACGGCGAGCCGGTCGAGCTGCCCCTTTTCGACGAAGAGCCGCACGGCGACCTGGTGCGCCTGGGCGGTGGCGAGCTGGAAGAGGTGCTCAACCGCGAATACTCGGAGCTATCGGAGGAGAACGTGGTGGTGATATGCCGCACCAACAAACGCGCCAACCTCTTCAACCAATCTATTCGCAACCGTGTGCTGTTTCGCGAAGGGGAGATAAACGCCGGCGACCTGCTGATGGTGGTGAAGAACAACTACCACTGGCTGGAAGAGGACTCGCCCATCGGCTTCATCGCCAACGGCGACATCGTCGAGGTGCTGGCGGTGAGACATCACGAAGAGCTGTATGGATTCCATTTCGTCGAGGCCACACTCCGATTCATCGACTACCCCGACGCACCCACGCTCGACTGCAAGCTGCTGCTCGAAACCCTCCATTCCGAAAGCCCCAACCTGACCTCCGAGGAGTCGAGACAACTATATGAGGCGGTGGCGGAAGACTATGCCGACATGACCAAGGCCGAGCGTCACAAAGCGGTGAGGGCGAACCCATACTACAACGCGCTGCAGGTGAAGTTCGCCTACGCTCTGACCTGTCACAAGACTCAAGGCGGCCAGTGGGACACGGTGATAATAGAGCAAGGCTACGTGACCGACGAGATGCTCAACAAAGAGTACCTGAGGTGGCTCTACACCGCCCTGACCCGCGCCACCAAGAAAGCCTACCTGCTGAACTTCGAAGAGCGGTTTTTTGAGAAAGAGTAAACCACGCCGGAGAATCTGTCCAACGTGGTTTAGATTTAAAAGACTATCCGTTCACTTAACCCTGTAGGTTCGATTTTTGTTGCCTCCCTGGATTTCAAGGTACCCAAACTCATTGAGCTGCCGCAGATAGCGTTTAGCCGTGGTAGGCGTAAAACCGAAGCGGCTCACAATATCCGCTGTGGTAAACGTCTCTTTATCGGCCACAAATGCCAGAATATCGACCAGTTTATCGGCCAAAATGGACTTTATCGACCATTTATCGACCATTTTCTGCCTCATTTTGGCTTTATCGACCATTTCTGCCGATATAGTAGTGAGATATTGGTCGATATCTGTCCGCAGGTGATCTATGTGCTGACGAGCCATACAGTTTTGGAAGATTTCGATATCATCTGCCTCACGGGTGTCGATAAGAGACTGTATATAGGTCGCCTTATCCTCTTTCAGCACTTTTGTGGGCAGCACGCCAAATTCCATCTGCAACAGGTTCATAAGCAGACGGCTGGTACGCCCGTTGCCGTCGGCCCAAGGATGGATTGTCACCAACTCATAATGCGCCCAAAAACTCAAGTCATATACAGCACAAATGTCAGCAGGATTGACGGTGCTGCGACGACGGTTAAGTTCCGCGCAAAAAGAGTCCATCTTTTCAGGCACTTTGAGATATGACATATATGACTTGCCTCCAAGTCCAGCTGTTACATTTAACTTCCGCAGTTCTCCCTTGGCAGCTGAAAAATTGCCCCCCATGACACTGTATTCGCTGCCTGTTCGAGCCATCACCTTTGACGCAAGAGTGATGAGCCAGTCGGTGGTGATTGGTTCGTGTCGTTTAATCCACTCACGGCCATATTCATACGCGACCTTGAGGTCAAGATTCATCATCTGCTCCACCACGGTGCGCTTGCTGGAGGTGATACCCTCATCGAAAAGCAGCTGCGCCTCAACCTCGGTCACTGTACTGCCCTCTATGGCGGTGGAATGCACAATAATCGAATAGAGGTAGAACTTGTCGTAGTCTATCTGCGAGGCAATGCCCAGTTCGCGATGACGGTCAAGCAAATTAAGCAGTATGTCTTTATTCTCCTGCGTCATTTATTACTGCTTTTTAAGCAATGAGGTTTAACATTTCTACTCGAAATAGCTCTTGATTTCGGCTTTCATGCATTCGAGGGCGGCGTCGGTGGGGAGGTCTTTCTCTGTCACCGTGGCGAACACCCTGCCGGCCAATTCGGTGGGCGCGGCATCGCGTTCGAGCGTCGCTGCCGACGAGTTGACAATGTTTATCATCTCTTCCTTGGCCTGACGTATCTTCTGCCACACGTCGCTAGACATATAGACCTGCTGGCTGAGATTGTGCTCCCACTCGTTGCGTATGCTGCTGGTCATCTCGCTCTGCAAGGTGGGCATATCCATGCCGGGGTGATAGCAACGCAGCACCAAGCTGTTCGGCGAAATACGCTCCAGAAACAGCGCCATGCGCTCGTAGGCCTGAAGCCGAATGGGCGACACCACTCGCAGCGACTCTTTGTGCTCCTCGATTCTCATCTCGAGCATACGCACCTTCTGCTCGTTGTCGAAATATTTCTTCACGACAAGGAAAAACAACAGACCTGTGAGTGAGACCGACAACAACGCTGTCGCAACGACGATAATGCAAATAACAAGTGTAGTCATGGGATAAATGTTGATAGGTTGATAAGTGAAATATGTTGTAAAATGAGGGCGTAGCTCAATAAAGATACTACGCCCTCTGATTAGCTATGGCTTTTTTATTTGCCCTTGACAAACTTAAAGTTCTTGCCAAGATATTCGGCCTGGTCGCCGAGGGCTTCTTCGATGCGCATGAGCTGGTTGTACTTGCAGATGCGGTCGGTGCGGCTGGCGCTACCGGTCTTGATAAGGCCAGCGTTCAGGGCAACGACGAGGTCGGCGATGGTGGTGTCCTCGGTCTCACCGGAACGGTGGGAGACGATGGCGGTGTAGCTGTTGCGCATGGCAAGGTTCACTGCGTCGATGGTCTCGGAGAGGGTGCCGATCTGGTTGAGCTTGATGAGGATGGAATTGGCAACCTTGCGGTCGAGACCCATCTGGAGGCGCTCGACGTTGGTGACGAAGAGGTCGTCGCCGACGAGCTGGCAGCGGTCGCCGATGGTGTCGGTGAGCAGTTTCCAACCGTCCCAATCGTCTTCGGCCATGCCGTCCTCGATGGAGATGACGGGATACTTGTCAACCCAGTTTTTCCAGAAATCGACCATCTCGGCAGGGGTGAGTTTTTCACCGCTCGACCACTTGAGCTGATAGACGTTCTCTTCGGGGAGGTAGTATTCGGACGAAGCGGGGTCGAGGCCGATGAAGACATCCTCGCCTGGACGGTAGCCAGCCTTCTCGATAGCCTGGAGGACTACCTGTATGGCCTCGTCGTTGGAACCGAGGTTAGGTGCGAAACCGCCCTCGTCGCCGACGTTGGTGGACATGCCTTTGGACTTAAGAACGCCACGGAGATTATGGAACACTTCGGCACCCATACGCAGAGCCTCGGCAAAGGTGGGAGCTCCAACCGGCATAATCATGAACTCCTGAAAGTCGATGGAGTTGTCGGCGTGAGAGCCACCATTGAGAATGTTCATCATAGGAACGGGCAGCAGATAGGCACCGCAGCCACCGAGATAACGGTAGAGCTGCTGGCCACTCTCCATAGCGGCAGCTTTGGCACAAGCCAAGGAGACACCAAGGATAGCGTTGGCTCCGAGACGGCTCTTGTTGGGGGTGCCGTCGAGCTCAATCATCTTCTGGTCAACACTGCGCTGCTCTTCGACATACATGCCTTTAATCTCTTCGTTAATCACCGTGTTGACATTATTTACGGCCTGCATAACGCTTTTGCCCATATATTGCGACTTGTCGCCATCGCGCAGCTCGCATGCTTCGTGCACACCTGTGGATGCGCCCGAAGGCACTGCAGCGCGTCCCATTGCGCCCTGTTCGGTAAACACTTCGACTTCGACGGTGGGATTGCCGCGAGAATCGAGAATCTGACGTCCCCTGATACCAATAATCTGTGACATAGTGATAGATATTTTATTATTAATAAATATGAAAAAAGGAATGCCAGAACCAGACAGTCCCGCATTCCTTTCGTTGATTTATGATCGCTGTGTTATTCAGCTTTCGGAGCCTCTTCGGTAGCGGGAGCTTCCACTGCCGGTGTCTCGGCAGCAGCCTCCACTGCCGGTGTTTCGGCCTTCTTGCTGCGACTACGACGAGTGGCTTTCGCCTTCTTCGTAGCGGTTTCTTTCAGCATGTTCTCGTTATAATCAACGAGCTCGATGATACACATCTCAGAGTTGTCACCCTTGCGGATGCCGGTCTTCAAGATGCGAGTGTAACCACCGGGGCGGTTGGCCACCTTCTGTGCAACCTCGCGGAAAAGCTCGTTGACGGCCTCTTTGCTATGCAGATAGCTGAACACCATACGGCGATTGTGGGTGGAATCCTCCTTCGAGCGACTTATGATAGGCTCTACATACACACGCAGAGCTTTGGCCTTTGCTACTGTGGTCTCGATTCTTTTGTGCAGAATCAACGACGTGGCCATATTCGACATCATGGCAACCCTGTGCGCATGCGTCCTTGACAGATGATTTATTTTGCAACCGTGTCTCATATTCTTTTTATTCCTTATCTAGTTTATACTTTGAAATATTCATTCCGAACTCAAGGTTCTTCGATGCCACGAGGTTTTCAAGCTCGGTGAGCGACTTCTTACCGAAGTTTCTGAACTTGAGCAAGTCAACCTTGTTGAAGGAGACCAAGTCACCAAGGGTCTCGACTTCGGCAGCCTTGAGGCAGTTGAGCGCCCTGACCGAGAGGTCCATATCGGTAAGCTTGGTTTTGAGAAGCTGACGGATATGGAGGGTGTTCTCGTCAAACTCCTCGACCACCTGTTTGGGTTCAACCTCAAGCGAGATGCGCTCATCCGAGAAGAGCATGAAATGCTGAATCAGGATGGTGGCAGCCTCTTTCAAGGCATCCTTCGGACAAATGGAACCATCGGTCTCGATGTCGAGAATCAACTTCTCATAGTCGGTCTTCTGCTCAACGCGGAAGTTTTCCACCTCATACTTGACGTTCTTGATGGGGGTGTGGATCGAGTCAATGGCGATAACACCTATCGGGTCGGAGGCTTTCTTGTTTTCCTCTGAAGGCACATATCCCCTGCCCTTCTCAACGGTGAGTTCTATCTTGAGCGAGGTGGTGGGCTCCATATGGCATATCTCAACTTCCGGGTTGAGGACCTGGAATCCGTTAAGATAGTTGTTGAGGTCTCCAGCCTTCAGTACCGACTGTCCGACAATCTCGAAAGAGACTTTCTCGCTGTCAGTGTCCTCTATCTGGCGACGGAAACGGATTTGTTTAAGACTCAAGACAATGTCAGTCATGTCCTCGACAACGCCGGGGAGAGATGAGAACTCATGGTCAACACCGTCGATTCTGACTGAAGTGATTGCGAATCCTTCAAGCGAGGAAAGAAGAATTCTGCGCAATGCGTTACCGATGGTGACACCATATCCAGGCTCAAGAGGTCTGAACTCGAACGAGCCGCGGAAGTCGTCAGACTCCAGCATTATCACCTTATCCGGTTTTTGGAATGCTAATATTGACATCTTTTTATCTTTCTCGTTAATAATTACTGTTGATTCAAGCTTTTTCAAGCTTATTCCCGGACTAACTCAGCACCGGACCGTTACTTCGAGTAGAGTTCGACGATGAGCTGCTCGTTGATAGTTTCGGGGATGTCGGCACGCTGCGGGAAATTCATGAACTTGCCGCTCATGGTGTTGGCGTCCCACTCGAGCCACGAGTAGTTATTAGCGCGAGAAGCGAGAGAATCTGCTATAATCTCAAGGGATTTTGAACGTTCACGAACCGAAACTACATCACCAACCTTCAAAGAATATGACGGGATGTTGACCACATTGCCGTTGACAGCGATATGACGGTGTGAAACAAGCTGGCGAGCCTGTGCGCGGCTCTTGGCAATACCGAGACGATAGACCACGTTGTCGAGACGGGCCTCAATGAGTTTCATGAGTTCCTCACCGGTAACGCCACCACGACGTGAAGCCTCGGCATAAAGTTTACGGAACTGACGTTCCAAGATTCCATAGGTATATTTTGCCTTCTGCTTTTCCTGGAGCTGGATGCCATATTCAGAGGTTTTACCACGACGTTTGTTCTGACCGTGCATACCAGGAGCATAAGGTCTTTTCTCATAATTCTTATCCGGACCGTAAATGGGTTCGTGGAATTTTCTTGCAATTTTGGTTTTAGGACCAGTGTATCTTGCCATTTTTTATTTCTTTAAAACTTTAAACAATTGATGGATTACACACGACGGCGTTTTGGCGGACGGCAACCATTGTGCGGAAGCGGAGTGATGTCAACGATTTCCATAACCTCTATACCGCATCCGTTGATTGCACGTATTGCAGATTCACGTCCTGAACCAGGTCCCTTTACGAAGACCTTTACTTTTCTTAGGCCCAAATCATAAGCAACTTTGCCGCAATCTTCCGCAGCCATCTGAGCAGCGTACGGAGTGTTTTTCTTCGATCCGCGGAAGCCCATTTTTCCTGCAGACGACCAAGAAATCACTTGACCGGCGTTATTTGTCAGTGAGACAATTACATTGTTGAAGGATGCAAAGATGCATGCTCTTCCAATAGGTTCAACTTTTACGACTCTTTTTTTGGTCGGTTTTGAAGTTTTTGCCATAATTACTTTTTACTTGCTTGATTTTACATTTGTTCACCAACCGCTCCAATATTCCGCCCTATGGCTATAGTCCGCAGCTGGCCGCTACACATTCATTGTTTTTTACTTGGTAGCCTTTTTCTTGTTTGCGATAGTTTTCTTCTTACCCTTACGCGTACGGGCGTTGTTCTTGGTGCTCTGACCACGGAGAGGAAGACCGAGACGGTGACGGATTCCGCGATAGCAACCAATATCCATAAGACGCTTGATGTTCATCTGAACCTCTGAACGGAGGGCGCCTTCCACCTTGTACTCATCGTTGATGATGTTACGCAGGGTGTTCTGCTCGTCGTCAGTCCAGTCCTGAACTTTCTTGTTCTCATCGATACCGGCCTTTGCGAGAATCTCGGAAGCCAAGCTTCTGCCTATTCCGTAGATGTAGGTCAAGCCGATAACACCTCTTTTGTTTTTGGGTAAGTCAATACCTGCAATTCTTGCCATAAATCTTCTTTTTGTTTTTTGTTTTCCGTCCGAACCGAAAGCCTTGGTCGATTTCTTCAATGGGGAGAGGTATCAGATAATCAACCGAAGACACCCAACTCAAGCGGAAACAGTTGAATTAACCTTGTCTTTGTTTGAACTTAGGATTTTTCTTGTTGATTACATAAACCACCCCGTGGCGGCGAACCACCTTGCACTCAGGGGATCTTTTCTTTACAGAAACTCTGACTTTCATAGTTTTTATTCTTTTTGTTGTTATTTTTCGCTTTTATAGAATCTATTTGTGTCTATAAGTTATCCGGCCTTTGGTCAGGTCGTACGGTGACATCTCTATCTGGACTTTGTCACCAGGGAGGATTCTGATGTAATGCATGCGCATCTTGCCTGAGATATGGGCGATAATCTGGTGTCCGTTCTCAAGCTCAACGCGGAACATAGCGTTACCTAGAGATTCCACAACGGTGCCGTCCAACTGAATAGATGATTGTTTTGCCATTAGTCAACCTTTATTTGTTCTCAATGAATTCGAAACTGGATAGGATATCAGGACCCTGTGCGGTGATGGCTACGGTATGCTCGAAATGTGCCGCCGGCTTACCGTCTTTCGTACGGCAGGTCCATCCGTCCTCTTTCGAGAATTTAACATTCTTAGATCCCATGCAAACCATAGGCTCGACCGCTATCACCATGCCCTCCTTCAAAAGCGGACCGGTACCGTTGACTCCATAGTTGCAGACATTCGGGTCTTCGTGCATTTTGAAACCCACGCCGTGACCACAGAGCTCACGCACAACAGAATAGCCGTTTTTCTCACAATGCTGCTGCACGGCATGTCCGATATCGCCTAAACGGTTGCCTGCCTTGCAACGGTCAAGTCCAAGATAGAGAGCCTCTTTAGTAACCTTGAGCAGTCGCTGCATTTCAGGTTTTATCTCACCGACGGCGAAGGTATAGGCCGAATCGCCCACATAACCGTCAAGCTCAATAACACAGTCAACCGACACATTGTCGCCCTCGTTCAGGAAAAGCGTCTCGCTTGGAATACCATGTACAACAACATCGTTGACAGAGATGCAAAGGGCACTTGGAAATCCCTCGAACCCCTTACACAACGGTATGCCTCCATTGTCACGGATGAACTGCTCGCCAATCTTGTCCAAAAAAGCGGTAGGGACGCCCGGTTTCACGTAGCGTCCAACCTCCGCAAGCGTCTTTCCTACAAGGAGAGCCGCACGACGGATAAGTTCAACCTCTTCTTTTGTTTTGAGCAGTATCATTTCCTTATGTTACTTAGGCTTGTACTGACAACGAAGAACGACCCTTGATACGACCAGTCTTGGTAAGACCGTCATAGTGACGCATCAACAAGTGGCTCTCTATCTGCTGCAGGGTGTCAAGGATAACACCGACAAGTATGAGCAGCGAGGTACCACCGTAGAACTGCGCAAACTGGGTCTGCACACCAAACAGACGAATAATGGCAGGGAGCACTGCAACTATAGCCAGGAAGAATGAACCCGGCAGAGTCACTCTAGATAGAATATCGTCAAGGTACTCTGCGGTCTTTTTTCCGGGTTTAACACCAGGAATAAATCCTCCGTTGCGTTTCATGTCTTCAGCCATCTGGTTCGGGTTAATGGCGATAGCGGTATAGAAATAAGTGAAAAGTATCACCAATATACCAAATACCAAGTTATACCAAAAACCGTTGAAGTCTGCAAATGCCATGGCGAACTTAGAGTCCGTATTGTTCGAAAATCCCATAACCGTGATGGGAATGAACATGATAGCCTGGGCAAAGATAATAGGCATAACACCCGCAGCATTGACCTTAATCGGAATATACTGACGGACTCCACCATACTGCTTGTTTCCAACGACACGCTTTGCATACTGAACTGGAATGCGGCGTGTGCCCTGCACGAGAAGGATGACCAACAGGATGACAACCAAAAGTGCAACTATCTCAAAGAGGAACATCACAAGACCGCCGTCGGTGTGACGAGAGGCAAACTCGGCTGAAAGTGCAAAGGGCAGACGTGCTATGATACCCACCATAATCAAGAGGGAGATGCCGTTACCCACGCCTTTCTCTGTTATACGCTCTCCAAGCCACATCACGAAGAGTGTTCCGCAAATGAGGATGATGATGCTGGAAACCCAAAAGAACACCGTTGGTTCTGCGCCCGTGAACGGGTAGATGGCCTTTGATGACGCGCCAAGCTGGTACCTCATGTTAGTGATATATGCCGGAGCCTGAAAACCAGTGATAACAACCGTAAGCATACGGGTTATCTGATTCATCTTTCTACGTCCACTTTCACCATCGCGCTGCATCTTCTGGAAATAAGGTATTACCATTACAAACAGCTGTATCACAATCGATGCAGTGATGTAAGGCATGATACCCAACGCAAAGATGGAGGCATTGGAGAATGCACCACCGGAGAACATATTCAAAAGTCCCATCAGACCTTCCGAGCCCTGGCTTTTCAGAGCGGTAAGCTGACCTGGGTCGACACCTGGCAGGGCGACATAGGAACCGATACGATAGATAAGCACCAATCCCAGTGTGTAAAGGATTCGCTTACGCAGGTCCTCTATCGACCAAATGTTCTTCAGTGTCTGAATAAATCTCTTCATTTAAATATAGATTTGTGAAGAGGCTACCGGATGAATATCCGGCAGCCCTGATGATTTTTATTTTTCGATGACCGTGGCGGCACCACCTTTTTCCTCAATGGCTTTCTGTGCCTTGGCCGAGAAAGCGTGTGCGGTGACATTGATGGTCTTGCTGAGCTCTCCACGTCCGAGAATCTTGATTCTGTCCTTGGCTGAGATAAGACCATTCTGACTCAACACCTCAACATTGAAATCGGTGATATTCTTTTCCTCGGCAAGTTTGTTGAGGGTATCCAAGTTGATACCGACATACTCTATGCGGTTAATGTTCTTGAAACCAAACTTCGGAAGACGACGGTAAAGGGGCATCTGACCTCCTTCGAAACCGACCTTCTGATGATATCCCGAACGTGCTTTGGCGCCTTTGTTACCACGGGTAGCCGTACCACCTTTACCTGAACCGGCACCTCTACCAACGCGCTTGGAGTGTTTTACCGAGCCTTCTGCGGGTTTTAAATTACTTAAGTTCATTATGACAATGTTTTACTTAGTTACACAATTAAATTTCTTCTACCGTGATCAGGTGTTTAACTTTTTCGATCATACCGAGGATCTGCGGAGTGGCAGTGACTTCACGAGTGTGGTTGATTCTGCGCAGACCGAGAGCCTGCATGGTGCGTTTCTGGCGGGCAGGGCGTCCAATGATGCTTCTGACCTGTTTTATTCTCAATGTTTTTGCTTCCATGTGTAAAACCTCCTACATTAACCGTTAAACACTTTGTCGAGACTGATGCCGCGGAGTTGGGCGACCATATAAGGATCCTTCATCTGCAACAGGGCGTTGATGGTGGCTTTGACCACACTGTGGGGATTCGACGAACCCTTGCACTTTGCAAGCACGTCTTTCACACCAACGCTCTCCAGAACGGCACGCATGGCACCGCCAGCGATAACACCGGTACCCGGAGCTGCTGGTTTCAAGAATACCTTGGCACCGCTGTATTTCCCGCACTGCTCGTGAGGGATGGTACCTTTAAGCACCGGAACGCGGATAAGATTCTTCTTTGCATCGTCAACACCTTTCTGGATGGCAGCCTGTACCTCCTTGGCTTTTCCAAGACCGTATCCGACTACTCCATTTTCGTCTCCAATAACCACAATGGCTGCAAAGGTAAACGTTCTACCACCCTTGGTAACCTTGGTTACACGGTTTACTGCTACTAAGCGATCTTTGAACTCTATATCGCTCGACTTGACTCTTTTGATATTTACTTCTGCCATTGTTATTAGAATTTTAATCCACCTTCTCTGGCTCCGTCGGCCAATGATTTAACACGACCGTGGTACAGATAACCATTACGGTCGAAAACTACTTTGCTGATTCCAGCGGCGATAGCACGCTCGGCAACGAGTTTGCCGACCTTGGTCGCCACATCACTTTTCGTGCCACTCTTCTCGAATGCTTTCTCGCGCGAGGAAGCTGCGGTGAGTGTTACACCTTTCACATCGTCAATCACCTGTGCATATATTTCCTTATTGCTTCTGAACACAGATAAGCGTGGCATCTCTGATGTGCCAGACACTTTATGACGAATACGATACTTGATCTTTGTTCTTCTTATGTCTTTTTTTGTTGCCATTGTTGTATGTTTTTGGCTTGAACAACGTCGTCACAGAATCATTTTGCGCGACGTGTTAAAAATTACTTTTACTTAGCTGCTGCCTTTCCAGCCTTCTTACGAATCTCTTCGCCCTGGAAACGTATACCCTTGCCCTTATATGGCTCAGGTTTGCGGAGCGAGCGGATTTTGGCGGCTGCCTGTCCCAGTATCTGCTTGTCGCAGCAAGTCATGGTGATTATTGGGTTCTTACCTTTCTCGGTGACAGTCTCGACCTTGATTTCAGGAGCCAACTCGAAGAAAATCTTGTGCGAGTAACCAAGATCCATCTCCAGTACGTTGCCGTTGGCCTGGACTTTGTAACCAACTCCGATTACCTCCTGGACGGTCTTGAATCCCTCCGAAACCCCTTTCACCATATTTGCGGCGAGGGCACGGTAAAGACCGTGCATGGCCTTGTTTTCTCTCGAGTCGTCCGGACGCTCGAAGAAGATGGTGTTGTCCTCAACCTTCATAGTGATGGTCGGATTGACCTTCTCAGTCATTGTTCCCAGGGGTCCTTTCACCGTTAACACGTTATCATCAGATATCGAAACCTCAACTCCCTTTGGAAGATGGATGGGCATTTTACCAATTCTTGACATTTTTCTTTTCTCCTTTCTTTAGCTGATGTAACATAAAACTTCTCCACCAACGTTGAGCGAACGAGCCTCCTTGTCGGTCATAAGACCTTTCGAGGTGGACACGATGGCGATGCCAAGACCGTTGAGCACACGGGGCATCTCGTCAACCGACACATATTTACGCAAACCAGGGGTGCTCACACGAGTGAGTTCCGAGATGGCGGAAATCTTTGTGGCAGGGTGATACTTCAATGCGATTTTGATTGACTGGTTATGTGAACCCTCGTTTTCAAACTTGTAGTTCAAGATATAACCTTTCTCAAAAAGAATCTTGGTGATTTCTTTTTTCAGTTTCGATGCAGGAATTTCGACCACTCTATGCTTGGCAGCTATAGCGTTACGCATTCTGGTCAGATAATCTGCGATAGGATCTGTTACCATTTTTGTTTTGATTTAAAGTCTTGTAGTTTTGGCTTGTCCAACTTGCAAAACTACCAATTCAATTAATTACCAACTTGATTTTTTTACACCTGGAATAAGACCTGCGAGAGCCATCTCACGGAAATTGATACGCGAAATGCCAAACTGACGCATGTAGCCCTTCGGACGTCCGGTAAGCTGACAACGGTTGTGCATTCTGATCGGACAGGCGTTCTTAGGAAGTTTCTGCAGGGCAATGACGGCCTTCTCCACCTCCTCAGGTTCTCCTGTACGCACGATTTCTTTCAGGGCAGCTCTTTTTGCAGCGTACTGGGCAACCATGCGGGCTCTTTTACGCTCTCTTGCTTTGATTGATTCTTTTGCCATTATTTTTTATTTTTGCTGATTCTTGAAAGGTAAACCAAACTGTTTAAGCAATGACATTGCCTCCTTGTCGGTCTTGGCCGATGTCACAAAAGTGATGTCCATTCCCTGGATACGGTCAATCTTGTCGATGTCAATTTCCGGGAAGATAATCTGCTCGGAGATACCAAATGTGTAGTTACCCTGACCGTCAAAACCTTTGTCATTAATACCGCGGAAGTCACGGATACGAGGGATTGATGCAGTTACCAAACGCTCAAGAAACTCGTACATCCTCTCTCCGCGAAGGGTCACTCTAACGCCGATAGGCATGCCCCGACGCAGTTTGAAGTTGGATATGTCCTTACGCGATTTGGTTGCAACTGCCTTCTGGCCGGCTATAAGCGTCATTTCCTCAATACCCTTGTCAATGACTTTCTTGTCGGCGATGGCAGCCTTGCCCAGTCCTTGGTTCAAGGTGATCTTCAGAAGACGGGGACACTGCATGACAGTCTTGTAGTTGTACTCTTTCATCAGAGCACCAACTATTTCCTCTTTATACTTGGTCTTTAATGTAGGAATATAAGCCATTATTTAATCTCCTCTCCTGTTTTTTTAGAATAACGAACTAATTTACCTGACTTCTCGTCGATTTTACGCCCGATTCGTGTAGGAGTCTTATCTACTACAACCATAAGGTTTGATATGTGGATAGGAGCCTCCTGCTCTATTATGCCTCCCTGGGTGTGTTTGGCGTTGGGCTTGGTGTGCTTTTTGTTCACATTGACACCTTCGACAATGGCGCGATTCTTTTCGGGATATACTTTCAGGACTTTTGCGATAGTGCCCTTGTCGTCGCCGGCGAGCACTTTTACCATATCCCCTTTTTTAACGTGCAATTTCATTTCTTTTCCTCTTTTTTGATTTTACAATACCTCCGGTGCCAAAGAGACAATTTTCATGAACTGTTTCTCGCGGAGTTCGCGTCCCACCGGTCCGAAAATACGGGTTCCTCGGAGCTCATCGGCTGCGGTGAGCAACACACAGGCGTTGTCATCGAAGCGAATGTAGCTGCCATCGGCACGACGAATTTCTTTTTTGGTGCGGACCACGACTGCTTTCGAGACCGATCCTTTTTTCACGTTTCCGGAGGGGAGCGCATCCTTGATTGCCACCACTATCGTGTCGCCGATAGAAGCGTAGCGCTTCTTCGTTCCGCCCAACACGCGTATGCACAAGGCACTCTTGGCACCACTGTTGTCGGCAACGGTCATTCTTGTTTCTTGCTGTATCATCTTTTCTCGATTTTTTCTTTGAACATTTGAAGCCTTCTAATGGGCAAAACGTTATTTAGCTCTTTCAACTATTTCAACCAGACGCCAGCATTTGTTCTTGCTCAGCGGACGGGTTTCCATAATTCTTACGGTGTCTCCGATGTTGCACTCGTTTTTCTCATCGTGAGCCATGAATCTAGTGGACTTTTTCACGAATTTCCCGTACTTCGGGTGTTTCACTTTGCGTTCCACCAGAATGACGATGGACTTGTCCATCTTGTTGCTCACAACAACACCGATTCTTTCTTTTCTTAAATTTCTTTCCATCATTGATTTGGATTATAATTGCCACTGATTATTTTTTCTCGGCGAGTTCGCGGGCGCGGAGCTCGGTGAGGCAACGGGCAATAGTTTTTCTACTTTCTTTAATTTTGTTCGGGTTCTCGAGAGGAGAAACGGCGTGGTTGAGCAGCATTTTCTGGTACAGAGCGCGCTCGGTGTCCAATTTTTCCCTCAACTCCGCAGTCGAAAGCTCTTTTAAAACTAATTCATTCTTCATGACTGTATTCCTCCTTGTTATTCTTCAATATAGTCTCTTTTGACAATAAATTTGGTCGAAATCGGGAGTTTCTGTGCGGCAAGGCGGAGTGCCTCCTTTGCAACATCCATCGGAACCCCTTCGCACTCGAAGAGGATTGTTCCCGGCATCACGCGTGCTACGAAATACTCCGGAGCTCCCTTACCTTTACCCATACGTACCTCATTGGGTTTCTTTGTGATGGGCTTGTCAGGGAATATACGGATCCATATCTGACCTTCACGTTTCATGTGACGCGTTACAGCTTGACGAGCAGCCTCTATTTGACGACCTGTTATGAAACAAGTTTCGAGGGATTTGATACCGAAGGTGCCGAATGCCAACTCATGGCCGCGGAATGCATTGCCTTTAATCTTACCCTTCTGCTGCTTTCTATATCTTGTTTTCTTAGGTTGTAACATTTTCTTATTCTTTTTGTCGTTTCAGACACACTTCTATGCGCCTTCTACGAAATCACTTATTTACTGTTATTGTTTCTGTTGTTGGCAGGTCTTCTGCGAGGACCTCCAGCCATCTGGCGACGCTCACCGCCCTGACGTGACTCGCTCTTCTGACCTCCGGGCACTGCCGAGACAAGTTCGCGCTTTCCGTAAACGATACCGCGGCAAATCCACACCTTGATACCAATGCGACCATAGGTCGTGTGTGCTTCAGCGAGAGCATAGTCAATGTCGGCACGGAGTGTGTGCAACGGCGTACGTCCTTCTTTGAAATGCTCAGTACGGGCTATTTCAGCACCTCCGATACGTCCGGATATTGAAACCTTGATACCCTCGGCGTTCATACGCATAGTCGAAGTGATAGCGTTCTTGATAGCGCGACGATACTGAATACGTCCCTCAATCTGCTTGGCGATGTTCTGTGCCACAAGCACTGCATCGACTTCGGGGTGTTTCACCTCGGAGATGTTGATCTGGACATCCTTGCCGGTGATTTTCTTCAACTCGACTTTCAGCTTGTCAACCTCTGAACCCGCGTGTCCGATGATAAGACCCGGTCGAGCTGCATTGATAGTGATAGTCAAAAGTTTCAACGTGCGCTCGATATACACTTTCGAGATACCGGCTTTGTTGAGGCGGGCGTTGAGATACTTGCGGATTTTGTCGTCCTCGACAAGTTTCTGCTCAAATCTTCTGCCGCCGTACCAGTTAGAGTCCCATCCGCGGATGATTCCTAATCTGTTTCCAATTGGGTTAGTTTTTTGTCCCATTCTTTAATTCTTCTTTTTTAGAAGTCTCGTAAGACTCCGTTATTTACTATTTTTCTATTTCTGTGTTAGCTGTTGCGGCAGCCTCGTCCACGCGGCTTCCGAGGATCACCGTGATGTGGTTGCTGCGTTTGCGGATTCTGTAACCCCTGCCCTGCGGAGCGGTGCGCATGCGTTTCATGGTGCGGCCTTCGTCAACCATGATCTGCTTCACATAGAGCTGGCTGTCTTCCATGCGTTTGCCTTCGTTCTTCGCCTGCCAGTTGGCAACGGCCGAAAGGAGAAGCTTGCGCATCTTCGGTGCCGACTCTCTCGGGTTGTATTGAAGGATTCCTAAAGCCTTCTCAACATCAACGCCACGAATCAAATCGGCCACCAAACGGGTTTTGCGCGGCGAAGTGGGATTGTTCATCAGTTTCGCAATGTATAAAGTCTTGCTGGCTTCCTTGCGTGCTTCTGCACTGTTGTGTTTTCTACGTCCCATTGTTCTTTTTTCTTTTTATTTGACCGGGCCGGGCTTCTCAGCTTCGGCTCTCAATCTGCTTTACACTTATTTTTTAGCTTTGTCTTTTGAGCCGGCATGGCCACGGAAGATACGCGTCGGGGCGAACTCTCCAAGCTTGTGACCTACCATGTTCTCCGTCACATATACGGGGATGAACTTGTTGCCGTTGTGGACTGCTATGGTCTGTCCTACGAAATCAGGCGATATCATAGACGCTCTCGACCACGTTTTGATCGTGACCTTCTTGTTCGACTGCTGCGCCTCGATTACTCGTTTCTCCAGTTTGTGGAAAATATAAGGACCTTTCTTTAATGAACGACTCATTGTTTCTTCTTTTTAGTTGTTACTTCTTTCTTCTTTCAACTATATACTTGCTCGACTGTTTCTTCGGAGCGCGTGTCTTGTAACCCTTCGATGGGATACCCTTGCGTGAGCGTGGGTGTCCGCCTGACTGACGGCCCTCACCACCGCCCATCGGGTGGTCAACTGGGTTCATGACAACACCGCGGTTGCGCGGACGACGTCCGAGCCAACGATTGCGACCAGCCTTACCGCCGACCTCAAGGTTGTGCTCCGGATTCGATACGATTCCGATTGTAGCACGGCAGGCCTGAAGAATCATGCGCATTTCACCGCTCGGCATTTTTATAATCGCATACTTGTCGTCACGCGACATAAGCTGAGCGTATGCACCGGCTGAACGCACCATCTTGGCACCCTGGCCAGGACGAAGCTCGATGTTGTGGATAAGCGTACCGAAAGGTATTTCGGCAAGTGTCAGTGTGTTGCCAATCTCGGGAGCAACACCTTTGCCCGACATCACGGTCTGACCTACGGTCAAGCCCTGGGGGGCAATGATGTAGCGCTTCTCACCGTCGGCATAGCACACCAGCGCGATGCGCGAGCTGCGGTTCGGGTCGTACTCGATAGTCTTAACCGTTGCAGGCACTCCGTCCTTGTTACGCTTGAAGTCTATCATACGATAGAGTTTCTTGTGGCCACCACCTATGTAGCGCATGGTCATCTTACCCGTGTTGTTGCGTCCGCCTGATTTACCAAAGCCAAACACTAAGCTCTTTTCAGGCTTTGTAGCGGTGATGTCGTCGTTGGTCACAACGAGTTTGTGACGCTGACCAGGAGTTGTGGGTTTAATCTTTTTTAAAGCCATTTCTTTCTTTTTTGCGACCTCTTATCAGTGGGTCTTACTATTAAACATTCGTTTTATGACGCCTCTCGGCGTGCTATTCTGTTTATATTGCTGCGTAGAAATCGATTGCGTCGCCTTCTGCAAGAGTCACGATAGCTTTCTTGAAAGCGTTCGTGCGGCCTGTCAGAAATCCAGCTTTCGTGTAGCGCGACTTCACCTTGCCCGAGTAGTTCATCGTGTTCACATCCATGACTTTCACGTTGTAGAACGACTCCACAGCCTTCTTGATTTCTATCTTGTTGGCACGCTTATCGACTATGAAGCCGTAACGGTTGTGGACCACAGGCTCCGGCTTGCCCTTCTTACGCTGTATGTACGTAAGTTTCGGAGAAGCGGCGGCCTCGCTGATGCGGGTCATCTTCTCGCTTATGAGGGGTTTGATTATAATGTTCATTTTGTTAAAATTTCTTAACGGTTACTGTGATTCTTGTTATTTCGTGGCCAAAACGCGGCTTATCTCCTGCAGTGAGCCTTCCGATATGACAATCTTGCTGGCATTCATAATGTCGTAAGTGTTTAACGATGAAACCGTTACAACTTTAACATTTTGCAGGTTGCGAGCGGACAAAGATACGAAATTATTTTGATTTTCAATAACTATGAGCGATTTTTTGTCGTTAATCTTCAGGTTATTGAGAACCTCTACCATTTGCTTTGTCTTGGGTGCCTCGAAGCTGAAATTCTCGACGATGGTCATAGCGCTGTCGGCGACCTTCATGCTCAATGCCGAACGGCGAGCCAGACGTTTCACCTTGATGTTCAGCTTGAAACGATAGTCGCGAGGTTTGGGTCCGAAGATGGTACCGCCGCCCACGAACACAGGGCTCTTGTAGTCGCCCGAGCGAGCACCGCCAGTGCCCTTCTGACGTTTCAGCTTGCGAGTGCTGTGTGCGTTCTCGCTACGTTCTTTTGCCTTGTGTGTGCCCTGACGCTGGTCGGCCAAATACTGTTTGCAATCCAGATAGACAGCGTGCTCGTTGGGCTCGATTGCGAAGATAGAATCCTCTACATTGACGGTTCTACCGGTTTCGCTTCCTTTGATGTTATAAACTTTTAACTCCATCTTTCCAGTTTTAAGATTGAACCTTTGGGTCCCGGTACAGAACCTTTGACTAAAATGAGATTTTTCTCAGCGATGATCTTGATCACCTCGAGGTTTTGGATTTTCACGCGGTGGTTGCCGGTTTGTCCAGCCATACGCATTCCCTTGAAGATACGCGAGGGATAGGAGGATGCACCGATTGAACCGGGGGCACGCAGACGGTCGTGTTGTCCGTGAGTGAGGTCTCCAACACCACCAAATCCGTGTCTTTTCACAACACCTTGGAATCCTTTACCCTTGGAAGTTCCGACGACATCAACAAACTCACCTTCCTGGAACACCTCCACCGTGAGGACTTCGCCGTGTTTCTTCTTGTGGCCTTCCTCAAAGCGGCTGAATTCTGCAAGGTGATACTTCGGTGTGGTGTTTGCCTTTGCGAAGTGACCTTTCATGGGTTTGTTTGTGCGGCTTTCTTTCTTCTCGCCGAAAGCCAGCTGGATAGCCTCGTAGCCATCCTTCTCAATTGTTCTCACTTGTGTTACGACACAAGGACCAGCCTCAATAACTGTGCATGGTATCTGCTTACCATTGGCATCGAAAAGGCTAGTCATTCCGATTTTTTTACCTAATAATCCTGACATTTCTTAGTTTGGATTTTTGTTAATTAATACTTTGTTTTCAGCTTGCGCGACACCGTCCCGGCGCCGACAACATTGGCTGATTTACTCTCACACTTTGATTTCGACTTCCACGCCGCTGGGCAGTTCGAGTTTCATCAACGCGTCGATGGTCTTCGCGCGGTCGTTGATCTCGATGTCCATAAGACGTTTGTACGAGCTGAGTTCGAACTGCTCACGTGATTTCTTGTTCACGAAGGTCGAACGGTTGACTGTGAAGATTTTCTTGTTGGTCGGCAGAGGAATGGGGCCATTCACCACTGCGCCGGTCATCTTTACGGTCTTCACGATTTTCTCAGCGGACTTGTCCACCAAGTTGTGATCGTAAGATTTGAGTTTAATTCTGATTCTTTGACTCACGGTTTTAAGAGATTAATTAATTTATAAGTTTAGTATTTGTATTTCAATATTGATTCTTGCTGTTCTTTCGACACTTCGGCATAGTGCGAAAACTCCATCGTCGAGTTGGCGCGCCCGGAGGTGATGGTGCGCAATGCGGTCACATAGCCGAACATCTGCTCCAGCGGCACCTTGGCGTGAACGGCCTGTACGCCCACCTTCGCGGCGACGTTCTCCAGCACTCCGCGTCTGCGGTTCAGGTCGCTCGTCACATCGCCCACGTATGCGTCGGGCGTCAGCACCTCCAACTTCATGATAGGCTCCAGCAGCACCGGGTTGGCCTTGCGGCAAGCTTCCTTGTATCCAATCTTGGCGCACACCTCAAACGACAACTGGTCGGAATCCACCGGGTGGAACGAGCCGTCGATGACTCTCACCTTCATGCTGTCCATCGGGTAGCCAGCCAACACTCCGTTGATCATGGCGTCCTTGAAGCCCTTCTCTATCGCAGGGATATATTCCTTCGGTATGTTGCCGCCTTTGACCTCGTTGATAAACTGAAGTCCGACAACGCCGTCGTCGGCAGGACCTATCTCAAACAGTATGTCAGCAAACTTGCCCTTGCCGCCTGTCTGCTTCTTGTATATCTCGTGGTGGCGCACCGTCGTGGTGATGGCCTCTTTGTAGGCCACCTCGGGACGACCCTGGTTCACCTCCACTCCGAATTCCCTGCGCAGACGGTCGACAATGATGTCGAGATGCAGCTCGCCCATTCCGCTGATGATGATCTGTCCCGACACATCGTCGGTCTTGGTGCGGAAGGTTGGGTCTTCCTCCACGAGCTTCGCCAAAGCGTTGGTCAGCTTGTCCATCTCGCCCTGTGTCAGCGGCTCTACGGCGATGCTGATAACCGGGTCGGGGAAAATCATCGACTCGAGCACTATCGGGTGGTGCTCGTCACAGAGAGTGTGACCGGTCTTGATTTCCTTGAATCCCACCGCAGCTCCGATATCGCCGGCTTCGATGCGGTCAAGCGGGTTCTGCTTGTTCGAGTGCATCTGCATGATGCGCGAGATACGCTCTTTCTTTCCCGTGTTGGCGTTATAGACATACGAGCCCGACTCGAGCGTTCCGCTATACACTCTGAAGAAGCAGAGACGGCCCACATAGGGGTCGGTTGCGATCTTGAACGCCAAAGCCGAGAACGGAGCCTTCGGGTCGATTGGGCGGCTCTCGGGTTTGTCGTTCTTGGGGTTCACACCTTCCACATCCTCCACATCGAGCGGACTCGGCAGGAAGGCGGCGACTGCGTCGAGCAGCGTCTGAACACCTTTGTTCTTGAATGCCGAACCACACATGACGGGAACGATCTTCCGCGCCAGCGTGGCCTTGCGTATTTCGGATATGATGTCGTCGGGGGTAATGGAGTCGGGGTCATCAAAGAACTTCATCATAAGCTCCTCGTTCTCCTCGGCCACACCTTCGACAAGTTTCTGGCGGTATTCCGCAGCAACATCCTTCAGGTCCTCCGGCATCGGAATCTCATAGAACTGCGTTCCGTTCGACTCCTCATCCCAGATGAGCGCCTTGTTTGAGATAAGGTCAACCACACCTTTATACAGGTCTTCCTGTCCGATGGGGATCTCGATAGGAATCGGGTTCGCGCCCAACTTCTCCTTTATCTGATCCACCACACCAAAGAAGTTCGCGCCCGAACGGTCCATCTTGTTGATGAACGCGATGCGCGGCACATTGTACTTGTCGGCCTGTCTCCACACCGTCTCCGACTGGGGCTCCACGCCGCCCACGGCGCAGAAGATGGCAATCGCACCGTCAAGCACCCTCAGCGAGCGCTCCACCTCCACCGTGAAATCCACGTGGCCGGGAGTGTCGATGATGTTGTACTTGTAGTGGTTCTCGTGCCAATCCCAATAGACGGTCGTCGCAGCCGAGGTGATGGTTATGCCCCTCTCCTGCTCCTGCACCATCCAATCCATCGTTGCCGAGCCCTCGTGCGTCTCGCCAAGCTTGTAGTTCTTGCCGGTATAGAACAATATGCGCTCAGTAGTCGTCGTCTTACCGGCGTCTATGTGGGCCATAATGCCTATGTTGCGAGTATATTTGAGATCCGACATCGTGAATTGCTGTTTCTATATATATTATGTATCGCTTCGCTTAGAATCTGAAGTGCGAGAACGCCTTGTTAGCGTCGGCCATACGGTGGATGTCCTCCTTACGTTTGAAGGCAGCACCTTCCTCCTTGTAAGCGGCCTGGATCTCAGCGGCCAGCTTCAGAGCCATCGTCTTCTCACTGCGTTTGCGCGAGAAAAGGATGAGGTTCTTCATGCCAATCGACTGTTTGCGCTCCGGACGTATCTCGGTCGGAACCTGGAAGGTAGCACCACCGATACGTTTGCTCTTCACCTCCACCGAAGGGGTGATGTTGGCCAAAGCCTTCTTCCACACCTCGAGGCCGTCTTCCTTCGTGCGGTCGGCCACAACGTCGATTGCATCGTAGAAAATCTTGTAGGCGATGGTCTTCTTGCCGCCAAGCATCAGGTTGTTGACGAACTTCGTCACCATCACATCATTATATTTAGGATCCGGAAGGATGATTCTCTTCTTGGGTTTAGCTTTTCTCATTTTGCTTTACTTTAAACTTTAAACTCAAAACTTTAAACTTTACTTGGCGGCCTGTTTCGGACGCTTGGCACCGTATTTCGAGCGACGCTGACGACGTCCGTCAACTCCCGACGTATCCAGAGCTCCGCGGATGATGTGATAACGCACACCCGGAAGGTCCTTCACACGACCTCCACGGATCATCACTATGCTGTGCTCCTGCAGGTTGTGGCCCTCACCAGGAATATAGGCGTTCACCTCTTTCTGATTGGTCAAACGCACACGAGCCACCTTTCTCATTGCCGAGTTAGGTTTTTTAGGGGTTGTGGTGTACACACGAGTACAAACACCGCGACGCTGCGGGCAGCTGTCCAATGCGGGCGATTTGCTCTTGTACTCCATCTGCTGACGTCCTTTGCGAACTAATTGCTGAATTGTTGGCATTTCTTTACGTTATGTTATTAATTTTTACTGATTTTACCTTTCCTTAGGGGCACAATTTTCCCCACAAAACGGATTGCAAAAGTACAACAATTTATTTATTAACCAAAACCATCTCCATTTTCCAAAGTGTTAAATTTTATTAAAATCCTTACAATACATTGATTGAACACATCTTACATTTATCACTTTTTTGTTAAAATTCTCTCCGACCAAAAACTTATCAACCGAAACTTATCAACACACGCCCCCCATTCCCCATCCAACACACTCCTCTTCAAAAATCAAAATCATATCCCCCTCCCCGCACCCCCAATCTGCCAGCAAAACTCTCCTCGCAGCTCTCCCCCGCATCCGAAAAAAACACCGTTTTTTTTCAATCCCCCTACTGAGAGTTGGTACGGCGTTGGTACGGAGCGAGCACGGAGCGTTATGCTGCCATGAATATCCAACAAACAACACCGTTGCTTTCCGCCTGCAAAAATACAACACCACCATTGCGGTTTACGAATCGCAACGAGATTTTTTCAGAAAAAATTTCGGAAACCGTTGCCACCGTTGCAGTTGCTAAAGTAAAAAAAATCTAGAACATCCAGTTGTGCCGGATTTGCAATCCGGCACAACCATTTTAGTTTTTCTGCCTTCCGTTTGCCTTGCGGCACAGGAACCCTTTCTTCTCCCCTTTCACGGTGGTGGCGACAATGAAGGTCTGGCCTCCTTCAGCCACACCCAGCTGCTTGCGCAGCGTGTTGGCGTCGGCGGGATAGTTGCGCACCAACAGGTTGGCCTCTTCAACCGCAGCCCTTACAGCCTTCCGGTTGAGCTTGACCTCACCCATCACCTCGAACACGCGTCCGGGAAAATCGTCAACAAGACGAGCAGAAGTGTATAGATGGGTGTTACGGTCGAGCTTTTCGACACCATACCACTCGCCTATCTCGCCCCAAGGCGCACCCTTCATCAATGAGGCGTTAGGCTCATAAAGATAGCTCATCATGGTGGCCGCATATTTGACTGGGGTGGAGTGGGGAAGCAAGAACTTGTTGTGCCACACGCCGCCGTTCCAGATATCCACACACTTGACCGTCACAGGGGCGTGGGGGGCCTCGTCCGACAAGCGGCCACAGAAGAGAACCTCCTTGCACTCGTGGCCGACGGCCACAATATGGACCTGCCCGACGATGCCAAGCCTACTGATGCTGTCTTGGAGGTCAATCATGGGCGAGCACTTCAGCATGAGATTCTCGGCCTTGCTTTGCAGCAAAGGGATCATTTCGAGCACATTTGGCTGACAGTCGGCAAGGCTTACCATCTTCTTGCCCTGCGCATCGCGCCTTGCAGGGTCGATATATATCCAGTCAAACCGACGGTCGGCCTCACGCAACCAGGCGCGACATTCGGCTTGGTGGCAGGACACATTGCCGAGCTCAAGCACTTTGGAGTTGTGCAGCATAATGTCGCAGAGGTCTCGATCCTGTTCTACATAATCCACATGGCTTGCGCGATAGGCAAACATCAAACTGTCGATGCCCATGCCGCCGGTAAGGTCGGCTACGGAATCGCCGATGCCAATGATGTCAGCCTTGTAGCGGGCGGCTGTTTCTGACGAGCTCTGCTCTCGGCTCAGGCGACAAGGGTAGGCAATGCGGTCGTTTTCAGCGAGCCACGGCCATTTTGCCGATGCCATCGCCATCCCCTCCATCTGCTCTGCCACCTTTTGGCGTGAGAGGGATGGGGGTATAGAACCCTTCAGCAACATCTTCAAAGGATCGTCGCCACGATGCTGCCGGGCATAATCGACTATCTCGGAAACTCCCAACCGAACCTCAATAAACCCCTTGCTCGTGCAGTTTACGCAGGCGTTCCACCACCATCGGGCGGTCTTCCTTATAGGTCACGCCGAACCACTTGGCCGTCGTCTTAAGCACCATCATCGTGGCGCTTCCGTTGCCTATGAACGTGTTCACCGCGTAGGGGATGTAGTACTCTGATTTCAACTCGCCGCCTTTCTCTTTCAGGAAGTCGATAAAGAGCTTTTGGCTTTTTGGGAAATAGTCGGGGGTGAACCCAAATAGGTTCATCGACACGGTGGCGTCGGCCGGCAGCGGATGCTGTCCCTCGGCATCGGTATAGGCAATGCCGTCGGCGGTACGGGCGATAGAGGTTCGCTCGTCCATGCCTATCAGCAATCCGTCGGCATCGACCTTGCACACGCCCCTCGACACCGCCCCATTCTCACTCAGCGTGTTCTCAAGGCGGTAACCCACCATGCAATATTTGCCTTCGGAGTGTTCGAGCGTCAGCAGGTAGTCGGCCATCACCTTGAAGGCGTCGCCGCCATAGAAGTCGTCGGCGTTTATGATTGCGAATGGTTCGTGGATGACGTCGGCAGCCATAAGCACCGCATGGTTGGTTCCCCAAGGTTTCTCGCGTCCCTCGGGCACACTGAAGCCTTCGGGCAGCTTATCCAGCTCTTGATAGACGTATTCTACCTTTATCCGATTGTTCCACCTCTCGCTGTTGAACACCTTGCGGAAATCCTCGTCAAAACTGTGGCGTATCACAAACACCACCTTCCCAAATCCTGCGCGTATTGCGTCCGTTACAGAGTAGTCAAGTATCGCCTCTCCGTGAGGGCCCACACCGTCCATCTGTTTCAAGCCGCCATAGCGGCTTCCCATGCCTGCCGCCAAAACTAATAATGTAGGTTTCATATTATTTAATGTTGAAAAGATTAAAAGTTAAAAGGTCGCTTCGCTGGAAAAGGTTTAAGGGTTTAAAACGTGACGGATTGCTGACCGCTGACTACCTCTTCTCTCTAAAGAACTTCTTCATCAGCTCCTCGCACTCCTCCTTCATCACACCCGTCGTCACCTCCGTCTTCGGATGCAACGGCGACGGTGCAAACAGCGTGTATCCACGCTTCTCGTCGCTTGTGCCATAAACCAACCGTTTCACCTGCGCCCACCCTGTCGCTCCGGCACACATGATACACGGCTCCAACGTCACATACAGCGTACACTCGTTCAGATACTTGCCACCCAGCTCGTTCGCAGCCGCCGTGAGCGCCAGCATCTCAGCATGCGCCGTCACGTCACACAGCCGCTCTGTCTCGTTATGTGCCGACGCAATCACCTGTCCGTCGCACACCACCACCGCACCAACCGGGATTTCCCCTTCCTCGTATGCCTCCAGCGCCTCGCCGTACGCCTGCCTCATATAATCCATATCGTTCATTTATCTGCTGACCGCTAATCATTCAAACTTCTTCTTCTCTTTCTTCACAAACGCATACCTGTGGTTTATCACCGTCACGTGCCCGTTTCGCCTGTAACTCTCCGTATATGGCAGCAGCGAACTGCCAATATGGATATAATCGGTAAATGCACGCCAATCGACATGCGTGTTTCTGGGATCCACGTCTCCGCCGAACACCTCTGGGTGCTCTATGACAAAGAACAGAAGCCCGTTCTCTTTCTCAAACAGATACTCCCTCACATGCATACCTGGTGTCTCCACATGCACCTCGTACACCTTCACCCCATACAACTCCTTCTCGCCGAGATATTGCATCTCTGTTCCGTTGGCGCGCCACTTGTACAGTGGCGAGTGGAAGTCATACGCCGCTCCCTTGTCGTAGTAGTCAGGCACCGTGATTTTCTGCCACACCTGCTTTATCGTGTCGTAACGCCTTGCGTTGTCAATGCCGTTGGTCAGATATCCCAGCTGCAGCTCTCCCTTCACCCAAAGCTCCACCCGGTGGTTGTGGGGCGGAAGAAACCACCGCTTCATCACCAAAGTGTCACTCCGGTCGTGGAAGTCGTATATTGAACTCTCGATATACAGCATCGAATCCGCCGGAAGCCCTTCGTAGTTCATCAACGTGAGATACCTGTCCACTATCGCCTTTGCTGTATCTGCGTTCGTGGCCGTGCTGATCGGCTGATTCTCCTGCGCCGCAACAGTGAAGGCCAACAGCATCATGAATGCCACGATAATATGTCTGGCCGTCTGTCTGACACCTTGATTATTTCTATGTTCTGCTGTTATCCTCATCTCCCGTGCAATATTCAATATTTCTTCGCCAATGCGCTTACGCTGTAGGGATATGTCGTTGGCTGGTTCATCCTCACCTTGTTGAATATGATTGTCGTCCTCCCTGTATATGGCTTGCTCCTCACCGCCACCTCAGCCTTGTACGGATATCGTTTGTTCTTCACCATCGAGCCGTCTTCCAACACCTCCACCGTCTCGCGCCAATCCGAAAAGTCGGCCACTATCCAGTTGCGTCTCACCATCTCGTTCTCTCCCATAAACAACGCCTGCAGCGTGGCATAGTCGGTCGCCACCCCCAACACCTTCTGCAGGTCGGCATACGTCCCTTCAAAATAGCGGTTCATCACCTTCGCATATACAAACACCGAGTCGGGAGTGAACTTGGCTCTGCCCAACTCTATAAACTTGTTGGCACTCAACCACAGCACCGAGTCGCGTCTCATCCTCACCTGCCCGCTTATCGTGATGTCTTCCACCTCACACTGGAAGTTCGCCGTGAGCGTCTCACAGAGTTCCACCGTCGTGGTCTTTGGCTCGACCGCAGCTGGCTGCTTATCTCTCTCGGCCGCCGTCTTCGTGCTCCGGCATCCCACAAGCGTCACAGTCACCAAGGCTGCCATGATTAGATATTTAACCGCGTGTTTGATAATCCTCTTTTTTTAATTCCTTACTATTGTCCGTCAACTGCCTTCCTTATCTCTTCCAGATGCCCCTTCAACGTCTCGCTCCCTTCTTTGTCGTTCTTCACCGCTTTCTCCATATACGGCAACGCCTCTTTCGCTCTTCCCATCTTGTACAGTATCCATGCGTACGTGTCCAGATAGGTTGGGTTTTCTGGTTCTGCAATTATAGTACGTTTCGACATCTGCTCGGCTTTTTCCAACTTCGTCGATGTCTCCGACAGGTAATAGGCATAGTTGTTGAGTGTCGGTATGTTGTCGGGCGAAGCCTTGAGGCTCTTCTCAAAGCATTGCCAAGCCTCCTCCTGTCTCGACTGTCGGTAATAGACCTCTGCCAGCAAGCCGTAGGTGTCCGCCTCTATATAGCCGTTGTTGAACCCCAGCTTCACACACTGCACCAGCGGTTTCTCGGCCTTCTCATACTCTTGCTTTATCACATAGTGCTGTCCTTCCATAAAGTACGGCAACGACTGGAACGGAAACAGCGCCTGTGTCCTCTTAGCCGTCCCCATCAGCGTGTCCTCGTCGGCGTTAGCCACCGAGAGGCATATCAGATACGCCTCCCATATCTCGTATCGTGATGTGTCGAGCTTCAGGTAGCGGCTGAACTGCTCGGCCGCCTCTCTCCAGCGTCCGCGATTCATCAGCACCTCGCCGTACAACGGTGCATACGACATCGTGTCGTAACAATCGTCTATGGTTTCCTCCAGCAGCGCGAACGCCTGAGTGTTCGTTGTGTCGTAAAACTCTTTCACCGTGTATATCGACGAGATTATCTGCACCTTGTCCGCACAGTTCAACGCCTCGCTGCGAAGCCCTTGCTTCAGCTCTCTGTAGGTCGCCTCCTCGTCACCTGTCTGGTGATAGTAGTTGGCAAGCGATATGTGTATATACTCGTCCGTCGGGTCGGCGGCGGCTATCTGGTCGTAGTATTTTTTCGCCTTGGCGTAGTTCTTCTGCTTCATATACAGTTCCGCCATCAGCTCGCTGTATTTCTTCTCCTGCGGCAATGCGTCTGCCAACTTCTCTATTTCCTGCACCGCCTTCTCGTTCTTGCCCACAGCCGTCCACAGCTTTTGCTTCTGCAGCGATATAGGTTCGGTCACTCCTATCATCTTCTCCACTCGGTTCAGCGGCTCTATGGCGCCTTCCACGTTGCCGTCGGCAAGGTATGCGTTCGACAGCTCGTAGTAGTAATCCAGCTTGTCCGGATTCAGCTTTATCAGCGCCTCCCATGTCTTTATCTCGCTCTTGTAGTCGCCTTTGGCGTGATACAGGGCTGCCAGCTGCAGCTTATACCACTGGTTCGATTTGTCAGTATTTTCGGCCTTCTGGCTGTAATAAAGTGCGCTGTCCACCATCCCAACCTTCTCGTACATGCTCGCCAACTCATACAGCGCCGCCCCGAAATTCGGATTCCGGGTCAAGATTGTCTGGTAGCCTTTCACCGCCTTCTCCGTCTGATCCAGCTCTTGGTTCATCTTGGCTTCTATCATCATCGCCTCGGTTTCCAAATCAACCGTGCTCACCATTGTACGCTGGCCGCTCGCCACTGGTTTCTGCCCGCTGTTTTTCGTCGTCTTGCAGCCGGCCATCACCAACATCATCGCCAACAATATGTATATCTGTTTTCTTCCCATACTCGTCGCTCTATTTTATCACTGCCTTTCTTTCCTCCTCCGATTCGAAGGTCATCTTCCTGAACTCGTTGTCAAAATCCTTCGCCCTGCTCAACTCTGCCTGCTCCTCCATCTCCTTGCATATCTCCTCATATCGCTCCGTCAGCCGTTTCCACTGCTCGTCGCTTATCTCGTCGCTCAGCAGCAAGTCGAGCACCACCTGGTAGGCGTGCTGCCGTTTCTGCTCCTCATAACCGCCCCAGCGGTCATCCATCCATCTGTGAATATCGTCCCACGACTGGAATCCACTCAACTCGTCAATCAGCTTCTTCAGGTCGGCTTCCGCCACCAGCTGACCACCGATGTTGTGCCACCTCTTCTCCCTTTCATACGACTTGGCGTCATACTGCGGCTTCCGGTCGTTTCCATCACCCACGAGCACACTCATCGCATAGTATATCAGCATGTCGCCGTAGGCCTTGTAAGCCTTGCCAGCCTTCAGCAGCACCGTCTTGCGTTTCGAGTTCTCCATCCCCTGCGCTACTATCTCTATCTGCCTTTCCTCGGGCGGAAGCACCTTCATCAGAGCGGGATTGTAAGCTTCCTCCGTCCATATCTTTATCAGCTTGCGTGCTGCTATTATCTCCTCCACAGTGTCGGGGGCGAACATCTCGAATTCTATATGTTGCCGTTTGCCGACCCGCTTGTCGCGCTGTTTGTATTTCACAGCGTTCCGCTTCAGCGCATACATGTTGTACATCCACCAGTATGCCGGCATCACCTCCAGCTGGTTCTTCGTCACGTTGTTGTTCACCAGCGCAAACGGCAGCGCTATGTTCAGCTCGTATGGGTAGTCGCCTTTCGCCAGCAGACAGTACGATGCAAACTTCGACGAATGCTTGAAGCTGCAGCACAACCCCGGCCAGAAGCCTCTTCCGGCCACAATCTCGCCGTCGGCCGTGCGGCTATTATGGTTCGACCCTATCGTCGCTCCAGCCGCCACGTTGCTCTGTCCCTTCACCGTTGCGGCTATCAGGAACGAGTTGTTGTGGTGCTGCTCATGTCCGGGGAATATCATGCTGCTCACCACCTCGCAGCAGGCAAGCGTCGAGTTGTCGCCCACCACGCTGTCTATCAACCGCAGCCCATTCTCAAGATGTACGTTCTCTCCCAAAAGGAAACGCTGCGCTATCACCCCGTTCTCCACCTTGCACCCTCTCTCTATCACGCCGTCCTCCAGCGCCGTGCAGTTCTCTATCTTCGTGTTGCTGCCCACCGCCACATTCCTTATGCAAACGCAGTTCTTTATTTCGCACCCCTCACCGATATATCCTATCGGATTCTCTTTCGCCTCCCTCTCAGCCAAGCACTGCAGCTTCTCCATCATCCCGCCGTTTCCGCGGTATTTCGCCCACAGATAGGCGTCGCCCACCGTCATCCCGCGGAAAAGGCCTATCGTCCGTCCCCCGTTCTCGTTCATCGGAGCCACCTGCGGCATATATCCGGCCTTCGCCGACAGCTCGCCGATATTGCGAAGCTCGCAACCGTCCTCTACGGTATATCCCTTCAGCAGCCGTACATAGCTGACGCTACATCCGTCGCCAATAGTACAGTCGCACAAAGTCGAGTCACTAACCTCACTGTCGCCCAACTTAACCGAACCCTCAAACCGGCAATTAAACACCTTCGAGGCGTTGAACGCCTCGCACACAGTCACCGCATTCCAGTCTTTCGCCCTGCACCTCGCAGCGGTAAGTATCTCTATTTCGTTTGAACCAAGTGCTCGCAAAATACACTAAAAATTAATCATAATTACTATACTAACGCCCATTTACATAAAATATTGCAGAGGAAACGAACACCATTTTATAAGCCTATACACCATTTTGTACACCAAAGTCCACAGTTCGTACATTACCCCCTCTCAGAAGGCGTACAGTTCGCAAATATACCATATTTTTGCCTCTGTTTTCAACGGATTAAGAAATACTATTGTTTAATACCAAAAATCATTCATCATGAAAAAGAACGGAAAAGACACCCAATTGTTCAATGAAACAAGTGTCGAACAAGCACAGCAGCAAGAAACCGTAAACGTCAACGATTCTCTCGAACCTCAGGAAGAGCAACCCAAAAGTCACCGCCTCAGAAAGGCGGCGTCATGGCTCGTTGCACTAGCAGTCGTCTTGGTGCCGGCATTCCTGATTATGCAATCCTGCCACGGTGCGAAAAAGGACAACGCCGACTACAGCTATTACTACGGCGAGGAGCCTTCCGACGGCCACATCTCCTACGAAAAGGGCAAGAGCAACATCATCAACCCCGCAACCAAGGAAGTCCTAGTCGAAGACATCGACTGGTGCCACTACGCCAGCAACAGCGACGAGAACCCCATCGTACTCTTCGCGAAGGACGGCAAGCGCGGCTTCTGCAACATCATGACCAACAAGGTCATCGTACGCCCCGACTCCTACACCAAGGCATGGGTCTTTTCCGAAGGTCTGGCAGCGGTGGAGAAGAAAGGCTATATCGGCTTCATTGACACCACAGGCAAGCTCGCCATCGACCTCCGCTTCTCCTACCGCGGCAACGACCTCTACGAGTTCGTCTTCCACGACGGCCATTGCATTGTGGCCGACTCCACAAACAAAATCGGCGTCATCGACACGAAAGGCCGTTGGGTCATCAAGCCGCGCTACGACCACATTGACCTGGCCAAAGATTACGCCATCGTTTACAACGACGGCGATTTCAAGAAACAGGTTGACTTCAACGGACACGTCCTGCAGGACGGCATCATCGACGACATCTCCGAACTCTACTACGAAGTGAAATACACCAACCTCGAGTCTGGCGAGCCACAGGTAGGCCGTGCTAAGAACAACGACTATTACAAATACGATGTCGGCAACCGTTCCGGCCTGATTGACAGCAAGGGCAAGATCATCACCCCTCCCATCTACACCAACATCTCAGGCATCACCCCAACCCTCTTCAAAGCCCGCCTCCAAGACTGGTCCTCCATAGTGATAATAGACACCAAAGGAAACGTAATATCCAACATCTAAAGACATTACCATAAAAGAAGGGCATCGGCATGTAAAATATGCCGATGCCCTTCTTTATATATATTGACAATTCTGTCGTTTTTGACTATCCCACCGAGCACCCCGCCGTCACCAGCTGCGACGGGGTTATGAGCACCAGCCTTCCGTCGCGGTCTTCGGCGCTGAGTATCATGCCTTGGCTCTCTACGCCTTTGAGCTTCCTCGGGGCAAAGTTGGCTATGAAGCACACCTGCTTGCCCACCAGCTCTTCGGGGTTGGGGTAGTACTTGGCTATGCCGCTCACGATGGTGCGGCCGCCCATGCCGTCGTCAATCTTGAACTGCAGCAGCTTGTCGGCTTTCGGCACCTTGCTGCATTCCAGCACCGTGCCCACGCGGATATCCACCTTGCCGAAGTCGTCAAACGCCACCTCCTGCTTCACCGCAGCCGGCGCCCAGGCGTTCAGCTCGTTCTGCTTCTTGGTGGCTTGCAGCTTGTCTATCTGCGCCTGTATCGTCTCGTCGGCTATCTGCTCAAACAGCAGCTCGGGTTTGTCTATCTGATGTCCCTCCATGAGAATGTCCGTGCGGCCAGCATCCTGCCAACCCAGCGCCTGCAGGTTCATGATGCGGTGCATCTTGTCGGCGGTGAAGGGCAGGAAGGGTGCGCTGAGAACGGCCAGGTTGGCGCATATCTGCAACGAGATGTTCATCACCGTCGCCGTACGCTCGGGGTCGCTCTTGATGAGTTTCCACGGTTCCGTCTCGGTGAGGTATTTGTTGCCCAGTCGTGCCAGATCCATCATCTCGCCCACCGCCTCGCGGAAGCGGTAGTTCTCTATCGAGCGCCCTATCAGCTCGGGATATTTCGCAATCTCGGCAACCGTCTGCCGGTCGTGGTCGCTCAGCTCGCCGCATTTCGGCACCTTGCCCTCGTAGAACTTGTGCGTCAGCACCAGCGTGCGGTTGACGAAGTTGCCCAGTATCGCCACCAGCTCCGAGTTGTTCTTCAATTGGAAATCCTTCCACGTGAAGTCGTTGTCTTTCGTCTCGGGCGCGTTGGCGCAGAGGGTGTAGCGCAGCACGTCCTGCTTGCCGGGAAACTCCTCCAGGTATTCGTGCAGCCACACCGCCCAGTTCCTCGAGGTGCTTATCTTGTCGCCTTCGAGGTTCAGAAACTCGTTGGCGGGCACGTTCTGCGGCAGTATGTAGCTCCCTTCGGCTTTCAGCATCGAGGGGAAGATGATGCAGTGGAACACGATGTTGTCCTTGCCGATGAAGTGCACCAGCTTTGTCTCCTTGTCCTTCCACCATTTCTCCCAGTCGGCGCCTTTCAGCTGCTTGGTGAACGAGATATAGCCTATCGGTGCGTCAAACCACACATACAGCACCTTGCCCGACGCCTCCTCCAGCGGCACCTTCACGCCCCAATCCAAGTCTCTCGTCACCGCCCTCGGCTGCAACCCTGCGTCTATCCACGACTTGCATTGGCCATAGACGTTCGTCTTCCAATCCTCTTTGTGCTCTTCCAGAATCCACTTCCTGAGCCACTCCTCGTCTTTGTCGAGCGGCAGAAACCAGTGTTTCGTCTCTTTCAGCACGGGCGGGTTGCCGCTCAGCGTGCTCTTGGGGTTTATGAGGTCGGTGGCGTTGAGCGACGTGCCGCAGGCTTCGCATTGGTCGCCGTAGGCGTGCTCGTTGCCGCAGTGCGGACAGGTGCCCGTGATGTAGCGGTCGGCCAGAAACTGTCCCGCCTCCTCGTCATAGTATTGCTGCGTCGTCTTCTCGATGAACTTGCCTTCGTTGTACAGTTTCGTGAAGAACGCCGCCGCCGTCTCGTGATGTTCTTTCGACGACGTGCGCGAGTAGATGTCAAACGAGATGCCCAGCTCTTCAAACGACTTCTTGATGATGTTGTGGTATCTGTCCACGATGTCCTGCGGCGAGCATCCCTCCTTGCGGGCCTTGATGGTGATGGGCACGCCGTGCTCGTCGCTGCCGCCGATGAAGAGAACCTCCTCACCCATCGACCTCAGGTACCTCGCATAGATGTCGGCAGGCACATATACGCCCGCCAGATGTCCGATATGCACCGGCCCGTTGGCATAGGGCAACGCCGATGTGATAGTGTGTCGTTTGTATTGCTGGTTCGTGTATGTCATGTGAATTGTGAATTTTGAATTGTAAATTGTGATCCGACAAGTCCGACGTGTCTGACAAGTCCGACCCGTCAGACAATCTGCCGAAGGCTAACCGCTAACCTTACACCGACTTCTTTCCGGTGGTGGTGCGTTTGGTGGTCGCCTTGGGTTTGGCGGCGGCCTTCGGGGCGGCTTTGGTTGCTGCCTTCGGGGCGGCGGCTTTCTTTGTCTTGGGTTCGGCTTTCGGCTTCTCGGCCTTCGGCTCTTCCTTGACTTCCTCTGCCGGCTGCTCGCTCTTCTCCTCCTCGGTCGGGGTCAGCTTCTCGGCCTTCAGCAGTATGTTGTACCAATGCAGCACCTTCTTCACGTCCGAGGCGTGCACGCGGTCAGTGTCGTAGTTGGGCAGCACCTGGCCGAAATAGTCGAACAGCTCCTTGTTCTCCGCCTTCTTGGGGTCGAAACCGAGAGGCTTCGCATCCTCTTTCTTGTACATGGCTGCAAACACATCCTCCAGCGGTGCCTCGCCGTCGGTGGTATATATGCGTATCTCGCCCAGCGAGCTGATGCGCTCGTTTCTGAACACCGGGAATTTCACTCCCGTCACGAGGTTCTTCACTATCGCACCGTTCTTCGTCTGCGATATCACTTCACTCAAATCAGGTTTTCCAGAAATTACAAGAATGTTGTTAAGTTCCATTTTGCTATCAATTTAATTTAGTTTTGTGATTTCCTTTTTTTCGTCCGACAAGTCTGACATGTCCGACCCGTCTGACTATAATTAACGAGAATCGCCTCGCTTTATTGCTTTTTATTAAGGTTGCCAGTTGTACTCGCGCTCCACAATACCCGACCCCTGCAGCCGCAGGCGGGTGTTCTCGTCGAATACCGTCAGTGCCTTCAGGTCGGCCGCCGGCAATTGGTATTTCTCCGGGTTGTGGCAGGCGTCGTTGGACGGCAGGATATAGTATTGGTACAACCCCTCATATTCGCCTCTGTAAACCCAGTAGGGCATGTAGGCGCACCTCTGCCTTATCTTCCCCTCGGCGTCGCGCCTCAGATCCAGCTCCACCATGATGCCGCCGTCGGTGTTGATGTCCCTCTGGTTCGACACCAGGTTGCCCATCGAGTAAACCACTATCTGCGGCTCCACCTCGTTCTCCGGCAGCGCGTCCATCGTGGCGTTCTGCACCACGTGCGGATGGCCGCCGATCACTATGTCGGCACCGTTTTCGAGCAGCAGCTTCGCCAGCATCTCCTGCTCGGCGTTGGCCTTCGTCTGGTACTCTTCGCCCCAGTGTATGAGTGCAATGGTGAACTCGGCGCCCAGCTCTTTCGCCCTCGCCAGGTCGGCCTTCATCTGCATGGTGTCTATCATGTTCACCACCAGCGGGTCGGGCACCGGAAGGCCGTTGGTGCCGTAGGTGTAGGTCACCAACCCCAGCCGGAAGCCGTTGCGCTCCACCATCATCGGGTGCTCTTTCGCCCGCTCCGCCGCGTTGCGGTAGGTGCCCAGGTGCGGCACTCCCAGCGAGTCGAACACCTTCAGTGTCCTGAGGAAACCCCTCTTGCCGCCGTCCATGCAGTGGTTGTTCACCGTCGTGAAGATGTCGAAGCCCGCGTTGCTGGCGTCCACCAGCAGCTGGTCGGGCGAGCTGAACTGCGGGTAGCCCTTATACGGAGGCCCCGCCAGCGTCAGCTCGAAGTTCGCTATCGCCAGGTTCGCGCTCTGCAGGTAGGGGGCTATGAACCTGAAGCATGGCGTGTAGTCATACTTGCCCTCCTCGACGAGGGCCGCCTTTATCTGACCGCCGTGACCCATCAGGTCGCCCGCGAAGATTATCTTCAAGCTGTCCTGCGCCTGCAGGCTTGCCATCATGCCTAAGGCCATCAAGGCCATCGTGATTTTCTTTGTCATATTGCTCTATTTTTCAATCAAACAATCTATCGGCGATTTCACCACCCTCTCGATGCAGAAGCCCTCGGGCGCCGCCGCCCTTATCTCCCTCTCGAAGGCCGCCGCCACGCTGCCCACAAGCCTCACCTCACCGCCGTCGGCTATGGGGCACACCATCTCCCGCCAGAACGCCTCGAACACCTCCCTGAGCAGCCGCCTGCCGTAATCCGTCTCCCTGTGTCTGTAAGCCACCGGCGCAAACGTCGCCATGTATCTGTTCGGGAACTCCCCGCCGTATATCCTCCCCATCGCCTCCTCCTTTGTGGTCTTCATCTCGCCGGACACCTCCGCCGGCATGCGACCGGTGAGAAAATCCTTCAGCAGCCGACGCCCTATGTGGTTGCCCGACCCCTCGTCGCCCAGAATATAGCCCGTCGAAGGCACCTGACGCACTATCCGCACGCCGTCAAACAGGCAGGCGTTGCTGCCCGTACCCAGTATGCCCACCACACCGCGCTTGCCCTCACTCACCGCCCGGCAGGCACCCAGCAAGTCGCCCTCCACCACTATGCCTTCGGCTCCGGCAAACACCTCCGCCAGCAGCCCCCTCACCCTCGCCTGCATCGCCTCTGTGCCGCAGCCGGCTCCGTAGAAGAAGACCTCGAGGCGGCCGTCCCACGTCGGAAGCTCACACTTCACATCCTCCAGCACACGGCGGAACTGCGCGTCCGACGTCACCCTCGGGTTCAACCCCGCGGTCGTCACCCGAGCCCACTTGCCCGTCTCGCCACGTATGGCCCATTCCGTCTTGGTACTCCCGCTATCTGCAATGATTATCATAATTTGTGAATTATTCGCTTGATTAAATTTTATTCAGCGGTGCTCATCAATGCCAAAGCATGTGTGAATGGTGAATTGTGAAACTAAAAACTAAAAACTTGAAACTAAAAACTTGAAACTAAAAACTAAAAACTTGAAACTAAAAACTTGTGCCGAAGGCTGCGAACACCGATAAATCATAAATGAAGTGAGTCAAACTTGAAACTAAAAACTAAAAACTAAAAACTTGAAACTAAAAACTAAATTTAATCAACTGCAAAGTTACACATTTTCCTTGTAATCCCGCAAACGCCAGCCGAGCATCCGTCCGCCAATCACGCTGCAAAGATACAACCACCCCATTGCGGTTTACGAATGATTAGGCAAAAATTTTTCAACTTTTTTGAATCATGTTGAATTTTAGCAATTTGCACAATCTCCCCAAAGGCCCTATAAGTCCCGCTACGAGTTGTCAGCCGAGTTCGGCTGACAGACAGCCCACTGGGAGTTAGGTGGGAGTTGGTACGGAGTTGGTTGGGAGTTGGCTTGGCTTGATTTCGCAAATTTGCAAGGTGTCATTTTAGGTGTCATTTGTCATTAAAGATTTTCAAGCTCGGAACACTTCGGGCGTTACAGTTACAGTTGTTACAGTTCAAACCAAGCCAATCCCCCACCGCCAACCACCGACCGACCACTCGAGCCGACGGCCGCGAACACCGTTTAACAATATCATATCAAGCGAATAAACAAAAAACTTCTGCCGAAGGCTGCAAACATCTTAAAAACAAATCAAACGAAGTGAGAAAAACCAGAAACCAAAAAAATCGTATCTTTGCAGCGTGAAGAAAGCCAGAAAAAGGCAAAAAGTATAACAAAAACGAACAAAAACAAGAGAAAAAGAATCAAGAATTAGAGAATTAAAGAATCAATAAACAGCGTTTGCTAATTATTCGGCACAGCTTCTGAAACCTGAGAAATTTCATAAGAACTATAAACGAATAAGTCTGCGAGCGTCTGCGCAAAGCGTGGACAGCGACTTAACATATAGTTCAGGCAATCTCAGGGCCTCAGAAGCGTGGAAAGTCAAAGACCACGCTTTTTTTATGTGCCAGTAAGAGGCGGAATTGAAAACAAGAAAAACAAAGTAAACAAGAAATTGACATCCTTGATTGAGCTGAGGATACCGAATTAGCACTTCAAAAAGAATCAGCGATCAGGCGAACACGGATGCGCTCAAAACTAGGGCGTGGAATGTGATTGTTGTCTGATTGGTAGTGCTAACCACGGTATCCCGATCGCATACACGCCCTTTTTTCAAAACGAAGAAAGGGCTTTTTTTATGCCAAAGAAAAAATATAAATACATAGATTTGTTCGCTGGTATCGGAGGATTCCATCAGGCTATGGATGCATTGGGGGGCAAATGCGTATTTGCATGTGATATTGATGAGGATTGCCGTAAAACATATGAAGTCAATTATGGCTTAAAGCCAGCAGGTGATATTACCAAAATAGATGCACATGATATACCCGAGCATGATGTTCTGTGTGCAGGTTTCCCCTGTCAAGCATTCTCCAAAGCAGGGAAACGATTAGGGTTTGACGATGAGACTAAGGGGACATTATTCTTCGACATTTGCCGAATTCTAGAGTATCACAAACCAAAGTATGCACTACTTGAGAACGTAAGAAATCTGGCTAGCCATGACCATGGAAATACATGGCGCGTAATTCACGATAGATTAGAGAAATTGGGCTATAACTTATTGTCTGAACCAGTAATTTTTAGTCCTCACTATATTGGCATTCCTCAACATCGGGAACGAGTATACATTATGTGTGTAAGGAAAGATATTGGCGAAGTTGCGCCATTCGAATTTGACAAGAGGAAAATTAAGCCTTGCAGTATTGAAGACATTCTACAGAATGATTCGGATATTCCCAACATAGAGGAATACCGCGTTCCCAAAGAAATGGAGCAATTAATTGATCTATGGAATGAATTTCTACAAAATATCAAGGTTGATAAACTCCCAGGGTTCCCTATTTGGACAGATAGATTGTGCGAATTGAATAAAAATGAAGATTTATCGCAGTACCCATCTTGGAAACAAAACTTCATTCACAAAAACAACGAACTATACCGGAACAACAAAAAGTTTATTGATAAATGGCTGGTTCGTGCCAAAAAGAATCCTCTTTTCTTTGGCGCAAAAGCCAAGTTAGAATGGCAAGCAGGAAATGTAGACATCCCTAATATATGGAATCAAATTTTCCAACTTCGCCCTTCTGGTATTAGGGTAAAGATGAACTCTTTTTTTCCTGCACTTGTAGCCATTGTTCAGACATCAATTATTGGTTCAAGGCGTCGATACCTTACTCCACGAGAATGTGCGAGATTGCAGAGTTTCCCCGATACTTTTAAGTACGACATAAAACAAGCACAGGCATACAAACAATTTGGAAATGCCGTAAACGTAGATTGCGTAAAAATATTTGCTAAACACCTGTTAAAATAAAGAGATATGGTCCCCTTTCAAGAAACAATAACAACGAAAGAAGAATTAGTCGAAGCCGCAAAAAAAGGTTTTGAAGATTATCAAAAAAGGTTGATTACAAAGAACGATTTTTGCATGTTCTTTGGTTTTGTTCACGGTGAGGCCATTGAACGCTTTTATAAAAATAATTACGAGCAATTATTGGTTGATGGAGGTTTTAATACAGGAAGTAGTGCATACTTTTCCGGAGGGATAAACGCTTGGAAAAACCTCAGGGATGGGATATACGTATTTCCACCTTATCATAAACCAGAAGAAACACTTTTGAGTCCAAATACTGTTTCGCGGCAGATTGTTTTTTATGGTGCCCCTGGCACAGGGAAATCCAACACCATCAAACGTGAGGTGGACGACAGAAACAAGATTAACTTCCGAGTGACGTTCCATCCCGACAGTGACTATGCCACATTCGTGGGTTGCTACAAACCGACAACGGTCAAAACGGGCGAGAGGTCCGCACAACCGATACTCGATTACGACAGTTTGGTGGATAAGTTCAAAGAATACCTGACCGTTCCCAACGTCAATATCACCAAGGCCTGCACGCTGTTCGGATTTGACTATCACGACAGTATTATTCGAATTCAAGAGAACGGCCACAAGGTGATGGATCTGGTAAACGACGCCTATAAGAGCAATACCTCGTACGACTCAGTGGTACGCGGGGGAATGGCTTGCTACGAGCAGAATCCCAACCGCGGAAACGGCTCCAAGATTACCTACGAATTTGTTCCACAGGCTTTCACCAAAGCATATACCGCTGCATGGAACACCAAGGAGGATGTTTACCTAATCATTGAGGAAATTAATCGTGGCAACTGTGCCCAGATTTTCGGCGACCTATTCCAACTGCTTGACCGCAAGAATGGAGTATCGGAATATCCCATAGATGCGGACAGCGACTTGGCCAACTATATAGGTAAAGAACTATCTGGAAGTACTCGCGACGACTTTCCCGAAGGCGTGAAAGAGGGCAATAAACTGGTACTTCCCAGCAACCTCTACATCTGGGCAACGATGAACACCAGCGACCAGAGCCTCTTCCCCATCGACAGCGCCTTCAAACGCCGCTGGGATTGGAAGTATATACCCATCGAAGATGCTGGCAAGAATTGGAAAATCAAGGTCAATAACCATGAATACGATTGGTACCAGTTCCTCGAAGCCGTCAATAAGGAGGTGTTCACCCTTACCCATAGTGAGGACAAACAGTTGGGGTACTTCTTCGCAAAGGCCCAAAACAACGTCATCGATGCCGAAACGCTGGTGAACAAGGTGTATTTCTACCTCTGGACGGATGTGTTCAAAGACTACGAATACGAGAGCCAGAAGGCTTTCCGAAAACCAAACAGTACGGAGGCCATCTCGTTCAAAGACTTCTTCGCGGGCGGCAAGGTGGATGAAACAATGGCCGAACAAGTGCTGATCAATCTTGAACTCAACAAACCGGTAGAGAACGTCGAATGAAAATCCTGATAGAGGAATATCAGTATGACGCCTCACTTGTGCGCGATGTGCTATACGGCATCGATGCGTTGCAGAACGTGGAAGGCAAAGTGTCGCTGAGCTATGTGGGCTATTTCTACAACCCCAAGCTGAACGACACGGTGTTCATACTGCCGAAAGTGTTGATGGACATAAAAGGGATGGTTCTCGGTGACAAAACGCCCGAAAACCTCATACATCCTCAAACCTGTGGCCTCAACGACCAGGAACGGGCATTCCTCTATGAGTTTGCAGTATGGATATACCGTGCGGTGGCTGTATACCAGAAGACGCACTCGGGGAGCGACATCGTCTATCATCGCAAACTGGCGCAAGTGGGGCGTGGGATGAAGAAACGTACCAACACGCTGCTGGACATACTACTGTCGCTCATCCAGTTCAACAAGGACAACCACTCCTACATCACCTTTGTCCTCAAGAACATCCATTCGGGTTACAACAAGATCAATTGGACGCGCACCATCAGCCACTCGCAGGCGATAGTGCAGGACGACAACCCCATCTACCTGAATCCCGTCAACAAGAAACGACAGGTGAATTTCGACGAGGAACTGCTGATTATCTACTACAGCATTCTCAACTATATCAGCTACACATATGGATTCCACGTGGATATCACCATAGGATTCCCATTGATTACAGGTAGTCGATTCGAGAACTACCTAAACGGGCGTGGTGTGATACGGTTGCGCCAAATCAAATACAAGTACTTTTCGGACAAGATGCTGGAGCTGTGGAATCTCTGCTATGCGTTCTTCGCCCATCGAACAGAGATAACCACCTCGGCAGAATTGAAAGAATACCTGCTGGTGAAGAACTTCTATGTGGTGTTTGAGGCCATCATCGACAAACTGATAGGTGACAGCAAAGAGAATTTGCCAAAGGACTTCAAGGAACAAAAAGACGGCAAGCTGGTTGACCACCTTTATACTTATCCTGGGTTGATAGAGGCAGATGAGAAGCAGCGTACTTACTATATTGGAGATTCGAAATACTACAAGATAGGCGGGAACTTGGGTGATACCTCAATCTATAAGCAGTACACATACGCTCGCAACATTGTTCAGTACAACATAGACTTGTGGATGGACAACGAAAAGCCCGATCCTGAAGTGCGGCTGCGCGACGATGTGACAGAGGGCTATAATATCATCCCCAATTTCTTCATCAGCGCAGCGATGAAAGAAAATGACTACAGCTATAACCATCGTGAGATAGAGCTGACAAAGATATCCGAAGGGAGAAGCAACCCAGAAATCAAGTTCCAGTTCAAAGACCGCCTGTTTGACCGCGACACAATGTTGCTCTCACGATACAATGTAAACTTCCTTTTTGTGGTGTCGCTTTATGCCCGTAACAGGCAATCGGAGATAGATGCTTGGAAAGATGATGTCAGGAAACAGTTCCGCAAGGAGATACGCAAGGTGCTGGAAAGAGAATACAGCTTCTATCCGATGCGGTCGCGCGGAGTGTTGCTTGACGACTATATGACCGAGCATTTCCGTCAACTGAATGGTAAGGTATTCACCCCGTTCCAAGATAGGGAGATACTCACGCTGGCGTTGCATACTCCCAATAAAGAGCTTAATGCAGAACAAGTCGGCCTAATTGAGATGATGCGGGCGGATTTTGACATCGACGAACACTACATACTGGGAGCAGAGCCTCAGTTGCCCCCACCTTCAAACTTGCAGTTCAGCACTTCCGACTACGTGCTTATCGGATACTATAAAGACGAAGAACACCTCAAGTGGATTCTCGACAAGAAAATGTACAACGTGCGGGTATGGAGCAAAGACGAACTGGAGAAATGCGGATACCCAAAACCAAAACATGAATTTTACTTGATGTTCTTTATCGAGGAAAGGGTGACGGAAGGTGATTTTTCTAGCATGAAATTCAATCCGACGAAGCTAAAGAATCTGCTGAATAAATACGGCAAAGACAAAGCAGGACACGATAAGGGTGCCGTAGCGGTTCCTTTCTCGGAACTGGTTGGCTGCAAGGTTTGATTTTCTATGTCCGACACGATGACGCCAGAGCAGCGGCACGTCTGTATGTCGCATATTCGCTCGAAGAATACCAAGCCGGAAATGAAAGTGAGGCGGTGCCGGCGGATTGGGAAATTGGTCAGATGATGCCGATAATCTCGTTGATGTCGGATATGTTGTGGCGGCGGCAGTAGTCGGTTAAGCCGTCCACAATCTTGACGGTCACCTGGGGGTCGAGGAAGTTGGCGGTGCCTACCTCTATGGCTTTGGCGCCGGCCATGAGGAACTCGAGCGCGTCGGCGGCTGTGCGTATGCCTCCCAAGCCGATGACGGGTATCTTCACTGCGTGGGCGACCTGCCACACGCAGCGTACGGCCACAGGCTTGACGCACGGGCCGCTCAAACCGCCCGTAACGGTGCTCAGCATCGGTCGGCGTCGCTCGACATCGACGGCCATACCGAGAAGGGTGTTGATGAGCGAGACACTGTCGGCTCCCGCGCCTTCGACGGCTTTGGCTATCTCGACCACGCTGGTGACGTTGGGCGTGAGCTTCACGATAAGTGTCTTGTTATAGACTTTCCTGACTTCGGCGACCACCTGTGCCGCCATCTCGGGGTTGGTGCCGAAGCCCATGCCGCCTTTCTTCACGTTTGGGCAGCTGATGTTGAGCTCTATAGCCGGGATGTTCTCCAGCGCGTCGATCATCTCCGCCACCTTGCAGTACTCTTCGATGGAGCTGCCGCTGACGTTGACGATGACGTTGGTGTCGAAATGTTTTATGCGGGGATAGACCTCGTTGCAGAAGGTCTCGACGCCCACGTTCTGAAGCCCCACGGCGTTGAGCATGCCTGCGGGTGTTTCGGCCATGCGGGGATAGGGGTTGCCTTGACGGCGCTCGCCTGTGGTGCCTTTCACCACGATGCCTCCGAGTCGCGCAAGGTCGATAAAGTCGGTGAACTCCTCACCATATCCAAATGTTCCGGACGCCGTCATCACGGGGTTGCGCAGCGTCAGGCGATCAACTTTTACCTCTAAACTGATATCTGACATAACTCAATAACTTACGATTTGAAACTCAGTATTTTCTCGCTATTGAAGACGGGGCCGTCCTTGCAGACGCACTTGTGGCCTTCGTCGGTGTCGGTGACGCAGCAGAGGCAGGCGCCGACGCCGCACGCCATCATGTTTTCGAGCGATACCTCGCACGGGATGCTCCTCTCGTGTGCTATCTTCGCCACCGCCTTCATCATCGGGGTGGGGCCGCAGGTGGCGATGTGGTCGTATCGGCCGCCGAAGAGCGAGTGTTGCGTCACGAGCCCTCGCTCGCCGAGCGAGCCGTCTTCGGTGGCGAAGCCGATGGTGCCGAGCCCTTCGAAACATTCACGAGCGGGGATGAGCTGTTCGGTGCGTCCGCCGAGCAGTATTGTGGGTGTGACCCCTTTTGCGCGGTAGGTTTTGGCAAGACCTAAAAGGGGTGCGATGCCGGCTCCACCGCCGACGAGCAGCGGGTTGTTGCCGCACACCGCGAAGCCGTTGCCGAGCGGATAGATGATGTTCACCGAGTCGCCAGCTTTCAGAGTGGCGAGCTTGCGGGTGCCCTTGCCCACGATCTGAATGAGGAGCGTGATGGTGTCAGCTTGAAGGTCGAAATCCTGTATGGATATGGGGCGGCGGAGCATGACGTCGGCACAGTCGCGCACCTCGACTTCGACAAACTGTCCGGCGCGTATGGGTTGGAGTTTTTCGGGCGACCGCAGCGTCCAGGCAAAGTACTTCTCGCCGTACTGCCGCCGCTCAACTATGGTAAATTCTGTTATTCTTTTCATACTGCAAAGATACGCAAAATATGGGAAACGATAAAGGATTTGACCAAGAAGCCCCGTTGTGAAAGAGATTTTCATCCTGGATTTGTCTTACTTTCATCACACTTCCCCTTGAATTTTTTTTGGTGGCGGGGGTTGGTAGGTTGGGATTTGTTTTGTATCTTTGTAAACTGAAAGAACCGATCATATATCATTATATAGTGCGATGTATCAATCATATAGGTTCGTTTTCGGGTGTTTTCAATCCGTTTTTGGCAGCGATGTTACTATATGTAACATACTGTCAATGAAACATTAAATCAATCACTTTCGTTTTACTTCTGTATCACTGATGTATCAGTGATGTATTACTGTTGTTCAGGGTATAAGGTATGTTCAAGACCCATTCGTGACCCATTCGAGGTTTCTTCGTGTCTGGTATTGGCGGGGTGTACGGGGGAGATGTGCTTTGCGGGGGCAGAGAGGATAGAGATGTAACACAATTCATCAACCAAATTCAACCAGGTTTTTAGTTGTTGTCAGGTTTTGTTTAGGGTGGCAAAGTCATTTTATTAGGTCACGGAATCTGAAATATACTCGAAGGCAGCGTCGAACACACGTGAAAGCAATTTTTAGAGGTTACCATTATTTTTCGTATCTTTGCAGTTTCTAAAAACGAACTGTATGAACATATTGCTATTAGGATCGGGCGGACGGGAACATGCCATCGCCTACAAACTGACACAGAGTAAGAGATGCACACAGCTGTTTATAGCTCCCGGCAACGCCGGGACGGGCAAGTGCGGAAAGAACGTAAGTCTTGACATACTGGACTTCGATGCCGTGGGCAACTTTGTAAGGGAAAACGATGTGAAGATGGTGGTCGTAGGTCCTGAAGCACCGCTGGTGGCCGGCATTGCCGACCACTTCGCCAGCGACGAAAGGCTGAAGAACGTCACCGTGATAGGGCCGTCGAAACAGGGGGCGATGCTTGAAGGCAGCAAAGATTATGCCAAGGAGTTTATGATGCGCCACTCGATTCCTACAGCACGCTACCGCTCGTTCGACAAGGAGAGCATAAAGGAAGGAATCAAATTCCTGCATGAGCTGAAGGCGCCCTACGTGCTGAAAGCCGACGGATTGGCGGCAGGCAAGGGGGTGGTGATACTGCCCACCATAGAGGAGGCGGAGAAAGAGCTGAAGGAGATGCTGGAGGGCGCGAAATTCGGCGACGCGTCGGCGAAGGTGGTGATAGAGGAGTTTCTGTCGGGCATAGAGCTCTCGGTGTTTGTGCTTACCGACGGGAAACACTACAAGTTGCTGCCGTCGGCAAAGGACTACAAGCGCATAGGCGACGGCGACACGGGGTTGAACACCGGCGGTATGGGTTCGATAAGTCCGGTGCCGTTTGCCGACAAAGAGTTTATGGCGAAGGTGGAGAGCCGCATAGTGCAACCCACGGTGAAGGGGCTTATGGAGGAGGGGATCGACTACAAGGGTTTTATCTTTGTGGGCTTGATGAACTGTGGCGGGGACCCATACGTGATAGAATACAACGTGAGGATGGGCGACCCTGAGACGCAGAGCGTCTTCCCGAGGATTAAGAGCGACGTGGTGGAGCTTTTCGAGGCAGTGGGACAGGGGACGCTGAACAAGATGACGCTCGACATAAACCACCGAACGGCGGCCAGTGTGGTGCTGGTGGCGGGAGGCTACCCAGAGAAATACCGCAAGGGCGACGCCATAACTGGCATAGAGGAGGTGACGGACGCCATAGTGTTCCACGCAGGCACAGCGAAGAAAGAAGGCAAGACGGTGACGGCAGGCGGACGTGTGCTGGCGGTGACGGCCATCGACGAAAACTTGCCCGGGGCACTGTTGAAGGCATACCAGGAGGCGGAAAAAATCACGTTTGACGGAAAATACAACAGGAAAGACATCGGGCAGGACCTTCTGCAGTTGTGACTCCGTGCCTGGAGAGGGCGGGAAATATAGGTTATACAGGTATTTGAAAAAACGATTAGTGGCTTGAAGAAATTGGTTTATCTTGCAGGGTGGTTTGTAGGGGCGCGGTTTCTGGGCAGGAAGCGTCCGCTGCAGACGGTGCTGTTCATCACCGACGCCTGCAGTTTGTCGTGTCGCCACTGTGCGATATACAACCACAGGAACCCTGTGATGAAGTCGTACCGTCAGATTGAGGACGAGCTGAGATACAGCTATGACCAGGGGAGCAGGTTTGTTGACTTCGAAGGGGGCGAGCCGCTGCTGTGGCGAGAAGGGGGGATGGACATCAACTCGCTGGTGGATTTGGCGAAGTCGATGGGTTTCTATTCATGCACCATCACGACCAACGCGCAGCAGCCGATGAAAGGGCTGAAGGCCGACAGCATCTGGGTGAGCCTCGACGGCATCGGAGCGGTGCACGACGACATACGGGGCGAGGGAGCGTTTGCGAAGCTGGAGAAAAACATAGCAGAAAGCGGGCACAAGGCGGTGAGCGTGAACATGACGATAAACAACCGCAACTACACCAACGTAGAGGAGGTGGTGGGATATGTGAAGAAGAGCCCCTATCTGCGTCAGGTTTCGTTCAGTTTCCACACACCCTACGAGGGTACGGAACACCTGTTTCTCGACTGGGGACGCCGCGCCGAGGTGGTTGACCGGCTGATAGAGCTGAAGAAAAAGGGGGCGCCGATAATGAACAGCGTGTCGGGATTGAGGAAACTGCGCGACAACAACTTCAAGAAGCACTGCTGGGTGTCGAACTTCATACTGCACGACGGCACGAAGTTTGCCGAATGCACGGGCAAGGCGGCAGACATCTGCGACCGTTGCGGATTCGGCATGGCGGGCGAGATGAGCAGCGTGTTTGAGTTCAAAACGGACACACTTTTGGCTGGGATGAAACTTAGGGTGGTGTAAATTGTGAAGGTGTGAAGGTGTGAAATTGTGAAATTGAAAAGAGATGTTTGGCTGGATAAAAAATATTTTTGGAAACAACAAAACCGTTGAGACGGAGGAGGAACGTGCAATGAGGTATATGATTGTAGGACTTGGGAACGTGGGTATGGAGTATGAGGGGACACGCCACAACAGCGGCTTCATGGTGGTTGACGCGTTGGCCAAGGACGCCGATGTGAAATGGACATTGGGGCGGCTTGCGATGACCGCCGAGATGAAGCTGAAGGGGAAGCAGGTGTTGCTGGTGAAGCCGACCACCTTCATGAACCTGAGCGGCAAGGCGGTGCGCTACTGGATGAACGAAACCAAGACACCGCTGGAGAACGTGCTGGTGGTGGTTGACGACATAGCCCTGCCGGTGGGCGAGTTGCGCATGAAGAAACAGGGCGGAGCCGGCGGGCACAACGGATTGACAGACATAGAGCAGCTGCTGGGCACCAACGCCTACTGCAGGTTGAGGGTCGGCATAGGCGACCGCTTCTCAAAAGGGCGTCAAATCGACTATGTGCTGGGGCGTTTCACGGCAGACGAGCTCGCCACAATGGAGCCAAAACTGACAGAAGCCGTTGAGATGATAAAGACATTCGTGACACAGGGGGCAGACAGAGCGATGAACATGTTTAACCATAGGAAAGGGGCTAACGAACGATAAAAAGTGACGAGGAGATGCGTAGTTTAGCGATAGATGTAGGGAACACACGGGCGAAGGTGGCGCTGTTTGAAGACGGTGTCATGAAGTGCTGCGAGGTATGCACCGATGGAGTCCTGCCCTCCGCCGACCGCTCCATCGCATCGCTGACGGGCAAACGACCCGATTGGCTGCCTTCAGGGTGCCTCGAGGTAAGCCATCGGCTAAAACTACCCATCACGCTTGACTATGCCACGCCCGAGACGCTGGGAAGCGACAGAATAGCTGCGTCGAGCGCCGCATGGTGCGCCTATAAGGGGCATCCGCTCATGGTGGTGGATGCCGGCACTTGCGTCACGGTTGATTATGTCTCGAAAGACGGAGTATATCATGGAGGGGCAATCCTGCCGGGAATAGAGATGAAATTTAAGGCACTGAATACTTTTACAGCACGATTGCCGTTATTAAATATTAGCGATGGTGAGAGCTGCGTCGAACCAGTGGGCAACAGCACCCGAGCATCGATAGAGTCGGGGGTGGTATGCGCCCTCCGTTATGCTCTGGAGGGCTACGCCCGTGAGCTGACGTGCCGAGCGGGTGAGGATGTGCAAGTGGTGGTGACCGGCGGCGACGCATCACGCCTGAACGCAGAATGGCCGAACGACCCCTATCTGGTTATGCGCGGCTTGAACGAAATACTAATGATGAACCTGTAAAACCGTTATAATGAACAAACTGCTGACCGTACTATCAATTTGCATACTGCTGTGTGCATCGACGGCAAAAGCACAAAACGGCTTGAACTCACCCTATTCACAGTTCGGCATCGGAGTCAGCGATTTCCCGTACAGCTCGCCGTACACCATAGGGCGCGGCGCTTTCCTTGCAGCCGGAGCACCGAACATGATTAATGTCTATAACCCCGCCACATACGGAAGCATCACCAGCCGCAGTTTCGTGTTCGACGTGGGATTGGGAGTGCAGATGAACTGGATGAAAGACAGCAAGAACGAAGAGTTTGACGCCGACGGCTATCTGTCGCATCTCTCCATAGCGTTCCCTTTCTGTAAATGGTGGAAAACATCGTTCACGGTACAGCCCTTTGCTGATGTGGAGTACAACTTCTCCATACCATCCGTTGACACAAACAGCTACGGCAAGATGAACACCGAATACAGCGGCTCGGGCGGAGCCAACCGGTTCACCTGGGGTCACGCGTTCAACATAGGCGAACGTTTCGCCCTGGGCTTCAACGCACACCTACTGTATGGCAACATGACACGCTACATCACCTACGATTTCCTGGCCAACGACACCTCGTTCTTCATCGACAACCAGAGGCAGAAGAACACCCGCATACTGAACTTCAGTACCGACTTCGGATTCCACTACAGCCAGCCGATTGCTGAGAAATACAACCTCTCGGTGGGGCTCACGATGCGACCTTCGATACGACAGTCGGTGAAAGAAAGCGCATACAAGTACACGCTCGTGAACAACAATGCCCGCGAGGTGATATATCCCGCCGACGGCGAGGAATCGGAATACAAGAGCCATGTGATGGAGGGTTGGAGCGCCGGAGTAGGTCTTTCGTTCACACGCAGCGACCGCTGGCAGGTCACATTCGACTGGGTGTGGGCACAATGGAACGGGCTGAAATATGAAGATGGTGCTGACACACGAATAGTCGGAGAAGGCGACATCATCTACAAACCTTACAACCGCATCGCACTAGGCTTTGCTTGGATAGGCAACTCGCAAGGTAGCTACTACTGGCAACGGGTAGGATACAGCTTAGGGTTGCATTACGAAATGAACAAACTCAACACCACCAACACGGGTATCGATGCGTATGGCCTTGGAGTTGGGGTGACACTACCGATGCGTAAAGGACGTTCAGCCATCCATTTGGCAGCGGGATACAGCCGTTTTGGGCAGTCGGACCTACTGGTGAGGGACTGCTTGACCGTCGGCATCTCGTTCGGCAGCTGCGAGAACTGGTTCATGAAGAGGAAATACAACTAAAACCCATAATATAATCCGCTAATTGTAAGCGTATTAAATAATACGAAAGCAATTTTCAACAAAAACAAAATACTAAATCATAAAACAAACAAAACAGCCACTATGAAAACTCCAAGACTTGTATTGACAGCGATGCTGGTATCCGCTATGGGAATCAGCGCAAGCGCCCAGAACTGGGGTTGCACGGATGAAGTACGCGAGACGGTTCTTGAAGACGTATCGGTATATCAGTCAAGCATGAAATATTTCAAAGAGACGAAAGACGTTCGTTATCTTGAGGAAGCCTACCCACACTGGAAAGTCGTTGTGGAGAAATGTCCGAAGCAGAGCAAAAACCTCTACATCAATGGTGACAAAATCATAAACGGCCTGCTCGCCAAAACCACCGACGAGGCAAAGAGAGAGGAATATATCAACGCCCTGATGGCGATGCACGACAAGCGCATCGAGGCATATCCCAACGACAAAGCTGAGATACTGGCAAAGAAAGCAAAGGACATAGACCTTTTGAAGAAAGACGCCGGTCTTAAAGAAAGCTATGACATCTATACCGAAGCCATCAACCTGGGAGGTGAGAAGCTTGACGCTTTCTACATCTATCAGTATTTCATGGTGACGGTGAAATACGTAAGAGCTGGTTTCGCCGAGCCTACCTTGGTGGTTGACAACTACGACATCGCCAGCGACTTGCTGGAAAAAGAGGTGCAGGAGTGTTACAAGGACACCGTCAACCCCGACACAGTGAGGGCCAACCAGATACGTGAAAGCATTGGAAACGTAGAGGCAGTGTTCTCGCCCTATGCCACCTGCGACCAGTTGGTTGAGATATACAAACAGAAGTTCGAGGCCACACCTGACAATGTGGAACTTCTGAAAAAAATCACCAACATCATGATGAAGAAAGGCTGCATTGAAGACCAGCTCTTCTTCGACGCCACCGAAAAACTGTACTCGCTGGAGCCGTCGCCCGTGACAGCCCTAAGAATGGGACTCATGAGCACCTCAAAGAAAAAATACAGCGATGCCGTGAAATATCTGAATGACGCCGTGAAAGGTCTGACCGAGAAGAAAGACATCTACAAAGCATACATAGCACTTGGAAACGCCAACAGTGGCATGGGCTCGATGGGCGCTGCTCGCAACGCCTATAACGACGCCGCTCGTACCGACCCCTCCAAAGGCGAGCCATATCTCTGCATCGCACAGCTGTATATGAAATTCCACAGCGTGGCAAGCGGTGACGGCATCAACGGACGCAGTGCATACTGGGCCGCCGCCGATGTGGCAGCCAAAGCCAAGAACATAGACAGCACACCCGAGATAGTGGCAGCCGCCAACCGCATCATAGGACAGTGTGCGGCAGCATTTCCTAAAAAAGCCGACGCATTCATGGTTGACCTCATCGACGGACACTCGTTCACTGTTCCCGGCATCGGTGTAGTAACGACTGTGCGTACAAAATAAGCCATCCCTCGGATGCCGCAGAGCAACCAGCGATATTCTCACTCCGGAAGCAAGGGTCATGCACTCTTGCTTTCGGTTTTGTTTGTTCTTTCATTTTCAGCTTGCTCCAATGACATCGAGAAGGTGCGTTTCTTCGACCAAAAAAGTCTTCCGGCACAGACAATCAAGGAAGCCTCAATGCACCACAGCACGTCGGGGAAAGTACAGATGGTGATGAGCACACCGCTGGTGCAGAAGTACATCACACCCGACAAACGCACCATCTATCCCGAGGGGCTGCACGTGAACTTTCTCAACCCCGACGGCAGCAACCGAGCCTATCTTTGGGCACTCCGCGCCGAGGAACTGACCGACAACAACATGGTGCAGGCGCACGACAGTGTGGTGATTATAGATTATGAGAACGGCGACACCGTATATCTGAAGAACCTTACATGGAACAGGGGCGAAGGGCGCATGTATTCAAACGAGCTCATCAGGGCTGTCAACGGACAACGACTGACCTACGGCGACGGTTTCGAGAGCGACGACCAGTTCACTAATCCACAGATATTCCACCAGCGAGGCACCATCGAATGGAGCGAAACACAGGATGAACAACAAGACTGAACAACGCGGATTTCTCTGGCTGAGCATAGTATTGCTTGCAGTGCTGCTCATCCTTCTGCTCATCCCCCACAAGAGCAAGACCGTCCCCATTGACGAATCCACCTCCGAAGCCATTGCAAAACTCGAGAGCCAGGACAGTTCATATCGCCATCAGCGACATCGTTCATACAATCGCAACAGAAACTCCATCAATCAAACGAAACAGTTCGCCTATAGGGATGACGAGCTCACGCAGCCAAATTTCGATCGCAACAGAACGGAGCAGCATATCCACACAATAGATTTGAACAGTGCCGACACACTTGAGTTGCAAGACCTTTACGGAATAGGACCATACTTTGCGAGAGGAATTGTCAAATACCGCAACCTTCTGGGTGGATATGTGAGCAAAGAACAACTGTTGGAGGTTTACGGCATGAACGACGACCGATACCAATCCATCGCACAATACATAACCATAGACACAACCAACATACGCAAAATCAACATCAACACGGCTGACTATGCAACCCTGCGCCGCCACCCATATATAGATGCCTACCAAGCCAAGGCCATCATCAAGCTACGCACGATGGGTGTGCGATTCTCAACACCTGCCGACATTCTCAAAGTTAGCATCATAGAACCAGAGACAGTAAACAAACTTACTCCATACATTACTTTCGAAGATGACACAATTCACAACGGGCAGGATGGCCCAAATGCTTAAAGCCACCGTTGAAGGTGACTCCAATGCCATAATTGTACGGCCGAGCAAGATAGAAGAAGCCGGCGAAGGTTCAATAACCTTCCTCGCCAACCCAAAATACGAACAATACTTCTACGACAACCAACCCACGGCTGTCATCGTTGACCGCAAATTCCAGCCGTCGCAACCGGTAAGCTCAACCCTGCTGAGGGTTGACAACCCCTATCTGGCCGTAGCCAAAGTGCTACATATCTTCAACACTGCCAACGCACCAAAGAAAGGCATTTCGTGCCACAGTCGCCGAGGGAGGCACTGCAAGATAGGCAAAGGCTGCTACATAGGACACTACGCCGTTCTTGGCAACCGAGTCGTCATCGGCAAAAATGTCAAGATATACCCCAATGTATATGTCGGTGACAATGTGACCATCGGCGACAACACAATCCTGTACTCGGGTGTTAAACTCTATCCCGACGTACAGATTGGCAGCAATTGCATCATCCACTCAGGAGCCGTGATAGGTGCCGACGGATTCGGTTTTGTTCCCTCGGATGAGGGTGTCTATTCGAAGATTGACCAAATTGGCAACGTGATTGTCGAAGACAATGTAGAGGTCGGAGCCAACAGCTGTATCGACCGCGCTACAATGGGATCGACCATCATACACCGCGGAGTGAAAATCGACAACCTGTGCCAAGTGGGGCACAACGTACAGGTGGGAGAGAATACGGTGATGTGCTCGCAGAGCGGCATAGCCGGAAGTTCGAAAGTGGGAGCACGCTGCCTGCTTACCGGACAGGTGGGCATCGTGGGGCACGTGGAAGTGGGCGACGACGTGAAGATTGGCGCCCAGAGCGGGGTGACGAAGAACGTGCCATCAGGGGCCACCATAGTAGGCTCGCCAGCCACCGAAGCATCGCGCCAAAAACGCAACTTTGCCATCATGCGCAATATGGAAGCCTTGCTCAACCGCATAGTTGCTCTGGAGAAAAAGACTTCTGAACAGTAGTACAAGCCACCAACAGGTGAAAGCGATTATCAACAAACTCTCCCCCACTCTGACAGTAGCCGCAACGCTGCTGCTATGGTGGCTGCTCAACCTAATATTGGCTGGATCTGTGGAACTGGCCAATGACGAAGCCTACTACTGGTGGTGGGCCTCTGACTGCGGCATTGACTGGGGATACTACGACCACCCGCCAGCAGTGGCTTGGCTAATATGGCTTTCACTCTGGATTCCAGGCGAACTTGGCGTGCGATTTTTCTCGACCTTGCTCCTTCCTCTCTACCTCTTACTCCTCTGGCATATATGGCTCTCTTTCAACCCCAATCCTTCCAAATCGTCAGCTCTATCTTTTATCGCAATTGCCTTCTCCATGCCACTTCTTCAGTTGTATGGGATACTGGCTCTCCCCGATGCACCCCTCCTCTTCTCAGCTACTGTATTTATCTGGGCATTGCTTCGCCTCTGGCGTAATCCGTCAGCATTAAATGCCCTTATAGTCGGTATTTCCACCGCTCTCATTGGCTACAGCAAATACCAGGGTGTCTTATTAGTTGCGACTGCACTTATTTTATATCTTGTCTATTCTCTCCGCAGTGAATCTACGACTGAACGACGCAAAATAACACTCTATGTTGTCATTTGGCTGATAACCGCTTTTCTGCTCTATTCTCCTCACATCCTATGGCTCTACCGTCACGACTGGGTCACTCTACGCTATCACCTCATAGAGCGCAGCTCTCTCCCCTACCGACCAACTTTTACACTCGAATATCTGCTGAATTTTTTCGCTGTATTCAACCCGTTGCTCCTATGGTTCCTCTACAAGGCTGTGCTCCACAAGGTCAGGAAGGCCACATTCCAGGACGCCCTTATGCTATGGACGTTTTTCTGTTATTTTCTTTTCTTCTTCTTGGCAAGCTTCAAGGGCCGCACCCAGCCACAGTGGACTCTTGTCGCAGTATTGCCAGCAGTATGGCTTCTCCTGGACGAATACGAACATTCTTCCTCTCGACCAACAAAAAAAGCCTTCCGCATAGTGCTCTACATATCAATCGCCGCCATGCTTTGCGTTCGGATCCTGATTCTCATCAATCCCCTGCATTTCAAAGGCGAACTATGGGACAACCGAAAGAACTGCATGGCGGTTGCTGCAATGGCGCAAGAGCGGCCAGTTGTAGTGTTGCATAACTACACCCTCCCATGCAAGTACATCTTCTACACCCACCGCCCTGCATGCTGCATACCCGTTTACTACGACCGCGACAGCCAGTGGCTGTACACCTCGGGCGACAGCGCCTACGCCTCCAAACCTGCCATAGTCATAGTACAAGACTGGCTCTCCGACCAGGTAATCCCCAACACTCCGTTCCATTGCATTGAGAACGACCGCTACCTGCCTCTCAGCCGTATTCACATAACCCCCCTCACCGCTGTAGCCTCAGACAGTTCGCTCTGCGCCACCCTCCTCATCTCAAATCCTTATCCATACGACTTGGTACCCACGGCTGACAACGACCTTAAATTGCGGCTCTCCACAATGGTCACCTCGCACGACGAGGCCAACACACTGTCGGCATTGAACGACACCATACCCGCCGAGACATCCACGACTGTAGAGTGCCGTTTCCAACTGGGCAATATGGCCGAGGCCATCCATTCCAAACCCATGAGATTCTGTATCCAAGCCAATGGAATTACCCCTTCTCACAACAGCAAACCCACACTGCTAAACCAAATACAACACTGAATGCGCTCATCCAAAATATTCTTATTCATCCTCACAGCCGTAGCTCTGCTTGCATTGCTCTGCCTTTTCTTCCCCGCCGATGGAGTAAAGCTTTTCGGCATCACTTTCCGTTTTCCCTCGCTCGAAAGAATCATGACACGCGAGGAGAAATTCAATATGGACGCCTTCCTCTCCGACGAGCAACGCCGTCAAGACAGCATAGCCAAAGTTCTCTCCGACTCCACCGACTACTACATAGCCCTTCTCAACGACAGTGCCACGCGATTCTATCTTCCCGATGACAACTTCACTTTCTTTGACGCCATGTTCGCCACTATGGACAGCGCTCAACACCAGCAGCGCACGGTTCGTGTGCTACACTACGGTGACTCTCAGGTCGAAATGGACCACATGACCAGCCGACTGCGGAGCGCGCTACAGGAGCAGTTCGGTGGCGGCGGCCCCGGATTGCTACCCCTTAACGGATTCACACCCGTCACAGCGGCACAGATATGGGCCAACGGCAGCTATGAGAAGCTCTCGAGCTTCGGCGACAGCACAGTGTCACGGTCTTCGGGCAACTACGGCCCGATGATGCAGTGCCATCGCATCAACGGCGCCGTCTCGGCAGGCATTCGACCCGCCGCCCATCGTGACTCAAACGACCGCATCCTACTCATCGACCACCTGCGAGTGCTGTTCAACAACCGCGGCGGCACTTTCTCGGCATCTCTCGATGTACCAACTGCAGGATACTCACAGGCATTCTCTTCATCCGCCGAAGGAGTTCAACATTTCGACTGGCAACTCGACAGCATTGCTGCCAAGATAAACCTGCACTACAGCGGCTCAGCCGACTTCTACGGCATCATGGCCGATTATGGTCATGGAGTGGCTGTTGACAACATACCCATGCGTGGTTGTTCAGGGCATCAGTTCAAGGGGGTGCGTGCCGACCTACTCACATCCGCCTACTCACAGATGGATGTCGCTCTGATAATACTGCAGTTCGGAGGCAACTCGGTGCCCTACATACGCGGCGAGAAAGCACTGGAGCGCTATTGTGAAGAACTAGGAGAACAAATCGACCACCTACACGCCTGCTGTCCAAACGCCACCATCCTCTTCATCGGTCCGTCAGATATGACCTCCACCGGCGAAGGTACATGGCAGACTTGGCGGTTCCTGCCCAACATAGTGGAAGGCCTACGGCAGATGGCCAACCAGCACGGCGCAGCATATTGGAGTATCTATGACGCCATGGGAGGGTGGAACTCTATGAAATCATGGGTCGATAATGGCTATGCCGGCAAAGACTATATGCACTTTACCCAAAAAGGAGCCGACATCATGGGCGACCGCCTCGCCCAAGCACTCCTGCTACAATACGAGTACTACAAGTTCCGCCAGCGTGGCGCTGATTTCCATCTGTCGGATTGTTCCAGCAACAACCCAAAACAATCAGAACCTATCAGTTCACGGTAACATTGTGCTCTTTCCCGTCGTCAACCAGGTCTATTGTTGTCGGGATTGCCATCGCTGACGACTGTCGCTCATACTTTATCACATACACCGCGCTACCGTAGCGGTAGCGCACAGTGAAGGTGTCCCACTCGGAAGGCACGCACGGTGCAATGGTCAGCTGATTACCGTTCTTGCGCAAGCCAAGGATATTCTCGATACCAGTTTTGTAAGCCCATGAGGCGGAACCAGTGTACCAAGTCCAGCCACCACGGCCAGGATGCTGCGGGTTGCTGTAGATGTCGGCAGCCATGCAGTAAGGCTCGACCTTGTATTTCAGCACGTCGGCGAGGGTCTGAGTGCGGTGGATTGGGTTGATGAGCGAATAGAGGAAGTAGGCCATATCGTAGCGTCCCTCTTTGAGCTGCGCCATGATGTACCACATAGCACCATGCGTGTATTGTCCGCCATTCTCGCGCACGCCCTCGGGGTAGTTCATGATATATCCCGGTGACGGTTGCGACTGATGGAACGCAGGCGTGAGGAGCTGGATTATCTCATGCTCACGGTTGACGAGGCGGTTGTCTGTCTCGCGCATCACGCTCTCTTTCTGCTCGGGCGTAGCCACGTCGGTAAGGATACTCCAGGCCTGAGAGATAAGGTCAATCTGACATTCGGTGTTGTTGCGGCTGCCCATCGGGTCGCCGTTGTCGTAGTAAGCGCGCAGGAACCAAGCACCGTCCCATGCCGCCGACTGTATGGCTTCGACAATGCGAGAACGGAACTGAGAGAGCTCGCCACAGTAGCTCAGGTCGGCGTCAGGCATCATCTGCGTAAGTTCTTCCATCTTGGGCAGCAGGTCGGCCAAGAAGAAGGCCACCCATACGCTCTCACCCTTACCCTGAGAGCCGACGGTGGACATGCCGTCGTTCCAGTCGCCGCAACCCATGAGCGGCAACCCGTGGACACCTATGCGCCCCATAGAACGGTTGACGGCGCGCCGCAGGTGCTCATACAGTGTCGCCATCTCCAGGTGTATGCCCTCCGACGACTGCTCACCACTGACATAGTTCATTCCTCTCTCGTTCTCGCCAGGTGCCAGCTGGTCGGACTGACAGAACGGAACCAGCTCGTTAAGTATAGCGGTGTCGCCCGTCACCTTGACATATTGGTAGGTGACGAACACCAGCCACAGGTAGTCGTCGCTGAATGTGGTTCGAGCCCCAAGGTGCATGCTCTCGTGCCACCAGTGCAACACGTCGCCTTCGGCAAACTGGTGAGCCGCATGATCGAGAATCTGTCTGCGGGCATATCCCGGGTCGCTGTACAGCAGGCTCATGACATCCTGCAGCTGGTCGCGGAAGCCGGTGGCGCCACCAACCTGATAGAAGCCGGCGCGGGCATAAAGTCGCGACGAATAAACCTGATAGAGATACCAGCGATTGAGCATATAGTTGAACGAACGGTCGGGCGTGTCAACCTGAATGTATCCCAGTTTCTCGTCCCAGAAAGCCAGCACTTTGCCGAACTCGCTGTTGATGTCGGCCAACGTGTGAGAAGCGGTTTGAGTGTCGGCGATAGTGCTGACCGCCAGCACAAACGCCACCTCACTCTCGCCATGCGCCTCAACGTCGAGTGTCAACCCTATGCTCTTGCGGTTAGGTGCGTCGAGCGAATAGCATACAGACGATTGACGGTCACTGACCGCAGCAATGCTGAGCACCTGGTTGTGATATATCGGATGATAGACGTTGCGCACACGTATGCACTGCGATGCCTCGTCCCACTCGGAATGCAGGAACCGCGCCGTCTGCTCCTCGCACATGCCCATCACCATCTTGTAAACCATATCCAACCTCACCGACTGCTTCTCCTCACTCTTGTTCTCCACCCTTATCTGGTAGTATTTCTCCATCTTATCGACAGGAACAAACACCCTGACACTAACCTTGAGGTCCGTATATTCGGCATCGAAGGCCGAATAACCCTGACTGTGGCGCGCCGTAGCGGGCACAAACTGGCACTTGTTGATGAGCAGCATCTCGCTGGCCTGGTCGCGCACCATGTCGTTGCTCCAGCTCGTAAGTTTAAATTGCTGAGCATTATATGCGAAAGTGAAGCCCGACATCGTCGAGCTGACCACACAGCCAAACTTGCCATTCGATATCACGTTCACCCAAGGCATAGGGGTGTTGGTGTTGGTCACCACATAGTCACGGCCCTCGTTGTCGAAGCCACCGTATTGGTTGTAGAAGTCGAGGCTGCTCCACACACGGAACTGTTTTTCCGATTTCATAGCCGGATATTCCACCTTGTCCTGATAGTGCTGGTTAGCCTCTTCGAGCTTGCGCAGCTGCTGCTCTATGGTGAGTCCGTCGCGTGTGTTGAAACAGAGGCGAGCAACAGTGTGAAGCAGTATGCGCTCCGCCTCGCTCAAGTCATCACCGTTAAGCACATATACATGGCCAGCGTCGCTGTGCGTTGACCAGAGGTGCTCGGTGTTCGACATGTTGCGTATGAAATGTGTCAGGCTGTCATGGTCGGCTCCCTTGGCGTCGTTGACTATCACCAGGTCGAGCCTTAGGCCGTGAATCTTGAAGTACTCAAACGCACGCAGCAGTTCTTTGGCAAAACCCGACTTCTCCAGCCTGTCCACCTCAAGCAGCAATATCGCCAAGTCGCCACTTATGCCGAAGCGCCAGAGGCCGCTCTGCGACAGAGTGTTCTTGGCCAGGATGTTCTGCCGTTCGTTGCCCAGCGTCGCCGTCTGCGCCATATATTTGCTGATGCTGTTATAGAGGCGCATCTGCGCACCCTTGAGCAGAGACAGGTCGGTGCGCATATTATTGAACACCGATGCAGTCTTGAAGGCATGCTCCACATCCACTGGAGTCTGGTAGCGTTCGGTCAGCTGAAGCAGCTGCTCTTTGGCTTTGGCGAAGGCTATGATAAGGTAAGCCTCCACCTTCTTGCCAGCCGGGATGTGCATGCGGCGGCGCATACTCATCACGGGGTCGAGCGTAGTACCCACCGTGCCGGTGAGCGTTCGATGGCTTTCTATTATGTCAGCGTGCTGCAGGCTGCCACCACGTCCGAGAAACTTCAGACGCGAGGACTCGTACTCAGCCAGCTGGTAGTTCAGTATTGGGGCAGCTTCATCGGGGTCTTCTTCCACCCACAGCTTGTGCAGCACATAGTTGCGGTTGCCATTGGCAGCCGGACGGTTGAACAGCAGTGCCTCGTGGTCGCTGTCATACTCGCTGTGAATCTTCATTCCGTTGAACACGCGGTGGCTCTCGTCCTCTGCGGCGGCGGCCAGCACCACCTCGCCATAGCTGGTAATTTCGAGGTCGATGTCGCGGTTGCCGGTATTAGAGAATGTGTAACGGCGTATCTCCGCCGAGCGGTCTTTCAGCACCGTCACCTCCGTCTTGGTCTCCACATCGTCGTCCAGTCGGCTGAAACATATCTTGTCGCTGGCGAAACTCACGTGATAAGACTTCGGCATCACGTCAAGAGGAGCGTAGGTTGCCGACCACAGGCGGTCGGTACGCAGATTACGCACAAAGAGATAGACACCGTGGTGGTCGGAGCTTATCTTGCGGTAGCGATTTATCATAACGCCCTTGTAGCGCGAGAATCCCGAGCCACGGTCGTTCATCAGCACCGTGTATTGCCCGTTGCTGATGACACCAATCTCCGGCACCGTTGCTATGGAGTCGTAGTCGCGTGCGTCGCTCTCCGTCTGTGTCTTCGAGTACTGGTAGCGTTTGTATTGCGTAACCTTCAGGTCTATGTAAGGCTTCACCTGCGCCTTCTCCTTAAGGAGCGTCTCCATCGACCGCATAGCAGGCTCCCGCATGAAATAGTTCTGCAGGCAATGGTCGCCCAAGTAGTTAGCCAAGCTGGCCAGTATCATGCCCTGATGGTGCGCATAGTGAGCCAGCACCGGCACATGATCCTCCTCGTCATAGCTCTCGTAGAATCCGTATGAACCGTCAACACTATTGCCCGACATCATCTTCAGACCCTTGAGCAGCTGCATGTTCTCATAGACAGCCCGGTCGTCCAACCCTATGGTCATCAGCGAACTGTAGGGCGAAATGACTATGCGGTCGGGCGTGGTGTTCTGGAATTTCAGATATGGCACCCCGAAGGCGTGGTATTTGTAGTTCTGCGCATCATCCAGCTCGTTGTAGGCCGTCTCGCTAATGCCCCACGGCAGGCGTCTCGACCCGTCGGTCTTCCGTACGAATGCACGCTGGGCGCGTATAGCGAAGCTGTAAGTCTCATCCATCAGCGTGTGCCGGTAGGTCGGCAAGAATATCAGCGGCATGAAGTACTCAAACAGCGTCCCGTACCACGACGCCACACCCTTATAGCCCTTATACTGCACCAGCGTCTTGTCAAGACAGAACCAATGCTTGTACGGAGCATCGCCCTGCGCGATGGTAAGGAAACTGGTCAACCTTGCCTCCGAAGCGAAGTTGTTGTAGTGATAAGGCAACAGCATGTGCGAGCCGTAGTCGTAACCTATGCTGAACACATCCAGCTCGCGGTTATACAGCTTCGTGAAGTCGCAGTTGTCTATCAGCCTGCACACCTTTGCCAGCAGTGCCTCCACCTGCTGATTATCGACTCCCGACAACTGACTGCCCAGGAAGCCCTTGACCACATAGAGGCAAGCCACGAAGTTGCCCGAGTCGCAAGTCGAGATGAAGAAGTGGGGCAACGCCCGCAACGTGTGTATGTCGTACCAGTTGAACAGATGTCCGTTCCATTTCTCCAGCTTCACCACCGTATCAATGATATGCTCCAGTCGCGACACCGCCTCTTTCTTCGAGATGAAGCCCAGCTCGGCGGCACTTATGACCGCCGTCAGCGAATAGCCAATGTTCGTAGGCGAAGTCTTGTAGTCGGTCTTTTTCTCACGGTTCAGCTGGTAGTTGTCGGGCACCAGCCAGTTGCTTTCCTCCGTCAGCATCGTGTCGAAGAAGTGCCAGGTATCTTTCGCCAATTCTTTCACCTCCTCACTCTCCAACGCATTCAGACTTTTCTTGCCGTCTGGCAGCTTCTTGCCGAGCACGTACATCAGGAATGGAGCCCCGCACCAGCTCACCACACAGAAAGCCCACGCCACCACCGTAAGCCACGGGAAGTCAGACGCCGAAACCACACAGAAACAGGTGAGCGCCGTTATCACAGCCGCACACACGTAGTTGAACCAGAACTTGCCTATATAGTCACCCAGCGTCCCTTTGGTGCTTTTCGACGCCTCGTCGCTCGGCACCCAGTTGAGCAGGTTCCTGTGGCTGAACCGCATCCGGTAGCAGCTCCTTATTATCGCGTCGGTGTACATCCACGCCTCCTTCGGCATCAGGGCAAACTGCACCACCGAGCGGCACACCACCACCCAGACGCCACGCATCAGCGTCATATAGTACTTGTAACGCTTGCCGACATGCGGCAAGCGAGCCACCTGCTCCAACAGGAAGAAGAGTATCGGCAGCGACACCACTATCAAGGCCACCACCGTAAGTGCGAAGGCGGCGGCATACCATATCATGAACGCAGGCTTCTGCGTCAGCACATAGAACAGCGCGAACTGATGGCTCTCGGCCTCCATACTCATCACAAAGCCCAGCATTATCAACACCAGCAGCGACGCATTGAGCACACTCCTGCGCAAGTTGTCGAATATCTTCCACCGGCCGATGGTGTTCACCTGGTTCTTCACCTTCTCGCCCTTCTCGTTCCGCACCTGGTTTTTCAGCCACCCTATCACCTGCCAGTCGCCGCGAGTCCAGCGGTGGTGGCGCTTTGCGTCGTCAATGTAGTTAGACGGGTTGTCGTCGAAGAGCTCCACATCGTTTATCAAGCCGCACCTTATGTGACATCCCTCGATCAGGTCATGGCTCAAAATGAGATTCTCGGGGAACGTGCCCTTCAGCACCTGCTGGAACACACGCAGGTCGTATATGCCCTTGCCGCAGAACGAGCCCTCGTTGAATATGTCTTGATACAGTTCGAACGACGCTGTCGTATATACGTCCAACCCGCCCAATCCGGCGAAAAGCTGCGCATAGCGACTCTTGTTCGTCACCTCGACGTCCACGTTCACGCGCGGCTGCATGATGCCGTAGCCGCTATCGACCCTGCGACCATCATGGCTCAGCTTCGCACGGTTCAGCGGATGCGCCATCGCACCCACCAGTTTTTGAGCCGAGTAGAGCACCAGCTCGGTGTCGGTGTCCAAGGTAATTATGAACTGTATCGGGCATCCACCGCCGGCCTTCGACCCATTGTCCCCGTTCAGCCAGCTCGACACCGTCTCGCAGCGGAAGCGTTTCGCCCTCTCCTCCTCACTCGTCTCGCCCAACAGCAACTCGTTGAAGTGCAGTATGGCGCCGCGCTTGCGCTCATGACCCAGCCAGCATCCTTCGCCCTCGCTCCACGCCCTCTTTCTATAGACAAAGTTGAATATCGGGGCCCCGTATTTCTCGTTGAGCTCCTTCACCTTCTCCATTCCGGCCTCGACCACCTCGTCGTCCCACGGTGCGTCCTCATCCTTATACGCCGCCGCATCGCCTATCAGCGTGTAGTACAGGTTCTGCTCTCGGAATGCCGACGTTCTGTCAGACGTTCCGTTGCCATCCTCACAATTTGAATTACCAAATTCAAAATTGACATGACCCTCGCCACGGTTGATGTTGCTCAGGTAATAGACTTCCAGCTGCTCCAGCAACTGTATGGTTTTCTCACGGTTCTTGAGTATCGTCGGCATAATCACCATCGTGGCATACTCATCAGGTATCATGCCGTCCTTGAACTTCAGACGGAAGGTCCCCCGCGGCTTGTGAAGGCGGTAAAGGACACGATTGAAAAGGTCAATCACTACCTGGCTTGCCGGCACGACGAAGAGCAGGGCGAATATCAGCGCCATCCACCACTCCGGCATGAACAGCCACGCAAGCCCGAAGGCTATTCCCAGCGTGCAAAGCGCCACAATCCACACGTATGCCTTGCCCCTCGCCTCCCATTTTTTCGGAGGGAAAAGCTCCCAACCCACATGACGGTTCTCTGTATCGGCCCGCTCGACCAGCCCCTTCACATAGTCATATTCCTTCACCCCCGCTTTCTTGCAGTTGCGCACTATCTTTGCGCGGTAGTCGTCCTTCGTCTTGTCGTACATCTGGCCGTACATGCCCGCCTTCTCACCTTCCAGCATCTTCTCGGAGTAGCTCACCCGCTCGACCAGCTCCGCCAGTGGCAGCTTAGTCATCTTCTTCAGCGAGTTGAAGATATTCATCATCTTCAGGTTCTCTTTGGCCGCCCTGTCCAGACGCTCCATGTCCGGCTTCTCGGTCACCCTGTAGTGATGCGCACCCTCGCTCTCCAGCTTCGCACACAGCTCGCCCAGCGCCCTTATAAGTTCCAGCTTCACCAGCGGCAGCAGCCCATACACCTCCTTGTAGTTCAGGTAGTCCTTCTGACCCGTCTGCACCTGCGTCAGGTAGCGGAACATCAGACCTTTGTCCACCTGCCAGTGGCACCTCTTCAGGTATCCCTGCAGCAAGTCCTCAATCAGTCTCAGCCGCTTCCGCTCTATCTTCCAGCCACCCCGCTCCAAGCCCTGCAGCTCGGCCTTCATCATCTTCTCCTGCTCGCTGACGATGTAGTAGTTGTCTAGCACCCACTCATTAGTGCTGCCCACCGTGCGCTCCCGCTTCGTCTCCTCCACCAGCAGCATGTAATATCGCGTGATACGTTTCACACTGTCCCTGAATACCTTATAAGTGCTCTTCATAACCTGAAAAAATATGATGTTGTTCAAAAGTGCAAAGATACGAAAAAAAGCGGTTTTATCGCAGATAGGTTGACGAAACTGTAGACGGTAGTCTCAACTACCAAGTGCAACACAGTTAAATAAAGCCTAAATTTATATTTTGGGGTATCAAAGTTTGAAAGTTTTCTAGGATGTGGTTCGTTTTTGGGGCGAGGGGTGGTTGGGGGTGTTGGTTATTTTTTGCTAAATATTTTTTTGGAGGTTGGGTGGGTGGGATTTATTTTGTATCTTTGTATGCTGAAAGAATCGGTGTTGCTTCATTATATAATGCGCTGTATCAATTATATAGGTTCGTTTACGTGGTTTTTTCCATTGTTTCTGGCTGCGATGCTACCACTTGTAACATGCTGTCAGTAAAATATTAAATCCATCACTTCTGTTTTACTTCTGTATCTCTGATGTATCAGGCTTGTATTACCGATGTTCCGGGTATAGGGTATGTTCGAGACCCATTCGTGACCCCTTTAGGGCTCCTCTTAGTGGGGGCTTACTTGGGGGGCTCCTGCTTTGCTTCGCTTGCTGGATTTGGTGGATTTACTAGATTGACTAGATATACTAGATTGGGTGGATTTGGTGGATTTGATGGATTGGTTTCGACTTGGACGTGCGACACGTGGTAAAGCTGGGGTGGTTGGGAAATTCTGATTCAATGTATATAGGGTTCAATTAAATATAGTATATAGGGTTCAACTGAATATATAATGTTAAACTAAAACTAAATGTTATGGCTACGGTATCCAAAGACGGGTTGATGCATGGAAAGATCAACGGGATGGTTTACTATGTGGTGGACGGGAAGCAGCGTGTGCGCGGCGCCGAGAAGAAGCACAAGGCGCGGAAGGAGGAGTCGGGGACGGGGACGCAGTGCGGCAGGTTCGGGATGATGTCGAAGGTGGCGGGGTGGCTGCTGCCTGTGATAAAGATAGGTCTGCACAAGGATGCGCGGAGGAGGAAGATTTTCCATCACAATATGTTCATGAGGCTGAACAAGGAGCTGTTTGCCGACGGGAGGGTGGATTATGAGAAGTTGATTGTGAGCAAGGGACAAGGGGTGGTGCCGATGGCGAGGTTCAGCAACCTGAGGGTGAGCAAGAGCGGTGTGATGGAGGCGGACTTCGACGGGAGGCTGGAGACGGAGAAGATGGAAGCGGTGTATGTGGCGGTGCTGTGCCCTGACTTGGGGGGATGCAAGCTGTATGGTCCTTTTGACCGGAGAGAGGGGCACCTGAGGGTGCAGATACCGCGCGGATGGCTGCGGCACGAGCTGCACGGATACGGCTTGGTACAGAGGACGGGGATGTTCACCTCGCCTAGCGAATACTTGCGGATTAACGGGCTTGTCGGGGGTGGTGAAGTTGTGGAGGAGTAAGATATATGGTGGCTGTCGCCGGATGTGAGCTTTATCAAAGTCGAGCTGATATCTTTATATCTTTTCGTATCTTTGCACTTTGGCTATCGGAATATCTAAAACTATAAACATATTAAAAATGAAGAAATTAATGGTAACCCTTATGGCACTTTCGCTCTTCGCCGCCTTCGGCTGCAAGAACAAGAAAGCAACCAACGAACCGCAGCAGCCTTCTGAAATTGAGCAGAAGGTGAACGAGTATGCAGAATTCACGCTGACCACGGACCTGAGCAAGCTCAGCGAGAAAGAGAAACAGCTTATCCCGGTGCTTATCGAGATAGCCGACATCATGGACGACCTTTACTGGGAGCAGTACTTCGGCACGGAGAACCGCAAGGCGTTGGACACGCTGAGCGACGCGGCCGTGAAGGAGTTTGCCATGCTGCAGTATGGCGCATGGGACCGCCTTGACTGCGAGAAGCCGTTTGTGCCCGGCTACGGCGAGCGTCCGCAGGGTTGCAACTTCTATCCTGCCGACATGACCAAAGAGGAGTTCGAGGCGTTGCAAGACCCCGAGAAGACCAGCCAGTACACGGTGATACGCCGCGACGAGAACGGTGCGCTGAAGGTGGAGCCCTATCATGAGGCCTACGCCGAGAAGCTGGCCAAGGTGGACGAGCTGATGGGCAAAGCCATAGAGCTGGCCGAGGACGAGGGGTTGAAGAACTATCTCACCGAGCGCCGCAAAGCCCTGCAGACGGACGACTACTTCGCCAGCGACATGGCTTGGATGGACATGAAGAACAGCAAAATCGACTTCGTGGTGGGACCTATCGAGAACTACGACGACGCATTGTTCGGCTACAAGACCTCGTATGAGTCGTTCATACTGGTAAAAGACGAGCAGTGGAGCAACGACCTTGCCAAGTTCGTGAAGATGCTCCCCGCGCTGCAGAAGCAGCTGCCCTGCGACGAGAAATACAAGAAAGAGGTGCCGGGCACCGAGAGCGACCTGAACGTGTATGACGCCATCTACTATGCCGGCGACTGCAACGCGGGCTCGAAGACCATAGCCATCAACCTGCCGAACGACGAGAGGGTGCACCTGAAGAAGGGAGCCCGCCGTCTGCAGCTGAAGAACGCCATGCAGGCCAAATTCGAGACGATACTCAAACCCATAGCCAACCTGTTCGTGTGCGACGACCAGATGGACAACGTGAACTTCAACGCCTTCTTCAGCAATGTATGCTTCCACGAGGTGGCCCACGGCCTTGGCATCAAGAACACCGTCACCGGCAAGGGCAACCTGAGAGAGGCTTTGAAAGAGCAGTACAGCGCATGGGAAGAGGCTAAAGCTGACATCTGCGGCCTGTTCCTCACCCAGACGCTCATCGAGCAGGGAGAAATCACCAACTGCACCGTTGAAGACGCCTACGTGACCTTCATAGCTGGCATACTGCGCAGCGTGCGTTTCGGCGCCACCGAAGCTCACGGCATAGCCAACATGATGTGCTTCAACTATCTGCAGGACAACGGCGCTTTCTCACGCAACGAGCAGGGCAAATATGTAGTGAATGTAGAGAAGATGCGTGAAGCCATCAACGGCTGGGCGGCTCTGATTCTTCAGGTTGAGGGCGACGGCGACTACGACTTCGCCAAGAAGTACGCCGCCGAGAACGGCATCATACGTGCCGACCTGCAGAAGGACCTCGACCTCATACGCGAGAACAACATACCGAAAGACATACGCTACAACCAAGGTCTGAAAGCCCTGGGCTTGTAAGCCGAAGGATATAGAAAAGTAGAAGGGGCGCATCGGATGATGCGCCCCTTGCTGTTTTGTAAAGTAATATTTCTAGTGTCCCATATCTGACCAGAACTTGATACGCATAAGGCGTATCTCTTCGTGGGTGTAGTCGGGGTCATCCTCAAACTCTTCGTAGGCATCGTCGAGCGAGCCGCCCTCCGACTTGCGCCAGTATTCCAGCAGCTCCTCCTGATGATCCTCTTCGATATTTTCGTTTATGTAGTAATCTATGTTCAGCCGGTTGCCTGAGAGGATGATATGCTCCATCTCGGTGAGCAGCTCATCCATAGTCATACCTTTGCCACGTGCGATGTCCTCGAGCGACATCTGCTTGTCAACCGAACGCACGATGTACAACTTGGCACTCGATTTGTTTACCACCGAGCGCACCACGATATCCTGCGGACGTTCGATCTCGTTCTCCTCGACGTATGTCTTTATGAGGTCGATGAACGGCTGGCCGTATTTCTGCGCCTTGCCGATGCCGACACCGACACAATGCGACAACTCGTCAATCGTGCACGGGTACTGAATCGTCATATCCTTGAGCGACCGTTCCTCGAAAATGACATACAACGGCAGTTTCTCTTTCGTGGCTATATCTTTGAGCAACGACTTCAGCTGTCTGAACAATCCCTCGTCGGCAGCCTCAATTGCACCGCCCGCCTCGGAGCTGTCGATCAGCTCGTCAGAAGCATCAGGCTGGCTATAGTCGTGGTCGCAGCTGACGGTCACATCGTATGGCGACTTCATGAAGCGGAACCCATCGGGGGTGATCTTCAGCACACCGTACTGCTCAATTTCCTTGACGAGCAACTTGCTATATACCGCCTGCCGAATGACAGCCTTCCAGTAAAGGTCGTCATGGTCGGTGCCTTGCCCGAACTGTTCGAGCTGGTCGTGCTTATAGGTCTTGGTGTGGGTGTTTACTCGACCCATCATGACGTCGATGACCTCCTTCATCTTGAAAGCCTGCTTCATGGCAAGGATTGTCTCCAACATATAGACGGTCTCCTCTTTTGCATCCATCCGCGGTTTGGGATGCAGGCAGTTGTCGCAGTTGCCACAGTTGGTTTCGGGATAATCTTCACCGAAATATTTGAGCAGGTTGGCTCGACGGCAAGCCGAGCTCTCGGCGTATGACACCATCTCCTGGACGAGTTGCTGAGCCTGCTCCTGTTCGGTGACGTTTTTGTCGGTGAAAAACTTGTAGAGTTTCTCGACATCCTGCTCACTGTAAAACGCTATACATTTGCCCTCGCCGCCGTCGCGACCTGCGCGACCCGTTTCCTGATAGTACCCCTCCAGGCTCTTCGGTATGTCATAGTGTATGACGAAGCGGACGTCCGGTTTGTCAATTCCCATGCCGAACGCAATGGTGGCGACGATCACATCGACCTCCTCCATCAGGAACTTGTCCTGATTCTCGGTCCTTACCTGAGAGTCGAGACCTGCATGATAGGGCAGTGCCTTGATGCCGTTGACGACCAGGAGCTCGGCGAGGTCCTCCACGCGCTTGCGCGTGAGACAATATATAATGCCGCTCTTGCCGCTGTTCTCTTTGATGAATTTTATTATCTCTTTGTGGAGAGCCACCGCCTCCGACGGTTTAGGACGCACCTCGTAGTAAAGATTCGGGCGGTTGAACGACGAGATAAAAATCTTGGCGTTCTCCATGCGGAGGTTTTTGATGATATCCTGCTGCACCTTGGGAGTGGCCGAGGCAGTGAGAGTCAGTATAGGCACGTCAGGGTTGATGGCACTGATGGCGTCACGCAACCTGCGGTATTCAGGGCGGAAGTCGTGACCCCACTCTGAAATGCAGTGAGCCTCGTCGATGGCGATAAAAGAGATCTTGATTTGATGGAGAAATTCGATAGTGTCGGGGCGGGAAAGGGTTTCCGGTGCCACATAAAGCATCTTGGTACCCCCTTTCAGGAGGTCGTCTTTCACGTCCTTTACCTGCTGTTTGTTAAGCGACGAGTTGAGGAAATGAGCGACATAGTCGTTGCCCGAGTTATATCGCACGGCATCCACTTGATTCTTCATGAGCGCGATGAGGGGCGACACAACGATAGCCGTACCCTCGCTCATGATGGCCGGCAACTGGTAGCAGAGCGACTTGCCACCACCCGTCGGCATAATCACAAAAGTGTCATTACCATCAAGAAGGCTCTGGATTATAGCCTCCTGGTCGCCTTTGAAACTGTCGAAGCCAAATATTTCCTTGAGCTTCTTTTGAAGTATAGTGCAGTCCGATTCCAAAATGTCTATTTTTTTGTTCAACCTATGGTATTCTGTCTGTGTAAGTATGTTTGTTCTCACCTCCTGTGTTTGCCCTTAAATGCGTTAAGAATGAGGTGACCGAGTTATGAATGCAACTTTTTTAGTACCTTTGCAAGGTTTTACAAAGTTAAGAATATTTGTTCACATATCCAAATAATATTTGAAGTGAAGACCAAAGAAGAGCTGCAACAAATTGCCAAACAGGTAATTAGAAATGAGCGTGAGGCAGTGGCTCAACTGGAGGAAAAAATAGATAACGCCTTTTCGGAGGCTGTAGAATTGCTTTATTCGACCAAAGGACGAGTGGTTGTAACCGGTATCGGCAAGAGTGCGAACATCGCCACCAAGATTGTTTCCACCCTCAATTCTACCGGCACCCCGTCTCTGTTTCTGCATGCAGCCGACGCCATACACGGCGATTTGGGCATGGTGCGCAAGGACGACACCGTGATTTGCCTCTCAAAGAGCGGCAACACGCCAGAAATCAAGGTGCTGGTGCCGCTGCTCAAGCAGTTTGGCAACAAGCTGATTGCCATCGTCGGCAACACCGACTCTTTCCTTGCCTCCGAAGCCGACATAGTGCTCGACACCACCGTCGAACACGAAGCCTGCCCGAACAACCTGGCGCCTACATCCTCAACCACCGCACAGCTGGTGATGGGCGACGCCTTGGCGGTGGCTCTTATCGAATGCCGCAACTTCACCGCCGCCGACTTCGCCCGTTTCCACCCAGGCGGAGCGCTGGGCAAACAGCTCTACATGCGTGTGTCAGACCTATCCGTTCAGAATGAGAAGCCACAGGTGACATCAGACACACCAGTGCGCGCCGTCATACTCGAAATGACCTCCAAGCGACTCGGCTGTGCCGTCGTGGTTGAAGACGGAAAACCCATCGGCATCATCACCGACGGCGACCTGCGACGCATGCTCAACCGCGACCAGCACGTGTCGCACATGAAAGCGTCAGACATCATGACCACGAACCCCAAATGCGTAGCCGAAAGCGAATACGCCGTCAACGCACTACATATAATGCAGCAGCGCAGCATAACACAGCTCATTGTAGTTTCCGATGATGGCCGCTACAGCGGAGTCGTCCATCTGCACGACATACTGCGCGAAGGAATAATTTAAAGAACACCTATCCAGTAACCCCACATAACACCTTCAGCTTTGGAACTACGTACAGAACATGTTGTCAAGAAATACCGCTCACGCACCGTCGTGAACGATGTGTCGGTCTCTGTGTCGCAGGGCGAGATAGTCGGACTACTGGGCCCTAACGGCGCCGGAAAGACCACCACTTTCTATATGATTGTCGGCATCATCAAGCCGTTCTCAGGAAAAGTGTTTCTGGACGACAAGGAGATTACACGGCAACCCATGTACAAACGCGCGCAGATGGGAGTCGGCTACCTTGCACAAGAAGCCTCGGTGTTTCGCCAGATGAGCGTGGAGAACAATATCATGTCGATACTCGAATTCCGCAAAGACCTCACCAAGGAGCAGCGGCACGAGAAGCTCGAATCGCTCATTGACGAATTCGGGCTAGGCAAGATACGCAAAAGCAAGGGCATACAGCTCTCCGGCGGCGAGCGTCGGCGTACCGAGATTGCGCGAGCCCTAGCCAACGACCCCAACTTCCTGCTTCTCGACGAGCCTTTTGCAGGAGTTGACCCCATTGCCGTTCAAGACATACAAGACATCGTAGCACACCTGAAAGAGAAGAACATAGGCATACTCATAACCGACCACAACGTCAACGAAACGCTCCGCATCACCGACCGCGCCTACCTCCTTTACGAAGGCAGCGTGCTCCATCAGGGCATCCCCGAGGAGATGGCCAACGACCCGGACGTCAGGGCCAAATATCTGGGACGCGACTTCGTATGGCATGGAAAGAAGGTTACACAAGAGCTCCAAAACCAACCCAGAAGTTAAAAGACTCAAACATTACATCAAGTGATTGACAAGTATTCAGACAGGGCACGTGTGATAAAGGCGATTATCCTCGCCATAGGCATCATCTTTGTCGCCCGTCTCGCAATGCTTCAGATATTCAGCAACAAATACCGAGCGCTTGCCGAACGGCAGTCGCTCCGCAACATAACGATATATCCAGCTCGAGGGCTGGTATATGACCGTCACGGCGAGCTGCTTGTCTATAACGACGTCGTCTATGACCTCATGGTGGTGCCGCGTTCCGTCCACGATTTGGACACGGCATACTTCTGCCGTTCCATCGGGATAACGCGTGAGGAGTTTGAGACCTACATGAACCGAGCACGAGGTTACTCCCCATACGTGGCCTCTCCTTTCATGAAACAAATCACCAAGGAAGACTATGCACGCTGGCAGAACCTGCTATATAAATTCGACGGTTTCTATGTCCAGAACCGCACCCTGCGTGTCTATCCCAGGCCTATAGCAGCCCATGTGCTCGGCTATGTAGGCGAGGTTGACGAAACCGAGATGGAGAAGAATCCGAAGTACGAGCTGGGCGACTATGTAGGCAAGAGCGGCATCGAGAAGACCTACGAAGACCTGCTCAGCGGCAAGAAGGGCAGGCGCGTTGTTCGTGTCGATGTGCACAGTCGCGAGATAGGACCCTACGAGAACGGAGCACACGACACCGTGCCAATAGCCGGAGAAAAGCTTTACAGCACCATCGACGCAGACCTGCAGGAATATGCCGAACGGCTTATGGCCAACAAACGAGGCTGTGTTGTGGCATTGGAGCCCTCCACAGGCGAGATTCTTGCGCTTGTTTCGGCACCTTCCTATAACCCCAACCTGCTGGTCGGACGTGTTCGCGGCGAGAACTACCTCAATCTGCTGCGCGACATCTCCAAACCGCTCTACAACCGCGCCCTGCAGGGGCAGTATCCACCAGGCTCCATCTTCAAGGTGGCACAGGCCATGATAGCCCTCGACCTCGGAGTCATCTCGCCAAACAGCGGCTTCGTGTGCGACAAATCACTTGTCGGCTGCCACAACCATCCCTCGGCCCGAAGCGTACAGGAGGCCATCAAGATGAGCTGCAACCCCTATTTCTATCAAGTCTATCGCCGTGTGATACAGCAGGGCAAGTATAAGAATATCTATAAAGACAGCCAGTATGGGCTTACCGTATGGCGCAACTACATGCTACGCATGGGCTTCGGACGCGCACTCGACATCGACCTGCCCAACGTCAAGAGCGGACGCATACCCGACACGACATACTACAACCGATGGTATGGAGCCGGACGATGGGCATTCTCGACCATATACAGCAACAGCATAGGTCAGGGAGAAGTCGAGGTGGTGCCACTACAAATGGCCAACCTAGCTGCCATTGTGGCCAACCGCGGCTACTACTACATCCCACACGTGGTACGCTTCTACGGCGACGACTCAACCAAGATTGAGAAATACTACGAGAAGCAGGAGACAGGCATTGAACCTGAGTTCTTCGACATCGCGGCCAAAGGAATGTATGATGTGGTGCACGGTGCCGGCGGAACAGGTCACAGAGCCGATGTGCCAGGTATCGCCGTATGCGGCAAGACCGGTACGGCCGAAAACTATGGCAACGACCACTCTGTCTTCATCTCGTTCGCGCCCATGGAAGACCCCAAAATTGCCCTCGCCGTCTATGTCGAGAACGCACAAGGCGGAGGCGGCACCTGGGCAGCCCCCATCTCAGGCCTCATCATAGAGAAGTACCTGAAAGGGGAGGTGCAGCGCAAAGATGTGGAGAAGATGTATGAAGAGATCAACCCATGCCAGAAACTGCCACTCACCAAACGCGTCAAGAAACCCAAGAAAAGCCGTCGTCGCTAACCGTAACGCATAACCACTCGTGAAAAGAAAAACTACATACAAGAAAACCGACAGTGCATCGCGACTCAGTTTCGACTGGCTCACCATTGGCCTCTACACCGCCTTGGTGCTTTTCGGTTGTTTCAACATCTATGCCGCCTGCTACAGCGAGGAACACAAGTTCATTTTCGACCTCGCCTCACAACATGGCAAGCAGATTCTCTGGATAGGCATTGCCGCAGTCGTGGCCTTCGTGACTCTGTATATTGAACCGCGAATCTTCTCCAACACAGCCTACATCATCTATGCTATCGCGCTGGGATTGCTAGTGTTGACGCTCTTTCTCGCAGTCACGGTCAACGGAGGCAAATCGTGGATTGACCTCGGATTCTTCCGACTGCAGCCATCAGAGTTTGCCAAATTCGCCACCGCACTCGCCCTAGCCAAATACGTGGGCAGCATCGATGTAAAAATCAACAGTTCCAAAGGACGCCTGATAGCGGCTGCGATGATACTCGTGCCGGCAGGCCTTATCCTGCTACAGCACGACACCGGTTCGGCGCTTGTCTTTGCTGCTTTTGTGCTGCCACTCTTCCGCGAAGGACTCACCAAATATGTGCTTATCTTCGCTGCCGTGGCCGTGACGCTTTTCGTGCTGGCACTGGTGCTCAACAAGTTCATCGTCATGGGCATTGTTCTGGCGGTTTGCATAGCCTATCTTTTCCTTTGGCTCAACCGCCGCAGCCGCAAGACCTATTTCAACACCGCCTTAATCTTCGTCCTCTCCTGCGTATTTGTATTCTCGGTTGATTTCGCTTTCCAGAAAGTACTCGAGCCACACCAGCGCGAGCGAATTGACGTCCTGCTCGGCAAGACACAGGACTTCAAGGGCGTTGGCTACAACGTACACCAATCAAAGATTGCCATCGGCTCGGGAGGATTCCACGGCAAAGGTTTCCTTCACGGCACCATTACCAAAGCCGACTTCGTACCCGAGCAGGAGACCGACTTTATTTTTTGCACTGTTGGCGAAGAGGGCGGATTCATCGGAAGCGCAGCTGTGGTCATCCTCTATGTTGCCCTGCTGCTGCGTCTGGTGCGTTTGGCCGAACGACAACGTTCCACCTTTGCACGCTTCTACGGCTATTCCGTAGTCAGCATACTTTTCGTTCACTTTTTCATTAATATCGGCATGGTTCTAGGGCTTGTGCCCGTCATAGGCATCCCACTCCCGTTCTTCAGCTACGGCGGTTCGTCGCTGTTGGCCTTCACCCTTCTGCTTTTCGTCTTCATTAAACAAGACAGCTACCGAGCCCAACTGCTTTGAACCATACGAAAAAAGCACTCACACAAATGGCAAAACAACCCACAAAAAAAGAAGACCGCTGCTCATTCTGCGGACTGCCGGAATCAGAGACAGGACAACTCATTTCAGGACTGAACGGTTGCATCTGCAAGTCATGCGTAGAACAGGCCGGCGAGATATACAAGAAGTACTACAAGAACTCCGAAATAGCAAAACTCGACGCCATTCCAATCCCCACACCGAAAGAGATAAAAGCGCACCTGGACCGATATGTCATCGGGCAAGACGACGCCAAGAAAGTGCTCTCAGTGGCAGTATATAACCACTACAAGCGCCTCAACTACAACGCCCGAAACAACAAGTCCAACGACACCGAGATAGAGAAGACCAACATTATCGTCGTAGGTGAGACCGGTACCGGCAAAACGCTTATGGCACGCACCATCGCAAAGATACTGCATGTGCCGTTCTGCATAGCCGACGCCACCACCCTGACCGAAGCAGGATATGTGGGCGACGATGTCGAGAATGTGCTGGTGCGGCTATTGCAAGCCGCCGACTACGATGTGGCGGCAGCGGAGCGAGGGATAGTATTCATCGACGAAATAGACAAAATAGCCCGAAAGAGCGACAACCCCTCAATCACACGCGACGTATCGGGCGAAGGAGTGCAGCAAGCCATGCTGAAACTGCTTGAAGGGGCTGTGGTCAACGTGCCGCCACAGGGAGGACGCAAACATCCGGAGCAGAAGATGATTGCCGTGAACACGCAGAACATACTCTTCATCGCAGGCGGAGCCTTCGACGGCATAGAACGAGACATAGCCTCACGCATGAAAACCAGCGTCATCGGCTTCAGCGGCAGCAAGACACGCGAAGAAATAGACCAGCACAACATGCTGCAGTACATCCAGCCTATGGATCTCAAGAAGTTCGGCCTTATACCCGAGCTCGTAGGACGCTTCCCGATGGTCACACACCTTCAGCCGCTCGACCGCGAGGCACTGCTTCGCATACTCACCGAGCCCAAGAACGCCCTCGTCAAGCAATACACCGAACTGTTCAAAATGGACGATGTGAAACTTACCTTCGAGCCCGCGGCACTTGAACTCATCGTTGACAAGGCCATCGAATACAAGCTCGGAGCCCGCGGTCTCCGTTCTATCGTAGAGACAGTCATGACCGACATTATGTTTGACCTACCCTCCAAACGCGGCAAGAGCGTCACCATCAACGAAGGCACCGTCAGGGAACACCTCGGGAAGCTGGAGACCATGAAACGTTGAAGACCTTGATAGACACACATACACACCTCTACCTGGACGACTTCGACGCAGACCGCGACGAAGTGGTGCGCCGCGCCATCGATGCCGGCGTTGACAAGCTGCTCCTTCCGGCGGTCGATTCCCTGTCTGTGGACCGTCTGCGCCAGATGGTCACCAACTATCCAGGCGTATGCTTCCCGATGGCAGGCCTGCACCCCACCTCAGTAACACACGACTACGAACACGAACTCCAACTGGTAGAACAGCAACTCCGACAACCCGAAGCCGACTATATAGCCGTAGGCGAAATTGGACTCGACCTCTACTGGGACACCGCTTGTCTGACCGAGCAGAAAGAGGTGTTGCTGCGCCAACTGCAGCTGGCCAATCAGCACCGTCTGCCCGTAGTGCTGCACCTTCGCAGTCCCAAAGAGCCAACCCCCGACACCGACGCATACGAACTCTTCTTCACCATCTGGAACACCCTCATGGCCGAGACTCAAAATTCACCCGGTGTAATGCACTGCTACAGCGGCACCATTGCACAGGCGCGACAGGCCGTCCAACTAGGCTTCGCCATCGGAGTGGGCGGAGTGGTGACATACAAGAACTCCGTTCTCCAACAGGTTGTCGCCGACATTCCGTTGGAGAACATCGTCGTCGAAACGGACTCACCGTACCTGGCCCCCATACCCCATCGCGGCCGACGCAACGAGAGCGCCTACATAGCCGATATAGTTGGTAAGATAGCCGACATCAAAGGACTCGACGAAGCCACCGTTGCACAACAGACCACACAGAACGCTCTCAACCTCTTCCCGAAGATGGCCTCAACCATGTGAATCACCTCTTTTTGCTGAAAATACCTGAAGATTTATTTCATTTTAGTATTTTTGCACTTCAATTCTCATCAATCATGACGCACGACAAGGAAATAAAGATTTACGAATGGGTCTCCTATGTGTTGCTTATAGGAGCCACCGCTGTGTTCATCATATTGCGCAAAGGGCATCCGGCCCTCTCCAACACGTTGACACTGCTGATTCTCGTGGTGGCCATGTTCATGCGTATGCTCATGGAGCGCGCACGCCGCAAATCTTTCGAAGAAGAGAACGAGTCGCTCAAGGCCGACCTCAAGCACCTTACCTCGCTCTTACGCAAGGAGAAACAAAACACAAAAGACAATTAATCGATTTTATTAACGATATATCATTACGTTTATGGCAACAACAACCGACATCAAAAACGGACTTTGCATCAACTTCAACAACGATATTTACTGCATCGTTGAGTTCCTCCACGTGAAACCTGGCAAGGGAGCCGCCTTCGTTCGCACCAAAATGCGCAACGTGAAGACCGGCCGCATGCTGGAGAACACCTTCCCCAGTGGTGCTAAGATTGACATCGTGCGCGTGGAACGTCGTCCCTACACCTACCTCTACAAAGAGGGCGACATGCACGTGTTCATGCACACCGAGACCTACGAGCAGATTTATATCCCCGAGCAGATAATCAACGCACCTCAGTTCCTCCGTGACGGTCAGTACGTCGAAATCACCGTCGATGCCGACACCGAGACCCCGTTGATGTGCGAGCTTCCGCCGTTTATCGAGACAGTGGTGACCTACACTGAGCCTGGATTTGCCGGCAACACCGCCACCAACGCAATGAAGGACGCCACCGTAGAGCCCGGTGTCACGATCCGCGTGCCGCTGTTCATCAAAGAAGGCGAGAAAATCAAGGTTGACACCCGCACCAACGAATACAGCGAGCGTATAAAATAGCATACACATGACTATTAAACATGTTACACGCAGAGGCGCTATGGCAGCGTCTCTGCTTCTTTTGACAGCCATGCTGACCGTCTCGTGCACACACAAGAAGAAAAGCCCAGCTGTGCAACAAGGGGTCGATTACAGCGCTGTGGCGACCCCAGCCTTCTCCGCCGACTCGGCCTATCGCTATGTCGAAGAGCAGCTCGCCTTCGGTTTCCGCACACCAGGCAGCAAAGGGCAGAAAGAATGTGCCGCCTATCTGCAAAATAAGATGAGGCAATGGTGCGACACAGTCATCGCGCAGCCATTCAGCACCGTGCTATGGAATGGGCAGACGGTCAGAGGGGAGAACATTATCGCCTCGCTGAACCCCGAGAAGGGCGACCGCATCATGCTCTGTGCCCATTGGGACAGCCGTCTCTGGGCCGACCACGACCCCGACAGCGCTAACTGGCGCAAGCCCATCATGGGAGCCAACGACGGAGCCAGCGGAGTGGCCACACTCATGGAGATGGCACGAGTGATGTCGGAAAAGCGTCCGTCGGTAGGAGTGGATTTCATCTTCTTCGATGTAGAAGACCAAGGCATGCCCGAATGGGCCGACCAAGACTACCAGGACAACACCTGGTGCAAGGGCTCGCAATACTGGGCACAGAACCCTCACCGACCGTATTACAGAGCCATCTATGGCATCCTGCTGGATATGGTAGGGACCAAACAACCCCGGTTCACCAAAGAAGAGATAAGCCGACGCTATGCGCCAGGCGTCATGGACAAGGTGTGGCGCGCTGCCGCCGCACTGGGACATTCATCCATTTTCGTTGACCAGAACACCGACGCCATACTCGACGACCACCTGTATGTGAACCAGATAGCCAACATACCCACGATAGACATAGTGCAGAACGACGTTGACTGCAGCTTCTTCCCGTTGTGGCACACCGTAGGCGACAACCTTGAGGCGGTGGACGGGAAAACCATGAAGACGGTAGCCGACGTAGTGATGAAGACAATCTACGGTGACTACGGCAACTGACCCCTCCCCTATACCGAGGGCGACAACAACCCGACACGGTGTTTAACGAAACACAATATAGCAAGCGACAAAACCCCAGCAGAGCGCGATGATATTCAAAATTCATAGTTCTAGATTCGCGATTGCACTAGTTGCCCTGTTGATGCTGCTCTGCGGCTGCAAGCATGAGAAACACTGCGACACGCCCATAGGTGCTGCGGCATGTTCGATAGACCCTAACTCGCCGATATACAACCGCCTGAACAACGTGGGAGGGTATGAGTATATAGTGGGAGGCAACCACGGGATATTCGTCATACGGACAGCCTTGAACGAGTTTGTTGCCTACGAGCGCACCTGTCCGCACGACCACTCGGTCGCTGTGGAGGTGGAGGACGGATGGGACGGGACGGTGCTGAAGTGCCCAGAATGCGGCAGCCAGTTCAACACCTACGCCAACGGAGTGCCGCTGGACGGCAGCAAGACGAGCTGTCCGCTGTACCAATACGGCACAACGTACGAAGGAGGGACCCTATATATCTATTAGGTGCGTGCCCGCACAGGGCGATTAAGTGGTCATCACGATGCGGTATAATTCATACGCCAGTTATTTCAAGTCGCTCTTCGGCGGGCGGGCACAGAAGCTCTCCATCGACGGGGGGTTCAGCTGTCCCAACCGCGACGGGACGAAAGGCACCGGCGGGTGCACGTTCTGCAACAACGAGGCCTTCAACCCCTCGTACTGCCGTGAGGCGAAAACCATCACCGAGCAGATAGACGAGGGCATCAAATTCCACCTCTGGCGCTACCGCAAGAGTGCCTGCTACCTCGCCTACTTCCAGACCTACAGCAACACCTACGCTCCGCTGGAGGAGCTACAGGAGCGCTATGAAGAGGCGCTCAGCCACCCGATGGTGTCGGGCATAATCATAGGCACGCGACCCGACTGTGTCGATGACGAGAAGCTGGATTATATCGCCTTGCTGAAGAAGCGCGGATTTGTAGGCCTCGAATACGGCATTGAGAGCTGCTATGACCGCACGCTTGAGGCCGTAGGACGCGGACACGACTTCGCCACTACACGACGTGCCGTAGAAGCCACCGCGAAGCGCGGGATTCACTGCGGCGGGCATTTCATATTGGGGCTGCCAGGCGAGACACGCGAGGAGATGGTAGCCTCTGCTGAAATAATAAACTCTTTGCCACTCAATACGGTGAAATTTCACCAACTGCAGATACTGAAAGGGACGCGACTGGCCGAAGAGCCAACAGAGAGGCGCGGCATGGCATTCGGGTTGGAAGAGTATATCGCGCTGGTGTGCGACATCGTGGAGCGTTTGCGGCCGGACTTGGCGATAGAACGCTTTGCCGGCGAGGTGCCGCCCCGCTACCAGGCGATGCCCGAACGAGCGTGGAAACGTCCAGATGGAAGGCTTGTACGAAATGAAGAGATAGGCGCAATGATTGAAGCTGAGCTTACGCGGAGAGATAGTCGGCAGGGGTGTCTGTTCCCTCGCGGTTAATCGTAAATAAGATATTTGCTGCGTATCTTCTTGTATTCCGACAAAGCGGGTTTCCACGATGCGCGGATAGCCTCCTCGCTCATGCCGGAAGCTATCTGTTTCCTCAACTCACCGTTTCCAGCGAGTTTCTCGAAGAAGTTGCTTTTCTGGAAGAAGCTGCCCTTAGGCACCCTCTTGTGCATTTCAATAAGATAACGGAGGCTGAACGCCGACGGAGCCGATGCCTGCTGCAGGTTGAGAGTGTCGCTGCCATAGGTGACGATCTCGAACGGCCAGTCGGTTCCGCGCCCCACGCCGCAGTTGGTCCCTTCGAACAGGCACAGCGATGGGTAGAGCGCTATGGCGTGGGAGCTACGCAGGTTGGGTGAAGGAGCTACGGGGAGTTGATATCCGACGCTGTCGCGACGGTAGCCTTGCATAGGTACCACCGTCAAGTCGCACTCCATTTTCCCTTTCAACCAGCCTTCGCCGTTGATCATCTGTGCATATTCGCCTATCGTCAATCCATAAACCACGGGAACGGGGTGCATGCCCACGAACGAGCGGTAGCGAGCGGTGTCGAGGACGGGCCCATCGACATAATGTCCGTTCGGATTAGGTCTGTCCAGCACCACCAGAGGTGTTGCGCTTTCGGCACAAGCTTCCATCACATAGTGGAGGGTGGAGATGTAGGTGTAGAACCGGCATCCGACATCCTGCAGGTCGAAGAGCACGACATCCACATCTTTCAGCTGCTCCTGCGTCGGTTTCTTGTTTTTGCCGTAAAGCGAGATGATAGGCAAGCCCGTCTTGGGGTCAACGCTGTTGTCCACTTTGGCGCCAGCGGCGGCAGTACCGCGAAAGCCGTGTTCGGGGCAGAAAATCTTTCTTATATCGGCACCCGACGCCAGCAAGGTATCAACGAGGTGGGTATTGCCGACAACAGAGGTCTGGTTGCCCACCACAGCCACACGCAAGGTTGAACGTTGACGGTTGACGGCTGAGAGCCGAGAGGTATTATCCATCAGCACCTCGGCACCCGTCTGCAAACCTTGGTGGGCGGGCGTCTCGCCTGCAACAGTTGCCTGCGCATGGCACGAAACGAGCAGTTGCGACATCATCGCAACAAACAAGAACGTGGCAAGCACCAATCGTTTTGTTGTCATTTTTCCCCCGTGTGTCCGAAGCCGCCAGTGCCGCGTTCGGTATCGGAGAGTTCGGTCACCTCGACTATCTCTGCCTGCTCGTGGCGAGCGATGACCATCTGCGCTATGCGCTCGCCGTCGTTTATGACGAAATCCTCTTGCGAGAGGTTTATCAGGATGACGCAAATCTCGCCGCGATAGTCAGCGTCGATGGTGCCGGGCGAGTTGAGTACGGTGACGCCTTTCTTCAGTGCCAAGCCGCTGCGCGGACGTACCTGAGCCTCAAAGCCTGCAGTCAATTCCATGAAGAGGCCTGTTTTTACGAGGCCTCTCTCCATCGGTTTCAGCGTTATAGGGCCGTCTGGCAGGAAAGCACGGAGGTCCATGCCAGCCGACTGCGCCGTCTCGTAGTGGGGCAGCGGGTGGTGCGACTTGTTGATTATCTTTATCTGCATTATTCCTCGGTATTGGCGCGTTTGCGGAGCACTTCGTCGATCATGCCGTATTCTTTAGCCTCTTCGGCGGTCATCCAGTGGTCACGGTCGCTGTCTTTCTCCACCTGCTCAATGGATTTGCCGCTGTGACTTGCTATGATCTCATAGAGCTCTTTCTTGAGTTTCTGAATCTCACGCACGGTGATCTCCATATCCGAAGCTTGACCTTCGGCGCCGCCCATCGGCTGGTGAATCATCACGCGGCTGTGAGGCAGAGCCGAGCGCATACCCTTCTCTCCGGCGCAGAGCAGGACGGAAGCCATGGAAGCGGCAAGTCCTGTGCAGATGGTGGAGATCTTGGGGCTTATGAGCTGCATGGTGTCGTATATACCAAGTCCTGCATACACCGAGCCTCCCGGAGAATTGAGATAGATGGAGATGTCCTTCTGGCTATCTACCGATTCGAGAAAGAGCAGCTGAGCTTGTATGACGTTGGAGGTATAGTCGTCGATGGCGGTGCCGAGGAAGATGATGCGGTCGATCATGAGGCGCGAGAAGACGTCCATCTGGGTCATGTTGAGCTGACGCTCTTCGATGATATATGGGGTCAGCGAAGCCATCGGTGCGGCGCTCATGATGGCGCGGTTGGTCGCTGCCGTATATTTGGCGTAGGTGGTGCTGCTGATGCCACAGTGTTTGGTGGCAAATTTCTCAAATTCTGTCATGTTGAAAAGGTATTTGTTTTTTATTTATTTTCCTGAATTATAAAACGCCCAGAGGCTCTTTTTATTGTCTTTTTGCCTACTGCTCCAGATTCCACGTCTCAGACATCTCCCAGTTGGCGCGGAGCTGGAGGCTTTTTTTGAAGTAAATGACCGGTTCGGGCTGACGGTGCAGGTAGTAGTCGCCTGGAGTCCACTCGCCGTTGCCGTCGAGGTCGTCGAAGAGTCGCAGACGGTAGGTGGCAGGTTTCAGGTTCTCGAACTGGAACGATGACGCCAGCACCGCCTGTTGAGCCACCACGGTACCCTTGTCGTCGAGCAGCTGAACCACCGGCTGCTGCATCACACCGTTGACGGCTATGTCGAACAGCAGAGTGCCGTAGTCGCTGGCCGAGGTGAGCGTAGTGGTGATGACAAGCGAGTCGTTGTCGCGACCGTATAGATCGCGATAGTTACCTTTCGGGACAGTTAGCTTGTATTTCTCGCCCTGTTTCAGAGGTATGTCGCCAACTATGAAGCCGATTGTCTTGGAGGTGTCGAGCGTCAGGTGAGCCTTGATGGATGAACTGTCGGAGAAACAAAAGATAGAGACTGAATCGTCCAAAAGCGCGTGGACAGGCGCATCAAACCTAACTTTCATGGTGTCGAAATAGGGATGCGACGACGATATGAACGAGTGGACTCCGTTCAGGTCTTTTTCCGGGGTGTCGCTCTTGCGTTTAGACTTCCTGGGTTCACGGTATTTCACCACGAGAGTGTCGTTGAGCGAGGTGGCGGAATCAAGTAGCACAATATGCAACGAGTCGCAGGAGCGGCGCAAGGTCCACAAGCGCAGCGTATCGCCCTTGGAGTCGAGCGACCACACCACCGAGTCGGCTTCAACGACAGGCGACTGCATAGGCATCTGTGTGACTATCTGCAGAGAGCCTTTGGCTGTGAAACCGCTTTGCAGCACACGCTGAGTGTTGCTCTCCTTCATCGACATCTGGAGGAGGGGCATTTTATCGCCATCAGAAACAACCTCAGAGTCCGACTTCTTCTCAACAGTGTCGTTTTGCGATACGGTAGAGTCGGCTGGCTTGGGCATGACTTGTGCCGTCACCAATGTGTCGAGCCATCCTATTGCCTCAGATGCCGAGTATTTGAGGTTCTTGTCGGCATCGTCGAGCGCGACAAGCATGTAGCGGCCGGGAGTCATATAGTTGAAATGGAACGAGCCGTCGGAATCTGTGCGGGTTTGATAGGTTGGCGAGCCCAGGGCCACGATTGAGTCGCCCAGCGCCTCGTTCTCTTCGGTCATACGGTAGGCGGCCACCGTCACCGAAGTCTCGGTGGGCGACTGTTTGAGAGCATCGACCACCTTGCCGGAGATGGTCATCGAGTCGAGGGCATCGCCTGTCGAGAAGACATACTCGAACGAGGTCAGGGGGTTGCCTTCGTTGTAATCGACTATCGCGCCCTTGAACTGGAAGAGATAGGTGGTGTTGGGTGCGAGCGTATCGTTCAGCTTCACAATAAGGCTCTTGCCCTTTACCTGATATTCGGGCTTTTGCTTCATGGGCGGCGAGATGAGCACGTTGTTGTCGGCGTCCTTCATCGTGACATATTCGTCGAAGTCGATGCGGAACTTCTTGGCTGTGCAGTTGATGGACTCGCTCTGGGGGCTCACACCTTTGACCTTCGGCGGTTGCTTATCGACGGGGCCGCCCGAAGGATAGCCCTGCTTGGCACACGAGCTCAAGCTGCCAACCAGGATGGCCACAATGACTGATAAAGATATTTTGACAGATAGTTTCATTTCAGAACTGGAAATAAATGAACGGCTGAAGACCGGCGGTGACGAACTGGTAGAGCACAAAGACCGCAGCAACGACGACTAACAGCATAAGCCAAATGGGCATCGAGGCGAACCAGAGGCGGTAGCGGCGTTTGAAGCGTGCGGGCAGCCAATGTATGACCATTCCGATTGCAAAGATGAGAAAAATATTCCAATAGGCACCGACGATCTGAGGTATTTGTGCAAGATTCCAGTGCGAGCCCATCTGATCGACCATCTGCGACGCCGTGCGCCACGCCACCTCGTTGGCTTCGGCGGGGTTGAGATTTGAGCCGCTTCGGAAGAAGAGTCGGGTGAAGCTGATGAAGAGGAAGGTGATGAGGGTGTTCCAGACGAGTGTGAACTTGGAATTACGGGCTTCGAATTGCAAAGTATTTTGGTGTTTGAACAGCCGCGGGATGGTGACGAGGAGTATGCCGATGGTGGCGAAGCCGGTGAAATAGACGAAGAAGTTCATCGTGTGGGAGGGCAGGGCAAGCCGCAGGTCGAACACGGCGATGAAGATGAACGTGATGGCGATGATACGTGCCCAGGGGCCCAGTTTCTTCCACCATTTGTACGCCAGAATACCCAATCCGTTCAATCCGCCCCAGGTGATGAAGTTGAACGATGCCCCATGCCAGAGGCCTCCCAGCAGCATCGTGTCCATATTGTTGATGTTGGTGTTCATCTCGCGGCGGTGTTTCGGGATGATGACATATACCGCCACCAGCAATGTGGCAACGGAAGCAATAACTATCCACACCCACAGCGTGTTGGCCATAAATCCTACCGCAGCCATCACGATGGCGAGTATGAGATATGTGGCAACGGTGGCGTTGCGGTTGCCGCCGATGGGTATGTAGAGGTAGTCTTTGAGCCAGTTGGAGAGCGAGATATGCCAGCGTTTCCAGAACCCTGCGGGGTTGGTGGCCTTATAGGGCGAGTTGAAGTTGAGTGGCAGGTAGAATCCCATCAACATGGCGACACCGATGGCGATGTCGGTATAACCGGAGAAGTCGGCATACACCTGCAGCGAATAGACGAGAAGTGAGGCGAAATTCTCGAAAGGGGTGTAGAGCGACGGATTGTCGAAAACGCGGTCAACGAAGTTTACCGCCAGATAGTCGGCGAGTATCAGCTTCTTCGCCAATCCGTTCAGTATCCAGAAAAGAGCAATTCCAAACTGACGCCGCGTGAGGAAGAAGGGCTTGTAGAGCTGCGGGATGAACTGGTCGGCTCGCACGATAGGACCTGCCACCAGCTGTGGGAAGAAAGTGGTGTAAAAGCCAAAGTCAAGCACGTTTGACGCATGCCGCACCTTGCCCTTATAGACATCGACGATATAGCTGATGTTCTGGAAGGTGAAAAACGAGATGCCCACCGGAAGCAGTATCACCGAAGCATCGAAGCGGGCGGTGGCGGTGAAATGGTTAGACCAGCGCGCCAGCACGTTGACGGCTTCGAGGTGAGTGTGGAAGACGGTGTTGTAGATATCGGTGAAAAAATACGCGTACTTGAAGTAGGAGAGCACCAGCAGGTTGACCACCACCCCGAGAATCATAAGCGCCCTGGTCATCTTGCGTTTACCACCTGTGCGCAGCGAATCCATCCTTATGCCGAGTATCCAACCCACGAGGGTGGCGAAGATAAGCAGCAGCACGAAGAGGCCCGATGTCTTGTAGTAGAAGAAGAGGCTCACGAGGAAGAGGTAGCCGTTGCGCATCAGACGTCGTCCTTTGGAGAAAGGGCGCTTGCGACTACCAACCTCCACTATCGCACAGAACAATGCATAAACCAGCAGGAAGAACGCCCAGAAATTGAACTGGGTGAAGAGCAACGGGTGGGCGTTGTCGAAAGCGAAGAGGTCGGTAAGATAGTTAAGGAACAATTTTTATAACAGGATATGTTAATGCGTGAATGTTGTAGTTGGTTTATTGGTCTATCGGCGAATATTTTCCTACGCTGGTTTTGTTTCCGGCGACAGATTTCTGTCCGGCAGCCTTGAAAAATGCTTCGACGAAGAGGTCGCCCAGCAACTCGTAGCCGGCACGCGTGAAGTGTATGCGGTCGTTCTGGGCAAGTTTGTCGAGGCGCCATTTGTCCATCGACTCAAGCCCGCCCATAATCTCGAACTGATCCCACACAGCCCCATCGGTGTCTTTGGCCAAGCGATAGAAGACCTCACGCGCCAGCAATCCGTTGCGGTTCACGTGATACACCTTACGCTTCACTCGCTTGAAACTGTCGTTGTTGGTGATGAACACGAAGGCACAGTCGGGCGACACCTCGCGTATGGCTTTGCAGAGTGAAAGGTAGTTCTGGCGGAACACCGCTGTGTCGAAGTCTTTGGAGGCGGCGTCGTTGATACCGATGCCGAAAACCACCATATCGGGACGCACCATCTTCAGGTCTTCTGTCAGGTATGGGCATTTCTGCAGGTAGTCGGGCACCGCTGCTCCGTTCACACCCACAGAGTGGAGGGTGACTCCCGACCGCTTGTTGCCAAGATAGATGCCAGTGAGGGTGAAGGTGTGCAACGAGTCGCAGTTCAGCACCACTGCAAACGAATCTACTTCGTTGTGCAGGTTAAACACAAAACGACGCGTCTCCTCATCCACATAAGATGGCCACACCTCGCGGTCCTCGACTCTCAACAGCGGCACCACCCCTTCGGGCGAGTAGCCGAGCAGCACTATACGGTCGGTATGCCAGTCGATGGTGCTGTCGTTGTTCCAGTAGCGTATCACCGAGAAGGTGTCGGCGGCAGTGACGGCGATGCCACACAAACCCAACTCCTTCTGCGGTTCCTTATACACGTTGCGCGTCAACCCCATCTTCTCTTTGCAGCTTATGCGGTAGTCGGCGGGATTGTTGCATTTGGCAGCCGCTGAGTAGGGGAATACAAGTCCTCGGTCGGACACACCCGCTCTTTTCACCAGATGGCGACGGATGCGGTGACTCATGGTGCCCGCCTGCACATGTGAGCCTCCGATGTGCATGATGCTCACGCGTCCGCGCCCGTTCTGCTGCAGAGAGTTCCATTTGTCGAAGAAAGACTTCATCGACGACGACGCGGTGTCGTACTTAAGAATGTTGGCTGAAAGATTGATCTTGGCGTGCTTACATTCTTTCACCGTATTCTCGACACTCTGCGCCGATATACCACCACAAACAAACATGGCGGCAATCAGCATTATATGATAATTAAAACGATTCAAAACTGTTCTTGGTGGTTAGCGGTCAACTTGAAACTAAAAACTAATCCCTGTATCCTATTGTACGTCTCACCTCATCGATGGTTTTCCGTGCGCTCTCGCGGGCTTTTTCTTTTCCTCTGTCAAGAATCTTGGCCATTCCCACCTCGTCGGCCAAATATTCAGCGATACGCTCTCTTATGGGTGCCACAAAAGCCACCATATCCTCGGCCAGCTGTTTCTTCATGTCGCCGTAGCGTATCTGGCAGCTGTTGTACAGCTCGTCGAAGTGAGCCACCGCCTCGGGCGACGACACCGCACTCATCAGCGCGAAGAGGTTCTCTATCTCTTCTGGCTTCTTCTGGTTCCTCTCCGTAGGGCCGCTGTCGCTCTTCGCCTTCATCACCTTTTTGCGTATCACCGCGTCTTCGTCGGTAAGGAAGATGGTGCTGGCCTCACCTTCGCTCTTACCCATCTTGCCGGCACCGTTCAATGCCGGAATCTTCACCAACCCCGTGGACGACCCTATGGCCTGCGGCAGGGGGAACACCTCCTTTCCATACATGTTGTTGAAGCGCTGTGCGAACACCCTCGTCATCTCCAGATGTTGTTCCTGGTCCTTGCCTACAGGCACCTTGTTGGCTTTGTGTATCAGTATGTCCGCCGCCATCAGCGTCGGGTAGGTCAGCAGGCCTGCGTTCACGTTGTTCGGGTTCTGGCGCACTTTGTCTTTGAACGAGGTCACCCTCTCCAGCTCGCCTAGGTAAGCGTTCATGTTGAAGAAAAGATACAACTCAACCGTCTCCGGCAGGTCGCTCTGCAGATATACCGTAGCCTTCTCCGGGTCAAGTCCTGCGGCGAGGTAGGCCGCCATGATCTTGCGGGCGTCGCCGTAGATGCTTCCGGGCGTCGGATGTGTCGTCAGCGAATGGTAATCTGCGATGAAGAAATAGCAGTCGTATTCCTCTTGCATCTTCACGAAGTTGCGCAGAGCGCCGAAGTAGTTTCCCAGATGCAGGTTTCCAGTCGGACGGATGCCGCTGCACACAATGTCTCTATTTTTCATAATGTTTCAGTTTTCACTTTAATTGCCCATGCGGGCACTCTCTATTCTCGATTTAGATGCAAAATTACAGATAAATATTAACATGGCGCACCCCTCAACCGCCCAATTTTCAACTATAGTATGTCAACTAATCAACGACCGCAACTCTGGCAGCAACCCTTTGTCGGCTGGGAGCCATCTTACCGAGTCTAGCTGGTTGGCCGAGAGCCATCGGGCGGCCTCGTGCTCGTTGAGGTGTAGCGAGTCGCTTGCCAGCGAGCAGAGATAGCAATGCATCGTAAGGTGAAACACAGGGTAGTCGTATTCTACGGTCGTCATAAACCGCTCCACATCTATCTCCGCCGAGAGTTCCTCGCTTATCTCCCTCTTCAGCGCCTCTTCCGGCGACTCGCCCGCTTCCATCTTCCCGCCAGGAAACTCCCACCAGTCTTTCCAGTCGCCGTAACCCCTCTGGGTGGCGAAGATTTTGTCGCCTTTCCTGATAATGGCGGCCACAACCACTATCTGCTTCATCTTATCTCCACTGCCGGCCATCCGTAATCTTGGTAATAATGCACCTTCATGTTGTGGCTGCGCACGTACACTCCCAGTTGCTCGTTGCGTACGGCTTCGCGTACCTGTTCGTTGGAGTGGATGTTCTCGTAGATGTCGTAGTAGCTGCCAAATATTCGCTTGGCGCTGGCTATGTTGCCAGCACCGTCCACCGTCTGTTCGAAGCCGGTAACCTTGTATTTGCCGCCCTCCTTGTTCAAAGTCATTGCACCTGCATGATTGCCTCCGGAGACACATTTCAGCGTGTCGCCCTCTACGTTGTACCACATCACCCAGAAGTCGCCCATAAAGAGCCCCTCCTCTTCGTGTATCATTACCATCGTCGGGATGCAGAGCTCGCCTTTGGCGTAGAGCTCGCCAATCTCGCTCACTAGATATTCGCCGATGGCGCTGCGCACCGCCTGCTCATCGCGGTTGATGGCTATATGTCGGACGCAGTCGGCCTTGTGCCCGTCGAAGTCGGATATGAGCCATGCTCCGTTCACCTTCTCCATAGCGAGTTTGTGCTCCTCAATGTCCGACATGGGGTCAAACGAGCCGTCCTCCCACTTTTGTCGCACGTTGATAGTGGCCACAGCGTGGGTTTTGTCGGTCAGCTCGACGCCAACCACCTCGAAGTCGGCTATCGTGCCGCCGTTGCCCGTCACGAAGTAGTAGAGCCATTCGTGGTCGAGCGCTTCGAATTCCGGCAGGAGGTTAAACATAGTGTCCAACACAGCGTAGAAGTCCTCGGTCATATAGTCGCGCGACTGCTCGAGCAGCTCGTGGTCGGGGATATACTTACACAGTTCCGCAGCCCTTTCCTTGAGCTGCTTTTCCTCATTATTGTTGCAAGCCACCATAAGCAAGGCCGCCGCAACGATAAAAGCTATTTTTTTCATTGTTGTTTATTTATCAATTCTTGTTCAAAATCACCAAAGCCGCAATAACCCCGGGCACCCATCCGGCACATGTGAGGATAAGGACTATGAGAAACGAGCCGCACCCGCGGTCGATCACTGCCAACGGCGGGAAAATGATGGCTAAAAGCACTCTCCAGAATGACATTGTCTTATTGTTTTATTCGTTCTTCATTTCTTCCTACGAGACGTTGCATCACTACGGCGCAGGAGGCGTCGCCGGTCACTGACATCACCGTCCTTCCCATATCTATGATGCGGTCGATGCCCGCCGCCACAGCCACACACTCCACCGGGATGCCCGCCGAAGCGAACACCATAGCCATCAGCGCCAGGCTTCCACCCGGGATTCCGGGTGTGCCGATAGAAGCCACCGTCGAGGCGAAGGCGATAGCCAGATACTGACCCATCGTGAGCTCTATCCCGCAGCATTGCGCCATGAACACCGAAGCCACACCCAGGTATATGGCCACCCCGTCCATGTTGATTGTGGCGCCCAGCGAGAGCACGAATCGGCCAGTATCCTTGCTCACCCCCATCTTTTCGGTACATTGCATCGTGTAGGGCAGCGTCGCCACCGACGAGTCGCTCGAGAAAGCGAAAAGCATAGCGGGTTGCAAACCTTTGTAAAACTTCAACGGCGACATCTTGCCCAGCAGCCCCACCGCCGAGCTGTAAACCACCGCCGCGTGGATGAAGAAGCAGAGGTAAGCCAACCCCAGCAACGCAGCGTAGGAAGCCAGCACCGAAGGTCCGTTGTCCACCACCACAGGCGTCAGCATACAGAACACCCCGAGGGGCGCCAACGCCATGATATATCCCAGCACCTTGCCCACCACCTCGTTGAGGCTCAGCGTCACCTTCCGCGCCATCTCGCCCTTCTCGCCCACATGCACCATAGCGATGCCGAAGAAGAGCGCTATCACGATGACCGGCATCATCTCCATCTTGACTAACGGCTCTATGATATTGCTGGGAAACATGTTGACCACCTGATCCATCACCGAGAGTCGCTGCACCTCGGCGGCCCCACCCGCCGATTCGGGAGCGATATGTATGAGCGGTATAACCCCTCTCAGAAGGCTCGGCACCACCAAGCCCAAGGTGACCGCGAAGAGGGTCGTCACCATAAAGTAGAGCAGGGCGCGCAACCCCAGCGAGCCCACCTTCTTCACGTCGTTCATCGAGAGGATGCCCGCCATGATGGAGAAGAGCACCAGCGGCACCACGATAAACTTCAGCAGGTTGAGGAAGATGGTGCCTATGGGTTTGATATATCCGTTGACGAAGTCGGCTTGATGTTGCAGCAGCATGCCCGCCACCACCGCGAGCAGCAGCGCGAGGGCGATCTGGGTGGTGAGCGACGGTTTTCTTCTTAGCAGTTTCATCGGTTTTTGGGGGGTTTACTGAGGCAGACGGTCGGCTTTGCGGTAGCCCATGCCGGTCATGTGGCATACGAGACGGCCCTCCTGGTCGGTGATGCGCACTTCGGCCGAAGGGATCTTCTTGTGGTCGGCTACGTGTATCGCTTCAGCGCGCAGACGGTCGCCCGCCTTCGCGCCCGAGACGAACATGATGTTGTAGTTTATGCCCAGCGTGAGGTCTCCCTCTCGGTTCATCAGTGCCGCCATCGCCAGGTCGGCCAGTGTGAAGAGCGCACCGCCTTGACAGATGTTGCCTCCGTTCAGGTGGTCTTTGGTCACTGTCATCTCTGCGACAGCGTGGTGCTCATCCACCTCGGTGATGCGGCAGCCAGCATTGGAAGCGAAGCGGTCGGTGCTATTCAGTATGTCTTGTATATTCATTGGATTAACCTATAAAAATACCCTTGTTTCAAGTAGCGAAGATACAAAAATAATGCGAATTACAACAAACCTTCCGCATTTTTCAAACAACTTTTATGGGTGGTGCCGATTTCTCCCTGCCGATATGCGCCGTCTGCTTTCACTATCTCCACTCCTCCATCCCTTCGGCAGCCAGCGACGAGGGCTGCTCTTCGTCGAGCGTATAGGGCTTAGGGGTGTGGCGGTAGAGCGACAGGAGGTTCTCGTTGAGCTGCAGCTCTACACTGCGCATGGTTTGTTCCATGACCGAAGCCTTCAGCTCACACTCCCAGATGACAATCACATGCCAGCCGTTCTGCTGCAGAACGCGGTAGTTCTCTTGGTCACGCTCCCTGTTCCTCATGATTTTGTTCACCCAGAAAGCGCGGTTGGTGTTGGGAATCTTGCAACACTCCGAATTGGCGATTTGTACGTCATTCATACGCACCCCATGCCCATGCCAAAAACACCCATTCACGAAAATCGCCGTGCGGTAGGGGCGCATCACGATGTCGGGCTTGCCTGGCACACTTCTGACGTTCAAACGATAGCGATACCCATGGTTCCACAGCCATCTACGCACCTTCAGCTCGGGCTTGGTAGCCTTGCTTCGTATGCGCGACATGCAACGATGCCGCTGCTCCGGTGTCATAGTGTCGGTCATGGTTTTTTTATTATCACTCCTCATGCGATGCCCATGAGTACACAAACGCAAGGCCGGACATCGGTGTCAGGAACCGTGATGAGGAGGCAGCGTGGCTGAGGGTCAGGATTTCTGGCTGGTGATCTGGCGGAGGTAGTCGGTGCAGTCTTCGAAGGTCTTGAAAGTGTGGTCTTCGGGTACGATGGCGGGTATGACGTTCATTCGGCGCAGCATGTACATAGGTTGCGGCTGGATGATGGTCATAAGCACCGTGGCGCCACGATCCTGTATCTCCTTGATGGCGGTCTCCATAGCATAGAGGCCCGACTGATCCATAAAGCTCACCAGGCGCATGCGGATGATGACTATCTTGGCATCGACAGGCACATCGGTCATCACTTGCTTGAACTTGTTGATGGTACCGAAAAAGATAGGACCGTTGAGTCGCTGGATGTAGATGCTGTGCTTGGCTGTGTCGGGCATGCCACCTTCGTCGTTCCATGGGCTCTCTTTGTCGAAGTTGGTCATCTCCTGGCTGCTGTAGCCCCCTTCGACCAGGTCGGAGGCACGCTTCATAAAGAGGACACAAGCTATCACCATGCCGATGCCGACGGCGGTGAGCAGGTCAACAAAGACGGTTACAAGGAAGACGACGATAAGCACGACTGCGTCGGCTCGCGGTATCTTGAAAAGGTCGCGGAACCCTTTGAAGTCGATGATGCCCCAGCCGACGGTAATCAGGATGCCGGCAAGGACGGAGAGCGGCACATACTTGACCAAGCTTCCAAGGCCGAGCATGACGGCCAGCAAGAGCAACGCATGCACCACCCCGCTGAGGCGTGTACGCCCACCTGAGCGCACGTTGACCACCGTGCGCATGGTGGCACCGGCGCCAGGAAGACCGCAGAATAGGCCGGCTACAGCGTTGCCGATACCCTGACCGATGAGTTCGCGGTTGGAGTTGTGCTTGGTTTTGGTGATGTTGTCGGCCACCACTGAGGTAAGCAACGTGTCGATGGAGCCAAGGCCGGCAAGGGTGAGGCCAGGTATGATGGCGGCCTTGAGGATGAAGAGCCAGTCGAGGCCGGCAAGGGTGACGTTGTCGTTCAGGAAGAACGGTTTTGGAAGGCCGGCGGGTATGTCGCCGATTATGCTGACGCTGCCTTTCGGGAGGAAAAGCGAAACCACAGTCATGACGATGAGTGCCACGAGGGTGGCGGGCACCTTCTTCGTGAGAAGTGGAAGAAGGGTGACTATGAGTATGGTGCCGACACCGAGGAGCAGGGCGGCGAGGGTAAAGCCCGTGGCTACAGCCGTGGGAAAGCCAGCTAAGAGCTGTATCATAGAGCCTGACCCTTTCAAGCCGACGAGTGGATAGAGCTGCTGCAGGATGATAATGACACCTATGCCACTCATAAAACCTGAAAGAACGGGATAGGGTATGTAGCGGACATATTTGCCCAACTTGATGACGCCGAAGAGTATCTGGAAGAGACCGCAGAATAAGGCTGCCATTGTCATGGAGATGAGCACAGCGGAGAGGCTACCCGACGAGGCGGCCCACGCCGACGAGACAAGGGCGGCGGAAACCACCGTCATAGGACCTGTGGGGCCTGATATCTGCGAGGGCGTGCCACCGAATATGGCGGCGAACATGCCTAACATGGTGGCACCCACCAAGCCGGCGAGGGCACCGATGGATGCAGCGTCAGGGCTGTCGATGCCACCGAAGGCTTGTATGCCAAATGCGAGGGCGAGGGGCAAGGCCACAATACCTGCCGTAAGTCCTCCGAAGAGGTCGCCTTTCAAGTTGCCGAATATTTTGTTCATAGTATTTATGCGTTTTTGTTGAGAAACTACTATAACGCACCGAACAAAGGTTTTATTATGACCGACTTTTCATCGCAACGGATGACGCAAAAGGAGTTTATGCGGAAAGAATTAATCAACAATAAGTTGTACAAAACTTTGCATACGTGAAATGTTAAATTTTGATTTTTAACAAAATAAACAGTCGCCTCCATACACTAAAAACATAAAATGTCCGTAGAGCTTTGCTAATTCAAAAAAAACTTCTATCTTTGCAAAGTCATTAAAACAAAAACAAAAAACCTAGCCTATCGAAAAGACGACTATCAGTTTTTGAATCAATAAGACATAGTTATGGACAAGAAGCTTTCCAAACTTACGGACAACGAACTGATACAAGGGTACAGGGACGGCAACAGCGATTGCTTTGAGGTGTTGCTTGCCAGGTATCAGGCAAAGGTTTACGGCTACATCTTCTCGGTGGTGAAAGATAAGGAAATTGCCGACGATGTGTTCCAAGACACCTTCCTTAAGGTGATTGTTACCATCAACTCTGGCGTTTACAAGGATGAAAACAAGTTCATCCACTGGGTCATGCGCATCGCTCACAACCTTATCGTCGATCACTACCGTCGCGGCAACAAGATGCCTATGGTGCCCAATCGTCCCGATTTCGACGTGGTTCAGAACCTGAAGCTTCAGGACGAGGATGTGGAGCACCGCATCATACGCCAACAAACCAGCGCCAACATACGCAAACTGGTGCGTATGCTGCCTCCCGAACAGCGACGTGTGGTCATCCTGCGCCACTATGGCAAGTGCGACTTCAAGGATATTGCCGCACGCACAGGCGTGAGCATCAACACCGCACTCGGCCGCATGCGCTACGCCATCATCAACCTGCGCCGCCTAGCTCAGGAAAACAACATGCACATAGAACTTTAGCCTTCTGGCTCATAACTTTTCTAAAACGACGGCGTCGCACAAGCGATGCCGTCTTGTTTTATGTCCTTTTTCCTCCTGAGGATTTCTTAAATTTTTTTCGCTACACAATAAAGAGACGCATGGTGTAGTTTTTTATGTGATTGTCTAGTACGGGAGGTGCCACCCAGCCCTTCACGATAAGACAAACCAAAACTGTAAGTCAAACCCAATCTTGCGCTTATGGAGCAATTCTACCCCCTTCAATCAAAAAGCACAAATACATCATTGAAGTCGGCCAGCGCAACGGGGCCATCCAAGCGTGTGCTCGAGGTCATCCTCGGCGCCGCCGAGGCAGAATGTAGCGTGCTGCACCGCATGAGCCAGCGTCAACGCTGCTTCCAGCAGATTCGCTTCGACTCGGTAAGGATGGAAATCTGTCTCAACTGAGACGTCCCTTTCTGACAGAAAAGCGGGAATCGCTCGTGTGCGATTCCCGCTTTCTCTTTTCCACTATGCTGCACTACTACCACCGTCCGTAATGCACCTTCTCGGGCTTCCACTTGTCCTTGGGCTTCTCGTCCAATCGCGGATAGCCGATGGGGACAACGCTGTAGGGGACCACATTGGCGGGCAGGTTTAGATGTTTCTTGATGCTGTTCATGCGGTCGGGGAAGGGATAGCATGCCGTCCAACAGGCTCCCAACCCATAGGCTTCAGCGGCCAGCAGCAGGTTCTCTGTGCAGGCTCCCATATCGTCGCGCCAGATGGCGTTGGGCGTCGTCACCGCTGGCGCATTGGGGTTGTTGCGCGGAGACCGCGTGACCGTTGTGTCGGCACAGAGCACTATAACCACCGACGACTCTTTGAACATTCGCATATTGCCGTTGCTTTCGAATATGCGGTCGTACTGCGAGGTGTCTCTCAGCACCACGAAATACCATGGCTGCACGTTCATGCCGGTGGGAGCAGCCATTGCGGCTTTAAGCAATTCGGTCACAACCTCGTCTGACACCTTCTTGTCAGAATAGGTGCGCACGCTCTTGCGCTGGTGGATGTTGTTCAGCACCGCCTTGGTATCTTTCTTCTGCGCAAAAGAGCAAGGTGCAAGCATGCTGATCAGGATGAATGTCACTAGAATTTTTTTCATAATATGCGGTTTTAAAATTGTTTGTTTGCAAATGGATTTAACTATGTCTTCCGTCTGAGTTGGTTTCTTATTCGCCCCGTCCAGGCACACTCCCTGCCAGCAAGCCGCAGGCAGCCATGATGTCCTCGCCCCGCGAGGCTCGTATGGTGCACCGTATGCCGCTTTCGTTAAGAAAGGTCATGAACTGCTGCATCTTCTCGCGTGGCGACGTGCGGAACGGGGTTCCGGGCGAAGTGTGGAACCGTATGAGGTTCACCCTGCACCACAGCGGCGTCAGCAGCTTTACCACAGCTTCGGCGTGTTTTCTGTCGTCGTTCATGCCGCCAAACATCGTGTATTCGAACGACAGGCGTCGCTGCCCGCTCCAATCGTATCTTTTCAGCATCGCCACCACCTCGGCTATCGGATAGGCTTTCTGCATTGGCATCATAGCCAGACGCTCGTCTGCGAGAGGGTTATGTAGGCTTATGGCCAGATGGCAGTCGCAATCTTTCATGAACCGCTCTATCCCGGGTTTCACCCCCACCGTGCTGACCGTGATGCGGTGTGGGCTCCAACCAAGTCCCCATGCAGACGTCAACACCTCAATCGAACGCATCACCGCCTCGTAGTTGTCGAACGGCTCGCCCATGCCCATATAGACGATGTTTGTGAGCTTTCCGAACTCGGGGATGGAGAATATCTGGTTCAATATCTCGCTGGCTGTCAAGCTGCATTTGTAACCCTGACTGCCTGTGACACAGAAGCGGCAACCCATCTTGCATCCCGCCTGACAGGAAACACAGAGTGTCGCTCTCTCTCCGTCGGGTATATATACCGTCTCAATGAAACAGCGCACCTGAGAATCGCCCTGACCTCCAACCTCGAAGACATACTTCTTCGTACCGTCGCGCGACACCTGACACTCCAGCGGCGCCTTCCGCTCAATGCTGCAAAACTCCTTCAGCCGCGACCGTACCTTAAGCGAAAGGTTCGTCATCGCGTCTATGCTGTCCACACCTTTGGCATAGAGCCAGTCACACATCTGACGCGCCGCGTACTTCGGCAGTTTTTCTGCCTCGCACAACGCCTGCAACCCAGCCAGCGACTTGCCAAAGAGGTTTTCCATCTTTACCATATCGACTCGTCGGTGCCTATGTCGGTAACTCCGGCGTCGGGCGAGTTCTTCTCTGCCTCTACCTCCGACCAGAAGTATGAGGCATCCATATCCTCCGATGTCACCGAGTTTGGCTTCTGGAAATCCCCTCTCGGAAACTTCAGGTTGTTGTCGCTATAGATTTTCTGCATCATATAGCCGAATATCGGCAACGCCTGCGCCGCTCCTTGTCCATAGGTCATGTTGCGGAAGTGTATCGACCTCAGTTCGCCTCCCGTCCAGATGGCGGTCGCCAGCTTCGGCGTGATGCCCATAAACCAGCAGTCGGAGTTGTTCTGTGTCGTTCCTGTCTTTCCTGCTATGGCTGTGGAGTATTGGTTAAGTTTGTATTTGTAGTTTAGGCGGCATCCCGTTCCACTCGACACCACTCCCTGCATCAGCGAAAGCATGAGATAGGCCGTGCGAGGACTCAGCGCCTCGTGGCGCTCGGGGGTGAACCGCGCAAGTACCTTGCCGTGCTTGTCCTCTATCCTGAGGATAAATATCGGCTCCACATACTCGCCGTTGTTGGCAAAGGTTGCCATCGCTCCAGCCATCTCGGCCACCGTTATCTCGGGCGTTCCCACCGAGATGGCCGGCACCGCGGGTATGTCGCTCTTCACGCCGAGCTTTCTCGCTATCGCTATCACCTGCTCGGGCGATCCCTGTTTCATCAGGTAGGCCGACACCCAGTTGATTGAGTTTGCCAACGCCCACTTCAGCGTCACCATTTCGCCTTCACGGGCGTGCGACGAGTTCTTCGGACACCACAGGCCTCCCCTTCCGTTGTCGAAGCACACCTCTGCGTTGGGTACCACCGTACCGGGCGTCATACCCAAATCCTGTATCGCCATCGTATAGACAAACGGCTTGAAGGTGGAGCCCACCTGCCGCAGGCTTCGCACGTTGTCGTATTTAAAGTAGCGATAGTTGATGCCACCCACGTATGCTTTGACATATCCCGTCCCTGGTTCGACCGACATCAGGCCCACATTCAGGAACCCTTTGTAGTACCGCAGCGAATCCCACGGACTCATCATCGTGTCTTTCAACCCTTTCCATGTGAATACCGACATCTGCACCTTCTTGTTGAATTCTTCCCTTATATCCGCCTCTTTCGCTCCTGCTTGTTTGCGCTGGTAATAGCGGTCGCTGTTTATCATCGCCTGCCGCAGGTATTTCTCCTGCTGATCCTTGCCGATGCCGCTGAACGGGTTGCGGTCTTTTCTGCGTGCCAGCTCTTTATCGAAAGCGGGTTGTATCTCTTCGCCCATGTGTTTCTTCACAGCATCCTCGGCGTATGCCTGTATGCGCGAATCAATCGTGGTGTATATCCTCAAACCGTCTTTGTGCACATCATACGGCGTTCCGTCGTTCTTGCGCTGGTGTTTGCACCATTCTTTCATCTCCGCTCTTACATACTCCCTGAAATAGGTGGCCAAACCGTCGTTATGGCTCTGGGGCGTATAATGCGACATGTTTATTGGTTTATCCTTCAACGCCTCGTATTCCTCGTCGGTCAGGTAGTCGTAGTGGTTCATCTGGCTCAACACCACGTTGCGGCGGTTGAGCGAGTGGTCGGGGTGCAGCACAGGCGAATAGGTTGTGGGAGCCTTCAGCAATCCCACCAACACCGCAGCTTCCTCCACCTCCAGCTCGGCCGGCGTCTTGCCGAAGAACGTCCTTGCCGCTGTCTTTATGCCGAAGGCATTGCTGCCGAAATCGACCGTGTTCAGGTACATCGTGATTATCTCTTTCTTCGAGTAGCGGTGCTCCAGCTTCACGGCCACCACCCACTCTTTGAGCTTCGAATAGACGGTGCCCAGCTTGCTCTTGCGCTCGCGTGGAAACAGATTCTTCGCCAGCTGCTGCGTGATGGTGCTTCCGCCTCCGCTGCTCCTATGCCGTCCCAATACCGTCTTGAAAAGCACCCTCACCAAGCTCCTTGTGTCTATTCCGCTATGCTTGTAGAAACGCGCGTCCTCTGTCGCTATCAACGCGTTTATCACGTTGGGCGAGATGTCCTCATACCTCACGTCTGAACGGTTCTGTATGCCTATATATCCCAGCACCACACCGTCTGACGAAATCACCTCCGACGCCTGCATGCTGTTCGGGTTCTCCAGCTCCTCAAACGAGGGCATGAACCCCAGGCATCCGGCCGAAAGCAGCACGAAAAACAATATGACTGTCAGCCAGAACCCACCGAATATGAACCATAGCGTCCTGTACAGTTTCGATTTATCTTCTTTCATAGTTTTCTCTGTGTTGGTTGGTTATCTGGATGCCGTCTCAACGTGCAATCCGATGTTCTTTATTCCTGTCACCACCGTATCTCTCATCGCATGGTTTATCTGGAACGTGTAAGTCCCCTTCATCGGGAATATCACCCTCTGGTGCAGCAGGTAGCGTCCATCGACATATCTGTTCGTTTGCCTCCCGTACCATCTTCCGTAGGCGTCTGCCAACGGGCACTCCAGCGTGTCCCTCCTCTCCACCTTGTCTGGAAACGTGGTGGTGATGAAAAGAAACAGGTTCGAGTAGGCGTAATCCTTCGCGTTCCTCACGTCTATGTAGAAGTCATACGGCGTCTGCGTGTCCTCTATGTCCACCGCAAACCTCAATTCCTCTTCCATGCTCCATCCCTCTGTGTCAACCGTGTGGTGCTTGTCGTAGAAGGTGCCCTTGGCACATCCGCTCAGCAGCACCATAGCCAGCGCCGTCAGCAGCAGGTTTCTTTTCTTTTTCATGGCTATTGGTTTGTCGAGTTGTTCTGTTCGTTCGAAGGCCTGCGGTTGCGGGGCCCTTGCTGACGATCTGATGCGTTTGGATCTCTGCGCCGCTGATCTTTGCGGTCGCCGCGGTTGTCTCTCCTGCGGTCGGGCATTCGTCCCGAGGCGTCTGCCATAGGCCTCTGCTGCGGCCTCTCGCGGCGTTGTCCCTGCGGGTCGCGCGGCTGACGGTTGTCGCGGTTGTCGCGACGCATGTTCTGTCCGCGCCTCTCCTGCCCTTGGCCGCCTGCCTTTCCGTCTTCGTCCACCACTCCGTTGCCGCCTTCGGCCATCCTTCTTATCTCTCTCTCAAACTCCGCGTCTGTCGTCTCCTGCTCAAGCGCCGACGTTGACATCAGCTCTATCTGGAAGTCCTCCATCTGCTCTGGATATTCCTGATTGCGGTTCATCTCTATTATCTTCTTCACGCTATCGGCTGGAAGCGCGTGCAGGTCGCCTTCGCCCTCGTAGGCATACCACATTATCGCCCTGAACACGTCGGTCTTCTTGTACATCGCCAACCCTTTCTTGAACCTCAGGTGCACTCCCATCTGCGGCAGTTTCTTCAGCGCATCGGCATACACCTCATACTCGAAGTTCAGACAGCATTTCAGCTTGCCGCATTGTCCGGCCAACTTCTGCGGATTCGGCAGTATCTGCTGCACCTTCGCCGCATTCGTCGAGACGGTCTTGAAGTTGGTCAGCCACGTGCAGCAGCACAACTCGCGTCCGCACGTCCCTATGCCGCCCACCTTCGCCGCCTCCTGCCTCACTCCTATCTGCTTCATCTCCACCCTCACATGGAACTCTTCGGCCAGAAGCTTTATCAGCACCCTGAAATCCACCCTCTCGTCAGCTGTGTAATAGAATATCGCCTTCCCGTGGTCGCCTTGCATCTCCACATCGTTTATCTTCATCTCCAACCCCAGGTTCTCAGCTATCTGGCGCGTCTTGAGCACCGCTGCGCGCTCTTCCTTTATGGCGCCCACCCACTTTTCTATGTCCATCGGCTTCGCCCTGCGGTACAGCTTCTTTATCGCCTCCGACTCGGGTTCTATCTTGCGCTCTTTCAGACGCAGACGGCACACCTCGCCCGTCAAACTCACTATCCCTATGTCGTGGCCGGGCGCTCCTTCCACCGCCACCAAGTCTCCTTCCGTCACGTTCAACCCGTCGGGCAGTCGGTAGAAATCCTTGCGGTTGTTCTTGAACCGCACCTCCACTATGTTGAACCCCGTCTCCTCCGGCAGCCTTATGTTGCTCATCCAGTTCGTCGTGGCCAGCTTGCTGCAGCTGTCCCGCTCCCAACGGCTCACCGGCTCGTAGCACCTCGGGCAGTGGTTGCAGCCTCTCATCAAGAAGTCGTTCTCTTCATACTTCACCCACGGAATCTCCGGCTCTGGCTCGGCGTATGGGTCTATTATGTCGTCTGGCCGCGCTCCCGACTCTGCATACACCCCCTCGTCGTCCACCTCCTTCCTGTCGCTACCGTTCTTGCGCTGGTTGCGGCGCTCCGCCTGCCTCTGCGCCTCGGCGGCTATCTCCTCGGGCGTCGCTATATAGTCTTCCTCCTCGTCGTCCACCGCACTCACCTCTTCCGGCTTCTCCGGCACCGACTCCGCACTCTCCCGGCGCAACTGCTCCTTCTCCGCCTCCTGGTGGCGGCTTTCCCTATTCGGTCTTCTTCTTTGTTCGTTTCTCATGTCTTGCGTTTTGATTATCCGCCATCCCTACTATCTGTTCTTGATGTACCTGCTCAGCTGAAACGACAGCTGCATAAGCGTCACCTTCGGGTTGGCGTTTCGTTCTATCGAAAAGAGAGCCTCACTGACGCTCTCGTATATTTGTTCCACATTCCTCGGCGTCACCATCGACGGAAACATCGCGTCAAACCGCTCGTCGCCCGTCTTCAGCGCGGCCGCCGTCCCCGACGCCGTCTCTCCGAAACAGCGCCTCATATTCTCCAGCACATACCCGAGAAACTGTTTCTGCTTCTCCCTGCCGGCTCGCGCCATTCCTTCCACCCACTTCCCCAGTTCTGCCATCTTCAGCTTGAACAGCAACCTCATCCATTCCACAAACAGCCGCTTCATCTCCTCTATCTCCTCCCCTTCGTTCCTGAGCCTCTGCGCCTCAATATAGTCGCCCTCCGCCTCCTCGGGCAGCCCTCCGTCCATTATGCGCGGCACTCGCGTCGTCTGCACCCTGCTCCTCACCGTCGCCAGCATTCGGTCGTCACTCTCCCCCACCAGCATTATCAGCGTCCCCTCATACGGCTCCTCCAACGTCTTCAGCAGCTCGTTCGCCACCTGCGTCTTTATCTGCTCGGGCCCCCACAGTATGAACACCTTCTCCCTCCCCTCATACGACTTCATCCCTACCTCCTCTATCAACTCCAAGGCATCCGCCTTCCTGTACTCCCCCTGCTTGTTCTCCGCTCCCGAATACACATACCAGTCGTTCACCTTCACATACATCCCCTTCTCTTGCAGAAACTTCACAAACTCCTCCCTATATTCCGAACACCGCGGCTTTTCCACCTTCGTCGTCGATATCGTCGGAAAATAAAGATGCACATCCGGATGCACCATCGACTCTATCTTCTTGCAACTCGGACACTCGCCGCACGAATCGGCCCTCAGCTCGCCCCCCTCGCCATAGTGCTGCCGGTTCTCGCACATCAAATACTGCACATAACCCATCGCCAACGCCAGCGTCCCATACCCCATCTTCCCCAGCATCATTTGCGCATGGCTCACCCTCCCAGCATCTATCACTTCCGTTAGCTGGTTTATCAGAACTCGTTGACCTACAATATCTTTAAAGCGCATCTCTTTTTTGTTTGAACTACAAATATACCACTTTTTATGGAATATATAATTTTTACTCACATTTCCCCATCTCCCACCCCATTCATACCCCCAAAACAAGGAACCCCAAGATGTAATTTAAACTTACCTCGGACCTACCTCAGACAAACCTTAGAGAAACCTCAGACAAACCTTGGAGAAACCTTGGAGAAACCATAGAGATAATACGTACTTGATACGATGTTAATACGTATTTGATACAGAGTTGATACGAAGTGGAAGATTATTTATTGTTGTTTATCAGTATATTGAGGCAGCGAAAAAGCCGCCTCATTTGTCACATGTATTTTCTCAATACATGCCAAAAAGCTGATATATACACCGTTGAGAAACATCATGAATATTTTTTCAACACTACAAAGATAGCAAATATTTTCTGCACCTACAAACAAAAAAATCTTAAAAAATCTATCTTTCCCTTCATCCCCGAAATCCCCTTTCTCTCAGCCTTTTCTGCAAATTCTCCTCTCTTCGCGAAAATTTTGATATATTTGCACTGAAAATTTCACACCGATAATCACATGAAGTTTCTCAAAACCTTCGTCCGACACAAACTGCGCGACCACAACTACCGCCATCTCCAGCGCCTCAACGATGTCCAATACAAGGAGGTTATGCAACATAACTCCATCCCCGACTCTCCCTGCGAGGGCGAAGCCGAATGGCTATCATATTGGCAGCGTTTCGGTGTCAAAGTCAGCCCTCGTCAATATCGCGTCTTCCATCACTACATCGGCTCCAACCCTCACTTCGTGCCCGAGGAGGTTTGCAACTGCTTCATCGAACCGGTCCTCTGCCCCGAAGAGCTGCGCGGCCCCTATCTCGACAAGAACATCTTCGACCGCCTTCTCCCTCAAGGCTTTCTCCCTCCCACCGTCTGCCGCCGTATTGACGGGCACTTCTACGATAGCGAATACCGACACCTCGTCCTGGACGACTCCAAACTTCGCTCTCTCCTCGACGGCCATTCTGCCGTGATTGTGAAACCATCATACAACTCCACTCAAGGCGACGGCATAGAACTCTTCCAACCCAGCGACAACGGCCATTGGTTCGCATCATCCGACCACAATCCGCTGACCGTCTCTCTCCTCACAAATCGCTGGAAAGGTGACTTCATCATGCAGCAAGCCGTACGCCAAAGCGCCTTCACCGCTCAGTTCAACCCCTCCTCCGTCAACACCGTCCGCCTCGCAGTTTACCGCTCCGTCGCCGACGACCGCTGTCATTTACTCGGCTCCATCTTGCGCATCGGCGGCGACGGTAGCCTCGTTGACAATGTCCACATGGGCGGTCGCTTCGTCGGCATAAAACCTGACGGTTCTCTTGACGACACTCTGTTCACCCAGCATGCCGAACCATCGCCGCTACTGCAAGCCTATCCGCATCTGCAATCCCTTCACATACCCGAATGGGAGGCCATTGTCGCCTTCGGCAAGGATGTATGCTCTCGCTTACCACACCACCGCCTGCTGGCTCTCGACATCGCCTTGGACTCCAATGACAAACCCTGCCTGTTGGAGTTCAACATCCAGTTCTTCAGCACTTGGTTCTTCCAATACACATCTGGTTCCGCTTTTGGCGACTATGCCGACGAGATTGTCGAATACTGCCTGCTTAACAACCCCACACGCATCCTGCGTTACTGATATATCCCTTAATCTTTGTAACTTTGCACCCCGAATCCAACCGACGTTTCCAATGCACCTCACCATTGACTATCCCTGGTATTTCTACCTTCTCTGCCTTGTGGCGGGCGCTCTCTTTGCCGCCCTTCTCTACTATATCCCCTTCGGCCAGCGGCGTCCGCAGCTGCCTGAACGTGTACGACTCATTCTCGCCATATTGCGCTTCCTGTCGGTTTCGCTTGTAAGCTTCCTTCTCCTCTCTCCGCTCGTCACTCACATCCGCCACGAAAAAGAAAAGCCGCTCGTCATCATCGCTCAAGACAACTCCCGTTCCATCAGCCTCACCGCCGACTCCTCATTCTATCGCTCCGACTACCTCCCTTCTCTCAACCGGCTCCGCTCTCACCTCTCCCGCAACTACGAGGTCCTCTCCTACTCTTTCGGACAATCCGTTTCCGAACCCTCTGCCGGCGACATCAAGCCTTCCTTCTCCGAATCGCAAACCGACCTCGCCGCCGTCCTCAACCATATTTCCGAACTCTATGAAGGCTCCAACCTCGGTGCCGTCATCCTCGCCTCCGACGGCATCTACAACCACGGCCTCAACCCGCTCACCGCAGCTCGGCGGATCCCCTGCCCCATCTATACTGTCGCCCTCGGCGACACCACCGTCTTGCGCGACGCTCGCATCTCTCATGTCCGCTGCAACCGCGAGGTCTCGCTCTCTCGTAAATTCCCCGTCGAAGTGACCGTAGTGGCCAACCGCCTCAAAGGGCAGCGTGCCTCTCTCTCCGTCTCTCATGACGGCAAAAAAATCTATTCACAGGAGATTGACTACTCTTCCGACCGCTTCTCCTCCTCTATCTCTTTCCTGCTCCTCGCCGACCGCCCAGGTCTCCAAACCTATTCCATTTCCCTCTCAGCTGCCGACGGCGAACACTCCGTCTCCAACAACTCCTTCTCTCTCCATGTCCGCGTCCTCGACCAGCGTCAGCACGTCGCTCTCGTCGCCGCTGCCCCTCACCCCGATGTGGCCGCTCTGCGGCGCGCACTCGAAGCCAACGATGGCATAGACGTCTCCGTCCTCTCCCCCGACGAATTCTTGAAACAACTGAACTCCAACCAAACAAACAATCACCCCTTCGACCTCGCCATCCTCCACCAGATTCCCTCTGCCGGCACCGCTGCCATCCCTCCCGCTCTCCAGCAGCTCGACATACCGGCTCTCTACATCCTCGGCTCTGCCACCGACCTCGATGCCTTCAACGCTCTCCATACCGGCGTCTCCATCAATACCTCTCTACGCAGCTCTGTCGATGCCGTCGCCGCTCCCAATCCCTCTTTCGCTTCCTTCTCCCTCGACGCCGCCTTGCTCGACGCCGTCTCTCAGCAACCTCCTCTCCAGGCTCCTTTCGGCAACTACGATGTCTCCCCCTCCGTCCAGACGCTTTTCTTCTCTCGTATTGGCAACATCACATCCGACATACCTCTCTTCGCCGTCTCCTCCGCCTCTTCCCGCTCTGCCTTCATCTTCGGCGAAGGTATCTGGCGCTGGCGTCTTCACGACCTCTCTAAAAACGGCCGCTCGCTCTTCTTCGACCAGCTCGTCTCTCAACTCGTCCGCTTCGTATGCTCCAACTCAACATCCAAACGCCTCCGCGTCTCCGTCCCCGACATCGTCCGCCACGACGACCACGTCCTCCTCTCTGCCGAGCTGCTCGACGACAACCTCGAACCCACCAACACCCCCGACGTAAAACTCTCTCTCAAACCTCTGTCTCAAACCGACAATCCCGAAAGCAAGCAATCGGCCAATCCTGTCGAATACCTCTTCAGCCGTCGCGCCTCTTCCTACCGTCTCGACCTCGGCTTCCTCCCCGAGGGGCGCTACTCCTTCCATGCCTCCACCTCATTGGCTGGCAAAAACTACTCTGACGACGGCATCTTCATTGTCTCCAAATCCGACATCGAAAGCGCCTCTATCACTGCCGACCACGCTCTCTTGCGTACCATCTCCTCCGAAACGGGAGCTCTCCTCGCCTATCCCTCTCAACTCGACAGCATCGAGTCTTGGCTCCTCTCTCGTTCCGACCTCAAGACCGTCATCCACTCCCATGCCGTCAACCATTCCCTGGCCTCGCTCTGGTGGGTGCTCCTCGTGATTCTCCTTCTCTTCTCTGCCGAATGGGTCATCCGCAAGTTCCACTCCGAAATCTAATCCCGCTGCCATGAAATCCCGCCTCCTCAAGCCTCTCGCCACCCTCCTCTCCGGAAGCGTCCTGGCTCAGGGCATCACGCTGCTTTCCTACCTTATCCTCACTCGCATTTACTCTCCTGCCGACTTCGGCGTTTTCAATATCTTCTACAGCTACATCGAGGTTCTCATCATCCTCTCCACATGCAAGTACGAGCTCGCTCCCGTCATCGCCGACTCCGACCGCGAGGCTTCCGCCATCTATCGCTTCTCACTGAAGCTCAACACCACAGTTTCTCTCTCCATCTTTGTCATCATCATCATACTCAATCTCTTCCATTGTCTCCCGGGCAAACTGCTATCCATCGGATGGATCACTGTCCTCATCCCCTTCATGGTCTTCTTCTGCGGCACAACAAGGGTCTATGCCGCTCTCTTCAACCGTTTCAGAAAATTCAGCCAAATTGTATGGTCCGACACCTCCATATCCGCCGGCGGTGCTCTCCTCAAGATTGCCCTCGGCTTCCTGCGTCCTCTCCACTTCATTGGTCTCCCCTTGGGCACCGTACTCGGTCAAGCCGCTGGCAACATCAACTATCTCATCAATCTCCATAAACTCCCCTTGCAAAAAGACGTATCCCGTGACGAATGCCTCGCCGCAGCTCGCAAGTTCCGCAAGTTCCCTCTCTTCACCGCTCCAAAAGATTTCATCGACTCTCTCTCTAGCAACCTCCCTTTCATCTGGCTCGCTACCGCCATCGCCGTTCCCGACTCTCAGATAGGGCTCTACGGGCTCGCTCTCACCTTCACCTTCCGTCCCGTCAACGTCTTCAACATCGCTGCCGAGCGTGTTCTCTACGTCGAAATAGACGAGCGCCTGCACAACCGCATGCCTCTCGGCCATCTCATAACTCGCTTCGCCCTTACCGTGAGCCTCGCCTCTCTCCCTGTCTTCGCTCTCCTCTATCTCTATGCCGAGCCTCTCTTCAGCTTCGTCTTCGGCTCCAAATGGGCTGGCTCCGCACCCTTCTTCCACGCTCTCCTGCCCTGGATGTGGATTCTCCTTGCCGCCAATTCTCTCCTCGCCATACCTTACGCCCTCTCCAAGCAACAGGGCGAGTTCTACTTCTCTCTCGTCTCTCTTCTCCTCCGAGTCCTTGCTCTCTCCATCGGCATTTTGCGCAAAGACTTCCTCCTCGCCATCCAGCTCTACGCCGCCGCCAGCTCGCTGGTCATCATTCTACGCCTCGTATGGTACGGCCGCCTGCTGCACCGCCACGACCAATCCTTACGCCAATAACATTCAATTGCATGAAACAGCTGACAATCCTCCTCGCCGTCGTCATCGCCCTTCCGGCCCTGTCACAAACCAAATTACCCAAAAACGCCAACCGCTTCGTCTATCAGCAGGTTGAATACGGCGAATCAATCGACACCTCGTTCATCACCGTTATCCGCAACGGCAACAGCATCGAAATACAATCCGCCAACCCCGAAGGGACACTTATCCCAGGATATGCCTCCGAGAGCACATACGTTGACTACGACGCCGACAGCATCACCGTAGTCGCCACTTTCGCCGACGGCACCTCATACTATTACCGCCGAGGTCTGGCGCGCAACGACATAGAGTGGACCGTCGAAGGCACACAGCACAAATGTTCCATCAACAGCAACTCGCTCGTATTCGACATGGACGAATCGAGCAACATCAACGTCAACCCACTGCCCCACTACGGCCTCGCACACGGTGTTCTGCGCTCCTTCTCACGCAACGGCCAGATGCTCCTGAAACTGGTCAAAGCGGAATACAACAAAAAAATTAAACCTCAAAATACGGAATTCGTAATTCAAAATTCGACCCGCGTCTCCCCCCGCGAACTCGACCGCATCAAGAAAGAGCGGCTGGTTATCACCACCCGCGTCTTCGACCACGAGCAGTTGTGCTGGGGCAAGGAGAACGCCCATATCAACGGCGGCATTAAAGACATACCATACGACACCGTTCTCCACTATGCCGGAGGCACCCTTATACTCAAGCGAGTCGATTTGCCACGGCTGCCAGGTCACTACCAGCATTTTGTAGAGCTACACCAGCAAAGCAACGGCGACGCCTACGACCGGACAGGGTCCGTATTTGTCATCTACCCCAACTGCAATCCGACGTTTTTCGACGGCATCAACAACCACCCCGACTCGCTACCCATCTTCACTGGCCGCGACGGACAGCGTTATCAGGGCATAAGCATCGTGCAGAACTCAGACACCTATTACGAGCCACCTATCGAACTGGTGCGATTCTTCACCCCATTCGGCGTGGGTCATTTCAACGAGCGCATGAAAGACTTCGGTATCGACTGGCGGCCCGAGACCTATTACCGTCAGGAAATCACAGACCTGTATCGCGGCGGCACCGTATATATAGGCGCGTGGATTGGCAACTACGACCGCGGCGGACATCTGCTGACTATGGACATCAAGTCCTACCCCAACGACTACGGGTTCAACCTCAACGATATTCCTCCTCAGCTGATTTCACTCTTCAACACCTGCAACGTGCTGGAGATGGCGGGGCAGAACTATGGCAAACTCTTTGCCACCGACTCACTGACCTGCACCTTCACCGTCCCGTTCAAGAACCCCGTCTCGGCCAAACTCCGCTACATCAGCACAGGCCACGGCGGCTGGGACGGCGGCGACGAGTTTGTACCCAAGACCAACACCATACTTATCGACGGCAAACCCGTATTCACACACACACCCTGGCGTCAGGACTGCGGCTGCTACCGCGACCTCAACCCTGTGAGCGGCAATTTCTGGAACGGCCTCTCCAGCAGCGACTACTCCCGCTCAGGCTGGTGCCCCGGAACTGCCACCCAGCCCGTCTATTTCGACCTTAGCCCATGGGCCGATGGCAAACCGCACACCCTCACCGTCGCCATTCCACAGGGAGAATCGGTAGAAGGCATGTTCAGCCACTGGTCGGTCAGCGGCTGCCTCATACTGGAATACAACGAATAAAACTATTGGTACTGCGGGGCAAAGGCCTGCATATACGGCCTCACCTCCTCAGGCGCGGCTTCGGTCATTGCCTGCCATTGGCGCTCCACAAGCTCGTCCTTCGGCCAGTAGTGGTAGCCGCTGAGTATCTCCTCGTCTATGCGGTGCGCCACAAGCTGGTAGTACTCTTTGTTTGAAAGCCCTTCAGGACATCCAAGGTCGATGGCAGGGTGGAAACTGTAATGTACATGCCCTTTGTTCTGCAATATGCTGCCGAGCATCTGCTCCATATAGTTCTCCTCAAGCGTCGCCTCCGGATGGTCAAGATGCCACAGATGTCGCGCCTTGTACGCAGCGTTGGGCTCCAACTCGTATGTAATCGTCACTGGCACTATACGATAGTCGGCTATTGAGCCTGTCATGCTGAGCATGTGTATTATCGACGGGTCTGTCTTGTCTATCCTGTCCTTGGTGCGTCCGTTCCTCTGCGCTATCCATACCGACGAACCTCGTCCGTCAGCTGCCGCAAGCGACTGTCTCAACTCTCCGCTTATCTGCATCATCTGCTCTCCAAATCCGCGCTTCGATCCTCCTCGCCCAATGGCTATAATCTTGTTGCAGAGCGCTATATCCGTCACAAACTCGTTGACATATAGGTTTGTGCCCGCAATAATCTGCGACGTCTCAAACCCGTTTTCAAGCAGTATGACCTGCATAAAATAGGCGTCCAACACTATGTCCCTATGGTTGGAGATGAACAGCGTCGGCTTGTGGGTGAGGTTCTCGAGACCCGAAAAAGTAAACCCTCGTGCTGTTCGCTGAAGCACCACATGTGCCAGCGGTATCATGATATCCCGCTGGAATTCCAACACCGTCTGCAATCCAGCTATCTTCTTCGACAGATAGTCCGATGCCTTCTCTGGATAAGCCCACCGCGAAACCACACGCACATTCTCCGACTGCGAGAGTCGGACAAACGCGTCATGTATTTCCGGGTTATCCATCATTCAAACTGCAGAATATGGTCGGTCGGCGATCCGTCAAGCAGTATGTCGCAGACCGTCTGCGCTATCGGTAGCTTGGCGCCTTCTCTTATCTGGTCGAAACTCTGTGCCGCATAGTACCCTTCCGGTATCATGGGCATCTGCTCAAGCGCGGTCTTCACATCTATCCCCTGGCCTATCATGCGTCCCAGCGTGAAGTTCCTGCTGAGCTCCGAATAACAAGTGGCCAGCAAGTCTGCCACCGCATTTTCGTCAAACTTGGCGGCTCTCGTAACCTCTTTCAGAATGGCCGCCACCAGCATTCCTGTGCAGTTGTCGCCTCCTCCGATTCCTCGGCATATTCCCACGGCCACCGCATATATGTTCTTCAACGTGGCTGCTCTCTCCAGACGGTGCATGTCGCTTGATGGGGTGCATCGCATCACCGTCGAGCGCAGCATCGCACACACCTGTTTGGTCAGTTCTCTGTTGGGGCTGGCCACCGTCAGCGCTCCCATCTGCCCGCGCGACACCTCCTCGGCATGCGACGGACCGCCTATGACACACAGGCGCTCCTCGCCCACATTGAATCGCTCTTTCAGGAAGGTGGTTACCGATTGATGTGTCTCTGGCAGAAAGCCTTTCACTGCCGAGATTACGTTCTTGCCGTCAAAAACATGTGCATCCAGCGGCGATAGCAACTCATAAAGAAACGGCGAAGGCACTGCCAGCAAGATGTCGTCCGAAGCTTCTATAGCTTCTGTGATGGGACGTCCGTCTTTACGTTTCCACCAACACAATTCAACTCCGTGTTCTCTAATCAACCTCTCTATTTCTGTGGCCCAACTGCCACTGCCGATAAGTGATATTTTCATGTTTGTTCTTTTACGGACACAGGCTTTAACTCTCTGACTTCATGTTAGTAATGGCGTGAATTTAAGCGAGCTGTCGGTTTACACCTATGCCATATACGGTTTGCAAAAGTACTAATAAATTTTAAAAATAGTTAAAAAAGCCTCCAGAATTGTGAACGTGTAGACTCAACAACCAAGTGCAACGCTGTTGTGCAAATATAGCATAAATTTATATTTTGGTGTAAGGAAGTTCAAAAGTTTTCTGGGGCGGAGGTTGATTTCGGCCTGAACAAAGGATATGTATTCGGCGGAGAGAGTGG
>JAEEZY010000004.1 GCA_016292015.1 Bacteroidales bacterium | reverse complement strand
TACACGGTCGGTAAAATTCTCACCTTCAACAGCTACTCCATATATAAATGACTTTTTCATAACATTAAAATCATTGGTTGTTCAGATGCAAAGATACAACATTTTTGCAAAAGTACACAACTTTGTGGACCACAATCTTGTGGAACTTTCCCCAGATGCAACAGGCGGCCCCCGGCATCAAACGAAAACAAGTGAATAATGGCGGCTCAAACAACGCGCCGCTTTTTTGGGGTGGGTTGCCAAATCATGGGAAAGCTTCGTCTTGAGAATCGAGGCTTTTTTGTTGGCTAAAGGTAGATCCTGCTGCATACCTCTCCCCCATAGATGTAATGACCCGACGAAATGTTAAATTAGTCACGAGCCTTCCTAAAAAAACTTAAATTCGCTACAATTTATGTTTCTCATGACTTTACCACGACTTTACCATGACTATACTACGACTTTACCATGACTATACCACGACTTTACCATGACCATACCACGACTATACTACGACCCGCTGTGCAGGATTTCCGAGCCTGACCGCTGGTCGTGACCTTGAGCTCCGCTGAAATGCAAGGCATTCTTGAGCGCCGCTTAATAATATCAAATCAAGCGAATAATGAATTATACCAAGCGAAAAATCCGACACTTTCTTTTTTCTACTGGCGGATGTTGTTGTGGCAGTTACTGTGTCGTCAGTGGAGTTGCTGGTGATGGAGGAGGGAAGAAGGAAAAAGTTACTTATGGTTCATGATTCAGTGTTCACGGTTAATGGTTTGTGGTGGTGATAGGAGCTATAGGGAGAGTGAGGGGTGGCGGCGAGAACGACACTGAAATGCACAAAGGATGAAAAGGAATTATGGATTTACGGGATTTCGTTATGTCCAATGTTGGGTTGATATGTTAACAGGGAATGTGAGGTTATTTTTATTGCACACGCACAATAAAATTTGTATAAAATTCATTTTTGTTGTGTATGGACAATATTTTTTATTACATTTGCACGTTGAAACATCAATGCTATGGAAGTATTAACAAGAAGGTATTATGCTGATATTGTGGATTCTTGGATAGGAAAAGGCAATATCATTGCCATAGTCGGGGCCCGTCGCGTGGGCAAAAGTTATGTGGTGAAGGATTTCATCCAGCGTCATAAAGACGACCCAGATGCTAACATCATCTACATCGACAAGGAGAAAAAGGCATTTAATGAGATCCGAACCAAAAACGACCTCGACGTTTGGATAGAGAATCGTTTCATCCAAGACAAGCACAACTATATCCTCATCGACGAAGTACAGGAGATTGAACATTTTGAAGAAAGTCTCTGCAACTGGTACACCGAGGAGAACACCGACGTCATTATCACCGGCAGCAATTCCAAGATGCTCTCTGGCGAGCTGGCCACCCTTATTTCCGGCCGTCATGTGGAGGTGCGCATCCACCCCCTCACCTACACGGAGTTTCTGGAATTCCATAACCTCGCAGACAGCGACGAGTGCCTGATGACCTATTTGAACTACGGAGGACTACCTGGGCTGAGGAAAGTGGGGCTCGACAGCGACGAGCAGGTGTGGGCATACCTCACCAGCGTATTCAACACCATCATGCTCAAGGACATCATCGAGAGGCACGATATACGCAACATCCCGTTCTTGAACAACCTCATCGCCTTCTACGCCGACACCACCGGCAAACTCACTTCGGCCAACAGCATCTCGAAATACATGAAATCGCAGAAGGAGGATGTCTCGTCGAATCTCATACTCCTCTATCGAGGGTTCTACTCCGAAGCCTTCATGATGGATATAGTGCCTCGCTATGACATACACGGAAAGAAGATTTTCCAGTCGAACGAGAAAATCTACTGGGACGACCTGGGACTACGCAACCTCAAGGCAGCAGGAAGTATGGATTCTTACATAGAGAAGGTGATAGAGAACGCCATCTACAAGCATCTTTGCTATCTGGGATACGACGTGAAGGTGGGTGTACTGAATGCTGGCGAAGTGGATTTCGTCTGTGCAAAACCAGGCAAAACCATTTATGTGCAAGCAAGCTATATCATTGCTGAGGAATCAACCCGTAAGCGCGAGTTCGGTCCGTTGGAGAAGATTCGCGACAACCACCCGAAGTATGTCATCAGCGCCAATCCACTTTTGACACAGCGCGACGAGAACGGTATCACACACTTGTCATTGAGGAAATTCCTAAGAGAAGGGATTTAATTTTTATTCACCTGATTTAATTGATTCAGTGGTGTTCATGAATGCTGAAGTAGTTCATTGCTCTCGATATGGTACAATTGCCTCCTGCGGAGTCATTGCTCTCGCTCTTCTCGACAATTCGGTTACAATGCCACTACATTGCGCCCTCAAAACAGTTCCCGTTGTGCCGGATTTGTAATCCGGCATATTTTTGTTTTCTGATCATTGCAGGTTGATCACATGCTTTACTTTGTTTTACAGCCTGTTACGCCTCATTATTTTCTTTGATAAAAACTTTTTTGCTCTCAAGGTTGCTTTATTGTCGGAAAATGAGTAAGTTTGCAATCTACCAAGCAATAGCGTTTTTATTGTAAACAATTTATAATTAATTATTTATTAATCCACAAATAAAAGGAGATTACACATGACAAAAGTAAAATCATTGGCAGACCTGAAAGCCATGAGGGAAAAACTGCAGTCAAATCTCGATGTGAGAGAAAAGGCTGAAAACCCTGAATCCCTTGTCCAAATCAAGGTTGCTATGGCTACCTGTGGTATCGCCGCCGGCGCTAAGCAGGTGATGGAACACATGATGCAGAAAGCTGAAGAGCTCGGCATTGCTGCAGTATTCACTCAGACCGGTTGCATGGGCTATTGCCACGCTGAGCCTACACTCGAGGTGCGCATCCCTGGCAAGGACCCCATCGTCTTTGGTCACGTTGACAACAACCGTGCCGACGAAATCCTCACCAAGTACGTCCAAAACGGCGAACTCGTCGAGGGTATCATCCCCGTCAACTACGAAACGATAGATAAGTAAGGTTGAATCTGTCCGACTCGTCTGACAAGTCAGACCCGTCCGACTTTACCCCAAATAAAAGATTATGGCAAAATACAAAATGCATGTTTTAATCTGTGGCGGTACGGGATGCAAATCCTCGAACAGCCTCGAGATTATTGAAGAGTTCCGCAAAGTCCTCGCCGAGAAAAAACTCACCGAGGAAGTGCAGGTAATCAAAACGGGCTGCTTTGGCTTCTGCGAGAAAGGCCCTATCGTGAAGATAATGCCCGACAACACCTTCTACACCCAGGTGAAACCCGAGAACGTGCTCCGCATCGTCGAGGAACATATCATCAAGGGTCGTAAGGTGCCCGAGCTGCTCTACACCAACCCCGAAAACAAGGAGCATGTGAGCGACTCCAAACACATGGATTTCTACCGCAAGCAGATCCGTATCGCTCTGCGTAACTGCGGCTTTGTGGATCCCGAAAACATCGAAGAGTGCATCGCTCGCGGTGGTTACGAGGCTCTCGCAAAGTGCTTGACCGAGATGACTCCTGAGCAGGTTATCGACGTGATAACCAAGTCGGGCCTCCGCGGTCGTGGCGGTGCTGGTTTCCCCACCGGCGTGAAGTGGGGCCTCTGCGCCAAGAACAAAGCCGAACAGAAATATATCATCTGCAATGCCGACGAGGGTGACCCCGGCGCATTCATGGACCGTTCCATCCTTGAGGGCGACCCCAACAGCATCGTCGAGGCTATGGCTATCGGCGGTTACGCTATCGGCGCCACCAAGGGTCTTATCTATATCCGTGCTGAATATCCTCTCGCTATCGAGCGTCTGAAAATCGCCATCCGTCAGGCTCGCGAGTACGGCCTCCTCGGCGAGGACATCCTCGGCAGCGGCTTCAACTTCGACATCGAGCTCCGCTACGGTGCCGGCGCTTTCGTCTGCGGTGAGGAGACGGCTCTTATCCACTCGATGGAGGGTATGCGTGGCGAACCCACTCTGAAACCTCCGTTCCCCGCTGTGAAGGGTTACATGGGCATGCCTTCGAACGTGAACAACGTCGAGACTTTCGCCAACATTCCTATCATCATCACCAAGGGTGCCGACTGGTTCCGCACCATCGGTACTGAGAAATCTCCCGGAACCAAGGTGTTCGCTCTGGCTGGCCAGATCAACAACGTGGGTCTTATCGAGGTTCCTATGGGTATCACCCTGCGTGAGATTATTTACGAGATCGGCGGCGGTATCAAGGACGGCAAACAGTTCAAGGCCGTTCAGACCGGTGGTCCTTCTGGTGGTTGCTTGACTGCCAAGCACCTCGACACCGAAATCGACTACGACAGCCTCGTCGCTGCTGGCTCGATGATGGGTTCCGGCGGTATGGTCGTCATGGACGAGACCTCCTGCATGCCCGCTATCGCTAAGTTCTACCTCGAGTTCACCTGCGAGGAGAGCTGCGGTAAGTGCACCCCGTGCCGTGTCGGTAACAAGCGCCTCTGCGAACTGCTTGAGAAGATTACCAACGGTACCGGCACCATGGAAGACCTCCAGGCTCTGCGCAACCTCGCTGCCGTCATCAAGGACAGCGCTCTCTGCGGCCTCGGTCAGACCTCTCCGAATCCCGTTCTCTCCACCCTCGACAACTTCTGGGACGAGTACGTTGAGCACGTCGTCGACAAGAAGTGCCGTGCAGGTGTCTGCAAGAAACTTATGCAGTATGTCATCGATCCCGAAACCTGTATCGGTTGTGGCAAGTGCGCCAAGGGCTGCCCGGTCGAGGCTATCAGCCGTACCGACTACACCGCTCCCGGCCACAAACTCGCTTCGATGGCTATCGACAGCACCAAGTGCATCAAGTGCGGTGCTTGTATCAACAACTGCAAATTCGGTGCCATCTCGATTAAATAAAATTGTCCGACCAGTCTGACTAGTCCGACTAGTCCGACATAAAAACAATAACAAACAATGATTAACGTAACAATAGATCATAAAGCGATTCAGGTCCCCGAAGGCACTACTATTCTGAAAGCTGCCCGCATGGCCGGTATCGATATCCCGACGCTCTGCTATTTCGAGCTCGACGGAATGAAATTTGAAAACAAACCTGGCGGATGCCGCGTCTGCATGGTTGAGGTAGTAAAAGACTTCAACGGCAAGCCGCGCCGCAACCTCGCCCCCGCTTGCGCTACCGACTGCGTCGAGGGCATGGAGGTTCTCACTGCCTCTCCGCGTGCTTTGAACGCTCGCAAAACCGTCGTTGAGCTTATCCTCAGCGACCACCCGAACGATTGCCTCCAGTGCGAGAAGAGCGGCGACTGCGAACTCCAGTCTCTCGCTGCTCGCATGGGCATCCGCGAAATTCCTTTCAAAGGCGCTCAATCCACCTACAAGAAAGACAGCACTCTCAGCGTCTATCGCGACATGGACAAGTGCGTTTACTGCCGTCGTTGCGAAGAGATGTGCAACAAGTTCCAGAGCGTTGGAGCCCTCAGCGGCGTGAACCGTGGCTTCCCCTCAGTCGTTTCTCCCGCTTTCGAGCAGAAACTGGGCGACAGCTCCTGCGTCAACTGCGGCCAGTGCGTACAGGTTTGCCCCGTGGGTGCTCTCACTCTCGTTGACAACATCAAGGACGTCCTCAACGCCCTCGCTGACCCCACCAAGAAAGTCATCGTCCAGACCGCTCCCGCCGTCCGCGTCGCTCTCGGTGAAGAGTTTGGCATGGAACCTGGCTCGATTGTAACTGGCAAGATGGCTGCCGCTCTCCGTCGTCTTGGTTTCGACTATGTCTTCGACACCGACTGGAGTGCTGACCTCACCATCATGGAAGAGGGCACCGAGCTCCTCAACCGTGTGAAGGCCTTCCTCGCTGGCGACAAGAACGTCAAGCTGCCTCAGTTCACCAGCTGCTGCCCCGGTTGGGTTACCTTCTACGAGAAGAACTTCCCCGACCTGCTCGAATATCCTTCGACAGCCAAGTCGCCTCAGCAGATGTTCGGCGCTGTCACCAAGAACTACTTCGCCAACAAGATTGGTGTGAAACGCGAAGACATCGTCTGCGTCTCCATCATGCCTTGCTTGGCTAAGAAGAGCGAGGTGGCCCGCGACGAATTCAAGGTCAACGGCGATCCCGATGTGAACTTCTCGCTCACTACTCGCGAGCTCGCTCACATGCTCAAACAGTGCAACATCGACCTCAACGCCCTGCCAGAGGAAGACTTCGACAGCCCGCTCGGTTCATCGACTGGTGCCGCCGTCATCTTCGGCGCTACCGGCGGTGTTATGGAGGCTGCTCTCCGTACCGCCTACGAGGTCCACACCGGCAAGACTCTGCCTAAGATCGACTTCGAGGAGTGCCGCGGCATCTTCGGCGAAAGCATCCGTGAGGCTACCGTCGATTTCGCCGGCCTGCCCGTCAAGGTGGCTATCTGCTACGGCCTCTCCAACGCTCGCAAGCTCATGGAAGAGGTGCGTGCCGGAAACCCCAACGGCTACCACTTCGTCGAGGTGATGGCATGCCCCGGCGGTTGCATCGGCGGCGCCGGTCAGCCCTACCACCACGGTCACAGCGACATCATCAAGAAACGTATGGACGCTATCTACCGCGAGGACGCTGGCAAGCCCATCCGCAAGAGCCACGAGAACCCCGACATCATCGCGATTTACAAAGAGTACTACGGTGAACCTTGCGGCCACCTCAGCCACGAGCAGCTGCACACCCACTACTTCGACAAGTCCGACAAAATCGAGGCAACGAAATAAAGTAACCAGTCCGACGGGTCTGACCCGTCCGACCCGTCGGACATAACTAAGAATAATATGGCAAACATCAAATTATCCGAAGATAAAATCAATGCTATCAAAGAGATCGCAAAGAGCTTTGGTAACAACCCGGGCGAGGTCATCAATGTGCTGCACCAGGTGCAGGGCAAGTTCGGCTACCTCCCCGCTGAAGTACAGGAAGTCATTGCCCACGAGCTGAAAATGCCGGTGGCCAAGGTCTATGGTATCGTCTCCTTCTACAGCTTCTTCACCATGGAGCCCAAGGGCGAGCACCCCATCGACATCTGCCTTGGCACGGCTTGCTACGTGCGCGGAGCCGAGAAGGTTCTCGACGCCTTCAGCCGCGAGCTCAACATCCCGGTCGGCAAGTGCACCCCCGACGGCAAGTTCTCGCTGAACACCCTCCGTTGCGTCGGTGCTTGCGGTCTGGCTCCCGTCGCCATGATCGGCGGCAAGGTCTATGGCCGTCTCACCCCCGACCAGGTACCCGGCATCATCGCCCAGTACAAGTAAGGCGACAAGGGTTATCCCACCCTTTTAATAAGGAAGAGGGCGTCCGAAAGGACGCCCTTTGTTGTTTCTATGCGGATAGGATACCCCTTACTCCTTTTTTCTAGCTCCTACGTTATTGTCACCAACCTTCATTTTCAATTTAAAGACACTTTCGGCAATCCCTCGGTAATTCTTCGGTGATCCTTCGACGAAATTCCCATATCTCCCTAATTTCCAGTCTATTGTGAATTAATTTGCTTAGATTACAACAACAACCTGTTATTCAGTTATATACAGTTATTACACATTATCCCCATCCCCTTCTCCTGTATGTGAAGAAACTACCGGTGCCATTTAAACCATCACTTATCCAACTGTTAAAAAAACTTAAATTTCAACATCCCAACTACAGTATTCTCCCAATTGTGGTTATTATGTGAGCAAAAAGCCTTTTGCATGGCAGATGACAGGACGACATACAACAACTTCGAGCTGCTGGTTGGGCGGCACCGCGGGCTGATACGTAGGCTCTGCTGGTGGCGTTCATCAGGGGACGAGAGCCTGTGCGACGACCTCGTGCAGGACTGTTATCTTGCCATGTGGGAACATTACGGCACATTGCGTCCAGATATAGTGAAACTGCAGGAAGTCGCATGGGTTGTCTGGCAATGCCGCAGCGTCTTTTCTCACCGCGACAGAAAACATGGGAATGAGGGCGCACATACCCATCCAGACCGCATGATGGTTGATATTGCAGATGATGATGTCCGCGATTCCGGGGATGTTGCCGAAACCCTTGATGAGTTAGCCACCATTCTCACGCCCGAAGAGCAACTCCTTTTCTCCCTTATGCGTCAAAATCTCACTGATGGGGAAATTGCCGAGCGACTTCACCTCAAGCCCCGCACCGTCCGCGAAAAACTGCGCCAGATAATTGAGAAGCTACGCCAGCACTCACGCAATTACACAATCACGCAACCAAACAATCAATAAACTATGACCGAGAAAGAAATACTCCAACTGATAACTCGCCCGGAGACCGACCACGATCGAGTCATCCGTCTCGCAGCTGAGCACAACGCCGACCTCCCCGGCTGGTGTGCCCGACGTAAGCGGCGGTGGTAGATAGTCACCGTTGCAATGGCAGCGACCATGGTGACGGCGTCATTCTTTGTCCCGCAGAACACTGACACCTTCGTCAGCGGAGACCTCCAGTGTTGTACCGACGATGCCTGTCAGAGAGTGGACCAAATGATGGCAAAGATATGAAGCGATGGCATATAGCACTCCTCGTCACGTCGGCAATCTTTGCCGTCGGCATCGCGGTATGGCGGTACACAGCCCCCGAGCGCCACGTCAGTGACCTCTACCACCGCTACGAGCATGCCGACGGCATTGCCGCCAGCTATATCCACAACTACCCCGTAAACGACACCATCACCCTCGACGTCACCCTACTTGAAGCCACCACCGATAGCGGCTGGGCCATCCTCGTGCGCGACTTCGAGATGGACGAACTCTCGCCTATGCTCCAGATGCTCATCGACAGGGGTGAGAATCTGGTATTCTCCAAACTCATTCCCAAGAGCAACCCGTCGGCATCGACTGAAAACGATGTCCTCGCCTATTCATACACCACCCGCAGCGTAAGCATCTTCCACATCGCAAACGACCATGAGAAAAATGCCGTCCTCTACCACAATCTTGACAAATCAACAAACCGAGACAATTAAAACATTATTCAATATGAAAGCAAACAAAAGAATCATCATGATGGCGATACTCACACTCGTCGCCCTAGCCTTAGGCACTATGCTGCTGACAAGCTGCGGGAAAGACAACAAGGACAATGAGGATCTTATTGGCAAATGGTCCAACACGGCTCAATCGTATGAAATCACCATCGGGGGACAGGAGTACCTCCAGGAAGGTTGTATCTGTATGGAGTTCACAGACAACAAGGTGTTGATATCCGACGCTCGGAAGGACTGTCTCGCTGAGTGGTATAGATATACTCTCTCGGAGAAAGAAGGAAAGCAGTTGCTGGAGATTAAAGGCAATAGTGGTTGTTATGCCGGACAAATATTTGTGGTGGATAAGCTCACCAGCGACAAACTGGTGCTGGTACCCGAACACCACAATATCGATTGGGACTACAGCTACATCATGAAACGCCCCTAGGCATTGGCTTGACCCAAGTATGTGTTTTGCAATGGTGCGAGGCAAAATTGCAAAGATGAAACAACAAACCGAAGTTAAACAATAAACACATTGAGACAATGAAGAAAATAATGTTAGTATGCGCGGCGACATTAACTTTCGCCGCCATGACCGCCTGCAAGAGCGGAACAACGACAAACGACACCGTGGTCGACAGCGCACAGCTGGCCAACGAACAAACCAAACAGGCACTAATCGGCGAATGGCAACCCGTCAGAATGTGGCATGTGACTGACAGGGATTCGGGAGACATCGTCACCAATGAGTTTCCATGGAGATACTGCTTCATGGAGAACGACACACTCTACATTCGGTCCAATGCTGGCCATGAGAAAATGATTCATAACAGGGCCGAGTGGATTAAAAATGACGACGGCACCTTCTACCTCATCGAGTCGTGGAGTGTGCAGAGCGACACAATCTTCCTCGGCTTCGACAACAATTCACTCTATCCGACGTGGCATATCG
>JAEEZY010000026.1 GCA_016292015.1 Bacteroidales bacterium | reverse complement strand
TACCATCCAAACCCTGGTGGCTATAGAGTGAGTGTCCACCTCTTCCCATTCCGAACAGAGAAGTTAAGCCTCACATCGCCGATGATACTGCACTAGTTTGTGGAAAAGTAGGTCGCCGCCATCCTTCCAAGGAGCATCACCCAAAAAGCGATGCTCCTTTCTTTTTTGTCTCACCGGTACCTCTTGGGTACTTTTATCCGACCCGGTGCTGACTTATGTGGAACAATTATTTTGCCGTTCCATATTTTATTTGTAAGTTTGCATATATTTTATTTGAACGAATAACAGATACGAAACATGGCTACCAGTAAGAAGATAGATGTGGCTTTGATATACGATTTCGACGGGACTCTCTCGCCGGGCAACATGCAGGAATTCGGCTTTGTACAGGCGATTGGCAAGAACCCCGACGATTTTTGGCAGAAGACCGTTGAGATGGCTACGACCAACGATGCCAGTGGGATACTATGTTATATGTATCTGATGTTGCAAGAGGCGAAGGCTTGCGGTATCTCGCTTAAACGCGACTCGTTCCAAAAGTTTGGCTCAATGGTCAAACTTTTCAAAGGCGTCGAGGAGTGGTTTGAACTCATCAACCAATACGGCAAAGCTCGTGGGATAAACATCAAGCACTACATCAACTCCTCGGGATTGAAAGAGATGATAGAGGGTACGTCTATAGCCAAACGTTTCGATAACATCTATGCCTGCTCGTTCCTCTACGACGTTGATGGAGTTGCCGTTTGGCCTGCAGTGGCTGTGGATTACACTACAAAGACGCAGTTTCTCTTCAAGATCAGTAAAGGGATACAGGAAATAAGTGACAATAAGAAGATCAACGAGTTTGTGGCCAAAGAAGACCGCCCCATCCCCTTCGAGCGGATTATATACATGGGCGATGGGGAGACCGACGTCCCTTGCATGAGCGTTGTCAGGGAGCAGGGCGGCCACTCGATCGCCGTCTATGGTAACCGCAAGAAGAAGGTGGTTGCCGAGCGCTTGATAAAGGAGAACCGCGTCAACTTCGTCTGCAAGGCCGACTACACGGAGAACTCCGAAATACATATCATTGTGAAACTCATCCTCGACAAGATACGCGCTGACTATGACCTAAAAGGAGTCGCTGATTGCCGATGATACTGCACTTGTATGTGAGAAAGTATGTCGTAGCCACCCTTCTAAAGTGCATCACCAACTTCGGTAGAGCGTTTTTTATAAGTCTTGTTCTATTCTGCGATGTTTGTGTTTCCGGGTGTATAGTTTCCTGCTCTTCTTCACTCGGGTGCGAGCATGAAAACCGTCGCCATGAATCATTTTGTCAATCTCTCGGTCGGCACGACGCACAGCGATCAATTCTATAGGGACTTTGGACCTCTTTTTTCGCAATTTCATAATACAGACTGGACTCTATTGGTTTTTGAGGTGTTGCAGGGCTTTTTGGATGAGGGACTCATCGCAGCGTAGGAGAGTGGCGATACGTAGAGCTTCCTGGGGGACGGTGTCGGAGTTGTCTTCGACGAGGGAATAATCCATGAAGAGGTTGATGTTCTCTGGCGAGAGGGTGGCGTTTGCGAGGTCTTCGCGGAAGCCAGCAATACGCAGACGACGGCAGGGGACACCGAGCTGGGAATAGTGAGTGGTGATGAGCGAGAATGAGTTGCGGGAGATAAGTATATCGGAGAGAGCCTGCACGATGGCCTTGCCCTCGACGGGGTTGGTGGTACGAGCCGGCTCGTCGATAAGGATGAGAAGGCGCTGGGAGGCACTGAGCTGCACCACCTCGGATATCTTTATTATTTCAGATGCGAAAGAAGAGAGGCCGTTCATCTCGTTCTGCTCGTCGCCTATGCAGAAGATGACGTCGTCGACGAGGGAGACGGTGGCGGACTCGGCAGGGACATACATGCCGAACTGGGTTAGTAGCTGCGCTATGCCGAGGGTTTTCAAGAGAACGGTCTTACCCGCCATATTGGCGCCAGTGATGAGGTAGAGGCCAGGATGGACGATGATGTCGATGGGTTGGTAGCGCAGACGATGCTCCTGATTGCGATGGAGCAGACGCGGATTGAAGAGTCCTTTGTACTGGGTGATTACTTGGGGTTCTTCTGCTGGCTGCTTGGCGGGGGCTATCTGGGGACGGGTGAAATTCCAGGCGGAGGCGAGGCCGGCTTTGGCGAAGAGGAGGTCGATATAGGCCAAACGTTTCACCGCGAGGGCGAGGCGGTCGGCGGAAGCCCAGAGCTGTTGCGAGAGCTTGGCCTCGACGGAATGCTGGATGTCGTTGTGCTGAGCGAAGAGGTCGGCATAAAGGGTGGCGGCCTCAGGGTCGTCGGTGCGTGCCTGAAGTTGCTTGAGACGCTTTCTTATGTCGGGGAGGTCTGGATGGTAGGAGTCGTAAATGTAGAAATGAGGAAGGCCAGTGTTGTCTGGGTCGAGGAGAGAGAAGACATCGGAGAGGTCGGGCAGAGAGAAAATCTCTTTCAAGCCCAGCGGCTCGGCCGAGCGGGATACCGCAGCTGCAGTATAGGCTATATTCTTCACCTCGAAGAGCTCCACCTCGTTGATGACAGAATGCTGAGAGAGGTTGGCGACAGTGCCCTGTGAGTCGTGGAGGCACATGAGATGGTGCTTGATTTCGGAGACGGTGTGAAGGTTGTCCGTTACGGAGATGACATCTATTACGGTTTCGAGGTTGTCGAGTTCGGCGTTGACGGCCTCAGGAGTGGTGAGGAACGGGAAGTCGAGGAGAGCACGACGGCCGGCAGCGGAGATAAGGTTGAGGGAGTCGATAATGTACTGGAAACCAGGATCGGATTGGAGTTTATCGCGGAGGATCATGATGTTGGTGAATAGTGAATAGTGATTAGTGATTAGTGAATTGACAATAGAGGCTTGTCGAGGAGGAGCATTCCTTTTAGTGATTGGTGATTAGACAAATGCAGTTATTGCTCTATCTTCATTACGTCGTAAACGGGGAGGTTGAGGGCGTCGGAGAGGGCTTGGGTGGCGGTGTGGGAGTCGAGGGCGTAGCCGTGAGGAGAGGTTGGGTTGAGGGTGACGGCGGCGAGGTGTGACTTACGCAACGCCATAAGGGAGCCACCACGACGGACGAAATCGTTATAGACCTCGGGTGTGACGAAGAGCTTGGTGAAGTCGCGGACGATAAGGGTGATCTGCTTTATCTCCTCTTTGGCTGCGAGAATCTTTAGTAATCTGTCAGATACCGCTCCAGAGGCGAAGAGTGTGGTGCCGTAACGGAAGAGGTCGGAGTTGGCGGAGGAGAGCATGAAGACAGACGGGATATTGAGGTCGTGAGCGAGGCCGTCGGAGTCGAGAGCCCAGAGGCCGGAAGTAGCCTGATAAAGGGCGGTGCGTATGGCTGGCTCCACCTCGGGGAGGTCGATAAGGCGGCAGACGAAACGGGTCTTGGAGATTAGTTGCTGGAGGTTGGGCGAGACGGCGGCTCCGGTAGCGAGTATCATGGAGTCAGTGACGGTAGGTGAAGCGAGGGAGAGCCGCGAGAGGGCGCCGTCGATGACGGTGAGCTGTATGCCCTGCTGCTTGAAGTGTTCAATCTGCTGTGCGAGTATGGCGGTGGCGGCAGCACCCGATATGAGGGCTTTGCCCGAAGAGAGTATGCGTGCGGTGAGGAGCCGTCCGAGGGCGGTGCGCTGGTTGGAGAGGTCGAGGATCTCGGAGACGCAGCGACGCTGGAGATAGTGTCGCTCGGAGGTGATAAGATACATGCCTTCGTAGAGAGTCACCTCAGGTTTGGCGGTAGCATAGACGCTGTCGGTCTGTTCGCCATCGACGCCGATGGATGTGACAGCGGTGGAGACGCCGAGTTCGTGGAGACGGCGGAGGACGTAGTTGAGACAGACGGTCTTACCGGTATTCTTTTCAAGGCCGACGATGGAGAGGCTGCGGGAGGAGAGTATGTTCTTTAAGAAAGGCAAGGGGTAAGGAGGTTAAAAAGGTTCGCTACGCTTAAAAGCTTAAATGTTTAAAAGGGAATAGGTAGAATTGAGATGCAAAGATACGAGAATTATGTTAGATGGATGAGGAGTAAGGGAAGAATGTTTTTGTTTTGGGTGGGAAGTGGCGTACCTTCGGCACGCTGGTGGAGTGGCCAAGTGGATTGACCCCACACTGGGAGTGTGGGGTTAGTAGGAAGGTGTGCCTCCGGCACACGAGTGAGGATGATATTGGTAAAGTATACGGAACTAATAAAACGGTGAAAAACTCCTAACGGAGCAACGTTGTAGTTCCGCTTATGAACACGACGAACTATCCTCGCTCATTATAGTGCCTGCAAAGAATATTCATTGCCTTAAAGAATTGGTGCAAGAAGATGAATGGACCAACAAGAATGAGACTGCCGAAGAAATCCCATCCCCAAAAGTGACCTGCTCCAAATTTGTAGGGAAGATTCCTATAGGAGAGTTCATAACCTATCCGAGAACTAATATTTGACCACCATACAAGAGGATAAATACCAGCAGTAAGCCAGGACAACAAGAAAACCATAAGACAATAGTGAGTTGTATTGCGGTAGTCATGTTTAGATGCTATGGTGTTAATCTCGGTAGAAATGTGAGACATAACGACTATACCGTATATCCCTAAAGTAATAAATGATAACAAAATGTATTTAAGCATACCCCTGTTTGTTCGCAATTTGATTACTGGGGCCGAAGGTACCTCAACAGCGGTTGCAGTGTATAATAAAGTTCTCGTGGTTTCCATATAAAATGTTTTTATCTTAAAAATGACTTTCCTCTCCCAATTTGACAAGTTCTGCATCTATCTCTGCCAACCGAGATACATAGCCACTCAATTCATCATTTAAGTCCTTTATTTCCCTGTTCTTCTCGACTCTTGTTCGAAAAGGGTGTACCTCCTTTGCCTCTTCTAATCTTTCTGAACATTGTTCGGCCTGGCCTATAATGACCCTGGCTTCATTTTTCAGCTGTTGTATCTTTGCTTTCTTTTTAAGAGCCTCATCCTTCTTTTTAGCAGATTCGGCTTCTTGTTCTTTTTTCTGCCTTTCAATATTTTCTTGCTCAATCTGTTCTTGTTCAATTCGAAGTTTCTTATCGTTGTAGTTATTGTAGCATACTATAGCAACGACACCTAGAATTGCAACAACCAAAACAATGACAATGGGCAGTATAAGACCTTTCTTATTGATAGAGCTCTTGTGAACGGTTTCTGGTTGTTTCATTTCGTTCACGAAAGAATTGGCATTTGGAATAGGTGGTGGAGTAGGTCTGTTTGGAAAACCATAGGCGAGTTCTTCCACGTTTTCAAGTCTTGCCCAGTTGTCCATACCCTCACACCAGACTAAAGTATCTAATGTCGGGTGTTGTTCGAAAACCTCCTTAACGGTCAATGGGCCTATTCGGCGTCCGTTTTTGTTGATGTAGTATTTCTTCATTGGTTTTATCATGTAATACTTGCACAATCAGAACCGAGGCATAACGCTTCGTGGTTTCCTTTTGAAACCGAGGGCAAAGATACACATTTATTTTAAAACGAGGTTGGATGTTGGTGAAATGGTTGATTGCCAGTGCGTGGGGAATAAATGGTGGAAAAGAAGGATGAAAGTCTGCGATTGATTTGCTATTAGTGAATTGACAGATGTGGCTAGTGTAATAGAAGGTGTTGATAATCATTTGATTACAAAGATTGATAATTGATAAGTGGCGGGGAATCAGAATATTGTATTTGGGTTGTAGGTCTATTCTAAGACTGTTGTATGTGTTTTGTTGGACCTTTGTAGGAGGTTTGTAGGTACTTGGTAGGTACTATCTAAGTACGAATGAGGTGGTGGGGATAATGAAGATCGAAGGGTTTGAGAAGTTTAAAGAGTGCGTGGCAAATGGGTCAACGGCTACATAGCTGGAATGGCGTTTGTGATGAGGTGTTGCTATGAAGAAATTATTTCGTATATTTGCAGTCCTTGACGGATAGAAAATAGAATCACATAACATCAATAAAAACATATAAAACAATGATTACAAAACTTGACGATTTGCTGGAATTGGTTAAGACCAAAGGCAAGAAAAGACTTATCGCGGCTTACGCCAACGACTCTCACACCATCGGAGCAGTCAGCATGGCTGTGGACCGCGGAATCGTGGACGCCACGCTGGTGGGCGACATCGAGACGATAAAGAAGGTGTGCCAGGAGGAAGGCATAGACGTGAACAAGTTTGAGCTGGTGCAGGAAGCCGACGAGACGAAGGCCGGAGTGAAGGCAGTGGAGCTGGTGAACGAAGGCGGCTGCGACGGCAAGTTCCTGATGAAGGGTCTGCTGAGCACGGACAAATATATGCGTGCCATCCTGAACAAGGAGAAAGGCCTGATGCCAGGCAAGAAGACCGACATGCTGACCCACATGGCGGTGTTTGAGGTGCCGAAGTACCACAAGCTGCTGGTGTGCTCGGATGTGGCTATCGTGCCGGCTCCAGACATGAAGCAGAAACAGGCCATCCTAGGTTACCTTATCAGCACGGCTAAGAGCCTTGAGATAGCAAAGCCGAAGGTGGCTGTGCTGGCCGCCACAGAGCAGGTTTCGACGGGAATGCCCGCCTGCGTTGAGGCAGCCATCATCAGCAAGATGGGCGAGAGAGGCCAGATAAAGGGCGCCATCATCGACGGACCTCTGGCACTTGATGTAGCCATCGACAAGGAGAGCGCCCAGACGAAGAAAGTGGGCGGCGAGGTGGCCGGCGATGCCGACTGCATCCTGTTCCCGAACATCGAGAGCGGCAACGTGTTCTACAAGACCTGCACGAAGTTCGGCGGAGCCGAGCTGGCCTGCATGGTGGTTGGAGCGAAGGTGCCGTGCGTGCTGACGAGCCGCGGCGACAGCATCAACACGAAGTTGTACAGCATCGCTTTGGCTGCGTTGAATGCTAGATAGTGAAGAGTGAAGAGACAATAGAATAGGGGCGGTCGGCTGGCTTAGGCTGGCCGACCGCTTATTTTGTAGAACAAATTAAAACGAAAGAATATGGACAAATACTTTGAAGGGCTGAAAAAGGTGGCCATCACGGTGTGCGACAAAGATGGCAACATATTGGACATGAACCAGACGTCGGCAGACGTGAACAGCCATGGGCACAAGATAGTGGGTCGTAACCTCTTTGACTGCCATCCGCCCCAGGCGGCAGCAATATTGAAAGAGCTGCTGGACGAAGAGAAGCTGAACGCCTACACGATAGAAAAGAACGGTATGAAGAAACTGATATACCAAGTGCCTTGGTATGACGGAGAGGAGTTCGGCGGTCTTATAGAACTGTCGCTGCCTATCCCATTTGAGATGCCACACAAGGTGAGGTCCGTACCAGGACAGAGCAATTGATTGTCCGAGCCCGGACAGGGCAATCGTTTGAAGAGGTTGAATGTGGATGGGTTGAGGGGTATTGCTAGGTGTTGAAGTGCTGGATGGAGGGAGAGGAAGAGGCGGTTTAGGGAAAATATGTTTTTTCAAGGGGAAAACCCTGAAAAAATGAAAGTACTTTTGCAGGTGATAAAGAATGCAAAAATTTTAGCGTTATGAAGTACTTGAGATATATAACCCTATTGCTGATGATAGCCTTCTGTGGGCAGGTGTCGGCTCAAGGCAAGCTGACCGGAAAGGTAATTGAGAAGTCGGGAGGGGCGGCTATAGAATATGCCACCATAGCGGTGTTGAAGACAACGGACTCGAGTTTGGTGGCCGGGAACGTGTCGCTGGAGGGTGGTACGTTTGAGGTGGAGAAGATACCGTACGGGACATATATAGTGAGAATCACGCTGATGGGGTTCAAACCATACTACCATCCTACAGAAGTGACATTCACGACAGGGAAGGCGACAGTGAATCTGGGCACTGTGAAGCTTTCGCCGTCGGCGACGGTGCTGAAGGCAGCAGAGGTGACAGCAGAGCGATCGATGATGGAATACCAGCTGGACAAGCGAGTCATCAACGTGGACAAGAACATAGTGACAGGGGGCGGCACGGCGACGGATGTGCTGGACAATGTGCCAAGTGTGTCGGTGGATAACGACGGAGAGGTGTCGCTGAGAGGATCGTCGAACGTGAAAGTGCTTATCAACGGACGGCCCTACGAGCTGATGGGGAGCGAGTTGGACGTGCTGCTGGAGCAGATACCGGCGAGTTCGATAGAGAACGTGGAGGTGATAACCAACCCGTCGGCAAAGTATGACCCCGAAGGGATGTCAGGCATCATTAACATCAAACTGAAAGAGCAGACGAGCGGCTCGCTGGGACTGACTGGAACGGTGAATGCGAATTTCGGGGCACCACTACCCTTCCAGATACCGAACCTGGCGGGATATAACGACGGCACGATGAATCCGCAGATAAACTACACCAAGTTCATCCCCACAGCGATGGGAACCATAAACCTGAACTATGCGACACACCGGTGGAATTTCTTCCTGAATGTGGACGGTGGCATGCGAGGACGCGGCAACAGAAGCAAGACGGACATCTGGCGTTACAGCAACGGGGCGACGATATCGCACGACAGTCTGTTTGAATATAACCGTCACCAGAACACGATGACGAGCGTAAAGGTAGGGGCGGAATACTATTTCAAGAACAACGCCTCGTTGATGCTGTCGTACACTTTTAATGGAGGCAAGCGGACACGGTTCAGCTATATAGATGCCGACGACATACTGAACAGCGGACAATATGACTATCGCCAGACGGATACGAACTTCACCAAACGACTGAACCAGACGGCGTACCTGCTTTTTATCAAGAAATTTGAAAAGAAAGATCAGCAACTGACCTTAGATCTTACCTACACCCACAGACACGGCACAGGCGGTGGCGGGCAGTGTATGAGGTATGACGTGGACAGCATAGACCAAGACAACTACTACTGGAGAGTGACCGACAACCTAAGAGGCGGAAACTCACTGAACGCCAAGTTGGACTACACACATCCTTTTGCAGACCGATTCAAACTGGAGGTCGGTTATGAAGGATTGATAAACCAAGGGCTTCTTAAGTCGGACTACTATTTAAACACCCACGATACAACTAATCTGCTCGACGGACAGTCGTCGGTGAACGAGGACTACAGGCAGCAGATACATGCCATATACGCCACTTTCGGCGGCACGATAGTGAAGAACCTCTCGGCACAGGTGGGATTGAGAGGAGAATATTCCAGTGTGAAAGGAGTGGACTACTACCACAACAACCACGTGATGGTTGATACATTCTACATGCAGCTGTACCCAACGGTACACTTGTCGTATAACATCACCGACAAGCAGAGCATACAGCTGAGCTACAGCAAGAGAGTGAGGAGACCGAGAATGCAATCACTGGACGCCTACATCAACATCAGGCAAGGCAAGGAGATGAGTTTCGGCAATCCACAACTCAACCCAGAATACACACACGCACTGGAGCTTTCTTATAACGTAGGGTTCAAGCAGACCAACATCTTCACTTCACTCTATTTCCGTCAGACCGACCACAAGATGACAATGTACGGCTTTGTTTGGGATTCGGCATCGGCAGCATATTACGCACCATGGATGTTATACAACTCAGACTACGACGGCTACTGGGCCTCGACGTGGCAGAACCTGGGAAAAGGCATCAACTACGGAATGGAAATAATATGGGACCAGCAGATACTGAAATGGTGGAAGATGAATCTGAGCGTTAACCTATATGGCGAATATATCGAAGGAACATCACTGCTGGACAACAAGAGCGACAACTCGTTCAGGGTGAGCGGCAAGCTGAGTTCGTACATGAACCTGCCAAAAGACTGGGCGATACAGTTTTCGGGGCAGTTCAGACCAGGATTCCACGACCTACAGACCACGATGATAGGGTCGGTGTGGTTTGATCTGGCAGTGAAGAAAGACGTGTTGAAACGCCAAGGAACCATCAACCTGAGGGTAAGCGATGTGTTCTGTACCGGACGTTATGGACACACCACGGTGAACGACCAGATGAACAGAGTGTTCAGAGGCAACCGCATAGCACCCACCATCACGCTGGGATTCTCCTACAAGATAAACAACGGACTTAAACAAGAGAAGAAGCAGGCCACCCAGGATACGGATGCCTACGATATGGAATAATGATTAATCGTCAAAATGCCAGAATGCTTGAATCATAGTGGAGAGGTTTTCGACCCAGTGAGGCGGAAGTGGGTGGCACAGACCCCCGAAGAGGAGGTGCGGCAAGCGGTGATAGGGTATCTGCATGAGAAGAAAGGATTTCCACTGGAACTGATGCAGGTGGAAGGTGCTATCACACTGAACGGGATGGTCAGACGCTGCGACATAGTGGTTTACAATGGCGAAATGACACCGAAGATGATAGTTGAGTGCAAGCGACCGGACGTAGCGATAACACAAAAGGTGGCCGACCAAGCCTGCCGGTACAACACGGTGCTGCAAGTGCCATGGCTGCTATTAACCAACGGGAAGCAGAGCCTTGTGTTGAAGGTGACGGAGGAAAGCACTCTGCAGCAAGTTGCGGAAGTACCCAAGTGGGGAGAGTTATAAAAAACAAAAAAAAGATTATGCAAAAGACTCTGACTATAAACTATCAAGAATACGAATCGGAACAAGAGCTGAACGCAACTGACCGTGAGTTGATAGCGGCAGCACGGAAAGCCACAGAAGGCTCGTACTCGCCATATTCGCATTTCAGTGTAGGAGCAGCCGTGAAACTAGGAAGTGGAGACATCGTGACAGGTAGCAACCAAGAGAATCTTGCATACCCTTCGGGACTATGTGCGGAAAGGGTGGCACTGTTCACTGCGTCGGCACAAACGGGAAAAGGATGTGAGGTAGTGGCGTTGGCTATCGCAGCGGTGGACAGCAACGGCAAAGCAGCGGAAGCTTCGCCCTGTGGAGCCTGCCGACAGGTAATGATTGAACAAGAGCAACGACAGGGAAAGCCATTGAGGACTTTGGTGGCATTGGATGACGGAAGAGTGCGTGAATACAACAGTGCAGTTGACCTGCTACCTTTTGTGTTTGATGCCGAGCTGTAAGCGTAGAATACAATATCACAGCATTTTACAACTTGACTGACACTTTTTTTGAGTAAAAAGAGTGTCAGTCAAGTTTTTATTAGTACTTTTGCACGCTTAAATAAGAATATTAACAAGTAACAAACTCTATAACATGGGAGCAATTGGAAGTATCAGAAAACATTCAGGAATTGCCGTGGCAATCGTTGGTATAGCCATAGTAGCCTTCATCATAGGCGACTTGCAGAAGAACCGCGGAGCTGGTCAATTTGAAGTGGCCAAAATCGGCAAGGCAACATTCACCATCCAAGACTTCAACGAGCGCTATGACGAGCTTAAGGCCAACTATATGCGCAACCAGGGTGTTGACCAGGTGTCTAACGACATAGAATACCGTCTGCGCGAACAGGTGTGGCAGAGCATGGTGGAGGACACCCTCATGGGAGTGCAGTACAAGAAACTGGGTCTGATGATCACAGAAGACGAGGCCAGCTCGATGATGTATGAGGATGGAACATACACTCACCCGTATATGCGCCAGTGGTTCACCGACCCGAGCACCGGTCAGTACAATGCACAGGCAGCGGCCCGATATTTCCGCGACCAATATGACCAGCTTGAACCTGCGATGCAGCACGACATACAGGCAATGCGCCACGAAGTGGAGAGCAACCGCCTGCAGGAGAAATACAACAACCTTATCAGCAAAGCATTCTATGTGCCCACAGCACTGGCTGAAAACGAGGCAAAACTGGCAGCCAATCGCTCCGATGTGGTAGTGGCAATGGCCTCATATCAGAATGTTAGCGAGGAGAACTCGACCCCTACAGAGGAAGACTACAAGAACTACTTTAACGAACATCGTGCTGAGATAGAGAACGGAATGGGTCTCAGGGTGTATGACGAAATCCGCAAGATAGAGTTTATCACCTATCCTATCGTTCCGTCGGCAGAAGACCTTGCAAAGATAGCAGAAGAGGTTGACACTATCTGGAAAGAGTTCCAGACCGTTGAAGATGTCAATGTATCGGAGTTTGTCTATGGCAATTCGAAGCCAGCTCAGAGCTACGACACAACCTATGTGAAAGCGTCGCAAGTAAGAGGGTTGGACACCCTTATCGAGAAGACCCCAGTGGGTGGCTTCATTGCACCTCGCCAGGTGGGTACCGAATGGGTGATGGCCAAAGTGATGGGATCGGCAATGCGTCCTGACAGCGTCCGTGCCAGCGTGGTGCTGATACTCAACAGCACCGCCGGCCTTGAAAGTGTAACTCGCACTGATGAAGAGGCCAAATTGGTGGCTGATTCCGTAGAGATGTTCCTTAAGGCGAAAGATGCCAATGTGGAAGATATCGTGGCTCGCTATTCAGACGATCCGCAGAAAAACAGCAACAAAGGAGACATGGGCTGGGCACTTGACGGCACAACCTACGGTTTCCTCAACGACGACATAGTGAATACCCCCGAAGGCGGAGTGTTCACTTACAAACGCCCTGACAATATGGGATACGTGGTAGTGAAAGTGACTGGTAAGACCACGCCGAACCGGAAATATCGTGTAGCAAAGGTGGTTCGCGAGATAGCCCCCAGCAATAATACCAGCACCCAGATATTCAACAAAGCCAGCTGGTTTGTGGGGCAGAATCGCACTGAAGAGGAGCTGATTGCATCGGCAGCCAAGGATAACTTGTCGGTAAGAGAAGCCATGACCACCCCTATGATGGATCAACTGCCCGGACTTGAGAACTGTCGAAGCATCATGCAGTGGACCTTCGATAAGAAGCGTAAAGTGGGCGATGTGTCGGAAGAGGTTTACTCATGTGGTGACAACTACGTGGTTGTGGCCCTGAAGGAGGTTTATAACAAGAAGAACCTGACCGTTGACAAGGTGCGTACCGACATCGAGCAGCAGGTGCGTCTGGAGAAGCGTTCCGAATATCTGATGGCCCAGGCGGGCGAGGCTGCGAAATCGACCAAAGACATTGCCGCACTGGCCGCAAAGCTCAATACAACAGTCGATACGCTGACCAACGTCGGACTGAGAGACTACTATCTCGGCCGTTTTGGCATGGAGCCCAAGGTGCAGGCACACGTGGCCATGGCCAAGGAAAACGAAGTGTCAGGCCCGATAAAAGGAGCTCAGGGAACGTACTTCATCAAAGTCATTGGCCGTCAAGCAGACGAGCGCAGTGATGTGGAGAGTTTGAAGACCATGATGATACGGGATTACGGCCGCAAACAATCCAGTGCCATCCAGGTGCTGCAGAATGCTACCAAGATAAAAGACAACCGCAGCCGTTTCTTCTAACAGTTTCAATACCACAGGAAACTAATAGAATGGCATTCAAGAAAATAAAGCAGTTTACAAAGGGCGTGACCGAATGGTTGCGCCTTTTGTTTTCGGCTAAGCCTGGCGACGGAACACCACATAAATGGAAAAGTCCATTCATGCGAAAGTTGCACATCTTGTATGTCAAAATGAAGCGGAAGCAGCGCTTGGTGGTTATGGACGCCGAAAACTACCGCGAGCATTGGTCGTTCCGCCTATCAGCACTCAATCTCTTTGTCGGAGTTGGAATTGTAGGCATAGTGCTTATGATAATCACATTTCTGCTTATCGCTTTTACACCGCTGCATAACATAATACCGGGATATACCAATAGCGAAATGGTTGACCAGACTTACCGCAATGTGCTCCTACTTGACTCACTCAATATGAAAGTACAGCATCAAGAAGAGATGATGGCAGTGCTGAGTTCAATTGTGGCGGGTGAAGAAATAACCGACACAGCAGAAAACGAGAGCCGACCCAAGGTGCAGGGAGAAGAGGACAAACGCAGCAAGGCCGACAGCTTGCTACGCGAAGATATGGCGAAGGCTAAAAAGGCTGAAAGTGGACAGCAAGCAATAGGCAGCTGGCAGCAAACAACGACTAACGGCCAGCCGACGGCCAGCGGCGGGCAACTGTTCTTCCCTCCAATCAAGGGGAAAGTCATCACGGCATATAACAGCAAGGAAGGTCATAACGGAGTTGATATAGCTGGCAACATGAACGATATAATCAAATCGGCTGCGAACGGCACGGTGTTCTACGCGGGTTTCACAGCCGACGACGGATATGTGATTGCCGTGCAACATCCTGGCAATATCATCACAGTGTATAAACATAGCAGCGCACTGCTGAAACACAACGGCGATATGGTGAGAGCAGGAGAGCCGATAGCATATATGGGACATTCTGCAGGTTCAGGGACTCCACACCTGCACTTCGAACTATGGATTAACGGCAAGACTGTTGATCCACTCACGTATGTATCGTTTTAGTGATTAAAAGTCAGCAGCTAATAATTAGTTTAAGTTATCCTACAGTGAAGCATATTGCCATATTAGGTTCCACCGGCTCGATCGGAACACAGGCTCTGGATGTCATACGATGGCATCCCGATGAGTATGTTGCGGAGGTGCTGTGTGCTGGAACGAACGACAAACTGCTCATAGAGCAAGCTCTGGAATTCAAACCCAACGCAGTGGTGATAGCCGACGAGGGCAAATACGACAACGTGCGCAAGGCACTCGCAGGTGAGCCAGTGAAGGTATATGCCGGGGATCAGGCAATAGAGGAAACCATGGAGATGGAAAGTATCGACATGGTGCTTGCGTCTATAGTAGGGTTTGCCGGACTAAAACCCACACTGAAAGCCATAGAAGCTGGAAAAACAGTGGCTCTAGCCAACAAGGAAACCATGGTGGTAGCGGGGGAAATTGTTACCGATACGGCGGCACGCTGCCACACACCAATATTACCAGTAGATTCGGAACACTCGGCAATATTCCAAAGCCTTGTAGGCGAACAATCGCCTGTGGAGAAGATACTACTCACCGCCTCGGGCGGACCGTTCTACGGACGCAGCAGAGAGAGTCTGAAAAGTGTAACGCTGGAAGAGGCTCTGAATCACCCGAACTGGTCGATGGGGCGCAAAGTGACAATAGATTCGGCGACGCTGATGAACAAAGGTTTGGAAGTAATAGAAGCTCGTTGGCTATTCGACGTTCCGGCTGAGAAGATAGAGGTGGTAGTACATCCGCAATCGGTGGTACACTCGATGGTGCAGTTTGAAGACGGCAGTGTGAAAGCACAACTGGGCATACCCTCAATGAAGACACCAATACAGTACGCTTTCAGTTTCCCACGGCGGAACAGCAGCCCGCTGCAACGTCTGGACTTTGAAAAATATGGACAGCTTACATTCGGAAAACCCGACAGAGAAACATTCCGCTGCCTGAATCTGGCCTACTGGGCGATAGAGAAGGGCGGCAATATGCCGTGTATCATGAATGCGGCAAACGAAGTGGCAGTGCAACGCTTCATAGAAGGTCGCATACGATTTCTGGAGATTGCAGACTTTGTTGAAAGGAAAATGCAGACGGCCTCATTCATAGCCAATCCGACCCTTGACGATCTTTTTGAGACGGACCGGCAGGTAAGGATCAGCGAATAGACGATTGTAATCATTCTATACTTTATAAACCTCTTTAACTCAATATGAAAGTACTTGCTTTATTTCTCAGCCTCTCGTTGCTTATCATAACTCACGAGTTCGGACACCTGGGTTTTGCAAAATTATTCAAGACACGGGTACGAAGGTTCTACATGTTCTTTAACTGGAAGTTCTCTATACTGAAAGCCAAGAAATTCGACGGGAAATGGCATTTTCTGTTCTTCAATGCCACAACACCGAAAGAGTGGGAAGAGAAAGAACCAGACAACACGCTATGGGGTCTAGGCTGGATACCGCTGGGCGGCTATTGTGACATAGCTGGGATGATTGATGAGACAAAAAAAGCCGAAGACCTGGAGAGTAAGCCGCAACCATGGGAATATCGCACCAAACCAGCATGGCAGCGACTGCTGATAATCTCGGGCGGTGTGCTGGTGAATTTCGTATCGGCACTACTACTCTACACGCTCATTTTTGCACACTGGGGCAAAGACGAGTTACCGTTGAGAAACGCCAAACTTGGTTATGAATACCATCAGATACTGCTTGACGAAGGATTACGCAACGGAGATATCATCTATGCCGTTGACGGAGAGGAGATGTACGATTATGCCGTGTTGCAGAAGCGCCTGCTGCACAAGACAACTCCTGAACTAACGGTGAAAAGAGGTGACAGCCTTTTCTCAATGAAACTGTCGGACGATTTCATAGACCGAGTGCTTAAAGAGCATCCGAAAGCACTAATAACAAACATCTGCAGTCCGTTTGTGGTAAAAGACTTTGTGCCGGGTTCGATAGCAAGTAAGGCAGGCATGGAAATAGGCGACAGCGTGGTGAGCGTCAATGGTGAAGAACTTTATACATTCAGCATGGTCAGTGCAGCGTTGAGCGAAAACGCCGGAGACTCAATAACGCTCGGGCTGTTCAGAAACGGAGTGTACAAGGCGTTGACGATGAAAGTGCCCTCGACAGGGAAAATCGGTGTGCAATTAAAGACACCGCTTGAAGTATTCCCGGTTGAACACAAGTCATACAATGTGCTACAAGCCATCCCGGCAGGTATTAAGCACGGATGGGAAACGCTGGCTACCTACGTAACAAGTTTGAAGCTACTGTTTACCAAAAACGGCGTGCAGAGTCTCGGCGGCTTCATATCTATAGGGAGCATCTTCCCCGACCATTGGAGTTGGCTGGCATTCTGGGATGTCACGGCACTGCTGGCAGTGATACTGGCCTTCATGAACATCATACCGATACCAGGTCTTGACGGAGGGCATATATTGTTCACGCTGTGGGAGATGGTGACGCGTAAGAAACCTAGCGACAAGTTTCTGAACATCGCTCAGAATGTAGGTATGGCACTTCTGCTGGCGCTCTTGGTGCTAGCCAATGGGAACGACATCTGGCGACTGATACAAGGTTTCTTTTAAACTTTAAGTACCATGTCTTGAGGCTTAAGCCTTTATGGACATTGTGACCAACACCGACAAGTCTTTAATGAAACAGATAGACCGACACATACTGCGTTCGTTCATCGGACCGTTACTGCTGACGTTCAGCATAGCGGTGTTCGTGCTGTTGATGCAGTTTGTATGGAAGTATATCGATGACATGGTGGGGAAAGGACTAAGTGTTGGAGTTATTGCGGAGCTACTGTTCTATGCATCGGCAACCTTTGTACCAATGGCATTGCCGATAGCAGTGCTTTTCGCCTCCATCATGACTATGGGAAACTTTGGAGAGAAGTACGAGTTGATAGCAATGAAAGCGGGTGGCATCTCGCTGAGGCGAGCCATGATGCCGATGGCGGTGGTGGTGACGTTGCTCACGCTGGTGGCGTTCTTCTTTGCCAACAACGTGCTTCCGGCAGCAACGCTACGATACAGAATGACGCTTTACGATGTGACGAGAAAAAAACCAGCGGTGAACATAAGGCCGAGCGAGTACTACAGCGAGATAGAAGGCTACGTGATACGCATAAACGAAAAAGACCCCGAAACGGGAGTGTTGAAGGACATTATCATATACGACCACACGCAAAGTCCATCGCAATCGTCAATAATACTTGCCGAGAAAGGCACGATGCAGACAAGTCCAGACGGGCAATACCTAGTGTTTACGTTGCATGACGGACACTCCTATACTGAAGAAACCGACGGGGAGAACCGCGAGTCGAGACCTTTCACAGCAGTGGATTTCAAGGAGCAGACGCTGACATTCGACCTGTCGTCGTTTGCCTTTGACAAGTCGGACAAGGAAAGTTTCCGCTCAAACTGCCAAATGATGAACGTTAAGCAGTTGGACTCGACAACACGGCAGATAAAAACAGACGCGGTGAAAAGATATGCTGATTTTACGGCTTCGACGATGTCTAAAATGTCGATATACAACCGCTATGCCCATTTAAAAGATAAAAAAGGGAGTGCTATGTCGAAAGCGGCGCCCTTCGACTACGCAAAGTCAATCGCATCGCTGAAGCAAGAAAAACGACTCAGGGTACTGAATCGCGCACGTGCAATAAGCGACCAAATCATGAGCGACTACAAGGTGTACTCGCAGGTGATGAAGTCGGACAAAGAATACCTTGCGCGGCACTACGTGGTTTGGTATCGCAAATATACCTTCTCCATAGCATGCATAGTATTATTTCTAGTAGGAGCACCATTCGGATCGATAGTTCGCAAAGGAGGTCTGGGCATGCCACTGGTGGCCTCGGTGCTGTTCTTCGTGCTGTATTATGTGATAGACATGATAGATGAAAAGTCGGTGCGCGGCGGGGCCATGGACGAATGGGGAATGTGGGTGGCGACACTAGTGTTCATACCCATAGGTATATTCCTCACGGTGTATGCGACTACAGACTCGTCGCCGAGCAACATGCGATGGTATATCAAGTTGCGAGAACGGATCAGCATGCGGTTTCATAGACGCAAGAAAGGTGAAAACGCAGAAAAATGATACCATAAGTACAGTTTGACACATACATACATCTAGTGGATTATGTGTGTGTTATGGGATATTATGGGAATATTTTGAACGTTTTTTCCTATAGAGTGGAAAAAAGTTTGTACCTTTGCAAACTCAAATTGGGGCGACTAAGTAGCTCAGCAGGTAGAGCACATCCCTTTTAAGGATGGGGTCCTGGGTTCGAATCCCAGCTTAGTCACAAAACAAGGGACAAAACGCAATGCTTTTTAGCGGCGACTAAGTAGCTCAGCAGGTAGAGCACATCCCTTTTAAGGATGGGGTCCTGGGTTCGAATCCCAGCTTAGTCACAAAACAGAGGAACCGGAGGCAAAAGCGTCCGGTTTTTTTTATGGCGTATAGATTCTATAGAAACAATAAAACCTGTAAGCTGATGTCGCGGTTGAGCGGCATTGCCCTTGTTGCAATAGCAGTATTGGTGCCGGTTGTCGTCAACGGGCAGGGTTCAAAAGAGCAGTTGGCGCAATATCATTTCAATAACGGCGAGTTCCGTCAGGCTATCGAGATAGCAGAGCCGTTGTACAAAAAGACAAACAACAAATACTACTACCAGATGCTGTACAGGTCGTATATGGCGCTAGAAAACTACAAAGAAGCGGAGCGACTGGTGGAAGGGCGTATGAAGAAAGCGCCATCAGAGCTGTACCTATATGTTGACTTAGGCAAGATAGCAGCAGTGAAGAAGGACGCCAAGAAGAAACAGAAAGCTTACGACGAGGCACTTGGCAAGATGAAATACGACCAGCGACAAATTACGGAATTGGTCGATGCATTTGTGGCGGCCAACGAATATGATTATGCAGCAAGATGCTACCTGAAAGCTCGCGAACTAACAAAAAACAAATTCCTTTATTTCAACGAACTTGCCTCGATATACGGCGCCACAGGCAACTACGAGGCAATGACTAAGGAATATCTGGATCTTCTTGAAGGTTCACCGGGATCGATGAACTCAGTGCAAGTGTCATTGCAGCGTAACTTGAGTCAAGCTACCGGTACCGAGTTGGCCGACGGCCTTCGGAGGGCTTTGGTATCTAAAATACAAAAAGAACCCTCCAATCAGACGTGGCTTCAGATGATGATATGGTTCTCTCTGCAGGAAAAGGATTTCGAGTTCGCGATGACACAGGCGAAGGCTGTGGACGCACGCTTCCCGGAAAACGGTGGAGAGCTGGTTCTAAAAGTGTCGGACATAGCGAAGAGCAACGGAAACTACGACGTTGCGGAACAGGGATACAACCACCTGCTGAAGAAAGGCACCCAAAGTCCGCTCTACCATACGGCGCTGGTAGGCCTTCTGAACGTAAAGTGGCTCAAAGTCGATAGGAACTACTCGATGACTCCCAAAGAATACAAATCTCTTAAGGCCGACTACGAGAAAGCGATAACGAGTCTTGGAAAAACAGTTGAAACCGTGCAGTTGATGCGGAACTATGCACAGCTCACGGCTTACTACGGCAACGAAGTGCAGACAGCAGCCGACATGCTGTATGACGCACTGGAGATACCAAAGTTGCCGGCGAGCCAGGCAAGCGAGGTAAAGCTCGAACTCGGAGACCTAATGCTCTTTGCAGGCGAGATTTGGGACGCATCGCTACTCTATATGCAGGTGGAGAAGGCTAACAAGAACGACATGATAGGGGCGCAGGCAAAACTACGGAACGCACGACTCTCCTACTTCACCAACGAATTTGAATGGGCCAAGTCGCAACTGGAAGTATTGCGAAGCGCTACAAGCAAGCTGATAGCCAACGATGCGATGGAACTCTCGCTGCTGATAAGCGATAATCTGGAAGACGACAGCACATACACAATGCTGGAACTCTATGCAGCAGCCGACCTGCTACTGTACCGCAATATGCTGGATTCTGCGTGGAATGCCTTCGACAACATAGAGCACCGAACCCTCTCTCATCCCATCCTGGATGATGTGCTGATGCAGAAGGCAAAGATACGACTGAAACAAGGGCGATACAGCGAGGCAGACGAACTTCTTCAGAAACTCATCAACTTCTACGGAGACGGCCTGTTAGGCGACGACGCCCTGATGATGTCGGCCGAGCTAAACGAAAACCATCTGGGAAACAAAAAACGAGCAAAAGAACAGTACGAGAAGATACTGCTGGAACACCCCACAAGCCTATACACCGAACAATCCCGAAAGCGCTACGACAAACTGAAAAAAGAATAGTCAAAGAATCGTAAACAAGAATATCAATGTGCATCATCGGTCATTACTACAGAACTGTTAAGGCAATGATATAGGCGTTGATACGATTTCTCAACGATTAAACATTAAAACCAAAGCGAGGAAGATGGGAGTTAGGTGGGAGTTGAGTGAGAGTTAAGTGAGAGTTGGGGTGAATATGCTACAAAGCCATACTCCGAAACCTGTTTTCTCTTTTCTTGAATAATAGCTCTTATATAACAAATGACTGATTTTTCGAAAGTCTCGAAGAAACAGAATTGTTTGTTTATAATCTCTATGAATTCAACATTTTTACATACAGCCGTGCTACTTCAGCATAGCGTACAAGATTTCTATCGGGTGCACCGCTTTTACGCCTGTGCCGTCTAATATCTGCTGTCGGCAGGAGGTGCCCGGAGCAGCAACAAACATTGCTTGACTGTTTGAATGATTAACGAGCGAACAATCCCCCTTGCTATCAGCCACCTGCTGCTGGGCAACCGCTGACCTGATTGTTGGGAAGAGTATCATCTCACCAATAGCGAGCGATGTCTTGTAGTGCTCTTTCTCGTAGCCGAACGAACCGGCCATGCCGCAGCAACCGCTAGCTATGCGGTGGACGGTGCCACCGCGTAACAATGAGAACATCTCAACTGTCTTCTCTATACCGACAAGGGCTTTTTGGTGACAGTGGCCGTGAAGCCATATCTCTACGGAGGTATCTTTAAAGTTTTCGGCTGTGATATTGCCTTTCTTCATCTCCCGCACAACGAATTCATCAAAAAGCAATGCATTGTTTCCAAGTCGTTTTGCCATTTGACGCAGGGATTCCGGTACAAGGTCGGGATATTCATCGCGGAAACTCAGTATGCAAGAGGGTTCAATGCCAACAAGAGGTCGCTCTTCGGTAACCCGGTCGGCAAGCATCTTTACATTGCGGATGGCGTATTTCTTTGCTAATTTCAAGCACCCTTTCGATATGGCTGCACGTCCGCTTTCGACATGCTGTGGTATTATGACATTGTATCCCAGACGTATCAGCAGTTTGGCAAAGGTGATTCCAAGATCCGCCTCCATGTAGTTTGTGAACTCATCGGCAAAAAGATAGACGGAGCCTTTTGATACCTTGATTGTTGGTGCCATACCAATTGACCGCTTGCCGCTATACGAAACCCATTGGCTTCTCATCGTCTTGTTGCTAAGTGTGGGGATGCTGCGTTCCGCAGCGAAGCCGACCAAGTGTTTGATGACGGACGAGGATAGACTCCATCTTGCCATCAGATTGTATATAGGAGCGACCAGATGTCCCAAGCGCTGTACATAAGCCATGCGAGCCACCATCCACGAACGCAGCGGTGTGCCTTTCTTGTCGTGTATCTGCTGCAGCAATTCGGCGCGAATTCGAGTCATATCAACATTTGATGGACACTCAGAGCGGCATCCTTTACAAGCAAGGCAACTGTCTAACACCTCTTTGACCTCGGGTGCGGTGATTGTTAAACCGTTGATACCATGCATAAGAGCCTCGCGGATGATGTTGGCGCGGGCACGTGTGCTCATGGTTTCGTTGTGAGACACCTTGAAGGCAGGACATAGCGTGCCACCCATAAGAGTGCTTTTGCGGCAGTCACCAGCTCCGTTGCACTGCTCGATGGAGCACAACAGAGCGCGATGGTTGTCAAATGTCGAATGCTGAATATTGAAAGTCGAAGATGTTTCGTATGACTTTTCTATGCTTTCGTTGAAATCTGATTTCCAGTTAAAGTACGTTTTTATGTCATTTAATAGGTAAGCTTGGTCGATATCGTAGCGCAGACAGGTGTCCATGGGCGGAGTGTCAATAATCTTGCCTCGATTGAAGAGACCGTCTGGATCCCAACATTGTTTAACCTGCCGCATAAGGTTATAGCATTCAGTGCCGTAAACCAACGGTATGAACTCGCCTCGCAGTCGACCGTCACCATGTTCTCCGCTGAGGCTTCCGTGATGTTTCTTGACAAGCTCAGCTGTTTCGTATGCAACTTGACGAAAGAGTTCGCGGTCGTGACGGTTCTTGATGTTCAAGATTGGGCGCAGATGCAGTTCGCCAGTACCTATATGGCCATAAAATACACAGGTTAGATTCAGGCGGTTAAGCATTGTTTGAAAATCTGCCATATATGCCGGCAGGCGTTCGGGCGAGACAGCAGTGTCTTCGATAACCCCTATCGGTTTAGCATCGCCTTTCATGCCGCTCAACACCCCGAGTCCCGCTTTACGCAATGCCCATACACGCTGAATGTCGCCGCCATATACACGAGTGTTGCAATAGGCCAAACCTCTCTCTATAACTTCTTTCTCGAATGCTGCCGCTTGTTCTTCCATTTTGTCACCGTTAAACTCAGCGATGATGATGGCGGCTGGATTGCCGTTGACAAAGAAACGGTTGCGCTCTTGTTCTTTGTTGTGGCTACAGAGTTCGAGTATCTGCCCATCCATCAATTCCACTGCAACCGGGTTGTGCCGCAGTGCCACGAGGTTAGATTGGAAACTGTCTTCAAGGGAATTGCAGTGTGCGCATACAACCATTGTCTTGTCAGATGGCAGCGGGTCGAGCGACAGTTTCAGCTCGGTGATGAAGGCGAGCGTGCCTTCTGAACCTGCGAGGAGCTTGCAGATATCAATATCATTGCTTGATTGCCCGATTGCTTGATTGCCCGATTTTAAGGGAAGTATCGCCTCGTCGATGGCGTAACCACAACTACGGCGGCGAAGGCTGCGGTCAGGGTAGTTTGCAAGGAGCAATTGGCAGATTTTATTATCTGATTGCCATGTTTCTAGCTGGTTATAGACTTGTTTCCATAGGTCACTTCCGTTGCGTTTGGATGAGTCGAATTCAGAACCGTCGGAGAGAACACCTTTTACCGCAATAACGTGATCACGAGTACTGCCATAAATCAATGAATGTGAGCCGCAGGAATTATTGCCAAACATGCCGCCTATACAGCAGCGGTTGCTAGTAGAGGTCTCGGGGCTGAAAAAAAGTCCGTGAGGCTTTAGTGTCAAGTTCAGTTCGTCACGGATAACACCAGGTTGCACTCTCACCCAACGTTCTTCGGTGTTGATTTCAAGAACCTTGTTCATGTGGCGACTGATGTCGGCCACTATGCCGTCGCCTACCACCTGTCCAGCGATGGATGTTCCAGCCGCACGAGGAATAATACATGTTTTTCGCTCCCGTGCCAACCGCAACAAATCCTTGACATCCTCCACCGTTTCGGGATACGCCACTCCCATTGGCATTTCCCGATAGGCACTTGCATCGGTGGCGTAGGCAATACAGTGTAGCTTGTCGGTAAAGAGTTGCATCACTTGATATTTTGGAGGAATTGCTTGGCAAGAGTTGCATACTCCAGATGCTTGACAGCATAATCATAGCCTTTGCGACCCATTGCTGTCCGTTCTTCTTCGGAAAGACTAGCAATATCCAGAATGGCTTTTGCTACTTGTTCGACATTCTCAGCTTCAACCTGGATACCACAAACACAGCGTTGCACCACGCTGTCAGGTTCATCGACGGACATGACGATGGGCTTTTGCGACAGCATATAGTCGGTCATCTTGTTGAAAGATGTTCCATATTTATGCAGTATGGAATGTACTCCACCCATATAACAAATATCAAAGTATTCTATTGCTCTTGGAATAAGTGGTTTGGGGATGGGAGGGAGAAAATGTATATTGGTCAGGTTCTTGCTGCTTGCCAACTGTATCAGTTCCTCTTTCTGGGGACCTTGACCGATGGTGACAAATGCAAGATTCATGTGGTTTCGTAGTTTTTCAGCGGCCTCAACAAATATTTGCATTGCTGTCGACTGGGTATGACCTCCGGCAAATCCTACGATGGTCTTGCCTTCTGAACGCAGCAATTGAAACAGTTCCATGTGTTGTTGTGGAAGTTGCTGAGAGTCTGTGTCTTCCCATTCCGCTGCCAGGTATCCGTTAGGCACACAGACAAAGCGCTTTTCGTCAAGTCCATGCCGCTGCATGTGTGGAAAGGCCTTGTCCAGCATAGAGACAACCAAATCAACATGTCTATAGGCATAGTCTTCGCCACGCTGCAAAAGCCATATAAAGGGATGGTATTTTGAGTATCCTCCAATCACCATTGGCGACAGAGGCCAGAGGTCGTGGACTTCGTATATCAGTTTTGCACCACATTTCTTTGCGAAATAATGCGCAGGGTATATGTCGAAGGTGTAAACAGAGGAGGCAATCACCACATCGGGCTTGAAATCAATAAAAAGCCGTTTGTTGCGATAACATTCAAGGACGAACTGTACCATGGTAAGAACGCGAGCTATGCCATTCCCCTCGTAGCTTCGTGTTTTTAGCCATACATACTCAATGCCGTCGATATTCTCCCTTCCCAGGGGGGGCTGTTGTTTGCGAAGATGCGAAAACGAAGCTCCTGCAATCATAACCCTGTGTCCAGCTTTTACCCATTCGCGTGCCATGTAATATGAGCGGTACTCCATGCCATATTGTGGTGCACCTGCATAATGACTGAGCATTAAGATGTTCATGACGAAGGGATTTATTGGAGTGTGTTAAGGAATGATTTCAAAGCGTTTATCACAGTGTCTTGAATGTCGCTGGTCAACTCGGTGTGCATTGGTAGAGACAGTACGCTGCATGCACATTGCTTGGATACCGATAGCGAACCCTTGTAGTAAGTGATATCTTTAAATGCTTCTTGATCCTGCAATGGCAGTGGATAGTAGATCATGCTGGGCACTCCTCTTTCAGCAAGAAAAGATTTTAATTCATCGCGACGTCCATCCCTTATTTTCATTGTGTATTGGTGATAGACGTGCGTGCTATATGGAGCTTCGACAGGTGTGATAAACAACTGTTCCCTTGGGTCTATCTGTCTGATTGCATGGGTATAGTATTGTGCTGCGGTATATCTTGCTGCACAATATTCATCAAGATGTTTCAGCTTGACATCTAAAACGGCAGCTTGAATTGTGTCTAATCGGCTGTTGCAGCCAATAACCGAGTGATGGTACTTTACCTTTTGTCCATGGTTGGCAATCATACGGATACGTTCGGCAAGGGTGTCGTCATTGGTAAATAAAGCCCCACCGTCGCCATAGCATCCAAGGTTTTTGGAAGGGAAGAACGACGTGCATCCTATAGTCCCCATCGTGCCAGTCTTGGCACTATGTCCATCACTGAATGTGTATTCTGCACCTATGGCCTGTGCGTTGTCTTCGATAACATACAACCCGTGCTCATTTGCAAATTCAAGGATGGGTTCCATATTGCAACTTTGGCCGAAGAGATGTACTGGTATAATAGCTTTTGTCTTGGTGGTCAAGGCGTTCTTCATTGCCTCAATAGAGATGTTGAAGGTGTCATAGTCAACATCCACCATCACCGGGGTGAGCTGCAACAGGCCTATCACCTCTGCCGATGCCACGTATGTAAAGGCTGGCACTATCACTTCGTCGCCGGGCTTCAACCCGAGCGCCATTAGTGCGATTTGTAATGCGTCGGTTCCGTTGGCACAGGTGATTACGTGACAGCCTCCCATATACTCACTTAAATGTGTGGCAAAATCCTTCACCTGGGGGCCATTGATAAAAGCGCAGCTGTCTATTACCGAACGGATTCCGCTGTCTATTTCGTCTTTTATTTTAAGATATTGACCATGTAGGTCAACCATTTGAAGCATAGGCATAATATTGAGTTAGAATTTCATATCGTCCCATCCGAAGGGGTGCTTCGAGAGTGGCATTTTTGCCAATGGGTGGTAGTCGCCTTTCAGCCCTACCGGTGTTGCGTTGCGGATGTCGTGGACTATCTGTATGCATGGTTTTGCCTCACTGATTCTGAAACCGCGACCGGCAAGTATCTCTTCATAGCTCTTGGTATGCAGTTCGGTGAATCCCTGGCTGAATTCGAATTCCTCCCCGTCAATATTAAGTGTTCGATAAGTACGTTTTTCGCCTTGTACTGCGTTTTCGGGCAGACAGTCAGCGTTGATACTCAGAAAATAACGAACTCGTGCCTGTTTAAGTCCTAGATATCCGGCCACACGGTCAAAATCCATCACATGTACGATATTTTCCTGCACTGGACCGAATATCCACTGCAACATGTCGTAGAAGTGCACGCCTATGTTGGTGGCAACCCCTCCGCTTTTGTGCACATCGCCCTTCCATGATGTGTAGTACCAGTTGCCACGCGAGGTAATATATGTGAGGTCTATGTCATAGACTTTGTCTTTCGGGCCGGCAGCCACTTTTTCTTTCAGCGCCACAATGCGGTCATGGAGACGCAGCTGCAAGATATTGTATGCCTTGTGTCCGGTCTCTGCTTCCACTTTCTCGAGCGCATCGACATTCCATGGGTTCAGCACAACCGGTTTCTCACAGATAACGTCGGCACCGAGGCGCAGGCCGTAACGGATGAAAGCGTCGTGGGTGTAGTTTGGGGTGCAGACCGAAAGCCAGTCGATATTTCGGTCTGTCCCTTTCACCTTGTTGCAGAAGCGGTCAAAGAGCTCTTGTTCGGTGAAAAATGCACATTTTGGGAATGAACTGTCCAACCGTCCTACGCTGTCGAATTTGTCGTAAGCGGCTATAAGGTTGTTGCCTGTGTCGGCGATGGCTTTGAGGTGTCGTGGTGCGATGTATCCAGCGGCTCCGATAAGTGCGAAGTTAAGCATGTATCTATTTTGTTATATTCTTTGTTTTCAACAATAAAGAGGCAATAGAAAAAGCAGAAGAAATTGATTCCCATCTGTCGTTCAAGAATTGACTCGAAGAGCGCAGACGTGGCAATAACAAGCAGAAAAAACGCAAAAAGGTGGTTTTTGGAGAGGATGCAGTCAACGAGTGGAACGATGAATACAGCCAGCAGAACTAACAAACCTACTATGCCTGTCGTCATAAGCGTATCAACATATTGGTTATGGGGGTTGTATCGTCGCCAATATTGTTTTTCCGCACCAATACGATGGTATTCGTCCACCAGTTCGTCTATTCGGTCGCCAGCTCCAACACCCCATGGTAAATTTGCCTTAACGACATTGAGGGAGGCTCTGGAAATGATGTATCGTTCATCTGATTTGTCCTGGGTGATGACTTTTGCAAGAGTGTCGGCCAGCCGGTGATGTGACAATGGTGTCAACAATGCCGCAAACACAACAGCCACAGCAATACATGATAAAAAAACACCAAGTCTATAACGCTTTAATTCGAGGAATATCAGCAGAATAATACCAATGGCAACTATTGATAAGCCCAACAATCCTGACCGTGATTGGAGGATAAACAGATAAGCCGTCAGGGCAAGTATGGAAACAGTTGTTGAAATATATAAGAAAAACTTTTTAGTGTTTTCTTGATACAATGCGATATAAGCCAAGTAGCTGATTGCAAGAAGTATGTACATGGAAAGGTAGCCGTGATGCATAGGATCGAAGAAGAATCCCACGCATTGTGACAGTGGCATCCCGCCAGACGCTATTGTGTGCGCTGAAATCCCAAGGCGGATAACAAAGCGAACCAGCAAAGCCGCCGTCATGAATTGTAGAATACCAAGTATATGCTTGCGGGAGAGAAACGACCAGTCGAACAACAGAAAAGTTATTGCGTATGCTAACAGCAGCATCTTTCTGGCAACCTCCGCCTTGCCTTCTGCCATATTACTGGTATAAATCAACGAGACGAGATAAACCAACGGGAGAACCCCCATGGCTACAAGGGAAATCCAACCAAGTCTTCTTAAGTTCCGTATTCCCAGCCGCTTGGTCACAATGGCCGTAATGATGGCATTTATAACCAGTAGAGTGAGAAGATAGAAGGATATATGCCAGGAGAACGGTAACACCGCAGCCACAACAATCAACAGGGCGTATTCGGTGGCCTGTAGGGGGTGAATGTTTTTGAATAAACTGCCGAGACTCCTCATAACCGACCTCTCATTTTTGTGGCGAATGATGCTTTATGTAATAGAAAAAGGCGCTGTAGCAGAGAAGCAGCACTACGGCGACACATACGGCATACAGTGTATGGTCGGGGAATACAAAGAACAAGGCGTTGATAACCAGTTGTGCCAAAGCATAACCCAACGAAACATACAGGTGCGGTATCTTGCACTCGTTGCAAAGCGTTTCGTATAGATGTTCTCTATGCGGCAGCAGTACGTTCTCTCCGCGCAGCATGCGCTTCAAGATCGTAAAGCCTCCGTCGGCAAGATATACGCCGATAAACACCAGGTATCCCAGTTCCACCTTTCCGGTTGGTGTGGCTTGGACAAGCCTACCCAGCAAAAACAGCACCAGTGCGCCCATCACCACACTGCCCACGTCGCCCGAAAAACAGTAAGCCTTTTTGCGGAAGTTGAAAAATCCAAAGACCACCACCGCCATGATTGCAAACCAGATAATATCTTGATCAACAAATGGCGACACGTTAATGTTGACAAATGCCAATGTTGAGAGAACTACAAGCGAATAGGCTGCAAGCATCCCGTTCACCCCGTCCATGAAGTTGTAGATGTTGACCGTGCCGACGGCTATAATCATCACCATAACGATTTTCCACACAGCAAGGTCGAACACCTGAAACTGGAAGAGCACCAGCAGTGTGGCGGCAAATTGCACAGCCATGCGCAGCAAGCTGGGCAACGGATGAAGGTCGTCAACAAAACATATCACCGCCAGCATGGCCGTCGCAAGAAGAAACCACGGGTATGCCAGATGATGAAATAGTGAATAGCATAGGATTGAGATAAAAAACACCACACCGCCACCCAGCAACGTGGGACGTGTGTGCGAACTCCGTTCGTTCGGGCAGTCCATTATGCCAAAATGTTTGGCTATGGCGAAATAAATAAGCTCGGCTGCGATAATTACAGCGGCGGCTATTGCGTACATCATGTTTGCAAAAGTACGAATTAATTTTCTAAAATCGTATTATGTTGTTCTTCCTTGTCCGTGCCCGGTTCCTATATGCTTATTCCTAACGGCATCCGTATGCCCTCAACGCATCCACAATTCAAGGCCGTTGGCACGTTGCATCCTCGGTTTCTCGTTGGCCCTGCGTTGGCGATAATATAGCCTCACACAAAAGGGGATGAAAAGGGGACCAAAAGGGGACCAAAACCAATAACCTACATCATTTTGTATAACAGATGGTTACCAAAGCCTGAAAAACATGAAAAAATCAATCATTAGACAACGTTATTGATAAAATTAGTATCTTTGCAAAACGTTAAAATAATAATGATGACCAAAATCGAATACATCGCGAGAGACATCAGTAGGTCGTAATTCATGTGTGCAAAATATTACCTTTTCTAAAAATGACCGACGCAGGATATTCCATACTGTCCGTTTTCAAGTCAAAGTTGTTTTTCATCATTGGTTTTTGCTTGGCCGCGATTGTTTTTGTTACAAGGATTCTCACTGTCCCGACCTATCTGCATAGCGACATTGTCTCTGAGGTTTATCCTGTACAGATGGTTTCAACCGAAACATTGCAGTCGTCAATAAATCCGTGCTATAAGATGCGTCGGATACTTGGAAGCGAGGATTTCAAAAGAAAAATGATGGCAGCCTCGCAGAATATGTTGTCCGAGGACAATTTTAACCGCTGTTATAAGTTCTACGAGACTCCTCAACACACAATGTTTCTGCATTTATATGTCGATGATACTGCCGCAGGGCTTCGTCTGATGTCCTATGCGGTGGCCTTGCTGAAAAGAACTTATGACGAGTATCCCTCATCCATCTTGGAGAGGGCTTCTGGGGGAAGCTTGATTGAAGCTAAAGTGCCTGATTATCATTGGGATGAAATAAATACTGTTTTCGTCACAGACATCGTTGACCAGCCCTATGTGGCCTCGTCTCCCAAGGCTCATCGTTTTGTTGTCACTCTGTTGCTATCCATAGTATTCTCATTTTGTATTGCAGCAGCTTTCTGTCTGTTGATATCGAATCTCAAAAACCGTAAAGATGAATCTTGCCGAGAGTAGATATCGCACCATTGTCTTGAATATTCTTTTGACATTGCTGTGCTTGTCTGCGTGGGGCGCTGGCTATTTGTTTTTGTTCTCGCACAAGCTGGTGTTGATACGGGTGATGTCTCTCTTTGCTGTCGGTATCCTGCTTTTTATACACCATTCCCGGCAGTCAAAGGTTTACTATTTCACTTTGCTTTATTTCCTGGTTTACTCCGTCCTGACTTTTGTCATGACGTTTCCTTACACGACGTTCGCATCCGACAGTGGTTTCATTGACTTCGTGATTATCGGCCTGTTTATCTATAGTTTGTTGACATTTGCATTATTTGACAGCACTCAGTCGTTGCGGCTGTTCTACCTTTTGAATACAGCATACATTGCAGCCATGTGTGTTTTAGGCTGCATCGAATTCGCTACGGGATGGCACTTGCCGGCATCTGCAGCTTTGTCTATTCCTGTTCGGACGGCAAGCGGGTTAAGCTACAATCCCAACGATTATGCTGTTCTGGTTGCGTTGTCATTGCTTTATTGTCTTTCTTATCGCAGGAATATGATTTCCAGCGCTAAGGTATGGGTTGACATTGCACTTATCGTCATGGCGACGGTGGTATTTGTCCTGTCTGCTTGCCGCACAGCCATTGTCGTCGAGGCATTGTTTCTGCTTTTTATGTTCCGTGGTTGGCTTAAGCGGTATTGGAAAGTAATGTCTGTAGTAGCAGTACTCGTAGTTGCATTAGGAATATATCTGCTCGTTTCTGATAATACGCTCGCATATCGTTTTCATCTCTATGCCGGAGCTTTTGAGTCGTTATTTGACTCCTACGGACTTGGCTTTGGCATTTGGGGCGACCGTTACTACTTCTCGCTACAAGACAACCGTGACCTCTTCCATGGGCTCACAAACACCCATTCGTATCTTTTTCAGATACTTCTTACATCTGGTCTTGTTCCATTCCTGGCCTACATCCTCTTGATAGCCTATATTATGCGTACAATGGCCCGTGCCGGACGCAATGAGTTCTGGATCCTCCCCCTGTTCTATCTTTTCCTTCTTTTTTCCCCCAGTTCGTCGCTGTTTCTCTGGGGGCAGTATCTGTCGTTTGTGTTCATTGTCTGCTACGCCTGTCATGTGGACAACAATAGGAAAGGAGCCCCCTTATGTCGCTGAAAGAGCAAGCCGTAGGAGGCGTGAAATGGAACGGTGTGGGAACCGCCACCGTGGCTCTCCTCCAGATGTTGAAGCTATTCATTGTGGCTCGTTTTATCTCAAAGAGCGATTTCGGACTTCTGGCTCTTGCAACCATGGTGCTTGGCTTCACCGAGATATTCGCCAACATGGGCCTGGCCACCGGGCTCATCCACAAGCAGGACATATCGCGCAAGCAGTATTCCTCTGTCTTCTGGCTCAATCTCATCCTCAGTTGCATCGTCTATGCTATCCTGTGTGCAGCTACGCCGTTGGTTGCCACCTACTACCACGAGCCTGAGCTAAACAAGATAATTCCCCTGATAGGACTTCAGCTCATCATCTCATCTTTTGGCAAGATGTTCTTTACATTCAAGTCCAAAGAGCTCGATTTCAAGTTTATATCCATCGTCAGCATCGTCAGCACTCTCCTCGGTGCGGCGGTCACTGTGTTTCTCGCCGTCAAAGGCTTAGGAGTTTACAGCATAGTTTACGGCACACTCCTGCAGGTTGTTGTCATGCAGGGCACCTATGCCGTTTCCGGTTTGCGGACATACCGCATAATGTTCCATTTCAAGCCCTCCGAAATCACCGACCTCTTCAAGATTGGTAGCTATCAGCTTGGTATGCAGGTGATTGATTATATGGCAGCAAAGGCCGACATCTTCCTTATCGGCCGCTTCTTCGGCCAAGAGCTTCTCGGTGTCTATAACCTTGCCAAAGAACTGGTGATGAAGGTTGTCCAGGTCATAAACCCCATGATCACCTCTGTTGCAGCTCCCGCTTTCGCCAAGTTCCAGGACGACAAGGAACGCATGCGGATTTCCTATAAAAAGATTCTCAGCATCCTATCCTTCTTGAATGTGCCCGTCTTTGCCATCCTGTTCGTCTTTGCCGACCCTCTGACGTTGTTGTGCTATGGTCAGGACAAGCTGGCGGTGGCGTGGTTTGTCCGTGTCCTCTCTCTCTGGGGCTTCTTTCAGTCGATTGGCAATCCCGCTTCCATCCTCATGGTCTCGCTGGGACGCACAGATTTGGGCTTCTATTGGACCCTCATCCGTGTCGTCTTCACGTTTGCAGCCACTTATGTGGCCTGCCTCTACAACATCCAACTTCTCGCCTACGTTCAGGTTGCCCTCGCTGCGGTCTTCATGGTCGCTTATTGGCGTATGATGGTTTACAAGATGATACAGTTGCCTCTGAGACAGTATCTCGGTGCCATAGCCTTTTCCTTCGTGGCTGCAATTCTGGCTGCCGGCCTGTCTGCTTTTCCCTTGCATTTCCTGGACAACTTCTACCTACGCCTTGCCTTGATTGCTCTGTTTGGTATTGTTTATCTCGCCATCTATTGGTTCTTCAACCGTCCATTCATCATGGAATTAAAGGGTTATATCTTTCAACAACACATAAAATGACCGAATCGAACGCCAGCGCTTCTGCGCGAATGATATTCCATGTCCCTTTGCAGCTCGACCCATCGCTGCACTCTGCCAGTCAGATACGTCCGATGAAGTTGCAGCAGGCTTTCCGTGACATTGGTTATTCCGTTGACGTTGTCGAAGGCTGCGCCGCCGAGCGCAAGCGCTGTATTACCGCCATCAAACGCAATATCCGTAATGGAGTAAAGTACGATTTCCTTTACAGCGAATCATCTACGATGCCAACGTTGCTTACGGAGAGCCACCACATGCCTACCCATCCATGTCTCGACTTCCCTTTCTTCTCATTCTGCAAGCGCAATGGCATACCCATCGGACTTTTTTATCGCGACATCCATTGGTGTTTCATCAACAAAAACAAAGACTTCAAGCAGCGAGTTGCCAAATATTTCTACCGCTACGACCTTTCCCAATACGTCAAGTTGCTCGACATGCTCTTTCTTCCTTCGTTAGAGATGTTGCAGCACATACCTTTCTCTTTCCCTCGCAAGGTGGAGGAACTGCCAGCGGGTTGTGATATTCATCCAATAAATCCCCATGTTTTCGACGGACGATTGAGACTGCTTTACATCGGTGGTATCGGTGGTATCTACGACATGCGCACCCTTTTCAGAGCCGTGTCGCAGACTCCAAATGTGTCGCTCACTGTGTGCTGCCGCCCCGACGACTGGAAAGCTGTTTCCAGCGACTACACCCCACTTATGGCTGACAATATCAACATAGTGCACAAATATGGCGCGGACCTTGACGGACTCTATGCTCAGGCCGATTTGTTCGCCATGTTTTTCACCAACGACTATACCCAGTTTGCAGTGCCCTACAAGCTTTTCGACACGATGGGCTACGCCATGCCCGTATTCGCTCCATCGTGTACTTGGACTGGTTCGTTCATAGAACGCAACAGAGTAGGGGTTGTGTGCGACGACTCTGTGGACTCTGTGCGAGCCTCCCTGACCACCTTGACGGCCCGGCCCGAATTGCTTGCATCCTGCCGCGAAAAGATGCAAGCTATCGCATCCTCTAACACATGGCAGGCTCGTGCCAGACAAGTTGCAGACTCTTTGACCAGAATAAACAAATAACCATAGGTATGCGCATATTCATTCTTTCCGAAATCATCAGTATCCACACACGGCGCTGGGTCACATCCCTTTGCCAGCGCGGACATACTGTGTTTCTCTTCGGCCTCCTCAAAAGCGATGTCACCCCCTATGACGGCATACCCAACCTCACCATCTACAGTTGCGGATATTCCCTTGACGAGATTTCTCGCCGTCGTCAGTGGATTAACGGCAAAATCCAGTACCTTGGCGGTCTCTCCGCAGCAAAGCGCAAAATCAAGGAATTTAAACCGGACATACTACATGCCCACTACGCCTCGAGTTATGGGCTTATAGGCGCTTTGGCTGGCTTCCACCCTTTCATTGTGTCTGTCTGGGGCAGCGATGTTTACGAATATCCTAACGCAGGCACCGTTTACCGTAGGTTGCTCCAATACACTTTCAAAAAAGCCGACACCATACTCTCCACCAGCCACTGCATGGCCGCTGAGACTCGAAAATACACCGACAAAGATATCTCCATTACCCCATTCGGTGTTGATACCAAGCGCTTTGCCCCTCAACCGGTATCCAAATCCGACCAGTTCGTCATCGGCAACGTCAAGACCCTTCGTCATGTCTATGGCATTGACCTCTTGATAAAGGCTTTTGCCGAGCTCTGCAGCATGGCTCCAGACCGCAACCTACTGTTGAAGATAGCCGGCACCGGACCGCAGTGGCAAGAGCTGCAGACTTTGTGCAACACCCTTGGAATCAGCAACAAGGTTCAATTCCTCGGTTACATTCCCAACGAGCAGTTGCCCACACTCTATTCCTCCTTCGATGTGTCAGTCTCTTTGTCGCGTCGGGAGAGTTTCGGAGTCGTCGCCGTCGAGGCAATGGCCTGTGAGTGCCCGGTGGTTGCTTCCGCTGCCGATGGTTTCAAGGAGGTCGTCGCTGACGGCGAGACGGGTTTCATCGTTCCTGTAGAAGACAGCCATTCGGCCGCCCTGGCCCTCCAAAAACTCGTTTCCGACGAGTCGCTGCGTATCTCTATGGGCCGCGCAGGCAGACAACGTGTACTGCGCCTCTACGACTGGGAGCGTAACGTTGACACAATGGAGGGTATCTATTCCCGCTACGCCAAGTAGTACATCTTTCTTAGTCTCCTTTCTCATATTTTTCCTGCCACCTTTTTAGGAACTGCCTATAGGCCACGAAAAAACAGCTTGGAGACCACGTCAGGAGTACTTTTGACTACAAGGGAACCACCTATGGATACATACAACCAGCTGAGAAGCCTGTCGTTCTTAAGTAAGGTTTTGACTATCGCTCCAAAGGCACAGCCTGCTTTATTGTCGCTGTGGTGTCGGCGTCGCCGAACTTGAACTGCCAGTCTGTCTCGTTGTCCTGCTTGCTTTCGTCATAGATCTCCTCGCGTTCCTCGCGGTCGCGCACGCGGAAGAGGCGTCCGAGCCAGTCGTCTTTCTTCGACTTTACCTGCGTAGTGCGCTGCTTGTCGTCTTCTATGATTTTCTCTATTTGCTGGATATAATTTTCCACGTAGTTCTTTGGCGAGTCGGGATTACTGTTAAGCCTGGCGCCTGAATAATAATGCCTGATGATACTGTCATAGGCGATGCCAAGCTGTGCCATACGTATGGTGCCCTCCTGACTGAGACCGACACCGTGTCCGTAGCCATGTCCTCGGAGGGTAACCTTGCCACTGACGGTGTCGTAAACCACGCTGAAGAAAGTGGATTTGAGCTGAAAATCGGTGCGGATACGCGTAAGGGGCACTCCCATTATGCGAGCTTTGCGACGGACCTGAGTAAACGATAGCAACGAGTCGCGCACAGCGGCGTCCTCCGTGTTGATTTTATGTTTCTTTGCAAAATAGCCGAGCCACTGGTCTTTGCTGAGGACCTTGGTCCAGTCAGACTGACGCATGCGGAAGGAGAAGGTGTCCTCGACCGAACGCAGATAGGGCAAAGCGTTGCGCCACACATCCTCTGAGTTTGCGGTCTGACCGCCGCTGTTGGAGTGGAACGGTGTCTCGATAAGATGCCCTTCGTTATCTACAATGGTAACACCGCTGCTCTGCATGGTGCCAAGCATTATGTCGGGACGGACGCAACGGTTATGATAAGCTTGGCAGTGGACGTGGTCGCAGAAGTTGTAGCCGTCCTTCTGGTGTTTGTTGATGTTTTTGAGCGCCCATGTGCGCGAGATGATGGCCTGCACTCGGAATATGTCGGTAAGGTCGCCATATATTTCTGACTGCACCACGCCTGCAATGTAGGTCTCAAATTCCACCTCGTTGATAAGTAGTAGCGAGTTCTGCTTCGTGGCAGTGACTATCAGATTACCCTCGTAGGTGCGCTGCTTGACGTTGGAGGGGTTTATGCATAGAATACAAGCGGTGTCTGTTGCCTGAAAACGTATCTTCTCGAAGATGCCGTAGTTGTAACCGTCAGAGGCAATAGACACTTTTCCACCAGAAGGCTTGAGTGTGAGCGAGGCGCCTTCGCCGAGAGTCGATTCCAACAACACAGAGTCGTTTGCATAGACGTTATATTGGCCGAGGTCGAACGACACGGTAACCGACGTGATAGTGTTTGTCGAGAAAATACGCACCTTCACTTTGTCGGCCATGGCGGTCATGGCAGTAAAGAAGAACAGAGATATGAGCAATCTGTATTTCACCTTTCAATCGAACTGATAACAGCAGAAGCCACTCTGTCAGACGCACCACAGCCGCCAAGAATATGACGCACTTCGGCATATCCTTTTAGCATCTTTGAACGGTAGGCTTCGTCACTTGTAATTCTCACGAACTCTTCCTCAAGCATAGTTTGGTTAAAATCTTGCTGCAGCAGCTCCTTCACTATCGGGCGGTCGGCTATTAGGTTGACCAAGGAGATGAACCGCACCCGCTTGCCCACGAACCAACGCGCTATGGTGATTGAAACAGGGTTAGCCTTGTAGCATACCACCTGAGGCACGTTGAACAGCGCGGTTTCGAGTGTGGCGGTGCCTGAACACACAACGGCGGCATGGGATTCAGAAAGAATCCGGTAGGTCTGATTGTAGAGTATGCTGACGTTGGAGGGCAGCGCTCCATAACGAGAGTACTGCTCGTGGCCGAGTATGTCCATGCCCGCAATGACGAAATCATATTCAGGATGACGGGCTGCCAAGGCGAGCATGTCAGGCATGGTGTTGCAGAGTTCCTGCCGACGACTGCCCGGCAAGAGGGAAATAAGAGGTCTATCGTTGGTCGGACTAATCGGGTCAGTCTGACTATTATGACAATCTATTGCGTCAAGGAGAGGGTGCCCGACATACTTGGCTTGCGGGAAGTTGTTGTGCTTGTAGAAATCCTCTTCAAAGGGGAGTATGCAGAAAAGTCGCTCGATTATCTTACGCATTTTGCGGATGCGACCTTTCTTCCAGGCCCACAGTTGGGGAGAGATATAGTAAAAGTTCTTGAAGCCATGCCTGTGTGCGAAATCGGCAACACGTAGGTTGAATCCCGGGAAATCAATATATATTATGGCGTTGGGATGAAACTGAAGTATATCTTTCTTGCAGAAGGCTATATTGCCCAGCACCTGACGCAGATGCTTCACCACCTCTACAAATCCCATGAAAGAGAGTTCTCGTATGTGTTTGACACAGGTGCCTCCCACCGCAGCCATTCTGTCGCCTCCCCAGAAACGAATCTCGGCATGCGCATCATACTTGAAGATCGCCTTCATGAGGTTTGAGCCGTGAAGGTCGCCTGATGATTCGCCTGCTATGATGTAGTACTTCAAGAGATTAGTTTTTTGATGTTAAATTTGCAGTGGTCAATAGTTGACAGTTAGTAGAAATCACAGCAGCTGCCTTGTCATTCCAAGATAAACCATAAAACCAATGAAGCAGACAAAGAAGGTAACGACAGAGGCCTTTGTAGCCTTGGGGAATTCTTTCTTCTTGGCGTAGGCGCGCACAACCAATATGCCCGGGATGAAGACCCCAGCAAACCAGCGAATGCGCGACATCGGCGTAATATTGAGCAAAAGCAGCACCACATAAAGCAGCACCGCAGGGACCACGATAGAAAGCAGTTCGGCAAGGATGCCGATATACACACTGTTTTGTTGGAATAGTTTTTTCATGGTTTCAGTTGCACAGCATGTTTTCCACCTCCGAAATGGCATCGTGCCGCGTATAGTCGGGGTGAATCGGCACGACTGATACATATCCGTTGGCCAAAGCCCACTCGTCGGTGCCTTCCACCGCATCGTCACATTCGAACTTGCCAGTAAGCCACCAATAAGGCCTACCGTTCGGGTCGATGCGTTTCTCGAAACTGTCGGCCCATCTGGCTTGAGCCTCACGGCATACACGCAGTCCTTTCAACTCTCCAACTTTTAACTTCGGGAAATTAACGTTAAGAGAGACATTGGTGGGCAAACCATCCTCCAGCACCTTACCGATTATATGTCGGATATATGGCACACAAGGCGAGAAGTCAGCATCGTCGTTGTGGTCGAGGTAGGAGAAGCCGACAGCATCGAAACCGTTGATGGTTGACTCGACGACAGCACCCATCGTGCCGCTGTAAATGACGTTGACAGACGAGTTGCTGCCGTGGTTGATACCTGAAAGCACAAGGTCAGGTTGGCGCGGACAGAAATATTCTGTTGCGAGTTTTACACAGTCAACCGGCGTTCCGTCACAAGCATACACCTGCAACCCGTCGGAGAGTTTTATGGTGCGCACACGCAAAGGACGGTTGGTGGTTATGGAGTGGCCCATACCGGAAGAATTACGTTCCGGAGCCATCACCACAACATCGCCGAACTCCTGCGCAACTTCATCCAGTACACGAAGACCTTTAGACGCAAAACCGTCGTCGTTGGTGATAAGTATAAGAGGCTTGTTCAAGATTGAGTGATTCGTTATTGTTGAATAGACAGTTGACAACGGGTAAGTGGCAGCTATAACGCCACATGGTAGCGTTCGTTGCCCAGGAAGAACGAAGCAGGTTGGAGTATGTTGTCGAATACAAAATACTGAATCAGCACCGTGTCTTTCGAGTCAATGATAGCATACAGACGGTTGATGTCGAACACTTGGTACATCGCCGTGTCAGGCATAGCCTTGAGGTCGTCAGGATTGGTGTATTTCACGTAGGTCTTGACCTCGCGACGGTTGCCAGCACGGTCGGTCACCGTGAGCACCGTCTTCGGCGCTTTCGAGAAGACGCTGTCAATCTCCACCTTTGGCACCGCCATAGCATATTCGTCAAAGTTGAGGTTGGTGAACGATGAGAGCATCTGAGCCACCCGTGCAGTGTCGAACGACTCAGCCCTCATACGAGGCTCACCACATTCGAAATAGAATCCCTCGCCCTCACGCACCACAGAATAGGACTGGTCGGGAGCGGCAGCGATGTCGAGTTCGACACGCTCTATATTCTTCACGTCAAGTTTCATTATCCGATGGCTGCGCCATGGTATTGGGTCGGCAATAAACCTTGTGTTAATCATACCGCGCAGCCCAGGCATGTAAATAACGTAAGGCTCTTTGTCGCCGTCACGCAGTATGTACGAACCCATCATATCCCTCGTCTCATGCCCCACATAATACGTCACGGTCTTCTTCTCGTGCGGGAAAAGTTTCAACTTGCCCTTGAACCAGTCGATGCGATAGACCATCTGATAGACTTCCACCTTGACGTTGTTGGCAGAGAGGTCCTTGACCACGTTGGGCAATGCGGCTCGGTTTATTTTCTCTCTGATACGCATGCTTGCCATTGTGTTGACAAGCATCTCGATCATAGGCTGACTTGCATAGTACTTTTCATCAACCATCCATGCCGAATCACTGGTATTCTCCAGATCGTGAGTCAACAACACACGGTGACCTCTGTTGTTTGCCATGAAAATACGAGTGATGGTCTCTGGATTCTTGACGGCGAAGTCGTCAAGGGTTGACCGGTGGTTCAGCAACAGAACCAAAAGCGCAGCCACAATACCAAGTACACATGTGACCACTAATATAATGACGTTGCGTTTCTTCTTCATATACTTTTATGGATTTTCCTGGACTTTAATAGTCTCACTTACGTTTGATATACCTCGCCCTCCGCACAAAATAGATTATCACTCCCGCCAGCGCCAGAAGCGCTACCGGCACCACGATATTGACAATCTTAACCGTCACAGCCGAATTCTTCGACTTCACCACATCAAGTTTCCTCAGCTGCACACTCTTGCCACGAGACGCCATCGCGTCGTCATTGCCAGCGAGATAGTTGATGGCGTTGAGCAGGAACTCCTTGTTGGCATACATTGTATTGGTATAGCTGTCGTAGCCAAGCGGATAGGTGGTGCCGTCGTTGCGGTTGTAGCGGTTTTTGATGATGTCGCCGTCCGAAACCACAATCATCTTGGTAGGCAGACTTGTGTCGCGGTAGCCAATCTCCGGCAGTTTGGTGAAACCCGAAGGCAGACGATGCACCCACATGGAGCGGAAGGTGCCCTGCAGCAGTACGGCCACCGGCAGGTTCTTGCGGTTGTAAAGCCTCTGGTCTGGCTCCTGACGTGTTTCGTTGAGGTCTATAATGACAGGAGCATTCTTCACCCTCGAGTATTCAGATGTCGAAAGCAACACCGTCTTTGAAATATCGTCGGAATTGTCAAGCAACTGTATCGAACTCACGAAGTCGCTCTTTATGATGTCCAGATTGCGCACAATCGGATGGTCAGACACAGGGATAAGGTCCGGGAAGTAGTACCATGGGGTGAAGTTGTACTGAGGACGGTCGCCCACCTGCCCGACAACCATCGGAATGGGTCGGCAACGAATGTCCATAACCAGGTCGGTGTTTATCCTGACACCGTAGGCATAGAACAGTTCGTCCATACCCAAAGGCAGACGTACCGACACTGCTTGCGGATTCACAGCAAGGCTGTCCATGTCGGCATCCATCGCATCGATAAGCCACAGCACCCTGCCACCCATCATCACAAACTGGTCAAGAACGAATAGATCCTTGTCAGAGAAAGTCTTGGTCGGCTTGGCCACTACCAGCACATCGTACTTTGGCAGGAAGGTGTATGACGAATCAGAACCCCTCACCACCTTGCGCAATGCGTTGACGTTCTCGTTCAATGTAACAGTGTCGAGAGTGTAGTTCTCATACAGCGAACGCTGAATTTCATAGAGGTTTGCCATAGGCAGCTCGCCGTGCCCCATAGAGAAGGCCACAACCGGCTTCATCGAGCGCGAGAGCGTGCGGACTGCGTTAGAGAGCTGGTATTCGAGGTTCTGGATCGAGTTGTTCACCTCGTCCGACTCCGAGACATACTGCTGGCTTTGCAGCAGTTGAACGTATGCCTTGTTGCCCTTATACGTAATCTCCGCCGCTGGAATCAAAACCATCTGCGACACACCGTTGCTGCTGTGCTGGCTGACCGAAGAAGGCTGTATGTCGTGCGAGATAAGGTCCTTGTAGAGTTCGTTGCGCTCCTTGTCGCTCGGCAGATTGCCCGGATTAACAAACTCGTAATCGACATTACGGTTGTAAGCCCTGAACTGGTTGAGAATCTCCTTGGTCTCGTTGCGCAGGCGTTTGAAGTCGGCCGGCAGGTCATTACCATCGAGATATACCCTGAACAATATAGGCTCATCGACACCCTTCAACAGTTCTTTGGTCGATTTCGACAGCGAGTAGCGGTGGTCGTCTGTAAGGTCGAGTCGGCCGAAAAGGAACGCACTTATCACGTTCACAAACACCACAACCAGCAAAGCAATCCCGAATTCGAACCAACTCTGCCGTTTGCGGCTGTCGTTATTCTTGTTTTCTTTAAGTTTATTTTTATCGAGAGACATCAGATACCGGAATTATCAAATTACTTACCACTGACAACTTATCGCCCTCCGCCAACTACTTCTTCCATTTGCGGCTCTGGAGAACCATGCGAGTTGCCATTATCGCAATGGCGATGACGCTGAGATAGTATATAAGGTCGCGCGTGTCTATCACCCCGCGGCTTATGGACTCGTAGTGGTGACGCATGCCCAACGACTTGATGAACAAATCGGCCTTGCCGAGGAAGCCCATCTGGTAAATACCTTCGAAGCCCAGGTACATGAACACCGAAAGCACCACTGCCACGATGAAGGCCACAATCTGGTTGTTCGTGATGGCGCTTGCGAAGAGGCCAATGCCTACAAAGGCACCGCCCAAAAACAGGAGCCCTATGTATGAACCGCAGACGCTGCCCGTGTCGATATTGCCGACGGGATCGCCTAACGCATAGATGGTGAAATAGACCACCAACGTGGGCAGCAGCGAGATGAACACCAGTGTCAGTCCCGCCAAGAACTTCGACAACACTATCGCTGTGTCGCCAAGAGGTTTGGTAAGGAGGAATTCCATGGTGCCGCCACGTTTCTCTTCGGCAAACATACGCATAGTTATGGCAGGGATAAGAAAGAGGTAGAGCAACGGGGCGATGAAGAAGAATCCATCCATTACGGAGAATCCGTCATCGAGCACATTGAACGGAGTGCTGAACACCCAAAGCATCAACCCTATCAGTACGAGAAAAACAACTATGGCCAAATAGCCCACAATTGATGAGAAGAAACCCGAAAGTTCTTTCTTATATAACGTCCACATCGGAGAAGGTGAAATTTTTAGTTCTAATTTCTGAGTTTTCTTACTACGCGGGTAAAAGTATGTCAATCATCAATCAGAGGGCCGTACACCTGCAGTTTCGACTCGTAGGTGCGACCGCGGTAGTAGCCTCTCGTCAGGTCACAGAGTGTGTGATACACCAGCGATGCAGCCTTGGTAAGGGTCACACGGTTGATGTTCTCCGTCATATCGTAAGTCGTATGCGTATGCTGCTTCCCGTTGAAGGTGGTGAATACCAGTGACGGAATCTCCAGCGGCTGGAAAGCAAGCGCGTCGCCCGAAGGCATCGTCTGGAAACCTTCCACCACCTGCTCAGAGAACTTCTCGTTGCCAGTCGGTTTCTTTTTCTTCAGAGCCTTCATCTTCTTGGGGTCTTTGGCTGCTTCCTTCTCTTCCAGTTTTTTCTGTTTTTCGCGTTCAGCCAGCTCTTCTGCGGTGGCATAGACCTTTATGGTCTTCTTGGCACGCCCCATAGCGTGGGTGTAGAGCGAGTCGTTGTGGCAAGCCACGCCCCACAGGTCTGGGTAGCGAGCGTTTCCACGCACGTCGATGCTGTCGCCCGTGCCGATGCAGTCGATGCTCAGGAAAGCCTCGATACGGCCCTGATAGCGGAAGTGGTCAATGAACTCGTATGTGCCCTTGTCCAGTTGCTCAGAGCCAGAGAAAATCACAAATACCACGCTGCGGGCCGGTCTCTTGTCGGCAGGCAGTTCCGACAGCAGACGTGCCGTTTCAAGCAATGCCGCCACCGACGAGGCGTCGTCGTCGGCACCAGGATAGAAACAGGTCTCACCCTGACGACCCACGTGATCCAAGTGGGCACCGATGACTATATACTCATTCTTCACCTTCTTGCTTGCGCCGTGCATTATACCCACGATGTTGTAGGTTGGAGCGCTGGCGCGATATCTTGTGTTTGTCTCAATCTCAAATTTCTTGTTGAAGGCAAAGGAGTGAGGTTTGTGGTCCTCCTGTATTTTTGCCAAAGCCTCGTCGAGAGGCATCTCCTCGCCGCGGAAGAGCGATTCGGCACAGTATTTCGTAGGCTGAATGATGGGGAAGGTGGCGAGATGAGGCAGCTTGCCGTTGTAGCCACGGCACTGTACCTCATAGTCAGCGCACGTTGTGGACATATTGACCGATACCAGAGCGACGGCGCCGTGCATCTTTGCCACTCGAGCCTTGTCGCGCAACGAGGCATAACGGTCTGTGATGTCGCTAGGCAGGAAGTTCGGCACACCGCTTGCCACTATCACGATTTTGCCTCGAGCGTCAACGTTGGCATAATCGTCGTAGGCAGAAGCGTCAAGCCCGTAGCCGCAGAACACCACGTTGGCGTCGGCATAGCCACGGCCCGTCATGGCGGCGCACGAGAAGTCGCGACCAAGCGAGTAGGTGTCGTGGTTTTTAGCCCCAGGGAGGTAGGTGTGGAAAGTGCAGTTGTCAATCTCGTTGCACTCCACGTCGAACTCCTGAAGCCAACCGCCGTTTTCGCCGGCAGGTTCTACACCATACGATGCCAGCACTTCAGCACAGTATTTCACCGCAGCGTTGTAGCCGTAGGTTCCAGCCTGACGGCCTTCATAGCGTTCAGACGAGAGCTCTATGATGTGCTTCATGATGGTGTCGATGTTCACCTCCTGCGCCATCGCCTTAGCTGGAATAAGAATGGCAACAAACGCCAGAGACAGCATCGCCAGCGCTTTCTTACAATAATAAAAATTATACATCTTCGTATTTATTTTTCTAACAATAAACAACTTACACAATCGCACACTCCTATGCGACTATGCAAATATAGTATTTTTTTTTAACACCTCAGTAGCGACATTCATTTACACCCGCTTATTCCATCGAGTCAAAGAAACATAGCATAGTAAATCGGCATATAGCACATCTTATCCCGAATAGACACAGTTGCATCATTTGACAGCACTATAGCATTTTTGACATGGTAATCGATATTGCTCACAAAACGGTCAAGTGCACTGTGAATAGTGTAGTCCCTTCCAGACTTCACTTCAAGTGGAAGTATCGAAAGTGCGTTATAGTCATCGATCATGAAATCCACCTCACCCTTCTGTTTATTGTCGTAGTAGAAAAGCGGATGTCCGTGAGCCCGAAGTTCCATGGCAACTACCGTCTCATAGACCGAGCCTAGATTAACGCTTACGTGATTGTCCTTGATAGCGGTCACATTGGTATGAAACAATATATGTGACAGCAGTCCCACGTCGTTCATATAGAGTTTGAGGAGATTCTTGCGAACGGATGCAACCAATGGGAACACCGGATTCGAAATAGCTCGCACTTCCAAAGCCACCCCAGAGCTGATAATGTATTCGATTTCATCCACATAGTCGCGAGCCGCCTTGCTACTCTTGTCCTCGATGTCATTAAAGCGCAGCCGCTTCTTACGGTTCTCCATATTCGATGGTATGAGATCATAAACACGGCCTATTTTCAACCGCTCCTGAATGTCATACTGCGAGGCATCAACTTTATACAGGTTGTGTATTTCCTCATGAATCTTGCGCACACGATAGATATTTTGCGAGGCCAAATACGTATTCACCGCCTGCGGCAACCCACCGACAAGAAGGTATGACTTAAACAAATCCATGATGCGGCGATGCAGGCCATCATTAAGACCTTCGCGCTTATCGAACTGACCGCGCATATAGGATATAGCCTCATCACCAACACCGTTAGCCCAAAGGAATTCCTCAAAATCCAAAGGGTACATGTGCTGTAACTCAATCCTGCCACCTGGGACAGAAAGGGTCCTGTTTAAGGTAACCCCCAACAACGACCCACTGGCGACATAGCTGAAACGACCGTCGTCGCATAGGAATTTTAGTAACGTAAGCATTTCAGGATAAACCTGAATCTCATCAAGGAACACAAGGGTATCATCCTTTGAACCGAGCCTGCGCCCCGCAAAAGAACTCAATCTGACATAAAAATCCTCCACCCCTTTCACATCCGCAAAGACACGATCACCGTCACGGTCGTTGATCAAATTCACCTCCACAAAATTGGAAAAAGAAGCCCTACCCTCATGGCGTATGATATACGACTTCCCAATTTGACGAGCGCCATCAACGATAAGAATCTTATCCCTATGCGAACTAAAGTACTCTTTTAAAATAAGTTGTATCTTTCTATTCAACATATCAAATGATTTTCCACGTCACAAAAGTACAACTTTTTACATTTTTAGAGGCTATTTTTTACAACTTTTTCCGATTTTAGATGGTGATTTTTACAGCTTTTCCCCAAAAACACAGGGGTGATTTCACAACTTTTTCCGGCTTATGTTGCGTACCCTGTACCATCCAAAAAGATGACGCAGAATAAACCCAAACGCAGCCCCCTACATCATACGATCATAACCAGCAGCCCCCCTACAGCAGGCTCTTCTGCTACTATGATTCCCTATGCACTTTTTCCAATCCCTCGTCAATCAACAAATCAGTAATACTCCTTGCATTCACAGACTCTGACCCTACTTTAATCATGGTATTATTATACGGGATATCATCTTGACCGTCGACGATTCTCGCATTATCAGGTATCACAACTTATATCAATTAAAACCACAATTATTCCTATTGCAGATCGAGGTTCATGTCCTGCGGCACTTTGTCCCACATATAGGAGGTGCCATAGGCGTCTTTGTAAACCAGGCTTTCATCGTCGGGAGGATGGAATCGTATTTTTAAGGGAAGATGCCGCATTCCAAATCTTGTAGGTGAACAAAAAGGGACTGGTTTTCAATAATCAGTCCCTTAGTTTGTTTATTCGGTTTGTTTATTCGGTTTGTTTATTGCTCACATGGAGTTGGATTTTCTACAACTGTTATTTTTTCGATCTTAAACTCACCGTTCGCATCTTTAACCAGATGCATCGACTTTTTAGTGTGGTCGCAATAAGAATCACGCACGACGTTCTGGAGAAAGTCGACATCAGCTGACCACGGATCATTTGTAACATCGATATTCTTGGGCTCCCAAACTTGCTCAATTTTCACGGATGCTCCCTTAAGTCTCTTAACATAATCAGAAACACTACGTTCTGGTTCATTCTTCACCTCTCCGTTCTTTGTTATCACAGCCACACCAACTTTTGCATTTTTCGTGAACAAAGACATAAACTGGTCAGCATTTTCCTTGCTGGGGTTCTGTGTATAGTTTTCAAATGCACTCACAATTCTATCCTTAGATTGCTTGGCCATTTCCATCGCCTTTGCCGTATTCGCCTTGTTCGCATCCACCGTATGCGGTCTGGCGAGAATTCCATCATCAAATTCCACAGACACAATTTCCGCTTTTGCGTAGTCTTCGTCGGTGAACCTAACCTTGAATGCAATAGGATTGAATGTATAAACAGCCTTTGCATTATTCACATACGAAGAGTCTGGAGACATATACTTACTTGGATCTACATAAACACGAACAGATGGGAGATTATCATTAACTGTCACTTCTTTCTGAAGATTTGCGATACGAACTGATACCTTTGGAGTAGATTCAGGCTGAGGGGTAAGTAGTACGTCTCCGTTTACCTTGTTGGCAAAATATGGAGGCACGTTTTCTTCATACCACTTAGATATCACAGCATTCACAGTTTTGTTTGCATTGGCTTTGAGCTCATTCTCATTGCTGACTGGTGTGGATTTTATAGACATTAATACAGCCTCTGGTTTCTTTTTGTCAGCCACTTTCCATGTCATCGTCAAATCATATCTGGCATCGCTTTTAACCGTTTTCTTGTCACCCTTCTTATCAATATAATACGGGCCATCTATTACAGAATGGAACTGCCGTACCTTAAATACAACATTGTATCCTTTTTCTGTAACTTTCCCTTTATCATTCTTTTTTTGATAGGGTTCTACCTTACAGTTGTTATCTATCGGTACCCAATCTATACTCTTCACATCAAAATTTTTCTTTTTCTTAATAATCTTATGTACTGTGCTAATATTACATTTATTGCACTCTGGACTGATGTTTATTCTTTTCCCCATTTTGAATGTTTCGGCAATCAAGAATTGATTGTCCTTCTTGGCTTCTCCCCATTTCACTTTGCTTTTAGACTTTTCTGGCCCCACCAATTTTTTTATATTGGATAGCAATTCATTTTGCTTTGTAACCGCCAATGTTTTTGCGGTTTCTTGAGATACTTGGGCAATTGTTGTAGAACATATACCCATAGCAATGAGTAATAAAAGTAAATTTTTTTTCATTTTTTTTTGTTTAAGTTAATAATGTGTTTATTTAACCATAATCAATCTTATACCAATATCATATTGTTCAGTTTCTCCATATCCCCGATGGAATACGGTTAAATTTTCAAGAGATTCATCATCATCATCAAAACTACCACCCCTTACTACAAACCACGGAGATTCCATACTATTTACTGGATTTCTTTTACTTAATTTTGCTAAGTAAAAATCATCAGCATAAAAGTCTCTACACCATTCTGCCACATTTCCGCTCATATGGTAAATACCCAACTCATTAGGTTTCGAATCTGATATCGTACGAGATGGGGAATCCTGCTTGTACTTAATACCTCCTGGAGTATCTTGTCCATTAGCAAACTTATGTCCCTTGCTTTTATTACCACCACGCGCTGCATATTCCCATTGTGCCTCTGATGGCAATGCAAATTTTCTGCCTGTTTTTTCGTTGAGCCGAGCAATAAATTCTTCAACCTCATCATGTGACACATTTTCCACAGGAAGGGCATCTACTTCCTCCTGAGTCAGAGAAGATCCATCTGGCTTTTGCGAGCACTCAGAAGGGTCATTATCCATTATTTTCCGCCACAACCCACGTGAAACCTCGAACTGGCCTATCCAAAAACCATCCAAATCGACACTATGAGGCGGACAGTCTTCATCTTCTCCGTTCTGCACACTGTCCCCCATCATGAACGTACCACCCTCAACCCATATCATCGGATATACTCCCATCCCTGTGAAATCCTCTGTTTTGACAACCACCTCTCCCACTTTAACCTTGGGACGAAGAGCCAGCCAAACACTCAACCCAGCAACAGCCAGTACAGCGACTCCTATTGCCCACCACATCCATTTCTTGGTCTTCTCGACTATAACGGTTTTCCCGCCTATAGTCTCATCAACCAATTCTGACGGCTTGATGTTGAGCAGGTCGTCCATGAACTCGCCCACCGTCTGGTGGCGGTTCTCGGCCTTTATCTGCATAGCCTTCATGATGGTGCGGTTTATCTCATCTGGTATGCCAGGGTTCACTTCTTTAGGTTCCGCCATCGGCTCCGTCATACGGGCAGCAGCCTCGAGCGGCACATGCCCAGTCAGCACAAAATAGAGCGTAGCACCTATCGCATATATGTCGGTATATGAACCCTTGCGGCTATTAGCCGTGTACTGCTCCGTCGGCGCGTAGCCATGCGTCAACATGGCAGTCTGCACCTGTGTCTTGTCCTGCTCAAACTGCCGAGCCGAACCGAAGTCTATCAGAATCGCCTTACAGTCGGCAGTAATCATGATATTGTCTGGCTTTATGTCTCTGTGCAGTATGTGCCGTTCGTGTATATAACCCACCGCATTGGTAATTTGTGCGATGAAGTTTACCGCATCGGGCACTGGTAGAGGCCCATTTTTTTCTACAATGCTCTGCAAACTGCGGCCCTCAAGAAACGGCATTACCATGTACGACGTGTTATTTTCATCAAACACATCTATCACCTCCACGATATTGGGGTGCCGCAATGTAGCTAGAGTTTTGGCCTCGCGCACGAATGCCTGACGATACTTCTCGAACATCTCCTCATTGATGCCCTGCAGCTGCACCGTGCGGTTGAAAGTGTTGCGCACACAACGCCCCGCCAGGAAATACTCCTTGATACAAACTATGCGGTTCAGTCCTTTCTGTATTGCCTTATATGTAATGCCGAAGCCTCCCTCGCCAATTTTCTTTTCTATTACATACTTACCGCCACCGAGCTCCATGCCCGACTGCAGTTCTTTGTATATCTCGTCGTTGTACTCTTCCATTGTCTATGATTTGCGTTTTAGTTTCCCTTCTGGGTAACGATTATTTTTACGGTGTTCCCACCTATAGCAGGAGTTGCGTAAAGAGTAGCCGACCTTTCCTTCTTGGATGGGTTGGCGACCAAACGAATAATTTTTTCTTCCATATTCATCCAATAAGGCAGGCCTGCAACTTCAATATCCCTAAACGAGCGAATACCACATCCTGCAAACTCACTAAGTCGTATTGCACCGCCATCTGACTCTGCCACTAACTCAATATCACCGGTACGTCCCTTGAACGTAAGCGAGTGGGTTCTTATGACCTGTTCTTCATTATACCTAGCGAGCAACTGACCATTATCACTTTGGATGACAGACACATCTATTACAAAATCCTGAATTATCTCGTTTTTGTTGAAGTCCATAACACAAAATGGTAAAAAATATTCGGCTGTGATATAGTCTTCCTGCTCGGAAACTTCAAACTCTTGTTCCATACCAAATCTGCCATCCGCAAGCGTATATTCTCGCGACAATTTGTGACTGGCGAGCGGTTTCTCGCCACCATCAGAGGACGTGATTGCTAAACGCACAGTTATTTTCTGGTTCTCAAGGTTTTTTGCAGTGACTATCACACTCTGTTTCGCCCCGCGCATGGAATTGCTGCACATCGCCTCCATATAACTGACAGATGACACCTTGGCCTCTGGCTTCAGCACCGGTTTATTTGCAACCGGTGTGGTTGTGGTAACTGTGGATTTTACTGTCGTTGTTGTATTCATCTTTTTTTGTTGCTCCTTGAGCGCATCCACGCACTTTTGTATCCATTTATGGCGTTGTGTTTTCTCCAGCGGTGTATTCGACGGGCATCCGGCATCTTCAAATGCTTTTTTTGCCTGCTTGTATTGTCCTTTGCCATACAATGAGCCGCCCAGCTCCATCTTTTCGTCATAATGGCATGGCGGCTTGGGTTGCGCGACAAGCAGTAGGCCTGAAATGGTGAACAAAGTAAAGAGTGCTATTCTAACTGTTTTCATGAGTACAATGGGTTAATTGCCTTTATACTTAATTGGCGAGAGTCTATAGTTTCAACTTTTCTTTTATTTCTTTGGCCTCTTCATACACTCTGCGCACATGAGGGTCTTCCCACAGCGACAGAGAGTACTCCAAACATTCGCAGGCTATGTTTAGATCGCCACCGCGACTAAGGCGTTCTTGCGCATCGTTGGCCCACACCTTTGCCGCCGACTCCAGTTTTGGATAGAGGTTCCCCTCAAGTTCCACTGACTGATGGTAAACATCCGGAACCACATCAACATACGACTGATCCATCGGACGTACGACCGAATCAAGCAATTTTCGAGCCTCCAGCAGCGCTGTCGGGTCTGCGTCACTGCCCCTTCCTATCAGCATGTTGCACTGCGAAACAATTGAGTTGTATTCTTCAACTTTGTCAAGTGCCTCTTTCTCATGTGGGCTTTTATGTAAGAAAGCGAAATATACCGCGACTCCTGCCACTAGCACCGCAACAAATACGCCCACTATTAAGAGCTTTTTCGATTTCTTTTTGTCCTTATATTCAGATTTTCCTGCTTCGTTCTTGGCCGCAGCTGCCGAAGACTGGTATATACGGGCATCAAGAATCATGTTGAACTCGTCCACATTGCCACCTGCTTCCTTGACTCGCTTCACGAGTATGGCGCGTTCCTTCTTAGTTACCACACCGTCGGCCAATGCCGCATCAATCAGTTGTTCTATATCTATTGAGACTGGCGCCGTCTTTACCGACGAATCGACCTTTCTCTGAGCCGTAGCCCCGCTCTTGGAATTCGAAAACCTGTCATCGCCCCCCCCAGCATCGCTGTTGAGCAGGTCGTTCATGAACTCGGCAATGCTCTGGTGTCGATCCTGCGACTTCAGTTGCATAGCCTTCATTATGGTGCGGTTGGCCTCATCGGGGATTTTCGGATTGAGCTGATTAGGTTCCTTAAGTTGCTCTGTTATTCTGGCTGCCGCTTCGATAGGAACATGCCCAGTCAGCACAAAATAGAGTGTTGCACCTATTGCGTATATATCTGTGTACCCACCCTTGCGGCTGTTGATGGTGTATTGCTCTGGTGGAGCATACCCATGTGTAAGCATCGAGGTGTGCGCTTGCACCTTATCCTCGTCAAATTCTCTTGCTGAACCGAAGTCTATCAGTACCGCCTTGTCTTCCGCGGTAATAATGATGTTGTCTGGTTTGATGTCGCGATGCAGAATATGGTGCTCATGGATATATCCAACAGCGTTGGCCACTTGTGCCATATAGTTAACCGCTTCGGGATACGACAGCACACCCTTCTGCTCCACAATACTCTGCAGGCTTTTCCCCTCGATGAACGGCATCACCATATACGACGTGTTGTTCTCGTCAAAGATGTCAATAACCCTTACTATACTAGGATGGTTCAACGCAGCAAGTGTCTGGGCTTCCTTCACGAAGGCTTCGCGATACTTCTCGAAAATATCAACTTCACACCCCTGCAGTTGTATAGTCCTTGCTTGTGTGTTACGAACGCAGCGACCCGCCAAGAAGTATTCCTTGATACAAACATTTCGTTTCAGCCCCTTCTGTATAGCCTTATAGGTAATGCCAAAGCCTCCTTCGCCGATTTTCTTTTCTATCACATACTTGCCGCCGCCAAGTTCCATACCAGGCTGTAGCTCCTTGTATATACCGGTCTTGTTCTCGTCCATTATATAGTTGGTGATTAATAATTAGTGATTGGCATCTATACCTATGAAGAATAAGATCAGGAAAACCTTGCACCGCAGCCATAGGGACATTTGCCCTCGGCCTGCAATTTCTTCCAATGCAAGTCCATGCTGTACTCCTTCCCGCACTTCGGGCATTTGTACTCTTTCTGGTACTTGAGCTGAAGATCGAGGATTTTCTCGTTCATCTTCTCGGTCGAAGAACTTCCCCTGCCCATTATCAGAGTGCCGAGCAATCCGCTCAGCACCGGACCTGCCGACATTGCCACAATACGCATGGTCATATCTTTAGAGAGAAAATATACCACCGCACCCAACAACGCTGGTACCGCTGAAATCAATATTCTTGGCAGCAGCATCTTGTTACTCGCCTTCTTCTTTAGCTTCGACATCTGTTCGTGGTATTCAATATATGCCTGCTTCAGGCGTGGAAAGTCAGCACTATAGTCGGTGCGGTTGGGGTCAGTCGCCTGCCCCTGAGCCGGATTGCCGTATGATGACGGTGCGTTATACGACATCTGATTGCCGTAAGGCGACGGTGTACCGTATGCATTCGCAGCCGTTCTGACGTTAGGGAACATTGCGAATACCGACCGCAGATCAACCCTGTACCCTTGCGGGTCATTTGCAAATCCGCCAAGAGTCACCGTATCGTTTTCAGTGATAACTGCACTTGTAACCCGTTGTCCGTTGACGAATGTACCATTGGATGAACCATTGTCATCAATGGTTACAGAGCCGTCGCGCCAACGTATAATAGCATGGTTGCGACTTACCTTTTGGCACGTTGCCGGCACACGGATGGCATTCAACCCATCAACAGTCCTTCCGATTCTTATTTCTATGTCCATAAATTTGTGATTAGTAAATAGCAATTAGACCGATGCATTAACCTTCACCAATAACGTGAATAATAGCAACTACCGTCCAAAACGATCCTTCCGTCTTTTGGGGGGTCTTCTGTTAGAACGATTTTCTTTCACAGAAGGATTCTGCTGCCTTGGTGAGTCTGTTTCTGGATTAACATTTTCATTTGCAATCATCGATCGGCTAGGCTTTCCTTCAACAATTGTTCCGTTTTCTCGTCCCCTTGGATTCTCTCTGATAGATATTACATTTCCCCTTACCGGACGTGGCCTTGAGCTAACCTGTCTATTTCCGCGTCCTCCCATATTGAAACCGCTGGCTATATTTTGCCTCGGTGAATCGGGTTCTGGATCAGGGAAAGGTGTGTATGGTATTCCGGGGCTAGCAGACTCTTTATTTGTTTTACCTTCACCATTCACGTCCGGAAATGGTGTGTACGGTATTCCGGGGCTAGCAGACTCTTTATTTGTTTTACCTTCACCATTCACGTCCGGAAATGGTGTGTACGGT
>JAEEZY010000025.1 GCA_016292015.1 Bacteroidales bacterium | reverse complement strand
TGGCAGAAACGCATGATTTCAGCGTCGCTCTTTCCTGTAGGATCGAAGTCGGCACCACCTTTACCACCGCCGAGAGGCAGGTTGGTGAGGCTGTTCTTGAAGATCTGCTCGAAGCCTAAGAATTTAAGCATGGAAACGTTGACCTTCGGGTGGAAGCGGAGACCGCCTTTGTATGCGCCGAGAGCGGCATTGTACTGAACACGGTAGCCGATGTTGGTGCAAACTTCACCTTTATCGTTTACCCAGGTCACGCGGAAAGTGAAGATACGGTCGGGCTCAACAAGACGCTCAACGATCTTGGCTTTCTCGAACTCGGGGTGTTCGTTGTAAACTTTTTCAATAGAGGTCAGAACCTCTTCAACAGCCTGCAAATACTCGCTTTCGCCTGGATGCTTAGCTTCCAGGTTGGCCATAATTTGTTTTACTTTCATGATATTGAATAATTTGTGTGAAACAATAATTTTGTTTGCATGGAAACAAAGATACAAACAATTTGTTGCAGTACAAGTTTTTGTGACAAATATTTTAAACAGTTTTTTAACATCACTAACAATGGAGAGGAAAAAAACTGAAACAAATCAGCCTTTAACGACTTGCAAAAGAGCAAACGATAGATTAAGAAAGGGGCGCCTAGCGTGTTCGGAAACGCACGAAAACGGCATTGTGGCCGGAGGCGTGGGACTCGAGGTTGCCGCGACCGACAACAGAAATACGGTCGATGGAGACACCAGAGTCAACGACAGCGGATCGCACACTCTCACCAATGGCGACAGATTGCTCGTGGCACTGGGCTGTGTTTTTGCCTGGACAATCGACGACAATATCGATGAGAAGCGATGGATTTTTCTGAAGGAAATGGGCCAGCTGCTCAATCTCGACCCGAGCCAGCGAAGTCAATTTGGAATCATGACGGTCGAGAACGATGAATGAAAGCGGACAGGTGCGTCCTTCGAGTTCGGAGGGGGTATTGCCCGAGGCGCGAAGCTCGGTCTTGTCGCCTCCGCGAACGGTGAACATGGGACGCCAGCGGTCTTTCTGCACGAAAGAGACAGCATAGGTGTGCCCGTTGCAGAGTATGACGCTACGCGAGGTTCCGTCGTAATCGACACGGACTTCGGCATTTGTAGCAAGATCAAAAACGCGGCAGTTGACCAACCCGTCAGAATCATCGGAAATGCGAAGGGTGGAATAGACACTTGAGGCTTGAGCCTCGACAGTGGCCACAAACAGATGGCCCTGCGCGCCGGGACGTGAAGATGTAAAGCAGAGCTTGCCTCCGTTGGGAGAGAGCGAGAGAGAGGACTCAGCGAAAGCCGAGTTAACCTCCTTACCTAGATTACGAGGATGAGACCATCCCTGCCAGTCATCAATTGAGCTGCGGTGTGACACATATATGTCGCCATAGCCAAGACCTCCACCACAGTCGGAAACGAAATAGAGCGTCTTCAGGTCGCGAGAAAGGACTGGATAGCGCTCACAGTAGCAACTATTGACTCGAAATCCGAGATTGATAGGCTCTCCCCAACCAGCAGTGGTAAAGGGAACGAAATAGAGGTCGGAGGCCAAAGCCGTATCGCCATGATAGTGCATGCCGGATGGTTGGACGTTGTAGCCCAGTGGTCGGTCGGAAGCAAAAAGGAACCCACTGCCGTCGGGCAACATGAAGGCATCGGTCTCGACGAAGTCGGTGTTGACCGGATAGGGAAGGACCTCGCTAACACGCCAACGAGAGCCATCATAGGCAGCCACAAGTATGTCGCCGGCAGAGCCAAGCAGCATCTTGTTGCCATTGTCGAATAGGGAGAATACAGACAACGCTCCCTCGGGAGCACCTTCGATGGAGAATGGTGCCACGTGGGTCCACTTGCCACCCTTGAGGATGGCGGAATAAAGCGAGGACGAGGATGTACGACTGGTAAAATAGAGTGCCTTGCCCGAAGGGGCAACGGCGGAGGAAGTGATGTCGACGTCGCTGCTGACAAGATAGTCAACCGGAAGACGGGCGGCATCAAACGGAGAAGAAAGCAATGATAGGAGCGTGTCGTAGGCAATTTTGTTGTAGCCTTGGAAACGCCCCTCGAAGGTCCGGCATCGCTCGAGGGCATCAGGCCAGTTGGATGTGGCTATGAGATTCTGCAACATGCGCTGGAGTGCCACATAGGCTATACGCTTTGACGGGAAAGACTTGACGAGCTCTTTGTAGTTCCATATCCTGGCCTCATCAAACGGACGTTCGAGGTTGAGCGACTCGATGTCAGCGGCCTCGTTGAGGTCGCCGTTGAGTGATGATCGGAACGGATAGTCGGGATGGGCATGCGCAAACGTGTCAATGAGAGGGTAGCAGGCCTCTTGGGAATACCATTCATAGTAGCGCTTATAGACATCGACATAACGCGGATCATCATCGAAGTGCTTCATGAAGAGCCGGGCGGCCTGAACATTGTTTTCATCCATCACCTTACGGAAAAGTTCGTCTATAGCACGATCTGCAAGCTCACTGCCAGGGTTGGCGAGGGCGAAGTCAACATAGCCCTTAGGGGACTGGATGCTCCCCAGAGAGAGTTCGGAGAGAGAGTCGATACGGTGGAGGGAGATTATGGAATGATTGCTGGAGGGATAGTTGTCAACAAAACTGCGGTAAGCTTCTATGGTATTGTCGCGGCAGGCAGACTTGAAAGCGAACTCGGCATGATGGCGCATAACGGAGCGGCGAACCTCAGGATTGTCATCATAGGCCTTCAGATAGGCATCAGCCTGTGAGACGTCACTGGAGCCATCATAGAGAGAATCAACCAACATGGCGATATGCCGTTCGGCACTACGGGATTCATCGGTTCCCGGATACTGTTTTACAAAGGCGACGTAGGCCGCGATGGTGTTTTGACGAAGCACTGAGCGATAGGCGGACTTGACGCGCTGGATGCCCGCCTGCTTGAGAACGGCTTTGTCATCGGAAAAAGCATCGAGGAACTGGTCAACCTCAACCAGCGACAACTCCTCGGAACTCAACTTGAGAACGGCCTGCCGTGAGAGATGCTTCTTAGCCTCGTCGAGCGAACGGAGAGTTATGCCGCGATTGATGAGGCGACGCAACTCGCGGTCGTGCTCGTTGCCGGAAAGCATGAAACGGTAACGACTATCGGCCCGATTGAGATAACCCCTTGCGAAAGGGAGACTGAACATAGGATTGCGCTCGTCGGAATAGAACCGTGAGAGATTGACCAGGTTCTCAACATCATTGGTATCTTTCAGATAGGCTTTGTGAAGACGCACATACTGGGAACGGTAGTAGTCGGAGCCACGATCGACACCCTGAGCGGCAACAATGCCGCAGAGGTACAAAGCAGCAAGAAAAATGACAAACCTGAAATGTGCCAACATCGAAAACCTCATCACAAAACGGATTTACACAATTATGAAGCAACCGAATCAGTCAGCCTTCACACTTTGCATAATTTCGGTGAACTCTTTCTCAAATTGGCTATAGGTATCGTATGATGTCTCGATACGGAATTCAAAGACGGTATTCTTAACCTTGAAATACATCATTTGAAACTTGTAGTCCTTATGGTCATCTAGATTGTTGTAGGCACCCACATATGAAATGCCACCCGAGCCCGGCAGTCCCTCAACAGTTTCGGTAAGTGACTGGAAAGGCTGGTTGAGATAGCGGACATAGGCCATCTCGAGGGCAGAACCTTCGTAATTGCGTTTGACGTAAATCCTAAGATGGGGCAGGATGGTGTCACCCTTACTGTCGGTGACCACCTTGCCACAATAGGAATAGAGATAGGCCACCGTGTTGCGATCGATGGTCAGCGTCTGAAGATATTTCCATCCACCATTGGGAAACGAGAAAGTGACATTGGTATTGGGGACGGTGATCTGAGCACGTCCACATAGAGTCATTGCGGCAACAAAAAACAAAAGAAGAAACGATTTACGCATTGTAACTGGCTATTAATGGTTAACAATTGGTTATCTGGCGATAGAACGACAGAATATTTTCGGTCTGCCGCCCAAGATTATATTCAGTTTTTACGAGGTTGACGGCTGCGGAGCCGATAGCGGAAGCCCTAGCGGGCGAGGTTAGGCAAAAGCGTATGCGATCGATGAAAGCCTGCGGGGTATCGGCAATGAGGAGATTGTCGCCATCGGTATATTTAATGCCGCGAGCCGCCACGGAGGTCGCAACCACAGGTTTGCCCATCGACATGGCCTCGAGTATCTTGACCCTGATGCCGCTGCCTGAAAGCAGCGGGACAACATTGACCGACTTGTCGGACATGAAACGCATGGCATCATCGACTTCGCCAACGACAGTCACCCCTTCAATGCGGCTGTCGATTAAGCGTTGCGGCATACGGCGACCTGCAAGGAAAAGACGAGCTTGAGGCACCTCCCGGTGCAGGAGGGGCCAGACCTTATCCAGAAACCAATCGATGGCTTCAATATTAGGTTTCCAATCCATTGAGCCTATATGGAAAAGAGTAAATGGCTGAACGGTAAGGTCTGTGGGAAGACTGTATGGCTCGACAGCAAATGGAACAGAGCACATGGGGCGTCGGCATCCCATCTGGCAGTAGGCGTCAGCATCGTCATCGGTGATGCAGACGATTCCGTCGTAGTCGTTAATATGCTCGCGCTCATAGACTTCAAGAGTCAGTGCGAGATGCTTTAGATACCACTTACGCAGAGGGTTACGTTCGCCAGCGGAGAGCTGGCGCCAGATTCGATGCTCAACATTGTGGGCACGGAGAATCACCTTGGCCGTACTATGTTTCCTTATGGTGGCAACATAGGGGGTCAAAAATATGCTTTCAACATGCACGACGTCGAACTGTTCCTCATCGAGTATTTCAACAAGCTTGGTATCGAATGCGGAACTGACATAACGTTTAACATGATAGGACTCGCCACACAGGAGCGAGAAAAGGGCTGAGAGTGGCCTTATCCGCGTGTCGACATGAACCGCCTCAACGGGAGTTTCAGAAAGGTACGACCGGGATATTTTGTCGGCAGAGAAAGGGTGCTTGTCGGTGCTCACCGTTAAAACCTTCACATAACACCCAGCATGAAGCAATCCACGTGTGACGCTTCCAATGGCGAGCGTGCCACCATCAACCGGGGGAAAAGGAGGTTTATAACATATTTGCAGAATCCGCATCGAACAAACGTTTTTCTCCGTACTATCTAATAAACAAAGTTTTCACAATTTTATTGCATCATTCACCCTCCTGAGGAAGCGCCTTGAAACCGAGTCCCATTATCTCTGAACTCTCAATGACATTGACAAAAGCATGAGGGTCAAGCGTACGGATGCATGACTTGAGTTTGACGAGATCGGTTCGATCTAACGTAACATAAATCATCCTTCGCTCCTGGCCCTGATAGAGACCAATTCCGGGGAAGCACGTGCCACCACGTTCGAGGTCGTTGATAATAAAGTTCTTAACCTCTTCTATTCTGTCAGTGACAATAAATACGGTTTTGTAGGTGGTGAAGCCTTCAACTATAAGGTCAATAATCTTGCTTTCTATGTATATAAGGATTATGGAGTAGATGGGAAGACGAATATTGCCGATGACGAGGGTGGTGAGAGAGATGCAGCTATCAACGATGAGAACAAGCACACCGAGCGAAATCTTGGTGTATTTGTGGACAATCATTGAGATGATGTCGCTACCGCCAGAGGTGGCACCGGCACGGAAAATAACGCCGATGGCAACACCGTATATTATGCCTGAAACAACAGTGTTAAGGAAAAAGTCAGGCATGAAGTAGCGCTCAACGTCACCATCCATAAAAGATAAGGCGGTATGAGTGGCCTCAGACATGAACTCGCCATCATAGATAACAGGTTTATATCCCCACGTACTTTCCAATACAAAAGTGAATATCGGAATAAGAATAACCGAAACAATCGTTTTTACCCCAAAACGAGGCCCAAGGACGATGGTACCAATAATAAGCAACGGTATATCCATACAGATACCTGCCAAGGATATCTTCCATCCCCACAAGGCGTTAAACACGTTGGCAAGACCGTAAACGCCACCTGGAGCAAGGTGGTAGGGATTGACAAACATGACATCGCCCACAGCGAAGAGCATACTGCCCAGAATTACCAAACAGTAAGACAGTACTTCTTTTTTAAACTTTGCCTTATCCATACTAATACGCTGACTTTAAAATCAAAGTTTTACTTCGTTGGAAATTTTTACAGCCAACGCTGCAAGTTCGTCGGGAGTCATGGCAACATGTTTCGAGAAATTAAGATCGGAAGGAGTATTAAGCGGAATGAGATGAACATGTGCATGAGGCACGTCGATACCGACAACGGCCATACCGACCTTGATGCAAGGACACACCTTCTTCAACCCTTCAGCAACCGACTTGCTGAAAAGCATAAGTTTGCAATACAGGTCGTTGTCCATATCAAATATATAATCGATCTCACGTTTGGGGATACACAACACATGTCCCGCCGCAACAGGGTTAATGTCAAGAAAAGCAAGACAGTCGTCACTCTCGGCGACTTTATAGCAAGGTATTTCTCCCGCTACGATTTTCGAAAAGATGGATGCCATACCAGGTGATGTTTTAGGATTGTTATCTTTCTATCGATAGTATTTCAAAATTCATGGTACCCGCCGGAACCTTTACTTCGACCACATCTCCCTTTTTTCTTCCCAAAAAAGCCTGTGCAAACGGCGAATTGACAGAGATTTTGCTCTCCTTGATATTTGCCTCACTTTCAGGGACAATAATATAGGACTGTTTCGCTTTGGTCTTAACGTTTTGAATATTGATCTTTGAAAGCAGAAGCACTTTTGAGGTGTCAATCTTCGATTCGTCCAGCAACCTGGCATTTGCCACTAGATCTTGAAGTTTGGAAATACGAGCCTCAAGGTGACCTTGAGCTTCCTTGGCTGCGTCGTATTCTGCATTCTCAGAGAGGTCTCCCTTATCCCGAGCCTCTGCGATGGCCGCCGATGCAGCAGGACGCTCAACGGCTATGAGGTGATGCAACTCGTCTTTCAACTTTTGTAAACCTTCTTCGCTATAGTATTTTATATCTGACATAATGTAAGAAATGAATTAGTTTATTTACTATTTTCTACTGATTGTTTTTTTCGGATCGAACCCTCGTCAATGAAAAGGTATCTAAAAATTAGGAAAGGCTTTTTGCAGCCTTTCCTAATTGAATGGATTATGGTTCTGTATTCCTTAGAACCGAATCGTGGCTCCAATGGAGTGCGATCCCTTGAAGGGAGCTGCAGCACGATAAGAGTACTCGAGAGCCAGCGTAGGACGAACTGAACCGTCGGCTTTCTTTTTGGTCAACGGAATGTCAACAGAAGCACCGGCACAGAGACCCGTATTGGCAGTAGTACGAGCGGCTTTTGTGAGTTTTTCAAAGGTAAAGATGTAACCACCACGCAACTGCATGATGTTAAACAGAGAATACTCAAGACCCACGGTGATATTGTCCTTCAGGAACGCATTTGACGTGAAACTTGCTGCCATAGTTATACGCTGTTCGCCAGCAGGAATCAAGAAATCATACGAGGCGCCAATGTTCAAACAAGTGGGAAGCTCCATACTGGCAGAACGATACTCAGCCGTCATGTCGTTGCCTGCTGCATTCTCGTATGCGAAAGAATGTCCAACACCCCTGAAATTCATAGAAGGACCCCAGTTCTTCAGGGACATACCGAACTTCAACTGGTCGTTCTCACCTGTCACATACTGAATACCTGCATCAACAGCAAAACCCGTTCCTCGGATGTCAGCGGTCTGTTCGGTGACAACCTTCAGGTTGAAACCGGCATGGATACTCTTAGTGAACGAATGAGCATACGCAACATTGATATTCATGAACGACGGGCTGAAAGTACCGTTGGCACCAGCGTCTGGACTTTCAACGGTTGTCACTTCAATATTACCAAAACCGATGGCTGTCACAGACGCAGCAACCACACCTCGGTCGAAAAGACGGACAGCAATACCAAAAGCATTAATACCGACACCGCTACGGAGACCCGACTTGCCACCGAGATAAATGGTATTAGTATATGCGAACTCCATCTTATTGATAAAGGCAATACCCGCCACATTTGAGTAGAAGGCATCAAGCCCGCGAACATTGGCAATACTCACATTGCCCCATCCCGAGCTATGAGCCCACGGGTTGATAAGCAACTCGGTGGCACCTGCCGTACCACGACGCTTGTCGTTGCCGGCATAGACGTTGCCAACAGCGACTGCCAGCAACAGAACCACAACTACTGATATTTTAAATATATTCTTCATTTCTGTAGATGTTTTTGCGTTTTCAATCATTTGCCTTAGAATCCGAAAGAGTTCAAATCAACAGGACGCATGGTACCAAACCACTTTATGACCCTATACCCAACATTGGGCACGTCAACATGAATCAGGTACATACCTCCGGCAATTGGAATACCCTCATGGTTATGCAAATCCCAATCAAGTACATACCTGTAGTTCGGGTCACTATCGTTTGCCGTAGGACCAAGTTTTCTGACTAGGGTACCATCGAGAGTGTAAATAGAAACTGTTGTACCTGCGGGAACATTCACAAAACGAACCTTGGTTTCCAATTGGCTGGCAGTCTCATACGCAGATGCACTGTAATACGGGTTTGGAACCACGTTGATAAGATTCAGTATGGAGTCTCTGTAGTCCTTTGTAGCATCACTGGCAAGTGCTTGACCTGTAAGAGTTGCTATATCTTCAGAAAGCTCAAACATATACATAGGACGGTTGGAGTTCTGAACCTCAGAAGACGCTCTGCGCGTAGCATTGGGACCATAATAGTTAGCATACTGCGTCGGAACATCTATATCAATAGTCACATCACAAGGAATGTCCTTCGGATTGTCAAATTGATAACGACTCTCAACGAGAGGCATATTAACCCATGCCACAGACGCAAAGAGGAGCGACATAGCATCACGAACCTCATTAACAGAAACCTTTTCCAGCTCGTCCTTGAGAAGACCGCGGTCGTACGCAAGGTTGTGTTGCTGGTTCGGAGTCGGGTCTTTGGTCGTCAGAATCTTCTCGGAAATACGAAGCATCTTCATAGCATAACGACCTGCATCGTAAGAAGGTGTTGCATAAGAGGTACTTTCCACCGAAGAACCCACCTGGAAAATCTTGTAGAACGGCTGGTCTGTTGCATTCATAACATAGATGAAGTGACGTCCACCCATCACATAGTTCTGTGTACCATCCATAATGGTATTGACAGGATTCCACATCATATCCCTACCATTGTACTGCACATAACGAGAATCTTCACCGAACATGATGTTCAAACGCTCACCAGTGGTCGTATTAATTGCATATCCCGGGAACCAACCCATACCCATGTCGGAAATGTAGTTGGGGCTTGAGGGATCTTCTGAGGGCTGGCGAACGGCTGATGTATCACCGTTTTTGTCAACAGAGGCATGACGACGTATCTGGAACTTGCGAGCATTGCCCTCTGATTGCTGATAGTCATCACACATTTCGAGAACCGGACATCTTGTCCATTTGGAAGTATCGGCAGTTAATACGATGCGCACGCTCGGCAAAGCTTTAATATTGTTAAATATCAACGACTTGTTACAGGAGTGCGACATCAATTTACGCATCGTTCTGTTATATGAGAGATAAACATTTGCATAACGCACAATGGCATGCAAACTATCAAGGATATTCTGAGGCGCAATATAATATCTCATGCAGAAACCTGGATGGAAGTCGCGCGTGGAAACCAACTTGTATGGTGACCACAATCCACCCAGAACGCCTTCAAACACCTGATACTTATCAAATGGCTCGGCAAGAACATCACTACCACGAGAAGCAGTAACCATATAATAGTCCTCATCGAGATACGTCTCATATTCCGAAATTGGATCATCGGAATTTTTAAACGCTCCAAGGTTACCGGCAGCATACTGCGATCCTGAACGAATCCAGTTGTAAGTCGGGTCGCCGTCATAGTCTGGAATACCCGATAGCCACTGTTTCTCATTGTTGGAGAATGTCATTGTCGAAGAAAGAACTGATCCATCATTGACATATCCTCCCATAACAAACGTTCCAAGATTTGCAGGCGATGTAGTGACTGAGTATGCTGCTGCCGTCGGGTTTGGATTTGTTATCGCAACCGAAACACCGAGATCGAGGAATAACTGTTCATTGTAACGACCTATTGCATAATCAGCGGTGTCAGAATACACTGCCACAGAATCCGAGGTATAATAGAGAGGTTCTGAGGGGTCTTCTTTTGTAATAACCCACTTTGATTTATCATTAACACCAAGGAATTTGATGACAAACTTACCCGGTTTAATATTCAAAGGATCTATCACTGTGACATTGACAGGACCATAATTTTCCTGATATTTCGGAGCCGAAATCAAGCAAGCATCTGTCAACGTGACTCTTCCAGTAACGGTATCCAAGAAAGAAAAACCTGGAGCTTTTCCCGGCACACCAGGAGCACCCATAAGTTCATCTATCGACTCTTGTGTGAGACGCAAAACAGAACCACCGTTTCCGTGACCCTCGATACGTGAGATAAGCGGTTTCATGCCAAATTCGGCCTGAACAAGAGTTCCTCCGTTTTCGTTTGTAGGATCATGCGGAATAACCGTAATAGGTGTAATTGTACGTCCCCACTCATCCGTACGACCGGCAAGGTAGGGCTCTTTCTGTCCATCAAGCATATCCGCAGAAGTCTGAGAATATTCCTTATAACGGTTGTGGGCATACGCAATACACACATAGTAGTATTCCTTATTGTTAACAAGAGCACGGTTCGTCCCAGTTGAGAACTGGTCTGTGGTCACACGGAATACATGCTGCAATCCATTGTTTGAACCAGTCACCATGATATTTGCTGAAAGCAAACCCGTAGTAGAGTTCGTTGTGTAGTTCACAAGAGTTCCAATGGGAACATTCGGTGACTCAAGTGTATCATCATAGAAGTTCTTTAAATCGCATTGGGCAACAAGACGAGCTTTAGTGATATCGCTTATATCTGCGATTGAAGTTTTCTCGTCCCTCAGCTGATAAATTTGATAGCCCTCGAATTTGTAACTTCTCTGTTCGTCAGTATAGCGTTGACGGTTACCGTTGGCATCAGTGTAGTAGGTGGGAATCGACGGATCGATTTCAACATAATCCTCACCCATCGATGCATCGTTCTGATAAGTGATATAAAGAATGACTTCATTTTTCATCTCCTGTGCGATAAGCGTCGGGGCATCGGGACCGTTAAGCACCTTGAAGCAGTTCTCGAACAAAGCCTGACAGACATCATCTATCTGACGGAGCAGCTCAACCGACTGCCAAGCTCCACCATTCGAAGCCTGAGCAAAAGGAATACCGACCGTGATGTAGTTCAATGCACCTGGTTCAAGTGTGAACGGACCAGCCGACTGCATGAAACGACGGTCTCCGATGGGGTTACCAGCCTGAACCTCTGTCCATTCGAAACCTGGATCTTCACCGTCAGTTCCCCAATGCAACGGGTCACTGTCTCCGGGGAACATGAAGTCACACTCATATTCGGTAGTACCGGTCGACAGACCATCACCTCCGAATTTCATACGTTGTTTATTTTTCCAAAAACCACGCAGATACAGGTAGTAGTCAGTTGCTTTAGAAGGCTCTGAGTTATAACCGCTGGCCTTGTTCTCATAGTACACGAAGCGGCGCATTCCAAAACGTTCGTCATCAACAATATTATTACCAAAGTTCACACCATTGATGGCGCAGTTTCCAACAGCATCACCTGGCTGGAAATACCATGCAAGAGGATAATAGAGGTCGGCATCGTCTGTCAGCTTGATTGTATCATATCCCACACCATTAGGAAGTCTGTAACGCTCAAGATCCGATGCATAGTAGAGCTGCATCTTGGAAATATCAATCTTAGGATTATCCCTGCCATCAGGATCCATGTACGGACCCTGGAAGAAGTCAATACCGATTGCGGGAGGAATGCCCGAATAGCTTCCCGATCCAGGACCATCTGCCTCGTCACCATTATAGCAATATCCAAGACCACGTTTCACATCGCATCCTACATAGTCATCAAATGCATATCCCAAATCCGGGTCAACCCACTGGCTGAAATAGGTGTTCTTCAAAGTATAGGTCGAACGGTTGATAATTTCGTACGAGTAGAACGTCATGTTGTTGATTTCGTCATTTGTCGAGAAACCGAACGCCTGTGCTCTTATTTCAAGGCCGATAGGGCTACCCTGTGTTTCCATATGGGTATTACCCATATCGTTGAAAATCCACCATATCGTCTGGTCACCTTTCAGCACCTGGTCAGAGAGAAGTCCACCATGTACAACTCCCACCGAGTCTTCCATCGTACGACGCGGTGAGTAGTTTTCACCAGGAGCAAGGGCTGCCTTCAACGACGACGGGCAAAGTTCATTGTCGAAATCATAGTACGGATAGTCTCCTGCGAGAGGATCATAGTGACCATCATGGTTTGCATCATAGAACGGTGCCAAGTATGGTGAAAGACCTGCTTCTCCACCCTCTGCCGGCCACTTCATGATTACCTCAGCTATAGCACTCTGATCGAAAGCGCCTTCACGTGGTGTTGGCGGATTGGTTGAATAGTCAAACATGGCCATAAGTGCCATAACATCCGCCTTGGTAATGATATAGTGCTTGTCATACTTCGTGCAACGGTCTAGATCTGTCGATGCAGCGCCATCGATGGTAAGAGGCCCCGGCCAGAAATCGTCACCTTCCGAGCCGAAACGCAGAGCGGCAAGACGCAACTGTTCGTTGACATCGGTTCCACCAATCCACAATGCTGCACAGAACATTGGACAGGTATTGCTGTTTTTGGGAATATGATACTGCGCTACGCTACCATCGTACCACATGTTGCCATAACCATTAATCATGGCTCTGACATTGTTGACACTAAGCTCAGCAGTACTTTGTGCTCTTTTGCATGCAGAGGCCTTCGACTGAGCTGCTGAACGCTTGGCTGCAGTGCGCTTGCACTCTGTGCACTCGCGAGCATAGGTGGTTCCTGCTCCTAATCCAAACAGGACCGCCACCAATACAATTTTGCTAAATATATTCTTCATGTCTTTATTTTTTTTCGTGTTGTTGGATTAGAAGTTATACGACAAAGAAACTTTCCACGTACGAGGCGATGAATAGTTCCATGTGTTGTTGTTCATATACACCGCATAAAGGTCTCTATAAGACTGCGGGTCAAGATAGGAGTTAATAACAGCCTGCGTGCCCGGATCAGTCAGATAACCGTCATCTGTCGGGTTTCCTGTAACAGCAAAAACTCCCGTCACATTGCGTATATCAAACAGGTTGTGGACTGTGAGGGCAAGATTCAGATAAGTATCTTTCTTGCCAGCCTTGATAGGCCATGTCTTGTCAATAACAATGTCGAAATAGAAACCCCATGGCAGACGTGCTCCACGATAGCTACCGACAATAGTGTACTGAGTGTTGCTGAGAGCTCGTGTGTAAGGACGTCCCGACTGTGCAACAGCCATCACGTTGATACCAAAGTTTTCAAGAACCTTGACCTCTTTTACTCGAAGTTCTCCCGTTTCTTTGTCTTTAACCTTGCGCTTAATAACCGGGCCATTGTACTTCGCACCACTTGCATAGCGGAAGTCAATATTAGCCTTGAATTCGTGACGACGGTCGTCATCAATAGGATTAAGCATCTTAAGAGTCGTGTAACCCTCTTTGATAAGTTCGGTCATAGTGGTTGATGAAAGACCTGTACCATCAGCATACTGCAATGTGTAGTTTGCATTCACACGAATATTCTTGGTTTGACGAAGATCGTAGGCAATTGTTACACCCTTAATGGTCTTGAAGTCAATGTTATCATACGAATAATAGTTGGGGTTAGGATCAGCTCCAACATACTGTACCAACTGGATCAGATCTCTGGTTTCCTTATAGTATGCGGAAATACTAATAGCGGAATTCTTGTTTTTGCCTTTACCCAACGCCTGCTGGAATCCAATTTCGTAGTTGGTGATTTTTTCAGGCTTTAGGTTAGGATTGGTCATAGTGGAGATTTGCGTCATATACATATATCCGAGGTAGTTGGCCTGCCATCCACTGGACGGGCGACGAGCAATAATGTCGTAACTGGCCTTGAACTGCGAGTTGTCTCCCACAGGGAATGAGAAGGCGATACGGGGCATCGGTACCCACTGCGGTTCATATTCCTTGAATGCACCTGAACCAACTTTATTATTGGCGAATGCCTCCTGGCCACCACCGGTGCCTTTGGTACGGAAAGGTGTCGGCTTACTGGAGGTACCAGCAATATCATTTGGTGTATTCACACCTTCACCCATTGCATTGTACCAGTTTGTGGTACCGCTGGATGTTGTCGAACGATAACCGCGGATGGTGGGTTTGCTTGCAGAAGCATCATTGACATACACCACCCAATCATCCTCAACGTTGTTGGCAAGCGTTCCGTCATATTCAACCTTACCCTCCTTGAGGTCTTTCACGGTATATGCTTCGTAAAGCAGGTACGGGTCTTTAAGAACAAGTTGGTTTCCGTTAAAGTAGTCAACACGCAGACCCACGTTGAAGATAAGGTCTTGGAAGTAGAAGCGGTCCTGGATATAACCTGCCATATAGGTCGGCGAGAATGCAGGAAGATAACGATATTTCTCATGACCCTTTGCAGCGGGATCAAAGAAATCTTCGAAACTCCACTTACCGTTATATTTCTGTCCATTATGCTTGTAACCATAGTAACTAACGTATGCATTGCCGCTATTGAACAGTTCGTCCGATGAAAACATATCCACACCGCCTGCTTCTGCATACTGTTCCGGGGTATAGCTGTTGACATCCAGCCAGTCGGTTGCTCCAACGTTGTAATAGTTACGCATTGCTGCGTCAAATGCAGACTGGTTTTCCACATTGTTAAGACGATCGTAGGTCACGCGCAATGTTGAGCCTTCCATTTCATAGTGCGGGTTGGTATAATCCAACTGCGAGATGTGACGGTTAGCATTCTGATACATCAGAGTCCAAAGGCCTGCGGCAGCCAACGAGTAGGAGGATGACGAGTAGCGGTCATACTGGAAACCAATCTCGAGGTCGTGACCTTTGATCAGAGCCGAAGCCTTTGCCTGGACATACAGATAGTCTGTCTGCGACATTCCGTATGATGTATTCTGCACACCGGTGTTATAGAACATACCATAGACACTTGACGGGGAGTCTCCATTGAAAAGACCTTTCAATTCACGGATATTGTCACGATTGATCATATATGGACGATACTCTTCGTTCTCATAAAGCTGCATCGTGTATCTTGCTAAACGGGCGTTGACTGGGTCTATACCATCCTTATACGACTCCATATCGACTGTTTCCAACCAGCTGTCGTGAACGAGTGCATAGGTGGAAACACCTTCATAATCATAAGGAATAGGTGACGTATAGTGTGGCGTCATGGCTGTCTTGAACGTAGAGATGTGTCCATAACGGAACACATCGTCAAGCGACTTGCCATAATTACTATTGTAACTCAACGAAGTTGCACGGCTCACCATTGCGGTAATATTGTACATCACATTGGATACAGCTGCCGAAGATTTCGACTCGGGAAGAGTGGACTCTTCACTCTGATGCTTGGCATCTTTGAAACGCTGTGTGAAGTCAACCGTCAGACCATAGCTCTGGTCAACCTCTACACCACCGCTTCCTTGAGCCATATTCAAAACCCAATAGCTCGACCCCGTACTAGGATACATACCACGGGAATATTCTCCTGTAAGGGTAAGGGTTGCATAGTCGGTAAAACGAAAATCAATGGCACCTTCAACTGCCAGACTATAGTAGCTGGTATGAGGCTTCTGTGTGACAGTATGGAAGTCATCGGCATGGAGCTGTTCCTCTGCGGTATAGTTGATAGTATGTTCAACCATGTCGAACGACAACGGGTTATCCTCTATGAATTGCGCCTTATCCTTGTTCACCACTTTATATCGACCAGACTTTGCACGATAGTATCCGTCTTTTGCATAATTACCCTGACCGGTAAGACGGAATCCTATCATCGTACGCTCTGTTACGCCACCATCCGGCTGGGTCTTTTTCTGCTTATAAATCGGACCCGTAAGATAAAGCATAAGTGAGTTGAGAAGGCGATAGTCGATATAGGTCTCATATTTTATGACGCCCTTGAACTGGCTTGAAGGCGGTTTTAGCGTAATAATCTGAGTACCACCGATAGCCTCACCAATACTTGCGGGGGTACCGCCAAGTATAACCTGGATTTCAGCTATGGCCTCCTTGGGAGCACTGATACCGGTACGTTTGCGGACACCGCCCTGCATCGTCACCATGCCACCCTCACCACGAGCCGAACCCGAACCGCCGTCGTTATATCCTATACCTCCAACAGCCGCCACAATGGCATCCACCGAGTTGCCCGGCATCTTGGCAATGTCGTCACCAGTGATACGTTGACCTGATTCCGGTGTACCAACCTCAAAAATAGGGGCACGGTCGGCCTCAACCACAAGTTCTGTCATAACTGTGGCGGACGACTTCATCTTGAAATCGGCTATCGTAAAGCCCGAAGCTTTAACATTGACACCCGTCTTGAGCTGGCCTTCATAGCCCACGCTTGTGACTTTGATGTCATAGGTACCGACTTGCAGACCCTTGATGGTGTAAACACCGTCCAAATCAGTCTGTCCTGCACCAACTCGTTCACCGTTCTGCGTGACAATGACGTTGATGAACTCCATCGGAGCGCCAGTTTTTGCATCGGTCACGGTACCCTTCAGGATACCCTGTGCCTGCAATAACCCGTGGGCAAGCAGCAGCAGACCGATTGTCATTAGTACTTTCTTGAACATACTCAATTTTATTACGTTAATACGATTAATTAGTTTCCTGTTATTAAATGCGTTCGCCTATATAGTCGTTGTTTAGGATTGTATTGTAGATAACGGCTTGGCGAAGGTCAAAGTCAACGGAAGATGCTTTGTCATCTGTTTCAGTTGCAGCGGATGTCTTTTGTCTCTTTGCCCTCGTCGAATCTGACTGTTCCGTAAAACATGTGTCGCCATCGACTTTTTCATAGGAAAAATACTCCTCGGATTTACCGGCATTTTTCTCATCATCTGAGACGAAGTCAAAACCATCCGCGTCATTCATGCCTGCCGGCGCATTAGGCATCGGAAAAGCCTTCTTTACAGCCTTCTTGACCTTGATGGCTATCAAGGCCACAAATACAAGACAGACTATGAACGTGAACATTCTCATACAAACTTTTTCTTCCGTATTTCCTCGTTTATTGTTTTACCACTTCTTTCGATGCGTCTTTGCGTTTTGAAATCTCGTAAACCACGGGGCAAGCGATGCACACCGACGAGAACATACCGCACACCACGCCGACCAGCAGGGCAAAGATGAATCCCCTGATAACCTCGCCTCCAAAGATGAACATCATAAGCAGCGTTACAAATGTGGTGCCGCTGGTGTTTATCGTACGAGCTAATGTTGAGTTGATTGCATCGTTCATGTGGGTCTTAAGGTCACGCTTCGGATACAGTTTCTTGTATTCACGGACACGGTCGAAGATAACCACTGTGGCGTTGATGGAGTAACCTATAACGGTCAACACCGCTGATATGAAATACTGGTCAACCTCCAGATTGAACGGCAGCAATCCGTAAAGCAGCGAGAACATACCGATAACCAGGATGGTGTCGTGGGTAAGGGCTGCCACCGATCCAAGACCGAACCTCCAGCTGCGGAAACGGAGTCCGATATAGACGAAGATGATAACCAAACCTCCGATGATTGCCCATATCGAGTGAACCAGATTGTCGTGTGCGATAGTACCGCCAACCTGTTCTGCCTGGATGATACCGAGCGGGTTGGTTTCCGTCGATTTGAACTCCTCAAGAGTTATCTTGTTGGAGAAATAAGGCTTGGCTCCCTCGTAGAGTTTTTCCATTATCTCGTTCTTTACCTCATCACCGTCTTCCTTGATCTTATACTTGGTGGTGATCTTCAGCTGTGTCGAAGGGCCATAGGTCTTAACCTCAGGAGCCTCGTCAAACTGTTTGTTCATGCTGCTGCGGACCTCAACGGCATTGACCGGCTGGTCAAAACGGACCACGTATGTACGTCCACCGCTGAAATCTATACCGAAACTGAGACCACGTGTGGCAAATCCAACAGCGCAGACAAGTATGGCGCAACCCATGATGATATAGAAGATTTTGCGCTTGTCTATGAAATTAACATTGACATTGCGCATAAAGTTGGCACTGAACGGGAAGGAGAACGTGATCTTTTTACGTGCACGCAGCAGATTGTCGATAACAAGACGTGTGATAAAGATACTGGTGAACAGTGAGGTCACTATACCTATACACAGTGTGACAGCAAATCCACGAACAGGACCCGAACCGAACATTATGAGCACAAGTCCCAGCAGGAAGGTGGTCACCTGTCCGTCAATAATGGCGGAATATGCATTCTTGAAACCTGCATCGATTGAATTTGCGACACTCGAGCCATTGCGCAGCTCTTCCTTGATACGCTCATATATAATCACGTTTCCGTCAACAGCCATTGCCATTGTCAGCACTATACCCGCTATACCGGGCAACGTGAGCACCGAGCCTATTGATGCAAGTATTCCAATCAATAGGAATACATTAGTAATAAGGGCTACCACCGACACCCAACCTGCACGGTTGTAGAACACCACCATATAGATGAGCACCACGATGAAGGCAAGAATGAACGATATCAAACCGCGGGTGATGGACTCCTGTCCGAGTGAAGGTCCCACGACAGCCTCCTGAACAATGATTGCAGGAGCTTCCAATTTACCTGATTTCAAAATATTTGCAAGGTCTTTTGCCTCATCCAGCGTAAAATCACCGGTAATCGACGAACGTCCACCGGCAATCTCTCCGTTTACCACAGGGGCTGAATATACAACATTATCCATCACGATAGCGATGCACTTGCCAACGTTGGCTCCCGTTATCTGTTTCCAGTCGCGGGCACCCTCGGTGTTCATAGTCATCGAAATCTCATTGCCGCCAACCTGGCTGAAGTCCTGACGTGCGTCGGTGATGACCTCTCCGCCAAGAACCGGGTTGCCGTCGTTCTCAACGGCAATCGCATACAGCTGGTAGATATCTTGATTGTCTTTCAAAGGTTTTGCACTCCAGAGGTATTTCACTCTACGAGTATCATACCATTTCTTCTCCGCTGCGAGAGCCAGCATCTCGTTGATGGCATCCCTGTCGCTTCTGCGCGCCATACCCACCACAGGGCCCGGCACCAACTGTCCGTCGCGTGTTCCGTTCGGAGCAAGCTTGGCAAACAACGGGGCGTCCTTCATCTGATTCTGCTGAGCCTGGTCAGCAACGTTCTCGTTGCCGTTCACGGCTAACTGGTCAACCAGCGAAGTATCCTCGCCCTCGGTCTCCGTCTCTGCAAGCTCTTCTGCTGCCGCGGTGTCAACCTCTTCGTCGCCAGCACCCATCAAGGCAAGGCTTGAGTTAATCTTTTCGAGGGTTTTATATCCATACTCATCGGTGTTGTCGTAAGTTCTCCAGAACTCCAATTGCGCCGTGCTCTGCAAGAGTTTGCGGACGCGCTCGGGTTCTTTCACTCCGGGCAGCTCAACCAGAATACGCTCTGAAGCCTCGAGTTTTTGGATGGTCGGCTGCGCAACACCGAATTTGTCGATACGCTGACGAAGACGCTCATATGTCATGTCATAGGCAGACTTTGTAGCGGATTGGAGCTCGCTCTTGACTTTGGCATTGTTGTCGGTAGCCTTGATGTTTGGCAGCTTGGGCCCGATGAAGTAAGAGGCGAGACGGAGTTCCTTGCCCCCGTTCATCTCTTGGTTGATACGCTCTATCTCGTCACAGAAAAGCGACACAAAATCTTTGTTCGTAGTCACTTTCTGACGGGCAAGGGCAGCTTCCATTGCCTTCTCAAACAGTCCGTTATCGGGCAGATCCTTGTGAGCGAGAGATCTCACAACATCTGAAGTCGATACCTCCAGCATCACGTTCATACCGCCCTTCAGGTCCAATCCAAGATTGATTTCCTTCCCTTGGCACTGACGGTACGTTGAACCCAAATACACCTTCTCATTTGCCATAGAATCAAGGTAATGAGCCTCGTAAGCAGTCTGTAGAGAGTCAAGTTTCACCTGCTTGGCAAGCTCATCGCCGTTAGCCAACAGCGAGGCTTTGGTTTGGGTAGTTTCGCTCGCAGCATAAGCCTCTGCAGCCTTTTTTGCCTTACGATTGACGCTGCTCGTCACAAACGTATAGGACAATTGGTACAGACACACCAATACAAAAGCCCATGCTAAAAACCTTATAAGTCCTTTGTTCTGCATATTTTAAGATTTAGTTTTAGTTTCTATTGCACACTATTTAGAGTATGCAAAGATAATAAATTTTACACATTGCACAACTCTTTTCCGAAAAAAAATAAATATTTTTTAATTACATTAAAGCAGATGGCTCATTTTCAAACCCTACCAACACCGCCTCATTCATCTTTCACGAAACCCCTCCCTGGATCTCTCCTTCTTTCCTCATCTCGTCCCAATCTCTATCAGCCACACAGCATCCAAACAGCAGTAAACCCGCAGTTTTATTAGAGAACTAGCAGGGAAGTATTAGAGAACAAATAGAGAAACTTTCATCATTCCATCAAAATGTCTATTTTTGCACAATCAAGACTATCACACCAAATATCTCATATCACCTCTAAGAATCAATCGTCTAACATAACATAAAGGCACCTCAATCCTCATAAAACTTCAAAATTACGCATCTCATGCAACATAACAAACTTACAATCAAAGGGTGGGACAAAGCCGACATGCCACGAGAAAAAATGAAGGCGAAAGGCCCGAAAGAACTGAGTAACGCTGAGCTCATCGGCATTCTCATCGGAAGCGGAACACCTGGAAACACCGCCATTGATTTGGCGAAAGAGATTCTAAAACGCTCCGACGACGAACTTACGCCATTAATTCAGATGGAAATATCTGATTTCAAGAAATTTCATGGCATCGGCGATGCTAAAGCCATCACCCTCATCGCGGCCTTCGAATTGGGACGTCGCCTCTCTTCTGAGAAATCAAACCGAAAAGACTTTCTTGTAAAAAACAGTTCGGACCTGTACGAATGCCTCCACACTCAAATCGACAACCTACCTCGAGAAAAATTCATGGCAATCTACCTGAATAATCGCGGAAAGATAATTGACACACAATGTATTTCATACGGCGGCATATCAGGCACCCTTGTCGACCTCAGAACCCTCTTCAAATTCGCCGTCGAGCTGAATGCCGTAAGCATAGCGGTGGCCCACAACCATCCCTCGGGCAATCTTCGCCCCAGCATCGAAGATAAAAAGCTGACAAGCAGAATCGTCGATGCAGCAAAACTGCTCGACATTCGCGTACTCGACCACCTGATAGTCGGCATCGACACCCAAACCAACGAGAAATACTACAGCTTTCGCGACAACGGGCTGATTTAATCAACCTCGCCCCCACCCTATCACACGCACACCACTTAGAAATCCAACCTCAAAAGCAGCATCACTTGCGCTCGAACAGTGTAACCGATGCCGCATACAACTGTCCACCCAGAGGCGGATTCAATTTTGACACCTTGACCGAAACCCACTCCACCGACTCGAACCGCCCCATCAATGACTTCACCATCCTAGCCGCCACATGTTCAAGCAGATGCGACGGCACCTTCATCTCATCAGCCACACAGTTGTAAACCTCCTGATAGTTCACCGTGGTAGCGATATCGTCGCTTTCCTGAGCCTCGCTGGCATCCACCTTGAGCTTCAAATCCACGACAAAATCCGTCCCGATCTTCCTTTCCTCCTCGAAACACCCGTGATTGGCGCGGAAGCGCATCCCCTCCAAAGCTATTATTGCCATCAAACGATATTTGAGAATTGCTGCAGAAAACGGATGTCGTTTTCAAAATACAGGCGCAGGTCTCTGATTTGGTACTTCAGCATAGCCATTCTCTCCACACCCATTCCAAGCGCGAAGCCGCTAAACTTCTTGCTATCAATACCGCAGGCATCCAAAACATTGGGATCAACCATACCGCAGCCAAGTATTTCAAGCCATCCTGTACCCTTACAAATATTGCATCCCTCCCCGTGACAGATATTGCAGGAAATATCCATCTCTGCCGACGGCTCCGTAAACGGGAAATACGACGGCCGCAACCTTATCTGAGTTTCCTCGCCGAACATCTCTTTTGCAAAATAAAGAAGCGTCTGCTTCAAATCGGCGAATGTGACCTTCTTGTCAACATAAAGAGCCTCCACCTGATGGAAAATACAATGCGCACGAGCTGATATTGCTTCGTTACGGAACACCCTTCCCGGTGCGATAATGCGGATAGGCGGAGTCGAGTGCTCCATAACTCTCACCTGAACCGACGAGGTATGCGTACGCAAAGCCACATCCGATGAGCCGTTATCCTTCTCCACGAAGAAGGTGTCTTGCATATCGCGGGCAGGATGGTCAGGCGGGAAATTCAAAGCCGAAAACAGATGCCAGTCATCCTCAATCTCGCCCGATTCTGCCACTGTGAATCCCAGGCGGCCGAAAATGTCAATGATTTCATTCATTACCACAGAAAGCACATGGCGCCCTCCAACGCTCGAAAAATCAGCCGGCAACGATAAATCAGCATCAGCCTTAGCGGTTGCATTCTCCTCGACAAACGACTTGAACTCTTCCAGCTTAGCTATCGCCGCATTTTTCAATTGGTTAAGCAATGCCCCAGTCTCTTTCTTTTGATCACCGGGCAAAGTCTTGAACTGGTCAAACAAAGCACTTATCGCGCCCTTCTTGCCCAAGTACTTTATACGAAAGAGTTCCACCTCTTCCGCCTTGTTCTTAAATTCCTCGATTTTGGTTGCCTGTATCTCTTTGAGATAGGCCTCTATTTCTGATCTCATATTGCTATTTCTGTATTACTTTCATTCTCATTTTAATATCCTTGACAGGACGGTCGAACGGACCGCACTGTACAGCAGCGATTTTATCCACAACATCAAGACCTTCAACCACTTCGCCAAAAACAGTGTAGTCGCCGTCAAGATGTGGGGTGCCGCCAATAGTTGTATAGGCGTCAATCTGTGCCTGAGAAAAATGCTTCTGCATCTGATATTCCATCATCTTGAGTTGGTTGAGGTTCCACACATTGCCTTGAACGATATAGAACTGACAAGAAGACGATTCTTTGTTGGGATTGACGTTATCACCCTGACGGGCTGCAGCCAGAGCTCCCTTTTTATGGAACAACGAAGGTATGAACTCTGCTGGGACAGTATATGGCAAACCACCGTCGCCAAGCATCTGCCCCGGCTGCGCATCCTTTGACTTGGGATCGCCGCCCTGAATCATGAAATTCTTTATGACTCGATGAAAAAGAAGGCCGTCGTAAAAGCCTTCATTGACCAACTTGAGGAAATTGTCGCGATGACGGGGAGTTTCGTTGTATAGACGAACAACAATATTACCCAAATCGGTTTCTATCGATACATAACTGCACTCCTCCGATGCAGGCATCTCTATAGGCTCAGGTTCACCCTGATTTTCAACATTCTTTGCGGGTTTTTGCGAACAAGCGACAAAAAACAAAGCACTAAAAAATATTAAAAAAGCAACTTTTTTGTTTCTCATAGCGTAAAATTTATTATCTTTGCAACTCAATAATCAGGTGCAAAAATAGAAGAAATTATCCATATAGATTTTAAAATTATGAAGAAAAAAAGCATTTTTGCGGCAGCCGCACTGTTAGTCAGCGCATTAGGACTTACAACATTAGTGTCGTGCGACAAGGACACGCTGTGCTACGTGAAAGTAACTGTTGTTGACGAGGCAAACGGCAACGCCCCTGTGAAGGGTGCGTATGTGAAAATAGACAACAATGGCAGCTCTATATACAAAGAGGGTGCCACCAACGACAACGGAGTGTTCCAGACAGATTTCCCTGCCCCCGCCATCTTTGATGTACATGTGCTCGACTCGGCCGTGTGGGACACTAACTACAACAGATACATGGGCTACCGCACCGGCGAGGCCACCTTTAAACTGAAGACAGCCGAAACCGTCGATGTCACGGTAGTCCTTGACGACCAAGTCCATTATATCAACTAGCAGTCTTTGTCGCTTACTGCCTCAATAACAACGAGGCTCAACGCGCAGGACTTCAATTAATCCCCCGCAATGGGGGATTTTTGCTATTATCAGAGGGTTTTGAACCATTGTTGTATTCCAAAATAGAAAAAATGAGTAAACCATTGACCGAAACTGACCTCGCACAAGTGGCGGCACACGGATTGAGCGAGAACGACATTGCACAACAGATAGAAAACTTCAAAAAAGGGTTTGCTAAAACTCGTATTGACAAAGCGGCGACCGTCGAGAACGGCGGAATCATCAAGTTGGACGACAGCGATGTGTCAGCATACGAGAAAGCCTACCGCAAACTGACCACAGGGAAAAAGCTGCTGAAGTTTGTCCCCGCATCTGGAGCGGCCACAAGAATGTTCAACGACCTGTATGCTTTCTCGTCCACCTATTTCGGTGTGGCGCACAACTTCGAGGCAGAGTTTCCACAGGTAAAACTGTTTTTGGAAAACATCCGTAGTTTTGCTTTTTTCAACGACCTGAATGAATGCATGTTGAAAGCAGGACTGGACCTGAATGACTATATGAGTCGCGGCGACTACACCGCAATAATCAACTTCCTGCTTAAAGAGCAATACTTGGGCTACGGCCAATTGCCCAAAGCCTTGATAAAATTTCACAAGTACGGCAACATCCAGCGTACCTCGTTCGAAGAACACATCGTAGAAGGAGCTCAATATGCTCAAAGTTCAGATGGAAAAGTGCGACTGCATTTCACCATCTCCCCAGAACACCGACAACTATTCCGTAAAAAATTAAATGAGGTAAAGAAGTATTACGAAAGTGCCTTCAACACCGAGATTGAGATCAAATTCTCCGAACAAAAACATTATACCGACCGGATTATCGTTGACGAGTACAACGAGCCGGTACGTGACGATGATGGCAAGCTGATATTCCGTCCCGGCGGTCATGGTGCTCTGATTGAGAACCTTAATGAATGTCACGCAGATGTGATATTCATCAAGAACATCGACAATGTTGCTCCCGATTGGATGAAACACACCACCATTATCTACAAGAAAGTCCTGGCTGGAATGCTACTGACCTTGCAGAAAAAAATCTTCGACTATTTGGATCTTCTGGACGGAAAAATATCTGCGGAGCAAATAACCGAATGTAAAAAATTCGTAGAAGAAAACCTACATGCATCGCTCCCGGATGAGCTTGATTCCATGACATCTAGCTCAAAAAAGAAAGTTCTTCGAAACGTTTTGGACCGCCCAATAAGGGTGTGCGGAATGGTAAAAAACCAGGGTGAGCCTGGAGGAGGGCCTTTCTACACCATAGACACTCATGGAATCAGGAGCTTACAGATTGTAGAGCCAGGCCAGGTAAACCGCAAGGAGCCAGAGCAGGATGAAATTTTCAAGACAGGAACACATTTTAATCCTGTTGATATTGTCTGTTCCGCACGCGACAGGAAAGGACGCTACTACGACTTGAGGAAATACGTGGACCACAGCACCGGATTCATCAGCAAGAAAAACAAAGGTAGCAGCGTTGTCAAAACACAGGAACTGCCTGGACTCTGGAACGGTTCCATGGCCTACTGGAACACCGTCTTTGTCGAAGTTCCTTTGGCAACATTCAACCCGGTCAAAACCGTGAACGACCTTTTACGGAAAGAACATCAAAGCTGAATCCGACTATTAAGTAACAACATAGCAATCATTTTTACCATGAAATGCTCGATACCTAAAGGCACTCGCGACTTCCTCCCGTTGGAGATGGAACGCCGCAACTATATATTCAACACCATCCGAGAAGTTTACAAAACATTCTCTTTCGAACAGATAGAGACCCCCTCGATGGAGAATCTCGACACCCTGATGGGCAAATATGGCGAAGAGGGCGACAAGCTGCTTTTCAAGATACTCAACTCCGGCGATTTTCTGAAAGATGTCGAACTCAACAACGACAGCCGCATCGCCGGCAAGCAAATCTGCGAAAAGGGGCTGCGCTACGACCTAACGGTGCCCTTCGCACGATATGTAGTACAGCACCGCGAAGAGGTAACCCTCCCCTTCCGCCGCTACCAGATACAACCCGTATGGCGCGCCGACAAACCTCAGAAAGGCCGCTACAGAGAGTTCTACCAATGCGACGCCGACATGATTGGCTCCACTTCACTTTTGAACGAGTTGGAACTGGTACAAATTATCGATAGCGTCTTCAAGAAGTTCGGCATAAGCGTGACTCTTAAAATCAACAACCGCAAGATACTCGCCGGTATAGCCGAAATCATCAACGCCCCCGACAAACTCATCGACATCACCACCGCCATCGACAAACTCGACAAGATCGGCATCGACAAAGTCAAGGGAGAACTATCTGAACGCGGGCTTACGGCCGAACAGATTGTGAAACTGAATCCCGTATTCGAACTGGCCGGATCTGTTGACGAAAAACTGGATGCCCTGAAAAAAATGTTCACCAACAGTGAAATCGGACTCAGAGGCGTCGACGAGATGAGCGAACTCTTTGGCTTAATCGATACCGTGAAGCCCGGATGCGCCATCGAGTTGGACCTCACCCTTGCCCGCGGACTCAACTATTACACCGGTGCCATATTCGAGGTTAAAGCCAACGACGTATCGATAGGAAGCATCTGCGGAGGAGGACGATACGACAACCTGACCGGCATCTTCGGTCTTCCCAACGTCTCTGGCGTGGGCATATCTTTCGGTGCCGACCGCATCTACGATGTCCTCACCGAACTCGACCGCTTCCCCAACGAGATAGGCCAGACAGCAAAAGTGATGTTCGTCAACTTCGGCGGAAAGGAACTGGAGTACATCCTGCACAGCGCAGCAGCAATGCGGGCAGCCACCATTAGCACCCTCGTCTATCCCGATGCGGCGAAGATGAAAAAACAGATGGAATTTGCTAACAAAAAACACATACCTTACGTGATTTTTGTGGGCGAAAACGAGATGGCAAGCAACAGCATCACGGTAAAAGACATGTCCACTGGGGAACAAAAGACCATAACACTCAACGAAGCAATTATGACACTGAAATAAACCATATTTGCACCTTCCGTTCAACTAAACATCTCTAAGAATCCTCTTCCGTGTATCCGAAGAGGATTTTTGATAACGGGTTAGGCGATGTCCTAAATGTCAGATCATGTATAAGAATAGGGCAAACAGCTATTGATTAGGCAATATCATATTTGCTCGCGGAGACAAACATTGAAGGCGTCAAATAGGATTAAATCCTACTCTTATTGAAAATAAAACGTATCTTTGCATCAGTTTACACCCTACAAAAACCATGCGGAATCGTTTCTTTTATTTCTTAACTTTTGTTTTTCTCTTCCCTCTGAGTTCAAACGCCCAGTACATCGTTTGGGACGGTGACTTTATGGTAGGTCTTTCGGCTGGCGCCCTTATGCCAATCAACGCACCCAAACCAACGCTATTGCCGACCGACAACGCAGTGGACGGCTCGTTCAAGCGCTCCGTATCGCCCATCTTTGCATTCTACTACGGCATGGAACGCTCTGTAAAAGGACGTTTGTGCATGGGATTCAACGCCGACGCCAGCTTCTCTCGAGAGAGAGCGGCAGCCGATTTTCTAGACAGCACCTCCATCACCTCCATCCATCAGAAGACCAACGTCATAGAAATAGCCGAGGAATTTTTTGTCTCCTACTATGTCGCCGAGAAGATACCAATACATCTGGGTGTCGGCATAAGCGAATCCATAATCTTTGGCCGCGCCCAAAAACACGACACATACGACCTTTCTAATAACTTACAAACCGAAGGCAACTATGACTATACCGGCAATTTCGGCCTTGGGGGCGCACTCTCTCTACAGGCCTCAATCGGCGCATCATTCCTTATCACTGACGCCTTCTTCATCTCCCTGCGCTTAAAATACCGCTATCCTTTCATCGACTTTTTCTCAGCCAACGGAACAGGAGCGACGGCATGGCTCATAAAAATGCCCATGTCCATAACACCTATAGCCACCATCGGATTCCGCTGGTAAAACCATAAAAAACATCCAACCATGAAAAAGATTCTAGTCGCAGCAGCTTTTCTTTGCGCCGCAGCGCTCAGCTATGCCCAATCCCTTCAGTTCGAGCAACAAGAGATAAAAGGCCTCGGTCACGACCCTGCGGCCAACGCCACCTATCTCGGCACTCGCGATGGATTGACTTTGTTCATAACAAGCAAGTCTAATTCCAACCGGAGCACCATCGGTTCCGGCATCATGCTTTACGGCATAAATGAGAAAAACAAAGCGGACAAATCGCTGGTCATATCGAAACTTCGTGGATGCGTACTGGTCACATGCTCCGCTGTCGGCGACACTGCCTACATAATAGCCTGCGGAGCTGTGAAAGACCGCGACTTCGACTTCTTCCGTCTGAAAGTGGATCTCGCCTCATGGACAGTTGTCGGTACACCCGAGCTGGTCTTTGAGCATAAGAACAAACAGGTTGACTGGGCCGACTGGACCGTCGCCACATCGCCCGACGGCCACATACGCGCCCTCTCCATCAAGGTGGTCAACGAGCAGTCTCGCATTGCCAAAGCTTTCGGCAAGAAAGACGAAGAGTCTGACGTGCTCCTTGTAACCGACAACACTCTCAAAACCCTTTGGCGACGCGACGACATACCCAGCTGGTACGCCTCGCTGACCATCGACAACGACGAGGTGGTTCACGCCATGCTGGCTGGCATCAATGGCAACAAGACTTATTTCCTCTTCGCCAACCACAGCTCTTTCAACGACGAGTCTTTTCTCGACTCCATCGACCGCATCGACCTGCAGTCCGCCCAACTTCTTAATTACACCGACGGCCACTTTGTCGCTGGAGGCACTATCGGCGAAGAACGCCGCGCCCTGCGCAACACACAATACACCGGCACCTACGCCCTCGCTTACAACACAAAAACCAACAAGCTCACCTTCAACCCACAACCCCTCTCAAGCGAGGAAATCGAAGCACTGAACAACGTATCAAAGAACCATAACAACGAACTGGAGGGACTTACAACCCAGAAAGGCTCCCCCACTCCCTTCGGCGGCATTCTGCAGCTCTATACGGCCAAGCATACGATTGTTTACTCCAACGGTGGCAACTTCAACGTTTACCAGATGGGCGGAAGCCTCATCTCCGCCATCGACACCAACGCCAACTTCCTGTGGCGAATACCCATCCGCAACACCACCTCCGTGACAAACGTGTTACACACAGTAAACCAGCAGGTTCTCCACCGCAACGGACACACCTACGTCATTCAAACCGAAAATGCGAAGAATCCAACCACTTACACAAGCACCGAGCGCGTATCTCCAGTCACCATGATGCCCCCCACGAAAACCATGCTGGCCATCTATGCCATTGACAACAACGGCTCCGTAACAAAACACACTTTGCCACTTAACAAGACCCTCTTCTTCGTGGGAAAACTGCACACCGTCAACGGCGAGGACTTTCTCAACGTTGGCCTCATGAAAAAGATGCGCACCATACGCATCAAAGGTCTCTAGCATATTTCCGCCATCACGTCGTGCTCAAATGCCTGCGTGACGCGCACATCACAGAAGTCCCCAATCCGCGGAGCCTCCTTCCTCCCTACCGTTATGATAACTTCGTCGTCCACCTCCGGCGAGTCCGCCTGCGAGCGTCCGATATAGTATCGACCTTCAATCCTGTCTATCAGCACTCGCATCGTCTGCCCAACAAGCCTGCTGTTCTTGTCCATTGCTATGCCGTCTTGCAGCTCCATAATCTCCGCTAGGCGGCGTTGTTTCTCATCCTCTGGCACAGGGTCTCCCAGCCGTTCTGCCGGCGTGCCCTCCTCCTGCGAGTACGCAAATGCCCCCAACCTGTCGAACTTTGCCTCCTCAACAAACGATTTCAGCTCCTGAAACATCTCCTCCGTCTCTCCGGGATACCCCACTATCAGAGTGGTTCTCAACGTTATCTCCGGCATCTTCCGCCGTATGGCATCTATCAGTCGCATCGTCGCTTCTCTGTCTATATTGCGTTGCATCGATGCCAGTAATGCAGTGTTGATATGTTGCAGCGGAATGTCAAGATATTTGCAGATGTTGTCATGCTTTGACATAACGTCCAGCACCTCCAGCGGAAACGATGCCGGATAAGTATAATGCAGCCTTATCCACTCAGCTCCGCTCTCCGTCGCAAGACGCTCGAGCAGCTGCGCCAACCTCCGTTCTCCATATAGGTCCAACCCATAGAACGTGGTATCCTGCGCTATTACCAGCAACTCCTTCACCCCCGATTGTACAAGCCGTTTCGCCTCCTCCACTATCTCCTCCATCGGTCGCGAAACATGCCTTCCGCGTATGAGCGGTATCGCACAATACGAACACGAACGGTTGCAACCTTCCGAAATCTTCAAGTAAGCGTAGTGGCTTGGCGTGCTCTGCTTCCGCTGCAACTGGCCTACTACCTCCGACCGCTGACCGCTGACATATTCCGCTATCTCCCTCCATTCGTGCACCCCGAACCACGCATCCACATCGGGCAGCTCCTTCTCCAGCTCAGCCTTATAACGCTCCACCAGGCAGCCCACCGCTATCAGAGTCCGCTTCTTCCTTCCCCTCTGCTTCACTTCCGCCTGCTGCAGTATCGTGTTCACCGACTCTTCCTTCGCATCGCCTATGAAGCCGCACGTGTTGATTATCACCACCTCACAGTCGTTGGTCTGTCGGTCGAAAAACACCTTGAATCCGGCATCCGCCAGCGCTCCCGCCAGGTTCTCCGAATCCACCGTGTTCTTCGAACAGCCTAGTGTTATGATATTGACCTTCATCGCCTCCGTTAGCTTTTAAACAGCGAATCCACAAACTCGTCGGCATCAAACACCTGCAAGTCCGTCATCTGCTCTCCCAGCCCTATATACCGCACCGGTATCTTGAACTGGTCGCAGATGCCTATGGCCACCCCGCCCTTCGCCGTGCCGTCAAGTTTGGTCAGCGCCAACGCGTTCACATCCGTGGCCGACGTAAACTGGCGCGCCTGCTCCACAGCGTTCTGTCCCGTGCTGGCGTCCAGCACCAGCAGCACCTCGTGCGGAGCATCGGGTATAAGCTTCTGCATCACCTTGCGTATCTTCGTGAGCTCGTTCATAAGCCCCACCTTGTTGTGCAGTCGTCCGGCCGTGTCTATTATCACCACATCTATGTCTTTCGACAGCGCCGACTGCAACGTGTCGTATGCCACCGACGCCGGGTCGGCGTTCATCCCTTGTTGCACGATGGGCACCCCCACCCTCTCCGACCATATCGTCAGCTGCTCCACCGCCGCAGCCCTGAATGTGTCCGACGCCCCCAGCATCACCTTCTTCCCCGCCTGCTTGTACCTGTAGGCCAGCTTCCCTATCGTGGTGGTCTTCCCAACTCCGTTCACCCCCACCACCAGTATCACATACGGCTTCTTCGGCAGCGCCTCCTCAAAGTCTTTCGTAAATCCGCTCCCCTCATGCTTCAGCAAAGTCGCTATCTCCGCCCTCAGTATCGAGTTCAGCTCCGTCGTGCTGATATATCGGTCCCGCTTTATCCGCTGCTGCAGCTGATCTATAATCTTCAACGTCGTCTCCACCCCCACGTCCGAGCTGATCAGCGTCTCCTCCAGGTCGTCCAGCACGCTGTCGTCTATCGTCGTGCGCCCGGCGATTGCCTTCGTCAGTCGCGTCAGAAGGTTTTCCTTCGTCTTGACGAGCCCCTTGTCTAGCGTCTCCTTTTCTTTTGTCTTGTCTTTTCCAAAGGAAAACCAGCCCATAGTTTCTGCTTTATTGTTTGTTTCTCTGTTTTTGTTGTCCCTCTTGCCTACTCTCGCCTCACAGCCCTAACGCCTTCTCCATCGTCGGCCTTATCTGCGTGTCGAATATGGCTGCATACTTCTCAAACGCATATTTCTCATAGTCGCCCGAAGCGAAATACCACAGTATCACCGTAAAGTCCGCCGCACTGTTGTATCCCGGTATCACCGTCAGCAGCTTCCTGTCCGGCCCGAATATCGCAAACGACGGAAATCCCATCCTCGCCCCAAGTATCGCCTGCGCAAACGGATGCGTCGCTCGCCTTCCGTTGGCCGCCACTCCTCCCCCCTTGTATTCCACCCCGTTCCACGTGAACGATGCGTCACCTTCCGCATCAAACTTCGTCGGTATGAAATACTTGTTCATTATCTTCGCCACCACCTTGTCCGTAAACGTGTCCTTGTCCATCTTCTTGCACCACCCGCACCACGTCGTGTAGAAATCCACAAAAAACAACTTCCCGTTGTTCGCCGTCGCCACCTTGGCCGACTGCTCCATACTGTTCCATTTCACCTGCGCCTTGCCCGTCGGGATGCACAGCATCGCCAGCAACGCAATGATAACCGTCTTTTTCATCTTTTTACGTTTTTTTTATTTCTCTTCCGTCCTGCAAAGATACGATTTTTTTTGGCAATGATATATCTGCCAACCCAAAAACATCATAACCAATTAAAACTCAACAATAAACATCTCTCCGCATGATGTTCAGAGCGTTTCCGTCATATTTTAATGAAATCCAAATTGCTTGAGATATATTTAGGTCAACCCCTATATTATCGCCTTGTGTTAAGCATATAAAACCCTCCCCCGCCAATACCAGACACGAAGCAACCACGAAGAGGTCACGAATGGGTCACGAATGGGTCATATACCCGGAACAACAGTAACACCTGACTGATACATCAGTGATACAGAAGTAAAACGAAAGTGATTGATTTAATATTTTATTGACAGCATGTTACATACAGCAGCACCGCAACCAAAAACAGATGAAAAACACCCGGAAACGAACCTATATGATTGATCCATCGCATTATATAATAATATAAGATCGATTCTTTCCGTTTACAAAGATACAAAACAAATCCCATCCAACCCACCCTCGCCCCAAAAAAAATTAGTGTAAACTCAACTACCAAGTCCCACACCTCGTTCAGCCTCTCCCGTTACACCAGGCGCAAATCCGCATAGCGGTTCGTCATTCAGCTCGTCGCCGACCCGCAAAGCCCCTTGCAGCCATCCAGCTTTCTCACCCCATCGGCCCGCGCCCTCGCCCCTCCCCTTCGCCAGCCACCAACTGCCAACCATGAGTTGCAGTTGCTACAGTTCGCAATCGACAACCCAGCCCACATCTCCAGCCGTTCGCTTTTTCGCCCAAATTTCAAGCGAAGCAAGAATCGTTTTCGCATACTTTTGCCATTTTCACCGAATCCCCCGAATCTTAAAGCAAAAAGACGGCTCGTTGGAGTCGCCTTTTTATCCCCTCAGTTGTTTGAGACAGGTACCTGTCGCTTGGCAATGAATGGGCAACAGGCGAGTTGTTCCTCGAATTTATAGTTGATATATCGCATATCCACTTCCTCTGTTTTCGCATTATACCTCACACAAACCACGCCGCATTTCTTGAGTCTTGCGACAATATCGTCAGAGTCCAAAATGACCCTCACGATGCCCGATGCAGCATCCGAAGTGTCCATTATCACGTCCTCGGCCCCGATGGTTTCGCTATGGTTGACATCATATTGAAACTCTATTTCCAGGTTGTCGATAACCGTATCGATATAGTTGGTGACAGTAAGCACCGCCGCTGGGAGCCGCCCGTCAACGTCGCCGGCAAGTGCCAAGGTGGAGAACCTCGCCCATGCCTCGCCCGAAGAGCGGAAGAAGGAAGTGTACATACAGTCGTTGCTGTCGCCGTGCGACACAAGCCACAGGTAGGGCACCTCGTATAAAGACCAAACGAAGCAATCGGGGTCAATCCCCCTTTTATCGCAAATCAACTCGTATGCGAGGTGGCGTACAAACGCACGCATCTCGTGGTTGGTTTCAAACAATAGATCGTTGCTTATCACATACCGTAGCGTGTCGCCAAGCCGCTTCAACGGTGCACATAGCTCTTCGGCAGACATCGAACTGTCGGCCAGCATTCCCATTACTGAGTCACATTGAGTTGCAATGGCATCGCGACGTTCCTCCGTAAATTCGACTTTAGCCTCATCCGCTGAAGATTTCGGACTTTTGCAAGCAAGCAGCGAAACCGCTGCGAAAAAAAGGACAAGAGTTTTTCTCATTATTGATAATGTTTTATTGTTTGTTTCGTATTGCAAAAGTAAACACAAAACACTGCCCGCCGAAGCTTTTTGACGGGAAGTGTATGAAATACTGGGGTTATTGTATGAAATGCGATGCTTTCACCAAAAACGGCCTCCTTTACTCTCCCCCCTCGTATCTGTATTCCAGTTTTTTTATCGCCTTCATTATCTTCTTGGCAGCACGTCTCATGTCCGAGTTGGCTGTCATGGTGTAGGCGCTCTCCGAACGGCTATAGACAATCCTGTCCGAAGTGTTACGCATGGTGAGCGTCTGCGAGCTGGCGGCACCAGCCACCACCATGCAAGTGTAGTTAACTATCAACAGTTTCTGGCGTTCAGCCGAGCCAAGCAACTCATATTCCTCTTCTGTAAGTACAGTGAAGCCAATCTCCGTGAAAAAGTCGCGGTAGCGTTCTTCGAGCCCGTACTGGTTTCCCTGGTTCTCGATGTAGATGTACTTGTAGCTGTTGATCTTGTGTCCCGCCGACGCAAAACTCTCAGACGGCTGATTGACCATCGAGGCAGCAGATGCACATACCGGCATGATTGCGAACAGCATCGTTGCAATGACAAACAAATAAATGTTTTTTCTCATGATAAAATACCCTTAATCCGTGTCGGGCGCAACTTCTAAAAGGTTAATGTGTTAAGATTATATACAGTTTAATTCAGGTTTCCCTTTGGATTTTATTACGTCTGCAAAAATAGGAACGCCACACGCAATCTTTTTGCGCCACAGTTCAGGCTATTCACCAAACGATAGTTCAATCTTCTTTCTGGGGTCTATCTTTTCTTCCGCCTCTCCAATCCTTCTCACTTTCTTTGAGAAGACGGAAAAGACAGAGTAGTCCTCCTTAGCCTTCACCAGCATCTTCTCAAACTTCTTGTCCGGCACATCCTTATTATTGAACGCCTCTGAGAGTTCCTTGTCTTTACCATCCTCTTTCACTTTGAGCTTGAGATCCTTGGCAATAGCCTCTTTGCGAATCCAGAGATAGGTTGGTATGTACTCAGGACACTGCTTGCAAAGTCTTTTGTAAATATCCAGACTGGGGCGGTTTAGTTGCTGGTTCAGCTTGGCCTCAAAAAGATACTGCTTCTTGTCTATCGACATTCTGTCCTCCGACTTGGCAGAAGCCTCGCGGATTTGGCTTACCACACCAAGAGCCTCTGTGAACATCCCCAGTTCGTACAATGCTTTTGCCTTGATGAACATTGCCTCCAGGCACTTCTTTCTCACCAATACCAGATCCACATAGCCGACAGCCTCTTCATACCGGCCACTGTATTGACACAACACGGCGTTCAAGAAGTTGCATGTCATGCTGCAGTCTTTAAGTAACTTAACCTTTTTAGTCAAGCCCTTAAGGCACTCGTCGTCAAGCATAACGTCAAACATCTTCTTGGCCATCAGCGCAGCATTACGGTAGTCGCCATGTTTGATTTTGATGATTGCCTGCCGTAGACATACTTTTGCCGCATTGTCATAGTCATTCTTGCCCAAGTATTTGTAGAAGCATCTTCCGAAATCCAACTCGTCGTCTATCAGCGATGAATCGTTGAAGGTGTTAGAGAAAGACCTTATTTCGGCGTTCTGTTTGATGTCCAAAGAACTAATACGCCTACTCAACGTAAGGCCTTCCAATGTACGCATACGGCTTATGGCCACGTAAGCCTGGCCTGCCATGAAGGTGCCACGTGTGAGGTCGAACTTCATTCTGTCGAAGGTCATGCCCTGCGATTTATGGACAGTGATAGCCCACGCCAGTTTTAGGGGATACTGAGTGAATGTTCCGACCACCTCGGTCTCAACCCTACGTGATTCCCTGTTATACACCTTTTCCTTCGACTCCCAAACCATCTTCTCCACATTAACCTCTTTTCCGCTTTCTAGCTGTACGGTAATGCTGTCCTCATCCAATGATTTCACTTTCGCGATAGTACCGTTGGCGCAGTTTTGTGCATAGTAGTTACGACAGAATATAACCTGTGCACCCACTTTGAGTTTCAGTATAGCGGGTGCCGGTATATCCTGGGTTTTGATTTTGCCCTCGGTTTTTCCTTCATAGCAGAATTCTTCCGAGTCAATCTCCGCCAGCTTGCTTTCGTTTATGCTGTCAGCCCTGTTGTTATAGCTCGTCACCGTGATGGAGAAATCCCTATCCGAATCGTTTGCGCAGACATGGTCATTGAGAATACCAAGGTCTTCCTGAGTGTTTTCGCCTATCCTCATCCTATTTAGAATGTCGAGGAATCTCACATCGTTTTGACGGTAAACACGAGTGAACTCTATCTTGGGCAGGTTCATGCGCTTCAAGGCGAAAGCCTTATAGAAATACGGCGTACCCTTACCATATAGATCCCACAGCATCTCCTCGTCAGCTGAGCCACTCATTACAACCGGAGGCAGCTGGAACAAGTCGCCGACGAACACCATCTGCTTTCCGCCAAAAGGAAGATGAGTGCCAAACAACGCCCGAAGGAAACGATCCATGCCATCCACAAGGTCGCTGCGCACCATCGAAGCCTCGTCTATGATGATAGTGTCTATCTTCTGAAGCAGTTGCTGCTTGTCGTACGACACCTCCATGCGGGTATATGGCCCAATTATCTCCAGCGGGAATCCGAAGAACGAGTGTATAGTCTGACCACCGACATTAAGCGCCGCTATACCAGTAGGCGCCAGGATGAGAAAGTTTTTGTTTATCTCCTTTTGGATTCTCTTGACAAAAGTGGTTTTGCCCGTACCCGCCTTACCGGTTATAAAAAGACTGGTGTTAGTGTAAGCCACGAGGTCGAAAGCCTTCCTCTGCTCAATGTTGGTCTCGTCTAATGCTATTTCAAAGTTTTCCATACTGGCGGGTTATCTTTTGTTTTCGATTGCAAAAGTATAACCCCCGCGCGCAACCTTTTTGCGCAAAAAAATCCTGCACCTTATTGATGTGCAGGATTTAACAACAAGTAATTATTCTATGATTGCCTCATACCACAAAATTACTCTATCATTTCAGGATTTAACCAAGATTCTTCAGGTTTTGCTATTAAACGAGCATCTTGGTAAACTTCATCTAACCCAAGAATTGTTTCGGGAGTATATAACTTTTCATTTGCATGGGGAGTTAGTACTAAAGCAAAATCTGGTTTACCGGAATAAGAATTTTCTAAATATATCGGCATTAACAACTGGATTCTATTTTTGGTGGGATAGTACATAGGAACAATAAACTTATAGTTTCGTTGTGCTATACTTCTTGCTAGTTCTATTGCAGTATCAAGTGTGCGACCCAAAGAATCTGTTGTATTGTTATGGTATTTTTCCGGAAATCTTTCCTTACGATCACCTATAATATGTTCTGATTTTATCATGTCTAGATCTATATCCCAGTCCCAATGGAAAAAAATCTCATTTATATCCTTAAAAAACTCTGGTGGCAAGGGCTTTTTTGATGGACCAAACCCCATTTGCCTCATTTCCCTTATGGATGGTTGTATTTCAAGTTCGCCTATATATATCTTGTTAGATATTTCTAAAAGAGTGCCAACTAGAAACAATTCTTTTCCATATATATTAATAAGGTTAGTGTTGAACCATACTTTACTATTGCTTTCATTGGTTATTATCCTATCCGGAAAGTTTAACACATCCTGCTCATAGAAAAGTCTATCCAATTCAAACTGTAGGTAGGACTTCAATATTGGATTTTTAAAAGTACCGTCTTTCTTGCGTTTGTACTCCCAAGGCTCGGGGATTATTTTTTCCTTAAGTTCTTCCAAAAAGATGTTGCATTTCTCTATAGAATCAAAAGCCATTCGTCCAACGAAGAACTGCTCTCTTAAATCTTGAGCGGCTTTGAAATCATTTTCCGTACCCCAACTAATTCCCTCATAACGACCTCGAACTTTTGTAAACCAACCAACCATCACTTCGCCATTGACAGCAAGACTAGTCTTAAACTTAATGAATTTACCAGTTTCCGAATCCACTACTGTACCATCGAGAAACCTTGTATATCCAGCACCATTGTAATATTCAATTTTGGAATTAATATATTCCCCGATATTAACCTCAGTTATATCAATACCACAAATGTTTTTTAGCTTTTCCCAGCATGTTGGATCGATGTCCCCATATTTTTTCATTCCAAGGTCACTTTGCCACATAACCCCAGAAAATACCGAACCTTTCTTTGTGTAATATCCGTAGATGTCATTCCCTTTGACATCTTGCCACGGCAATTTGAACCTAAATCCTGATGAAAATTCTTCATCTATAATATTCCCATCATTATCTATAAATTCCTGATTAAAACCATCTGACTCTATGAATGTGTTTATTTCATTCAAAGTTATTTTACGGCCAATTAATTGAGACAGAAACGAAACACAATTCTGTCCCTTTTCGTTAGGCTTTATATTTGTCACCCAACCTAATTTTAGCAACCCAAATTTATTTTCCATAATTCAATAATTATTATTTGTTTTTGTTTTTTCAAGTTTATTCTATCTCTTGTTTAAGTGGTCTATAAACTCCATGTTCTACACAAAGCGATCCATCAGTATCAGAAGTAACAATACCTTTCATTGGGGTATCAATGACAACATCACAATAATACTCACCTTTAGCCCTACCTTCTTTTCTGATTTTACGAGAACAATTACCACAATATGGAATCGTTTTTAAAACTGCTTTCATATTACTTACATTATGTATATCACTTTTTATCAATAATTTTCACATGCAAATGTATACATAAAAACTGAATTGTCAAGCCAAAAGAGAAAACACAATTGCCAAAAAAGTGCTGCAATGCGCTTTTTTTTACAAATCACCTTATTGTGAAAGCAAATTGTGCAAAACATATTCCTCTCTTGAGACTTTTACTCATCAAACCAGCTCGAACAACCTATTCTCTTTCGCCCCCCACAACATACTCTCTGACTGCTTTCCACTTCTATCTTTAGCCACTTTTATCCATCGGAGATAATTGCTCATGTCTTGTCGATGGTTGCCCACAAGACGAGGCATCACTATATCGAACTTCGCATTCTTACTTGATTGCCCATTCTCCTTGAATATATCAAATCCATCTTCAGCACTAAATAATACATTGTTCGTTATGATCATTCTACTATGAAATCCTTCGGATTTCCCTATTGCATAAAGCGTCAGTGAAAATTTTAGACCCTTTCTCAAAGCACTTATAAGATTAACTAAAGTATCATATACTTTTTTTCCGTCACGGGCATCGCCGGTTTCCCCAACCATACTAAAGATGGACAAATGAAAAGGCACTTTCAAGCATTTATTGGGCAACAATGCTTCGAGCAGATATGATAGGTTGTAATCTATGTTTTGGCTTTTCGCCAATATGTAAGGGTCAATTAAAATCATCGAATTACATGGATGAAATATCTGCGACTTGAATTGCCCAAACCGGTCATCATACCTGTTATATTTCTTTAATAGAAATCCGTCACCCTTGAATAAATAGTTTTTCCGAGGCATATCACTTGCATTGATCGCAAGCACACCGTATTGCGCCGCAAAACCGTCACACATATCAACATCTTTATCAAGCAGATATACTGCCGCCAAATCTTCCGCGTTCTCTTCAGGTTCTTCTATTTCCAATTTTTCATATAGCTGTATCTCGGCTTGGCCGCTTGTATATTTCTTCCACAAAAGGATCAAGAACTCATCTTCATCCCATACCTCATCGCTTATATCCGTTTTTAAAAATGATGCTGTTATTGCGTCATATACATCCATAAGACACCTCAATCCAGCAATTGAGGTGTCTTCTCGGAGCTTCGTCCAAAATTCCGATTGTAAATATATTACCTGTGGATTCATTTCCTACGAGATTTATACTTCATCAACTCCATTGCCAAAGTATCAGCTTCATCATAGAATCCCGGTCCAAACGGTTCACTCAAACGACCATCCTCTTGAATTTTAATTTGACGGTTATGTGATATCCCGTTCTCATCTTTATCCACGTAGTTTATGGAAACCTCATTTGAAGTAAGCTTGTTCTCCTTATCGGCGACCATTACCTGAAGCTTACGTATCAAGTATTCGCTATGAGTTTCAATGATGAAGTGGATATTATATTTCTGATAAGCCTCGACAAACATTTCTGCAAGAAGCGATTGGTATTTGGGGTGTAAGTGGTTTTCTGGTTCCTCCACACAGATGAAACTCTCTGGACATTCACTTCTCCCCATATATGCTTCATCTGGTATTTGGTTCTCAATATTCAATAGTAGTGACACAAGTTGTGTCACACCATAACCCTCGTCAGCGAGAAGTCTTTTTTTCTCATCTTTTATTAGATACATCAATAAACCTAATCCTTCTTCAGTTCCCTCGACGCTTATACGTTCACCAATACCAAATCGTTTTATCCACTTGTTAATAAAATGATAAGGCTCATTCAGAGACATGTCACCATAACGATTTTCTTCTATTCTATTGTATAGCTTTCGTAAGGCCGAACAAATCTTATCATTGTCTTCAATAGAGTATATTCTTTTTATGATTGAGGAAGATGAGTCTATGTAGTTAATTTCACGAAGAAAATAAGGGGCAATAACCTCGTTATTTACCAAATTGACAAAAACATCCCTTTTTATAAAATTCTCTCCGCAATCTTTTGGATTATTTACAAATACATGTTCTTTAATCTTGTTTACTCGATCTTTATTACTCCATAAATCATTCCAATCGGAAATCATGTTCATCGATTCCAACGAATGTAGCCCCTTTATTGTCGGATTGTTTCTTTCAAAACTTTTGATCTGTTCGAACAACTCTTCCAATTTTTCTTTTGCTATTCCCTCTTCTGATGCAGTTTGGATATAGTCAAAATCTTTCTCTGCCTTACAAGTATTTTCAAATCTTATGAAGTTCTCTTCAATGGCACTTAGGTTCCCCCGACTGCAAAAATTATCGCTAAATCCAGATGTTTTCAAAATTGGGGTGTTGTCAAGCCTCTCAACCAAATAAGACTCGCAAACACCGCCATTTAAAATATCTTTGCTTATGTTTTTTCCGTCTCTTTTTTGAAAAGTTCTCTTGACTCGAACATACTCTTGTAAGTACTGTGAGAATATTGTGTATGATATTTCGATTTTGCCATTGCTCCCGTCGTTAATCAGTTTATCATAATTTCCAAGTGTCAAGTCCTTGGACGATATCTGAAGTACTCCAAAATAGGAATCATCGAGATCATAGCAGGAATCAATATCCATTTTGTCCGGAAACGCAGATGTTAGATACCTTGATAATAGCAGCAATGCTTTCACCAGCGAGCTCTTTCCGGCGCTGTTGCAGCCTGTCAGGACTGTTATCGGGGCAAGTTCGAAATCGGCTCCCTCTTCGCCGAAGGAACGGAAATTCTTGATGCTGAAAACCGGATTCATATTTTTCTCGTTTGCCATAATGGTATAGTTTTTTTCTAATTTTCGTTTGCAAAAGTACTACCGCCGTGCGCAATCTTTTTGCATGGTGGAATGTTTGTTGATTTTCTTTCTAGACACCCAACTCGATACTCCACTCATATACTGGCTGTATTTTTATCTGATGGCCAAATTCTTGCACGGTTTCGCTTTCATGGTCCGTCAATAAAAGAAGATTGTCGCACCCCGTATGTTTCGATGCTAAAAGAAGTCCATTGATTTCTCTTTTTCTGGTTTTCTCTGCGGAAATGTCGTAGGATACTTGTATTGCCTGAACGACTCTACTTCCTTTGCACACCAGAAAATCACACTCCCCTGAACGTTCCTTAAGGTAATACACGTCACATCCTTCCATCTTACATTTTCTGATCAGATGGATGGCGACGATTGTTTCCAGTCGGTGCCCTAGATTTTCTCCCGAGAAAGCATTTTCCCTCTGATCCATCATGGCCACATCAACAGTATACACCTTTTCGCCGGTTAGCCTCACCTTGCTTTTCTGCGAATATTTCTGAATACCGAGCAATAGATAAGCCTGTTTCAGATAGTTCGTGTAGTTTCTGACCGTATGCTCCGTCTTGAGGTGGAATGTGTTTGCCAACTCGTGAGGGGCGACTATCGCAGGCGATATGTTTAGCAGGTGCTGGGCTAGCAACTTGAAGGCCGCCTTGTATTGTATCTTGTATCTTTGCTCTATGTCACGTGTCAAGATGTTATCGACCAGATTTTTCACATACGATTTATGGTCCTTGTTTACCATCAGTTCTGGGAAACCGCCCTGATACATGTATTCGTCGAAAGCGGCTCGCCTGAAGGCCTCACACTTGGTTGTCATAGTTGTGGTGTCAACCTGTTTCATCTTACAGTATTCCATGAATGAGAATGGAAACAGCGACACCTCCTTGCTTCTCCCCGAAAGATGTGTTGCCAATTCTCCGCTGAGCAGTTTGGCATTCGAACCGGTGACAACCACTCGCATTTTCTGTCTAAGCATCCGGTTCACGAAAAGATGCCAGCCTTCAATGTTTTGAATTTCGTCAAGGAATAGACAGTTGAAATCACCATATATCTTGTATAGGATTTCGAGGATATCGTTTAGCTGATCGGCCTCGAGCCTCACAAGCCTCTCGTCATCGAAATCCACATAGGCGTAGCGTGTGCCGCTCTGTTGCAAGGCTTGGTAACAGAGAGTGGACTTCCCGCTACGGCGTACTCCTATCACCACCTGCGCCTGCGTGCTTGTCAAATCTACAAGCCGTTCCTCTGCCCTGCGACATAGATACTCTTCCTTGCGCCCCTCTATTTCCACTCGTTGGTCAGTCAATATCAACTCCAATATTCTTTTGTCAACCATATCATCATTTTTTTCGTGCAAAGGTACAATAAAAAAATCACAATTTGCCTTATTTTACAAAAAAATCAATTTCACTTTGCCTTATTTTACCATTTTAGAACTTTTATTTTGCCTTATTTTACAAAAAAAACAATTTCACTTTGCCTTATTTTGCACTTTTACCACATGCCGATTGCATTATTTTACATTTCATAGTGTGCACCCATCGCCTTTATTTGCTCTGTTATCTTGCTCCGTATCTCCTTTGGCGAAAGCACTACGAGGTCGGCCCCGAAGGATGTTAGCTCGCGGATAAGCTCGTAGTTTTCAATACACTCTATGGAGAAGAAATAGCCGCCGCGTAGTTTTGGATAGCGCTGACGCAGGTCGGATTCTTTCTCGTCCCTGAGCCAATGCTGCGACTCGTGTATCGGCTTGGTTGCCACATAGTATTTCGAGCGGTCACTCACCCAAAACACAATCTCTAGCAGAGGTCGCTCCTCATACAACGTCACTCCTATAATATCTTCAAACCTCTCATTGAGGTCGCCCGTGTATGGTTTGTATTTCTTTGCAGGAAGCGGCACCACCTTGTCGATGCGGTCGAGGGCGAAGTTGAGCAACTTACCGTCGGTGGCGGCGGCTATAAGATACCAGCGACGGTTGTACTCCCTCAGCAGGTAGGGGTGCAGCTCCACCGTGCGTTCCTCGTCGGGTGATTCAAATGTATGGTAGTGCAATTCTATCACCTGCTTCTGCGAGATGGTGGTGAATATTTCTCCCAACAGGTTGCTGTTCTCCAACGGGTTCTTGGTGAAGGATATAATCTGTCGGTCAACTTTAACATTGAGGCTTTTCCTAAGGCGCTCGAGGCCGTCGAGGTTGGGCAGCCCGTCGAACTGTCCGAGCAGCGAGAGGGCTTCACCGAGGAGGTATTTCTCGTCGTCGGTGAGGGCTTTCTTGAATATCGAGAACGACGGGTCGGCATAACGCAGGCAGTCTTTCTTGACGGTGAGCTTAGGGTTTCTCTGACTTGGGACATCTATCTGGTATCGCTCAATCTCGGCGAGGAACGGGCCTCCGGCTTCGATATAGTTGATGTCGTACTGTATGGTGCGGATGCTGACGGGCTCGATGTCCATCTCCGCCAACTCTTCGTTGACCTTCTCCAAGAGGTCGGCGATGGAGTAGTTCTTGTAGCGGTTGGCAAGAAGTTTGTCGATTATATAGTAGCGCGTTACGGCGTTTTTGTTTGCAGGCATGGGTCAAATTGTAAGTTAGCGATTCGTTTTCGCTTGCAAAGATACGCATTTTCTGCGCAACTTATTTGCGCGAGTGTTGTGTCTCCCTTTTACAACGAACGGGGTGTTCCCGCACACACTCTCTTTTCACTTAATTTTACGGCCATTAAGCTACCAGCCATTACAAAAACACAACTTTTTCTCATTATGCAAATCGCATTATGAATTTTTCATAATTGGAATTGTATAATTAGCGATTACAGGCAGTCAAACTTATGACCTATTGCTTGTCACAAGATTGATTTGAGAAATGCGTGATGAAGGAAGGGGGGAGCCTGTGGGGCTCAAGAGGGGGAGATGATGGGAATCGGCTACAGTACGGCAGCTATCTTTCGGATATTGTTTCTGCAAAGACACGAAATATCCCCTAAACGGAATAGTTCCTGAGAATAATTTACAAGGAAATTAAAAATAGGAAAATTGTGCGTATATTTGCATCGTGAACGATTACGAAAAAAGTCGTAACGAAAAAATGCGCAATATGGAAAATCCTTTCAAATTCGGAACAATCGTCGAAGAGGATTATTTCTGATTTTGAAGGCTGAATTTCGAATTCGTTGGTGGGTGGACTACCTTGTGTAGAGGTCGAACATCTCGTTGAGGCGTTTCTGGCAGACGGGGCAGAAATGGGCGTAATGGTTCATCATGCAGTTGGTGACTGGTCGGTAGAGCCCTTTCGACTGGTATCCGGCTCCTTCGTACACTCCGAGGGGGCCGCAGTCGCGCTTGTCGAGGTTCTTGACGGGTTCGGTGGGGATGGGTGTGCCTTCGGGCAACAGGTCTTTCCACTTGCTGTCGAAGTCCTTGAGCGAGGTGATGTTCGGCTCGACAGGCTCGAACTCGCCTTTGTAGATCGCGGTGTAGCTGAGGTTCTCGTCGACATACTCGTCGGCGAGGCCGCCGATGGAGTGTCCGAGCTCATGGGGTGTGACCATGTCGGCCATCTTGTTGGTGGAGCTGACGGCATAGAAGTTATAGATGCCGCCTCCACCGTACTTGTCGTTGTTGACCAGGATGAGGATATGGTCGAACGGAACGCCGTCGAGTAGGTCGTGGAGTTGGAAGAGGTTGTCGGTCATGAGGTAGCGGTCGGCGCCCAGTGTGCCATAGTGCGCGCCTGCGTCGCCCTCAATGCCCCAGATATTGAAGTCGTCCTTGCGCGAGGCGAAAGGCTCTTCCGAAAGGATGACATTCTTCATGCGCTCTAAGTCGCTTTTCAGCTTGACGGGGTCTTTCGAATAGCCCTGCGCCACTATAACGATATCTACCTTCCAGTTGGAGTTGCCTTTGTACTGCAGCCGCTTGGCTCGGTGCGACGCGCGGCGTTCGGGCTTGTTCTTCTTCGGGTCGAAATGAAACAGCCCTATCGAGTGAAACTCCTGGTCTTTGCCGCGGGTTTCCATCACTATATCGACGGGCTTGAGGGGCATGGGAATCTGCACCACCTCTTCGTAGGTGACCATCTTCGTCTTCCCCTCCTCCGTGCCGCAGTATTCACTGAACAGGCTCCCGTACGTCCGGCTGTATATCGCCTTCCCCGTCTCGGCGTCCTTGACCACCACGCGGTAGTCGCCGTTGTTTATCGGGTCGATAAGCTGGGTGAGCGAGCCTGCCCACTGACCGTTCTTGGCGATATACCTCACCAGCCTCACCGACTGCATCTCGGCGTTGCCCACACGGTGGTAGTCGATGCGGAGGGTGCGGTTTTTGAACCAGTTGGAAAAATCGGACGATTGGCTCCAAGAGCATAGGGCGACGGTCATAGCGACCGTGATACACAGCAGTTTCCTGAAATTCATAGGTGCTTACTTTTTTTGCAAAAGTACAACTTTACCTTGATGCATCCACATCAAAGTTTTCAACACCACCACCCCAAACCATCCCGCACCTCTAAAAAGCTTTAGAACGCCCACCCAATCCGAGTAACAAACAGCATTGAGGCATATCTTGGAAACACCACCTTGCCACTACCAATAAGATCTCCTTGGTGCTCTCTCTCCGCCACGAACCCCATCTGGCTCTCCAGCGTCAGCCCGAACGGTATGTTCACCCTCACACCCGTGAAGAACACCGGCCTCACGCAGTCCTGCCGCAGCGTGTATGGTTTTGTGACAATATCCCAGCCTTCGTTGCCCACATAACAGTCAAATTTCCTCCACGCATGGACATAATTCGCCCCCACACCGATATATGGCATTGCACCTTTACGGCGCTGCCTCACTGGATAGAACCTGTATTCCACCTGCGCGAACACCGCATTCGTCTCGTTGAAGGAATCAAACTTATTCGGTAATGCAAACGCCACGTTCACACCAAATCCCGACCGTAGCCCCACCCTGCACTCATACCCCACGCTCGGCATACAGAATATCATTGACGAAAGGCCCATCTTCACGTTATGGCGAGCCACACCCTCCTCAGGTTGCTGCGCCCGCACCGACGTCACCCACGCTGCCAACAAAACCATAATTATGCATACAATCTTTTTCATAATCACCAGCATATATAGTTATCATTTTCATAATTGTCATACCACCAACTTGAATCACTCCAGTCAAAATGGATGGGATACACATACAACATATCGAAGTAGTTCTCCCCATCCCATTTGCCCGCCTCGCCCCAATAGAGCGTGTCGCCACCCGAAGTTATCATAAATGAAAACCTGCTGTAGTCTCTCGACATTTTTGCGGCATAAGTGTACGGATTGTCAAGGTTGCGGATATACCTGAATGCCCAACGGCCGCTGTTGTCTGTCACAGCGGTTCCGACAGGTGTCAGGTTGTGCTTTTCGGGCGACGGCATTCCGTCCACCTCATAAAACGACAACTTGGCGTTGCCAACAGTTTCGGTCATTGTACTGTCGGTGTACATCACTCCACGATACTCATAGCCGGAGTACCCCTCCTCGCATGAAGTCAACAAGAGCAGAACAACAATCACAGTTGCATAGATTTTGATAGCTTTCATTTTCATCTCCCCACGGTTTTATTTAGAATATTCGTAAAATTCGGTCGTTTTCGTCTCAGAACGGTACGTGTTCGATTCGAAACCCTGTACGTACGTCCTACTGACTGGGTAATCGTTATTGTCGTACTGATAGAAGTACCTCGATCCATCCCCACGCTGCACAATATTATTCTCGCTCAACATCATGCCATACTCCATAAACCAACCCAGACATCCGTAGTGTGGATTCCTCTTTTTGTCGTATGTGATATCTTCTCGGCTGGACTCTTCTCCTGGAAATATGGTGATAATTCGGGTGATATTGTTGCCCGTCCATCCAAATTCCATCGAAAAGTTCATTTGCGCCCCACTCTTAGCCCTCATCACAGACTCATAATCGGCCACGAGCTGATGTGCCACCAAACCAGTCGGCAAGGCCATACTCAAAATCGACCGTTCTCCACTAACAATGTTTTTGCCAGAAACTGCAACATTCACCATGGCAACATCCACACGCGTAATCTTGTCTCCCGTATGACCATAATACAGTAAAATCCTCTCCTCACCATCGACACTATAAACAGCCTTGGAGAGTTTCTTGTCGTCATACTCGAACACAAGTGAATCCTCATACCCTATACTGTTACCCGATTCGTCGCAGAACATGTCAACCACACTCACCAGTTTCTTGCCGTCGTATCGAAACATCCTCTTCTGGTCAACATATTCGCCGTTATAATAAAAATCTATCCGTTCCAGTCTATTTCCTTTCCATATCCACTCCTTGCTCTTGTATTTACCACACGTTTCCGGCATATTGTCAATCCATCGAGTCTGGACACTGTCATAAGTCGCGCTTGTGCATTGCATCTGCTTATATTCAACCACCACCTTCCTTTTCGGGTTATACACCCCATCCTCTTTCTGGCAGCCAATAAAAACAATCAAAAATGCCATCATCAACAAAAAAACTTCTATCTTTTTCATAATATCAAGGTTTTGTTATTTCATCTTCAATTTTACATTTTGGACCACCGTGGCGGTACCGCTATACCAATGTCCGTCACCTCCAATATACGGTGCTTCTCGGAACGACACAGCGACAGAAGTGTCGGCATAAAGCCCATTCGCGGTGCTATCGATGTCGCAATACTCCACCGTCATGGTATCGTAGGGAATTACCCGACACGACACATTATATGCACCATTTACATCGGTCGTGTCTTTAGAACCATACATCTCAACCTGTATTCCATCTATAGGCTTTCCCTCATCGTCGGTCACCTTACCCAATACCCTATAAGTCGCCTCCGGCGTACCATATTCGCACGCCATAGGATCTTCTGTGCACGAGAGATTAACCCCCAACAAGCCTGCAAGTGTTATATACAGCCAATTCTTCAGTTTCAGGTATCTTATTTTCATACAATTAAGATCAAGTCTAACGTCTAGATTATTTCTTCACCGCCGTGCAGGTGTAGGTCTTGGTATCACGGTTGTATCGAATCTCCACACTGTAGCCTTCACGCATCTTCTTGGTACTCCACGACACCGCCTCTCCTCTATTTGTAGTAGTGTGTGACGTCTTTTCCTTAGTCCCACCCTTAATCTGTTTTCCTGGAGTGACATTCACCACATGGCCACGATAGGACTCGCCCACCATTTTGTCCATAAAACGGTATAGCTCGGCATCGTTCATAATCTCAACCAACTCCCCGCGCCTTCCATCTATGGTATAGTACACCATGAGATTCTGGCGAACCCTGTATTCGTTGCCGTCCACAATGAGAGAAAAGCCATCCTGCTTACTACATCCGACACTCAAGATGCTCAAAAGTGCCATAAGCGCAACTGTAATAATTTTCTTATTCATATTGTTTTAAAACATTTGTTTCTATTCCATTTCTTTAACTTTTCTGGTCAGCACCGCCTCCACTTGACCCTCGTTCTTGGTATCGAACACGCATATAGACCGCAGCGACTTGGAAATTGCCACCACACAGTCGTCATTATGTGGTTCTTCAATAGTCCCGTAGGGATTGTTGCGTGGTGCAAGTCTAAACACCGTACTACACTCGTTCTCTGCATCTTCGGATGCAGCCAGTGAAGGCGGCATATCGAAGTCCCTAACCAGCGTCTCCCAAGCAGACTCATCACTAGCTTCGAGCAGGGCGACAGCAATACTGAGCGTGTCGTTGAGCTTGAAGTCGCCTATGTACGATGCCTCTATGGTAGTGTAGTCCTTGTAGCGACGGAAAACATCGCCAGGAGCGCCCTCCATCCTCATGCGAGGCCAACATCTCAACAGCACCGGCACAACTACGGCGAGGACGATGAGCAGGGATGCAATAATGTAATATCGTCTGTCGCTTCTCATTCCTATCCTATGATATTGTCTATTTTTACACATACGGCTGGAAGTTCTTCTGCCGTAACCGCCGCCGTCGATTTCTGACTGGGGGTGGCGGCATAGGCCCCCCACGAGATGGCTGTCAGCAACGGAAGCAAGAGCAGATACCGAGCCACCTCAAAACGGCGGCGATATCGACGGCATCGTTCCTCCAATCCCTCACATGCCTTGTCGCTCAGTTCTTTCACATACTGATATTCAGGGCTACGGAGGAAAGCTTCTCTCTGCAGAAGAAATTCAATGTCTTTGTCGGTCATACTATGGTGATTATATGTTAATCTGTGTTATCTTTTTCCGTTCTTTTCAGCTCGGAGACGCATTTTTTTGATAATCCTATTTCGTTCCACGCTCACACTAGCAGCCTTTATTCCCATAATGTCAGCCATTTCAGAGGTATTATAACCCTGTAAAATGAGATTGAGTAACTCATGCTCATGCGAGCTCAAGTCTGCGGCAAGCTCTTGTATCAGCTCACTATTACTATTTGTTTCGTATCCATTCGCAGCCTGGTCTACTAAGTCGCCCCCCATAATGGTCATGAGGGATTTTATTTTCTTGCTCTTTTGTCTGAGAAATACACTCCGACACTGCCATACAACCCACATCCTTTTCTCTCCCATATGCGAGTCCTCTCTGAGACCCCCAAGTCGGTTCCAGATTGCCAAGTAGCACTCATGAATCAAGTCACGTGTCAGAACTTCGTCACCGCGAGAACGAGCAACACACATATTCCTTATCAGGTCGCTGTGTGTGGCGATAATTTCTCGATATTTGTTATTAAGTCTGTCCGTACTGCCCGGCATAATTTTCAATTCAATCTATCTGCAAAGATATAAAAGAGTTTTTTACTACCATAGTTCTCTGCAGAACGCATATATAAATAACCATCCATCATGACAAATCTTAACAAGGCAAATATTATTTTAAGAAATTTTAACATACATTGAATTCGATATGCAACAAATCTGTTTTTTTATGTACTTTTGCCGTTCGTTTTAGACTTCGCATTATGCTAATCAAGATTTATGACGAGAACCCCAACACCCGCGACGTGCGCCGCGTGGCCGACTGCATCCTCGAGGGCGGCATAGCGGTGCTTCCCACCGACTCGCTCTACGCTTTCGTGTGCAGCATGCAGCACAAACAGGCTGTCGAGAAGCTGGCGCGGCTGAAAGGGTTCTCGCTGAAACAGGCTAAATTTGCGCTGCTCTGTGCGGACATCTCGCAGCTGTCGGAATATGTGCGGCCGCTCGACAAGGAGACCTTCGCCCTGCTGAAGAGTGCGTTGCCTGGGGCGCCTACATTCATCATGGACGCAAACAACAACGTGGGACGCAACTACCAGAATGCCAACAAGACCATCGGCATGCGTGTGCCGGCCAACCCGATTTGCCACGCTATCATAGAAGAGGTGGGCGAGCCGCTCATCGGCACCTCGGTGCGTGTGCCCGACGCCGACTACGACGAGGAGTACCTAACCGACCCCGAACTCATTCACGAGATGTACAGCCACATGGCCGACATCGTGGTGGATGGGGGCATAGGCGACACCGTGCCTTCCACGGTGGTCAACTGCTCGGGCGGTAACCTCGAGGTTATTAGACAAGGAAAAGGAGAGGTAGAACTATAATGAAAATCGTCATAGGAGATAGTAACCACCGCGGATTCTGGGGATTTGTTGCGCAGACGATAGTACTGACCCTCGCCGTCATCATAGCCGCCAAGCTGATGCCCGGCGTCTCGATGAACAACGTGTGGACGGCTCTGCTCACCGGCTTGGTTATCGCATTGCTCAACCGATTCCTGCGTCCGGTGCTCATCTTCCTCACCCTCCCGTTCACCGCAATAACACTCGGACTCTTCCTATTCGTCATCAACGCCGTAATCATACTGCTGGCCGGCGCCATAGTGCCCGGATTCACAGTCGAAGGCTTCGGTACAGCCCTCCTGTTCAGCCTTTTGCTCACGCTGCTGAATTTCCTTCTGGACCTGCCCAACCGCATCAAGAAGCAGCCTGACGACCAATCCCTCAACCATCCCTCTGACGACAACGACCAGTACACCCCTTACGAAGAGGTGGAGTAGAGTTTCAAGTTTTTAGTTTTAAGTTTTAGTTCAAGAGGTTTTATTGTCTCTTCACAATTCACTAATCACAATTCACTAATCACAATTTCACACAAAACATATCATCATTAAACAATGAATACTTTTTCTACAATAGCAGAATTAACGGCAGCCATAGCGGATGCGAAGAGCGCAAAGAAATCAATCGGATTGGTGCCCACGATGGGCGCCTTGCACGAAGGGCACCTCTCGCTCGTAGAGCGTGCTCGCAAGGAGAACGACATTGTGGCGGTGAGCGTCTTCGTCAACCCCATACAGTTCAACAACAAGGAAGACCTCGAGAAATATCCCCGCACCGTCGAGAATGACCTCGCGCTGCTCGAAAAAGCCGGTGCCGACATAGCCTTCACCCCCTCCGTCGAGGAGATGTACCCCGAACCCGTGACCACCGTCTATCACTTCGGCCCTATCGAAGAGGTGATGGAAGGTCCGCGCCGTCCAGGCCACTTCTCCGGCGTCGCCGTAGTAGTGCGCCGTCTGTTCGAGCTGACGCAACCCGACCGCGCCTACTTCGGCGAGAAAGACTTCCAGCAGATAGCCATCATACGCGACCTGCTGCGCCAGATGAACTCGAAGATAGAGCTCGTCCCCTGCCCCATCGTCCGTGCCGATGACGGACTGGCACTCAGCAGCCGCAACATGCGCCTCAGCAAAGAGGCACGCGAGGTGGCTCCCACCATCTACGAAACCCTACAGCAGGCGGTGGAAATGTCGGAATACGAAGACGTGGAAGACGTGAAGCTCTGGGTGCTCGACACCCTCGCCTCGTTCCATGAAGTCAACGACCTGCCCAACGGCCTCCGCTTCGAACCCGAATACTTCGAGATAGTCAACGACACCACCCTTCAACCCATCGAGAAGTGGGACGACGCCCAAGGCTCGGTGGGATGCATAGCCGTATGGCTCGACGGAGTGCGCCTAATCGATATGGTGCGCTTCAGATAGAACGCAACCTTTCGGGACAAAAGATAGAAAGCTCCCTTTCGGGGTAAAAAAAACTATTCCAGAGTCAGCTTGTGGAACTGCTTGGTCAGCTCCTCGGCTGAGATATTCGCCATCTGGTGGTCGGCTATGATGCGTCCGTGGTTGATGATGACGGCGCGGTTGCACATGGCGGTGACCTCCTGCATGATGTGGGTCGAGAGCAGTATCACCTTCTCCTTGCCGACGGTACGGATGACCTCGTGGATTTCCTCCAGCTGGTTGGGGTCAAGGCCTGTGGTGGGCTCGTCGAGAATAAGTATCTGCGGGTCGTGGATGAGCGCCTGAGCCAACCCCACACGCTGACGGTAACCTTTTGAGAGCTGCGAAATCTTCTTGTTCGCCTCGGGGGTAAGACCAAGCCGTTCGATCAGTTCTTCAATCCTCTGCTTGGGGTGCTTGACATTCTGTATGCCCGCAGCAAACGAGAGGAACTCACGCACATACATATCGACATAGAGCGGGTTGTGCTCGGGGAGATAGCCTATGCAGCGACGCACCTCAAGAGGATCGTCGTCGATGGAGTGTCCACACACGGTGGCGGTGCCCGACGAAGGGGGTATGTAGCAGGTGAGAATCTTCATGAGGGTCGATTTGCCAGCACCGTTAGGACCTAGCAGACCCACCGTCTCGCCTTTACCAATCGACAGCGACACATCGTCGACGGCACGCTGCTGTCCATAGAGTTTGGTTATATGGTTTATTTCGAGCATGAGAAGCAAGTTTTTAGTTTTAAGTTTTTAGTTTTAAGTTTCAAGTTCGTTGATATGTGGACATTTTAGTTCAAGAGTTACTATCGTCTATTCACACCTTCACAATTTCACACCTTCACAAATAAACTGCCCTGTGCGGGCACGCCACCTAGTTTTCCGTCATCTTGCGGGCTTGCTGGAGGCTTATGCGAGAGCCTTTGAGGAAAGCCACCAACATGGCGTCCTTGAACCCTTTGGAGCGGACCACATTAAGGTATTCGGTAGCGTCGCTCATGTTGGCGAACTTGCCGGAGAGGTAGTAGTAGTACTGCCCCTGCTTGTGGTGGTCGAAGTCGTCGATGCCTCGCAGGTCGGGGTCGCCTTTCTCCAATATGCGAGTCAGCGTCATAAACTGAATGCGGTAGGTCACCTGGTCGGGAGCGGGCTTGGCGGGCTCTTTTTTCTCCACCACGTATGGTTTGCCCTCATTGGGGTCTTTGGGTGTTTCAGTTTTTTTCACAGCGGGTTTGGCGGGTATCTCGACATTGTGGACGGGCGTGATGGTGACCTTGGTTTCTGGCTCCGCCTTAGGCTGAACCTCTGGTTTTTCCGAATCACCAAATACGCCCGAGTTATCAGCGTTCTCCACCACCTCAGACTTTGACTGGTCCTGTGCTGTCTGTGCGACGGCATCAGCTGAAGTCTCGAATTTCAACTGTGGCACTGGTTCTCCTTCTTCGGCGGCCTTGTATATCGCAAAAGCCTTCACTATACACTGGGCAATGGTATTCTGTCCATTTTCCGACATCATATAAGCCTCTTCTTTGGGGTTTGAGATAAAGCCTATCTCTGTCAGCACCGACGGCATAGTGGTCTTGTAGAGCACCATAAACTCCGCCTGTTTCACCCCACGGTCTATGGTGACTATGCGGTTCTTATACTGCGTCTGGATATTCTGTGCAAAGGTAAGGCTTTTGTCGCGGTAGGCGTTCTGATACATGGCAAAAAGCACGTAACTCTCGGGCGAGTTGGGGTCGAAACCCTGGTAGTCAGCGTTGTTCTTATAGTCGTGTTCCAGCAGAATGTCGGCATTCTCTTTCTTGGCTATCTCCATGTTAGCCTTGCTTTGCGAGAGTCCCGCCACAAAGGTCTCCACACCCGTTGGGTTGGAAGTGGGGTGAGAGTTGGCGTGGATGGAGATGAAGAGGTCGGCTTTGGCGCGGTTGGCAATATGGGCGCGTTCCGAGAGGTCGATATCGACATCCGTGGTACGGGTGTATATCACCTTCACATCTTCATAGTTGTCTGTTATCAGTTTCCCCACCTTCTTGGCCACCGCGAGAACCAAGTCCTTCTCATCAATATGCTTGCCCCGCGCACCTGGTTTGTTACCACCATGACCTGGGTCGATGACTACAGTTTTCACTTTCCCAATCTCTCGTTTTTGTGCCGACAGAGGTGCCGACACACACACCAAGGCAATAAATAATATAATTATACGTTTCATTTCCAATGGATTTGATTTTCTTTTCGACATATTGGGCAAATAATTCTATCTTTGCATACTGAAGTGCAAAGATACACTGAAAATCCGTTTATAGACATTTGACCAGGGAAACTTTTAATATATTACTTGTTAATAACTCGATAGGATGTCGCCATGCGACACTGCTGCGCCATTTGGCGACGGTGCTGTTTTTTTTCAGTATCCAGTGGTCGATGGCGTACGCCCAGCAATCCGACGAGAACCACCATGCCTTGAACATTCCCGACTCCTCCGTAATCGACTCTATCAATCAGCCCGACAGCCAAGCAGTCGCCGACTCCATCCCGTTTGAGCTACCACTCTCACCTAACGCCATGGAGGACATCATCCAATACAAATCCAAAGATTCGGTGGCTTTCAATCTCGACAACCGTCGCGCTTTCATCTACAAAGAGGGTGTGGTGCATTACCAGGATATGGAACTCAAAGCCGATGCCATGAGCGTCGATTTCAACACCAACATCATACACGCCTCCGGAGTTGACGACAGCAGCGGCCGCAGCACCGGCAAACCCTATTTCAAACAAGGCGACGCCGAATACAGCGCCGACACCATCGCCTTCAACTTCAACACCAAGAAGGGCATCATCCACGGCGTCATCACCCAGGAGGGCGAAGGATTCCTGCACGGCGAGAAAATCAAGAAGATAAACGACTCGGTGATGTACCTCAGCAAAGGACAATACACCACCTGCAACTACGCCCACCCGCACTACGCCATCAACTTCACCAAGTCGAAGCTTATCATGAACGACAAGATAGTGACCGGCCCCGCCTACCTCTCCATCGAGGACGTGCCCACGCCCATAGCGGTGCCGTTCGCCTTCTTCCCCATCACCCACGACCGTGCCTCGGGATTCCTCATGCCGTCGTATGGCTGGATGAACAACCAGGGTTACTATCTCAAGGACATAGGCTGGTATTTCGCCATCAACGACCGTCTCGACCTCGCCCTCACAGCCGACATATACACCAACCTCAGCTGGGCGGCGGAGGCCAAGTCTAACTACTACAAACGCTACAAATACAAGGGTAACATCGACATACGCTACGGCATCACACGCGAGGGCATCAAGGGCGACAGCAACTCGTACAACAAATACAGCGACTTCAAAATCACCTGGCGGCACGACCAAGACCCCAAGGCCAACCCCAACAGCCGCTTCTCGGCCGACGTGAACCTGCAGAGCCGCAACTACAGCAAGAACACCACCAACCGCAACGACTACTTCAACTCGACTACCACCTCGTCCATCAGCTACTCCACCAAGCTCGGCTCCTATTTCAACCTGTCGCTCGCCGCACGCGAGTCGTTCAACGCGCAGACAGGCCTGATGAACATAAAGTTGCCCTCCATATCGCTCAGTTCCGTCACCATCTATCCCTTCCGCCGCAAGGCGCCAACAGGCAGCTACAAATGGTGGGAGAACATACAGTTCTCCTATCAGCTCAACGCCGAGAACAACGTGTCGGCACAAGACTCCGAACTCTTCAAGAAAGCCATACTCAACAAGATGCAGTACGGCATACAGCAGTCGCTGCCCATCTCGCTCTCGGTGAAGGTGTTCAAATATTTCAACTGGACAAATTCCATCTCCTACAACGAGCGGTGGCATTTCTCCACCATCCGCAAGGACATCGACCCCACGACGGGCAGCCTCGTCATCGACACCGTCTGGGGTTTCCGCACCAACCGCGACGTCTCGTTCTCCACCTCACTCTCCACCCGCATCTACGGCATGTTCAACTTCAAGCACGGCTGGCTTAAGGCCTTGCGCCACGTCATCAACCCCTCGCTCTCGTTCAACTACCGCCCCAACTTCGGCTCCGACAAACTGGGTTGGTGGAAGGAATACACCGACAAGACTGGCTATGTCCACCGCTACTCCATATTCGAGCAGTCGCTCTACGGCGGCCCCGCCGACGGACAGTCGGGCATGGTGCGCCTCAACATCGGCAACAACCTGGAGATAAAGGTAGGCAAGTGGAACAGCGACGAGGATTTCAAGAAGGTGACCCTACTCGAAAACCTGAACCTCGCCATGAGCTACGACATAGCACGCGACTCGCTGAACTGGAGCGACTTCACCGTAACTGGCCGCACCACGCTGTTCAAATCGCTGGTGCTCAACTACTCGGGTTCCTTCTGTCCCTACGTCATCGACTCGCTGGGCAACAAGCACAACCAGTTCCTCGTCAAGACCGAGCACCGCCTCTTCCGCACCGACAACTCCACATGGAGCGCACAGCTCTCGTGGAGTTTTAACCCCAATACCTTCAAGAAGAAGAAAAATGGCGAGCAACCCAAGAATCAAGGCCACGCCGTGCGTCCGACGCTGATGTCGCCCTACAACGACAACCCGGCCCTCTTCGTCGGAGAGTATGTCGATTTCTCGGTGCCGTGGAACATCTCGCTGAGCTACACCTTCAGCTACGTGTCGCGCTATGTGGCTGCACAGTACGGGCTCAACCACGAGGTAGTGCAGTCGCTCTCCATCTCTGGAAACTTCAACATCACGCAGAACTGGAAGATAGCCTTCTCCACCGGCTACGACTTCGTCAACAAAGGCCTCTCCTATACCTCCATTGACATCTACCGCGACCTCCACTGCTGGGAGATGCGCTTCAACTGGACCCCCTTCGGCTACTACAAAGGGTGGAACTTCGTCATCAACATCAAGGCCCCAAGCCTACGCGACGTGAAATACGAGAAGAAGAAAAACTACCAGGACAACCAAGGATACTATAGCTATTGACCCATAGGGAACAGAACCCGCTGACCACTCAAAACTCAGAACTTAAAACTAAAAAATGAAAGTCTATTATTCCATATCCGAAGTGGCCGAGATGCTCGGCGTGAACCAGTCGCTCCTACGTTACTGGGAGACTGAATTCAGCGACTTGAAGCCCACCAAGAACGCCCGCGGCGTGCGCATGTATCGGCAGGAAGACATCGACCTGCTGCGCCGCATACACCACCTGACCAAAGAGCGCGGCCTCACCCTCGAAGGCACACGCGAACAACTGCGCAAATCCGACGACACCGATAACATGCAAGTGATAGAAACCCTCAAAGAGCTCCGCGCCTTCCTTGTGGACATAAAATCAAATCTGTAGGCGATATCGGCATACCGTATCCGTTAATCAACAAAAAGCAATCGTCATGAAAAAGTCTGTCATCATCCTCGGATTCGCCCTCCTGATGAGTCTTTCGGCATCGGCACAGAAAAGCAACTGGAGTTTCTTCGCGGGATACAACAACGCCGTGGGAAGCTTCGCCCGTGTCGATGTGCCGAACAACGACTGGGCTTTGATATCGAACACCAGCATCAAAGGCGGCGCTGGCTACGGTTTCGACCTCGGATTCTCCTACCGCCAGCCGTTAGGAGGAAACGACAAATACTGCCTTGTCTTCAGCGCCGACTTCCTTTGGACAAACTCAGCCTACTCCATACGCCACAACCTTAACATGACGATGGCCGAAGTCCGAAGCAACTTCGACAAGGTGAACGCCAAAAGCCCGAACTTCATCAACGTACCCGTACTGGCAGGCTTCCACTACGAGTTTGGCATTGGCAAGAACGCCGAGATGTTCGTCGCGCCACAGATAGGCGCCTCGTTCCGCCACATCACTGACCGCAGCGCCGAGTTCATCGGTGCCACCGATCCGATAATGGAAGGCAACAACGCTCTCTACGAGTATGTCTATGTCGATAATTACTACAACTCGTTGGCATTTGCTTTCCGCCTTACGGCGGGTTTTGTATTCAAAGAGCACTGGATTGTCGATCTCTCTTATCTCTACACCGGAAGACTGATGGTCGAAGGCTACGAGGACTTTCGCTTCTCAACCAACAGTGACCTGTCCAACCCCATCTCAGGTAGCACCTCTTTCACAGCAGGCCACACCACGCCCATGTTCGTCACCATCCGCTTCGGCTACCGCCTGTAAAACCTTTATCTAATCCACCGTTGCAAACCCTCATTCCGCAACGGAACACTTACATCGAAAGCTCTTTTTCTAACATCTAAAAACAAGAAAAGCCCTAAAAAAACTAAAGGTTTTTAGGGCGAAGTCCGAATAATCAGTCATTCGTCGAACTAGAGCCTCTATTTTAATCCATCGACCACGACAGTAAATACCAGTTGCCTTTTGTGTCCAGCACATCATTCGGCGATTGAAGGTACGCACCATTCTCCTCGCGCTTGAAGGCAATTGTGTAGAAACCCCTGTCGTCGGCGCTGTATTCGACATGTAACGCTTCCGGAACAACAACGTATGGCGTGTCGGGCAACACGGTCTTGACTTTCAGCAACGAATCCAGGGCAGAATCCAAGTCCCCTCCAATTTGCGCCCGCAACGTAATATAACCCACTTCGCACTTGTATGTGCCGCCATCGGCCGCATCGTTCGCTCCGTCACTGGTTTTTTCACAAGAAAGCAAGGCAATCACGCCGAACAAAATGATAAATCTTAATGCTTTCATGGTATGTTTTATTTGTTGTTTTGTATTCCGCAGTTGGAGCATCACTTTCTTCCACCATATAAATAACCACCCCCATGTCCGAATCGTTACAGCGCCTTTTGTCGGTTGTGTTTTCTTGTATTGAACCGATAGCCCATCTCTATGTATAAACTATGGTATACATTGCCCACCCAGCTTAAACTATGACTAAAATCATCTCTTACCAAAAAGTTGACTGCTGGCAGGTAGCCTGCTTGAACAGTAAACCTACGATAGTCAATACCGTAGCCAAATTTGCCGCAAAGAACATGAATCCTGCCCCATGGCTCGTATGTGGTGTATGTGATTTGTGCCGAAAGATATTGCCGTACTTTTTGCAAATCACGTAGATAGAAGTCGCCACGCGCCGAATAAGCGGGGACAAATCCGAGCCAGCTCCAATTGCCGTGGTCATAGCTATCGATATGTACTATGGGCGTCACTATTTCAACACCGACTCCAACAAAGTACTTCTCTTTTATTTTGACACCAAGCATTAGGTCTATGTATGGGTTGATCATGGTGTTTGGTATGCTTGCATGCACACCGCCCCCTACAAGACCCTGAAACCGTACCGACCTGTACGCCGTATCTGTTTCATCCGCATGCTGCCGTTCGTATCGTTCTCTATTGTATTTCACCGAGTTGAACCGATAGCCAAAGTCGACATAAAGACCATGATTGTACTCAGATCCATCTTTATATATGAAAAACATTGGAGAATAGCCCACCTGCATGGTGAAGTCTTTATAGTCGGTACCTATGCCCACCTTGGCGAATCCTGCCAAGGTGGCATATCCCAAGGTGGCAGTTGCGTACGGTTTCCAGTCACCCCATCCGCCCCAATAGACATCGCCCTGCAGATACAACGCGGGAAGTGCCATTTCAAGCGTCAATTTGTCTCGGTATGATACATCCCCATCGTTTTTATACCAAGGACCTATCGGTAGAAATACACCCAATCCCGCACCGATGTACGCTCGTTCCTTTATCCTCTCACCGAAAGATATCGAGGCATACGGAGAAAGTATCGGGTAGCCTGGCGTAGCATGAAAGCCAATACTCACCTCACCCTGAAAACGCGATTTCACAGCGCCGTCATCACCATTAGCCCGAGTTTGGGCAGATGCGGATGCAATGGCTGTTAGCATTGCCAAAATGAGAAACACAATTCGTTTCATATAATCATTTGTTGTTTTGTAATCCACAGTTGGCACATCTCTTTCTTCCACCATATATATAACCACCCAAGTGCCCGAATCTTAACAACGGCTGTTGTTTTTTAACATTTTTGGGGGAAGTCCGTATTCAAAGGCTATCCGGCGTTTTTATCACATTTATCTTTATGAAACACTCGTCCATCTCGCCTTTGTCTATGATTTTGTTGACTTTGGCGGTGTCGAGACGAAAATAGGCATGCTTGCGCAAAGAATTGTCATTGCATTCAAACTTTCTTTGCTCTTTCTTGCCCGTTGGAGCGCCTGTCTCACTACAGTTCCACGGCCCGGCATACACCTCTGCATAAGGCGTATGGGCTATGACGTAGTTGCGCCAGTTTTCGCGCCAGTCAGACGGGGCTCTGCCGGCATCTATATCGTCGTATGTGAACGAAAGATAGTAAACATCCCATAGCCAGGTCCATTTTCCATAGCCGTCTGACATAACATTGATCCCATCTGGTGCAGGAACACCCACATTACCCCCATAGTAATATCCGTTATGCAGTTTACATGGGACAAGTTCACCTGTACGCCCCCGACCATCGACACATACATTGTTTGCATAATCTTCTCCTTCGAATTTGTATAAATATACTCCACTATCTTCACAATAATCGTAATCACACCCATACATAGCAAACGACAAGAGCATAATAATTACGATATATTTCTTCATGGCTTTGAGAATTTTTACAAATTAACATATTGATTCATAATAACCTAAAATTATTTCTATAAAATATGGTTTTATGTTACAAAGTTACATATGAAAAAAAGAAATCCAAAAATATGCCCTTCTATATAATTTGTTGCACAAAATCCCGAAAAACGTCTGACAGTTGAAAATATTTTTTTCGGAGGGGTGAAAAATATGTTGAATTTTTAACTTTTTTTCGGTCTTTTTCGTTTGCTTTTATTAGAAGAAATTTCTTATCTTTGTAGTGTCGAAAGAAAGATTATGCTTCCATGCAAGGATATATGTTTCAGCTTGTTGCGCTGTATCTGTGTCATACAGCCTTCCGCATCGACAAAAAACGCCACATTTCAAACCTCTGAAAGACAGCGTTAAACTTTCTTCCCCTCCGTATCACTCTTGTATTACTGACGTATCTCTCCCGAATACAGCCCGTATCCCCTCCGTTGTACCTAGCATCTACCTTCCAGTATCCTAGCATCTCCCTTCGAGGTTTCTAGTTGCGAACAAGGTGTTGCCAAAAATCGAATCGATTCAAAATGTTCGCTTCGCTGAAAAGGTAGAAAGTTTTAAATGCCGCCTGCCGTCCGCCGACTTCAGAACCTTAGCCTTACCTGCAGGCGCAGCTGCTGGCGGTAGGGGTTGTCAATCAGCTCATATCCGCTGCCGACAGCCTCTCGGTCCACGTATGCCGTGACCGAGTATTTGAGGCCTACGGTCAGCCGCTCTTTCCAGCTGTAGCGCGCCAAGAGGTAGAAGCGCATGCCGCGCCCGTAGAGCGAGGTGCCGCCGTTGTCGTACTCCAGCCCACGTTCAGCGACATAAAGGCGAGCATCATAACTCTCCACATCGAACAGGGCTATACGTCCGCCGAAGGAGAAGTTTTTGATTTGAGCTTGTACATCCTGAAGGAGAACAATCCCGTGGCATGGATCACCCGACTCACCACGGAACGAAGACCAGCCTACACGGGTACGGAACGACACCTTACGCATACGATAGTCTATGTCTCCATAGAGAAGATGTCGGTTATATGTCTCAACACTGTATTCTGCTGCTGACGACTGGCTGTTGTTGCGCATGAAGTTGCTGTAGCGGTGGCTGAGGCGCAGCTGTAGCGACCGACTCCTGTCTGAGCCCACTGAGATCTGTCGGGTCAACTCTGTGCGCACATCTGCTCCCACCGAAGGTGAGTAGCAGCCGTAATGCATGTGGGGATGGCGATAGAGGTCGGCATGAAAGAGCATCCCAATCTGCAGAGGCAGACGGGTTTGCAGGGCGAGGCGGAACCCTGACTCGTTTTGTGGAAGCGACTGGCGGCCCCAGGTGCTGGCGTGCAGGTTCTGGTACCTGGCGGAATAGTTGCGGTAGAGCAGCGAGAGAGTGGTAGTGGCGTTGATCCAGAAATCGACACCGATGAGGCCTGCTCGGCCGCCACCTTGCGAGAGAGCCCCTTCGCCATAAAGGAAAATCCTGCGCCAGCGGTAGCTGAAGTCGAGGCCGGCGTTGGTGTTGCTTCTGCCGCTGAAGGCGTAATGGTTATAGACATACGGCTTGGGTTGGACATGGCGATTAAAGTAGGTGCGGTAGGCGGTGACGCCGATATGGAAAGCCTTATGGTTCCATTGAAAATTGCCCCCGTAGAGGTGCTCGCCGAGAGTGGCACGCTTGGCAATTTCGGTGGAAGTACGGTGGTAGCCAGACGAACTGATTGATGTGGCCATAAAGGTGGCGGTGTCAATCGAGGCGTCGCGCAGAGAGTAGGAATAAAAGGCGGTGAGTTCTAAGCCGTATGGTAGGTTGACGGCAAGGGCTGTACCCTGGAGGTAATCGCTCTCAGCGAAAGGGGAGCTGGCGCAAACACCGCGTCCGAAACGCATACCTGCCGCGTCCCAGCCGAGAAAAGCCCTGCTGCCTGACCAGAGGGTGAGTCCTTGTCCGAACTGGAGCCTATAGCGGCCTATGACAGCGTTCTTCAGCCATCCCATGTTACCCACCATAAGGTGACCGCTGTAGAAGTCGAATCCCTGCCGCTGGCTGCCGTAGAAGAAACCCTCGCCGGCATCCTTCTCTGAAGACAGCTGGACAGATATATGATCCTTGTATTTGAAACGGTAACGGCCATAGAGCCTGTAGGGTTTGCCATCATAGATACCTTCGTTGTAACCTCGTGCCTGCTCAACGGTCAGCGTGGTGCCGACGACGAGATTGTGGGTGCCGCGCTGAAGCATCTGCTTTAGGCTCGGGAGCCGTGACGAGGGTTTTTCTAAAACGCAAAACTGCCTGAGGCGATCGACCGTGAGGCTGTCGAAGCCGTTGACCATTAGCACTTCCTCCCACGAAAGGAGGTATCCGTGCTGGAGGATATAGGCGCGCAGCAGCTCATGCTGGAATGGGGAGAGAAGCCACTCCGGGATGTAGGCAGCGGTGTCGTTGAGGTTGACCTTCTGCTCGAGGGCGTCGGAATATTCGTCGATTAGCTCCTGCAGGGCCTCTTCGTCGTAATCCTGCTCAACAGACCGTTCGAGAATATCGTCGAGCGACTGCGCCCCGGCAGACAATGCCGCAGAAAGCAAAATGAAAAGCAACAGAAAGGGCAGCCGTGAACGCAACATAGACTTTAGAAACTATACCCGAGAGTGACGCCAGGGGTGACACCCATGCGCTGATGCACAGCCACACACAGGTTGGCTCGAATATGGCGGTGACGGTAACCTACGCCGATGGAATAAACCATAGGGGAAGTTGCGACACCTGCCTGAACGAGGATGCGGTCGATGATGCAGTATTCCACCCCCAATCGAACCCGCAGCGGATCGTAGATATTCTTTTCGAGTTCGGCGGTAATCAGCAACGACCCGACTGGCTTGTACGCGGCACCGAAATTCATCTGTACGGGAATCCTGTGCACTCCGTCGCGACGCACAAAGAAGGGGTTGAACACCGAAGCTCCGAAACAGAGCTTCTCGTTGGGTGCATACTGCACTCCAACACTGCCCGTGGCGGAGTTGTACGCCTCGTAGTGTCCATCGTTTGTGCCACTGTGCAGGTAGTATATTCCAACCCCTACGGAAACGCCTTTGCCGACACGGATGCCGTAGTGTGCTGATGCAGTCTGCTCGTTGTATGTGAGGTCGCCAAAATGGGTGTAATATACCGCAGCAGCACCTATGCTGCCCGTCGGAATGCCGACCGCGATACTCTTGTAACCCATGCCTTTCAGTACCATGAGCTGCCTGTAGTCGATAGATACGCTCCACCTGCGCAGCCATCCCAAGGTGGCTGGATTGACGTTGCATCCGCTGAAATCTCTTACCGCCACGCTCGCACCGCCCATAGCCTGACATCTTGCCGAAAGTGGTTGTGGCTCGAACTGAGCCCTGGCATCGAAGGTGCAACACACTGCCAGCACACCTATCACAAGTCTCAGGGTATATCGCAGCATGCGCATCGCCTATTTCTGTTCCGGAACCACAGCGAAATAGGTCAGCGGCTCTGTCGCACTGGCGTTGATTAGGCTGTGCGAATGTCCTTTGGGACAGTAATGGCACTGCCCTGCCGTTAGGCGTTCCTCGCCGTCGTCATAAAGACAGCGGGCCTCGCCACTCAATATGTAAATCATCTCGCAGTTGTCCTCATGACGGTGATAGCCGATTGAGCAGCCTGGCTCCAGACAGCCTTTCATTATCTTGTTCACTCCGTCGTAAAATGCGCGTGTCTTGGTCACGCCCTCACCTCCTTTGAACTGCGGCACCGCCTCCTGCTCTATTTTGTCGAAGTCGATAAACATGTTTTTGAATGAATAGATTTCTTACCTTTAAAACATTAAAACCTTTCCAACCTAAACCCTTCTCTCTAAATCTCGGTCACCACGTTGCCGTAGTGGATTTCGCGGAGGTATTCGTATGCGCCGCAGAAGTTATCGAGGTCTTCCGGGTTGTGGGCGTCGCTGCCTACAACGACAGGGATATGAAGCGAGTCCATGTATTTGATTATCTCGCGCGAAGGGTAGTAGTCATCGTGCCGCTTGCGGTAGATGCCGCGGGTGTTTATCTCGCAAATAGTGCCGCAGTCGGCAATGAGGTCTATAATGTCGCGCACCAGCGCTCGGTACCAGGCATCCTGCTCCGAGAAGAAACGTCCGGCATTGTGCATGACAATCTTGTTGAAGTGGCCGATGATGGTGGGTCGGTTGCGCTCTAGCATGTCGCACGACTGGTGGAAGAACGCCTGCACTCCTTTGCGTATATCGCCACCGAAAACCCGCCGCAGCCCTTCGTCATACACCTCTCGCTTGCTGCCGTCTATAAACCACAAGTCTTTCGGGTCGCCGTCGGGGTTGGCGACGAGGTGCACACATCCAATACAATAGTCTAAGCCTCCCCGCTCTATAAGTGGACGGAAGTCGTCGAGCAGATGCGGTATATAGTCAATCTCAAGCCCTAGCCTTATCCTGAGACGCCCGGCATATTCCGATTCAAGCGATCGAACCTCGGCACAGTAGCGCTCGAAGTCGCCGTCGTCCAGCGCAAACTTGTTCTCAAACGGCACGGGCGCATGACTTGAGAATCCAAGTGTGCTGAACTCATGGGCAAGTGCGTAGTCGATGTAGTCGCGCAGTTCTCCATGCCCGTCGCAGTAGTGCGAATGTGTGTGATAGTTAACCATCCTTTACAGAGCGTCGTACTTCGACGCCAAGTCTTTCGCCATGTTGAAGAAGAATGCCGCCACCGCGTTAAAGTCCATATTCAGGTCGCGGCTCAACCCTACCCTGTCTTTGAAGATGGCCACGTTGTACCACTGCAGGCACTGGAACGAGCGATGGAAGTAGAGGCGTTTCAGCTCTTCCGATGTGGGTTTATGTCCCACGTAGGCCTCCAGCAGCGAGAGTGCCTTGTCAAAACCGGCGTTGCCGTAGCAGGCGATGTCGTATATCGGGTCGTTCATGCCGGCAAACTCCCAGTCGAGCACATAGAGCTTGTCGCCGCTCACCACCAGGTTGGTTGGTTGGTAGTCGCAGTGGCACGGCACCATCGGCACGTCGGCATGCGCGTCGCGCATACGCTCCAGCTGTTCTCTCAGCTCGTGATATTCCTTCGGGTGTGTGAAACCCATCTCGCGGCAGTAGCGCTCATAGTCGCTCAGACGGCCGAAGGCGTTGTAGTCACGGAAGCGCATGTCGCTCCCGTGTATCTTCTTCAGCGCTGCCACCGACATCTCGTTATAGCTCTCTATGTCCGTCTCCGAAAGGATGGTGCCTTCCACATATTCCGCCAGTTTCTCACCCGAGATGACCTCCACATACGAAGTGGCGTTGTTCAGCCCCAGTCGGTTTATCTCCTGTATATTGTCCCACTCCTCTACGCGGTCCACGAACTTCTCGGCAAACTTGCCAGGCACACGGTAGGTGTATTTCTTCCCACGGGTCTCCACCACGTAGGTGTAGTTGCTCATACCACCTTCCAGCCGTTTCACTATGGCTGCATCCTCTGTGTGCATCAGCGCGTTCACTCGCGCCACAATATATTCTTCTACGTTCATTGCTTGGTGTTTTTGTTTGTTGGTTTGTTATGAAAGACAGAGGGATATCCTAACGGATTCCCTCTGTCTGTATCATTAATTGTTACGATACATTTATTTGTTCTTGCGCTGGCAATCCTTGGGGGTTACGCAGGTGCCAGAAGCACGGCACACAAGGATTTTCTCCTCCAGCACGTCGGCGGCCGAGTCGCTGATGTCGGGACGGGTCTTGATGACCTTGTAGGCCTCGAAGCTCATCTTGCGGCTGGTGTTGCCCACATGGGTTATCTCGCCGTAAGCCTCGATATAGTCGCCGGCATACACGGGGGCTTTGAATTCCACCATGTCGTAAGCGCAAAAAAGGCCTTCGTCGCCGTCCTGTATGATGAGTAGCTCGGTGGCCACGTCGCCAAAGAGGTGAAGCATATGTGCGCCGTCAACGAGGTTTCCGCCATAGTGTGCGTCCTTGGCGCTCATACGCACGCGAAGCATTGATTTTACTGCCATTGTCTTATGTTTTATTTGATGATGTAATCGACGAAAATTCCCGGTGTTTTCACATTCTCCGGTGCTATGCTGCCGGTCGGCACTATCTCCTGCGGCTCCACTATCACTATGTCGGCTGCCGTTGCCATCATCGGGCAGAAGTTCTGCGAGGTGCCCTTGTAAACCAGGTTGCCCTCCTCGTCGCAGATATTGGCTCCGATAATAGCCACATCGGCGCGCACAGGCTTCTCCAGCAGATATTCCTTGCCGTCCACCGTCACCTTCTGCTTGCCGTTCTCCACCACGGTGCCGAGACCAGTCTGAGTCAGAATGCCACCCAGGCCTGCGCCGGCTGCCCTTATCTGTTCTGCCAGCGTGCCCTGCGGCTGCAGCGTCACCTTCAGCTCGCCCGAGTTCATCTGGTCTATCGTGTTGTTGTTCGTCCCTATGTGCGTCGCCGTGAGGCTCTTCACCTGGTGGTTCGTTATCAGTTTGCCCAACCCCACCTCCGGGTACGCCGTGTCGTTGGCTATGACGTTAAGGTCTTTCACCCCGTTCTCCACCAGCTGGTCCAGCAGCTTGATTGGCGATCCTACACCGAGAAAACCTCCGACCATCACGGTCATGCCGTCCTTTATCATGGCGGCTGCTTCTTTTACTGTGACAAATTTTTTCATGATTTATAGATGTTAGATTAATTTCCTTCAAAGCAAAACGAGATTGCAAATATACGATTTTTTTCAAATCCCCAACCACTTTTTCCCAAAACCAACCCCAACACCCCCAAAAAAATCCAGTAAATCAATCCCCCCCCTAGTAAATTCTAGTAAATCCAGAACATCTAAAAAAACTCAAAAACCCATAAAACCCTTTTAAACCCCTAAAACCCCCTCACCCCTCCACCACAAAACTCCCCGTAGCCATCCGCGACATCAGCACATTCCCAGCGCTCTCGTCCCTCAGCACATCCAGCGTGTACTCCTCCGCCGGCAGCTCACCAGTCTCCTCGTCCACCACCGTCAGGTTCGTCAGCCGCGAGTATGCCCCCGCGTCCTCCGCCTGCGGGTCCTCCCTCATATAGTACGTCATCAGGTCATACCTCTTCGCCACCGCCACCTCCGATATCGGCAGCGTCACCAGCACCGGCTCCGCGCTCGTCACCTCCGTCCTCACAAACCGCGTCCCTATCGGCATCCCCACCGCGTCAAACGACCGCACC
>JAEEZY010000024.1 GCA_016292015.1 Bacteroidales bacterium | reverse complement strand
CAGGAGGATATAGGCAGTACCATCAAGCATCTTCGACTCTCGGACGCGACTCGGCAATGCTCAAACAAGCTTGACATTGCACTCGCTGCTCCCTCGGTTCTTTGGGGCAACGCCCCAATGTGCCTGGAGGGGGGGCGGATGTCTTAAAAAAGAATAATAATACATATAGATTGCAAATATATTGATTTAATTTTGTACTTTTCAGTCGGAAAAATTTGCAATGTTTCCGACTAAAAACAGGTTAAATATTTAATGGAAGAAGCTGTAGTATATAAGATTAGAAATAAAATAACCCGCGCAAAATTCGGCGAGGTGTTTTTCGTGTCTTCGTTCCCCAAATACGATGTGGAGTATGTTACTAAACTGTTGGCGCAGTTTGAAAAGGAGGAGTTGATTTCGCGCATGGCCAAAGGGGTATATGTGAAAGCGAAGAAGACACGTTTCGGATTGTTGTATCCTACGGCTTATGAATTGGTGAGTGAGATTGCCAAACGGGACAAAGCAAAGGTTATACCCACTGGCGCTACGGCGGAGAACCATTTGGGATTTTCGACACAGGTTCCCATGAACTCCTGTTTTCTAACAACGGGTTCGGGCAGAAAGCTGAAATTGGGGAACAGAATGGTGACGCTCCTGCATGGTGCTCCTAAAAACTTTGCCTTTAAAGGACACTTGATGCAGGAAATGGTACAGGCATTACGTAGCATAGGACAAAAGAATATCACGGCAGAAGTGGAAAGCAGAATTAGGCAATTGCTTGCAGAACATCCGGAAAACGACACAATAGCTCACGACCTTCTGCTGGCTCCTGTTTGGATGCGTGAATTGATTGAACGAAACAGAAAGAAGCAGGTATGAACAGGTGGATTGATTATCCGTTGGATGAGCGGATGACAATGATTCAGCATGTGGCTGACGCGGAAAAGATAGATGAACCCGCAGCGGAGAAGGACTGGTGGGTGACGGCAGTCTTGTATGCCTGTTTCATACTCAGGTGGCAGGTTATCTTCTCTTCAAGGGTGGCACTAGCTTGAGTAAAGGCTGGGATTTTATCAATCGGTTCAGTGAGGATATAAAACCGTGAGCCCGACAAGGACCTTTTTGGAGAAGGCGTTTCTGATGTGTGAGGAATACCAAAAGAATCCGCCTCGCACATACAGAATGTCGCGTCATTTCTATGATTTAGAGCGCCTGATGGATACGGAATATGGTCGGGCAGCGTTGATGGATAATGATCTTTATCAGGAGATTATTAACCATAGACGTAAGTTTTACCACGTGGGTGCGGTAGATTATAATCAATTGCAACGTGAGTCAATAAGTATTGTGCCTCCTAAGGAGTTGATGCCCTTGTATGAAGCAGATTATGCGGATATGCGAAAAAGCTTTATCTATGACAGTTCCAAGGACTTTGGTCAATTGATGGCGAGGATGGTGGAACTGGAGGGGGAGGTTTAGAAATGCCTGAATAATAGATGGAGAAGCAGGGCCTGCCGGAGCCTGAGTATGAGGTGGCTGGCGGGTTTGTGAGGATTGTGTTTAGAAGGAGTGTTCCGGAAGTAGTCCAGGGTGATATATCGGTAATTCAGATTGATTCTAAAAGTAAGGAGAAAAGTAAGGAGAAAACTCTGGATAAGGTGTATCGATTAATCTTAGAGAATCGTAAAATTACCACAGCAGAGCTATCAGAATTATGTGGTGTTGGTGAAAACAGTATCTATAAGACCGTAAGAAAGCTTCGTGAGAGTGGTCGCATCGTCCGCAAAGGTGGTGATAAAGGTGGTGAGTGGGAAATAATTGGATGAAATAATATAGGTGAAATGTGCCTGAAACGGAGAGAGCTTCGCTGGATAAATGGAACCTGGGAACTACGGAGTTGTGGATTAATCTAACTTTAACAATTATCAACGATAACGATAACTATTTTACACTCTACTCCGGCTTACACCTTTATATTGCGGTCTACTACCGCTTACACACTTATACCATTGGAAAATTTTTGCCAAAAATCATTTAAGTTTAAAATAAAGTCGTATTTTTGCAGAAAATCTACAAAATACAGGGTGTGATGATACTTAAAATCGAATTTGAGAATTTCTTTTCTGTCAGAGATAGAATCAGAATAGACTTTAGAGCTGCAAGCATCAATACGGCTCTTGCTAGGGAGTTGAGCCACAACGTAATGCAGTGGAAGGGTGTGCCTGTGCTTAAGTCGGTAGGACTGTTCGGACCCAATGCTTCGGGCAAGTCAAATATCCTTAAGGCTATAACTTTTTGTTGTAGAATGATTCTGGAGTCTCACCTTCATAATGAGGGCGTGACATTCAATTTTGAGCCTTTTAAGTTCGATGGCTGGCAGAATAAGCCAAGTAAATTCTTGGTTGATTTTGTTTGTGAGGATGTGGAATACGAGTATTCCTTTGAACTTACCCGTGAGCGTATTCTCAGTGAGAGTCTGTACTATTATCCTGTCGGTAGGAGGGCTAAGGTTTTTGTCCGTGACGCAGATGGTAAGTACAGCTTTGGTACTGGTGTCATGGCAAAGCCTTCGGATGTCGCTACTAATACCAGCGTGAAGAACCTTTTCCTAAGTCGCGCAAGCTCCATGAATCGTGAGATTGCTCAAAAGCTTTATCGCTATTTCATGAATCAATTTCTTCTTGGACTTGTGAATGTGAATGACGTGATGGTGCTGGATAGTTTCAACACTTACAAGAAGGTTATTCTTAAGGCTCTTGAAATCAGCGATACTGATATTACCGATATAGAGGCTAGAAAGGAACAGATCCCTGCCCCTGTTGTTATTCCAGGCCAACCGGAGTTGGCATACAAGTTAGTGGATGTGCTGCGATTCAAGACATTCCACCGCAATCAGAAGGATGTGATGTTCGACATGGATATGGAGGAATCTAATGGTACACGAAAGTTGTTCCAGATCCTTATTCGTCTCTTGGATGTGGTGAAGAATAAAAAGGGAATCATCATGGACGAGTTTGATATGGGGCTACATACTCGATTGGCTGATTTTATCTTAGATCTGATTCACGCTTCGGAAAGTAGTCAGTTGCTGTTTACCTCGCATAATACAAACCTTATTGACGTGAGGAGGTTAAGGCGAGACCAGATTGTGTTTGTCAATAAGACCGAAGAGGGAACAACAGATGTATATTCATTATACGATTTTAAGGATTTCCGTGAGAACATGGATGCCGAAAAAGGCTATTTGCAGGGTCGCTTTGATGCAGTGCCTTATGTGGATTCTTCGGTATCAAGTATCAAACAACTATTGGAAGGCTGATTATGGCAAGCAAAAGAGAACCGTCTCCAGCTATGCGGATGCGCAAAATCGCTCTTGTTATCTGCGAGGGCGAAACAGAAGAGCGCTATATCAACCTTCTGAAGAAGTGGTACAAGTCGCCCATCAGAATCGTTTCTCACATAGAAGGTACGAGGATTACACAATCTCTGGTTGACAATCGTGCCAGAGAACTCAAACTCTCAAAATGGGATAAGGTGCACACGTTCTTGATGTACGATATGGACGTGCCGTCAATCAATGAGAAACTGTTGGCATGCAAAGCGGAGAAACTGCTTAGTAATCCTTGTTTTGAGATTTGGTTACTGCTTCATACAAAAGATCATAAGACGGCAATCACTACAGATGCGCTCATCAAAGAGTTAAAGAAGAGTGCGACTGTCTGGAAGAATTATGCGAAGACAGTCTTTACGAATACGCAGGAGGCTTATCTGAAGTGCAATACTGATGCAGCAGTTGCAAGGGCAAAGGGGCTTAAGGAATTGCAAAACCCATCGACGGGTGTATACAAATTGATAGAGTTGTTAAAAAGCGATGAATCAAAGCTGTGGCCAGTGGAAAATGTAGGAGGAAAGCTGTAGGTGTTGCCGCCTACCCACTTCCCTCCCTTACACCAATACACTCCTATGAGATAAAAGATAATAGATGATAGATAATAGATAATAGTTGGGGGTTAGGGGGGAGTTGAAAGTTGATAGTTGAAAGTCAGTGGAGAGTGTATAGGCTATAGGTTAGGGAATTATGGATCCTCAAGGATTGTTTAACCGTACAACAGTTGGGTTCACTTCTGCCAGGTGTTGCACATTATTCCTTAAACAAGATTCGTAAGAATTGTGTAATGAATACCATAAAATTCGCTTTATGTTGAGAAGTTTTTGTATTTTTGAAAAAAATTCTAACTATGGAGAGAATTGAACGCAACGAATACCTTCAATTTTGGGTGTAGTTTTGTGAGGCAAACAGTTTATTGTTAATGAAATTTCGTACAGAAAAACGATATTTTTCCGTTTAACTGTACGAAATTTTGTATATTTGCAGTGTGAAAAAAGAATGTGATAATGAGGAAAGATGCTTTAAATCAGGTGGGTAACATTCCATTTACTCCGTCGGTGCTGCTGTGTTTGTTTCCCCAAACGAAGCAAATCAGCGATAAGGCTCGGTATTTGGAACAGGACGGCCGTCTCATCAGACTGAAAAGAGGTCTGTATGTGAGGAGTGTGGAAGATGGTGCCATGCCGGTGCCATTCCTTATCGCCAACCATCTATATGGTCCGTCGTATGTCAGCTTCCATAGTGCGTTGCGACATTATGGGCTGATCCCTGAACGGATATACGAAACACAGTCGATGACCATCAAGCACAACCGTAGCTTCGACACCCCATTGGGGAGGTTCACCTATCGCAGCTGTGGCGTGGATTATTTCCCCATCGGCATCCGCCAGGAACAGGATGGTCAGGACACCTATCTCATCGCCTCTCCAGAGAAGGCTTTGTGCGACCTGCTCCTCAAGACCGCCGGCATCGCTGTGTCAAGTTCCAAGAAGCTGGAGGCGTATCTGGCCTCTGATTTGCGGTTCGAGATGGATGTATTGGGAACTTTCGATGCCAAGTTGCTGGAGCAATGCCGCGAACACGCTGCGGTAAAGGCCGAGCTGATAACCCATTTGATAAACCTTGTACGATGAACAGAGATATATTTGAACAGATGCTGTCGCGATACCCGATGGACAGTGTGGATGCGCGTCGCAACGCCACTTACGAGGTGTTGCAGCAGGTGGTTTTGTGTGGCCTATATCGCGGTGGTTTTTTCAGCGAGGCTGCCTTCTATGGCGGCACCTGCCTGAGGATCTTCCACGGATTGGAACGTTTTTCGGAAGACATGGATTTCTCATTGCTGAGAAAAGACCCATCGTTCTCGATGGAGAAGTATTTCCCCGCCATCATAGACGAATGTCGTCTGCTGGGACGCGAAGTGGAGATTACCCTTAAGGACAAGCAGTCGTTCGGCCAAGTGGAGTCAGCATTCTTGAAGGACAATACCGATGTCTATGACCTCTCGTTCCACACGGAGAAAGGCATAAAGGTGAAGATCGAGGTGGACACTCAGCCGCCGCTGGATTTCGACACCGAAGAGCGATTGCTGCTGCAACCTTTCTCGTTCATGACACGCTGCCTGACGCTCCCCAATCTGTTTGCCGGCAAGATGCACGCCTTGGTGTTCCGCACTTGGAAGAACCGCGTCAAGGGGCGCGACTGGTACGATTTCGAGTGGTATGTGCGTAACAGTGTCCCTCTGAACTTCCATCATCTTCAGGTGAGAATCAGAGAATTTAACGGCAAGGAGTTGGACATGGAGCAGTTTGCCGAACTGCTCAAAGAGAAATTGGCTGCATCTGACATGGCTCAAGTGAAGAACGACGTCAGGCCTTTTCTGAAGAATTCCCATGATATTGACATCTGGAGCAACGACTATTTCCTGCAGCTTGCCGACATGATACAATACACGTAATGATATAGCTGCAAGTTGTCTTTATGGTTAACTTGTAAACATCCCCCTTTTAGGACTGTTCTAAATTGGATTTGCAAAGTTGTGTAAATTCTGGCCATTTCCAAACAGTCCGCTTTTCGGGGAGGGTTACATCTATAACATCGAATGGCTCGATGAGGCCAAGGGATAGGGGACAGGCACCTGAAAGTTGCGAGAGAATCAGGGGGGGCAGGGATTTCCATATTTACTATTCATCCCCATCTTCCCATCCCCCCATCATCTACCATCAGGTAAAGGCATCAGACATCTAACATAAGACATTTTACATCTTACATCATACATCATACATCTTCCATCTTCCCTCATCCCTCTAACATCTTCCCTAGCACACCCTCCTCATCAGTCTCCGTTCCAGCAGGTACACCTCGTTGAGTGTGATCTTCAGATGGATCGAGATCTCTTTGTAGTCGTTGTACTCCCGCACCGCCTTTAGGTAATCTTCCAGCTCTTTGTCCCCTCGCACTTTCTCGAACGCTATCGCGTATGCAGCATCTGTCATGTTGAGCTCCTCGTTCTCGGCGACCTCTCCCGACAGCGCTTCGAGTGATACCGTCTCGGTGTTTCGCATATAATGTGCTGCGTGTTTCGAGATAAGGTTCGAGGCAATCGCTATCAGCTGCAGGGCCAGCGAACGTCTCGGGTTCCATCTCCACGCCCCGCTGATAAGTTTGTAGCAGGTCTCGCTGCGGAAGTAATCGACGGCGGGCATACCCAGCACCGCCTCGCTGAACGCTCCGTTCTTAGACATGTTACGCAGTTTCCAGCGCAGGAACACGACGAGCTGCCTTATGGCACACTGCCATTCCGCTTCGCTGATGTTCATCAGGTTTCCGCTCTTTTCACATCTCTGTGATGTTCTGCCGTTTTTCTTTGAATTGATCATAATTTTTTTGTTTTTAGTTAATAAATTATAGAAAAGAGGGACTAGAAGATAATCCCTCTAGTAGAGAAACAATATCAGTAATCTCAACCGCGCAACAAAAAAGAGAAGTCTGCAAAACAATCCCCCCCCAAAAAAAACTTCAATAACCACTAACCATTCCCTAACCATTAACCTATAAACATGATGAGACGTTTGGGCAAGTTAAACATTATTTGAGGATGATTGCATGAGCCTGTTCTTTACAGGAGACATGCCTCCAAGCTTCAGTTTTTTCTGACATAGGATCATACTTAGTATTTGGGATGAAGAATTGCGGCAGATGGCAATAAATGTGCGATGAATTCGTTATTTTTGCAGAAAATTTTGAGGTATGACAAAGAGGCAACAGATACAGCTTTTTGAAGAAAAGAAGGTACGTACTGCATGGGATGATCAGGAAGAGGAATGGTACTTTTCCATCGTCAATGTGTGCGAGGTACTGACAGAGAGTGATTACCAGACCGCCCGTAAGTATTGGAAAGTGCTGAAAGGCAGGCTGAAAAAGGAGGGCAATGAAACGGTAACAAATTGTTACCAGTTGAAAATGCTCGCCCCTGACGGCAAGATGCGTTCTACCGATGTGGCCAATACTGAACAGCTGTTCCGACTCATCCAGTCTATTCCATCGAAGAAAGCGGAGCCTTTTAAGCAGTGGATGGCCGAGGTTGCAGCACAGCGGTTGGACCAGATGGTTGATCCGGAACCCCAAGCCTAAAAATTAATATTTTGAAATTCCGTCCAAAACACATTAACCCCTCAATAACCACTAACCAATAAACATTACCCAACCCCTTCTGTAATAAAAAACACAGAGCGCCCCTCGACCACCGAGGGGCGCTCTTGTCACTCTATCTGATCGTCGTAAGCCCGCCGCAGGCTCTCTAAGCTACCAGGTACGAGCCGGTCACGATGCCGTGGATGACTCTATTGCTGCTTGACAGCTCGCTCATCAGCACGCTGTACACCTCAGCGTCGATGGAGTAGGGGTCGTTACCGTTGATGTTCCCGATAGGCCCGGCCCAGCTGCTGGCTCCGGTGGTCGACGTGTTGAACGTTATGATGTCGTAACGCACAGCCTCGCCTCTCACCAACGGCAATCCTATCTGTTTGGCGGTGCCGTCTGACACGTATGTCACCACGTTGTACCCGATGGGTGTGCTGTTTTGGTCGAAGGCCACTATCTGGTACGCCACGATGTCGCCATCGGGGGCGGTGATGCTCTGCGTCGTCGCAGTGAACAGCAACATTAGGTCCGCCGAGGCCACCTGCTGCGTCTCGGCATTGAACCTGTTCTCGAAGTCCTCGAGCCTCAGCAGCGCTGTGTCGTCCTCGGCTGTCGTGGAGTGAAAGGCTACCTTGCGTATCAGGTTCTGCCCTTTGCTGGCGTTGCTCTCAATCTTTGCGAGGTTCGTCAGCAGGAGGCTGTCCCATAACTTCGTGAACTGCGACGCCAGCTTGAACCGCATGCGTACCTGCATCTGCTTGACGCTCTTCGGATCTCGTTTCGACGACGCCACCTTCGAGATTATCTGGTTGCCGTCGCGGACGCTGTAGGTGAAACCTCCGATTTTGCCACTCCATTGGCTTGTGATTGGGTTGAATGCTGTCTTTCCCATAGTGTTTTGTTTTTTGGTGAATGAATGTGTTTGTTTTGTAAGATCGATCTTCACTTATGTAATGACCCTGCAAAATGTTAAATTCGTCACGAGCCATGTTAAAAAATGTTAAGATGACAAAACTTTTTATCTATCATTCTCATAATCAGCGCTGATGTAAAACAACTTTTTCGCCCCCAATCTCAAGACGCATGACGATACCACGACGATACTACGACTTTACTACGACTATACCACGACTTTACTACGACATAACCAACCAAAATTTCGAGCGAAGCAAGAAAGACTTTTGCGATTAAGAACAAGTAAAAAGAAAGCTTGTTTTTTTCTTGCCGTAGCGAAAGATGAGCGACAGCGAATAATTTCTGTAATAATTCATCCCCCCACAAAAAAAAGATTTCTGTAATGCTTTTGTAATTTCTGTCCATTTATTGGGTGTGGCGGCAAGTTGTTACCAGTTGTTGAAAACTATTATTCAGAAAAACAAACTATAAGTTGTACTTTTGTTGGCGTGAAAATTTACTTCTCTTCTACAATAACTACAGCATGGCACGAAATCGAATCTATCTTTGTCTGGCTCACATGAGCGAGGCTGGGTTGGAACAAAAGTATGTTAAAGAGGCTTTCGACACTAACTGGGTTGTCCCATTGGGTCCAAACGTAAATGGCTTCGAAGAAGACCTTGAGAACTTCGTTAACGAAAACCGAAACGGAAACGAAAAGCTCTCGAAACGTGTCGTAGCCTTGTCTGCTGGCACCGCTGCGGTGCATCTCGGATTGTTGGACTGCGGTGTCGGCTATGGCGACGAGGTAATTGTGCAGTCGTTCACTTTCTGCGCCTCGTCACACCCAATCACTTACCTTGGCGCAACTCCCGTGTTTGTGGATTCGGAAAAGGACAGCTGGAACATTGACCCCGACTTGCTGGAAGAGGCCATCAAAGACCGCATAGCCAAGACTGGCCGCAAGCCTAAGGCCATCGTGCCGGTGGCTCTGTATGGTATGCCTTACCAGATCGACAGGATTATGGAGATCGCTGACCGCTATGGTATCCCTGTAGTGGAAGATGCGGCCGAGGGCTTCGGAAGCCGCTGGAAAGGCCAGGTGCTGGGCACCTTTGGCAAATATGGTGTGCTCTCGTTCAACGGCAACAAGATGATCACCACCTCTGGTGGCGGTGCCCTCATCACAGAAGATGAGGAACAATGGCGCAAGATTATGTGGTATGCCACTCAGGCTCGTGAGGCTTATCCTTACTACCAGCACGAGGCCATCGGCTACAACTACCGCATGAGCAATATCTGCGCCGGCATCGGCCGTGGACAGATGACGGTGGCGAATGACCATATCGCTCACCACAAACACGTGCAGGCCCTGTATGAGGAGCTGTTGAAGGATGTGCCGGGCATCAAGGTGCATGGCAATCCAGACAGCCGTTACGACTCCAACTACTGGCTCTGCACTATGACCATTGACCCCGAAGTGCGCATCAAGGGTCAGGAGAACGCCTACAAGACCATCGTGACAGGTGCCGTGGGCGGTGCAGCCGGTGTCATCCATGTCGCGGAGAGTGCCCACACGGACTGCGAGCCTAACGCCAACGTGGAAGCTCTCCGCATGGTGCTCGACGCCGCTCAGGTGGAGGCTCGCCCACTCTGGAAGCCCATGCACAAGCAGCCTGTCTATAAGAACGCCCCGGCCTACCTCAACGGCGTGTCGGAAGCATTGTTCAAAATAGGCATGTGCCTCCCGTCTGGCCCCTACGTGTCTGACGACGACGTCCGCTACATAGTGGATTGCATCAAGAATGCAATAGTGGGGTAGTGGGCAACGGTTAATAGGGACGGGTGTCTTGCACCTGTCCCCAGCCTAAAAATTATGGATTTACAAAATACAGTTTTAAAATTGAAAATCCGGGGAATTTATAATTGAAAATCTCGTAAGGCTTGTATGAAAAAAACGTGGAGCAGATACTCATTAGCTGCTCCACGTTTTTTGTAGGCCTTTGTGTCAAAAAACTTTCGGGCTTTTGGTGTTTGTCGATGTTAAAAGAATGGTTAGCATTGGCATAGGCGATACCTCTTTCCTGGCATGCATCTCACCAGGTTCTCCAACTCTAAGTTAAGCAGCAGGCCTGCCACTTTGGGTAGTGAAAATGCGGTTTTCTCACAGATTTCCTCAATGCCCAGCATCTCCTCTTGGCTGAGCAGCTCGACAAGGGTCTGCTCGTCGTGGGTGAGGGTGGGGAAGAGCTGTTGCTGTTCGCCGGATTGGGCTGCCTTACGGCTCCAGCCCATGTTGTAGTAGAGGTTGTCTGCGTTGGTGTAGGTGATTGCTTTGTTGTTCGCCAAGAGGTTGTTGCAGCCTCGTGAGTAGGTGTCGGACAGCCGTCCTGGCACTGCAAACACCTCACGATGGTAGCTGTTGGCTATGTTCGCTGTGATGAGGGCGCCACCTTTCTCACTCGCTTCCACTACTATGATGACATCGGCCAATGCCGCTATGATGCGGTTGCGTGCTGGGAAGTTGGAGGGGGCGATTTTGGTATAGCTGGGGTACTCTGTCAGCAGGCATCCCTCTTGTTCAAGGATGGAGTGGGCCAGCTTGCGGTTTTGTGGTGGGTATAGCTGGTCGAGTCCGTGACCCAATACTGCTGCTGTGGGCAGGTTGTTGGTGAGGGCTGCGGTGTGGGCTGCTGTGTCAACCCCGTAGGCAAGTCCGCTGATGATGAGTATGTCGTCGCCACGCAGGTCTCCGACTATCTTCTCTGCCATGTCGCGTCCGTAGGGTGTGATACGGCGTGTGCCTACAATGCTCACCACCCGCTTGGCGTTGAGGTTGCATCGTCCTTGGCAGTAGAGCAGGGGTGGGGTGTCGGCACAGTCGGTGCGGTTCATCCGCTGTGGGTAGTCGGAGTCGGTGCTGAAAAGGGGTGTGATGTTGTTGCGCTCGATGAAGATACATTCCTCTTCGGCTCGACGGAGTGTGGCCTTGCTGGCTATAGATTCTGCTATGGCACGATGGGTGCCGAATATCTGGTCTAGTTCCTTGCGGGACATTTGGAACAGATGCGACGGCTCTCCGCACAGCTCTATAAGCTGCCTGTAGCTTTTGCAGCCTATGCCTGGTGTGAGAGACAGGGCTATGCGGTAGAGCAGTTCGTTATTCTCCATCGGGTACGACTGCTGGTTCGGTGTCGCTTATGGCTTGGTCGAGTAGGGCGGAGGTCTCGCCTTTGACGATGTCGAAGGCTATCTTCTCGTCGCTGCCTTCGCCACTGGCTGTGATGTTGATGGTGTCGCCTGGGAGGATGTCGGATTTTATTATCTCGTCGGCAAGGTCGTCTTCGATATACCTCTGGATGGCTCGTTTCAGGGGTCGTGCGCCATACTGTTCGTCCCAGCCTTTCTTGAGGATGAAGTCTTTGGCCGTGTCGTCGATGTTGACGTTGTATCCCATATCTTTGATGCGGGCGAAGAGTCCCTTCAGCTCTATGCTTATGATACGGTGGATGTCGGCGCGAACCAGGGAGTTGAAATAGACTATGTCGTCGATTCGGTTCAGGAACTCGGGTGCAAAGGCTTTCTTCAGCGCTTTGTCTATAACGTCACGCTGCATGGCTCCTTTCTCTGATTCTCTGGCTGCCGTGCTGAATCCTACACCTGTGCCGAAGTCTTTGAGTTGGCGGCTGCCTATGTTGGAGGTCATGATGATGATGGTGTTCTTGAAATCGACTTTGCGTCCCATGCCGTCGGTCAGCTGTCCATCGTCCAGGACTTGCAGCAGCACGTTGAAGACATCGGGATGGGCTTTCTCTATCTCGTCGAGCAGGACTATGGAATATGGTTTGCGACGCACTTTCTCTGTCAGCTGGCCTCCCTCTTCGTAACCCACATATCCTGGAGGCGCTCCGATGAGGCGGCTGACTGCAAACTTCTCCATATATTCGCTCATGTCGATGCGTATCATGGCGCTTTCGCTGTCGAACAGGTACTTGGCTAGCACCTTGGTGAGGTAGGTCTTGCCGACTCCGGTGGGGCCCAGGAACAGGAACGAGCCTATCGGTTTGTTCGGGTCTTTCAGTCCTGCTCGGTTGCGTCGTATGGCTTTGCTTATCTGCTTGATGGCTTCGTCCTGACCTATCACTTTGCCTTGCAGCTCGTTCTCCATCTGCAGCAGACGTGTGCTTTCGTTCTCGGCGATGCGTTGTACCGGCACTCCGGTCATCATGGCTATGACTTCAGAGATGTCGTTCTCTGTGACCTGGGGGCGGTTCTTCTTCTGTTCGTTGAGCCACTCTTCTTCGATGCGTTGCTTTTCCTCGTTGAGTTCGCGTAGCTTGTCTCGATAGGCTGCCATGTCGAGGAATTTCTTCTGCTCTTTCAGTCTCTGTTTTGCTTCGGTGGCTTCGGCTATCTGCTTTTCGAGTGCTGCAATCTCGTCGGGCACCTCGATATTGGCTATACGTATGCGGGCTCCGGCTTCATCCATGACGTCTATGGCTTTGTCGGGCAGGAGCCTGTCGGTGACATAACGCTCGGAGAGCGCTACACATGCATGGAGTGCCGCTTCGGTATATTCCACTATGTGGTGGTCTTCGTACTTGGGGGCAATGTTCTTCAGAATCTGAAGCGTTTCGTCGGGTGTGGCTGGTTCGACCAACACTTTCTGGAACCTGCGCTCCAGGGCTCCGTCTTTTTCGATATACTGGCGGTACTCGTCGAGGGTGGTGGCTCCGATGCACTGCAGCTCTCCACGTGCCAGAGCGGGTTTGAACATGTTGGAGGCGTCTAATGAGCCGCTGGCACTGCCTGCTCCGACGATGGTGTGTATCTCGTCGATGAAGATTATGATGTCGCGGTTTTTCTCAAGCTCGTTGAGTATGGCTTTCATGCGTTCTTCAAACTGTCCGCGGTATTTGGTGCCTGCCACCAGGGAGCCGAGGTCGAGGGTGATGATGCGCTTATTGTAGAGGGTCATTGGAACACGGCCTTCGACTATACGCTGTGCAAGCCCTTCGGCTATCGATGACTTGCCAACCCCGGGCTCTCCAATCAGTATGGGGTTGTTCTTCTTGCGGCGTGAGAGTATCTGTGCTATGCGTTCGATTTCTTTCTCTCGTCCCACTATGGGGTCGAGCTTGCCTTGTCGTGCCATCTCGGTGAGGTCGCGGCCGAAATTCTCAAGGGCTGGCGTCTTGCTGTCCGCTGCCGAGTGTGAATGTTTTGGTGCCTCGTCGGGGTCGGGATAGGGGTTGTCGTTGTCGTCCTCACTGGTCTGATTGCTGAAGTCGAACCCTGAATCTTCTGCTGGGTCGTCGGCTGGAAGGTTGCTTTCCAGCAGTTTGTAGAAGGAGTCGTAGGTGACTCCTGACTTGACGAGCAGCTGAGCTACGAGGTTGACATCTTCTTTCAGGATGGCAAGTATCAGGTGTTCGGTCTTGATTTCTTTGGCTTTGAGCTTGGTGGATTCGAGATAGCTGAGGCGAAGCACTTTCTCGGCTTGCCGTAGCATGGGAATCTGGCTGTCATCCGAATAGCGGATATCGCTGTCGGGCTGTCCTATCTTGTTTTCAATTTCGCGCTTGAGGGCAGCGATATCCACATCCAAGGTGGCTAGATACATGACGGCTGAACATTCCTTTTCGCGGAGGATGCCGAGGAAAAGGTGCTCTACTCCGATGGAGCTGTTTTTGAGTCGTATTGCTTCGTCACGGCTGTTGGCGACTGCGTTCTTCACATTCTGGCTGAGCCTGGCTTCCATATATTATTGTATTTTATATTTATATGTGGGTGTCTCATGTGAGTGAAACCGAATGCAAAGGTACAACCAAAGCTTTGGACGCAAGTCTGTGTCGGTGGAGTATTTTCAACATATCGGTGTTGATTGGGATGAAAAAAACGGGCAGCGGTCGAACTGACTGCTGTCCGTTGTGAGAAATAATAAAAACAGCACGGTATCCTTCGAGAGGAGGTGCTGTGGCGCTTCCAGCTATTAATTGATTGTTACTGCTGTACGTTCTCAACAACCGAGCCGCGATAGGCGGGACAGGTGTGATGCATCGACTCGCACGAGGCAAGAATCAGGACTGCTGCAGCGATGGAAAGGATTGCAATGATCTTCTTCATGGTTTGTGGTGTTTACTTATTTGTGCTGCAAAAGTACAACTTGTTGCGCAATGGTAGGTGTGTTTTAAGATAATTTATCAAATGGTCGATGTTGATAACCTGTTGATAACTTATTGGCGTGCGGAGGTCTGAAGTGTGAGCAGATGGTCGATGTGACGCATCATGGAGAAGGAAGAGTTGAGTGCGTCCGAGCGTTCCTGGGGCGTGAGCCAGGCGGCCAGGGTGATGCCTTCTTCCGATTGTGGCTTGGTGGGCGAGGGGAGTGGTGTAGTCATGAGATACCACCAGGTCTGCTTGAGGGTCCACTCGCCGTAGGTGTTGTAAATATGGTAGGTGATGGTAAGGAGAGGCCCTATTGTCAGGTCTGAAACTCCTGTCTCTTCGGCCACTTCACGCAGTGCTGCTTCGGGTGTTGATTCTGCGGGTTCAACCATCCCTTTGGGCAGATCCCATCGGGAGTTGCGGTGGATGAGAAGGCTGCGGCCGTCGGGTGTTTGTACTATTCCTCCTGCGGCTTGGACATATTTGAAATGTGCTTTGAGGTAGGTGAGGAGCTGTTCGGATGTGTGGCCTACGAGGTGTACCGAAAGGTGCTGGTTGACAAGTATGTCCAATGCCTGTGGGATATTGTCGGCAATGGTGAGCTCGGGCTGTGGCTCTGGCTCTTCGACGGCGAGAAGCTGTGTCTGGTAGAAGAGAATCATGGTGAATGGTGAATAGTGAAGTGTGACCTGTGAACTGCTTGTTTCTTGTAAGAACGTAAATAAATAACGTTGTTATGAAAAAAAAGTGTATTTTTGCGGTATGAAAACAAACGAAATTACAGCAGTACAAACAGCAAAATCTCTTTTGCAAGTCAAAGCTATAAAGCTTAACAACGAAAATCCATTCACGTGGGCCTCTGGCCGGAAATCACCTATCTATTGCGACAACAGGGTCACGCTGTCCTATCCTGAGATAAGGACATACATCCGTCAGCAGTTTGTCGAAACCATTAATGAATATTTCGGCGATTGCGACATGATAGCTGGTGTTGCGACAGGTGGCATAGCGCAGGGTGTGCTGGTGGCACAGGATCTGTGCAAACCGTTCTCATACGTGCGTTCGGAGCAGAAAACTCACGGTTTGACCAACCAGATCGAGGGCGACGTGAGAGAAGGGCAGTCGGTGATTGTCATCGAGGACCTTGTATCGACCGGCAAGAGCAGCCTGAACGCTGTGCATGCCTTGAGGGATAAGGGGTGCAGGGTGATGGGCATGGTGGCTATATTCACCTACGGTCTTGACGTGGCTATCAAGAATTTCGCCGAGGCTAACGTGGTCTTGAGGACTTTGACCAACTACAACACACTTATCGGTGTGGCTAGGGACGAGAACTACATCACCAACGAGGAGATGGCCTCGCTGGCTGACTGGCGCATGAATCCTGAGAAGTGGTCGGACGAGAGAAGTTAATTTTGAATTTTGGAATTTTGAAATTTTAAAATTGAAAACGCGTAAGACGATTTTTTCAATCAGGGCGCTGATGACGGCGCTGGCGCTGATGACGGCGTTCTGTGTGAAAGCACAGGAGGTGTCGGATGTGTCATTCACGTTGAAAGACAAGGAACTTACGGTGACCTATTCGCTCGATGCACCTGCTGCCATACGGCTGAGGGTTGTGTCGCATATAGGAGACCAGATATATATCAGCGACCCCATACAGAACCTTAGCGGCGACGTGGGTCCCAAGGTTACCGCTGGTACGGAGAAGCGCATCATGGCTTACGACATGCCTGAGATACGTGGACTTGACACCAATGAGTTCCATTTCATTGTTGAGGTGGATGACGGCTCGGTGAACGTGTATGTCAACGACTATGTGCTTAAGATGCTGCCCGTGGAGGGTGGCTCTTTCAAGATGGGCTATGGCGGAAAGAAGGGAACTTTCTATCACTGTGAGTCGGCTGAACCAGCTCACAAGGTTACCGTCGGCACCTTCTACCTGGCCCAATACGAGGTCACGCAGCAGCTCTGGATGACTGTGATGGACAGCAACCCCTCGAAGTGGCAGGGCAACGACAGTCTTCCGGTGGAGTCTGTGTCGTGGAACGACGTGCAGGTGTTCATAGCGAGGCTGAGCCAGATTACTGGCTACAGATTCAGGCTTCCCACGGAGGCTGAATGGGAGTTTGCCGCACGTGGGGGCAACAAGGGTAAGGGTCATCTCTATCCAGGAACTTCGAAGAACCTGGAAGACTATGCCTGGCTGGGTGTGAACTCGGGCAACCATACACACCCTGTGGGCCAGAAGCTGCCCAACGAGCTGGGACTCTACGACATGGCTGGCAACGTGTGGGAGTGGTGCAATGACTGGGCTTCAGAATACACATCGGCTGAACAATACAACCCGCAGGGACCTAAGACGGGTGAGAACAAGATAGCAAGGGGTGGCTGCATGATAAGTCCAGCATGGGGATGCTCGGTGAGCGACCGCTGCTGGTATCTGCCCGACCACGGCTATGGCTTCTACGGATTCCGCTTGGCACTCGACTCTGTCGAACGCGACACGGAAGAGGAAGAGGAATTTTAGTTTCAAGTTTTAAGTTTCAAGTTTTTAGTTTTTAGTTTCAAGTTGTCAGCGGTTAGCAGTTAGTAGTAAGCAATTTGTATTGTCAATTCACAATTCACAATTCTGCGATTAAGGTGAGCGAAAAGCAAGCTCGCTTGTTTTTATGAACCGAAGCAGAATGACGCCGAAAGGTGGCACTTCACACTTAACAGATTACATCATGATACAGGTTCTCGATAAAAAGTTCAAAACGTATATTCCTGCAGCCGAGGTTGCAGAGATTGTCAAAGGGTTGGCTGCCAAGCTGTCGGAAGACTACAAGGGGCGGTTCCCGCTGATGATGCCTATATTGAACGGCACCATATTCTTTGCGGCAGACCTTCTCAGAGCCATGAAGATAGACAGCGAGGTGTCGTTTGTGAAGATGTCGTCGTATGCTGGCACCCAGAGTTCGGGGCAGGTGAAAGAACTGATAGGCTTCAACGAGAATGTGAAAGGACGCGACGTGGTGCTGATAGAGGATGTGATAGAGACGGGCATCTCGATGGACTATACGCTGAAGCGCCTCTGTGAGCTGAAGCCGGCAAGTGTGAAGATATGCACCTTGGTGTTCAAGCCTCACATGTTCCAGAAGGACTTCAAGATAGACTATATAGGTAAGGAGATTGGCGATGCCTTCATCGTGGGCTATGGCTTCGACTATAACGGACACGGGAGAACATATAAGGATATTTATGTGCTGGATGAGGATTGATGGGTTGGATGAGAAAATTTTTTTGAATTGATAAATCATAATGAGAATATGATGAAACGGATTAGTGTAGTTCTAATGATTGTGTGTGCGACGCTGGCTGTGGTGTCGTGTCAGAAGGATTTCGTTCCCGACAAGGGGCTTATGTATGGCACCTGGGTGGGGAAGGATGTGCATTACCGGTTTGACAACACATACAGGCCGTACCAACTTTTCGACAGCACAACGGTGCAGGTCAACGGCGCTTATTGGAACCCTGCCGAGGATGTGAACGAGGATGAGGCCATAGGATTGGTGTGGACACTCGACGGTGCCGACCTATTGGTGGTGAAGCAGATGTATATGGGAGGCAAGGTGCCGAATAACTATACTGTCACAGCACTGACGGAGTCGTCGATGACATGGAAGGACGACTTTGGTAACTCAACAACATTCACAAAGAAATGACAAGCGAGCAGACAGAAGTTAAACAAAAACGTAAGATGCCTAAATGGCTGAAGGCTACGCTTATATCAGTGGGTAGCCTGTTGGGTTTGCTGGTGGTGGCAGTGGCGGTGGTGTGCTGGCTGGTGTTCACTCCGTCGAAGCTGACGGGCATAGTGAACAAGGTGGTGAAAGATGTCGTGACCTGTGATGTGAACTTTGAAAAGGTCAGCCTTTCGCTTTTCAAGACCTTCCCGTATGCCGGGTTGGATGTGCATAATGTGGTGCTGGTCAATCCTGTTGAAGGTGCACCGAGCGACACGGTGGCACGTATCGACGACCTTATACTTGCAATCAACGCCAAGCAGTTTGTGTGGCATGGCGATATAGTGGTGAAACAACTGCTGCTTGAAGGCACCGAGGCCAACATATATGTCGGGGAGGACGGTACGGCTAACTACGACATACTGCCCCCAGACGAGGACACCACCTCGGAAAGCAAGCCGTTCAAGTTGCCCGAGTATATCGACATAGAAAAGGTGAAGATAAGCCACCTCAACGCCTGCTATAACGACTACAGTCATGGTTTGTTTGCTGACGTGAACGACCTGGGGGTCGATGTCAAAGGGCGATGGCAGGATGAAAAGGCCGACCTGGATGCCGAGATAAAGAGCAAGGAGTTGTCGCTGGTGACAGCCGACAGTATGCAGAACGAGAGACTGGCACTCTCGCTGTCGAGCCTCAAGTGCAAGGCAGACGGAAAAATGAAAGATGTCAAGCAGGCTGACGCCAAGCTGAAGATAAACCTCTCGGAGGTGGTGATGCACAGCTGCGACACTGCAGGAGCCGAGCTGCTCAGGGTGGCTTTGGACAAAGCGGAGTTGACGGCAGACGCATCGGGATGGCTGAACAATATGAAAGGAGAGTTGAAGCTGGAGGTGCCGAGTGGAGATGTGACGGTAGGGGGGATGGACTATGTGACGGAAGCGTTGAAAGAACGTAAGGACAATCTGCTGAGGGTAAAGGTGCCGTTCGGCGTGGATGTGGAGGATATGAAGCTGAACATGACAGATGCAGAGGTGGCTTTGAAAGAGTGGGCTGTAGGGCTGAGCGGAGATGTGGCTTTGGCAAAGGAGGGAAGGCCGCTGACGGTTGACTTGACCTTCAACACCAGCCGTTGGGACGCAGGGGAACTTATAAAGGTGCTGCCAGCCAAGTTCACTACCTGGAAGAAGGGGATGAATGTTGACGCCGACCTGCAAGTGACGGAGGGCAAGGTTGTGGGGGCTGTGACGGACAGCACGATGCCCAAGGTGGATGCCAGGGTGGAGTTGCGTGATGGCAAGTTCTACTATCCCAAGGCGGTGCCCTATCATGTGACGGGGATAGCGGCAGACGTGGTGGCCGACATGGATTTGAGCAGGGGGGGGGAGGCGAACGCAAGGATAGAGAAGCTGGACGCCGATGTGGAGAAGAACCATGTGAGTGTGAAGGGGAGCCTGAAAGACCTCACGGGACGACAGGATGTGGATGCTACAGTCAAGGCGAAACTCGATGTGTCGGACTTGGAGCCGTTGATGGACAGTGTGCCGGTGGATGTGAAAGGAAAGGCAGACATAGCGCTGCATCTGAGAGCGTTAGTGAAGGACTTGTCGGGGCTTGACCTCACGAAGATAAAGGCAGACGGGACTGTTATCATCGACAACCTGGACGTGGTGTATGACACGATAAACGCAAAGACTCCAAGACTGAAGGTCGATGTGCAGCTGCCGGCAGCAAGACGCACGGCTAAGGTGGGGGAGGTGCTGTCGGTCAAGATAAGCAGCCAGACGCTTAACGTGGAGATGCCGAACCAAAAGGTGACGGCAGAGTTGAGTGGAGTGGGCATAGATGTGGGGTTGTCGAATGTGTTGGAAAAGGGAACGCCGTTGGCTTTGGCATTTGACATAAAGACCGCCGCCGTGAAGGCAACTATGGATACCATCACCCTGCAAACCAACTCGCTGGCATTGGATGGCAGTATCAAATACGACTCGACGAAGCAGAACTTATTGAAGCAGCTGAACCCCGACTTGGACATAGACCTGCGCTATGCGAGGGTGAAAGTGCCGGGATCGCAGGAACCTCTGATAATGCCGCAGTTCAAGTTCAACTACAAGCCCGAGGAGTGCAAGATACAGAATCTGGACCTGCACTATGGACAAAGCGACCTGCACCTCAAGGGGACGGTGGCAGGACTGGAGGACTGGCTTAGCCAGGAGGCCATGCTGAGAGGAACACTCGACTTCACGTCGAACTACACCGACCTTGACGAGCTGCTCGACCTGATAAGCGGAATACATGTGGACAAGGACACGCTGGAGGCGCAGCGTAAGGAGGATAAGGTGTCGAAGGATGCCGATCCGTTCATAGTGCCTAAGGACGTGGATGTGAGATTGAACACGACGATAATGCACACATCGGCTTTCGGCAACGAGCTGAACAGTGTGGCAGGAGGTGTGTCGATAAAGGAGGGAACGGTGATACTTGACCAGATTGGTTTTGTGTGCAAGGCTGCGAAGATGCAGCTTACCGCCATTTACAAGTCGCCGAGGATGAACCATCTGTTTGTCGGGTTCGACTTCCACCTGCTCGACATACAGATTGCCGAACTCATCGACATGATACCGTATGTGGATACGATAGTGCCGATGCTGTCGTCGTTCGACGGCAACGCAGACTTCCACTTGGCTGCTGAGACTTACCTTAATGCGTTCTACAAGCCGAAGATGAGCACGCTGCTGGGAGCTGCGGCAATTACGGGAAAGGACCTCGTGGTGCTCGACAGCAAGACTTTCGACCAGATAGCCAAGCTGCTCATGTTCAAGAAGTCAACCGTGAACAAGATAGACACGCTGGATGTGGAGGTGACCGTGTTTGACAGGCAGGCAGAGGTGTATCCGTTTGTGGTCACGATGGACAAGTACCAGGTGTGTGCGGCAGGACGTCATACCTTGGACAACGCCTACAACTACCATTTGGAACTGCTCAAGAGCCCGCTGCCCACGAGGTTGGCTGTGGATATAAACGGAGTGATGCCCAAGCTTAACTTCAAGCTGGGTAAGGTGAAATACGCAGAGCTGTATAAACCTGAGAAGCATAACGCTGTGCAACAACGGACGATGGCACTTAAGAACATGATAAGGCAGTCGCTGGAGAGGAATGTGAAGGAGGAGACGAGGAACGCCAAGAGGTTTGATTAGAATGGGCAGGTTTGTAGGAGATTAACGAGTGACAGGGTGTTGGGTATGATAGGCAGAGTGATGGACGGTTGTGGGAGGTTGTCCGATTCAGGTCCGTATGAAGTCCGATTCAGGACTGTCTGGACACTTACAGGGGAGGCGAGTTGAGAGAGGGGAAAAGAGTCGGGGAGGAAAGGTGTAAACAAAAAGAATACAATAAAAGAAGATAAAAAGTAAGGTATGATATGAAAAGAATGGTAAGATTTTTTATTCTTGTGGCGATGGTTGTTGCGGGAGGATTGTACGCAAATGGGCAGGAGAGTGTGAAGAGCCCTGACGGGAAGCTGGAGGCGAAGTTTGAGTTGAGGGGAGGTGTGCCTTACTATTCGCTGAGCCGCGAGGGAAAGGAGGTGGTGAAGGCGTCGAAGATGGGGTTTGAACTGGAATGGAGGGATGATTTGGCGCATGGCTTCAAGCAGAGGGATGTGAAGCGGAGCACGTACGACGAGACATGGCACCCGGTGTGGGGGGAGGAGTCGAACATACGCAACCACTACAACGAGATGCTGGTGACGCTGGAGCAGCCAGTGGGGAGTGTGGAGAGTATGGACCATTCGACTGAGAAACGGCCTACGGTGATGCAGATACGTTTCAGGCTATATGACGACGGCTTGGGGTTCCGCTATGAGTTTCCCGACCTGCTGCCAGCCGACCTGTATCCGAAAAACACATACAACGCACTGGTGTGCTTCTGGTTTAAGGAGGAACTGACGGAGTTTGCGATGGCAGGCGACCACACAGCGTGGTGGATACCAGGGGACTATGACACGCAGGAGTACAACTATACCGAGAGCCGGTTGTCGGAAATAGCAAGTCTGTGGGAGGCCGGGCACAAGGACGGAGGCTGGCCGTGGACGGCATTCTCGAACACTGGAGTGCAGACGGCACTGCAGATGAAGAGCGACGAGGGTCTCTATATCAACATACATGAGGCGGCCACACTGGATTTTCCGACCATGCACCTTAACCTTGACGACAAGACGCTGACGTTCAGGGCGTGGCTGTGTCCTGACGCTACGGGATACAAGGGGAGGATACAGACACCGTGCAGGACTCCGTGGAGGACGGTGATGGTGTGTGAGAAGGCTACGGATGTGCTGAAATCGAGATTGATACTGAATTTGAATGACCCATGTGCGCTGGACGATGTCAGCTGGATTCATCCGGTGAAATACATGGGAGTGTGGTGGGAGATGATAAGCGACAAGAACTGCTGGAGCTACACCAACGACTTTCCGTCGGTGAAGATCGGCGAGACCGACTATGAGCATGCAAAGCCACACGGAAGGCATGCTGCGAACACGAAGAATGTGAAAAGGTATATAGACTTTGCAGCACGACATGGGTTTGACGCGTTGCTGATAGAGGGGTGGAACATAGGTTGGGAGGACTGGTATGGGAAGCAGAAGGAGCTGGTGTTTGACTTCCTGACTCCCTATCCCGACTTTGACCTGCCAGAGCTGAACCGCTATGCCCACGAGAAAGGCATAAGGCTGATTATGCACCACGAAAGCTCGGCATCGACGGTCAACTATGAACGCTGGATGGAGAAGGCGTACACGCTGATGAACCAGTATGGCTATGACGCGGTGAAGAGCGGATATGTGGGGACGATAATACCATACGGCGAAGGGCACTACAGTCAGCCGATAAACAACCATTACCACTATGCGATAGTGGAGGCGGCCAAACATCATATAATGGTGAACGCACATGAGGCTGTGAGACCTACGGGGCTGTGCCGCACGTGGCCCAACATGATAGGAAACGAGAGTGCCATGGGGACGGAGTTCAGGGGACGCATCAACCCAGGCCACACGACGATACTGCCCTTCACTAGGTTGCAGGGTGGGCCGATGGACTACACGCCTGGCATATTCGAGACAGATATGTCGAAAAACGCCTCATGGAGCAAGGAAAAGATGCGCCACACGATATGCAACCAGCTGGGACTCTATGTCACGTTCTACTCGCCATTGCAGATGGCAGCCGACTTTCCAGAACACTATGAGCCATTCATGGACGCATTCCAGTTTATAAAAGATGTGGCAGTGGATTGGGACACATCAATATACCTCATGGCGGAACCTGGAGCATACATAGTGACGGCAAGGCATCCCAAGACGGAAAGCCTGAACAAGGCAGCCGAAGGGGTGGGAAACCTGAAAGACGGGAAGAAAGGAGTGGTGAGCAACGCGGCACGATATGTGTATGGACTGCCTGAAGATGCGACAGCGGCAGACTTGAAGGGGAAGAAAGCGAAAGATGTGTGGTATGTGGGCGGGGTGACCGACGAGAACGGGAGAGAGGTGAGTGTGAAGCTGGACTTTCTGAAGGCTGGGAAGACTTACGAGGCTGTGATATATGCCGACGGGAAGGATGCATCGGGACTGGTGAACTGGGCAGGTGCCGACGACGGGAAATACAATCCACAGTCGTACACCATAACGACCAAGAAGGTGACGTCGAAGACTACCTTGAAACTGAAAATGGCCCCATGCGGGGGATTTGCGGTCTCGATAAGGGAGAAGTGACGTCGAAGAACATGGGCATAAAAAAAGAAGAAAAATAAATTAAAAAAGCAATAATATCATGAACGAAAAAATCCTGAAAGACCTCGCCCAGCTGGGCATCACCGACGTCAAGTCGCTTCACTATAACCCCACCTACGAAGAACTCTTCGACTTCGAGATGGACCCCTCCCTCGAGGGCTATGACAAAGGTCAGCTCACTGAGCTCGACGCCGTCAACGTAATGACCGGCATCTACACTGGTCGCTCGCCCAAAGACAAATACATCGTCATGGACGAGAACTCCAAGAACACAGTGTGGTGGACCACCGACGGCTACAAGAACGACAACCACCCCATGACGGAAGAAGTGTGGCGTCAGATGCGCGACCTCGCCAAACGTCAGCTCTGCGGCAAAGACCTCTTCGTGGTCGATGCCTTCTGCGGCGCCAACAAGGACACCCGCATGTCAGTACGCTTCGTCATGGAAGTTGCCTGGCAGGCCCACTTCGTCCGCAACATGTTCATCAAACCCACCGACGAAGAGCTCAAAACCTTCACCCCCAACTTCACCGTCTATGCCGCCTCCAAAGCCAAGGTGGACAACTATAAGGAACTCGGCCTCAACAGCGACACCTGCGTCGCCTTCAACGTCACATCACGTGAGCAGGTCATCCTCAACACCTGGTATGGCGGCGAGATGAAGAAAGGCATGTTCTCCATGATGAACTACTACCTGCCTCTACAAGGCATCGCTGCCATGCACTGCTCCGCCAACACCGACATGCAGGGCAAACATACTGCCATCTTCTTCGGCCTCAGCGGCACAGGCAAGACCACCCTCTCCACCGACCCCAAACGTCTGCTCATAGGCGACGACGAACACGGCTGGGACGACGATGGCGTCTTCAACTTCGAAGGTGGCTGCTACGCCAAGGTCATCAACCTCGACAAAGACAGCGAGCCCGACATCTACAACGCCATCCGCCGCAACGCACTCCTCGAGAACGTCACCGTTGACCCGAACGGCAAGATCGACTTCGCCGACAAGTCGGTCACCGAGAACACCCGCGTATCCTATCCCATCGACCATATCGAGAAGATCGTACGTCCCGTCTCCGCAGCCCCCGCTGCCGACAACGTCATCTTCCTCTCGGCCGACGCCTTCGGCGTGTTGCCTCCCGTCTCGGTGCTCACCCCCGACCAGTGTAAATACTACTTCCTCAGCGGCTTCACAGCCAAGCTCGCAGGCACCGAGCGCGGCATCACCGAGCCTACGCCCACCTTCAGCGCTTGCTTCGGCCAGGCCTTCCTCGAGCTGCACCCCACCAAGTATGCCGAAGAACTCGTGAAACGCATGGAGAAATCCGGCGCCAAGGCCTACCTCGTCAATACCGGCTGGAACGGAACTGGCAAGCGTATCTCCATCAAGGACACCCGCGGCATCATCGACGCCATCCTCGACGGCTCCATACTTAAGGCCCAAACCAAGAAGATACCCTATTTCGACTTCGAGGTGCCCACCGCCCTCCCCGGCGTTGACCCCAAGATTCTCGACCCGCGCGACACCTATGCCGATGCAAAGGTGTGGGACGAGAAGGCACGCGACCTCGCTGCCCGTTTCATCAAAAACTTCGAGAAGTTCACCACCAACCCCGAAGGAAAGAAACTCGTAGCCGCCGGCCCGAAAAACAATGAAACACCAACAAATAATAGTATTAACCTAAATTCAAAAATTATGGAAAAACTACGTACCAACCGCGGTCTGCTCAAAACCATCCTGCTTTCCGCAATCACCTTTGGCATCTATGCCCTCGTTGTGTACTGCCACATGTCGAGCGAAATCAACAAGATCGCCAGCAAGTATGACAGCAAGCACACCATGTTCTTCCTCTGGGTATGCCTGCTCTCCGGCCTTACCCTGGGTATCCTCCCGCTGGTGTGGATTCACAAGTTCTGCAACCGTATCGACGCTGAGATGACCCGTCGCGGCATCGAGCACAAATTCAGCGCTAAGACATGGTGGGGTTGGGGCTTCTTCGGCTCACTCATCATCGTCGGACCGTTCATCTTCATGTACAGACTTTTCAAGAACTTCAACGCCCTCTGCGCCAACTTCAACGAGAAAGGCGAATAAGATTCTCTTTAGTTGTCAATCATAACGCAGCAAAGCCGTGCCCTCAAAAAGCACGGTTTTTTTTGTCCGCAACCATCGCCCCCTACACCACTAACGCACTAACGCAATCACGCATTCACGAAATCACGAAATCTCGCATTCAAGCATTCAAGCAATCTTTCCCCTTTGCTATATTAAATAAATATTGTATCTTTGCAATCGGTTTGGTTGCTGAAAGGAGAGGGGAGACGTGCCATTCTGCACACATCCACAGCTCTTTAGGCATCAAAAGGGAAGTACGGTGAGAGTCCGTCGCAGTCCCGCTGCTGTAAGTTCATCACACACATCCGCAGTCCGTTTCGTGGTCACTATGCGTCGCCATAGGCGCAGGGGAAGGCCGAGACAGCGGAGAACAAGCCAGAAGACCTGCCAAACCCGTAAGTATCGGCTACGCTTTCGAGGAAAAAGCAAGTCATGTCCTTTCTGGGCAATAGGTGACTGTGGGGTTCATTCCCCGATTGTTTTTGTTTTTTTCCATAAGCTGTTGGCCGGTCGAAAAGAGTGGTCAAGATTAGTGCGTTATTGCGTTAGTGTTAAGATGTGAAGGTGTTAAGGGTGAGGATTTGGATGATTTTTTATTAACTTTTTAAACATTAATAATTATGGTAAAAAAACTACTTACACTTTGTTTAGGGCTCTTCATGATGAGCGGCATTGCCAGCGCACAGACAGAGTCGACCATCGCCGCGGACGACATTGTCTATTGGGTAGGCGAGGGTGAGGATCAGGCTATCTTGGTTGTCGATTTCGGCACGACGGCTCTTGCATGGGGCTATCGTTTCGACGAGGCCGACGGGTTGACGGTTGATGACATGATAAGCGATGTGATGGATGCCGATCCACGTTTCTACTTGGGTTATGATGATGCATTTATGTTCATCCAGCGTCCGGAATATCAGCTGACGTGCAGCTACACGGGATTCAAGGTGAACGGAGCGCTTTCGAGCGATGCCTTTGACGAGGTTGACCTTGAGGACGGCATGTTTGTGAAGGTGGGAGCCTCGAGCGACGCAGTATGGAGCACCGCAATCATCGCTGTGTCGGTTAAACAGGTGCCGGTGGATGCTACAATAGAAGCATCGGCTGTGACCTACTGGGTTGGCGAAGGAGAGAACAGTGCCGTTATTGCCGTCGATTGGTCGAATCCCGGTGTCGCTATGGCATGGGGAATCCGTTTTGACGGAACCAAGACTGTCACTCAGGCATTGGATTATCTCGCAGCCAACGACAGCCGCGTTACCGTTGAGTCAAACTCAATCAACTTTGACGAAGGTTCGCTACATTTCTCATTCCAGAATGTTGACGGCAACTACCTGCAGTTCATCCTCGATGGAAACGGCAATGCTGGTTGGAACAACGAACTCAGCAACGGCTCGTTCCTGAAGGTCGGAGAGTCGCTCTTTGCAGAAGGTGTTGATTCGACGTATTGGGACGGCTACGGTTGGTTTCCTGAGTATGTGGTGTGGACAACCGAGGTGCTGCCTGTTTTTGAGCCGCTGCCGAACCCGCTGCCTACCACCGCCACCATCGCTGCTGACGCCATCACTTACTGGGTTGGCGAAGGCGAGAACAAGATGATTTTCGTTGTGAACTGGGCTGACACCTCTTTGGCTTGGGGTTACAAATTCTCGACAGAGACCGTCTCCATGACCACCGTGATGGACGACATCCAGGCAGCCGACCCGCGTTTCAACTATGAGATGGGTAGCTATGGTCTTGACAATATCACCTTCACCGAAGGCAATGTCACACTCTCAGGCACCACCTATTGGGAACAGCTCAAAAACGGTTTCTCAGGCAGCGGAATGGGAGAGACCTTCCAGAACGGCGACATCAACCTTTGGGGCGATGCTGCCGCTGGTGAAGTGATGGACAGAGGTTTCTATCCTGGTTGGGGTTTCTATACAATCAACGCCTATCCGATGGAGATTCATCCCGTCAGCGCACCCGCTGTTGATCCTCAGCCGCAGGGCATCGACGAGGTTGCAGGCGTGAACGTGAAGGTTTATCCCAACCCGGCTTCGAGTGTGCTGAACGTGGTGTGCGGTTCGATGGAAGGCGACGCCGTTATCTACGACATGACAGGTCGCAAGGTTTACAGCCAGGCAATCACTGGCGAAAGCATGACCATCAACACTTCTGTGCTTGCCAACGGAGTCTATATGCTCCATATCGGCAACACGACCACCAAGGTGGTGGTGAAACATTAATTTCGAATTTTGAAAATTGAAATTCGAAATTAGAGGAGAAAAGCCTTGATATTTTCCCGGCGAGGGCAGGGATGCCACGCCGGGAACGAAGAAAAAAATAATGTTTTGAGAACCGACAACAGAGCGTACCCGATAAGTACGCCCACAAGGTCGGAAAAACGGAAGGAACTATGAAAGAACTCGTCAAAAAAACATATCAACGTATCAACATATCAACATTAAGTTTTTTGAAATACCCGCTGACTTTGGCCTTGCTCATAGTGTGTGGTGTGTGCGCACATGGGCAGGGCCCGTTCTGCGGTATCGTGGGCACGGAGGGGTGCACGGCAGTGAGATGCAACGACCCTCGCATCATCGGATGGGCGACGGGCTGTGAGGTGGTGTTTGGTCCGGTTGACTTGCGCGGTCGTCCCGACTCGATAGTGACCTTTGCCACAAACGGCGACAATGCCATAGGACCGGTTGTGTTGGAGAACAATGGTGCATACAATACATATCCAGTTGTTCCTCTTGGCGACGGCGGATACGCTACCGTCACCTTCGACGAGCCGATACACAATGTCAACGGATATGACTTCGCGGTGTTTGAAAACTCGTTTGACGACTACTTTCTCGAGCTTGCCTTTGTGGAGGTGAGCAGCGACGGAGAACGCTTTGTGAGGTTCCCCGCCACCTCATTGACCCAGACGGAGACGCAGATTGGCGGAATGGGGCAGGTTGATGCTACATATATCAACAACCTTGCGGGTAAGTATCGGGGTGGCTGGGGCACCCCGTTCGACCTTGAGGAACTGCGCGACAGCACGGGTATCGACATCGACAACATAACCCATGTGCGTGTGGTTGACGTGGTGGGTTGCATCGACCCACAGTATGGCACATACGATGCCTACGGCCATATCGTCAACGACCCGTTCCCGACATATAGCTATAGCGCAGGCTACGATCTCGATGGCGTGTGCGTGCTGGGCGAGTCGTCATCCATTAATGCCCCGCAACACTCGGTCATCGAGAGCGTCTATCCTAATCCCGCCAGCGACAGAGTGGTGGTGTCGCTCAATCCAGCAAACCTGCAGTCGGGCAATCAGACAATCTATATCTACGACATCTCGGGTCGTTGCATGATGGAACAGCAAGTGCCCTCGGGCTCGGTGATTGTGTCGATTTCGACGGAACGTCTTAGAAACGGAATCTATATAGTCAAGGCCGCAGGCGAAACCGTTCGCCTGATGGTGGCGAGGTAGAAACTCATTATCAATCAATAGCCATCTCTTTGGTGAAAAGCGTACTTTCGGGTGCGCTTTTTTTTGTGTAAGAAACGTCAAAGTTCTTTTATTTACAGTCGGTCTAGGGGCGAGTAGGTGTTTCGTATGCGGATTGTGTCGCCAACGGTGTCGAGAGCAATCCAGCCCTCTTTCGCCATAGTGTTTATCACGCTTTCGTGGTCACGACTTCCTCTGAGCATCTCCACCTTGATTTTCATCTTAGGGTAAAACTTCATGCCAGAGACCGCTCTAAGCCGACTGTCGTTGTGGTATGGGTCGTTGATGAACATCTCAGTTGCGAAGTCGGGGCTGTCGGTCTTGACATATACACTGTCGTTCACCCATCCGATTTCGCCGCACGTATCCGATGCCTGGCTCTTGGTAAGCACAGGGTTCATCGTGATGCGGTAGTTTTCGTTTTCAATGACGGTGGTCTTGGTCGCAACCGTGTTGAATGCAATTCCTAACAGTATGGCCATAATACTGTTGTTCAGTATGTGGAAACCTATCGACCACAGTATGTTGTAGTTAATTACCAGGTACGATGCCAGCAAACCCATGCCGAACTTGTGCAGCACGGCAACGATGAACATCGGCAGGCTTTCGTCGGCACTATAGTTGCCTATGTGCATCAATGCAAAAACCAGCGACGAAAAGAGCATGAGCATGAACAGCCGCCGCGTGAGGTTGGAGCGGTAAACAACCATGATGGCTATGCCCGCAGCCAACACTATCGGAGCCACCCACCAGGCGAAACTTAACGAGAACAAGGTCATCAGCGCAACCGAGGTATAGCCTGTCCAGCGTTTTCCGTTGCCCCACAGACGGAATACAAGCTCCTCATATACAGGTGCAACCACCCCTATGAAAATAATCATAGGCCAGATGCCGAACTTGTAAATAATGCTGTATAGGGAGTCTAGGGTTTGCGCTTCAAACTCCCCTCCGGCGGTATCGCCCATCGTGGCGATGCTATCCACAACAAGGGTGACAAGGCAGGCTACCGTTATGCCGAGACCCCACCACAGCGCCCAGCGAAAAATTTTAGGGTTACGTGTTTTCATAGGTGTATGTGTCAATTCACTAATTATCGTTTACGTTTCAAGAGGGGCACGCTCCATGTTGTGACACGGGGTCGTAGCTCCCCGTTGATTGTCCACAGCCTCCAGGGGTATATGTCCATCAGGTAGGCCTTGAAGGCAAGTTGCAGTTCGGTTATGGGCTCTATCCCCGACGCGGCTAACCATCTGATTTTGGCATCTATCAGCCTTCCTGTCGAGTCTATCGCCATGTCATAGACGATGAAATACAAGGTGTTGATGGTGTCCAACGCAGGGTATTCCGCCATCTTGGGACGGAACCCCTCCAAAAACCGTTCCCTTTCGTCGCTCCATTTTAACGTGTCTATATCGAAACCCTCTACGACGATATGGTTGTCAAAGATTTGGTCATTTATCACGATACCGTTTTCCACCGTCAGAAGCCGCTCACGCTCATAATTGCGCACCCATGCCATGTGCTCGTAATATATCTCCCGACCTTGCCCCAGACGGAGCTTGCCCGTGAACCAGCTCGCCTCTATGTGACCTCCGGCATAGTATTTCTTAAACACGCGGCGCATGATTTTATCGTGCAGGGCAATTTCGACCCCTTTGCCATCCCTGTCAACATCAACCGTCACGCTGTCGAGTATAAGATGTTGGCCTACAAGGCTCCAATGGCCTATGAAGCCGTCCCAATTATCAGTTGACTCGACGGTTTCCTTCGGCAGGCGGGCCTGCAGGGAATGATACAAAACGGAATCGGCATCGACGGGTCGCCCCATGAGCAGCCATCGTTGGCCGTCGATGTAAATGATGTCGCAAGCCTGTCCAGTGGCGAACGCAGACATGGACAGGAGCATGAAAAGCAACTGCAAAACCAACCGTTTCATTGTAGGTCTCATATCATGAAATTCAAAATCCCGAATATCAGGTGGCAGACAGTGAACAATGATGCGAAGACAAGTGCAGGAAGGTTGCCCCTGTCCGCCTCAAACAGGATGAACGCCGCGCAGGGCGGCACCGTGAGCATGAGGATGACCCACCAGTCGGCGATGCCGCACCAGTAGAGCACCCAGCCGGCATAATAAACGGCCAGGCACACAAGTGTGGCGATGACCAGTGCCGACAAACGAAACCGCCGACGCTCTTTCCTGACTACAAAGCATAGGCAGGCAACAAGCATGACCTGACAAACCGAAGCCACCATATCGACGGCGGGCGTCACCGACTCGGTGCGCAACACATCGTTAGGCGCCGGTACGGCAAACCAGATGAAGTTGGGCGCCATGACCGCCAGAAAAAGCACCAAACCCCAAACGTCGAAGCCAAGCTGATATTTTTTCAATTCACTCATTGCCTCTTAGTTATCTGCTAGCGTACTTCAACTTTTACACCTTCACGTTCAATCTTTTGCATCACGGGGATTGGGTCGCCTGTGTCTATCATCTTTTGTGACGGCACATATACGGCGGGGTCCTCAATGCCACCACGAAGACGTTCCATCCGAACGGGTTCCAGCACAATGCTGGTCAGACAGTTTACATCCTCTAAAATGCAGCCATTGTAGGAATTTGCCACGAAAGTAATGGTGTAGATGCCTGGCCTTACCGTCAACGAAAACCTCCCGGTGGAATCGGTATGCCCCATCGCCACATCCTCCGATACGTCGATAATTCGCACCTTCACAGACGGTATCGGCTCATCTGTTTTGGCAGACAAAACCGTTCCCTTAATCCTGACCACGTTGTCCAAGTCCTGTGCCGTCGCGCTGGCGGCAAGGACAAGTATGGCATTTATGGCAAGCAATAGTCGCTTCATGTTACAGGTGCCATCAAGTTTTTTTAATACCGCTCCACAAACTCTTTTATCAGGCGGAAGATGGGCTCGTAGGTGGCGGTGATGAAGTTTTTGTAGTTGTCGTAGGTGGTGTGGTAGTATTTGAAGGCGTCGCCTTCCTCGTTCTCGAAGAGGATGCACGGCACGTGCTTCTGAGCGAAGGGGTAGTGGTCGCTGTTGCCCGCCAGTTCACCTCGGTTGAGCCCTTTGAAGAGGTTCCGCTCGCTGTTGATTTGCTCCAGAAGTGCGTAGCCACGCATGCCTTCGTCGCTCACCTCGCAGTACTGCACGGGGTTGTTGTCGCCTATCATGTCGATGTTGAACAGATATTTAATTTGGCTGAGCGGCACCAGCGGGCTCTCGGCATAGCACTCCGAGCCGTGAAGGCCCGAATCCTCGCCCGAGAAGGCGATGAAATACATGTCGTACTCGGGGCGGTTCTGTGCATAATAGGCCGCGAGGGTGATGATGGTGGCGGTGCCAGAGGCGTTGTCGTTGGCACCCGGATAGAAGACCTTCTTGCCGAGGTTGCCGAGATGGTCGTAGTGGGCGGTGAAAACAAAGCAACTGTCGTGCCGCTTGCCTTCCACCTTGGCTATGACATTGAAGCACTCGTAGTTCTCGAGGAATCGGTTCTCGATATCGACGGTGATGGTATGGGCACCCTTGGGGAAGTCGGAGGTGCTCCAGATTATGGGTTTCCCAATAACCTTTTCGCCGTAGGCTTTGTAGAATTTCAAAGGTCGCTCCCATGTCTGAATCATGCCCGCGTTGGGACATTCGGTGCCTTTCTGCAGTTTTTGGAAATCCTTGCGGTGGCTGCGATACATAAACCAAAAGTCGCACACTACGAAGCAGTTTTTGTATTCCGGCTTTGCAAGGTCGGCCATCATCCGCTCGGCGTCGAAGTTGAGGGTGTCAACGTAATAGAGAGGATAGGTGCCCTTCACCCCAGGCGAGTATTCACGCATCGCGAAGTCGATACCCGCCGTCAGTTTTCGCCCGTCAACCGCCATCTCCATCTTGCCTGGAAAGGTGTTGATGTTGAGTGTGAAAGGCTGTGTCGATACCTCGTCAACCCCGACCTTGCGGAACTCTTTTTCGATGTATTTTCCTGCCTTGTTGGCGCCGTCTTTGGCATAGCCGCGTCCCTGATACTTGGTCGAGCAGAGCTCCTTGACTATGCGTTTGTAGTGCGCCATGTCCTGCGCGTTGGCTTGAATGCAGCTGAAAACCAGTAGAATGATTAAAATCTTTTTCATTATGTTGAAAGGTTTGAAGGGTTGAAAAGGTTATAAGGTTTGAAAGGTAATTGGCTGCTGACTGCTAAATATAGGTTATTGTCTTTTGCAGTCGTTCGAGGAATCGAGCCGCGTGTCCGCCGTCCATCTGTACGTGGTGGAACTGGAACGAGACGGGCAGCGTCGTCTTGAACAGCCCTTTGCGATAGCGGCCCCACATCACCATCGGGTTGCAGAACTGGTCGGTGTACTGGTTGACGATGGTGTCGAGTTGGGTGTCAATCATCGCCGAGGTCCCGATGACCATATAGCCGTCTAGATAATCGCTTTTACATTCGGCAGCCACCTTGGCGGTGCGCGTCAGATAGTCGCGGTTGAACTGCTGCAAGTCGTCGCTGAAGGGTATGTCGCAAGAGTTGATTCCACCTTGGGCGTTGTTGACAATCACGTTCACTGCCAGGCGGTCGTAGCGGTATAGCTTGCCTGCCTCGGGCAAGGTGTAGAACTCCTCGATGCCTGTGGCTGCGCGTCCGATGCACCAGCAGAGGAGTGTGTTGAACTTCACGCCCTTTTTGCGGCTGGCTCTCAGCAGGCGGCTCACATCCATGGTTTTGACCAAGGTGACCATCGGCATCGGCGAGGTCATCCAAAGCCTGAATGCATCGGCACGTGAGCTCTCTTGCGGATTTATCTCGGTTTTCATTGTTTATCTTTATTTATCGGCGGTTCCGGCGGCCAGCGCTCGACGACCCGCTTCTGTCATCAACCCTCGTGCTTCAAGGTCGGCGCAGCGCTTTCGGTTCAGCTCCGTCCAGTGGCTCCCTTTGCGCCTTGGGGATAGGCGTTGAGCGAGGCGTCCGTCGTCCAGCCGCTTGCAGGTCGAGTCGATCCAACCGAAGCAGAGCGCCTCCTCGACTATCTCCAGATAGGGGATGGCGTCGTCGCGCACGACCTTGCTGCGATTGCTGGTCACCCAGCAGTGGCTCGCCGTCTCGTGGTTGGCATCCAGCCACTTGCGTAGCTCTTCCCGACGCCCATATTCCAGCAAAAGGTCTATCTCCATTTGTTACGGAATGCCGATATATTGTCTGATGCGCTTCGATATCTATCGGACAACTTTGGTGAACACAGGCGTCTCGCCCTCGACAACGGTCACATACACCTGCAGCTCATCGGCAGGCGGCATGTCAGCTTTCGCATCGCGAGGCTTGTCTATCGCAACAAACAGATATTCCGTGCCGTTGGGAATGGTGCGCACAGCCACGCTCTTCGCCTCGGCGTTCAGCATCGGATAGCCGTCAACAGCGGTGTTGAATATGGCGGCCTCGTCATCGCTGACGTCGTGCATATTGCTGAAGTCGGGCAGCGAAGTGTATTCGCCTTCGATGAATTCGCCAGCTTTCAGAAACTCCTCAACCTCCTTGGGCATAGCCTCCAGACGAGCAGCGCGCACCCCGTAGCCAGGCAGCACCTCGGCGTTGGGTTGTTTCGCTACGAGGTCTTTCGAGCTGCTCTCAAGTCCGCCGCTGCCGAAAGTGCAGAACGGCACCACTTTCTTGCCGCTCAAATCGACCCCGTCGAGCAATGCGGCCACCGGAGGTGCATAGGTGCCGAACCACACAGGGTAGCCGATGAAAATCACGTCATACTTCGACACGTCGGCCACGAGAGGCTGTATCTCCGGCTTCACGCCCTGTTCGCGTTCCTGCATGCAACGCTCTATAGTTGCCTGGAAGTCACCGTCGTAGGGCTGCATGGCCAGAATCTCCTCGATGTCTGCGCCCAGATAGCCCGCAATCTCCTCGGCCACCGCCTTCGTGTTGGAGGTCTGCGAGTAGTAAAGCACCAGATATTTGGGCGATTCGTCCTTTGGCGCCTCTTTCTTCTGTCCGCACGATGCGGCCAACATCGCCGTCGCCGCTACAATGGCAATAAGTTTAATGTGTTTCATATTTATATGTGTTTTAGGTTGTTATAGTATAATGGCTACCGCTAAAAACGCCCTTTGGGCGATATCGGTTTGTGGCGAATCGATTTGCAAAGATAGGAAAATTTTGTCATCAAGGAACGCCCGGAGGCCCAGCTGCCACAGAAATGCCAGCAAATCCGTCATTTCGAGTCATCACCGACGGCCAGCGGGCGGTAAGGGATTGGCGGTTGGTGATGGTGGGGTCGAGGGGTGCGGTTATGATGGTTGAGGTTATGAAGTCGGGAGTGGAGATGGGAGTGGCGGTGCTGTCGAAGGTGGAGAGGGAGCGGTCGCTGCGCCAGAAGGCGTAGAGGTAGAGGGCGTCGGATTGCCAGCTGTCGGGGATGGGGATGGAGGCGGAGGAGGCTTGAGAGGTGGCGATGTCGTAGTGGGTTTGTGAGAGGACTTGTTTTTGGGTTGGTTGTAAGTTGTTGTAGATGTGGTGGTTGGATGTGTTAAGTCTATAATGAGTCTATGATGGAGCTATGGCCGAGCCTTATGGGGGCGGTGGTGGGCTATGGGAATTATGGGGGCTATGGGAACAAGAGGGACTAGGGGAACTAGATGGATTTTGGGAACAAGGGGGGGGAGGCGTAGCTTTGTCGTTTTTTTCCCTTCTTGGGTGTGTTGGTTTGGCTGCGATGGCTTTGCAGGGAAACAGGAGATGGCGATGGGTGATGGTGGGAATGGGGGTGTTTGTGCGGATTGTTCATAAAAGGTCAGAAATTGGCGGACGGAGGTCGGCAGAATTATTAAAAATGTTGTATTTTTGTAGCCTGTTTTTTAGGAGAACAAAATAACAATAATATAATAATAGTATGATTAGCAACAATTTCACTCCGCGTCACAACGGTGTTTCGACCTCCGCTGACGAAGAAAAAATGCTTAAAACCATCGGCGTCGCCTCGATGGACGAACTTATTGACAAGGCTGTTCCCGCATCAATCCGACTCGACAAACCCATGCCACTTGCCGACGGCATCAATGAATACGAGTTTCTCAACCGCTGCCGTGCTATGGCCAAGAAAAACAAACTCTTCAAGAGCTATATCGGAATGGGATATTATGGCACCATAACCCCTGCTGTCATACAGCGCAATGTGTTTGAAAACGCAGGTTGGTACACCGCCTATACTCCATATCAGACGGAGATAAGCCAGGGTCGTCTTGAGGCTCTGATGACGTACCAGACGATGGTGAGCGACATGACCGGACTTCCCCTCGCCAACGCATCACTCTTGGACGAGGCTACCGCCGGCGGCGAGTGTATGATTATGTTCTACAACAGCCGTTCCCGTCAAGCTGTGAAAGACGATGTGCGCAAAATTTTCGTCGATGAGCGCATCCTTCCCCAGACGCTCGACGTGATGCATACCAACGCCGCTCCTCGCGGAATAGATATTGTTACAGGCAAACCCGCTGAAATAAAGCTCGACAACACTTTCTTTGGAGCGGTTGTTCAGTATCCCGATCAGTTTGGCGAGGTGAACGACTACACCGAGTTCATCGCCAAGGCTCACGAGCTGGGAATCTTTGTGGGTATGGCTACCGACCTTATGGCATTGGCTCTTTTGAAGACACCCGGTGAGATGGGTGCTGACTGTGCATTCGGATGCAACCAGCGTTTTGGATTGCCGATGGGATTCGGCGGTCCTCACGCAGGTTTCTTCGCTGTCACCGAGGCTTTCAAACGTTCGTTCCCTGGCCGTATTATCGGCTGGAGCGTCGATGCCAAGGGCAACAAGGCCCTGCGTATGGCTCTCGGTATGCGTGAGCAGCATATCAAGCGCGAAAAAGCGACTTCGAACATCTGCACGGCTTCGGCTTTGCAGGCTATAATGAGCGGATTTTATGCTGCTTGGCACGGTCCGGAGGGCATCCGTCGCATCGCTGCCAATATGCACTGTCAGGCTGTCCGCCTTACGAAGGAGCTTTCAAAATACGGTTACAAGCAGCACAACCGCGTTTTCTTCGACACGCTGGCACTTCAGTGTCCGGTGAAAACCGACGTGGTCAAGAAAGTTGCTGAAGAACACGAAATCAACTTCCGCTATATCTGTGAGGACTGTATTGGCATAAGCCTCGACGAGACGACGTCTCTCGACGATATCAACGCCATCATCACAGTGTTGGCCAAGGCTGCCGGCAAGACTCCTGAGGCCATCCAGTGCGAAGGCGGCAGATGCAACCGCACCGATTTCGACGACATCCCAGCAAATCTTCTGCGTTCAACCAAATATCTGCAACACAGTGTGTTTAACCGCTACCATAGTGAGACGGAGATGATGAGATACATGAAGAAGCTGGAGGTGAAGGACTTGAGCTTGAATAGAGCAATGATACCGCTGGGGAGCTGCACGATGAAGTTGAACGCCGCTGCCGAGATGCTTCCGCTCAGCTGGAGTCATTTTGCTGGAATGCACCCGTTTGCACCTGCAGAGCAGGCAGAAGGGTCGATAGAGATGATAAAAGAGATGGAGAGCATCCTTGCTGTAATTACTGGCTTTGCAGGAGTGTCGCTGCAGCCCAATTCGGGTTCGGCAGGAGAGTACAGCGGACTGACGGTGATACGCAACTACCACATAGACAAGGGGAACGGCCAGCGGAACGTGTGTCTGATACCGGCATCGGCACATGGCACTAATCCGGCATCGGCAGCGAAGGCCGGCATGACGGTGGTGGTGGTGAAATGCGACGAGAGAGGCGATGTGGACATCAACGACCTGAAAGAGAAGGTGGAGCAGTATAAGGAGAACCTGAGCTGCATCATGATAACCTATCCTTCAACGCATGGAGCATTTGAGGAGGGAATACTTGAAATAGTGGATATTATACATGGCGCAGGCGGACTGGTGTATATGGACGGAGCGAACATGAACGCGCAGGTGGGACTGACGTCACCGGGACGCATGGGAGCCGATGTGTGCCACTTGAACCTGCACAAGACCTTTGCAGGCCCTCACGGTGGTGGTGGCGCTGGTGTGGGTCCTATCGCTGTGAGCGAGAAACTGCTTGATTTCCTGCCGAAACACTGCATCTACAATGTCGGAGGCAAGAAGGGTAACGCTATGGCAGCAGCACCTTACGGCAACGCCCTGCTGTTCCCGATAACCTACGGATACTTGCTGATGCTGGGAGGCAACGGGCTGACGGAGGCCACGAAACATGCCATACTGAACGCCAACTACCTGAGAGCCAGATTGCAGAAGTATTATAAGATACTGTACACCAACAAGAACGGTATGTGCGGACACGAGATGATAGTGGATTTCAACGAATGGAGCCTGAAGGTGAGCGTGGGCGACATAGCTCGTCGTCTGGACGACTACGGATTCCACGCACCGACGGTGGCCTTCCCGGTGCACAACACGTTGATGGTCGAACCTACTGAAAGCGAGCCACTCAGCGAACTCGACCGCTTTTGCGACGCCATGATAAGCATAAGGCAGGAGATTGAGGACGTGATGACCGGCAAGTATGACGAGAAGAACAACCCGATAGCGAACGCACCGCACACGATGCAGGTGGTGTGCGCCGACGAGTGGAACTATCCCTACAGCCGTCAGGTGGCAGCTTTCCCGATGGCTCACGAGGACAAATACTGGCCGACAATCAGCAAAATAGACGATGCCTACGGCGACCGCAACCTGCAACCAGTGTGGCCGGCAGAGGAGTGATGGCTCTGTTTTTTCGATGTTGGTTTCCGAAAAAAAATAGGATGATTGCAAAAGACCTTAAAGACCCGAAAAGTCCTTAAGGTCTTTTCGTTATAATCTGTAAAGATATGAATGTACGTAGATTGCTGTTGCTGGTTCTTTGTTGTTCCTCTTCTACTTTAGCAGTAGAGGGGCAGAAGCCATGGAACGACCTCAAGGTGATGGAGGAGAACAAGTTGGCTCCGCATACCAATGTGATTCCCTATGCCGACGAAGAGTCGGTGGAGCGGCTGGCGTACCTGGAGTCCCCCTGGTGCAGCTCTCTCAACGGAGTGTGGAAGTTCAAGTATGTGGAACGCCCTGCCGACGTCCCTTCGAAATTCTATAAAAAGAAGTATGACGTGTCGAAGTGGCAGGAAATCAACGTGCCAGGAAATATCGAACTGCAAGGCTACGGGGTGCCCGTCTATGTGAACGAGAGCAACGAATTTGAGGCCAATCCTCCGTACGTGCCGGAAGATTTCAATCCGGTGGGATGCTATGTGCGTGATTTCGAGGTGCCTGAAAACTGGAAGGGGCGCAGGGTCGTAGTCAAGTTCGGCGCCGTGAAGTCGGCTATGAGGTTGTATGTCAATGGAAAGTATGTGGGCTATTCAGAGGACGGCAAGAGTCCGGCGGAGTTCGATATAAGCAAGTATGTCTCGACAGGGAAGAACCGGATGTCGCTGGAGGTGTTCCGTTTCAGCAACGGCAGCTACCTGGAGTGTCAGGACATGTGGCGCATGAGCGGCATCACCCGAGATGTGGTCCTGTACACTACGCCTACGTCATATATTACAGACTATCATGCGGAAACATCGCTTAAAGACCTGGGCAACGGCACTTTGAGGCTGACGGTCTATACCCGGAATGCCAAAGGTAGAAAAATCGAGATGCAGCTGAAAACGGACGGCAAAGTGGTTATGTGCGAGCAGGCTCTGGTCGGCAATGATGGAGTGGTTCGTATAGACAAGCAGTTCAATAAGATAAAGTCGTGGTCGGAATATGCCCCCAATCTATATACGCTTGTCATCAAACTTGACGAGTCTTTGCGTGCCGCGGATGCAATGCCAACCATAGTGGGCGGGAAGATCGGCTTCCGTAGCATTGAGATTGTCTCGGGGCAACTGTTTTTCAACCAGATACCGATGAAGATAAAGGGAGTCAACCGTCACGAACACAGCGGTTACGGAGGGCAGTATGTGACGCGCGAAGAGATGGAAGAAGACATACGGCTTATGAAGGCTGCAGGCATTAACGCAGTGAGAACCAGCCATTATCCCGACGACGAATATTGGTACGAGCTGTGCGACCAATATGGAATATATGTGATGGACGAGGCGAACAACGAGTCGCATGGGCAAGGGTATGCAGAAAACAGCCTCGCCAAGAAGCCGGAATGGGCTGATGCCATGTGGTACAGAGTCAACAATATGTATATGAGGGACAGAAACCATCCGTGTGTCTTTGCCTGGTCGTTGGGAAACGAATGCGGGCACGGCGTTTGCCTTGAGGAAGCGTATAAGAAGCTGAAATCGCTTGAGAAAGTAAGGCCAGTGTGCAACGAGCGGGCCGAGATGGGTGGAAGCACAAGTTTGGTGCTGACCATGTATCCTTCAACCTCCTTTTTGTCCAACTGGGCCAGAGAAGAAATGAAGAAGCCCGCACGCGAAAGACGTCCGTACATCGTGGCTGAGTATTGTCACGCGATGGGTAACAGCGAGGGTGGTTTGCAGGACTATTGGGACACCATTGCGAAATATCCGTTGCTGCAAGGTGGGTTTATCTGGGACTGGGTTGACCAGAGCTTCGTCATGGATGGCCATGTCAGAATTTCAGGGAGCAAGAAGGCTGACCGTGCCGCAACCCCGAAGACAACGGTGAAAAAGCCGGGCAGGCAATCGCTGTGGTATGCCTTGGGTGGCGACTTGGGCGAACTTCCTGGCGTAAAGGACAATGGAGCGTTCTGTGCAAACGGACTCGTCACTTCTGACAGACGTCCTCATGCTCATTATTACGAGGTTGCAGCCGTCTATGGCAAGCCGAAGAACCCGTCAGTGCCGAAAGGACAGCTGCAACCGATGCCCTCGCCTCAGGATATGTCTGTTGCAAAAGGTTCGGTGGCCGGAAAAAAAGCATCTGTGCAAGGAGGAGGCCTCAAGGAACTCAAGGTGCAGGGAAGTTCCGTTTCGATAGATACAACAAACGGGTATATAGCTAGTTACAAACACGAAGGCGAAGAACTTCTGGCAGCACCCATACGTTACAACTTCTGGCGTCCGCCGACGCTTAACGATATTGTTGACCGGAACGGACTGAAATGCTGGCAGGGACTCGACAAGATGCAGTGCCGTTTTGTGAAGTCGGCCAATCGCAGGGCCCCCGCTTCCAACAATCCAGCCATAGAGCTGGAATATCTCCTGCTGAGCAATGAAGACGGTTATATTATGCTTAAAGAATTGGTAGAGTTGGATAGCGATGGTTTGTTGAATGTCAATTATGTAGTTTCTACAAATGGCTCTTATCGTACACTCCCGAAACTGGGGTTGCAGTTCGGCCTGGATCACAGCTTCGGGCAGACTGAGTGGGAGGGCAATAGCTACGAAACCTACCCCGACCGTCGCACCGCACAGAAGTGGGGAACAAACCGCATGCCAACAAACAAAGTCTTGGGAGAGATGCATCCCGTGCCGCAGGAAAGTGGCAATCGTGAGGCTGGCAGAGTCGTTTTCAGCAAAGGCAACAGGTCTCTCGCTGTTTTTTCGTCCGAGAAAGTGTTCTCGTTCAGCGTCAGAGACTATGACGACAGCGTGATAACGAAAGCAGAGCGGATAAACCAGCTTACCCCGGCGGGACATTATGTGGTCAATATCGATTACAAACAAGCAGGCCTGGGCACTGCGACCTGCGGACCTGGAGTGGCTGAACCCTACCTTGTGGATGGCTACAGTACTTACAACTATAGGTTCTCGTTCGTGCCCTACGATAAATCAAAGGTTGATGTAAATAAATATAATTTCTTGATTGGTAATCGTGACGGTCTTACGACCGATACCGTTTTTACAAGCCGTACAGCGCCGGGAAAATCATATGTGAAGAAAGTTCGCTGCAACGAGAAACCCGACAAAAGATACAACAAGAAATTCTCAAGAAACCTTCATGACCTCAGGAAAGGAGTTGTTGGAGACTGGGTTGAGCAGTGGAGCGGATTCAATGGTAAGGAACAGGTGGTTTTCACCGTAGAACTAGACAGCCTTCGGACAATCAGTGAGTTGGAAGCCTGTATGGCCAACGCTCCGAGCGATTGGGTCGTTGCGCCTGAAAAAGTGACGGTAGCATGGTCGGCCGACGGAGAAAAGTGGTCCGAGCCCCAGGAACTCACACTGACCAACCCAATGAAAGACGCTCAAGTCGAAAGCAAACGCCTTCATTACAAAGTCAGTTTAAACGAAGTCAATGCCAAGGTCTTGAAAGTGAGCGTTAAACACTGTGGAATCCTACCCGAGTGGCACCACTTCAAGGGCGAGCCGGCATGGCTGATGATAGACGAAATTGAGGTAAGATAAGGCAGGATGTCAAGCAGTAAGGCTTCTTGCTTTGCGTTCGTCCCGCTGATACAGGGTTTGGTTTACGACCCGAATGTTTGAGTCAGACCCGAATCAAAGTTCATTCAGTGCTGACTCAAAGGTTTTTGTTTTGCCGCAGCCTTATTATCAAGTCTATAGTGTAAACGGCCAGCCCCAACCAAATGAATGCAAAGCAGACGAGGTGGGCGGAGGTGAATGTTTCGTGATAGACCGCTATGCCGAGAAGAAACTGTCCGGTTGGAGAAACATACTGAAGGAAGCCGAGTGTCGAGAGCGGTATGCGTTCGGCCGACTTGCCGAAGAGCAGCAAAGGGATTGCCGTCACTGCACCAGCCCCAAGCAAGAGCGTGTAGATGAAAGGATTGAAGTTGCACAATGCACTTTGCCCGTGCGCGCACAGCCACCCGATATATATGGCTGCAGCCGGCATCATCCAGATCGTTTCGACCGTGAGAGCTGCCGTGGCGTCAAGATTCATTTTCTTCTTGAGCAGACCGTAGATTGCGAATGACGTGGCGAGAGATATTGATATGATGGGAAATCTACCGTAATCAACTGTAAAATAGATTACCCCTGCCGCAGCAAGGAGTATGGCCACGGTCTGCCACTTTGTCAGTCTTTCACGAAGGAATACAGTGCCGAGGAGGACGTTGAGGAGCGGGTTGATGTAGTATCCGAGAGAGCTTTCGAGTATGTAGTGGTGGTTGATGGCCCAGATGTAGAGCCCCCAGTTGAAGGTCATGAGAGTGCCCGTGAGCAAAAGCAGCGGTATGTTGCGAAGTTTGATACGGTCGCGGAGCCTCTGGCGTTTGTAAACGCAATAGAAGAGTGCCATGAATACACACGACCAAACCATGCGGTGTGCCAGAATCTCAAAAGAATCAACACTTTGGAGCATCTTCCAATATAGAGGGAAGAGCCCCCATATAAGGTAGCAGAGAAAACCCTGAAGAAGGCCTTTTCGGTATTCTGACACGGCGCCGATGCTTGATTGTCTGAAAGTTTAACTATTGAGAACTAGTACATTTGATATGTGTTGTCGGAGTTGCCGTTGCGGCGGCGCCACAATAGTATGAGAATCAGTCCGAAAAGCATGCCGCCGAGGTGTGCGAAATGAGCAATGTTGTCGGCACGGAAGAAGCCTTCATACAGTTCGATTACCGCATATCCGATTACGAACCATTTGGCCTTGATGGGCATCAGGAAATAGAGGTAGATGCGTTCGTTTGGGAACATCATGCCGAAGGCAAGAAGGATGCCATAGACGGCACCGGAGGCGCCAACGGTTGGAACGGGGGGCATGTGGAAGGCGAGGCACATGGCCATGTGTGTGGCTGCGGCACCGAGGCCGCAAGCAAGATAATAGGCGATGAAGCGCTTGGTGCCCCAATAGTTTTCCAAGACGTAGCCGAACATCCAGAGAGCGAACATGTTGAAGAAGATGTGCCCGATACCGGCATGCAGGAACATGTAGGTGAGGGGTTGCCAGAAACGGAAGAGTCCGGATTTGACAGGCCAGAGGCAGAGCATGTTGGAGATCTCTATGTAGCCGAGGCGTTCGATAATGTATATGGCGATGAAAGCCAAGACATTGATAATGATAAGATGCTTGACACCTTTTGGGAGCATCGAGAAACCTTGAGGAGAATATTGGGACATAGGAGATGGATGTGTTAATTCGGGAATTTGAAGAGGTGCTTGATTTTTTCGGAAGAGAGGATCAGTGATATGCGTTCGCCAGAGGGGGAAACGGCAGGCATGTTGCATTTCATGAGGTCGTTGACAAGCTGACGCATTTCCTCGGTCAACAGAGGTTTCACGGCTTTTATGGCCATGCGACGAGCGATGGAGGAAAAGACTTTGGCACTGCGGTCGCTGTTTTTGTCCATCATGGAGCCTTTGTACTCACTTATGAGGTTGTCGAAGAAATCCTGCAATTCGTTGTCGTTCAGGTTTAAAGGTGCAGCCGACACGACGAAAACATTGGAGGAGACCATCCTGTGTAGTTCGAAGCCGCTGTGGATCAGTTCGTTTTTGATGACGTCCATGATGTCAGCGTCAACGGCAGAGAACTGGCAGTTGACCGGGAAAAGGAGCTGTTGACCGCCAATGGGTTTTGTTTTTTCGGTAAGGCGCTCAAACAGAATGCGTTCATGGGCCATACGTTGGTCAATTAGCAATAAGCCGTTGGTGGTGGAGCATGCGATGTATCGGTTTTGAATCTGGAAAAACTGTTGTTTTTCGTCCAATTCGAACTCATCGTGTGGAGGGTTGTCGGGTGAGAGGGAGTCTATCGTGGGAGAGAGAGTGTCGCCTGAGTGTTGGTGGTTGAGTTCGAAGAGGTTGTTCCAGTGCTCGCGGTTGTTTTCGCTTCTTGTTGTGCGAGTTTCGGTGAAAGGGTTGTATGTTGGGTTGAAGTTGATGCTTGGTTCCTTTGGGATGTAGTTTTTGGGCAAAGGGGTGAATTCCAAGTCGGTAGAGGGGTTGAATTCAATTTCGGAAGCCAGAGAAAACTGTCCCAAGGCTTTTTTTGTGGCAGCCCGGAGGATGGCAAACATGGCGCTTTCGTCGATGAATTTGACTTCGGTCTTGGTCGGGTGGATGTTGACATCCATGCGAGAGGGGTCGACTTTGAGAGAAACGAAGAATGCCGGATGGTTGCCTTCGGGAATCATGTCGGCGTAGGCTTTCTCGATGGCGGCTGCCAGCATGGGATGTTTTATGAATCGGCCGTTGACGAAGAGGTATTGCTCGCTGCGAGAGCGTTTTGCATATTCGGCTTTGGAGACGTATCCTTTGATGGAGACCACGTCGCTCTCTTCCTCGATGGGGTAGAGTCGGTCCTTGTAGCAATCGCCGAATACCTGGCAGACGCGTTGGAGCAAGGAGTCGGCACGGAGGTCGTAAAGCAACCTGCCGTTGCTGTGGAAAGAGAAGCTTATATCGTTGTGCACCAACGTGATGCGACGAAAAACCTCTTCAATGTGGCTGAGCTCGATGGAGTCTTTTTTGAGGAAGTTGCGACGGGCTGGCACATTGTAAAAGAGGTTCTTGACGGAGATGGAGGTTCCGACGGGACAACTGCAAGGATGTTGGTTTTTGACGGAGCATCCTTCGATTTCAATTTGTGTTCCCAGTTCGGAGTCGTGTTGACGGGTTTTCAAGTCAACCTGAGCGATAGCGGCGATGGAAGCCAGAGCTTCTCCTCGGAACCCCATGGTGTGGATGGCAAAGAGGTCGTCGGCCTTGCGGATTTTGGAGGTGGCGTGACGTTCGAAGCAGAGCCTAGCGTCGCTGTCGCTCATGCCGCAACCGTTGTCGATGACCTGGATGAGAGTGCGGCCAGCGTCTTTGACGATGAGTTGGATGGAGGATGAGCCTGCGTCCATGGCGTTTTCGAGCAACTCCTTGACAGCGGAGGCAGGACGGTCAACAACCTCGCCAGCGGCAATTTGATTGGCCACGCTATCGGGCAGAATATTAATTATGTCAGACATTTATGCAGAGTTGTTGTCGGATTAGGGAGATGCAAAGGTACAATATTTTTTGGAGACGAAAGAAAGGATAGAGGGAGCATGGTGAAAAAAGCATAAAAAGAGCATAAAATGACAATATTTTACACATTCGCTTGCAAAGCTCGAATATTATTGCAATATTTGCACTTCGTATCAGCGTGGCGTATTTTATGCCATGCTGTTGATTTGCACCATAATAAAATAAGAAAAAGAGGAAGAAAATATAATGACCAAACAAGACATAACCAAGATGGAGCCGCTGAAAAAGGTTTCGTCAATGTATTTTAGCAAGCGGGTGTTGCCGTACTGGGTGATACTGGTGGCAGACTGTGCCGTGGTGTTTATTGCGGCTTGGTTTGCCTACTGGGCGACGCATCGCACTATGATGACATACGAGCACAGAGTGCCTCTGTTGTGTACCGCGTTGACGTATGCAGCGCTCAGTCTGATAGGAGCGAGGGTGTTCAGGACGTATGCCGGAGTGCTGAGATACAGCAGTTTCGTTGACCTGTTGAAGTTGATATACGCCAACCTGCTCAGTTTGCTTCTGGCAGTGACAGTTTCGAAAATAGCGAGCCACTATAAGGTGGAGTATTTGAGTATGTTGACAGTAATCAACACCCTGATTACGTTTGTGTTGGCTACGATGATTATGTGGGGGTTGAGAATCATGGTTAAGCTGCTGTTTGATGCAGTCAATTCGAGTGAGAAGGGCATCCGGGTGCTTATCTATGGAGCGCTCACGGGAGGCATAGGGCTGGCCAAGAGTATAAGGGCAGAGACACCGAAACGTTTTGAGCTGGTGGGATTTATATCTCATGAGACACGTATCAAGGATAAGAAACTGCTGGGAGTGCCTGTATATACTACAGACGAGGACATAGCCTCCGCGGTGAAGAAGCTGAGGGTGCAGGCTGTGCTGGTCAGTCCGTTGAGAGTAAACGATTTCAGAAACAATCAGGCGATACAAGACCTGCTGATTGGTGCGGGATGCAAGATATATATGACCCCCGAGGCGAAGGAGGCGAGTGTGAAGAACGGAGAGATTTCGTTTGACGATGGAGAAAACCTGCGGTTGCATGAGGTGAGCGTGGAAGACCTGCTGCCAAGATCGGAGATAAGGGTGGATATGAAGTCGGTTGGAGAGCAGCTGGCAGGCAAGAGGGTACTCATCACAGGTTCGGCAGGGTCGATAGGAGCGGAGATAGTGAGGCAGGTGGCGGTGTTCAAACCATCGAAAATGATGCTGATAGACCAGGCGGAGACCCCACAGCACGACATAAGACTGATGATGGCCAACGAGTTTCCGGACGTGGAGGCCGAAGTGGTGGTGACGAGCATAAGCAGAAGGACGCGGATGGAGGAGGTGTTTTCGGCGTTCAGGCCAGACTATGTGTTCCATGCGGCAGCGTACAAGCATGTGCCGATGATGGAGGACAACCCGAGCGAGGCGGTGATGAACAACGTGTATGGCACCAAGGTAATAGCCGATATGAGCGTCAAATACGGAGCCAAGAAGTTCGTAATGATTTCGACCGATAAGGCAGTGAATCCGACCAATGTGATGGGATGCTCGAAGAGGATATGCGAGATATATGTGCAGAGCCTTGACCGCAAACTGAAAATGGATGCGATGGAGGAGATGAAGGCAAGCGGTTCTTCCACGGCAGCACCACGTAAGGAATATACACAATTTGTCACCACACGTTTTGGTAACGTGTTGGGCAGCAACGGTTCGGTAATTCCGCTTTTCAGGGAGCAGATAAAGAAAGGTGGCCCCGTGACCGTCACAGACGAGCGAATAGTGAGGTTCTTCATGCTGATACCGGAAGCATGCAAGTTGGTGCTTGAAGCCGGTACCAAAGGCAACGGAGGCGAGATATTCGTGTTTGACATGGGGAATCCTGTGAAGATAGTTGATTTGGCCCGAAGGATGATAGCTTTGTCGAATGCCAAGAATGTGGAAATCAAGTTTACAGGGTTGAGAGAAGGGGAGAAGCTGTATGAAGAGGTGCTCAACGACCTGGAAGGTACGAAGCCCACGTTTCATGAAAAAATACGCATAGCGCAGGTGCGCGAATACAACTACGACGAGGTCAACCGCGAGATAGAGGAACTCGTTGATATCTCCAAGCAGTTTGACAACATGGCTACTGTTCGCAAGATGAAAGCCATCGTGCCAGAATACAAGAGCAACAACTCCGTTTACGAAATTCTCGACACCGAGACGCCCGAGGCCTAGTAATTCATATCTACGGTTCGACGCTATGACGCTCGCCAATCTCGGCGAGAGTCTTTTTCCATGTGTGTTTCAATCCAGGCCCCATATCCGATGGATTCATCAGCATCAGCGTCTGTCTCAACTCTTCACACAGCTCCGGGTAGTGTCGGCACTGCTTGTGTGCCAGTTTTATGCATAGTGAGCGTACTCCGTAGGGTTCGTCGCCAATTATCATGTGTTCCAGACACCAATCCAGTATGCATATATCTCCCTCTGGCCATTCCATCCGTTCCAGCAGTGTCAGTGCCAACCGCCGTATGGTCGTACTGTCGGTATGAGTGGCCACGTTGACAATCATGGCCTTGTTGTTTTCAATGTGTTTATTGCAATCTTTTGGCAAGTGGGTTAGCGTCCACGCTGCCGTTGCCGCCTCCCGAGAGGTTCCTTCTGCCATTATGCAAAACAGCTGTTGTCGCCACTTTGCATCCTTCTGGGCTTTCTGCGCTGAGGCTTTTATATCGCTGACGTGTATTTGCATCAGTTGATTTTCACTCTCCGCAAATCCAATGTGTTCATGGCGTTGCTGCGCAATCCCGTGACGTTCTTGTGTGTGAAATGGAGTATTTGGTCGTAGTAGAGCACCACGACAGGAGCCTCGTCCATTACGAGGGCATCCATCTCGCGGTACAGGGCGGTGCGACGGTCAGGGTCGGTCTCACGCTTGGCCTGCTCGTAAAGGCGGTCGAACTTCTTGTTGGAAAAATGAGTGTAGTTGGGTCCAGACGGGCAGAAATTGGGAGAGTAGAATAGCGACAGGTAGTTCTCGGCGTCGGGGTAGTCGGCAATCCAACTGCCTCGGAACCAAGAGGCTTTGCCCTGAGCAATCTGCTCACGCAGAGCCGCGGGAGGGTTGACGTCGATGCTAACATTTATGCCAACCATACCCAATTGTTGCTGAATGTATTTGCAGAGGTCGGCGTAGGTGGCGGTGGTGGCGAGTTTCAGTTCAGGCAGACCTTTTCCGCCAGGATAGCCCGCTTCGGACAGTAGTTGACGAGAGCGTTCGGGATTGAACTCATAGCGGCTTGCGGAGGTGTCGAAGCCAGGCAGGCCAAAGGGGATGAAACCGTTGCAACCCGGCAGCCCGATGTTGTTGCGCATGTATTTCATCATCTTGCGGCGATCGAATCCGTAGCAGATGGCCTGTCGTATGCGTTTGTCTTTCAACGGACTGTCGTCTCCGTCCATCAAGAAGCCCAGATATTCGGTGTTGAGGAACGGAGTGCTGACCATGTCGATGCGATCGTTGTATTTGGGTCGTAGTTGTCCGGTGGAGGTGAGCAGCTCGTCCTTATAAGAGGGGGCGATGGAGTTCATGAAGTCGAGGTTGCCCTTGATGAATTCGAGGAAAGCAGTCTGTTTGTCAACGATGAACGTGACCGCTACAGCGTCGAGGAAAGGCAGAGGAGTGCCGTCGTCGTCTTTCTCGAAATATTTTTCATTGCGTCGCAGCACCAGCTTCACGCCTTCTTTCCACATCTGCATGCGGAAAGGACCGGTGCCGCAGGGATGTTTGCGGAAGTCAACCCCGTAATGCTCAACCACTTCTCTCGGCACGACCGAGCAGTAGGGCATAGAGAGCAGGCTTAAGAATGGAGAGAATGGTTGTTTGAGCTTGATGATGAAAGATGTGTCGTCGGGAGCGAGAAAACCGTTCTGGCCGAAAGATGTGTCCACCTCGTTGAATATCCACAGACCAGGAGAGGCTACCTTGGGGTCGAAAATACGAGACAGGCTATAGACAAAGTCGGATGCGACCACGCGGCGGGAGGAGTCGGGAGAACCGAAGAGTTCGGACTTGTGGAAAAATACATCGTCCCTCAAGGTGAAGGAGTAGGTCTTGCCGTCGTCAGATATATTCCAACGTTTTGCAATGCAGGGTTGAGGCTGCAATGCAGTGTCGAGTTGAATGAGGCCGTTGTAGATTTGCGAGCAGCCCCAGTTCAGAGCCTGGTCTTTGGAGTAGGCAGGGTCGAGAGAAGCGATGCCTGCCGACTCGTTGTAGCGGAAAATCATCTTGTCGGAGTTGTCGGGCATGCGACATCCGTTGACAGCGAACAGGGCAAGAGAGCAGCAAACAATAAGAAATCTGTTGATTCGCATCATTTACAGAGAAGTTTTTGCACAACCCGACGAGCCTCGTCCTTTATTGTCCTCTCGTCGTTCACGTGGTGGTTGGACATGACAATGCGGCCGTTGCAAACTACTGTGTCAATAGACTCGCTATGAGCTGCATAGATGAAGTTGGACAGGGTGTCGTTGTTGGGGACGAAGCCAATGTTGTCCAAGTTGACGAGTAGCAGGTCGGCTTTGGTGCCAACCGAGATTTTACCGGCGTTGAGCCCCGCAGCTTTGAATCCGTTGGCGGAGGCGACTTGGATGGCTTCGGAAGCAGGCATGGCAGTAGGGTCGCCACGCCAACCTTTTTGGAGGAGAGCCATGGTCTTGGAGGCTTCAAGCATGTCGAGGTTATTGCTTGACGAGCAGCCGTCGGTACCGAGGGTTACATTGACGCCAGCATCACGCAACTCGTTGAACATGAATTTATAGCCCGATCCCAGTTTGAGGTTGGAATTAGGGTTATGGACCACGGCGGCGCGGTGTTGTCCTAATATTTTTATCTCATCATCGTCAAGATGGAGGCTGTGGGCACCGATAAATCTATCTCCGCAGCGGTCAAGAACACCGAGTTTTTCCAGTCGTATGTATGGTCGTATGCCGTATTGTTCGATGGAGTTGGTCACTTCGCCAGCGGTTTCGGACATGTGAATATGGTAGTGCATGCCACGTTCGGCAGCGAAGTCGGCGAGCCAGAGAAGAGTGTCGCCAGAGACGGTGTAGGGAGCATGTGGTGCTACGACAGGGATCATTAATTTCGAATTCTGGAATTCGGATTTTGAATAATTGTCGTACCAGTCGGAGATGTCTTTCTTCAGTTTGTCGGCGGACTCTGGATTGAAGAAGTCGAACCCAGTGAAACCTATCATGGCTCGGATGCCAGAGTCGTGGACAGCCCGCATGGCAGCTTCAGGGAAGAAGTACATGTCGTTGAAAAGTGTGGTGCCGCTTTTTATCATTTCGAGGCAAGCAAGACGGGTGCCCCAATAGACAATGTCGTCGTCGAGGTTGCGTTCAGCAGGCCATATCCACTGGTTGAGCCACTCCTGCAGAGGGTGGTCGTCACCATAGCCGCGGAAGAGTGTCATGGCTGCGTGGGTGTGCATGTTGGCAAAAGTTGGGAAAACAGCCAAGCCGTTGCCGTCAATTATTTTCGTGTCATTATCGCTGTCGGGGTAAGTACCCGAAACCGGCATCGACAAATTCTTGCCAATGCCGGTTATCGATTCGTTTTCAATCAAAATGGATGTTTTCTCACCGTTGAGGAGCACATCCTTTATGAAAATCACCATAGTATTTTATTGCACCATGATAAGTATGTCGTTCTGCTGACCTTTGATGACGCCACCGCGGATGTCAAATTTCTTTTCGTCGCCGTCGGTCACCACGAGGCGTACCACACCAGCTTTCATCGCGGAGATTATGGGGGCGTGGTTCTCCATGAGTTCAAACAGACCGTTGGTGCCAGGCAGCTGCACGAGTTTCGCCGGACCCTCGTAGAGGGTGCTGTCGGGTTTTATGATTCTTACGTTCATCGATATTCTGAATAAATCGGAGTACTCTGGATGATAGGAGTACTCCGAATATTTTTAACTATAGCTTATTTTGAGGTTTCGGCCAGAATCTTCTCACCCTTCTCGATAGCCTCTTCGATGGTGCCGACCAGCAGGAAGGCCTGCTCGGGCAGGTAGTCCACCTCGCCGTCGAGGATCATACCGAAGCCCTTGATGGTGTCTTCGATGTTGACGAACTTACCCTGCAATCCGGTGAAGGCTTCGGCCACGAAGAACGGCTGCGAGAGGAAACGCTGTATGCGGCGTGCACGCGACACGACCAGCTTGTCCTGCTCGCCGAGTTCCTCCATACCGAGGATGGCGATGATGTCCTGCAGCTCGTTGTAGCGTTGCAGAATCTGCTTCACACGCTGGGCGGTGTTGTAGTGGAGGTCTCCCACAACCTGCGGAGAGAGGATGCGCGAAGTCGAATCCAGAGGATCGACGGCGGGGTAGATACCCAGCTCGGCAATCTTACGGCTGAGCACCGTCTGAGCGTCCAAGTGAGCGAATGTTGTGGCGGGAGCCGGGTCGGTCAAGTCGTCGGCAGGCACATAGACGGCCTGCACCGAGGTGATGGAACCGCGTTTGGTGGAGGTGATGCGCTCCTGCATGAGACCCATCTCTGTGGCGAGGGTGGGCTGGTAACCCACAGCCGAAGGCATACGGCCGAGAAGAGCCGACACCTCAGAACCTGCCTGGGTGAAACGGAAGATGTTGTCGATGAAGAGCAGAATGTCGCGTCCGCCGGTCTTCTCGTCTCCGTCGCGGAAGTACTCAGCCAGCGTCAATCCGGCCAATGCCACACGCGCACGGGCACCGGGCGTCTCGTTCATCTGACCGAACACCATGGTGCACTTCGAGTCTTTCAGAGCGGCCTTGTCGACCTTCGAGAGGTCCCAACCGCCTTCTTCCATACTCTTGTTGAACTCCTCACCATATTTTATAACGCCGGCCTCGATCATCTCGCGCAGCAGGTCGTTACCCTCACGGGTACGCTCGCCGACACCGGTGAACACCGACATGCCGGAGTATTTCTTTGCGATATTGTTGATAAGCTCCTGGATCAGCACGGTCTTACCCACACCGGCACCGCCGAAGAGGCCAATCTTACCACCCTTCAGGAACGGCTGTATAAGGTCGATAACCTTGATACCGGTGTAGAGCACCTCCTGTGAGGTCGAGAGCTGCTCAAACTTGGGCGGCTCGCGGTGGATAGAGTAGCGTTTCTCGCAAACGGGGGCGGGCATACCGTCGATGGTCTGACCGATAACATTAAACAAACGTCCGTTGATGTCTTCTCCCACAGGCATCGAGATGGGGCCGCCGAGCGACACCACTTCCATACCGCGATCCAATCCGTCGGTCGAGTCCATAGCGATAGTACGCATGGTGTTCTCTCCGATATCCTGCTGACATTCCAGCACTATCTCGGTGCCGTTAGGGCGTTTCACCGTTAGGGCATCGTAGATGTCAGGTAATTGTACATCGTCGGGGAAGGTCACATCGACAACAGCTCCGATAATCTGGCTGATTTTTCCTTTGATTAAGTTTTCCATGTATGTTTGTTTAATGTGTTAAATACATTTGAAGATTACGAAGTGCAAAGATACAAAACATTTTTTAGAAAACCACACAAAACTCTTAACTTTTTTAATATATCTTCAATTAAGTCTTATTCTACATATTGTAATTATAAGTAAAAGAGGGTACACCGACAGGCGCACCCTCTTTTCTGTATTTGTTGCTGAGTGTTTAGCAGAGCTCGTGAATCACGAGGCCTGAGCGCAGCTTTGGCTCGAACCAGGTGGTCTTCGGGGGCATGATGTTCCCGGTGTCGGCGATGTCGATGATCTGCTTCATGCTCACGGGATAGAGGGCGAAGGCGACCTTCATCTCGCCGTTATCTACGCGACGTTTCAGCTCGCCGAGTCCGCGGATGCCGCCTACGAAGTCGATGCGCTTGTCGGTGCGGAGGTCCTTGATGCCGAGAACTTTGTCGAGAACGAGGTTGGAGAGGATGGTGACATCGAGCACTCCGATGGGGTCGTTGTCGTTGTAGGTGCCGGGCTTGGCGGTCATCTTGTACCAGTGGCCGTCGAGGTACATGCTGTGCTCATGCAGCTTGGCGGGCTTGTAGATGTCGGTGCCCATGTCGGTGAGCTCGTAGCTCTCGCCGACGGCTTTGAGGAACTGCTCCTTGCTGAGGCCGTTGAGGTCCTTGACCACGCGGTTGT
>JAEEZY010000023.1 GCA_016292015.1 Bacteroidales bacterium | reverse complement strand
CGAACTCGGTGCGGAGGGCGGTGAAGCGTTCGGCGAAGTTGAAGTCGTCTTCCTCTTCGGGCAGGCCGACGTGGCGACCGGGGGTGAGCACATAGTCCAGTTCGGCCACGCGGTTGACGGGCACCGAGGCACAGAAGCCCGGCACATCGGCATAGTCTTTAGACTCGTCGCGCCAATGGTGGTAGGTGTCGGCGATGGTGCGGATGTCTTCCTCGGTCAGCTCTCGGGTGCGGCGGTTGATAAGGCGGCCCATATTGCGGGCATCGATGAAGAGTATCTCGCCAGCCCTCTTCTGGCGGTTGCGCGTGACAAACCACAGGCAGGCTGGAATCTGCGTGTTGAGGAAAAGCTTGGCAGGCAGGTTGACGATACAGGCGATAAGGCCTTTGTCGATAAGTGCACGGCGGATGTCTCCTTCGCCACCTGTCTTTGACGTCAGAGACCCTTTGGCCAGCACGAAACCAGCCTGCCCGTTGGGGGCGAGGTGATAGACGAAGTGCTGTATCCAGGCGAAGTTGGCATTGCCGGCAGGCGGCACACCATACTGCCAGCGGGCGTCGCCACGCAGCTGGTCACCACTCCAGTCGCTGTCGTTGAACGGAGGATTGGCGATAACGAAATCGGCCTTCACGTCTTTGTGGGCATCGTTGAGGAAAGAGCCTTCGGTGTTCCACTTCACCTGTGAGGCGTCGATACCGCGTATGGCGAGGTTCATCTTACAAAGGCGCCAGGTGGTCTGGTTGCTCTCCTGACCGTAGATGGAGATATCTTCGACACGTCCCTGATGCTGACGCACAAACTTATCGCTCTGCACGAACATGCCACCCGAGCCACAGCAGGGGTCAAGCACTCGTCCATGGTAGGGCTCGAGCATGGTCACCAACAACTCCACGACGCTTCGTGGAGTGTAGAATTGGCCACCCTTCTTGCCTTCGGCCAAAGCAAACTCGCCAAGGAAATACTCGAACACATGGCCCAACAGGTCGGCACTGTGCGTGCTGGTGTTCTCCAACGTGGAATTTCCAATAAGGTCTATCAGCTCACCCAGCGACGTGGGGTCGAGGTTGGGACGAGAAAAGACTTTGGGCAACACACCTTTCAGCGATCGGTTCTCGCGCTCGATGGCATCCATAGCGTCGTCGATAAGCTTGCCTATCTGCGGATTCTTGGCGTTGGCCACTAGGTGGCTCCAGCGGGCACTCTCCGGCACATAGAACACGTTCTCGGCCAGATATTCCTCACGGTCCTCGGGGTCGGCGCCGTCGGCCTGCTGTTTCACCAGTTCGGCATACAGCCGTTCAAACGACACTGAAATATATCGCAGGAATATCAGTCCCAGCACCACATGCTTATACTCCGCCGCGTCGATATTCTTGCGCAACTTGTCCGCTGCCTTCCACAAACGCTTCTCAAGTGGTTCCTCTATGATTTCTTTCTTTTTAGCCATATCTACAGTTTCATTTGTTTAAACACCTCCCATATCACTATCGAGGCGGCACAGCTTACGTTCAGCGAGTGTTTCGTGCCGTACTGTGGTATCTCCAACGACCCGTCGCACAGCGACATGACCTCCTCCTGCACTCCCTCTATCTCGTTGCCCAGCACCAGAGCCACAGGTTTGTCTGTTGCAACAGTGTCGGTACCAAGCTTCAAGCTATCGTGTGCCAATTCAACCGCATATATACGGTACCCCTTTCCTTTAAGGGCTTTGACACATTCTGTGGTATCCTCGTGGTAGGACCAATCCACCGTCTCCTCTGCTCCTAGTGCGGTCTTGTGTATCTCGCGGTGTGGCGGTGTGGCGGTTATGCCGCAAAGGGATATATGCTCAACGCGGAAGGCGTCAGAAGTACGAAAAACGGAGCCTATATTATTCAGACTCCGAACATTGTCCAGCACCACCGTCAACGGCAACTTCTCGCTCTCGCGAAACTCCTCCACCGTCAGGCGCTTCATCTCCTCTGTCGTCAGTTTGTGCATAATACCTTAAATTAGACTGCAAAGATACGATTTTATCTTCAATTAACCGCCCCACCACCATATTCACAAATTTATCGTACCTTTGCAGTCGAAAAGCAAGTATAAACGAAAACATTTGCCAATGAAACATAGCGCATAGTTAAATGTGCACATCATAGAATAGAGAAGAAGCGAAATAGCTTATCTGGTATTCTGAAAACTTCGACAACTTTCAAGGATGCTATCCAGAACGAAGCGACGGCGCTCCCGCTTTTGAGCGTGGACTTGTACGTTGTAGTTGGATAGCATAGGTAGTCGAAGACCTCAGAATACCGATGAAGACTTAAAAGTGCCACGCTCTTTTTATGTGCATACTATTGGGAGGTATTGCTAGGACAACCTCTTTGGTGCTAAATTGTCTTTATGAACACATAATCATCACAATGGGAAGAATAGGAAATTCATTTCAACGAGAAATTGGAAAAAATGCAGGCAAGGCTGTTTCGAACCTCATCTTTGGCGATAGCCACTCCACACCATACCGACGCGTGGATCAAGAGAGAAAAGTCTCTATTGCTGAACGTAAAGCTGATGCTGAAATCAAAAGACAGGAAAGGGCCGACCTCAACCTGTTAGACAGTGCTGTACTGAAAAATGTTGACATAGTACTACAGACAACTATTCCACAAAATGAAACGGAGTTTGCCAACTTGATGTCAATATGGTCTGCGCAACTCGAAAATATAAAGTGGAGCTATTGGAGCAAGGAAGGCCAGATTCGTAATCAGTTTCCAAATGCACTATTAAGCAAATACCGGCAATGCCTGTTGGTACTTCGTTCTATTAATCCTTCAGCGCCTCTGCTTCAATACTACAAAAGCATATATATTAAAGCCCGTATTCGACGTGCAATATTGATGCTGGTCAATCCTTGGGTTCTATTAACATTGCCTTTAGTTGTATTCCTGATTTTAGGTTTATGTGGTGTTTTTGACTAAATAAAACAAAAAAAAAAAATAAAACAACAAAAAAACATGAACAACTTTCACAATCTTTTGCTTTCCCACCCTGACCAATATATTGGTTACGGCAATCCCGCTGCCGACATCTGCTTTGTTGGCAAAGAATCGACAGGTATGCTTCAACTGCAGTGCGGTCTTGGCAGCACGAATTATTGGATGACGTCCTTACCAATGTATTTTGACCGAATCAAAAGTGACAACCCCAATGATCCAATCTGGAAAGAGGGTCACACCTGGAACAAATACCAAAAGCTCCACGACGTAATATTCCCTGAGCAGGCAGCATTTCCTGGCACCATGAATTTCGAACAACGTGTGTTCCTGACCGAGATGAGTGTAATACCTGCCGTGAACACAGCAACCGGTAAAGCCTCCGACGGGTTCGACGAAAAACTGAGCCAGCGCAAACACACATTCTTTGCCCATCCATATTTCAAAGATTTCAAGGTCATAGTGCTTGCTTGTTCCGACTACATCGTCAACTACGGGGATCGTCGGGAAATCGACAATCTCTTCGATGTCACGTTTGACGTCAATGGTGGTGCACACGAGGTCGGTCCTCAAAATGCTTTCTGGGTACATCATAGCGCCGACGGCAAACGGATGGTCATCCACACACGCCAGCTGAGCGGCGCCGTGTCGGACAAGATGCTGGAGGAGATGGGCATGGTTATTCGCCAGCATATTACTGGGGCTTCTTTATCAGCAAAACCGATGAACACTCAACCGAACAACACAACCCTCACTATCGGTATGAGCACTGATGATTGTCGTTCAATATGCGGAGAGCCAGATAGAATAAGTACAAACACTACAGCAAGTTGTGTTACCGAATTTTGGTGGTATGGCAGAAAAATGGTCACCTTCAGTAATGGCAAGATAAGTAGTATAATGAACTGATTTTATTAACGACCTAACCGTCGTGCCGGATTTTCGAATTCGGCACGACAATCTGCTCCGCACATATGCGAGGATGATTCCCATTTATTGTAATGGCAATTGCAGGGTTGCGAAATCTTGTCGCAGTGTTGCGAGAAGGTTTTGCATCCTTGCAATTTTAATTTGCAGGGTTGCGAGACAGTTTTGCAGGCTGCAATTTTGATTTACAATGCTGCGAGACGTTATCGCAGGCTGCAATTTTAACTTGCAATAGTGCGAGACGTTTTCGCAGGCTGCAATTTTAATTTGCAATGGTGCGAGAAGGTTTTGCAGCATTGCGCGGCGAGTTTGCAGAAATGTTTCCTTATCCCACGCTGCCTTCGAGGGTGATGCTGAGGAGTTTCTGGGCTTCGACGGCGAACTCCATGGGGAGCTTCTTTAGTACGTCCTTGGCGTAGCCGTTCACGATGAGGCCCACGGCGCTCTCGGCCGAGATGCCACGTTGCTGGCAGTAGAAAAGCTGATCCTCGGATATCTTGCTCGTGGTTGCCTCATGCTCCACTGTTGAAGTGGAGTTGTCGGCCTTGATATAGGGCCATGTGTGAGCACCGCAGGTGTCGGTAAGTAGCAGAGAGTCGCATTGTGAGTAGTTGCGGGCGTTCTCGGCGGCGCGACTGATCTGGACAAGTCCTCGATAGCTGTTCTGGCTGTGTCCTGCCGAGATACCTTTAGATATGATGGTGCTGTGGGTGTTGCGCCCTATGTGTATCATCTTCGTGCCAGTATCGGCCTGCTGGTAGTTGTTGGTGACGGCCACCGAGTAAAACTCAGCCGTCGAGTCGTCGCCCTGCAGTATGCAGCTGGGGTATTTCCACGTCACAGCCGAGCCGGTCTCGACCTGCGTCCACGACAGCTTGGCGTGACTGCCCTTGCAAATGCCACGTTTGGTGACGAAATTGTATATGCCACCCTTGCCGTCCTTGTCGCCTGGATACCAATTTTGCACGGTCGAGTATTTCACCTCGGCGTCTTTCATGACAATAATCTCCACAATGGCGGCATGCAGTTGGTTCTCGTCACGCTGGGGAGCCGTACAGCCCTCCATATAGGATACGTATGCCCCTTCGTCGGCGACGATAAGCGTGCGCTCAAACTGACCCGTACCTTTGGCGTTGATGCGGAAGTAACTAGACAGCTCCACTGGGCAGCGTACCCCCTTGGGGATGTAGCAGAACGAGCCGTCGCTGAAGACAGCCGAGTTCAACGCAGCGAAGAAATTGTCCGAAGCCGGCACCACCGTGCCGAGATATTGCTTCACCAGCTCGGGGTATTTCTGTACCGCCTCGCTGATAGACATGAAGATGATACCTTTCTCTTCAAGATGTTTCTGCGATGTGGTCTTCACCGACACAGAGTCCATTATGGCGTCATACGCCACGCCAGCCAACTGTTTCTGCTCGCGCAGCGGTATGCCCAGTTTGTCGAAAGTGGCAAGCAACTCGGGGTCAACCTCGTCGAGGCTTTTCTTGGGTTGCTGCTTGGGTGCTGCGAAATAGATGATGTCCTGGTAGTTGGGGGTCTCATATTCGAGGTGCGCCCAGTCGGGTTCTTTCATCTCCTGCCAGCGGCGGAATGCTTTCAGACGGAAGTCAAGCAGCCAATCGGGTTCGTTCTTCTTCTTCGAAATCAGACGCACCACATCCTCGTTGAGTCCCTTGCCTATCGTCTCCGTCTCCACGTCGGTGGTGAATCCCCACTTATATTCTTCGTTTGTTACTTCGTTTATGATATTGTTGTTGTCTGCCATTGTAAGTGGTGATTAGTGATTAGTAATTAGTGATTGGTGATTAGTGATTAGTGATTAGTGATTTGAAAATACTGACTGCTAACTGCTCCTGTCCGGGCACGGACCTAATTTCCTTTCACGGTGCGGTAACCGTCTGCCTGGAGCAGTTCGATGACTTTGTCTCGAAAGTCGCCTTGGATGATTATCTCGCCATCTTTGGCCGTGCCACCCACACCGCAGCGGCTTTTGAGTTTTTTTCCCAACTCCGCCAGGTCGTCGTCGGTGCCGACAAATCCCGTCACCAACGTAACCTGTTTTCCACCACGTGCGTGACGGTCTATACGCACCGTCAGCTTCTGCTTCGATGGTTCCAGTGTTTCAACCGCACCGTCGTCCTCATACTCATAGTTGAACTCCGGATTGGTAGAAAAGACAACCCCTACCCTATTTTTGTTCTTCCCCATTGTTTTAATGTAACTTGTGAATTGTCACCCATGATCTGAAGTCGCCTGCCAGCTACCTCTTTAGCCTTCCACCCTTGTAGAAATGTTGCTTCCAATAGCTGTTGTCCAGCTTGCTCACCATCACTCCCCTCGAGGTGGACGAGTGTGCAAACATGCCGTCTTTCAAGTATATACCCACATGCGACACCCGTTTGTTGTTATTGGTAAAAAACACGAAGTCGCCCTCTTTCAACTTATCTTTCGCCACCGGTGTGCAGTTGTTCTCGTAGATATCGTGCGCCGAGCGTTTCAGTGCGACGCCATAGACGGTCTTGAACACATTGCCAACAAAACAGGAGCAATCGACGCCCTGCTTCGAGCAGCCACCGTATTTATACGGAGTGCCGTACCAGTCTTCGATGGCGTCGTAGAGCTTCTTGTTGTCCGACTTAGTCACCTCGATGCCGAGCTTGCCCACCTTACCGTTACTGGTAACCGTACCCACAGGCTTCTGCGGCACGAACGGCTTCTCTTCCACATACTCGTCGGCATAGAGCTGGCTGATGATGAAATCCTCGTCTTCGACATCTTTGTTGACGAACTTCTTGAACGATGAACAGGAGCTGAACGACAACGCCATTACGGTGCTTGCCAGCAATAGTGTTACACAACGTCTCATAGTTTGATGGTCTTTTTGATTTGAGCCAAATTATATTCGTGAAGGTCAGCTACGGTGTGCTGTCCAATTACTCTCAACGATGCCTGGTGGTTGACGAAATTGAGTTCCGGCCCCACGTTGATGCCCTCGCCATCGATATTCACCCAGTGATCGACATTACCTTTCACCACAATCTCCCTTGCCTTGAACATCTCCACATGCTGACTAAGCTCGAAGTGGTTGGCATAGACGAGCGGCCCAGTGATAGGTACATGCTCGATGGGGATTTTGTCCACGATGCTGACATCGATGAGTCCGTCGTTGAGTTTTGCCTGAGGGGCGATGGCGGCGTTATAGCCGAACTGGTTCGAGTTGGCGAAGGTTATGAACCATGCGTTACGCTCCATTTCGCGCCCGTCGAACGTCAGCTTATAGTCTTTGCACTCGTAAGTGGGATATTCTCTCAAAATGAGGTTTAGGTATGCCGGGAAACCTCTGGTCTTAGCGGCTTTCATCAAACGAGCGATGAAGGCGTCGAAACCAACGCCTGCAATGCTTGCTATGGTGTACTGCTCGTTGAGGCGTATGGTGTCGATGGTCATCTCGTGCCAGTAGTTGAGGTTTCTCACCGCAAACGCAGGTATGAGCGAGAGTTTCATGTTGCGCGCCAAGCCGTTGCCACTACCGCAAGGGATGATGCCCAATATCTTGCCGCTGCCGAACATTCCGCTCACCACATCGTTGACGCTTCCGTCGCCACCCACCGCCACTATGGCATCATAGTCTTTCTGACAACCCTCCCGCGCTATCTCTGTCCCGTGGTGTATATACTCGGTGTATCGTACATCGTACTCTATCAGGTCGTGGTTGATATTGTCCTTCAGCAGTTTTTCCATCCGTTTCTGCCGTCCCACCCCCGAAATGGGGTTCACTATCACCAGAATCTTCTTTTTCATCTTTTATTCCTCCTTGTTTGCCGTCAGCACATCGCGGTAGCGTTTCAGGTAGGCCTTCAGGAAACGCAGGTCGTCGTCGCTGCCTTGCTCGTATTTGCCACAGATAGTAGCCACCACCGTGTCGCAGGTGTTAAGCTGATAGTATCCGTTGCCGAAAGCCACTTGGAACCCTTCTTCTTCACGGAAGAGGCTGGTGCCAAAGCAGGTGCAACGATCCTTGAATCCCAAGTAGTCAAGCAGCGTGGGCATGATGTCGGGTTGCTGCACTATCCGGTCGCTTCTCTTTCCGAAGTTGTGCGACGGGTCGAAAATCATCATCGGTATGCGATACAGCCCCGAAAGGGTGCTGAATGGTTTGCTGAGCACATAACCCGGATGGTCACCCAAGATTACGAAGATGGTGTTTTCATACCAATCCTCCTTGCTGGCCGACTCGAAGAAGCGGCTGAGGGCATAGTCGGTATAGCTGATGCATTTCAGCAACGGGTTATCCCCTTTGGCTGACTTGAAGCGATCCTTATACTTGTCGGGTATGGGATAGGGATGGTGCGAGCTCACGGTGAATATCATAGAGAAGAAGGGCTCTCTCTGCTTGCCCATAGTGTTCGACGTGTACTGCAGGAACGGCTCGTCGAAGATTCCCCAGGCACCGTCGTAGTCACCTTCTATCTCTCCCTTCTGCTCCTCATACTCGTCCTTGCCGTAGTATTTGTCGAATCCTGCATGACGGCAGTAGCTGTCGAAGTTCATAACTCCGTTGTAGGTGCCGTGATAGAAAGCTGTGGAGTAGCCATGACGTTTCAGGATGGCGGGCAGAGCCAACCTGGTGCTGTCATAATGGTCTGAAAGCGTATAGGCCGTATATGTGAGCGTAGGTATCGAGCTGGCTATGGCAGCAATGCCTTCAATCGACTTCTTTCCGTTGCTGCGTCCGTTGTAGAGATAACAGCGTTTAGCCAGAGAATCGAGAAACGGTGTGTATGACTTCTCGGCCCCATAGCATCCCATATACTCCTGCGAAAAACTCTCGAGCACCAGTATCACCACGTTCTTTTGTTTCATCGTTTCCGACACGAGGGTGTCGCCGACATAATGGTACGCCATATACCGACCAGCTCCCGGCATCCATCCAATGCAGCCCAAGGTGCTGTCAATCGGAGTCATGCGAAAGTCAGTCGAGAAGGTGCGGTTAGCCTCGTTCTGTTCCATGATGTCTTCTTTAGGCAGTTCGTCGGTCCACATAGTGCGGATGACGCTGTACAGGCTGTTCGACACCAGCACCGAGTTTTTCGGCTCGGCATATTTCGCAGCGTCGCTCAGCCGCAGGCTGTGGCGGCCAAAGCCACCTCTTACCATAACCGCCAGCAGAAGCATGCAGACAGCAAAACCCACCCAGTCGTTGGCAGTGTGGTTGCGCCAACTGTCGCGTTCGGGAAGCTTCATCTTGGCTCCGATGACGAGGTCCACGATGAGTAGCGTAACACCCGTCAGCGTCACAGGCCAGAAGTCCATAAGGAACATCCAGGTCAGAGTGCCCATCTGACCACCGACGGTGAGGTAGTGGAAGATGTCGGCCGAAAGCAGTCTCAAAGTATGCTGGTAGTATATAGAGTCGCAGAAGGCAGGCACTATCATCAGCAGCATCACCGCATAGTACAGCATCTCGCAGACGACTCTGTACCACCGCTTCCAGCGAAGCTCGGTGGGCAGCAGCATCAGCACGAAATACGGCAGGAAGGCCGTGCTTACGGTAGCGAGCCCGAAGACCACATTGCCCCAAATCAGACTCCACCACTCATGCGAGCCGCTCACCTGGCACATACCACGGTTCACTATGATGAAGACCGCCTGCGCTATCAGCAATGACACAAACGCCACCACGAACTTAATAAGCAGGTAGGCATAGATATTTGAAATTGTTCTTTTTTTCTTTGACATATCTTTGTAAATATATTTCATGTTTACAATCCCTCAACACTCAAAATCTCACCCTCGATTTCTGCAGTATCATCTGCGAGTCGGTGTTGGCGAAGAGCTTGTCGAGGCTGTCGCCGCTGCGTTTCATATATGAGCGCACTATCTGCCACCCCAGATAGTCGGTCGTTCTGGGAGCCGACCCGCGGAAGGCGTTGGTCTTGGGTGCGTCGTCTATGAAGTTGTGTATCCGAGCCATATCTTTCTCGTAGAGCAAGTTGTTCTGCAGGAAGTAGCCCCACACGTCTTTCACGCTGTGCTCCATCCAGCCGAGCTGGTCGGCGGTATAGCGCAGCCTTATGGTGTCGTGGGTCGACGGAAGCGTCTGCTCAAGGAAATACTGTACCTTGCCTTCCATCACTATGTAGTCGAGCAGCGTCGGTTCGCCTTCTGGCATGGCTATGCGGCTCCTCGCCGCCGCTGCCATGCAGTCGGCCGCCATATACTTGCGGTTCGACAGGTTGACAATATACATCGGGCAGTTGCAGTAGCCCAAGTGTTTCGTGTAGGGCAGCACATAGTGGTCCACCGAGAGCACCAGATCGCCGTCGTAGCAGAACACCCTGTTCGTGTAGTCCTCCATATCGCCGGTGATCATGGTGAAATACCGTTTCGGCACCACGTTATCCGACAGTTTGCGGGCTCTCCCCATCGCCGACGCGAGGTCGCGTTCGAGCCAGCGCAAGTCGTCATAGCAGCTGTCCGTCAAACGGTATATCTCCTTCATGAACGGATCGCTCACGAAAGCCTGGAGCTGCATCATATACTGCTGGTTTTCGGGCTCACAGTTGATAAGCGGCGAAGCGTAGGTCGAGCGGCTATCCATCAGTTTCTGCTGCAGAGCCGACGCGTCGGTCTCGAAAAGCAGTTTCTCAAAGCGGTTGAACTTCACCTTTTCGCCATCCTTGTTGCACGATGTCGCGACAAGAACCAGCACAGCCGCCATCAAGAAAAGCCATCGTTTCACCATGCTCTTATTTTTCATCTTTCTCCGCTTTTTCAGCTTTTTCCGCCATCTCCGCGTCTTTCAGTATTTTCAGTTTTGCCTCAAGCAGCGCAATCTGCTGACGTGCATGCTGCATCTTCTTCTCAAACTCCTCTTTCAGAAGGTCGGCCTGACGGCTGTTCGAGAAGAAGCCCAGGTTATTCTCCCACAACTTCACGTCGTCTTTCAGCTTCTCGATCTTCGAGATTAGCTCGCTCCGCTCGCCGCTGACAAACCGCCTCATGTCGCCGGCCACGTTGCGCAGACGCTCGCGGTAGCTGTTCTCCTCTGCCTCTGCAGCCGAAATCTTCAGTTTCTCAAAGTGCTCGTCTATCACACGGCGGAACTCCTTCTGCAGCCTCTCTTTCTCTTTCAGCGGCACATAGCCAATCTCCATCCACTGCCTCTGGAAGTCTTTAATCACCCTGAGGTTCTCCTCCTTGCTTTCGCCGAACTCAAACTGTTTCAGCTGCTCTATGATAGCTTCTTTCTTCTGCAAGTTCTCCTGTTCCGAACCTCGCAGATTGTTGTAGTATTCGGTCTTGTTCTTGAAGAACTCGTCGCAGGCGCCGCGGAATCGGTGCCATATCTTCTCGCTCACCTTGCGGCTCACCGGACCGATCTCCTTCCATTCTTTCTGCAGCTGCAGAATCTCTTCGGTGGCCTTCTTCCAGTCGTCGCGTTTTGCAATAGCCTCGGCTTTCAGGCAGAGGTCAATCTTCTTGTTGTAGTTTGTCGCCTGTTCGTCACGCAGCTGGCCGAAATGTTCTTTTTTCAGTTCATAGTGCCTGTCGATGAGCCCTTTGAATTTCGTCCATATCTCCTCGTTCACCTCACGTGGCACAGGTCCTATCGCCTTCCACATCTTCAGCAGCTCGTCCAGCTCGGTACTGGCGTCGTTCCAGTCCTTGGTGCTCTCCATCGGCTTCGAGGTCACCTCTATCACCTTGTCCACCAGCGCCTGTTTTGCCAGCAGGTTCTTTTCAAACTCCTCTTTACGCTGCTCGTAGTATTCCTTGCGCCGTTCCTCAATCTTGTTCATCGCATTGCAGAACCTCTGCCATATCTCTTCGTTCTGCTCCACCGGCACCGGACCTATCTCTTTCCATTTGACCCTCAGATCTTGGGCAGCCTTGAATGCCTTCTGCACCGAATCCTCCACAATGAGCTCTTCGGCTTTCTCACACAGCTGCAGCTTCTGTTCGAGGTTGCGCTTCATGTCGAGGTCGCGCAGTTCGCGCTTCATCTTCATCTGACCGAAGAACTGCTCCATGAGGAAATGATACTGCTGCCACAGGTCGTTCATCTTCTCTCTCGGCACCTCGCCTATCTGCTTCCACTTCTCCTGCAGCTCTTTGAACTCGTCGTTAGCCTTGCGCATGTTCTCCTCGCCCCGTTCGAGCAGGTTCTTCAGGCTCTCCAGAATAGACTCCTTGTCGAGCAGGTTCTTCTGCTTGGCAGCCTCGAGCGCCTCCATGTAAGCCTGACGGCGTTTGCGGAAAGCCGCCTTCATGCGGTTGTATTTTTCCACGATGGGGTCATCCTCCTGCTTGAAGTTCTCCTTCTCCCCACCGTCCTCTATATATTTGCTGAAAATCTCTTTCTGGTGTTCCTCTTCGAGCAACTCGAAGCGGTTCTTCAAGGCAGCCACTCTCTGGCGTATGTGCGAGATGTCCTCGTCCTCCATGAGCGACTCGAAAGTCTCGACCAGCTCCTCGCGGCTCAAGGTCGAATAGTCCGTCTCCGGCTCCACAAATGCCGGTTCTGCCTTCTCTTGCTCGTCGGCCTTGGGAGCTTCCTCCTGAGCCTGCGGCGTCTCCTCCTGCTGAGGTTCAGCCGTTTCCGGTTCCACGGCCTGAGCCATGTTGTTCGATTCTTCAGCGACCTGAGCGGCCTCTGTGGTGTCCGTCGGCTGGTTGTTGATGATTTCAGCCTCCTGGTTTAAGTTCTGTTCTTCCATAAGAAGTGTGTTTGTTTGTTAATAGTTACCTCACATACAATGTGATAAATCGTTTGAATACCCGGTTGACAACCCGTCAACCAAGAAACAAAAATACAAATTATTTTAGAACAATAATAAAAAAGATAGTTATAATAACCAACTTAAAAGAGAGCTTAAAAGAAAGCCCTCCAGAGCGCCCAACCGATTAACTCCCTTTTAGCTCCCATCTAACTCCCTGTTAGTTACCACTAACCACCGCCCCTTCATTCAATCAAGATCAAGCTGCAAAAACGACCCATCTTCCGCCCATTTCCGTAATGATTCCGAACAGTTCACACCAACACAAATCCGGAAACACCGGGATATCCGGAACCTCCGCCTCTCACTCTCCTGTGCACTTCAGTGGCGTTCCCGCCACAGTCACATCCCGCACTGTCCGGGCACTTCCCTCCGCGCTAACTCCGTGCTAGCTCCGTGCAAAAAAAAGACAACGGTTAACACGGTTAACGGTGATTTCTTATGTCTTTAGCCGGTGTGCTCTCAAACAAAATATATATAAGTAGTATAGTTACACATAACTTATTGTATTATAATATATTACATTTTTAACATTTATAATATTTGAATAAAATGATCTATAAAATCGGAAAAAATTGAACTAAAATTTCCAATTTTTGAACCGAATTTTGAAAAAAATGAAATCCCAACCCCATTTCTGCAATGGAATTAAAAAAACAAAATTAACCGTTCCCTATCAACATATCATCTTATCAACCTATCAACGTTTCTAGGCTTGCAAGTGAATTCACCGTTAACCGTTAACCATTGACACAACCCACTTCAAGCAACACCAACCAACATCCCAAGCAATCAACAAGTTAACCGCAAATCCACCACCCACACAACCCATCATCCCCTCTACAAAAGTGATTTAAACAGCCAAAACACCCTCTCAAAACCACACAAAAACCAATCAAAAACTTCAAAAAGTCTTCAAAACGTAATAAAAACCTTTCAAAAACACTCGCCACAAAACACAAATAACCATACTAAAAGTGGCAAATTATAAATCCACCACAAAGGGTATAATCCATCATGTTGGCAATGAGAACTGCCACAAATGGTAAACACCTATTATTACATACCATTAATCAAACCCGTAATCTCCGTGCCCCTTCGCCTATCGTCACCTTTATCGGTTTGCATTCCACTCCGAACTTAGCCTTATAGCTTTCCTGCACTTCGATTAAAAACCTGTCGCAGATGTCGTTACGCACGAGGTTGATAGTGCAGCCTCCGAAGCCGCCTCCCATCAGGCGGGCTCCGCTGACTCCCAATCGTCTCGCTTCGTCGACTAAGAAATCCAGCTCCTCACAGCTCACCTCATAATCGCGGCTGAGCCCTTCGTGGGTGAGGTACATCTGCCGCCCTACCTCCTCGTAGTCGCCTCTCTGCAGGGCTTCGCTGACCGCCATAACTCTGTCCACCTCGCCCAACACATATCGCGCCCTCCTATAGTCGGTCTCCGAGAGCTTGGGTTTCAACGTCTCCAACCGCTCCCAGTCGCAATAGCGCAGGTTTTTCACGCCCGCCATCTGTACCACCCGCTCGCAGGACTCCCTCCGCTCGTTATAGGGCGACCCCACCAGCTCGTGCTTCACACAGCTGTTGACCAGCACCAGTCGATAATCGGCTGGATTCCAAGGGAAGTAGTCGAACTCGCCACTGTTGCAGTCGAGCCGCATCAGCGAGCAGGCGCGTCCATGCATGGAGGCGAACTGATCCATGATGCCGCATTTGACGCCTACATACTTATGCTCTGTCGTCTGCCCTATGCGTGCGAGGGTCATACGGTCGAGGCTGCCACCAAAGGTGTCGTTCAAGGCGAAAGCGAAGCAGCACTCCAACGCCGCCGACGAGCTCATGCCGACTCCCAGCGGCACATCGCCTCCATAGACGGCATCGAATCCCCGTACAGCCACTCCAGCCGCCAGCATCTCTCGCACCACTCCGTAGATATAGCGGAAATGGATGTCGGACGGCCCCTCCTCATCGTGGATATCGAATCGGCAAGAGCGGTCGAGGTCAACGGCGTAGAGGTTCACTTCGGTGCCTCCGTTGGGCCGCATCACGACACTGATGCCGCAATCGACGGCACCAGGGAATACGAAGCCTCCGTTATAGTCGGTATGCTCGCCTATGAGGTTGATGCGTCCAGGTGCGAAATAGGCGACGCCGTCACCACCAAAGCGGTGGGCGAAATGCTGCTGAAGAGTGAGGATATCTATCATGGTGGTCAGTGATTGGTTACGCATAGAGCAGCAGTCCCAAAAGGGCTGCCACTATCAGCAAGGCTATCGGATGGGGACGGAGATTTAATTGAAAGTGGAAAGTCGAAAAGTGAAAATCGCGTTTTCTGTTGGGCAGGATGGAGAGGATGAACACCATCGCGAAGATGGCGCAGCTTACGACGAACCGCCTGTTCCATCCCGGCACTCCGAACGACTCGACGGTGAGCAACGAGAGGGCAGCAGCTGCTATAAGGCCCAACACAACGATGCGTAACGTTCGGAACACCACCTTCACGGTCGGATTGTCCCGATGAGCCGAGAGGAACCTCATTAGCACCAGCATTAGTACAAATGGCAGCAATACTACAGCAAAAGAAGCCAGCAGAGCGCCAGCGACGGCACCGCCAGTACCGTATCCGGCATCGAGGGTGGCGGTATAGCCCACGTAGGTGGCAGTGTTGATGCCTATTGGTCCTGGCGTGGTCTGGCTGACGGCGAGGATGTCTGTAAACTGCTCGGGGGTGAGCCAATGTTGCTTCTCCACCACCTCGTTCTCAATGAGCGAGATCATGGCATAGCCGCCACCGAAGGTGAAGATGCCAATCTTGAGGAATGTGAGGAAAAGCTTGAGGTAGAGCATTGAGTGTTATTTTAAGTCGGACTTGTCAGACTTGTCGGACGAGTCTGACGAGTCTGACTGGTCGGACGGGCTATGAAATTTCCCCCAGGCGTAGCCGGTCACCGCGGCGAGGAGTATCACCAGTATGGGGCTGACACCCAAGAGCCAGATGAGAGCAGCGGCAAGGGCAGGAATCCAGACGGTACGCCAGGTGAGGTGCAACCTGCGTGCAAGGGTGAAGACTGGTGCTGCGATGAGCGCCACCACCGCCGGGCGCAATCCGAGAAAGATGGCGTTGACATAGTGGTTATCCCTGAAAGTGCGGAAAAACATAGCCAATGCGAGGATGAAAAGTATCGGAAGGAGTATGTTGCCCACAACCGCCACGATGCTGCCCGACACACCACGCAACCTGTAGCCCACCTGTGTCGCCACATTGACGGCAAAAACCCCAGGCATCGACTGTGCCAGCGAGATGGCATCGAGAAACTCATCGGTGGTAAGCCATCCACGCTGAGAGACGAACTCCCTCTCCATCAGCGGCACCATTGCGTAGCCACCACCGAAAGTGAAGCCTCCGATTTTCAGGAAAGAGTAGAATAATGAGCAATATTTGACCACCGACTGCGTTATATTATTTTTGCAAAGGTACTAAATATATGATAAACATACCGTTTTTTATCGCTTTCATGGGCCTCATCGTTCTGATGCTGGCTGTTGACCAAGGACTTTTCCACAGGAAAGACCTCGTGATAGGACTCAAAGAAGCCGCCATCTGGACGGTGGTGTGGATCGTGACGGCATTGATTTTTGGCGGACTGATATGGTTCAAAGCCGAGTGGGTGCACGGCATAGGCTCGATGGACGAGCTGCTGGAGTATGTCAAGGGCACCACCCTGGAGCACAGGATAAGTGACGGCATGGACTTCGGAGCGGCGCTCAACATCTACCGTCATGAAATGTTCACCCAGTATCTCGCCGGCTACCTGCTGGAGAAGTCGCTGAGCATCGACAACATCTTCGTGATGATAATGATCTTCGCCAGCTTCGGCATCGAGAAGAAATACTACCACCGCGTGCTCTTTTGGGGCGTGCTGGGTGCCATAGTGCTGAGGTTCGTATTCATCTTCGCTCTCGGCGAACTGGTAACCCGCTTCTCGTGGGTGCTCGCTGTGTTCGGCGTGATACTCATATACAGCGGTGTGAAGATGGCGATAAAGAAAGACGACGACAACATTGACACCGCCAAGCACCCCATCGTGCGCTTCTGCAGCAAGTACTTCCGTGCTACCCCCAACTGCGACGGGCACAACTTCTTCACCAAGATTGACGGCAAACGTTATATGACCCCCCTGTTCATCGTGGTGCTGGTGATAGAGTTCTCCGACATCATCTTCGCCGTCGACTCCATCCCGGCGGTATTCTCGGTGACCACCGACTCGATGATTGTTTACACCTCCAACATCTTCGCCATCATGGGCTTGCGTTCACTCTTCTTCCTAATGGACGGCATTGCCGACAAGTTCTGGGCTCTGAAATACGGCTTGGGGTTGCTGCTCGCTTTCATAGGAGTGAAGATGATCGGGCACGAGTTCCTCCACTGGGAGATCTCGACCCTCACGTCGCTGCTCGTCATACTCGGAGTGCTGGTAGGCAGCATCGCCGTATCATTGATATTCAAAAAGAAAAGTGCTTGATTGCGTCAGCTATTCCTTATCAACTTATCAACTTTAACACATTCAATACATGCTCGACTTCATTCTGAACAACATCGGCGATTGGCTTATGAGCTGGCCACGATGGACCAAGACTACCATCATGGTGGTTCTTATGATAGTGATTTTCTACTTCTTCCTGATACGTCCGCAGACAAAACAGGCCAAGAAAGAGCAGGCCTACCGCGACAGCCTGCAGAAAGGCGACCGCGTGATGACTGCCGGCGGCGTGCATGTGACGGTAGTGAGCGTCAACGGAGCCAAAGCCACCGTTGAGCTGGCACCCGGACACCAGATAAAAGTCCAGACCGCCACCCTCCAGCCCATACCCGAGCGGAAGAAATAACCGCCCCTCCCCCATTGCCATAAAAACCATCGACCCTACACCAGGCCGCAAGGCTCAGCGTGGGGTCGTTTCATCGATTCAGCTCACCACAAGTCTTCACCAAGCCAGCTGCTGCCATTCGGAAGCCGGGATGCTGGCGTGGAAGCTTACGGACTTGCCGTTCTTCAGCTCACCCGAGAGCTTATAGGTGAGCAGGTCGTCGGTGCAGCTGACCGTCAGCGTGCCACTCCTGAAAGCGCCGTCGCCGTACTCCTGTTCGTTGATGACACCGTAGAAATGCGGCTCGCCGTCAACATGGTTGTCCTGCTGGAACGAGCAGGAGTTCGCGCCGTTCGATTCCATCACTCCGAAGGCATAGTCGGCACCCTCGATGTATTGCGTGAGGTCGTAGGTGCGGTTCTTCTCCTTCACATCGCCACGTATGTTGAGGATGCTGACGCTGTCCTGTTGCTCAACGCTCTCGGCATCAAGGTAGCCGCGCCCGCTTTGTTCAACGGAATAGCGGCAGTTGAGGTGATATGTACGACCGTCTATGACAGCCGTGTTCGCGGCCGCCTCGGTGGGAGTGTTGTTGTTGCCGCTGTCGTCCGTATCGTTGTTGTCCTTTTCGCAGGCTGTCATAGCCGTCATGGCGAAGGCAACCATAAGAATTGAAAGTACTTTCTTCATCGTTTGAAAATTTTGTTTTGGGGGTTAAAATCAGATATCGTAGTTATTCGACACCACCTTCGCCTGGAACTTCTTGCCGTTCTTCAGGGTGCCGTCGTAGGTGATGGTGATGGGAGTGCCGTTGTTGTTACCAGAGACAGTATAGGTGCCGCTTGAAAATATGGATTCGTTCTCGTAGTGCACGCCGTCGAGGTCGCCGCCGCCACCCATTACGCCGTCATTGGCCCAAGCCTCGAACGAGATGTTGAGAACACCTCTGAGGTGCAGGGGCACCATGGCTTCACCGGGCCACTGCGAAGCATTGGCGAGGTCGAAGGTCTTGTTCCATGTGCTCGGAGTGATATGGATTCCCTCGAGCGACAACCTGGGGTCGCCGTTATCAAGCGTATCACTGGTAAAGGCTGAGACCAAAGTAAGCTCGCTGTGGTAGTAGTCAACCACCACGTCGTCGAACTTATAGGTCTGGCCGTCATAGACGAGCGTGTTGTCGGCAATGCTCGCCGTCGGCTGCCCGTTGCCGTTGTCGTCCGTATCGTTGTTGTCCTTTTTGCAGGCAGTCATAGCCGTCAGGGCGAAAGCAACCATAAGAATTGAAAAAACTTTCTTCATCGTTTTGAGATTTTTGTTTGATTAATAAAACGTTCTCTTTTAAAAGTAATTAACGGAGGCAGCAATTTATTATTGTGTGAGGATGGTGGACGTCTATCACAGTTGTATTTGCAATTTCGGCCACAAAGGGGGAGAAATGCAAGAATAAAACAAATAGCCAGAGATATGAATTTATTTTGTATTTTTGTAACCAAAGTCACACCAAATGTAATTATTATTTTTACGTTTATGAAAAAGATACGTTTCATCACCTTGCTGGTTTCTGTATTATGTCTTGCCTCGTGCAATTCAGCAAAAAACGGAACCAACACAGCAAAGATTTACGACTTCACGGCCACGTCGAACAGCGGTGAGGAGGTCGATTTTGCCAACTTCAAAGGCAAAGTACTGCTCATAGTAAACACCGCCTCGAAGTGCGGATTCACCCCGCAGTACGACGGATTGGAGGCACTCTATGAAAAGTATAAAGACCGTGGGCTCGTTGTCGTCGGATTCCCCTGCGACCAGTTCGGTCATCAGGAACCGGGCTCTGACGAAGAGATAGCTGAGTTCTGCCGTCTGAACCACGGAGTGACCTTCCCCTTGATGTCAAAGATAGAGGTGAACGGCGAAAACGCCCATCCCATATACGTCTGGTTGAAAAGCCAAGCCGGATTTGCCGGGTTCAACCCCGAGCACAGATTGGGTCAGCTTATGGACCAGATGCTGTCGGAGCAAGATCCTGACTATGCAAAGAATCCCGACATCAAGTGGAACTTCACCAAGTTCCTCATCTCACGCGACGGCACAAAGGTAGTGCGTTTCGAACCTACAGCCGAACCCGAAGAGATGGAGGCTGCCATCGAGGAGATGCTGTAAAAATACCTTCACCTCACAGCCGAGACCGCGAGCCAACGGTTCTTTCCGTCCAGTCGAGAGTGAACGCTTACATTCCGGAAACCAGCCGCAGAAAGGTATGTGCGGAGCTCGTCAGGTGTGTAGGTGTGCATACCGTCGATCATCTTCTCCCACTTCTCATTGTTGCCTGTCAGCCCATCGTCCTCGTTGACGATAAGGAACTGCCCGCCTTCCTTGAGTACACGGTGCACACCGCGGAAACAATCCTCGATGCCAGGCCAGAAATAGACGGTCTCGAAGGCGGTGACGAGGTCGAACTCGCCGTCACCAAACGGCAACGCCGCCGCGCTCCCCTCTACAACCTTGCAGCATCCGGAAGCTATTGCATCAGCGTTCACTTCGGAGGATTTTCTGACCGACACAGGCGAATAGTCGATGCCTTTCACAGTTCCACCAGGACAGAGCTTGAGCAGTCGTGCGATATTGGCACCTCCGCCGCAACCCACGTCGAGGGCGTCGGAGTCCTCTCTGATGTCAATATGCGACAACCCCCATTCCGCCATGCGTGCATGCGGGCCACCGTTCATACCATTAACCATAATGCGCCCCAAGAAACCCTCCGGCTTTCGGGCGTTGCTGAAAAACTTGCTTAAAATACCCATATATTAATAGATTTTAGTTTCAAATTATCTTCAAATCCGATTGCAAAAGTAAATACGACAAAACAACTCGGCAATACCCAAAAATGATGATTTTAGAGCCGTATACGCGGTAGTCGGCATACTGATGACGGCCAGCAGGCCGAAAAGACGATAAAACGCCAAAATCGCTAATAATAGTGATTTCACATATCTTTGGAAAGGCATATCTTTGTCTCTTGGAAACGGATGGTTGCCATTCGTTGTAACAAGCTGACAATAATATGACTATACAAGATTTTCTTAGTGCTCTGCTGGCGGTTCTCAACGCTATGAGCCCTTACCTTCTGCTGGGATTCCTCATCGCAGGGGTGCTGCATGTGTTTGTTCCGAAACGGTTCTACGCACGATATCTGTCGCGGAACAACAAGCTGTCGGTACTCTGGGCGGCCCTGCTGGGTGTGCCTCTGCCACTCTGCTCATGCGGAGTCATCCCCACCGCCGTAGGGTTGAAAAACGAGGGTGCGTCGAAAGGGGCAGTCGCCTCGTTCCTCATAGCCACACCGCAGACGGGCATCGACTCCATCCTCGCCACCTTCTCGCTGATGGGATTGGGCTTTGCCATCACGCGCCCTGTGGCGGCGCTGGTTACCGGCGTCTGCGGTGGACTGCTGGTCAACCGATATGATTGCGTAAATGCGTCAATGTGTGAATGTGTGAGTGCTGACGCGTCAAATACTCAAACAATCAAGCATTCAAACAATCAAGCATTCCTTAGCCGCCTCTGGCGTGTGCTGAAGTATGCCTACTACGATATGATTCAGGATATCGGGCTGCGGCTGGCTATAGGCCTCCTGGTGGCCGCCCTCATCAACGTTGCCGTGCCCGACGAGTTTTTCCTCTCCTTCGGCAAACAACCGTTGCTTCAGATGCTGGTCATCCTCGTGGTGGCGGTGCCTATGTATATCTGCTCCACCGGCAGCATCCCTGTGGCGGCGGCACTGATGATGAAAGGACTCTCGCCCGGAGCGGCGCTGGTGATGCTGATGGCAGGTCCGGCGGTGAACATCGCCTCCATTCTCGTGGTGCGCAAGTCGATGGGCAGCCGCTTCACGTGGATTTACCTCCTCACCATCGTGGGCTTTTCTGTTTTATTCGGGTTGCTGATTAACGCGCTTGGCATTAAGGCTATCGGTATGACAGAAGGCTGCGGAATGCACAGTGCCTGCTGCGCCGCAGAAAACGCCTCGCCCAGCGTGTTCCAGATCATCTGCTCGTCACTTTTAGTATTGTTCATCATAATAGCATTAAGCATGAAACTGTTCAGCAAATTCAAGAAGCATAAAGTCAACCCTGACTCCGAAATGGCTGCCGACACGGTTGTTTATACCGTCGAAGGCATGCATTGCAATCATTGCAAGGCCGCCTGTGAGCAGTCGGTCGGCAAGGTGACAGGCGTCACCACCTGCGAAGCCACACCAGCGGCCAACACCCTCGTCGTCACAGGCAAAGCCGACGCCGACGACGTGAGAAAAGCCGTCGAGCAGGCAGGTTTCAAGTTCAAAGGGGTGAAAGAATAGGAATTATGGTTTAATCCTCCTTGCGGATTCCTCCTACATTTTCGAGTTTCATTATTGTTACAGGGCGGTCGGAGCCTAGTTCCAGGTTGGGGCACAGGGTCTCGCGGCCTGTGTCGATGAAGCCGCATTTCTCCATCACACGACCTGAGGCTGGATTTTCTGGAAAATAATCACCCCAGAGGGCGTCAAACCGTTTCACGTTGAAACAGTGGTCGATGACGAGCCGCAATGCCTCGGTGCAGATGCCTCTACCCCAATAGGGACGGGCAATCCAGTAGCCCACCTCGGCTTCGTTCGCCGCTATCTTCAGATTGGAATGTGCATCAGGCAGATAGCCGACGCAGCCGATTGGTTCGCACGTTGCCTTCCATTCGATGGCCCACATCCCCTCGCCGCTAAAGATGGTACGTATGATCTCGAGACTCTCGGCAACACACTGATGCGGCGGCCAGCCGGCACGAGGCCCCACCTCGGGGTCGGAAGCATATTTGTAGAGCGACTCGGCATCTTCCTCACGCCACGGTCGCAAAAGTATCCTTTCGGTTTCCATCATTGCACAATCAAGTTTTTCTTAGCATCATCATTGTATTTGTGTACAGATCCGACCTTGGGGCAAATCTCCATTTCGTGGCAATCGCCGCAAGTGTCAAACCTTTTGCCCATTGCACATTTGCGAATCTCGCACAGAGTACTGCAGAATGGGGTCTTCACGCCATCCATACGGCAACCCTCGCAGTTGATGTGTTCGGGAAGTATTGTGACGCCGTTCATTTTTGACCAGAGTTTGGCGGTCCTCAAACGCAGATCCCGGTCATTGTTCCGAGTGGCGATATTGGCGTCGCACTTTCCACAGTCGAGCCCACAATAGGCAATCATTTTGTTCATCTGTTCGAAATATTAAGACAGGTTGCAAAAATACACACTTTATAGATTATGTCGAATCCCGTTCGCCTCGGAGGTCGGAATATGGCGGAATGATGTGGGGCTTGTGTTGGTGTGGCGGCGGAAGAAGGTGCCGAAATGGCTTTGGTTATGGAAACCGAGGCGGTCGCTGATCTGCTGTATGGTGAGCGATGTGGTGAGGAGCAGGGATTTGGCTTGCCGCACGAGGTTGTCGTTGATGCAGTCGCCCGCCGTGTTGCCTGTGACCTCCTTCACCACGTTGGCCACATACTTGGGTGAGAGGCAGAGTTCGTCGGCATACCAACCAATGTCGTGACGCTCACGACAGAACCTTTCGGCCATCACCATGAAGCGTCCGGCAATCTCTTCTGCACGGCTAAGACGCGCATTAACGGGGTTTAATTGATAGACACCACACAACATTGTGGCGAGCGAGCGAAGGAGGTATAGTATGGCCAGATATCGGTCGGCATCGGTGCACCAGCCAATGACGGAGGCTATGAGATTGAAATAATCCTGCACGAGGAGAATCTCATAGTCTGACAACAAGGCAGATGGGCGCACCATGACTTGCTGGAGGAGAGACAGAGGAATGTCGATTTTCAGGTCTTCACCCACAGAGTGCTTGAAGGCAATGGTATCGACACTCACGTCGCCGCTGACGTCGGAGAGATGCAGTATATGCTCGACTGAGACGAACATGACGGCTGGCGCCTTGATTTCGAAAGGACGCATATTGACGGTGCCCGACAGAGTTCCACCTTTGAAGAACAGCAACACATAATCGCCAGGGTGGTAATAATCTGGGAATTCACGTTTAAGGTGAGGGATGCGTCCAAGTGTAATTTTGTTCTCGTATTGTGCCAGCACATTGTAGCTGTCGGCATCGGAGACTATGGGCAGTGAGTCGGGGGACATGGTTAATGGTTAGTGGTTAATGGTTAACGGTTAATGGTTATAAGGTATAGATTAAAGTCAAAACGCTAAAAAGAACAAAATATTATAGGTTTTAATACAAAAATATGGATAATAGAACAATTATTATGTAAAACAGGCAACCTCAGTATGAAGAAAAGAATGTAATTTTGCAAACTCAAATCATAAGTTAATCACAAATCATAATCACCTATGAAAAAGACGATTACATTGATAGCACTTGTGCTGACATGCTTTTGTGCGGCGGCGCAGACGGTCACGTTCACAGGACTTGACCGCAACGGACGCCACGTGCAGCTTGACCGCGTGGTGGTGACCAACCACACGAAAGGCTGGCAGCAGACACTTGTATGGCCCGACACTGTGCTGGTGATGCCGAGCAGGCAGCGGGCAGCAGGCAGCACGCAGCCGGTGGCTGACAGTAAAAAACTGTCGGTGAGACCTAACCCATTCAACGGGAATGCGGAAGTGTATGTCGCCGTTACAGATGCAGGGATGGTGACGGTCACGATAGCCGGCACGAACGGACGCACGGTGGCCAAGCACTCCTCGAAGATGGAGGCGGGAACCCACCTGATGAAGGTGTCGCTCTCGAAGGCGGGCAGCTATGTGATGACCGTCAAGCAGAACGGCAAGACGAACACAACCAAGCTGATATGCAACGCAGGCGGCGGAGCCGACAAGATAGAATACCAAGGGGTGGTGAAGGCACAGTTGCCAGTGGTCAGTGGTCAGCAGTCAGTTGCCAGTGCTCCGTTGTCAGTGGGGGACGAGATGGAATATGTAGGATATGCCGTGGTGGACGGCGATGAGCAGACAGTCCTCTGCCGGCAGCCCATAGTGGTCAGCGGAAAGATGCAGGTTCCGTTTGTGTTTGCCAACAGGCAGAAGGCGGCAGCCAAGACACCGGCCACGGTGCAGGTGAGCGACTTCAGGGTTGCGCTTTCGCTGAGCCCCTTCTCACTCAACCAGTTCGACAGCAACTACACTTTCATCGTGAACGGTGAGACCGCCACCACACCCGAGGAACTGCAGACGATTTACCGCAACCTCGGCTCGACAGAGATGTACGTGCGCATAGCCACCAAGCGGCACAAGACCGCCGAAAACACCGTCGATGGCGAACCCGACGAGAACGCCAACGTGCACACCTTCGACCAAGCCCTGAGGCTCTGCCGTATAGCCGCATCGCTCAACATGCCTATCAATCCTGAAATCATGTGCGCCTACACCTATATGGATATGGACAGGATACAGGCGCCGCGCTTCGACGAGTATCCCGAGTTCAACGGACTTATGGGAGGTAAAGAATGGTCGGAACTGACGCTCGACGAGGTGTGCGAGGTGCTTGAGGCCTACGGCGAGATGGTGGCCGACTCGATACTCGCGACCGGCTGCACAGTAAAGAACTGGAACCTCGGCAACGAGGCCAACTTCGGCTTTGCCGGAATCGGTATGGGAGCCAAATCGGCCGTGAACCCGAAACTGGAGAAAGCATCCGCGATGAAACGCTATACGGCTTCCTTATTCTCGATAGGATGGCTGAAACGCAACGTGTGGAAATACAACGCCGAAGAATATGCCGCCGTGAAACGTGGAGTGCTGAAAGCCTACGCCAACCACGGCATCGACGCCTCGGACGTGAAGTTCTCGACCCATATCGCCACAGTGGTGTTCACTCCTCGATGCTGCGCCGCATTCTTCAAATATATGGCCCAGCACGGCTACGAGATGGAGACCGCAGGCATAAGCTACTATCCCAGTGCTCCGGCGATGTCGCTGAACAAGAAGAAACTGCTGAAAAAAACCATCGCACGCATCAACAGAAAATGTGAAATACCTGTGTTTATCGGTGAATTCTCGTATCCGTCGGGCAAAATGGAAGGACCGTTCGCCAGCTGGAACAAGAAACTCAAAGGCTACAACAAAGACCAGCAGGGACAAGCCGACATCTACAGAGACGTGATAGCATGGGGCAAGGAGAATGGTATGGCTGGCATCCGCTACTGGGCTCCCGACTACAAGGGCTGGTACGCCATGTCTATGTTCGAGTTCAACGGCAAGGTCGGCACCGCCAAAACTATACTCAAAAACCATAAGGAGATTGTGAAATGAAGAAAACAATAATAATAGCGATTGCGCTGCTTTGCACCTTGGCCACATACGCCCAGGAGGAAAGCCGTCCCTGGCTTAAAGGCATGAACTTCGGAATAGGCCTTCCGGCCGAGTATATCGACCTGCATGGCGCAGGATTGAACATCCATCTGGGTTACGATTTTGCGCGCCCGCTGTCTGACAACTTCGCCTTGGGTTTCTACGTAGGCGGCGCAGGCGGATTCATAGGTGCCATGCACCCATACAACGAGTACGACCACTTTTATGTCGATTTCAAGGTGTCGGCCGGCGTGCTCATGGAGTTCGGCAACCTGAATGAAAAGCCCTGGCTGGTAGGTTTCAGCCCCTGCGTGGGTCTGGGCTTCGTGGATATGGACCTGGTGCTGCCCGTCGAGTTCCGTTTCGGACGGATGATAGACAACAACTGGTACATCATGGGACAGTTCGACTACTACTTCTCCACAGGCGACGAGACAATCTGTGTTGAGCCTTCGATACTGTTCGGATACAACTTCGCCCCGAAAACGAGGGAAAAGAAGAAATAAAAAAATAGAAAACTTTTAAAACCAAAAGAGTTTTTTAGTATCTTTGCAACTCATTTCAGGGCATAATCCTCATCAGAGACCCATCAGAAGCGACAAGCCCCGGCCTTGGTGGTCGGGGCTTGCTTTTTAGAGTCACCATTGAGACTGGGCTCAGGCGGTGTAGAAGCCGAGCATGGTGGAGTCGGACTCGGAGGTGCCGCTGGTCCATGCCGCGTAGAGATAAAGTGTGTCACCGCTCCAGTTGGCAGGATATGTGAAGGAGCATGTCTCGGCAGCGCGGGTTGCAGCGTTGTCGCTGTAGATGCTCTCCTGCTTGGTGGAGTTGTATGCACAATAGAGAAGCTTGTCGGTCGCACTTGCGGAGCCCACGCCAGAGTTGTCGGACCATGAGATGGTGACCGTCTGGGTTGCGGGCGCTACGGCGGCGGCGATGGAGTGGGTCGGCGTCAGGTTGCCACGGGCGACGAGGACGTCGGCGGGGTTGATGACCAGCCCATCGGTGAGGTTGCCCGAGAGTGCGTCCTGGAAGATTTGGTGCGAGAAGTTCGCACGCTGACACTTAGAGACGTTGTAGTGGCGATAGCCAGATTTGTAGATGTCTCCAATGTTGTGTATGAAGCTTGAGACGAAAGATAGTTTTGCTCGACAAAGCTGTTGAGCTTCGTTGCAAGCATCGTGATAGAATTTAGGCATTGAGCGCCAAAAATCATTTCCGCGTACGGTGTAACCGACCACTCCGCCAGTCTGGCCGTTCCAGTGGATTTTCATAGAAGTACGAGATTTACTCATATTTTTTATTTTTTAATTATTATTAATTGATTTTTAATTAGTTTAATGTATATCACATTATAAATTCCAAGATTTCTGCGGTTGGGATTTTACGGTGGGTGGAAATAAGCAGCGTGTTTCATATCGCTTTATTTTAATTGTTATTGGGGTTGCTCTTTATTAATAAATATGTCGGTATTTTGAAAAGTGACTTTTTTTTTGAATGTTTCTAACTCAAATATACAAATTTTTTCTGAAAAAAACAAGATTTCCGAGAAAAAGCCAAAAAAATTGAAAGATTCGGGGATTATATGGATAACGTGGAGCATGGGAACACTGGGAATTATGGGAGTTATGGGGCAGCTGTTTGGGAAAATACAGAAAAGTTTGTATCTTTGCACCGCAAACCGCAAGAGAATGGTTTGCCGAGAAAGCGCATTTTCGCTTTATTCCGATGGCGTGAAACTGGACACTTCACCAAAGTATATTAAGGAATAAGGTAGAGATGATGGTTCCTGAAGGATTGTGTCATATCAGATATGGCAAATCCAATGTGGAGCGATTCATTGACCTTATTTTATATACAGGGAGTCCAGCCCACACGCCAAAGATGAGGCAAAATGGATTGGCTCCACTTTCTTTGTTGTGTCAAAAAAGTACAACCCCGCCGCCGAGCCAGCGACAACTAAAAAGTTGCGCCCGACACGAACGAGGGTAAAAAGCATGTCACCCGAAACAGAAAAACTGGTCAAAATGGCACAGAGCAGAGGTTGTCTTTCTGCCGCCCAACGCGAGATGATTCTAAACAAAGCCCGCGAAATGGGAGACGACACAACGGAAGTGGAGTTCATACTTTCAGCACTACCAGAGAACGCCGGCGCGCAGGCGCAGCAGAATTCGACGACGCAACAACCGCCGAGGCAGCAGACATACCAACAACCCAGCGCCAATCAGCAGCAATACGCACAGCCAAATACAGGCATTCAGAAACCGAAGTATGCCACGGCTGCATTTGTCCTCAGCATTTGCTCCATTCCACTAGGATTACTGTCGTTGATAGATCATCTAAATTTTTTAGTATTGTTTGGATTTGCTGCAGGTATTGTGGCACTATTTTTTTCAATTAATTTGAAAAAACTTATAGCAGAAAATCCTGAACAATATGCAGACAACAATATCAAAACATCATGGATTCTATCAATTATAGGAACCGCGATAAACGCTGTTATAATCGCCATATCAATTATAATGTTTCAAATAGCATATTAATGTGGTAATTATTATCACAGTTCAAATGCTTGACAATCACAGACGTATTTATAATTTATAATATATAAAAATCATCAAATTATGAATTCAAACATCGAAAACACAGTTCAGAAACCGCCACGGGCGACTGCCGCTCTTATCCTTAGCATTATATCAATCGCGGTGGGAATTTTATTCCTCATTTCCGATCTGATAACAATTGCTTTGTGGCACACCGACATCACAGACTCAGTAGCTAAGGCTACGTATATGATGCCCTTTGTACAAATGTTTACATACTTTATCAGTATTCCAATTGGCATAATCGCCGTAATTTATGCCATCAAAGCGAAAAAACTTGCAGTCAAGAACCCAGAAAAATATGCCTACCCCAACGCAAAAAAAACACATGCTCTTGCAATCACGGGATTAATACTGCAATGTGTCACACTAACAATGATTATCATCCTCATGATAATTGCTCTATAATAAGATAAATACACATAAACAGTCAACTCATGCATCCAGATACTGAAAAATTGATTTCGATAGCGCGGGGCAACGGGTTTATCACCCGGAGTCAGCGAGAGGCTATACTTAACCGTGCGAAGTCGCTTGGCGACAATCTGGTGGAGGTTGAGTTCATCCTTGACGACATACCCGTCAAGGATGAACCAGCCGCACCGAATACGCAGCAGCAAAATAGACAACAATACGCCAACGCGGCGCCACAACGCCCGGCAGCGCAACAGCCACAGGACAGCCAGAAAAAGAAAAAGACATGGCTGTGGGCAGGAATAGGTGGTGCGGTGGCGGTGCTGATTATCATCATAGCCGTTGCCTCGGGCGGAAACAAGTATGACCGCAAGCTCGACAAACTGGAGAAATGTTACGAACAAATGATAACCGATATGCAGAATGGCTCCTTCAACGATGAAAATATCGGTAGTTATATGGATATTGGAAAACTCTTGTTGTTGGAGAACGAACTAGAGACAGCCTACAACGAGGGCAAACTCTCGCCAGAACAGTCATACCGATACCAGCAGATACAATCGGCAAGGAACATGATGGGCGTCAATATGTTTATAAATATGTTAAGCCAATAACGCCATGACGCAAGAAGTTAACCGACTGATAGAGCTGGCACAGCGCAACGGATACATCACACCACGCCAGCGGGGAACAATTCTGAACAAAGCCCGCGAAGTAGGTGACGACTGCGTGGAGGTGGAGTTCTTACTTGACGGAATACCTGTCAGGGAAGAATATACAAACATAAGGCAGCCATACTACGAGCCCAAGAAGAAGCGGCATGGCAAGGCATGGTTGTGGATACTACTGGTGGTGGTTGTCGTAGGTATCGTTGTGGCAATAGTAGCCAGTTTGCAATCAAATGACGCCCCTGTGCCTCCATCGTGGGACGAGAAAATAACAAGCTACGACAACGGTTATGCGCAGTTCATGAGCGAACTGTCGTCCACAAACATTCTCTCGGACTATGAATCGAACTTATTGATGGAAAAGTACCAGTGGCTTTTCGACCTCGAGACAGAGCTGGACAACGCGAAGGAGTGCGGAGTGCTGACTCCAGAGCAGTCGGCCAGATATGAGGCGATAGAAGACAAGTATGGCAACCAGCTGTTGCTGATGGGCATAGGTGCTGGGACGAAATATATGATACAAAAACTATTCAACTAAAAACATGCATCCGATGGTATTTACATGAGCGCTGCTTTATTGGAGAATTTATAAATCGATGACGCCTTGACGAGAATCACGGTTGCCCAACTTAGGCTTCCAGGGCCATGAGAAACGAGCACATTTAGAAATAAAATGAATGAACAGCTCTGCTTTCTGAAAAAAACAACAACAATTATTTTGCACATTTCGAGCTGTTGCAGTGCAAACCAGAAGTTGCGCCCGACACGAACAAGGGTTTTGAATCATGAAAAAAACAATTCTTTTTATCGCTGCTATCGTCTGCCTGGCGCTGACGTCATGCAACAATGCCAACAAACAATCTGCAGAGAATGGGGGCGACGAACAATCGTGCGACATGACTGTCGAGGCTTTTGTTAATGAAATGAACAATGATTGCCCCGAACAAATGGGTGACGGGACGACCATGACGTCAGTTAAAACTATCGACAAGAGCGTTGTGTACGAAGTACTTGTAGATGAAAGCATTAATGGGGCTTTGGGCGATTTGACACAAGAAATGTGGAACGAATGTCGCGAAAGTATTTTGGTAGGACTTACCGACGGCGAGGGGTATCTTGAATTTGCAAATCTTTGCAAAAAAGAGGGTTACACTATAGTGTTTAGATGGGTGGGCAATTCAACGGGCTACACTCAAGATATCACATATAATGCGGATGAAATAATATCACGTATTAAACAGGCAAATCAATAGGGTGTGTTTAATTGGAGTGATATACAAGATATTCCATCCACGTCCTAATAATCTTGATAATCATATCGAATGATGAGTAAAAAAGTACCAGATTGGAGGATAAAACTGTACGTCTCACTGACTGCCTCGTTAATTGCTTTTTCGGTTTCGTTATTTGTGGCCGAAATATCGAAGCACAACAAAAAGGTGGAGACAGCCCAAAGGATTGCGCTCGTAACATTAAGCAATATTGACGAGCTGGCAAACAATCTGGAAATAGTTACCGTTTATTATGACGAGTTCAGGGGGATGTATGATGAGATAAAAGAGAACTACTCAAACCTGGACAGCGTGCCGGACTCTTTATGCGACGAGTTCGTCGATTATCTTGAGGGTTGGGATATCTTTGCCATAAACAAATCACCAGAACTAACATTCTGTACAACATTCGAGCTATGGGACTATCTGGACAACGTTCCATTAATCCGCAGGATTGGCAATTGCTATGCATACGAGAATGCATTTCTGGAATTATACAACAGGGATCAAGCCATTATTTCGGAATTGGCCGCTTCTGCCGGATTGTCAAAAGGAATTGATAATCATGAAAAATTAAAGAATATCATGTCATCTACGCCTTTTTCAAACTACATGAAGCGAAGTGAGGCCATTTCATTCTCCTACCATTCTATTTTGGAGAAAATAAGGCTTTCGAATGAACTGAACAAAAAAGTTATGGATGTTACGGACGATGAATTGAACACATTGGTGGCACCGCAACATTGGGCAAATACAAAAAATGAGGATTTCATCTTTGTAGTGGGTCCAGATATGTGATAAAATACCAAAGTCACACTAAGGAAACGAAGCAAAGGCGACTCCAATTGAGCCGCCTTTTAAATTACCTTTTCGTTGTGCTGGGTTTGTGATTTTTCTCGGGATTTGAAATCACTTAAATGATGGTTGTAGCGTGCCGACGGCACGCTTTTTTTTCGGGAGGCTTGAGGCCCCACACTATGGAGTGTAGGGTTAATGGGATAGCGTGCCAACGGCACGCTTTTTTTGTTTATAGGTTGCAGTTCCCCACACTGGGAGTGTGGGGTTAATGGGATGGTGTGCCGACGGCACACATTGCGTGAAAAGCCGCAACAGCGGGAATACGGGAATAGATGTCCTAGAAAAACTAGAGGCTCTAGATTGATTAATTGGGGGACTTGCAGGCACGTCGCTCCGAGACAAAAATTCTATGAATTTTATCGAACGAGGAGGTCGGAGTTCTCCGCTTCGCTATCGTAATCAGTCACCGACTGATTACTTCACGGGCTGACGGAGGGGGAGGTGACGAGCGAGAATGGGGTAAACGAGGGAAGGGGGATAATGGGAGCAAAGTCATATCAAAGTCATATCAAAGTCATATCAAAGTCGTGTTTGGGGGTAGGGGCTGAGGAGGGTGTTGGTAAAAAAAAAACTTTTGTTGAAAACCGTAAAAACCGAATGAGTTTTTTTAGTATCTTTGCAAATCGTTTCGGGAGGGTATTCCCGCAAAACAGGGTATATTTCAACCACTTAAGCAAAACACATGGCAATAACAAAGGGCGACATAGTGGCAAAAGCGTCGGAGAAATTCGTAAAAGAAGGCTGCCGCCGCGTGACTATGGACGACATCTCGAAGGAGCTGCGTATATCGAAACGCACTCTCTACGAGACCTTTGCCAACAAGGAGGTGCTGCTGGAGGCGGTGCTCCTTGAGATAAAGGAGCAGACGCGCAGGGGTCAGGAGGCTTATATGGACAAGGTGCGCGAAAAAGGTGCCAACCCTCTGTATGCCATGCTGTTCACGATAAACAACTACGGTCACTTCCACGAACACTATTCGCTGCTGGTCAACGACGTGTCGCGGACTTATCCTGAACTGATTGAGAAGCTGTTCCTGCCGAGGGAGATTATCCTGAAAGAGAACCTGAAGCCGCATCTGGAACAACTGTACCGCGACGGATACCTGAGGGAGAACACAGACCTGGAACTCGCGGCAGCGACGCTGGCGATGTTCGTCACCCGCACGCTGCAAAACACGCACGAGACTTTCGACCGAAATGCGTCGGTGGCTTGCGAGCTGTCGTTCACCTATATTCGCGGACTTCTCAAGACCGAACATATAGCACGATACGAACAGGAGGAGGCTTGGATGAGGGAGAATTTGACGAACTGAGAAGCCTCACCCCCTAGCCCCCTCTCCTCAAGGCGAGGGGGAATTAAGAATCAAAAAAAATGACACGATAACACATTTACGAAATAACACACATAATAATAATGAAGACTAAAGTTTTATTGATTGGATTGGCGATGGTGTGCGGAGTTGTTGCGACGAAGGCGCAGGAGACGATGAGTCTCTCGCTCGACGAAGCACAACAATACGCAGTGGAGCACAACTACACGATGCAGAACGCCACCCTGGACGTGAAGAAAGCCGAAGCCGACAAATGGGCTACAATAACTACGATGTTCCCGCAGGTGAAAGCCTCGTTCGACTACCAGAACATGTGCGGCTACGAGATGGTGATGCACATGGGGCCGGCTGCCGTGAGCATACCATTGAACCCCAACGGGACCTTCGGTGTGACGGCATCGGTGGCACTCACCGCCCAGCAGATAATGGGTAGCGTGATAGGTAAAATATCGCAGGAGATGAGCGACATCACACGGAAAAAGACGATACAGACAACAATGTCGAACGTGAAGAGCGTGTATGTATCGATACTGGTGATGGAGGACATCGTTAAGCTGCTGGATTCGAGCCTGGTGAACCTGCAATCGATTGAGAGCACCACGCAGGCATCGGTGAATGCCGGTGCAGCGGAACAGGTGAGCGCCGACAAGGTGAGTGTGCAGGTAGCCTCGCTGAGAAGCACCATCAACTCAAACAAGCGGTCGCTGCAGATGCTCTACAACACGCTGCTACTGCAACTGGGCGCAGACGTAAACTCGAAGCTGGTGCTCACAACGCCTTTGGACAATATCATGAACGTGGACAAAGCAGCACAGCTTACGATGAACGGGTTCAATATTGAAAACAACTACGACTACCAGACCCTGGTGCAGAGCGAGAAGATAGCCAAAGACCAGGTGACGCTGGCGTGGCTGGATTTCACCCCCACCCTATCGGCCTACTACCAGTACAGCTACAAGACCTACTTCGGCAAGGACGAGGGAATGAACATGACACCGCCCAACGTCATCGGCGCAAACATAAGCTTGCCTCTGTGGAAGTCGGGGACCCGCGTCGCCTCCATCAAGAAAGCCAAAATCGAATACCGCGAGATGCTGAACAGCAAGAAACAGGCGGAGGATGGATTACAGGTGCAGTATAACCAGCTGTGCTACGACCTCATCAACGCCATCGAGACCTACCGCATACAGAAGGAAAACCTCGACGTAACGATGCGCGTGATGAAGAACACTTCGGAGAAATTCAAATACGGACATGCATCGAACCTCGAAGTGACGACAGCTTCGACAGACATCATCACCGCACAGAGCAACTACATACAGGCTGTGATGAGCGTGCTGAACGCACAGGTGTCGCTGGAGAACCTGCTAGGGGAAGAAAGGTAGCAGACAGCTGTTAGCAGGCGACAATCAACCCATCAACATATCAACATATCAACGAAAAAACAACACAACACAAATATGAATAACTTATTCAAAGCAACAGCCATCGCTCTTGCCACAGTCACAATGGTTGCCTGTGGCGGACAGAAGAAAGAGCAGCAGACCGAAATTGAGAAGGCCCCTGAAAAAGTGAAGGTGCAAACCCTCCAAACCGAGCGCATAGCAAAAAGCCTCGAACTCTCGACAACCCTTGAAGGATATGAGACAATGAATGTGTCACCCTCCATCACTGGCCATATCGAGCACATATATGTAGAGGTAGGAAGCCGAGTGGCAGCAGGACAGATGCTCGTTCGTATGGATCAGACTCAGCTCAACACCACCCGCATCAACCTGAACAGCACCAAGGTGGAGCTTGACCGCGTGGAGGCATTGAAAGCCAGCGGAAGCGTGAGCCAGCAGGTATATGACCAGACGAAAGCTGGTTACGATCAACTTGTCGAAACCGAGAAATTTCAGAGCCAGAACACCTTTGTGAGAGCAAAGTTCTCGGGTGTGATAAGTGCGAAGAACTTCGAGGACGGCGAGATGTACACCGGTGCGCCGATACTGACGCTCACTCAGATAAACCGCCTGAAGGCCATCATCAATATCCCAGAAACATACTACCCGATGGTTAAGCAAGGGATGAAAATCGACATTCGCAGCGATATCTACCCCGACGAGGTGTTCCCCGCAACCATCGAGATTGTGTATCCTACCATCGACCGTGCCAGCCACACCTTCCAGGCCAAGCTGAACATACCAAACGCAAAAGAGAAAATCCGTCCGGGAATGTATGTCAAGACCGACCTCGCCGTGGGTGAGGTGGACGCCATAGTGGTGCCTTATCAGTGCGTCTTGAAACTCACGGGTTCGAACGACCGCTACGTGTTCACCAATAAAAACGGCGTGGCCCACCGTGTGCCCGTGCTGCTGGGGCAGCGTTTCGACGACCGCATAGAGATTATGCCCATCACCGAAGGCGACCTGAAAGAGGGCGACGAACTGGTTGTGACGGGGCAGGCAAGACTGGTGGACAAGTGCAAGCTAGAGATAATAAAATGAATGTGAGAATTGTCGGACATGTCAGACATATCAGACATGTCGGACTACCCTCTAACGCAATCAAGTAATAAATCATGGCAATCTACAAAACAGCTATCAACAAACCCATCACCACGGGTTTGATATTTGTGGCGGTCATCATCCTGGGTCTTTTCTCGCTCACGCGTCTGCCTATTGACCAGATGCCCGAGATGGACCCACCGTACATCACCGTGATGACCACCTACGCCGGCGCCAACGGCTCTGAAATCGAGACCAACATCACCAAGATAATCGAGAATTCGCTCAACTCGGTTGACGGTCTGAAAAACATAACCTCCAGCTCGCGAGACAACATCTCTGTGGTAACGCTGGAGTTTGAATGGGGGAGCAACCTCGACGAGTCGATGAACGACATACGCTCATATATCGACCTGATATACGACAACCTGCCCGACGGTGTGAGCCGACCGATGATATTGAAACTCAACTCTTCGGCTATGCCCATCATCCAATTCGGATTCACCGCCGACGAGAGTTACTCAGGCCTAAACAAGATCATCGAAGACCAAGTAACCAACGAGCTGAACCGCATCGACGGTATCGGAAACATCACCGTCAGCGGCGCTCCTGAACGTTACGTTTATATAGACCTCGACGCCAAGCAGCTCGATGCATACAACCTCAGCGTAGAGATGGTGGGCAACGCCATAAGCACCAACAACCTCGACATGGCGAGCGGCACCGTGAAGATGGGCAAGGAGCAATACCAGATGCGCGTCAAGGGCGAATACGTGGAGAGTTCGGACATCAACGACATAGTGGTGACCACCACCCCGACCGGCAAGCAGATATTCGTGCGCGACCTCGCCACAGTCAGAGATACCATCAAAGACCTCTCGCTCGACGAGAAAATCAACGGACGTGACGGAGCCCGACTCATCATCACCAAGCAAACTGGAGCCAACACCGTTGCCATCGCCAAACAGGTGCGCAAAAAGATGGAGGAGATAAAGAAGCAGTTGCCTCCTGACATAAACATCACCATGATTTATGACTCGTCGGAAGGCATACAGAACTCCATCAACGGACTTTCTGAATCCATCTTCTACGCCCTGCTGTTCGTGGTACTTGTGGTGTTTGTATTCCTCGGTGAATGGCGAAGCACAATCATCATCGGACTGACGATACCCATATCGCTCGTCACCTCGTTCATCTATCTGCTTGTCACCGACAGCTCGCTGAACATAGTGTCTATGGCATCACTGACGATAGCCATTGGTATGGTGGTGGACGACGCCATAGTGGTGTTGGAGAATATCACCAAGCATATAGAGCGAGGCGAAAATCCACGCGAGGCTGCAATCTGCGCCACCAACGAGGTGTGGATTTCGGTTATCGCAACCACCCTTGTGATAGTGGCGGTGTTCGTGCCTCTGACGATGCTCACCGGCATGGCCGGCATCATGTTCAAAGAACTGGGATGGATTGTCACCATTGTGGTGTGCGTCTCGACCACAACCGCCATCACGCTTATCCCTATGCTAGCCAGCAAGATGCTGAAAGAAAAGAAATTCTTTGTAAACAAAGACGAAGAAGAAGCATACAAGGCAAAACAGGCCAAAAAGAAGCTCACCTTCAACAAGACGTTTGGACGCATGTTTCGCTCGATTGAACACGCTTACGCCAACCTCCTGCGCTGGTGTCTGCACCACAAGGTACCCACCCTGCTTTTCGCCCTCGTTCTTTTCGCTGTGTCCATGATACCGTTTGCCACAGGCATGATTGGCATGGACTTCATGAAAGAGCAGGACAACGGACGAATCAGCGTCACTGTTGAGCTGCAGCGCGGCACTCGCATCGAGGAGACACTCAAGACCGCCCGACAGATTGAGAAAGACCTTCAGGACGCCCTCGGAGAGGACCTGCTGGTTTACTCTACCTCGGCAGGCTCAAACGACGATGCAGGCTTCGCCGCCCTGTTCAACTCCACCACCAACAACAAGATAAGTCTCACCGTCCGCACCACCAAGAAGTACGAGCGCAAGCGCTCCCTCAACGACATGCAGGAGGCCATACGACAGAAGCTGGCACAATATCCTGAAATCATAACCTATCAGGTCACACGCGGAAGCATGGGTGGGGGCGGTTCAAACCAGCTTGACCTCGAAATCTATGGCTACGACTTCGACCAGACCAATATCTACGCCCACGACCTCAAGAAGCTTATCGACGACAACGTCAAAGGAGCCCGAGACACCAAGATTAGCCGCGACGAAGACCGTGCCGAGCTTAAGATAACATTCGACAAACAGAAACTGGCTCTCCACGGACTCAACGACGCTGCTGTGGCTGCCTACGTACGTTATAGAGTCAACGGTATGCCCTGCGGCTTCCTGAAAGAAGACGGCGAAGAATATGACATCGTATGCCGTCTTAAAGAGGAATACCGCAACAGCATCACTGACATCGAGGAACTCTCGATCATGACCGCCACAGGCCAGATTGTGAAGCTCAACGAGCTGGCCAAAATCGAGGAATACTGGTGTCCTCCAAACATCGAGCGCAAGAACCGTCAAAGATACCTCACCCTCACAGTGATGCCTTACAAGACATCGCTGAAACAACTTGCCGAACAGGTGCAGGCTCAAATAGACCAACTGGGCATTCCTGCCGACATTCATGTACATCTCGGAGGAAGCTACGAAGACCAGCAGGAGACCTTCGGCGACATGGGTCTGCTCGGACTCCTTATCCTGCTGCTCGTTTACATCGTTATGGCGTCACAGTTTGAATCCTTCTCCAAACCGTTCATCATCATGATGTCCATACCGTTCGCCCTCACCGGCGTCATTCTCGCGCTACTGATAACCGGCACCAACCTCGACATGATTGGCGCATTGGGTATCATCCTGCTTATCGGTATCGTGGTGAAGAACGGAATCGTGCTGGTTGACTATATCAACCTTATGCGCGAACGCGGATACGAACTGAACGAAGCTATCGCCATGTCGGGCGAGTCTCGTATGCGACCTGTTATGATGACCGCACTCACCACCATCCTCGGCATGATACCAATGGCCACCTCGGCCAGCGAAGGTTCTGAGATGTGGACCACGATGGGTATCGTCGTCATCGGTGGTTTGCTTATCTCCACACTCATAACCCTCATCGTGGTGCCCGTGCTCTACGGTCTCATGGAACGTAAAGGCGATATGGAAAAGCAAGAAAAGCTCCGCAAGAAGTTCGTATTCATGGAGATTGACCTGAATAACGCCGCCGAAAACAAAAAAGAGGAGAGTTTATAGACCCCAAAAACGTTGACTCCTCGAAAACTTGAAACTTGAAACTTAAAACTTGAAACTCGAACTATGAAATCCATAATGATAGTATTCAACCAAGCCAACACTGCACGTGTTGAATATATGCTCGACAAATTGGAAATCCGTGGTTTCACCTTCTGGGAGAACGTGCAAGGACGCGGTTCTGTGGACGGCGACCCCCATCGTGGCACCCACACTTGGCCCGAGATGAACAGTGCCGTGATGTGTGTTGTCGACGACGACAAGGTTGAGCCGATACTAACCACAGTACGCAAACTAGACCTCCGAAACAAAGAGGTCGGCGTAAAAGCCTTCGTCTGGAATATCGAACAAATAGTATAAAAGAGAGTCGCACAAAAGGAAAGAGCCCCTCGCCGTTGGCGAAGGGCTCTTCTTTTTACTTGATTATCTCAAACGACCCTCGGCGTTCCGTCTTGTCTTCGAAGCCGTAACCGTCAAAGCGGTAGAAGTAGGTGCCTTCGGGCATATCCACAGGGTCCCAGAACTCGTCGTCGCTTTTGATATTCACACGTTCATAGAGCAGGTATCCCCAGCGGTTGAATATGCAGAGATGGTTGTGCGGATAGCAGCCGCCCTCCAAGAGGTTTATCACAACAAAGCGGTCATTTATGCCGTCGCCGTTGGGCGTCACCACCGTCGGGAACTGTATGAACTCCTCACATTTCCATATCGGCTGCAGGTAGTAGTGTACCGTAGAATCGCAGTTGTACTGGTTCTTCAACTCAAAAATGTCGTCCTCCACCTTGTAGTCATACGAACGGTCGTTGTATGTCCACGGCAACTCCTTATAGCTGCAGGTGTCATACACATACACCTGATGCGTGTCTTTTGTAATCAAGGTAAACGTCACAACCGAGTCACACCCATACTGGGTAGCAAATATACGCTCATATGTCCCAGCAGTGTCATACTCCACATCCCTCCACTCATAGCTCTGGTTTTCACAGATGGTCACCGTGTCGTCTCTCGTCGTATCACTATAATGAATAACTAGATTCAACGTCACTGTACTGTCACACCCTGCCGTATTGGCTGCCTCCAGCACCACCGAAGGCTCATTGGTCGAAGTCGTATAGGTTGAATCGTCCGTTGCCCATGTGTATAAATCGCAATGCTCCTGTATGTCTATGCCTGATGTGCTGTACCTTATCGTCAAATCCAACATCACAGTACTGTCGCACCCCACAGCGTTGGTGCCTCCGAGGACAACCTGCGGTGCCGTCGTTGACTCTGTGTACGATTGCATATCGACTGGCCATGTGTATATATCGCATGTATCGTGGACATCCACACTTACACTGCTATAATTCACCACTAGGGCCAGATACACCGTAGAATCACACCCTGCAGCGTTAGCAAACAACGACGTTGGATATGGCACGTTCGTGGTTGCCGTATATAAACTATCATTCCCTGTAACCCACCTCATCGAGTCGCACACAGTGTCACGATAAATGCTGTCACTGCTGTATCTTATGGTAAGGTCGAGCGTGACGGTGCTGTCGCATCCTGCCACATTGTGTGTGTGGTAAACATCACTGTTGTTCGACACTGTATACACAACCTCGCTCCCATCGTCCCTTATCCATGTATAGCTGTCACATGCCGTTTCTGTGAGCACACCTTCACTGCTGCGATGTATAGCGAGCTTCAGCACTATAGTTGAGTCACATCCGTTCGCACTGGCATTCCTCTTCACCGTACTGGTGGAGAATGTATCAAGTGTCAGGTCAACCGAACACCACGACCTCGACACATCCCAATAGAATTGCCCCCCCTGCTCTTCGCAATAGTTCCTCACATCAAAACCCTCTGTCGGATAGTTGACCGTCAGGCTCACACTGTCCGTCATATCGCATCCATTGCCCATATCAGTAACTGTAACCGAATACACAGCCGATGCACTTGGTCTTGACAACGATATCGACGACGTCGTGCCTCCATTCGACCAATGGTAGTTGTACGACCCGCTTCCACCCGTAACCCCTACGGAAAACACTATAGTCTGGTTGCCGACGGGACGTTTGCAGATAGTAGTGTCGTTCGGCGAGAACGTCAGAGTCATCCCATCCGGCTCGCTCAACGTGTCGTTTACCGTAACGCTGCAACCGTTCGAATCTGTGACTGTCACCCAATAGACTCCTGACTGCAGGTTTGACAAGTCTTGCGTGGTTGCTCCATTCGACCAACTGTAGTCAAACTCTCCTCCAGCAAAAGGAGTTCCTCCCACCACAGTCAAATCTATGGTTCCCGTTCCATCTCCTTTGCAGTGCAAGTCCGTCTTCACCGAAGTAGCGGTCAATTCCGTCGGTTGCGATAGCGATGCTGTCGCCGATGCCGTACATCCTGCCGCATCCGTCACCACTATGCTGTAATCACCTTGTGGCACATGCGTGAAATAGTTTGCCACGCAGGCACTGCCGTTGCTGGTGTAGGCATACGAACTTGTGCCACCCTCGACCAAAAGACCGATATAGCCGGTGCTCTCACCATAGCACAACGGATTGTGAACTGAATCCACCGACACTGTGAGCAACGCAGGCTCTGTGAGCCGTATAACAACTGTTGTGCTGCACCCAGCCGCATCTATCACCATCGCCGTGTCAACATCTGCTCCAGCTGCCAGCCCCGTAAACGCTCCAGTGGTGTTTGTGTCTCCCCTGAACACATACGCATATCCAGGAGTTCCTCCGTATTCACTCGACACTTCAATCTGTATGCTTCCTGTCGAGTTGCCGTAACAATCGATGTTTGTATGCGACCCGGGACGCTCGTATGCCACCAGCCTTTCCGGCCCGTCAACTTCGGCATATATGTTTGTGCCAGTGCATCCGTTCGCATCAGTCACCACCATCGGCGTGAAGCCAGTTACTGGCATATTGAGGAATTCCCCGGTAGTGTTTGTCTGCCCGTAGAACGTGTACGTATATGGAGGTGTGCCTCCCATCACATTGGTCACAATTATCGAACCGTCGGTGTCACCATAGCATGTCACGGGGGTTCTTGTCATGTTGAATGTTATCGGGTCAGGAACCGTCAGCACTATCGGCACCACGCTCGAGTTTCCACATTTGTCCCGCATCTGAAGCTCTGCCGTGATCAGTCCTGTCACCGTGTCGCCAGCCGCTGGCACCTGCACCACACTCTCCAGTCCGCAGTTATCCCACGCTCTTCCTGTCAAATCTGGTACAACAAATTTACATAACAGCCCTGTGGTTTCCAGCGGTTCTGGCATATTCGACGCCTGTGGCGGCTGATTGTCCGACACCTCAAACATACCGTTTTTCTGCAACTGACACCCCTGAGCATCCGTCACCGTCACCGTCACGTTCCAGTCGTGGCATTTCCCGTCAGACAATATGGTGAAAAGCGAATCTGTCGAAGTGAGAGTCCGGCTGCCATCGACGGCTCTCCATTGGAATGCGAAGGGACTCATCCCCCCTCCTATTCCGACTCCTATCTCATATTCCCCGCCGATAGGTTCGGGGCACGAACCAACAGTAGGTATGTTCATCACTCCCGACATCGTCATCGGCACTTCCACATGCACCGTTATCGAGTCCTTGTTGCCACACCCGTCCGTCACCACTACCTTCACGTCGGTGTCTGCACTTATTACCGTGTTAGCCGCCGGTGTCTGCACTTGCGACACTATGCCGCAGTTGTCTCTCGGCCGCACTCTGTCCACAAGGTTCGGCACCGTATATCTGCAATTGCCGATATTATCGGCCACGGTGTCTGTCATTGGGCTTTCGAAAGTTGGCAGTTCACTGTCCGCTGCTGCAAAACTGATGTCATTGGTGTCCTGACATCCGTTGACGTCCGTCACTATAACTTCCACCGCATAGCTACCGCAGCCGCCGTTGCTGGCTATGGTTGCATTTGCCTCGTCACCCTCGTATGCACCACTCCAGGTGTATGTATATGGCCCACTTCCGCCCGTAACGTCCGTGGTCACCGTATAGTTCACGCCAGCCGTCAGCGGACATTGGCCAGCCTCCGTCGGTGCCATAAGCGTCACCGATGGATTGGCCAGCGTCGTCACAGCAAACACCACCGAACTGTCGCACCCGTCAACGGCATGCAGGTGGAGCGTGTCGGTACTGGGTCCTTCGTAATGTCTGCCGTTCCAATCAAACGGATATGCATTCTGGCACACACCAGTATCTATCGTCGTAATCAGTTCCGGCTGTATTGCCAGCCTCAGCGTCACTATGCTGTCGCAGCCAGCCGTCGTTGTCAGCGTGTCGTTGACCACCGTGTCCTGCGTATAGGTCTCTCCCGTCAGCGTCCAGGTATAGCTTGTGCACGATTGCTCGTCCACTGTGTCGTATTCCGTCGCCGCAATTGTAACAACCAACGTGTCCACATCCTCGCAACCATGGTCCGTAAGCCGCTTGTCTATGTAAGTTCCCGATTCTTTGTATGTCAGCCCTGTGCGTGCCCACACAAACGAGTCACACACCGTGCCTGCCACCTCTGTGTGATACACCGGACCTGCACATGGCTCAACGCATATCTTTGTGTTCGGTCGCACCGCCGACACCGACTTCTGCCCCGCATAACTTCCTATCGTCGAGGGACCCATGTCATACGTGTCGCTGTAGGCATATATCACCTTGTTGCCTGTCGTGGCACTGCCGACGAACGTCACCGACGACGAACCAGTAGCTCCACAGTCCACCGCCACCACCAGGTTCTTCTGCCCCGAATACGGAAAATCCACCTCAAATCCATTCCAGCCCGCCGTCCACGTCTGCGCCGTCGAACTGTACACCAGCCGCAACTCGCCCGACTCTATCCAGTCCGTCGTGGTCGCAAAGTCCGACTGTTCCGTCTCGCCCATATATATATCCAGCGCCCTGGGCTGACCATTCGCACTCTGTGCATTCCAGCCCACTGCCGTGATACGACCTGCCGTCCCAACCTCTACAGGTGTAAAAAGCATCTGGTCGTAACTGTACTTGAACGACCCATATATCGGAGCCGCACTCACCAACGTCGTCCCCTCCCCTATCACCGGACATCCGTCATAAACCGTGATCCTGTACCTGGCTTTCACCGGACAGTAGTCGCCGTATGTCGCCGTCGCAGTTATAATCACCGTGCCATACACCCCTGTGAAGCCCACCTCGCCTGTGTTCACATCCACAGTCGCTATGCTCTCGTCGCTCGAAGCGTAAGTCACCACTCCCGTATATGGGTGCAGACTTGCCGACGTTGAAGTATCAAGCGTCGGTTCCTCAAAGTCGCCGCCACCCATCTCGTATATGAAGGTCTCGCCACTGAACACAAACGCGCCAGTTCGTCTGCTGCAGTCCTCATCAATGCAAAACTGCGTGTTTGGCCGTCTGGTTGACAGCGTCCCCATACGGCTGCTTACGCTGTTTTCCCCCGTGCCCGAAACCGTGTAGTTGTTCGTCTCGCTCTGCACCCTCAGCACCCTCGCTCCAGACGTCTCCGAACAGTACCACTTGTAGTCTGGACCGTCATAATTGCCCGAGTTGTCGTCAACCACCACCAACAGACTGCCCCCAGTCCACACAAATCCCGCACCGTTGAGCTGGAATGTGTTCCACCCCAACTGGCAGTTCAGCGTACCGTTATACACCTGCGTCAACCCCGTCACCACCCAGTCCGTACCGCTCCCAAACTCCGACTGCACCACATTCGCCATGTATATCGCAACACTCGACTTCTTCGTCATCCTTGTGCCGTAGGCATATTCGAAGCCTATCGACTTAATTGTCCCCGGCTGCGCATCTATCTCCGCCGCCGTGTATATCATCTCCGTCACACTGTAGCCATAATAGTTGTTCACCGGCACATCGTATGTCGTCATTCGTCTGCCGCCGACCACGAAATTCGAACACTGACAGTGCACACTCCCTCCCGCAAGCCCACATATCGCCAGCAGCAAACTCACTATATATCGCCAACTTGCCTTCTTCATAGCCATAGAAATATTCGACAAAGATACAAAGAAAAAACCATACTGTAAAACCGTCATATCAAAAAGTAATCAATGGACAGCTGAAAGTGGTCGGTAAGCTTATGACCCTTTATACACCTTTCAACAATTTAAGCAAAGCAAACCTTTAAAAAATAAAACTTACAGATTAAAACAAATCAAATTCCATTCCCTTACCCATCGGTATCCCATCGATGAACTACCAGTAAATCCTTATCAACCTAATAACAACCCAAATAAAACCTAACGACGACTAAGGCAGATGTAAGATAAAATTAAGCACTAGCCTAGTACTAGCCTATCACTAGCCTAATAAGAAGTACCATCTAGCTAAATCCAACTTAAGAGCAGGCTAAGAGAAAAGTAAGACAAATGTAAGACAAAAGTAAGAGAAAAGTAAGAGCCCGATTCAAGGTAAGAGGGACGAATGTAAGACAAATCAGGGATGAAACGAGCAGTCTGTGGGCAGTGGGCAATTGTCTGCTATATGTCACATAAAGCAGATAAGCAAAAAAATTCACCTTTTTCGCACACTTTCGCAATCTGAAACCAACAGCGGCGGAATGTCTCCATTCCGCCGCCGCGTCAAAAACCAATGAAAAAAACAATTAAAACAGGGTTCTTTATTTACTGGGGTTCTTCAGTATCTCGAACGACCCTCTGCGCTCCATCTTGTCGCTGAAGCCGTATCCTTCGAACCTGAAGAAATAGGTGCCGGGCAACGCATTCTCTGGATTCCAAAACTCTTCATCCTCACTTATGTTCTCTCTGTCATACATCAACCATCCCCACCGGTTGTATATGCTCAAGTGGTTGTGTGGATAGCACCCTTCGTCTATCAGGTTGGCTATGACGAAACGGTCGTTTATGCCATCGCCGTTAGGCGTCACAACACTCGGAAACTGCAGAAATGCATCACACCGCCACACCACCGTCAAATTGTAATGCACCGTCGAATCGCATCCATACAGGCTCTTCAAATTGAAGATGTCGTTCCTTACCGAATCCTCATACACTCGATCCCCGTAAGTCCACGGCAGGTCCTTGTAAGCACACGTGTCGTCAACCGTCACATCCAAGGTGTCATGCACTATAAGCGTCATCATCCACAACGAGTCACACCCCACTTCGTTGGGCACAGCGTACCTGTAGGTGCCGGCTTCCGTAAACACCGTGTCTCGCCACTCATACTCCACCCCCATACACACCTCTCCCGTATCCATATCCACTGTGTCTGAATAATTGATGGTGAGATTGAGTGTCACCACGCTGTCGCATCCGTCTGCGTTCGTCAACACTGCCGTTGACCTGCTGCTCCGCCTGTACTCCGCATTATTAGCCGTCCATAAATAACTATCACATGCCGTTTGCGTGTCTTCCACCGTATTGGATGCAACTATTACTAGATGCATTGTCACCACACTGTCCGAACCGTCGAATGAAGCTCCTGGAAATATATGCGTCACTTCGCACGTCTCGGTATATGTAGTGCCATACCACGTGAAACTGTCACACTCCACAGCCATCGTGTCGCCACCATGCAGACCGTCTGCCATAGGTCTCTTCGCCTCCACGGCAACGGCGGCAATAAAGAACACCACAAGCATTGCCAGCCGCACCAAGACTCGTCTTATCATCTCTCTCTCAACGTTTAACGTCATTATTCCTTGTTTCCTTTCTTCCGCAAAGATATTGTTTTTTTCTCATTCTCGACTTTTTCTCACAAAAACGTTTACCCGTTGACCTGTTGTTTGTTGATATATTTAAACGTTCGAAAGCTACACTTTGCTGAAAAGGTCGGAAGATGGTTTGTTGCCTTCCACCGACCTGTGTCCACCTACTATCTTACCACTTCCACCACTCCTTTACGCTCCACATGTCCCTTGAATCCGTCTCCGTCAAAGCGGAAATAGTACGTGCCTGCCGGTATGCGCTCGGCTGCGGGATCCCAGAAGTCACTCTCCTCGTCGATGTTTGCCACCTCATACACCTTCGCGCCCCAGCGATTATATATAGTAAGCTTGTTCAGAGGATAGCAAGCTTCCTCAATCAACCCTACTATGTGGAAAATATCGTTCAGGCCGTCGCCGTTGGGCGTCACCACACTCGGAAACTGCAAAAACTCGGCACAATCGAACACTGCTTCAAGATTGTAATACACCAGCGAGTCGCACCCATAGACGTTCTGCAAGCTGAACAGGTCGTCCGTGACAGGAGTCGGATATGAACGTCCACCCCAGCTCCACGGCAGTTCCTTCACCATACATGTGTCATAGATATAGGTATGGTTGGTGTCATATACCGTGAGCTTGAACCACACCGTCGAGTCGCAGCCGTGCGATGTGTGCAGGTGAACTTCATAAGTACCGTTTGCACTGTATGGCGTGCCGTTCCATATATACGGGTCGTCATTCTCACACAACACCATGTCTGTGTCGTGCGTGGTAGTGCTGCTGTTGATTGTCAAGTCGAGCGTCACGGTGCTGTCGCATCCCACACTGTTAGCGTTTTGCAACACCACGCTTGGCGTGTTGGTCGAGGCTATGTATGACTGTCCGTCGAGCGGCCACACATACTTGTCACAAGCAGTTTGATGATCAACTCCTTCCGAACTGTACACTACCACCAGATGCAATATTGCCGTGCTGTCGCACCCCGCTGCATTGGTCAGCGTGCTCACCATCGGCGCACTGGTGCTTGCCGTGTATTCGGCACCGTTGGTCGGCCACACATAGCTGTCACATGCTCTCTGGTTGTCTATACCTGTGGTAGGATATTTCACTGTCACCGTCACCTGACCGGTCATCGGGCAGTCGGCATCATCCAGCACATTCACCGTGTATGTCGTCGTACTATTGGGAGTCACTGTCTGTTGGTCGGTGTTTACTCCGTTGTTGGTGTGTCCGTTGCTCCATGAGAAACGGTACGGCGGCGTACCCGTACCGTCCTGTATCGTAGCAGATATATCTGCCGAATCGTGCAGACAGATTGTTGCAGGGTCGCTCATCGTCAGCACCATTCCTTCTGGCTCCGTCACCGTGATGGTCGTGTCGTGTGGACATCCGTTGTTGTCCGTAACAATGACAGTATATTCCCCAGCCATTACGCCCGTCACATCTTGCGTTGTTGCGTAGTTGACGTTGTTATACCGCCACTGGTATGAATAGGGGGAGGTACCACCCATCACAGTCAAGTCAATCGAGCCCGACCCGTCCTGTTTGCATCTCAGGTTTTCATGAGTCGCGCTAATCTGCAGAAGCGTGGGCTGCGTGATTGTAACCGTCGTCTGCGCCGTACAGTTGTTATTGTCCGTAACATTGACCGTATAGGTCCCCTCTGCCAGCTGACTTGCAAAAACTCCCGAGTTGTTTGTAACACCGTTGAGTTCGTATGTATATTGTGGAGTGCCACCGTAGGCCGCAACCGTCACACCGCCTGTCGAATTGCCATAGCAATCCACATTCTGGTGGGCCGACATGGTCTCCTGCAACTGCAACAACGCGGGCTGCCCAACCGTAACGGTGGTTGTGTTCGTACATCCCTTTGCATCTATCACCTGTACCTGATAGCTGCCAGAAGCCAACGACTCAAATGTTCCCGTAGTGTTCGTGTCGGTATCCGACCTTACAAAAGTATAAGGTGTCACACCTCCAACCGCTGTCACCGATGCCGAACCATCCGCCGAACCGTAACATAGCGTGTTCACACTTCCTGCGGGCGACACCACCAGCTGAGTCCTGTTCAGAACCGTTGCCGATGCAGTGATACGGCAGTTTGCATCGTCGATGACCGTTAGCGAATACTGCCCCGGCATCAGGTTTTCTATACCGATTGAGGAATGTTCTCCGTTGCTCCAGTTATATTCACTATATACTCCAGTGCCACCTGTCAGCGTTGTAATAGTAATACGTCCTGTTGCAGTATTGTAGCACTGGACAGTGTCTGCCGTCAACACCAACACCATGTCGCTCGACTCGTTAATCGTGTCGTTCAGCGTCACCGAGCATCCGTTTGCGTCCGATACAACTACCGTATAGACTCCGGCCGTACAACCTGTAATGGTTGCTACATCGCCCATGCCGCTGCTGCTGCCTCCACCTGCGGCCGACCATGCATAATGGTATCCACCGCTGCCACCTGTGACATTGAACACATTCACCACTCCATCGTGTCCTCCGTTGCAGGCCACATCCGTATGTTCTATTTCAGCCTCCACTGTGGCAGGAACCGTCAAATGCACTGTTATGGAATCCATGTTGCCGCATGCGTCGGTGACAACCACTGTCACATCCGTCTCACCCGTTATCTGCGAATTGGCCGTAGGCGTCTGAACCTGCGACGCTATGCCACAGTTGTCTTGAGGCTGCACCATAGCTATTATGTCTGGCACAAGATACACACAGTTGTTGCCCGACAATACAGCCGCCGTCGTTGTTATAGGGCTATTGAACGTAGGCGCCTCCACATCGATAGCCGAGAAACTCGTGCTGGCAGTATCCATACAACCATTGGCATCGGTAACTATAACCTCCACAGAGAAATCCCCACAAGTACCCGTGCCTGGTATGGTGGCATTTTGTGCGTCACCAGTGTAACTACCCGTCCATGCGTACGTAAACGGAGCAGTTCCGCCCGAAACATTAGTAGTCACCACATAGTTCTGAGTGGTCGGTATCGGACATCCGTTGGCCGTAGAAGGATTGCCCAGATTGACTTCTGGCTTCGACAGTGCCGTGACCGTCAGCGTAACAATACTATCGCACCCGCCTGCCGTCTGCAGATTCAGCACCTGCGTCCCCGCCTCCGTAAAGTGCGCTCCGTTCCAGTCAAACGGGAATGTTATCGGACATACCGCCGTGTCTTTCGTTGTCGTCAACTCTGGCAATATCTCCAAGTTCAGCGTAACAATGCTGTCGCAGCCGCCCACAGCCTGCCCCGTAAGGGTCTCCGTAACCGATGTGGAGGTCGTGTAGTCCTGATTGGTTATATCCCAATGGTACGACTGGCATGCATTCTCATTCACAGTGTCATAATGAGTGTAATTCAATGTGAGTATCAGCGTGTCCCTATCAGGGCAGCCATGATCGGTCAGCTGGTTATCAATGATAGTGTCACCCACAGTATAAGTCTCACCCGTCCTCGCCCATGTATAAGAGTCACATTCAGTCACAATATCAGTGTTTCCCACTGTCGGATTCATCGTGACCGTAACAATATTAGCATAGTGGCTTATGCACCCATATTCATCGAGCAAATTCAAATCACACGTAGTAGTTCCCACGAAATCGTCTGGCGGAGTTATTTCCATATAAACACCAGCCTTGGTCGTATTCCAGTTACAATCCACCCATGCCGAGTCAACATCAACAGAATATGTCCAGCTGTCTGGCAATAGTTCTTCATTCAAACCAAGTTCCCAGTTAAAAATATTACCATCGTCTATTCCCCATCCGTCAACGACCTCTATACACCACGTGCCATTCAACGGGCAACCCACCAGATTGGCGAACGACTCCATTGGATGATAAATCTGAGACATATCTGCATAGTGGGAAGAATCGATTGATGAAGAATTATCGTGCCCAACATTTGCCGACTCATAGATATATCCATACGTACCGCCGGCGTACTCATAGCCACGGACAGTATTATTCGACCAGATATAGTTCCAACCTGTACCTATCGTACTTTGTGAGTTACAATCCGATGAATATCCCGATCCTGATATACCGAAATCATAACTCGTGTTGGAGGTTTCTCCTGGCCAAGAATCATACCCTGTAGGTATTTCGCTTCGGCAGTTTGCCGATCCGTTACCACTCTGAGGCAAAATCACTGAACGCTGACCATTAGGACATGACAAGGCAATGTATATATCTCCTATAAATGAGTGCTCAATATTAAGCAAGACATACAGCAGGTCGTTTTCATCTCGAATAGTTGCTCCTGTCGAGAAATCAGAGAAAGTCACACATGAACGGAAGAAGCAGGTTCCATTGCAAGGTACACCATCGGGAAGCCACACTGTGTCAGGCACACCCAATGTAGTAGCCGATCCTCCGTTAGGTCTCACCACATCTACCGATCCGATACCATCTGACGACACATATATATTAAAGGGCTCTCCCTTGCACAAATCGAACGAAGGTCGAGTGGCGACCTGGAACACTCCAGCCACCCTAATACGGATTGGGAAGGCTACAGTACATGAGTTGGGATTGCCCTTGTTGACCGTCAGGGTCATATTGTATCCCATCGCACGGTCGTATGTGTAGGTGAAAGTTGCACCTGTTTGTTCAACCAACAAACCGCCTGTTGACGAAGCCAATCTCCAGTTATATGTGTAACCTGAACAGTTGGCAAGAGGCTGGATTCTAAATGTTGTAGGATCATCTTTACACACATTTATATAATAGAAACCGTCATCGTCCTTACGTATAGGCAACGGGTCTCCATTTTTGAACAGATAGAAAGCATCGGGGTCGCAACAAGTCAGGTTGTTTGCCACAACCGTCCAGTTTATTGTAATGGTCTTTGAACAACTTCCGTTTGTGGCTGTTATCGTAAACGAGCCGCTGCCAGCGGCAGTTGGAGTGCCATTGAACGACCCATCGGGGTTAAGTGTCATCCACGCGGGCATGCCCGTTGCCGAGTATGAGGTACCTGAGGTGCTTCCCGTAGGAGGATAGCCATACATCGCAACTCCAACATATCCCGATATATTTTGTGTAGTACTCTCGTATGCCAAGTCAAACACATTGACGTATGCCGGCACACGAGAACTGGCGCAGTCATATTCATCATTGTATGTTGCAACGAAATAGGTGGTTGAGTGGTCGGCATTGATAGTATATGAGTCCCCGGTATGAACAGGTGTCGTCGCATCGACAGCATCGAACCATTCCAAATCGCCTCCGCCTGCTGTGGAGGCGTTGAGCGTTACAGTGCCCCCCTCACACATGGAGACACTCTCTGCCGAAGGAATAAGGGCCGGACAGACCACCTGCAACACATACGACGCTTTCGCAGGGCATACATTGCCATCCATATCTACGAAGACTTCTATAGTTGTCTCGCCTCTTTCCAAAGTTGTGATATTACCATCGTTATCTATAGTTGCTATCGTTTCGTCGGAAGATGTATAATGTACAGTACCCGAGGAGGTGTTTGTCAGAGGAAGCATCGGACAGTTGCTACCCTGATAGCACATTGCCATAGTGTTTTCGAACTCTACAGTCGGACGTATAGTACATGCATCGATACATATCTTGGTGTTGGGACGATACTGTAGTCGGCTTTTGGAGCCCTGATAACTTTCTATTGTCGCTGGCACCGGATCGTATGTATCGCTGTACGCATATATCGTCATATAATCCGTGGTCGAAGTGTAGCTGAAATACGACGTGGTGTAAGTTGTAGCTCCGCAATCGATTGCAATCACAAGATTACCCATACCTGTGTACAAGAAATTTACAGGGAACATATTCCATCCTGAAGTAATATTCCAAGTACCAGAATAAACATGCGAGAGATTCTCATAAGGCACCCAATCCGTAGTCGAAGCAAATGACGACTGTGTCGTCTCTCCCATGTATATATCTACTTGACGCGCTACAGAGTTCGAACCAGTACTTTGGAATCCAATCATATTAATCATACCGATACCCACCTCTTCTGGCGTGTATATAATCTGGTCGTATGAATTTTTCCAACCCGTTGACAATGGTGTTGATGATGTTGTAGATGTACCTGTTCCAATCTTCACACAGTTGTCGCTAACACTGATATTATAGGAGGCCCGCTCGTTACAATAGTTTCCCGACGAAGAGACGGCAAAAATTGTCACATCACCCTCCAATCCCGTGAAGGTGACAGCACCTGTAGTGGCGTTCACTGTTGCAACAGCCGTATTGGAAGAGGTGTAGGTGACGGTACCTGCAGGAGAAAGAGTGTTAACAAGCGACGGCTCAACGAAGTCACCGCTTCCAACCACATAGTTGTAATTTACCGTTGAGGGGTTGAAGGCAAAGGTTCCAGATCGGTGACCCGAACAAGGTGTGATACAGAAACGAGTATTGCAACGCTGGTTGCCATAAGAACCACTACCAGGAGTGGTTCCGCCAGCATGCGAATAGTAGGTTCCGTCACTTTGCGTTCTCAAAACCGTATTGCCTGTTGTTTCTGTGTATCTGAAAACGTATGAAGAACTATTGTAATTGCCCGAATTGTCATCTATAACGACCAAGAGGTTGCCACCAGTATAATCGAAAGGAGCGGTAAGAGTGAAATCATTCCACTGACCGTTGCCAGAACAGTTGAGAGAACCGCTGTAAACCAAACTTAAACCAGATAGGACCCAATCAGTACCGTTTGCGAAAGAAGTCTTCGAGGTGTTGGCCATATAGATCTTCACATTGGTTTTAGCGGTCATCGCTGTACTGTAGCCATACTGGAAGCCAATCTTCTCAATGGTTCCACCTGCCACGTTTATCTCATTAGCCATGAACAACAACTGGGTATAGGAATAGTTGTAGTAGTTGTTCACTGGGGTACCATTGAGCGTTGAGGTTCCTGTACCACAGGTTTTGTTGGAACACGCCGCTTCAACCTGTGACACATTGCACATCATGTACGACAGCATCACCAACAACAAACCAACCGTTTTACAACCAAGTTTTCTCATACTGTTCGATTCCATAGGACTTATTTTGGGTTATGTGGATTGCAGATTTATGTTTTTTACAAGTTTTTAAGCATATATATATATCATCCCCATCGCACGCCAAAAGCCACGTTATTACGCACTTTCGGACACCCACCACACAACACTCCCACATACTATTTCGACGCACCAAAGATACAAACTATTTTACTAACTTCCAAATATTAAGACGATTTTTTTCTTTTCATGCCAAAATTCGCCCGCTAAACAATTTGCACGCCTTACATCTCCCGACTTAAAAAAGTTTGCCCCTTTGCTATAATTTGTTGCACAAATTTTGCAAAACCGTGAGCAACGCCGAAAAAGTTTTCAACAAAATAGCTACTGACCAATTAGACCCTCTATTGACTGATTATTCCCATGAAACAGTCACTGACGGTTTTCGTCTCTTGTGATGACGAAAGTCAGGTGATAGGAATGGTTAATAAAACGAAGGTTAGAACAACCCGCGTATATCAGCCGAAAGAAAGCCATCCGCCGGATACCCCTCGTATCCGACAATAAAGGCAGTTTGTGGCTTGAAACGGTCACGAAATACAGCAAGCCCTTGATTGTATCTCTCATAATTGGACTTCACCTCTATCCCGACAACCTTCTTTCCATACTGAACGACAAAATCTACCTCATCGTTACCGTCTCGCCAATAGAACGGCTGCATACGATAGACAAACGAGCTGTTGACAATATGGCAACCCACAGCCGATTCAAACAGATGTCCCCACAACTTGTGGTCTTCCATAGCCTCTTTGAATGTGGCTCCACAAAAAACGCTCTTCAACGCATTGTTGTAAACCTGATATTTCGGTACAGAAGCACGTCTGCGACTATTATCAACCGAATATTTCTGCAAACCACACACCAAGCCGCTATCGTCAAGCAACCGCAGATATGATGACAATGTTGTGGTATTGCCGGCGTCCTGCAGTTGTCCAATCAACTTGGTTAGAGAAACAATCTCGCCGGAATAGGCAGCGGCCAATTCAAACGTCTGGCGCAAAAGCGCCGGTTTGCTGACAACCGCATCGACCAAGACATCCTTATTGATAGTCGCATCCACTATGGACGAACGAATGTACTCTGTCCATCGGTCTTCGTCGCCAATATATTCAGCTGCGGCCGGATATGCCCCAAAATAGACATATTGATCCAACGAGAAACCGAAAGCCTCACGCATCTCGCCAAACGACCAATGAGGCATTTTAATCGTCTCAAAACGTCCAGCCAAGGAGTCCGCCAAACCACGCTCCAGCAAAACCCTAGATGACCCGAGCAGAAGCACCTTGACGGGCGTGTCATTGAAAGTATCCTCGTCCCAAAGTTTTTTTACGACTTCACTCCATCCTTTTATCTTCTGAACCTCGTCAATCACTAGTATTATTTCAGCGAGATTCTCTAAGCGGAGCCTACGGCGGGCAGCCTCCCAACATTCCGAAATCCACTCTCGCTGCGAAGTTGGGACATTGTCGGCGGAAAACATCAACCACTGGATTTTCACCTCAGACAACACCTGTTTGACAAGAGTAGTCTTCCCCACCTGACGAGGACCAGTAACTATCTGGATAAACTTTCTCGGTTCCTCCAGACGAGCCCTAACAACCTTATTATATGCACGTTCAAACATACCATAGAATTTTACTCAATCGACTGAGTAAAATTACTCAATAGAATGAGTATTTTTACTCAATAAACGATGCAAAGATACATAAATTATTCAATACGACAACTATTGGTCAAAAAACTCCCTGCGGAAAAATCCGCAGGGAGTATCAATTTGTGGCATATCTTGATGCATGCCACAGCAGCATTACTTTTGACGTTATTCGGTGGGGGCAGCTTCGTTCTTGGCGTTCTTGGCGTTATCTTCCTTCACCCTCTCGCCGAACTCCTTGGCCGTCACCTTTTCCACCTCCGGCTTCACCTGTTCCTTGAACAGTTCGAAGGTCTTATCGGCATAGAGACGGTCAACTATCTGGCTCACGTTGTTGCGATCAGACGCGATGCTCTGCGCAGCCTTCTCTATACGTTCTTCCTTGGCCTCGGCTGATTCGCCCTCTTCAGCGTTTCTGTCGTTCCGTTTCAATATATCCTTCACATAATCGACTATGTCGTTATGCGTGGGTTCTATGGACTTGATTTTGTTCAAAGCCCCATCCAGAATTTCCCATTTCAGTGCGGGCAGGTACTTTTCACCCCATTCGGCATCGAGCTTCTCAGCAGTCAGGTCTTTGTCGTCGCGCGACAGTATCCAACGTTTCAGGAATTTCTCGGGCATCTCAGCATTGAAGTTGTCCAGCAACTGGCGTCTCACCTGGTTCACAAACAGTATCCTGCATTGCTCGTCGTTGGCTTTCTCTATCTCTTTCTGCACGGCCTTGCGGAACTTGGCCTCGTCCTTTATATCATCGTTGGGAAACACCTGAGCAAAGAGTTCCTCGTCGATCTCGTGCGGTGTGATGCGAGAGCATCCGCTTACAGTAAATTCTATGTCTGACTTGAACTTCTTGGCCGCTGCTGCCTCCATGCGGAAATTTTTCTCTATGAAGGCTGAGCCGAATGCCTTGAAGGCGTTGAACACAACTTTTTCTTCATTCTTCTTTCCGATGATTGACTGTTTGATATCGGGGTCTTTCACGTCCTGTACTTCGAACGACAGGAATACGCTCACACCACCCTCCTTCTCTTTTCCGTCTTTGCCAAGCTCAACGGCCTTGCCATAGACATGGTCGTTTTCACCAATCTCCTCTGGTGTCTCGAATTTACCATAACGTTTTCTAATATCTTCTATCTGCGAGTCGATTTCCTTGGCCGGAACCTTTATCTGCAGCAACTTGGTGTCAATCTTGCTCCAATCAATCTCCACCTTCGGCATCAATGCTGCGTCGAAATAGAACACATAGTCGGTCGGGTGATTGAAGTCGGGGCTACCAGTCTGCTCCTCGTTGGCCAGGGGGGAGCCTATGATTTCGAGCTTTTCGTCGTCGATATACTTATAGAGGTTCTGCGAAAGGATGTTGTTCACTTCCTCTGCTGTCAGCGAGGGCTTGTACATTCGCTCTATCATTCCCATGGGAGCCATTCCCTTGCGGAATCCGGGGACGGTTGCCTGCTGACGGTAGCGCTTGAGCTGTTTCGTGACATTTTCTGCATAGTCGGCGGCTGCCACTTCGACCTTGATGCATAATTCCAAATCGCTTAGATTCTCTCTTGTGACGTTCATTTTCTTGTTATTGTGTTAATTTGTTATTGTTTTATTTACCTTGTCGTATGTTTTTTGAGTTTGCAAAGGTACGATATTAATTTTGAAACTCAACTGTTGTTTTTTCTTCGACTCCATTTTCTCTCTCAAAATCTCACCGCACCCGACTGGGTGTCCAAATCACTCTGCGGCCTCGAATCCTATATGAAGGTTTTTCAGTTTCTCGTGGTAGGATCCTGAGCCCGTCTCGTTATTGGTCGGCACCGTAAAGATAAACGTCGTACTGCTGTCTTGCAAGACATGCGGCATCCTGCGTGCCGCGAAAATTCCCACTCCTTTTCCGTCGTTGATGTTGGTATATACCACCCTATCCTGCACTATCGTGTTCGATGGTTCTGTCGATTTGATATATGCATTGAGGTCTTCGTTGCACGCGCTGAGCCTTATATCAACGGTGTCGCAAAAGCCTTTTGACGCATTGTCGCCTTTTTGCCTCACGGCATCGACCAGATCAGAGAAGAATGAAGACTCGTATATAGCCGTTGTGACCTCGTTGGGGCTCGCCGACTGGGTGACTGACGGAACGTTTATGTCAACGTGATATCTCTTGGAATAGTCGTTGTGCATATCGCCATTCGCATCGGCTGCCAAGTGATAATAGTAAAAGCGCACAACGGGCTGGTAGAGGCGTGCTCGGACGAGGGGCTTCCAGGCGATTTCACATTTTGCGGGGTTACCGGCGAAACGGAACTGGCTGTATGCTGGCGTTGCAGGGTCTGGCCTATTGAGCGCCACGAGGTCTCTGGCTCTGGGATTTGACTGGTCTATCTTCAGGCCAACCAATTGCGTCTCTGCTGTGGCAATCACCTCGCCCGTCGCCTTGTGACTTACAACAAGCCGATAGACAAAATTTGGTTGAAGCCAACCGAACGTCGGGGCACAGTAAAGCGGCTGCAGCCCTCCGGCAAAAAGCCCTGTATCCTTATTATTACATAATTTATATTCAAGGGTCTTTGTCGCCACAGGCACATCGCCGGTAATGGTCAGTATGTTGTCCGCACCTTCAGTGGCTTCCCATTTTTCCAACGTCACCGTGATACTGTCTTTCGGATAGTATATCGAGTCACTCACCTGAGTGTAATTATATAAATTCTCGTTTCCAAGATAGCACCTCTGCACCCTCACCCACGTTGTGTCGTCATACTGATCCAGCACACACCACACCACAGGCACCTCCTTCCACTCCGCATTTGGCGAAAAATCGACTTTGCACGACACTGCCCCGAACATCGTCATGAGCGTAATTCCCATAATCAAGCCAATACGTCCAGCTTTCATATCAGATAATTTATTGTTTTGTCAAATCATTTATAACCACCGAGGCACAGTGACAGCCGAACACGGCAGGCATATATGACACAACGCCCACAGTGGTTCTTTTGTTCTGCGACGGTTCTTCCATCATAGCAGATTCCGAAACTTTCTCTGTAGAGAACACCACCTTGAAACCTGATCTCACACCCAGTTTATGCAGTTTTTTCCGCACCATGGCAGCCAACGGGCAAGTGTGACTCTCAGATATGTCCGCCACCCGCACCAAACCAGGATCCATTTTTCCGGCACTGCCCATAGCACTGACAATCGGAAGTCCCAATCTCTGAGTATGATACAAAAGAAACACCTTGGGAGACAAAGTATCTATCGCATCCACCACATAGTCGTATTTCTCCGCCTCAAGCAAGTTTATCATCTCATCGTCGCGAAGAAACACTTCCTTCGCATCAACCTCGCACTCCGTATTAATATCTAAAAACCTTTTTTCAAACAACCTCGCTTTCGATTCTCCAACAGTAGAACGGAGGGCTATTATCTGCCTGTTCAAGTTCGACACGCTCACCTTGTCACCATCCACAATGGTCATTCGTCCCACACCTGCACGACACAACATCTCAGCCGCATAGCCGCCGACACCACCCAATCCTACCACCAGCACGTGAGCAAGCTTCAACCTCTTGACCCCTTCGGTGCCAAGCAGCAGTTCTGTCCGAGATTGAAACGTGTCAGCCATCAACTTAAAACCTATAGCTCAAAAAAGTTCACTCACCCCCTCCAATTCTCTCGTTCAATTTCACCTCATCGGTCATCAACCACGGCCTCAATCCCTTGTTCCTGTGCCATGACGGTATGCGCCCCATGTTCTTCGCCACAACTTTGACATATCTCACATTCGGCTTCCCAGCATACACATTTATGGTTACCAATTGCGACATATTCATCGACTCCGACTGTGGATCATATGTGATATTAGCCGCCATCGGTGCAGAATATGTCACCCCATCCTGCGACACATACACGTCCACGGCTGTCGGTGCAAACGCCCATGCGTCTGGGTTATGTGCAAATCTCAGCTCTACACTTTCCAGCTCAATCTCTTTTGCCAGTTCGAGCACGACCGACATATCTGATGCCGAGAATCCAAGCCATCCGCTGGAAAGGTTGTTTACGTCACCATACTCAGCATCAAACAGTGCAGTTTGATACTGTTTATTATACGGTGTGTTGGGCTTGTGTTCTAATGTCGTCGACTTCACATAGTCGAAACTGTAGTGATTCCGTGCCACAAACGACGGTGCGTAGCCTTTCTTGAAGGCACGGGCCGACACAATGGTGGATGACGAAATCTTTATCGGAGCCTTGTAGAGCGGCGACGACTCGATGGGCTCGCTGCCATCCAAGGTGTATCGGATCTCCGCATCTGGAATTGAGGACTTTATCGTAATCAGCATCGGAGCGTTGAACCGTTCGCGATCCTTCTGCATCTCGGGCATGGGGAGAACGCCCGACTCGACCGACGGATAGGCAATGCGGCGGAAGTCCTCGGCGTTGTTGTCGCCCAAGTCGTAGCCACGCAGGTGGATTCTGAAGCGATATTTGCGATCTTTGACCAGAGCGGCATCGGTGAGATGGTAGCCCGCCTTGGCGCTACCGACGCCGCTCATCTTGAAGTCGATATGCACGGCACGGTGGTTGCCCGGCTTGAGGTCGCTGCTGAGACCACCGATCTGGCTGTCGTCGAACCGGCACACAGAGAAGTTGAAGGTTGTGTCGATCATATCGACAAAGAGGCCCTTCTGTCCGTCGGTAACGGCGAACCAACGCACATCGGCACGGTTGCCGCTGGTTTGCGCTATATTGTAGTCGAAAGCCATACGGTCTGCCTGTTCCTTATAGGAGCCGAGGTCGCCTGTGGAGCAGCGGTCAATATAGGTCTCATTCTTACGTCCGAACCAGCTGACCGAGTTCAATCGGTTGGGCACCTGTGTCTCGAAACCGACACGGGCGACGCTCTTGACCGAATTGTCCAAGTCAATGCTATTGTCCATCACCACGTCGCCAGAGGATAGGACAGCGATGGTCTGTTTGAGGCTATAGACAGGCGAGCCGTTCAGAGAGTAGCCCACCATTGCGTCGATGACCACCGTATTCTCGTCGGTCTGACGGAAGTTGACGGCCTGCACAGTACGGGTAAGGCTGCTTTCCTTGTATTTTGTCCAGTTGAACATTCCATTGCGATCCGACCCGTCGTTGTAGGTTGGCGGACGGTGTATGGTGGAACGCAAAGGAGAGGTTATCAGCTCGCTATTGTCGTAGTTGTAGTTCGTTATATCGGCATTGTCGAGGTCATATTTAAGCACGAAACGCTGCCCCGCGACGGTGAGAACGCCCCGCTTGCCATTCTGGTTGTTGGCGACCGAGGTGGTCAGCGAGCCATGATTCTCGTAAGCAATCTTCTCCAACCGTTTGGTCGGAAGCGGCATCTCGACCGACGCCAGAGTGGTGCCCTGCGGGACCGCAGCGGTGCGGACACGCTGGTTGACCGAGAAGCGGACAAACAGTTCCTCGGCTATATAGAGGTTCAGCACCGGCATCTTAAGTCTGAAAGTCTTAGAGTCGCCCGGCTTCAGCGCCAGTTCTATCTCACCCCCAACAATATGCGGCTTGAGGTTTGAGAACATGTTGTATTCCAGCACATAGTTGCCCACCGACTGAACGCCGCTGCGGCAGCTTATCACAAACTCGCAGGCATCCTGCGACACGCTCACCAGCCGGACGTCGAACGGGCGGTAGATATTGCCCAACTCCTGAAGGTAGGGCATCTGGTGAGGCTTGTTGTTGCCGTCGTTCCAGGTAAGTCCCTCCCAAATGTCGTCGCTTTGTGACGAGGCAGCATGGATAGTCACCGGCGACCAAAACTGCACAAAGCCGCCGAGAAACTTGCTGTTATCGGATACCAGCCGCCACACATTCTCCATACCACCGAAGCCGTTACCACAGACAGCCCCAAACGTGTTCAGCAATATCGGCCTCGACTGCTTTTTCACCGCTGTGGCCTTGAGTGCATCGGGGTCTGTCTCCGAAATTGCCACAATATCTGTATTCTCCGAATACCCGGCACCTGCAAATATCACCGGACGCTCCTTGTCCTTCTGCTTCAACGCGGCGTAGGCTCGCTCCATACAGACACCGTTGTCGCGGCCCGAACCAAGCGACCAGGCTATAATGGACGGGTGGTTCTTCAGAGGTTCATACATGTTCTGCACCCTCGCCACAAACAGGTTCTCATAGTCCCCATCTGTAGCTATCGCTTTCTTCTGGGTGGAATATGGTTGTATATTAGCCTCACACACCACATAGAACCCATATTTGTCACATAGTTTATAGAATTCGTCGTCGGCTGGCGAATAGACCGCAGTCCTTATGGCGTTGACATTGTATCTCTTCATCTGCACCAAATCCTTCTCCATCTGCTCGTATGTCGGTTCGCCACCACTAACCATATCATAGTTGGCATACACAACTCCTCGCAACTTCACCGGAGCCCCGTTGACAAGCAGCTCCGTGCCGTCCATCTCTATCTTGCGGAAGCCGAACTTGCCTCCAGTGACCTCAACAAGGTTCATATTGTTGTCTCGCAGACGCAATATTAAAGTGTATAGACTGGGCGTTTCCGCCGACCAAGGCTCTACACCGGCAAAATCACGTTTCAACGTCACATCCACCTCGGTTCGCTTGTCGAAAGCGACCCACTTTGCCATCTTGTCAAGTTGCTTACCTTGCGGGGTCCATATCTCGGCTTCCAGGTAATAGAGACCTTTCTTGAACTTGTTGTACACTGTCGCCGTCAGCTGCGCTTCACCAATTGTTGTTTTTGCATCGTAATCCGTTACTATCTTGTAGTCGTTTATATTCACTGCCGGTTTCAGCACAATCGACACATCATGAGTCAGTCCATTTACCGAATGAGAATAGTCGTTTTCCAACAGTGAGCCGTCTGACAATCCCAATACCTGTATGGCTATCGTATTGACCTTGCCGTACTTCAGATGCTGAGTAATATTAAATTCACTCAGTGCACGAGAATCCTCGCTGTATCCTGCATACACATTGTTAATCCATATATAGTATGCAGATTTCCCCTGCACTTGAAGGAAAGCCTCATAGTCCTTCCACGTCGTGCTGACATTAAATTCCCTGTAGTATGTAGCTATATAATTGCCCTTGTCTGGCAAATCCGCCACATTGCCTATCTCTGGCACCTTCACCGCCGCACCTTTGTATTTCCAACCATAGTTCGGCACATTGATTTTTCCCCATCCACCTACGTCCAACTTTTTGTTCTCCATGTCTGGACGCATACTTACCGCATTCTGTATATCGAAACTCCACTTGCCAGCAAGCGACACATAGTATGGTGACGAACGATAGTCGCCTTTTTCTATGTCGTTCTCATACTCGTATCCAACCACATTAACCCTTGGATACAGCTTGTGCTGCTCAAATACATCGGGGTCGCTCCATTCTGTCAGCACTGGCGCCGCTACCCCTTTGACGTTTTTTTGCGAATACAAACTAAGCGGCAACAGAATCACCGTCAGCAAGGCTATTGCAAGCGTTTTTCTCATACAAGAGTACTTATATAATTACTAAAACATCAACCCAAGGCCGAATCTGAAACAATGTGCTGCCCACGCATCTTGATCTATCGGATCCTTGTCTTCTGTGAATACTCTGAACTCATTCACCATAAAAAAATGCCATCCAATGTATGCATTTATCGCCACCTTACGTGAAATCGAGAATCTGCCTCCCACATTCACTCCAGCCGTGACGCCACCTTGGTCTATACACATCTTGTCACCATTGCTGTTAGTTCCCGTTTTCTTCAGAGGAAGGGCATACCCGGCGAACAGTTCCGTCATGGGCGTGAGTCTGGTATTCATATAATGTGTCCGCAAGGCCACGGTGAACGGTATCTGAGTATATACCCCACTCGCATCTGCCAGGAAACCGACTCCTAATTCTACGCAAGTCTTGGGCCTTATTTGGAATCCTCCACTTAAGGTCACTCCGTTCAACATAAAATTATATTCCTTACGATTCAGGTTCGTAAGCATAGTATAACTGGCTGTGCCATAAAAACCATACTCACGGAAAAGTGTGCGTTGACATATTGCTGTCTGCATAACACATAACAAGGCAGCTATGAGCGCAATTTTTTTCATATGTTATCTCTGGTAATCTCTAATAGTTGACCTCTCATCACTGGTCACTATTAAACACATACACTACCGGCATCATTTTCTGCCGGTAGTGTATGCTAAGTTTGATTTATTCCATGTTTTTCAGGTTTGGCGACACTATGAGCTTTGCCTCTGTTGCAGCCTGCACCTGCTCAACGGTGAATTCTGGGTTGATCTCGGTCAGCACGATACCCTCTTTGGTGATTTCCATCACTCCCATCTCGGTGATGATCATGTTCACCTGACCTTTGGCAGTGAGAGGAAGGGTGCATTTCTTCAGAATCTTGGGATTGCCCTTGGCGGTGTGCTCCATGGCGAGGATAACCTTCTTGGCTCCTACAAGTAGGTCCATAGCACCTCCCATACCGGGGGTCTTCTTGCCTGGAATCATCCAGTTGGCGAGGTCGCCCTCTTCGTCAACCTGCATGGCACCGAGTACGCTCACGTCGACGTGACCGCCACGGATAATGCCAAACGAGGTGGCGCTGTCAAAAGTGGAAGCTCCGGGCACATGGGTGATGTATCCGCCTCCGGCGTTGATGAACCAGGGGTCTTCTTTTCCCTCTTCGGGTGTTGGACCCATACCAATCATGCCGTTCTCTGACTGGAGAACCACATGAACGCCTTCGGGGAGGTAGTTAGGAATCAGTGTCGGCAAACCAATACCGAGGTTCACCACATCGCCATCGTGCAACTCCTTGGCAGCACGCTTTGCGATAAAGGGTTTAATCTGTTCTTTTTCCATGAGAGTTATTTTATTTGTTATTTGTTAGTCACTTCGTTATAATGTCATAACGCATTCAGGCATCTTATTTCCAGCCGCGCTTCACCATCTCTTGCGCTATATACGATGCTTCGTCGTCGGCAAACGTGTTCGGGCCGAAGCCGGCGTCATAGCCCAGCTCTTTGGCCAACTCGTGGCTGATACGCGGACCACCGCAGATGAGTATCACCTTGTCGCGCAGACCTTCAGCCTCAAGCATCTCGACCAGCTCGGTGAGGTTCTTGATATGTACGTCTTTCTGCGTGACGGTCTGGCTTACGATAAGTGCGTCGGCGTGCAACTCGATGCCTTTGGCTATGAACTCCTCGTTGGGCACCTGGCTTCCTAGGTTGTAGGCCTCAATCATGTCGTAGCGCTCCAACCCGTAGTGTCCGGCATAGCCTTTCATGTTCATGATGGCGTCGATTCCAACGGTGTGGGCGTCGGTACCTGTGGATGCTCCCACTATGACTATCTTCCTGCCTATATTCTGTCGTATGTACTCGTCGCATTCGTGCATATCCATCTTGTCGCTCTCCACCTTCGGCACATGTATCGAGGTGTAATCGACAGTGTGAGTCAAACTACCGTAACAGTTCATAAAGCAGAATCCTTCGGTAAGTTCTTTCTGATAGACCACCAGCGGGTTCTCAAAGCCCATCTTCTTCAACAGCTGCTTGGCAGCCTCTTCCGCCTCGGCGCCAGCAGGCACCGGAAGAGTGAAGCTCAGCTGCACCTTGCCGTCGTTCATTGTGTCGCCGTAGGGCTTTATCTTGGTGAGGTCTAAGGTTTTGTCGTAATCCTTAGCCTCCATCGAATACAATCCTTCGCTCATATTATTTCTTTCCTTTTAAAAGTTCAACAAACGGGTTGAAATAGTGCTCGCCTTTCATCGTCACTCCGTCGAGGCCCTTACCGCCGTTCTTCGGACGCTTCACGTCGGCGAAGATACCTTTCTCCAGAGCGGTGAAGAGGCCTTCGCTCTCCATGTTCTCCAGCAACTTGGTGGCCTTGTCGAGCACCTCTTTGGCGCGGCTCTTGATGATGCCGCCATCCTTGAATTCCACCTCTTCGCCGATGTCCTTCATGTTGTTGAAGATATACTTGGCGTTCTCGATGGAGAGATAACGGTCGCTCATGAACGGCGTGTGGATAGCCTCAGTGGGCATTCCCAACAGTTGAAGACCTTGATGGGTCCACTGCCCTATGATGTTGAAAAGGGCATCCTGTATATGTCCACGGAATATGTTTCCCGTCATGAACTTCGTGGGGGGCATATATTTCAGCGGAGCTTTCGGGAATATCTCTCTCAGCATCTGCGCCTGAGCCAGTTCATAAAGGAACCCATTCTCCAGCATGGGATCCATCTCGAAAGCATGGCCGAGACCCATCTGCTCCTCTGGAAGTCCTGCCGAGAAGGCCAGCTGCTCGTTGATGAAGTCAGACGCCAGCACCGTGTGTGCCTCTTCGTAAGCGTCAGCTGTCGTAAGGTAGTTGTCCTCACCAGTATTGATGATAACACCTGCAAAGCCGTTGATGATACGTGAGAAATACTGGTCAATAAGCGTACGCTGCATGTTGATGTCGCGGAACAAGATGCCATAAAGAGCGTCATTCAACATCACATCCAATCCCTCCAGAGCTCCCATAGCGGCTATCTCTGGCATACAGAGACCCGAGCAGTAGTTGCACAGACGGATGTAGCGTCCCACCTCCTCTCCTACCTCGTCAAGGGCCTTGCGCATAATGCGGAAGTTCTCTTGTGTGGCGAAGGTGCCACCGAATCCCTCCGTCGTCGCACCGTATGGCACATAGTCGAGAAGCGACTGTCCTGTGGTGCGGATGACAGCGATGATGTCGGCACCCTGTCGGGCACCCGCCTGTGCCTGCACCACGTCCTCGTAGATGTTACCCGTGGCGACGATGATGTAGAGGTATGGCTTCGACCCCTCGCCTATGGTTTCGATATAATGCTCGCGACGCTGACGGCGACCTCGTATCTTCTCTATCGTTGCGTCCATATAAGGCTGTAGTGCGGTGCGTATCTCCGCCTCCTTGTGCATAGGCATCTTTGTGATGTCGAGCGTGCCGGCGCTTATGGCCTCTGCTATCTGCTGCGGGGTCTTGCCGGTTTCGAGAACGGCGTTGCCGAGGAAGTACATCACTCCCTCGCCGAGCAGTCCGTTTGATTTGAGTGAATCGACAACCACATTAGGCAGTGGCACTTCGTTTTCGTCAATGCCGTCGATTCCGAGAAGACGGCAGATGGTGCGTTCCACGGCAACGGTCGTGTAGCCTCCGACAAAGTCCTGCACCTGTCCGGCGATACGCTTTGCCACGTCGCGCGCATGCTCCACTTGATTGAAATCAAGTCCTACTTTACTTTTCTGCATTATTTTCAATTATTCTTGTGTGTGTTTTTACTATAATGACTTGCAAAGATACAAATATTTTTATAAACAATCACAATTACTATGTAATCGCCTACAAATGAAAGGGCAGCGCATACAGTTAAGACCATTTTGATAGAAGTGTTACACTTGTGCAACATATAGCTGCCGACCCGATGTCCCACAGTTCAACATTGCAACCTGCAATCTCCAACCCGACGAATCCCCTATCCAATCCCACCCCTGACCTGTCGGTGACCTGTCTGCAACCTGACAAAAAGTCGCCACCTCTCTAATGACAACCTGACAACAACCTAAACAAACCTAATACAAATGTAAGAGAAAAGTAAGCACTAGCCTATCTCTAGCCTAGCACAAGCCTAGTAAGAGCTACCATCTGGCTAAGTCCAAAGTAAGAGCTGACTAAGACAAAAGTAAGAGAACAGTAAGACAAAAGTAAGAGAACAGTAAGACAAAAGTAAGAGAACAGTAGGAGAACGATTAAACGGAAGTGGGATGGAAGTAAGACAAATCTGGAATGAAATTCTCTTGAATGATTTAGAACCTGTTCAAATTCGATTGATGATTTTTGTTATACCTCCCTCCCCCAGCCCCCCCCTCCCCAAAAACCACCCGCAAAACAACACACCCCGTACCCCACACCCATACCATACACGAAGAAACCTCAAAGATGTCTCATAGATGCCTCATACATACCTTATACCCAGAACAATAGTAATACAAGACTGATACATTAGTGATACAGAAGTAAAACGAAAGTAATTGATTTAATATCTTATTGACAGCATGTTACACACAGTAGCATCGCCGCCAAAAACGGATTAAAAACACCCGAAAACGAACCTATATAACTGATACATCGCATCATACAATGACATAAGACCGATTCTTTCCGTTTACAAAGATACAAAACAAATCCCAACCCACCAACCCCCATCCAAAAAATTTAGAAGAAGTTTGAATTCGATTGAAGAAAAGAATGAAAAGATACCGTTCTTATGCTTCAATAAAAGCATTGAATCAAATCAAACAGCCTCTTAATCAACCTCTATATCGTTCCATTAACCAACCACAGTTGCCCATCAGCATGAAAAGTAAAAACGGCGGATTTGTTATGAAATCCGCCGTGCCCAAACCACTAAGAGAAGTTCCCTTATACCTATGCCATTCGTTCAATCTCTTTAGCGCGAGACTCTGAGATGCCGAGCTTGCTCCTATAGCGGTCAAGCATCCGACGTTCTCCATCAGAAATTTTACCATCGGTACAAGCCTCTCTGTATGTCTCAAGGTATTCTTTCTCGTCGTCCGTCAGCTTTGGTGCAACGACAGATGCCTCCAATTCTGCGGCACGAGCCTCACTGATACCCAACTGTTCACGCATTCTGTTGAGCAGCTTACGGCCCGTTTTGCTTATCTCGCCATCGACAAAACATTCCTTCACCTCATTGAGATACCTTTGCACGTTTGCGGAAAGGTTCGTGTTTTTAGAAATCCGCGTTGTCCCCGAGCCAGTAAGTTCCGACAGCGGAGCGAACTTTATCTTGATGGCAAGTACCGCATCTTCCATCTGTTCGAACTTTGTCTCGTATGTCTGATCAAATTCAACATCTATCTTAGTGAACAATGCCTTTAGTTCAGCCTTCACCGAGTTCATTTCATGACTACTGCCAGCCCTGCATTTGCTGGTTTCTATGCGTTCTTCATGAGTTACAAGGCCTCCCTCAAGTCTTTGACGGCGCAAGCGCTGCCAATTTGGTTCACTTTTGTACCAAATCAGATTGTCAGGCACAAACGGCGCTTTGCATGGTTGAAACTCTTGGTGCAAGCTAATCGAACGACTTAACCTCTCCAACAAACGGTTGCTAGCTTCATTATGGTACGAAGCATTGGCACTTACGATTTTTCTCGAGACTCCTCCTGAAACGTTCGTTTCTCTGTTGTTTGTTCTTTCGGAGCTACTGCTGTTCAAGCAATCAATGTCTATCCGCTCTGCCCCCAACGACGGAGCAAGTTCGCACAACTCCCTTACTTTGTCCTCAATCATTTCAAGTTGATAATCTTCGATGGGAATATATCTGTTTGTTACCAATGGATGTGCTACATATAATTCGTTCACTTGCGGATGTCCGAAAGGAAACGACAAATGCGACAAATCAGATTTCATATCCAGTGTTGCAAAATGGCTCTGATTTAAATCATTGATACTATCCGTTACCAAAAGATATTTTCTTTCCACAGAAGGGAGTTCAAGGAATTTCTTTGTGTACTCTTCGTTTATCGACTCAAACCTAGTTCTTAAAATATCTTTTAAATTGCGAATTTTTCCATCTTCTTCCTCGACCACAGTATCAGGGTCATGTAGCCATGATAGCAATAAGTGCTTCCTTGCGTTTGTCAAATCGTTCCGATCAATTTCTATATTAGCTAGAGATACGTAACAAGACGAAATATCCTCTTCGGTTTCTTCATCTGTAACAGGTCGTGCTATAGGTCGCGGCGCAGGTCGATAACCAGGTCGTGCTACAGGTCGTGCTACACGCCGTACTGGTTCGTTCTCAAACATCTTTATTGCTTTGTTATAGTACAAAAAAGCATTTTCTTCATCGTCCATTTCCAGATAGAAGTAATCGCCTATCTGGGCGTATCCTAAACCCTTGCCGTAGTCCATCTCCTCAACATATTCCAAGGCGGTCTTTATATCGTTATCCGATAATGCATCTTCAATACATTCTCTATAATAATCGTTCATATTTATATTTTTCAAAGTTTAACCAATTTGTTTAACATCAAGATAAGCCATATTTAAGGCTCCGATTTTGCGAATGTCAATTCCATAGATTCGCATAAAGGCATCTACTACGGGCTGGCCGCCGTTGGTCGTTACCGGGTTTGACATGCTGTTTGTCACAACATCAACGCTCATTCCGCGTTCGATGCGGACTCCGTTGCTGTTCTTGCTGGTTTTTACCGTTACTCTGTAAAGCATAACTTTGATTTTGATTGATTAGTTAATGATCTTATAGCGTGCAAATATACACTCTCATCTGTTGCGTTTTCCTAATATAGAAGAAAATAGAAAAAGGAGGCGAGCATTTCGTCTCCAATCTGCGGTCGTGGAATACCTTGAGGAATAGACAAAATGCCCGCACGCTGCGAGCATCTGCTTTGTCGTTTCCTCTTCGAAATTTTCCACGTTTCAGATTGGTCGGAACAAATAGCAAACGCTGTGGTTATTACTTTATTCTAAATTCTTTCTGTCCTGTAAATCCTATTTTGGTTATTAATTATCAAACACTCTTTATCCTGTTTGGATGTGCAAAGATACGCAAAAGATTGGAAATTGATGAAATCAGGCAATGATATCGCCTTTTAAAACATCATCTGGAGAACATGAAGCCGAAATAAACCCTCACTCCCGTTGGACACTCGCGGTTGCTAAGCGGCAATATGTAGTCGGCCTTCAATGTAAGATGGAAGGCCTTGGTGACCGAGAATTCCACGCCTATAAACGGGTCCAGCACCATCACAGCGGCATTGTGCAGTATGGCGTCGCTTTCCGACGCCCAATCCCCTGCGTCTCCGTTGCGGACAAGCAGCGTGGATAGCGAGCCTCCTCCGACGGTGAAGCCGACGTATGGCATCCAGCGTCCAAAACTCCAATAGCCATCAACCAGCACTCCTCCCCACCCCAATCGGATGTAGCTGCCGTTGTGCATCTGCCGCAGGTTTGACACATAGCCCTCCCCGCCGACACGAAGGTGGTCGAAGAAGTGGAACCTGACGGCACCCCCAAGTCCAAACGGCATCCCCTTGGCATGATAGTCTATAGATTCGTAAGTGCCTGTCAGATAGCCGGTGTGGAGCATCATGCCACCACTGAAACGCACATGCCGCACAGTGTCCTGCGCCATAACTGAGCAGCAGAAGACACAAAACATCAGAAATATTGCGGCATACCGTTTCATAAGTCGCTGCAAAAATAGCAAAAATCCGCCACAACTCAGCTCCTTAACGTAAAAATCACCACTAATAGCGACTTGCCAAGCATAAAACAAAGCAACCGCTCGCCAAAAATGGCGAGCGGCTGCAAAGACCATACACTGTGTGTAACGAAAAGTCGAAACCGTTTCGCAACCCCAGCCACTACTTGTCTATCACAAGGCGCACCGAGCGTCCTATGGCCCTGGTGCCCAAGTCGGAGGCGTTGGCATAGCCGCCGAAGAAATAGAGGTCGTAGGCATAGGTGCCGTTGATATGCGATGAAGACCAGTAGTAGCCATGTGTGCCGACATTCGACACCGTGGCTCCGTCACGGAAACCAGCCGCGGGAATGAACACGGCGCCGGCATCCTCCATTGCCGCCCACTGCGCAGCGGTATAGGCGTTGGTGGCATAGTCAGACGAGATGCCTGGCGTGAAAGCAAGGTTCGAGGGCAACACCCAGTTGTCGGGCAGCAACACCATGCCGTTGTACGTACCGTCGATAACGGCCTTGCCGCATTTTCCCTGTCGGGCCGAACTGCTGCCAAGCAGGTAGTTCCATTCCGAGGAGGTCAGCGTGCGCCACATCCCCACCTCGTCGCCGCCGGCAGCAATGGCGTTGAAGCGCCCCCAGTCGGCGCTGTCGGTGGCGCCTGTCAGGTCGTTCGAAGCGTCGCCTCCTGGGTAGTAGTCAGCGTTGTCGGCATTGGTGGCATAGGGCTGATAGGCGGTGGCACCGCTGTTCCACCCACTGGTGCCCCAGCCGAAGAGGTCTATCCAGCCTGTGTATGAAGCTGCCGCGTTAGCATTGTCTGAACCCATAGCGATATATTGCTGCTCGGCAAAACGCCATGTATCTGTCGATGCCTGATACTGCAGGTTGCCTCGCGAAAAGCGCACCTGTTTGCCCCTGGCCACAGAGAAGAGACTGTTGACGGCGCCGTATTCTGTGAAACCGCCTTCAGGTCCTTCCTCTCCGCCCGGCTGCTCACCTGGCAGCACATTCACTCGGCAGATGTCATAGCCGTCACTGTAGTATGCCACAACATCACACTCTCCCTCGGCAACTGCCGTCACCAAGCCCGAAGCACTGACGGTAGCGACAGTGGTGTCGCTGCATTTCCACAACACTCGGGAAACGTCGTAGATGTTACCTTGCTGCTGCAATTCGCGGTCGGAGACATACTCATGTCCAAAGAAACCGTTCTGCTGCGGATAGCCGGCGTCATAGCCGAAAGTGAGCTGGTAGGTCTCGCCCACCTTCAGCTCTATCTTTGACTGTAACAGAGAGGCATTGTCGTAATACCGGTCTTTGATGCAGCCACTCAGCAAAATCGACATGGCCGCAAGCAATAACGAGAATAATTTGATGCGATTCTTCATATTCATGTTTATTTAAGTTTCAAAATATAGTTCAATGTATTTACAAGCCAAACTCAGAGTCGTCGGCCTTCTCGCGATAGATTTTGGCTTTGGCCGGCTGACCCAGTTCGTCGTATATGACACTCAAATTATGGTACGCTTCGACATACCTGTTTTTCAAGGTAATCGCCGTCTCCAGTTCCGTGACGGCTCGTGTCTTGTCGCCAGAGAGATAGTAGGCGACACCGAGGTTGTAATATGATTCGGCACGCTTGGGGTCGGCTGCCACGGCATTGTTGTAACAATCCACAGCGTCTGAGTACTTCTTCAGATGGATGTAGAGCGCCCCGAGATTGTTGTACGCATCGATATACTTTGGCGACACCTTTATAGCTTTCTTATAGTTTTCCAGTGCTTTCGCATAGTCCTTCTGCTCCTGATAGACATATCCTATGCTATTGTATGCAAGGGCATGCTTGGGGTTGAGCTCAACGGTCTTGAGATACCATTTGAGAGCCTCCTTACGGTCGCCCTTCATATAGTATGCGATACCACAAGCGTAATACGACTGTGCGTGCTCGGGGTCAATAAGGGTGGCTCGCTTGAACCATACCGCAGCCGTGTCGTACTTCTTGAGTTCGTAGTATATCATACCCATATTGTGATAGGCATCGACATACTTCGGTGCGTTGTTGACTGAGAGCATGAAACATTCGATGGCTTTGTCGTAGTCGTGCGCAGCGGCATAGACGTTGCCCATGTCGTTGTAAACAGTGATAAGCCGGGGCTCCAGTTCGACCGCTTTCCTATAGCTTCGTATGGCATCGTCTGGCATGTCAAGCTTTGCATAGGCCATACCCATGCTGTAGTAGGCTGACGCATATTCGGGTTGTAGTGCCACCGCTCGTTTCAGATATGAAACTCCACGATTGTACTGTCCGATATTGTTGTAGGCGTTCCCGATATTGTTGCATGTGATGGCCGATGTGCTGTCTAACGCAAGTGATTTCTGATAGCAGTTGATAGCCTCGTCGTTGCGGCCAAGCCCTCCGTATGCAACCCCCATATTCGTGTATGCATTGGCTAACGTACTGTCGATAGCGAGCGCCCGCCGGCACCACCGAACCGACTCGTCATACTGCTTCTTGTGATTGTATATAAGCCCTACGTTGACGTACGCGTCGGCGTATGAGCTGTCGATTTGTATGGTCTTCCTGTACCACTGCATGGCGTCGTCATAACGACTCATACAATAGTAGGTGAACCCCATGTTGAAATAGGACTCTGGGTAACGTGGCGATTTCTTTATGGCTTGGGTAAGTGTAGCCACTGCCTTCTCGTAGTTATCCTGACGGAGAAAGTCTATAGCCTTTTCATTGAGCGCCTCCACCGTTTGGGATCGAAGAGGCAGCCCAATAAACATAACCAGCGACAGGAAGACTATGTTGCAGCGACTCATGCTTTATTCTGCCAAAAGTTTGTCGATAGCAGTGCGGACATCGTTGCCACGAAGGTCTCGGGCAACTATGTTACCATCGCGGTCTATAAGCATTATTTGCGGTATCGAACTTATACCATAGGTCTCGCCTGCCAGGTTCTCCGAGTCAATCAACTGTGGGTATTGTATATTCAATTCCTTGACAGCCTTGTCGTGATCCTCTGCATCGTCTGAAACATCGACTCCTACAACAACAACTCCCTTGTCCTTATAGTCGTTGAAAACTCCTATAAGGTTGCTTACGATTTCCTCTCTGCATGGACGACACCATGAGGCCCAGAAATCGACAACTGCAATCTTGCCGTCAATCATGCTCGACAGCGTCGCCGGCTTCCCTGTAGCATAATCAATTCCATTGAGGTCAACATAGTGATGGCCTGGCTGCGTTGACTCACTCGACTTGAGCGACTTGTATATGTCGTCAATCGGCTTGAAGTTCCTGACCACAGGGTCGGCCTCTGACAAGATCTCCTCCAATTCAGAAACCGAAAGGCTCTGGGAGACAATGGTCAACACGTATGCTCCCAAAAGGTCTTTGCGATGTTCGTCATACATATCGAGACACTCCTTTTTCAAGTATTCCTGCAGTTTTGCGTTGGCCTCGTCATATCGGTCAACAATGGCGAGCTGCTCCTCGTCTGACTCGGCTGCATAAATCCCTTCTCGTATGTTTTCACACTCGTCGGCAAGTGCCTGCAGTTCCTCGTTATGAACAAAATCATTCAAGGCGTTGTTGAGTTTGGTGCCGGAAACAACATTACTGTCAGCATCGATTTTAATTTTTCCTGGTTCCAGGAAGAACATAACTGGTGTGTAGCTGGCACCGACAAGGGCAACAATACGGGTTGAATCAACCTCGCCTGAAAATTTCAATTTCCCATTGGTGACATCTGCTGAATCCAGCTCTTCCTCGGTGATGACGTCGTAAAGGTATGCTTTCTCTCCGTTGAAAATGTCAGACACTGTGACATCTACCGTATAGGAGGTACGATTGCATGCGGAGAAACCAAAGATGGTGATGACCGCAACAAAAAGCACACAGAACGTTGATGTTGAATGTTTCATGATTTAAATTTTGCTAATTAGTTATTTTGCAAAAATACGGACAAAAAAGGACTTAAAGAAAAAAAACGTCATTTTTATAAAAAAATAGCGTACCTTTGCACAATTATTTAAGGCTCTATATATATAATGCCACTGAAGGAAAACGAAAGACAAAAAATCACATATATGTTTACAGACTCCACAAAATTCATCGGCGAAGGACTGACATACGACGACGTCCTCCTTGTTCCATCCTATTCCGAAATCCTGCCTCGCGAGGTAACCGTCAGCAGCCGCTTCTCTCGCAACATCACGTTGAAGATGCCGCTAGTCTCGGCTGCAATGGACACCGTGACTGAAGCCGCCATGGCCATCGGCATGGCTCAAGAAGGCGGCATCGGCGTGCTGCACAAGAACATGTCGATAGAGAGCCAAGCCCACGAGGTGCTGAAAGTGAAACGTTCTGAGAACGGCATGATAGTGGATCCTGTAACCCTCCGCAAGGAAGCCCTGGTGAAAGACGCGCTCAACCTGATGCACGAATACGGCATCGGCGGCATTCCTATCGTTGACGAGAACCAGATATTGATTGGCATGGTGACTAACCGCGACTTGAGATTCGAGCGCAACATGGAACGTCCGCTCAGCGAGATAATGATAACCAAGCTGATAACAACCCACGAGGGAACCACCTTCGAGGAGGCTACCGACATTCTGCAACAGCATAAAATTGAAAAGCTGCCTGTGGTGAATGGCAAAGGGCAGTTTGTAGGTCTCATCACCTATCGCGACATCATCAAGACCAAGGAACGTCCGGATGCATGCAAGGATGAGAAAGGTCGTCTGAGAGTGGCGGCGGGCGTTGGCATCACCGCTGACATGATGGACCGCGTCGACGCACTGGTCAAAGCTGGAGTTGACGCTGTGGTTATAGACACTGCCCACGGGCACTCGGTGCGCGTCGTGGAAGCACTGAAAAAGGTGAAAGCCAAATATCCAAACGTCGATGTGGTTGTCGGCAACATAGCCACCGGCGAGGCCGCCATCATGCTGGCTGAAGCCGGCGCCGACGCAATAAAGGTCGGCATCGGACCTGGAAGCATCTGCTCAACCCGAATCATTGCTGGCATCGGCGTACCGCAGCTCACAGCGGTGTGCGAGGTAGCCGGCGCTTTGAAGCAGAAAGGATACGACGTGCCCATCATTGCCGACGGCGGCATACGCTACAGCGGCGACATAGTGAAAGCCCTGGCCGCAGGCGCAAGCTCGGTGATGATTGGCTCTCTGGTTGCAGGCGTGGATGAGGCTCCTGGCGAGACGATCATATTCGAAGGCAGAAAATTCAAGTCGTACAGGGGCATGGGGTCTCTGGAAGCCATGCAAAGCGGTTCAAAAGACCGTTATTTCCAAGACAAGGAGACCGACGTGAAGAAACTTGTGCCGGAAGGCGTGGTAGGACGCGTGCCGTACAAGGGAACGCTGAACGAGGTGCTGTACCAGCTGGTGGGCGGATTGAAAGCCGGAATGGGTTATACCGGCAGCCGCGACATCACCGCTCTGCAGCAGGCCAAATTCATCCGCATCACTGCGGCTGGCCGCACCGAAAGCCATCCTCACGATATTGCCATCACCCGCGAAGCCCCCAACTACTCAAGATAAGACACCATCGTACTACAGCCGCTATAGAATCTATAAATTTGCACAAATGAGAAAAATCCTGACCACCATTGCGCTTGTGGCATTGTCCGCCACCGCATTCTGCCAGAAAGCCAACGACCCCGTGATGTTCGAAGTGAACGGACAAGAGATTCGCAGGTCGGAATTCATGAAAGAGTTTCTTGCATCGATAGGCAAAGACCCCTCGTCTCCCAAAACCGCATGCACTTACGAGAAACGCAAAGCACTGGAGGAATACGTTGAACTGTTTGCCAACTTCAGAGCCAAACTGGCCGACGCGAAAGCTCGCGGCTATGACACCATACCCTCGCTAACCAACGAACTGAAGCAGTACCGCAACGAGCTCGCAGCACCCTATCTGCTTGACTCTACCACGCTGCAGGAACTGCTGCAAGAGGCATACGAGCGCAACCACTACATCATCCACGCCAACCACATTTTGGTGCGCTGCAACGAGAACGCATCCCCTGCCGACACTCTTAAAGCCTACCAACGTGCCATGTCATTATACAACAGTGTGACTAAAGGCGAGGACTTCACCAAACTGGCTAGAGAAGAAGAGCAACGCTCCGAGGACGGTGTGGTGCACGACATGGAGACGTCCAGCACCTACGTCCCTGGCGAACTGGGTTACTTCTCAGTGTTCGACATGATATATCCGTTCGAGACTGCAGCCTACAACCTGAAAGTCGGCGAAATCTCGAAACCCGTACGCACTCGCTATGGGTATCACATCATCAAAATAATAGACCGCAAGTCCTACTACGGGAATACCAAGGTGCAGCACATCTGGGTACGCGGCGGGGCTGACTTGACAACCGGACAAAAGAAGATTGACGAGGCTTACAGACGACTGGAAAGCGGCGAGTCGTTCGACGCGGTGGCACAGAGCCTCAGCGACGACCGCACAACCTACGACGAAGGTGGTCGCCTTCCGATGCTGCCTGTCACAAAGCTGCCTCCCGAGTATGTTGAAAAAACAGCCGGCGGAATGGCGGAAGGGACTTACACAAAGCCCTTCCACACTCGGTTTGGCTGGCATATCGTCAAACTGCTTCACAAAGACACCATACCCCTGTATGAAGACATGGTTTCGATATACAAACAGCGTCTTACACGCGACCAGCGCAACTCGAAACCAAAAGACCGCTTCATAAGCGACGCAAAAAAACGTTACAACTTCAAGGACTTTACCCAAGAGTACGCCAAAGGAAAGAACGGAAAGAAAAGCTCTAAACCAATGGCCAGCTTGGAGCCTCTGATGCGGATACTCAACGACTCTGTGTTTATGCGCCAATGGGACTACGACGAGCAGAAACTGGCAACCAACGAACAGACCCTCTTCTCATTGAACGGCAACGACTACAAACTGACGGAATTTGCGAAATACGTGAAACAGCGCCAAACATCAGAACTGAAACGAGACCACACGCAATACATCAACTCGCGCTACAAGGACTACACCAACGAGATGGTGCTGAAATGCGCCAACGAGAATCTGGAGCGCGACAACAGCGACTTCGCAGCCCTAATCAACGAATACCGCAACGGGCTCATGATTTTCGCCTACAACGAGGAGATGATATGGAAGAAAGCGATGGATGACACGGCTGGACTCAAAACATTCTACTATGCACAACGTGCAAAGAAGGACATAAACAACCCCGACGACTCCAACTATTTCTGGAACACGCGTGCCAGGGCCACCATCGTCACCGTGTCCGACAGCTCTTGCATCGCACCTGCGAAAGCACTGAAACTCGTTGAGAAAGCTTACAAAAAACGCATGTCGCAAAGCGCCATGAAAGAAATGCTCACCAAGGCCGTCAACAAAAAATCGACAGTGAGCAACCCCGTGTCCGTTTTGCTGGAGACCTTCGAAGAGGGTCGTCATTCGGAACTGCTGCGCAACGAATGGAAACCCGGCACTTACGCTCACTCCGCCGAACACGGCTACAAGATATATGTTGTGGAGCAGATAACGAATCCTGGGCTGAAAACTCTTCAGGAAGCCCGCGGATACTATATCACCGACTACCAAAACGAGCTGGAAAAAGAGCTGAACGACCGCCTGCGCCGCAAATACAACGTGAAGATACACCAAGATGTGGTGGACGAGACAACGTATTGATTAATTGCCTGGAAGTGGCACCAGATGAGAGGCATACCCATCCAGCATCCTGACAGCCAAACACTCACATTTGACATCCAAAGTTCATAACACCATAATCGTATTCGCAGCGTCCGCGCTGCTATTTGCCGCCTGCGGCCACAGACAGGATATCGACGTAGTGGCTGAGGCCTGCGGCCACAAGTTGCTTCGCAGTGACCTGGAGGGCGTGGTGGCGGCTGGGCTGTCCATAGAGGACAGCACCACGATAGCCGACAACTACATCAACCAGTGGATTCAACAGACAGTGGTGATGGAACAAGCCCAAAGCGAGATAAACAAATCGTTCGAAAAAGAGCTGGAAAACTATAGAACGACTTTGCTGACCTACGAATACGAACAACTGGTCATAGACCGGACGCTGGACACAACGGTGAGCAACAGCGAGATATCGGCATACTACAACTCGCACCAAGACGACTTCACACTACGCACCAACATACTGAAGGCCATCTACGTTATGTTTGACAAAGACGCCCCGACAGTAAAGACCGTCACCAAGATGATGGCAGCCAACACTATCAGCGACAAGGAGATGGATTACATACAAAAGGCGGCCATGCAGTACGGACGCGACTACAACTTCGACGCTGACACCTGGATTCCATTTTACAAATTCCAAACGATGGTGCCTATCACGACATACAACGAGGAGCTCTATCTGAAGAACAACCGCAACATAGTGATAGAAGACAGCACGAACGTGTATATCGCAAAGATACTGGAGTATCGCCTCAGCGAGCAACTCTCTCCCCTCTCCTACGAGACTGAACGCATCAAGAACATCATCCTCAACCAACGCCGCATCGAAATAATAAAACAGATGCAGCGCAACCTGCTGATACAAGCTGAGCAAGAAGGAAAAATCAAGAAATATAAATAGTGGCCGGCGATTAACAGAACGCGGTCAAAAATTATCCAATAGACAGAAGTTGTAAACTAGCGGGTAGTTATAACGACAATAAAACACCAAACGATGAAAAAGAGATTCCTCATATTATTGCTTTCACTAATCAGCTTTCAATTTGCTTATGCACAAGAAGGCACGCTGGTTGACGGCGTGGTGGCCGTGGTGGGCAAGAGCATCATCAAGATGTCGGACGTGGAGAACAGCTATGTACAGTATCGTCTGCGTCAGGGAAGTGAAAACGCACAGGAGACTCGGTGCATGTTGCTTGAGAACATGATGCTTTCGAAACTACTGCTACACAAAGGCGAGGTGGACAGCGTGGAAGTCACCGACGACCAGGTAGAGCAGGAGGTGCAATTCTATCTCAAGAACTACGTGCGCCAGTACGGCAGCCGCGAGGCACTGCGCGACGCTACCGGTTACACCTACGACGAAATGCACGACATCTTCTTCGACCAACTGAAAAACCGCAAAATAAGCCAGGAAGTGGAATACAAGCTGACGCAGAACGTGACGGTCACACCGCGCGAGGTGTCAGACTTCTACGACAAGGTGAAAGACAGCCTGCCAACCATCCCCGAAAGCTACGAGCTGTCGGAGATAGTCATCTCGCCAGAGGTGTCGGAGTTGGAGCGCGACCGCGTACGCACTGAACTGTCGGGGCTGAGAGAGCGTGTGCTCAAGGGTGAGAAATTCAGCATGCTGGCAACCCTCTACTCGCAAGACCCCGGCTCAACAGCCAAAGGCGGCGAACTTGGGTTCTTCACCCGTGGCGACATGGTGGGTGAGTTTGAGGCAGCCGCCTTCGCCTTGAAGCCCGGTGAGGTGTCGCCCGTGATTGAGACCAAATTCGGATTCCACATACTTCAACTCATCGAACGCCGCGGCAACACCGTGAACGTGCGCCACATACTGATGATACCCAAGGTGTCGTCGGACGACCTGCTAAAAGCACGTATGCGTCTCGACAGTATTGCACAAGAGATACGCAGTGGAAAGATTACCTTCGCCGACGCTGCCCGTCAGTATTCCGACGGTACAAGCAAGGCACAGGGGGGCATAGTAACCAACGAGATGACGTCGTCGAGTCGTTTCACCAAGGAGGAAATAAGCGAGCAGTTCCCAGGCGTATCAGTAGTGGGTGTCGATGTGGGCACGGTGACGAACGCCCTGTCGTTCAAGACCGACAACCAACGCGATGCCTACCGCATAGTACGGCTAGACAAGCGTTTCCCAGAACATAAAGCCAACCTGACCGACGACTACGACCGTATCAGCAATGCGGCACTGCAGGAGAAGAAAGACAAGAAGATAATGGATTGGTCTGCGAAGATGATAAAGAACACATACATCAGGATTGCTGACGAATACAAAGGCTGCACATTCAGGCTGAACTGGACGGGGAAATAAGCCCGGAGCCCTCACTGTGGCATATATTCTCCCCTACTAAAAACATATTTTACAACCATCCGGATCCACCAACCTCATTGGATTCCAGGCACAATAATTGTACGGACTCAGACTTGGATACTTGTCCGCCATTGGATCCACCGATAGCCACAAACTCAGGTCGTAGTTATAATACCTCGCTCCAAAATAGTAATAGCCTGTCTCTGAGTCCTTCTCCTTGCCCGAGAAAGTGTAGCGTTGTTGATATGTGCAGGTTGTCGTGCTCATCGGTAGTGTTAAAGTGTTGCAAATGTAAAAAGTAGTAATACTTTCTCTGAAAACAAGCCATATCCGAAGTGCCGTTTTCTAAATGTTGACACCCACCTTCGGTCAGTGCAAATATACTAATAAAATCCAATCGACGAAAAAAAAGTAATTTTACTGCCTGAAAAACAATCCAACAAGATATTATTTGTATTTTTGCACCAAATTATTGCAAAAAAGGTTGATAAAATTTATCAATGATATTTAATGGAATCTATTGAAAAAAAGATACTAAGGCGCATTCGTGGACGTGGCAGTGGTTCGCTGGTATTCATGTCGGATTTTGCCAATTATGGGACGCCCGCCACAATCAAGACCATCTTTCACCATTTATATACCGACGGGGTGCTTATGCGTCTGGCACAAGGCATATATTACTACCCTAAAAAGGATACGGCACTCGGCCTTGGGGTGATATATCCTTCGATAGACGATATTGCAACGGCGATAGCAAAGCGTGACCATGCCAGGATAGTCCCGACGGGAGCATACGCACTTAACCGGCTGGGGTTGTCAACACAGGTTCCCACGAACGTCGTTTATGTCACTACCGGAACATCTCGCAAGGTGAAGGTCGGCGACGGCAATGGCATACTGTTCAAGCATTCTTCGTCGGGGAAGCTGTTCTCTTTCCAGTCTGACCTTATGATGCTGGCCGTGATGGCAATGAGGGAGATTGGTCAGGAACAGATAACAGACGAACAGGTTGGCATCATCAAGGGGTATCTGGCGGGTGTGCCGCAATCGGAATACAGCCACGATGTGAAGCTGATGCCCATCTGGATAAGACAAATACTTATGAAGAAATGAAACTCACAGACCTTGACATACGCCTGCAACGAGACGTGATCAACAATGTTAGCCAAAAAACGGGGCTCTCACCCGTGAGTATCGAGAAAGACTGGTGGGTGGTGCAGGTATTACGAGCCCTTTTCGAGCTTCCATACAGCAAGAGCCTGTCATTCAAAGGCGGGACTTCGCTCAGCAAATGTTGGCATCTGATTGAACGCTTTTCCGAAGATGTGGACATGGCGATAGACCGTGAATATCTGGGATTTGACGGAGAATTGTCAAAAACTCAGATAAGCGACAAGTTGCGACGAGCCTCCTGTTCGTTTGTTCGGGAACGCCTTAAGCACGACTTGCGCGAGCAGTTGGTCGTACAGGGTATAGACGGTGGCAAGTTTGATGTGACGGTAAACATCACGCCAGTCACCACGACCGACCCAGAAGTGATAAGCATACACTATAGAAGCTTGTTCCAACCAAGTGGGTATATTGCCGATGCGGTAAAGATTGAAGTGAGCGGTCGGTCGATGAACGACCCCGTAGAACCTTGCGCTGTTCGCAGCCTTATCGACGAGCAGTACCCCGATGCGGCTTTTGCCGAGCCTCCAATCGTGACGAGAGCCGTATCAGCCGAACGTACATTTCTGGAAAAGCTATTCCTCATGCATGAGGAGTTAGCCAAGCCTACGGAGCAGATTCGAGTGAGTAGAATGTCCAGGCATTTGTATGATTTGGCTATGATGTCCATGTCTGGTGTGGCCGACAGGGCACTCAGCGATGAAGATTTGTACCGCCGCGTTGTCGAACATAGGCGCAAGTTTATCGGCCTGAAAGATTTCAACTACGACACATTGTATCCCTCATCGTTAAAAATAGTGCCCCCAGAATCAATCTCAGAGCAATGGCGTGAAGACTATAGAATCATGGAGGAACAGATGGTTTATGGCAAAGCCCCCGATTATGACAGCCTCATGTCAACAATCATCACATTGAACGAACAGGTCGCCGCATTGCAGATCTATCATCAGGGGGGCTAACCAATGTTTGCATAATCATATCATCCAATCAAGCAAACTCTTTCGCTCCTTTGCACAATCAAACCATGCACATATCCCCCCAAACACAGTTTTGGTTGAAAGCGCTAGGTTTGAAATCAGGCGCAATGGGATTCGTGTATTCGTTCTGTCAAGAATTACAAATTCTCTTGTTCAACCGTTGCGGATGACACATCCTCAACAACGGGAATTATCTTTAATTTGAGAGATCGTCGTAATAAATCTCATCCGTCCCTATACCACAAATCAGCACTATGCCATACTGCATTAGTTTATGGGCAACAATTGGAAGAAATCGTAAGCTCTGTCGATAACGTCCTTTTGAGTCAAAAGCCCATGAAAACAACATGTTAAAATCAGTTGAAAGCAGCAATCCGTCGAGTTCCTGCGGACATTGTGAATCACACATAAAAACAATTGCTCTTGCAGTTCTCCTATCACGTCCATACAGATATCTGAAATCATCTGGACATATATCGTCCAAAACGCTGTTATTCTTTATGGCATTGGCTATCAGCTTTCGGAAATCGTCATGCGAAATCACATTGCATTTACTATAATTCCGAAACAAATCACCTGTTGAGGACAGAGTCATCTGTAACCCCAACACACTGTCACAGCAAGTTAATATCGGAACATAGTACCCCCGATTAGATATAGACCAGGTTAAATTATCCACAACCTTTTTCATTAGGACCGAATCATTATAGATGGTCGATCTTTCATAAGTTTGCGAAAAAACAACATTCGCAAAAAGAACACATATAAAAAATATTGTATTTTTTTTCATATGAAAGTCTGCTAAATCAATATGTAATGGGGAATCCCTTAATGTTGCTTCTTGTTTTTTGACCGCCCAAATTCATGTGTACCATATTAGCTGTCCGTATTGCCGACAATTCCCCCATTTCAAATTCTCCATATTCATACCGAACACTTAATCTCAAGTGGTTCCCATTATAATCCCCAATGTATTTCGTTTTTGTTCCCAAAGTGAATTCTCCGCAATATATTATTTTTTTCAATAGTACCGTAGAATTATCATATGTACCATTATCCATTTCATAGGAATGCTGCATTTCATGAGCCAGACCAACTACAGGTTTGCGTTTCCATCCATCAAACTCTTCAAGAGATGGATTGTAATTGATTTTGGTACTACTCCCAGTCAGATTTGATATGTTATCCTCGTTTTCAGGTCTAGTTGTGTTTACTGTTTGCGACTTATTTATTGTGTGTTTTTTCTTTGATGTAACAAGTGATTCAATTTGATCGTTCATACCATTTTCTTTTAATGTGTTCAAATCGCTCATAACTTGTGTGGCAAAATCATCATTTCTATCGTATAAAGAACCATCCTTGGTGTATAGTTTTCCGTCCTTGTATTGATAAGAATTACCATCTAAACCAATAATCCATATTTCTCTACCCATTGGATCGACCAACTTCATAGGATTCCAGGCACAATAATTGTAAGGACTTAGACTTGGGTACTTGTCACTCATCGGATCCACGCTCAACCATAATGACAAGTCCGAATTATAGTACCTTGCACCGAAGTAGTGGTAGCCTGTTTCTGAGTCCTTCTCCTTGCCCGTGAAAGAACAATGAATTTGATATGCGGAAATTGTCGTGGTCATCGGCAGAGTCGGGTTGTTGTCAGAGTGGAAAATTTGATTGCTTTCAAGAATTCAATCCTGTCAAGTCGAATTTGAAGGTGGCATCCTCCACCTTCATCTGTTCGAAGAAGGCTATCATATAGATGGGAAAGTATATGACATTCTGCTTCGTATGGAGATTTTCCTGACAGAAAACATAGGCCTTCGGAATGGCATAATCTGGGTTTTCCATAACATTTGAGAGGGCATTGTGCCGGTCGTAATCCTTGCCAGACTTCACTTCAATTGGTAGCACCTGGTTGTCGTACTCCACCACAAAGTCAAGCTCGCCCTGCTTCTTGCTGTTGAAGTAGAAGAGCGAGTGCTCCACTGAAAAACCATGTGCATAGAGTTCTTGCGCCACAAGGTTCTCGAAGATGGCTCCGAAATTGATATTGGGATTTTTGCCGAGCAACCGAGTCTGGATGTTGCCGCCATACATTGCCGCCAGCAACCCAACATCGTTCGCAAACAGTTTAAACAGGTTGCGCTGTTTGTTCAGTAGCAACGGCAGCTGAGGCTCTTCCACATTGTAAGTCGGGATGGCCACACCTGCGTTCTTCAACCACAGGAAACTGTCCTCGTACTTGCTGAAGCGGGCCTTCTCGTTAAGTTTCTTCAAGATAAAGCGCTTGTTTTTAGCATTTAGCTCCGACGGGATGAGGTCGTAAATCTCCTCAATCTCCAACTTGTGCTCTTTGTTGTACTGCGTAATGTCCTTCTTGTATGTCCGGATGATGCCGCGTTGCTCGCGATACACATCGCGCAGGTTGTTCGTGTCCAGATACTTCTGCACGGCAGCAGGCATTCCTCCCACAATCAGGTACAGCCTTATGGCCTCCAGCACCCGTTGGTGGATGAAATCGTCGACTGGACGCCGTTCCTCGAAACATTCGTACAGATGTTCGATGACGTGCGCCCCGATGCCTATGGCAGTGAGAAACTCCGTGATGTCAATCGGATACATCTCAACCTCGTCCATGTATCCCACCGGCACGCTGCGCAGGTCTTCCAGCTCCACTCCCAGCATCGAGCCGCTCATCACATATCGATAGCTTCCCTCGTCCACGAGGAACTTGATAGCGGTGATTATCTCCTTGCATTTTTGTACCTCGTCGAAAAAAATCAGAGTCTTCCCAGGAATCAACGGCTTGCGGACAAATGCCGACAGACGCATCAGAAGGTCTTTTGCACCCTGTCCGTTTTCAAATAATTCTATGGCATCGGGATTCTCCACAAAATTAATCTCAATGAGATTCTCAAAACATTCCTTGCCCACCTTGCGGATAGAGAATGTTTTGCCGACCTGCCTGGCACCCGTAACTAATAGTGCCCGTTTGTCGTGCAGCAGGAATTCACGTATGAATTTGTCTGACTTGCGTTGAATCATAATCAATTGTTTTGGTTTGCAAAAATACTAAATATTATTCAACCATTCACATTTTATATAATTTTAGTATTTTTATTTGTATTTCAACATTTTGAATTCCAGAAAATACACTTTTCCAATACAAATATGCGGTTCTTGTTACACTTTTCCAATATGATTCATCGACGGAAAAAGCACTTTTCCAACAAAGGCATAACTTTTACCGAATCCACCTTGAGAGTGGCCTCCCATGAATAAAACGTAGTGAGATGTCACACATTTTTTCTATTCGATTTCAGCATCATTTCTTACGCTGAAATCGACTGCAAAAAAAGAACAACACCAACAGTATTGTCACCTTCGTCACTTATACGAGTGACTGTTTTTGCTGTACAATCCACAATCCAACCATCGGCAACAGTTTCCCTTCCATCCGGATCCACCAACCTCATCGGGTTCCACAAGCAGTAGTTGTAGGGACTCAAACTCGGGTACTTGTCACTCATCGGATCCACCGATAGCCACAAACTCAGGTCGGAGTTATAATATCTCGCTCCAAAATAGTAATATCCTGTTTCTGAGTCCTTCTCCTTGCCCGAGGAGCCCGACCTGTTTTCAAGCCTTTTTCGGGGGCTAATATTGGCATTTATATATGTGAATTGCGGTTGCATTTATTCCAACACATCAAGCTCTTCATTAAATCATGTCAATGTATATTAAAACGTATAATTAACAAACAGAGGCGTGTGTGTTCGAAGTGACACTTCTTTTATCTTGTTCAGATTTTCATTGGCCATTTTCAAACTTCTCTCGAAATAGGATTTGTATCCAATATTTTCACCTGGATTACATTCACATGACCAAGCAAGATAGTAATATTCACCTATG
>JAEEZY010000022.1 GCA_016292015.1 Bacteroidales bacterium | reverse complement strand
TCCTGTTATGCTGGAATAAATGCCTCCTCAATCAACATACAAAAAAGCCAATCTCAGGCTCTCAAAAAGGCCTGAAAACACCGCCATTTTTCATTCGGACTCCTCGGGCAAGGAGAAGGACTCAGAAACAGGCTATTACTATTTCGGAGCAAGGTACTATAATTCTGATTTGAGTCTGTGGTTGAGTGTGGACCCGATGAGTGACAAGTATCCATCGTTGAGTCCGTACAACTACTGCGCCTGGAACCCGATAAAGATTGTGGATCCGGATGGGAATGACTGGTATGAATACACAGAGGTAAAAACTGGAAAAACTGAAATACGGTGGACAGACTATCACAGTCAAGAGCAAATGGATAAAAATGGACTAGATGGTAAATATTTAGGACAAGCTCATGTTCTTTTTAATGGGTCTAGAGGTGAGAAACTCGGCGAAGGTGGTTTTATAAATGGGCAAGGGTCTGTTACTGCAGATGTCACGGTGTATGGACCAAATGGGGAAGATGATATAACACATATGACGGGTTTTACGATGACATCGAACTACTCAAAATATGGTGCTATAGCAGAGGGATTATATAATGCGAATTACGATGCCAAAGGGAAAAGCGGAAGATTAAAGTCAAATTGGGTATTAGAGCATAGGGGATCCATTGGGACAATCGATAATGAGCCTAATTTAAGTCCTTATGCCGGATATAACTATGGCTTACCCGTAAAAGATGGAATATTCATACATTCTACAAACTCCAATGGATATGCTGGCGGTAATGTATCTACGGGATGTCTGTTATTGGCTCCGGATGATTTTAAAAGATTTAACACAATCATGTCTGGGGTTAAGGACTTTACGGTGAGGGTTACGAGAACACAATATGAATATACTCCACTTAAGGGAGTGACGGGTAGTGTACCTAATATGTTTACTGTAAAAAAAATAACAAGGAGATGAATATAAACATTTATTTTGTTTATTCCGTATTATTAATCATTTTTGCGGGATGCTTAAACAGCGGGGATGATGATTGTAAAATAGATAAACCGACTGGAGCCTCGGATACAACATTTCACAATGGTTTTTGTGATGAGGATACAGCTATTTATGCAAGCGTTTTCCTGGACATTGCTTATTTTGATGAAATTGAGATTTATGACCATCCTTATGGGGACGTGATCGGAAAGGTAAAAAATGATTCCATTAAAGAAGATTTCATCTTTTTTAGGTTGATCGAGAAAAATGATGATATGTTTTCTGTATTTGCGTGTTCATCCATGACAGATGAAGTTATAGCAAAAGGGTGGATAAATAAGGATTCTCATTTGAAAATTTATTCATCAACGTATCATGGAGATATGAAATTATATAAGAGTCCATCCAGAGATCCCTATGGCATGATTACGATAAAAGAATATAATCCAAATATGTATGAAGTTGTTGACTTTTGTGACAATTGGCTAAAGATTATAGCTGAAGAGAGAGGTACTGTTTATGAGGGGTGGATGCCTCCGGAGGAGCAGTGTTGCAATATTTATAGTACCTGCAATTAAAAAATGAGTTTATTAAAGTAGTCCCGTTGTATCGGATATTCAATCCCGCACAACACAGTAAGACAAGTCTTGGAAAAGTGTGAATAGCCACAATAAATGCGTCTGAAATCCACACATAAAACTCCAATTTCAGACCCCGAAAAAGGCCTGAAAACACCGTGTATCCCTCCCCGGAATTCGGACTGTTTTAAAATGGACGGAAAACATTAATTTTGTACCATAAAAAAAAGGGGGAAAGATGAAGAATACAATCATTAGGACTTTTTTTGATAGAGTGTTTAACAGGGGTTGATCTGGGTGAGACGAGTGTAGAACATGTTATTTCAGTTTATCCAGACGAGATGAGCGTTTTACGTACTAAACACAGGTGTTCTGCGTTATAGTTTCACTATGGCAAATACATCATTGAAAAGGCTTCTTTCGGACTCGGTCATCTATGGGCTGAGCAGCATCGTCGGACGTTTCCTGAACTACCTTCTGGTTCCGCTCTACACCTACAAGATAGCTGCCGCATCGGGTGGCTACGGCGTGGTGACGAACATCTACGCCTACACGGCACTCCTGCTCGTGCTGCTCACCTTCGGCATGGAGACCACTTTCTTCTACTTCGCCAACAAGAAGGAGTATGACGCCCGCCGTGTGTTCTCGACGGCGCTGACGGCAGTGGGCGCGGTGTCGGCACTGTTCGTAGCGCTGGTGTTCGTCTTCATAGGCCCCATAGCCGGGGCGCTGGACTACACCGCCCATCCCGAATACATAGAGATCATGGCATGCGTGGTGGCGATAGACGCCTTCCAAGCCATACTGTTCGCCCAGCTGCGCTTTGCCGGCAAGGCGTGGAAGTTCGCCTTCCTGAAGCTAGCGTTCATCTTCTGCAACATCGGACTGAACCTGTTCATCTTCCTCGTGGCCCCGTCGCTGGCCGAAAGCCACCCAGAGCTGATGGGCTGGTACCGTCCCGACTACCAGGTGGGGTATGTGTTCGTCATAAACCTGCTATGCACAGCCTCCATCACGCTGGGATTCCTGCCTGAGCTGCGCAACCTGCGCTTCGGCGTGGACTTCACGATGCTGAAAGCGATGCTGAAATACACCTGGCCGCTGCTGCTGCTCGGCCTGATGGGAATACTGAACCAGGTGGCGGACAAGATATGCTTCCGCTTTCTGGTGCCGGGTCAGGAGGGCGACGTGCAGCTGGGCATCTACGGCGCATGCGTGAAGATTGCGATGATCATGGCTATGATAACCCAGGCGTTCCGCTATGCCTACGAGCCATTCGTGTTCGGCGCCGGCGGCGGCAAGGAGAGCAAAGAGAGCCAGGCGGTGGTGATGAAATACTTCGTGATGTTCACCCTGTTCGCTTTCCTCGCGGTGGTGGCTTACATGGACGTGCTGCGATATATCATCAAGTCAGACTACTGGGAGGGTCTGCGGGCGGTGCCTATCGTGATGATGGCTGAGATATTCATGGGCATCTACTTCAACCTGTCGTTCTGGTACAAGCTGATTGGCAAGACCTGGTGGGGCGCCGTGATGTCGGCCATCGGCTGTGTGGCGCTGCTGGCGGTGAACTTCGTGTTCGTGCCGAAATACGGCTACATGGCGTGCGCCTGGGGTGGATTCGTGGGCTACGGCATCTGTATGGTGCTGTCGTACTTCATCGGCCAGCACCACAACCCGATACCCTACAAGCTGAAACCCATATTCGGCTACTTCGCCGCCGCGATGGTGCTCTTCGCAGCGATGCAGCTGCTGCCGATAGACTCTACCGTGTGGCGACTGGTTGTCAACACAGTCCTGCTTTTGGCCTACGCTGCAATAGTTGCCTACAACGAGCGTGCGCTGGTTGGGAAAGTAGTAAAGAAGGTTTTGCGGAGGTGAGGTCGTTCAAGGCCTAATAGTCGGTGAGGTCGTACTCGCAGATGGAGTAAAACAACCCTTCCATGTAGTACTCCATACCTGAGCAGGTCTTGTCGAGTTCCTTGAGCTGTTCTTCGGTGTAGTATGTGTGCGATCCGTCGTATCCGGTGCAGTGGCAACGGCGTGTGCATGACGAAAAAGCGAGTATGGCTATAACCGCCAACGGGACAAGTATCTTTTTCATACTATTTTCTGTTTTGCGGGGTCAGGAAGTCAACAATCTTCGATTCCGAGATATATCCGCTGCCGTATGTCTCCACCACTGCCCCATCGTCGAGCAGGACCACCAACGGTGCACTGCCATAGGTGATGCGCAGGAAGTCTTCCGAGGGCAACGCTGCCAGCGGGAACCTCACGGCGTAAGGGTTGTCATAAAATTTTTCAAGCCCGTGTATGGTGTCGCCTGGAAACGCTGTCACGAAAGCATTGTACGGCAGGTCGTGCCGCTTCTGTATCATGGACAATGTCTCCGAAGTGCGCTTGCAATACTGGCAACTCTTGCTATAGAAACAGAGCACCTTGTGGCCCTCGGTCAGGTGTCTGTCGGCCAGCGGTCCGTCGCCACCGATGGTGGCGTCAAGCAGTTCGCCGTTGACTGGTATAGAACCCCGGACGGGAGCGAGACACGCAGCCGTGCACAGTATGAAGACCGCCACGTATGGCACCAGACACATCACTACTTCCACCCAGAGGCGACGTGTAAACTTGAACGTTGACAACACTGCTACCACAGCCATGACGACTGCAAGGGTGCAGGAATACTGCAGGTCATAGAAATTCATTCGTATCCAACCGACGAACCCACTCAGCACGATAAAGGCCTGTGCCAGCAGCACCAGCGGCAGTACAAGCCACCATCGCGGATGCCATTCCCGGTCGGCGAAATAGTAAACGACGAGCGTGAGCAGGATAAGCACCGCGTTCTTCAACACGGAACGCAGGGGGTCGAACGGCAGTAGGTCGCCCATACAATGGCAACTGTCCGTACGACCTACAAACCAAGCATATATCAAGAACAGGCTGAAGGCTAAAAGCATCAGCAAGCATAGTATCGATACTAGACGGTGACGGCGGTTGGAGAGCAACGCAACACCAAGAAGCAGCTCGGTGGAGACCGCCAGCCAGCCCACTATGACGGACATCCTGAACGAAAGGAATCCGAAACTGAAGATGTAGATGTTGAAGTTGTCGATGCCAACAAACTTCGACAGTGCCGACACTATAAAGAAAATCCCCAGAAGACATTTCAGCACGGTGGCCAGCACAGTGATGAGCCGACGGCTTCGGGGGGTTAGCGTAAAACTGCGATGTTCCATTGTGTAATAAATCACTCGCCCTCGTAATCCACACACTGGGTGTTGTGCATGGAACGTATGAAAAGGGTGTCTTGCAGGCGTTCATAGCCGGAGCGATTGATGTCGGCGCAGTGGAACGTGTGCTCGACGTTGAAGAAAAGCACTTCCAGCTTGCCCTGATAAACGCCTTCGCAGCGACAGGTCTTCGTACGCCGGCACGCTGTGCAGCAGAGCATCAGAAGCACCAATACGGCCAGGGTTGTATATTTGGCTGTGTTCTTCATTGCTTGGCACCATTTGAGTGGGTTACGGTGCTGTCAACGACAGTCACGTCGAAAGGATAGTCGGTGCAAAAGAGCGAATCGACCATACCTTGGTCGCCTGACAGGTCGCCGGTGTTGTAAACAACATAGTATATGTCGCGGCAATCCGAACGGGAACTGACGGTGATGACTCGGACATCCAGGGGATGCGGCGAACCGGAAGCTCCCCTAACGGCACAGCGGCAGTTGATGTCCTTACGACAACCCACAGCCGCCACCGTAAGCAGCAACACACAGCATATCAGCATTATATACTTTACCGCTCGTCTCATTGCGAACGCAAAGATACGCAATTAAAACAGATTAACAAAAAAATCAGGGGTGAAAACTGTGAAGTTCCACATCATAATATATTGCAGTATAGGGAGGGATGGCGTCTGTGCCCATTGCGCCAAAGGCCAGCTTGCTGGGGAAATAGAGCCTGTAGATGCTGCCTGCGTTCATCATCGACATGCCCAACTGGAGTCCTTTGAACATGCTGCCGCCGACGAGGGTCTCTATCGGGGGGCGCACGTCGTAGGTCTGGTCGATGAATTTGTTGTCCTTCACCTGATAGCCCTTATAGTCGAACACGGCCACCTCACCGATTTTGACGTTCGGGCCCTTGCCCTGTTTCAGCACTTTGTAGTAGAATCCATCGGGGGATTTCTTCACCTCGGGATCGCTCTGCATCAGGGCCTCGAACAGCTCTGCCTCTTCTTTCTCCACGGCCGCGATGGTCTTCTCCTGCTCGGCCTTCATGTTTTTCTGCATGATGAGCGTAATGTTCGACAGCAGCCGGCTGTACTCCTCCTCGCTGATCGGCTGCTTCTTGCCATTGAGGGTGTGCTCGATGGCCCTGAGCACCATCTCGGTGTTGAAGTCGTAGCCGATATTCTGCATCCCGATGGCGGTGTTCTCGCCTATGGCCCAACTTATTGAATCGCGCTGGTCACTCAGCACCACCTTTTCGTCGTTGTGCTTGCACGAGACAAACATCGATGCAACCGCAATCAATAAAACAAACGAACTGATCTTAAAAGTCTTCATAGGATGTTAATATGTTTTTTGTTGATATGTTTTCGTTATAACCAGGAACTAACTGCTGACCGCCAACCGCAAACTTAAAACTTGAAACTTAAAACCTGAAACCAAATCACTTACCCCTCCCCTGCAGTATTATCAGCACCGTGTAAAGCATTATCTTCACATCGGTTGCCAGCGACATGTTTTCCAGATAGAGGAGGTCATAACGCATTCTTTCCAGCATCTCATCCACATTCTCGGCATAGCCGTATTTCACCTGTCCCCACGACGTGATGCCCGGCTTCACTCGCTGCAGCAGCAGATATTCCGGGCTGCGCTTCACTATCTGGTCTATATAGTACTGCCGCTCCGGTCTTGGCCCCACTATCGACATAGTCCCCTTCAGCACGTTGTAGAACTGCGGTATCTCGTCGAGCCTCACCTTACGCATGAAGCGTCCGAAGGGGGTGATTCGGGGGTCGTCGTCCTTGGCAAGCGCCGGCCCGTTGGCCTCGGCGTCTATGTACATCGAGCGGAACTTGTGCATCTTGAACGGCTTGCCTCTGTACCCTATACGTTCTTGGGCATAGAACACGGGCCCTCGGCTCGTGCATTTGATTATCAGCGCGGTCACCAGATACACCGGCGACAGGATGATCATCGCAAAAAGCGACGCCACTATGTCGAACATCCTCTTCACACTGTACTGCCACTCTTCCATCAGCCTGTTGTTGATGGTGATAAGTGGCGAGTGGAATATGCTGTTCAGTTTTATGCTTCCTATAATCAAGTCTCTTGCGTCGGGCGTTATCCTTATGGTCAGGTCGCCGCACTCGTTGGCCGTCTGCACTATCACCGCTATCTGGTCGCGGGTGTTGTCTTCTACGGCTATTATCACCTCTTCCACATTGTGTTCCTCCACCAGTCGGCGCAGCCCTGCTATCGTGCCCAGGTCCGGCATCACCAGCTTCATGTTCGGGTCTTTCTCGCCGTCGCCCACGCTCACATAACCCACAAAGCGTTCGCCGCTGTAGGTCTCTTGGTGTTCCAAATCAAGATAGGTCTTGTATGCCAGCCTTCCGGCCCCTATCATGATGGTCGGGAAGCCTATCTGGCGGCTGTGCACCCTGTGCACGGTGTTCGACGTGATGGCAAGCCGTATAGCATAGGTGATGGCGAAATGCACCGCCAGCAGGAAGAGGAACGAGACGTAGTAGTTTCGGTAGTTCCTGATTTCGTCGTCGAGTATCAGTGCGAAGAAGAGCACAATCACTCCCGCTATCGTTGCCAGCGCCGTCTGCTGCAGCTCCTTCAGCCTCGACTTGTGAAGCACGTTGCGATAGGCTCCTTGCATAAAGTAGAGCACCAGCCAGCTCAGCGGCACCACCGCCACTCCGTACCAAAAGTTAATGTCACGGTAGAACGCCAGCGCGTCACGCAATCCGTCGCCTTCTATCACCGCCTTGCGGAAAACGAAGAACAGCGTCCACGCAAACACCGCGGAAGCCCAATCGCAAACCAGATATTTTATAGACAAGCGCTTCTCCACCTCTTACATCTGCAACAGTTTCACATTGTCCAGATACACCTTGCCGCCCTTTCCTTCGCTGTTCAGTGCCGTAAAGACTACCCTGAATGTGCTGTGGTAGTTGAACTGTGACCATACGCGCCCCAGATTGATGTATATCTTCTTCCACTCTTGGGTTTCATACAGCGTCATCGCCGACTGCAGCGACTGCGTACCGCCGTCGTAGTACGCACTTCTCATGCCCACGCTCAGCCTCACGTCGGTCTTGAAGTTCATCTCCAGGTAGAGGTATGCTGTCGGGTCGTTGCACACTATGTCGTTGTTTATCTCAAAGTCCAGTGTCTGCTTGTTGGCCGGCACATCCACGATTCCGCTCCCCGTGCCCGTGCATATCAGGTCGGGGTCAACGGTTCTGTCAACCACCCTGTTGGTGTCGAAGAATATCCAGGTCACCTGCGCCGCTTCGAAATACTCCTGAGCCAGCACCTTAACCACCGTGTCTGACACCGTGAGTATCTGCCCATCGACAATCTGCTGCACCGTCCAGGGCCTGTAGGTGGTGCTCAGAGTCCACTTCCCTTCTGCGTCCTGCGTACCCAGGTTCGTCGTCGAATCGGTCGCCAGCGGCACATCCGTCAGCCTTATGTATTCATAGTACGGATATTCAATCCTTGTCGCCGCTATGCCGTTCTGTTTCACCACCGGCGTCACGCGAAGCCTCGTTATCGTCTTGTCTCTCAACACGGGCAGCGTGCAGGGCAGCTGGAATGTTCCCAGGTTCGTCTCTTCTTCGTCGCCTTCCCAGTAGGCCACCAGCTGTACGGCGTCAATGTCGCTCGTCAGAAAACCCGTCGGCGACGGCGTGCCTGCGTCGGCTCGCTCCACCACCTCCACCTTGTCCAGATGCAGATATCCGGGGACCTTCGTCGTCTCTTCCTTCTTACACCCGCACACTATCGTCGCCGCAACGCCCACCATCAATATTATAGTCTTTTTCATCCTAGTTGTCTATACTTGTATATAAACGCTCGATAGCTTCTTTTATTGTAGTCAGCGGCAAGTATCAGCCTGCCTTCCCCGCTCCATTCAGAACTTGCTGTACTCCATAATCTCCACCTCTTTCGGCTTGCCGTCGTCCACCTTCAGCCTCACCAGCGTGCTTTTCTGGTGGAAGCCCTGCCGTCCGGCTGCGCCGGGGTTTATGTGCAGAAAGTCAAACTCCTTGTCGTACATCACCTTCAGTATGTGGCTGTGACCGCACACGAACATATCGGGTTTGGCCACCTCCAGCATTCGGCGCACCTGTGGCGGATAGTGCCCTGGCCAGCCTCCGATGTGCGTCATCAGCACTCGCATCCCTTCGCAGTCGAAGTCGGCCACCTCCTCGGTGATGCTTCTCAAGTCCCAGCCGTCGCAGTTGCCATATACGGCTCGCACGGGCTTCCAATCCATCAGTTCCTCCAACACCCCTTGCCCGCAGTCGCCCGCATGCCAGAGTTCGTCGCAATCCTTGAAAAACTCCCACACCTGCTTTGCGATATAGCCGTGAGTGTCAGAAAGTATTCCGATTCGTTTCATTGGGATTAGTGAATGGTGATTAGTGATTAGTGATTAGACAATACAAACTGCTGACTGCTTATGGTTATCGTTGATAGGTTTTATGTTGATATGTTCTACTGACTGCTGACTGCTAAGCATTAATCTTGGTCTATTTCTTCAAATTTCTGTTCTATTTCTCACCCTTCCTCTCCCTCCATTTGCCCTGTCCGGGCACGGACCCCTGTGCGGGCACGCACCTGCACTATCACCACTCCCACTATCACTATCGCCATACCCACCGCCTTCATCACGGAGAACCCCTCCTGCCCTATCGCCACAGCAGCTATCATCGAAAACACCGGTATCGTGTTGGTGAAGATGCACGACGCCGTAGCGCCGATATGCCGTATGCCGTAGTTGTAGCAGGCATACGCCACCGTGCTGCACAGTATGCCGAGCGCCAGCAGCAGCAGCAACACCTTCAGCGAGAACGTAAGCGCCTGCAGCTTGGTTCCGTCAACCAGCAGCATCACCGGTACATAATACATCAGCCCTATCAGGTTCTGGTATACCGTGATGGTAATAGGCCTGTAGTGATCGACCACCTTCACCAGAATCAGCGTGTAGATGACAGCCACCACCACCGCGCCTGCCAGGAACAGAAGCCCTTCGACCACCTCCTTCCCGCCGCCCGTCGTCATACCGCCGCCCATCAGCATCACTCCGATACCAATCAGCGACAGCACTATCCCCACCATCGTCAGCACCTTTATCTTCTCCTTATACACCGCCGCCATACCGAACGGCACAAACAGCGGTATCGTCGCCACCACCACCGCAGCCAGGCTCCCGTCAACCTTCAGCGTGCCGCTCGTCTCAAGAAAACTGTACAGAAACGGCTCGGCAAAGCTCAGCAGCAGAAACCACTTCACGTCTTCTTTCCTCACCTTCTCCAGCTTCCCCAGCACCGCCAGCAGCGGTATCATCACCACCGACGCCAGCAGCATCCTGAACGTGATAATGTGCAGAGCCGTCATGTTGGGTGCCGTCAGCGACACCTCCTTCGTCATTATGAAACTCACACCCCACAGCAGCGCAGCGAAAAAGAGAGTGGAATAAACTATCAACTTCTTCATACGCTATTAATAACGTCGCCCCTCGCCTTTTATTTTCCCAAAGGGCAATCCCTCCCCCCCTCGGAGTTTACTCGGAGTTCACTCGGCGCCGCCTCGAAGCCACCTGCTCCCTACCATAACGTTACCATAGCGTTACTATAGACCTACTATAGACTTACTATAGAGTTACCATAGAGCTACCCTATAATTACCCTAGAATTTCACCCCCTCTGTTCACCCACCGAAAACAACCTGAAGAAAAACATGCTCATTCTGTCGCCTAATGTCAGCACGATGTTATAAAACGATGGCATCGCTCCATTATTGTGTCGAGACAAAAATAAAAAAATGCGTCCGCATAGAATAAAAATACAATCTTTTCGTTTATAACGATACAAAAAGAATAGAAACAAGAAAAAACTATACACTCATGAAGAAATTAGCAATCCTGGCAACCGCCCTTCTCGTCGTTGCCTCCATGACCGTCCAAGCGCAGAACAAGTTCCGCGGCATCGTCAAATACAAACTCGAAAGCACGGGAACCACCTCGTTCCAGATTCCTGCCGAGCAGCAAACCGTAGAGCTCAAGGTTTACGACGACCAGCTCTTTATGAGCAGCAAGCTCCAGAACGGCTATAAAGTCACCACCAACGCCGACTTCAGCCCCTACATCTCCTACCTCGCTGCCAACGACATCGAGCTCGAGACCTACACCGGCGACGGCAAGTTCCTCATCCGCGAAACACATAGCAAAGCCGAAGCCGACTCCCTCTCCATCGTTGACAACGCCCCCGGTCATTTCTATTTCGAATATGTCGCTGGCGAAACCCAGGAGATGGTCGGCATGACCGCCAAGAAAGCCATCCTCCATGTCTTCGACGAGGACTCGGGCGAGGACAACCCCATCACCTTCTGGTACACCGACGAGATCGGCCCCGAGTACAACTTCCTGTTCAACGGCATCAAGGGTGTGCCCCTGAAGTTCGAGCAGCAGCTCGGCGACGGCAAGGCCGTAACCTATACCTGCACGGAGATTGTTAAAGGCAAAGTCAAGGACGTTGACATGCTCCTCCCCGCCGGCTTCAAAGAGGCTACCGAAGAGGAATTCAACAAGTTCATGAAGGAGCTGCAGGAAGCCATCGAACTCCTCGGCGACGAATAATCCCTTCTACCGTTCAAGCACCCATAGGCTATCCTAACCAAACTTAGGATAGCCTATTTCAAAATTCTTAATACGCTGAACTCTCCGAGTACTCCGTTTACTTCGAAAAAATACATCGATGTCGAAAAAGAAAGCACAAAAAAAACAAAGCAAGCCATCCGCAAAGAACAACGCAGCCAAATTCAAGGAATTCCTCCGTAGCGACGGGTTCGCGCGCCTATGCGGCGTTTCGCTCATTCTCTTCTCCCTTTTCCTTTTCCTAGCCATCCTCTCTTTCTACGTCAAGGGCGCTCCCATCGAAAACTCTCGCGACAACTGGATGGGCATCGTCGGTGGCTGGTTCGCCCTGCGTCTCACCGCCCACAGCTTCGGCGTCGGCGCCTTCGGCCTCCTGCTCATCCTCTTCCTTTTCGGCATCCGCCTCTGCGGCCGCAAGACACATCTGGCCACCACCATTTGGGTAACACTCTTCTGGATCGTCTGGGCTTCCACTCTCTTCGGCTATATCGCCGGCCACTGGATGGGCAACAACTGGGACTCTCCCTCCACCCTCGACTCCTACGCCGGCAATATGGGCTATGTCATAGCCCGCAGCCTCTACAGCCTCATATCTTGGTTCACCTTCATCATCCTCCTCTTCTCCGCCGCCGCCGTACTCTTCTTCGTCCACAAGGTGCGCATCCACTTCAACCGCGAGAAATGGCAGCAGCGCTTCGCCGACTGGGCTAAACGCCGCGAGTTGCGCCGCGCCGAGCGCGCCAAACTGAAAGCCGAAAAAGAAGCCCAGAAAGCCCTACAGCGCGAACTGTCCAAAAATTCTGAAAACTCTGAAAACTCTGAAAGCCCCGAACAACCTCAACACGACGACTTCAACGACTTCCTCAACCAAATCAACCGCCCCGACACACCGCCCACCCCCGAACCTTCAGATTCCTCCGAACCCTTTGAACCATCCGAATCCTCCGATTCCCCCGAACCCCTTGACCTTCAGGTTTCGCAACCCCTCGACCCAACACCTTCTTCCCCCGACGGCATCGACTTCAAAATCAACATGCCCGACGATACCACCCCGCCGGACAATCCCGACCTGTCCGACTCGACTGACCCGTCCGACCCGTCCGACAATGACAACGACAACGACTACTCCCGCCACTTCGGCGTCAACGACCTCTACGACCCGCACCTCGACCTTGGCGACTTCATCATGCCTTCCACCGACATCCTCGAAGACTGGGAGACCGCCAATGTAAAGGTGACCAAAGAGGAACTCATCGCCAACAAAGACCGCATCGTACAAACCCTGCGCGACTACGGCATCGAGATCAACGAAATCACCGCCACCCCCGGCCCCACCGTCACTCTCTACAAGATTAAGCCGGCTCCGGGCGTCCGCATCAGCAAAATCAAGAACCTCGAGGACGACATAGCCCTCTCGCTGGCGGCACTGGGCATACGTATCATAGCGCCCATCCCAGGCGAGAGCAACATCGGCATCGAGGTGCCTAACGCAAAACCACAGATTGTGGCAATGAAGACCATGCTTGAAAGCGACGCCTTCCGCAACGCGAAGATGGAGCTGCCCATAGCCTTCGGAAAGACCATCAGCAACGACGTGCTGGTGGCCGACCTCGCCAAGATGCCCCACCTGCTTATGGCTGGCGCCACAGGCACAGGTAAGTCGGTGGGTCTCAACGCTGTGCTCGCCTCGCTGCTATATAAGAAGCATCCGTCAGAGCTGAAGCTGGTGCTCGTTGACCCCAAGAAGGTGGAGTTCTCGCTCTACTCCGCCATCGAGCGGCACTATCTGGCCAAGATGCCCGACGAAGAGGAAGCCGTCATCACCGACACCAAGAAGGTGGTGCGCACGCTCAACTCACTCTGTATAGAGATGGACACCCGCTACGACCTGCTCAAACAGGCTGGCGTACGCAAGATAACCGAATACAACGACAAGTTCATCCACCGCCGCCTCAACCCCGAGCACGGACACCGCTATCTGCCCTATATCGTCGTCATCATCGACGAGTTCGGCGACCTTATCATGACGGCAGGCAAAGAGGTGGAGCTTCCCATAGCTCGTATCGCCCAGCTGGCTCGCGCCGTGGGCATACACCTCATCATCGCCACACAGCGTCCTACGACGAACATCATCACCGGCACCATCAAGGCCAACTTCCCTGCACGAGCGGCATTCCGCGTCACCTCCGGCATTGACTCGAAGACCATCCTCGACACAGGCGGCGCACAGCAACTCATAGGACGCGGCGACATGCTTATCTCGCTGGCAGGAAAAGATATGATACGTCTGCAATGCGCCCTTATCGACACACCAGAAATTGAGAAGCTGACCCATTTCATCGGCGACCAGCGCGGCTACTCCGACTCGAACATCTTCATGCTGCCCGAATACCTCGACGAGAACGACGAACCCACCAAAGACTTCGACCCCAAGCAGAAGGACGAGTTCTTCAATGATGCTGCCCGCTTGGTGGTGGCCAGCCAGTTCGGTTCCACATCGCTGCTGCAACGCAAGCTGCAACTCGGCTACAACCGCGCAGGACGAATCATCGACCAACTAGAAGCCGCCGGCATCGTAGGCCCCTACAAGGGCAGCAAAGCCCGCGACGTGCTGATAAAAGACGAGGTAGAGCTGGAAGAGATCCTAAGGAATCTTTAGGAGAACAGTCAGAGGTCAGATTATTTAGATTATTCGGAACAATCGGAACATTCAGAATATTCAGATTATTCAGAACCCTCAGAACCTCCCACCCACTCTCTGCCAACAAAAAAAAGAAGGACGCCGTCTGGCGTCCTTCTTTTACTAACAGCTGACTGCTAAGTTATTTCTTATCCTCAGGCATCAGCATGATGACTGCGTAGTTCTTCATGTTGATGAACTTGCCGGCGGCTTCCTGTATCTCCTTGGCGGTGACCGATTTCACCAGCTCGGGATATTTGTCCAGGTCGTCGCGGTCCTCGTTATACTGATAGCTTCCTTCTATCTGTCCCATCCAGAAGCTGTTCTCCTGACGTGCGTTCTCGCGGTTGATGATCTGCTGCTCCTGAACCTTGCCAAGCGTCTCGGCGTTCGGACCCTCGTTGATGTACTGGTTGAGGATTTCGATGGCAGCCTTCTCCACGTTGGCCATGTTGTCGGGGTCGCAGTTGATGTAGAACATCCAGCTCACCTTCGTACCCTTGCCGTCGCCGTCAACGTCGTAGCTCACGTTCACGCTGGGGCTGTAGGTGCCACCCATCTTCTCGCGGATGATTTCGAGGGCGCTGATTTCCATAGCGTCGCTCAGCTGGTTGATGATCACCTTGTTCTTCTTGGTGTTGACAAATCCCTGGCTTTCGCCGTAGATCATCAGCATGCCCTGGTTGTCGGTGCCCTTGTAGGCAGTGGCGCGCGGGGTGCCGCTCACGAATTTCGGCTCGCGGTCTTTCCAGGTCTCGCCTTTCTGCTTGCCGGTGCAGGGCAGGTTGCCGATATACTTGGCTATCAGCTCTATGTCCTTGTCGCTGACGTTTCCGACGAAGAAGAAGGTCTGGTTGCTGGCGTCGTTGAAGCGTTCTTTGTATATCTCATACACGCGGTCGAGTTTCAAGCTGTTGATGTGCTGCTCGGTGGGCAGTATCACAAGACGCTTGTTGTCGGGATAGACGGTCTCGATGTATTTCTTGATGAATACGAACTGCGGGTTCTCGCCCATGAACTTTATCTGGCTGCGCAGGGCGTCGATGTTCTTGTCGAAGGACTCCTGGTCTTTGCGCGGAGCATCATAGTAGAGATAGAGCAGCTGGAGCATAGTCTCGAGGTCTTTCGGCGAGCAGTTGCCGCTGAAGCCCTGAGTCTCGTTGCCAATCGACGGGCTGATGCTCAGGTTCATACCTTTGAGTTTCTTGGTCAGCTGGCTGCTGTTGAACTGAGCGATACCGGCGTCGTCAATCAGCTGTGCGGCTGTCTGAGCCATGTAGGCCTCGTTGTCCTCATAGATGGAGGCACCACCCTTGGCGAACGAGCTCATGCGGATTTCGTCGGCTTTGTAGTCGGTCTTCTTCACGATGAAGCGGATGCCGTTGGGGCAGGTGTATTCGGTGTAGTCGAGAGCCTTGTTCTCCTTGGTCACCTTGGCAGCGACGGCGGGGAGATCCTTGCTGAAGAGAGGCTCGTCCTTGAAGTTGTCAACCCACGGAGTGGTCTTGGCGCTCATAGCCTTCTTGTAGAGTTTCAGGGCAGCCTTCTCGCTGGGAACCTTCACCTTGCTGTTGGCGGTGAGCCAGAGGACGAAGTTCTCGTCGGTAATCCAACCCTTAACCATAGCGTTCACCTCGTCGAGGGTTATTTCGGGCACAAACTCGTTGGCATAGCGGTATTCCTGACGGATGCCGGGGATAACCTCGTTCTCGAGGAAGTTGTTGGTGTATTCCTGAGCGAAACTGACGCTCTGGGTCTTGTTCTCCTCTTTAGCCATCTTCTTGTAGCGGCTCAGCAGCTCCTCTTTCTGGCGGTCGAGTTCGGCCTGAAGGAAACCGTGCTGATCGACGCGGCGCATCTCGGTGAGAAGCACCTCGATAGCTTTATCGACTTTACCGTCTTTCGGGGCACCTTCTACTGCGAAGGCGTCGCACGAGCGGCCGAGGAAGGTCTCATAGCCGGCGCCGGCCTGGATGAGGGGCGAGCTTGCCTTCTCACATATTTCGTCGAAGCGGTCGCTCAACATACCGTTGATGAGCTGGCGGATAAGGCTGTTGCGGTAGTCACCCACGGTGCCCTGCGGAGCCTTGTCGTGTTTCCAGAACATGGCGAGAGTGGTGCCGGTAGCCTCCTTGTCGGTAGCGATGGCGATGAGGGGCTCTTTGTTCTTCGGGATGTCGAAGTTCGGACGCTTACGCGGGTTCTTCACGGCCTCGCGGCTGGCGAAGTACTCCTTCACTTTGGCTTCCATCTTGTCAACGTCGATGTCGCCTACGATGATGACGGCCTGCATGTCAGGACGATACCAATCCTTGTAGAAGCGCACGATGACGTCGCGCTTGAAGTTGCGTATAATCTCCTCCTTGCCGATGGGCAGACGCAGTGCATACTGCGAGCCTTTCAGCAGGATGGGGAAGGTAGCTTTCTGCAGACGCTCCTGGGCGCCGAGGCCGCCACGCCATTCCTCGATGATGACGCCGCGCTCGTGCTCTATCTCCTCCGGAGTGAAGAGCAGCTTGCCGGCCCAGCCGTCGAGAATCTTGAATCCCATCTCGACCATCTCAGGCTTGTCGCTCGGCAGGTCAACATAATAGACGGTCTCGTCGAATGCCGTCCAGGCGTTGATGCCGCGGCCAAACTCGATACCGTTCTTCTGCAACTCGCTGATCATCTCGTTGCCCTTGTAGTACTCGGTACCGTTGAAGGCCATGTGCTCGCAGAAGTGAGCCAAGCCCTGCTGGTCCTCGTCCTCGAGCACCGAACCGGCGTTGGTCACCAAGCGGAACTGCACACGGTTTTCGGGCTTCTTGTTGGCACGGATGTAGTAGGTCAACCCGTTGTCCAGTTTGCCAATCTTGACCTTCTTGTCGATAGGAACCTTCTCGGTAAGGTCGGTCTTTTTCTCCTTACCTTTCTTCTCTGTCTGAGCGAACAGAGTGGTGCAGCCCAACAGGGCGAAAAGCACCAGTAAACTTAAAAGCTTTTTCATCTTTTTTAAGTGTTAGTTGTTATTAATCAATTTTGTGTGTGTCTATAAATGAATTTCTTTATTAATATTAAGAATGCAAATTTACGATATTTTTGTTTTCTACAAACGGTCTTTTTTTCACTTTTGGGCTATTCTCCTGATTCACTTTACAATATTGCAATATGTTGTAGTGTTATAGTTAACTAATACACTGCAAAAGTAGTAATAAATTTCAAACCACCAAATTTTTTTTGATTTTTTTGTTGTGTAGTTGCGAAAATTGCCAATATTTACGACTGCGAAAACGCACGAAAAAGTACGAAAACTTCATTTCGAATCCCGTAATACTCCAAAAGAACGACCCTCCCCCTCCCCACACACCATAGCGACACCCTATACATACCCTGAAGGTCTATCGAAGTAACCATGAAGGTGTATTGGATGCACCCTAGAGGAGTATCGGTGTTACCACGGAGATACCACGGCGTTGGTACGAAGATGCCACGGAGATACCACGGAGTTGGTACGGGTTTGATACGTAGTTGATACGGCGTTGATACAGTGTTGATACGGAGGAAAACAAGCTTGTCAACTGACTACCATCGGGTTACAAACACAGTAAGTCACTTTGGCACGAATGGCGCAATCCATCCTTCATCAGCTTGTGAAATTATGTACCCGCCGAGAAAAAAAACTTGCAGTTTCTCATCAATATTTTCACCCCAGGTTCCAGAACAAACCCAGAGCACCCTTTCGTGTTTTTAGTGTGTTTCGACGTAAAAAAACTTTCGCATTTTTCGAATATTTTCGCAATCAAAAAATTTCGATGTCCTTCGATGGGAAAAAAACACCCATTTTTGAGCCTTTTTGATGTTCCATTCAGCCTTCTCCAAAAAAGTTTTCAACTTTTCTTGTTTTTTTGAAATTTTTAACATACTTTTGTTACATAATAATGTACGCTTTGCGGAAGCGTAGCGTCGTATAATGTCGTATAATATAATATATTAGTAAAAACCACACCAGATACATGGAACAAATAATACCCGTTTTTGCGATGAAAGGTAGTTCGGAAAGAGCCGTCGAAACCAAAAACCAACATCTCGGAACGAAGCTGACCCGGAAGGCCCGTTACCTCCTGGCCGCCCTGCTCCTCTCCCTCGCCGGAGTGAGCGCAGCTCAAGCCCAGTGCGACCAGCTTGACGAGACATCGTTCACCGTCAATATTATAACCGCCAACACAGCGAGCCTTGAAATAGAATGGAGTATGGACGACTACAACGACTCGTTCAACGGCACCATCGCACTCTATTTCACCAACACCACCACCAGCCAGACCTTCCGCTTCGAGGACAACAGCGGTTTATTCACCACCAGCAACATGCCGGTGGGAAACTACGAGTGGTATTTCCGCGGATACTGCACGGGAGGCGACTCGACCGTTGTCATCACCGGCTCGGACTTCAACATCTGCGACGAGGGTGTGACCGTCACATCGGTTACGGTAACCCCTGACTGCAACGGCAATGGCGGTAAAATCAACATCAGCGCTATATGCGAATGCGACAACAATGCCGTAATCAGTTACAAACTGGTCGATTCCGGCGAGACAAACAACGTCGGATACTTCCAAGGGCTTGCGGGCAACAACAGCTACAACTTCTCCATCTCCAACGAAGGCAACGGTCTCACCGTCGATACCACCATCTATGTCCCCGAAGCCTCCTCCTGCGATATAACAGCCACAGGCACTCCCTCTCTCACCATCCTCGATTACTCCTACGAAGATGGAACCGGCTTAACCCAGTTCTTCTACAAGGTAGAGATTCCGACCCTGGACGGAACTCCAGTCTCTGTCGAGGTCAAGTACGGCGGAGAATCAGGTCCAGATCCTACCTATTACGACCCATCCACCGGCAACGGCTACGTTATGATTCCCATCAACGCCAACACCAAAGACTTGGAGGTTAAGATGCGCGCACGCTGCTGCGGCTCCTTCCCCGGAAGTGTCCCAGGCGAATGGTTCCTTATCGACACCATCCACCACTACGCCAACTACACCATCTCCACCGAAGGCTACTGCGAACACTATGCATTAGGTGGTTCCGAGAGAGGCTCCGCCACTATAAACTTCAACCCACCGTACAATGTCTCCAGCAACGAGTCCTCCATGGGAATCCGCATCACCCCGGTTCACGACCAAGACAATATCGTGTACAACAGCATTGATATCAGCGGCGGTACCATCGAGCTTCCCAGCCTCGACGAAGGCGAATACAGGGTGTACGTATATATTACCGACGGTTTAGGCACTGACGAACATACCTACAATGCCTACCTTGACACCACCTTCACCATCGGCTACCGCTTCAAGATTACCCTCCAGAACGACAGCTCCACCTTCTGCGCCACCGACTCGGTCCTCTACCGCGCCATCGTGACCGGAGGCAGGGCGCCCTACGAGTACGAATGGGTTGCCTACGAGACCACCTTTGGCATAGGCGACGACTCGATATGGGTAAACTTCGATATTGCATCTTCTTATGACCCCGCAGTTGCTGTGACCGATGCCGACGGATGTTATCTTGAGAAAGAAATCAACTTCACCCTCCTCCCCGCCTACACCCAGGCGACCGATTACTATTACGACTCCTACACCTACAGCCGCAACCGCTACATCATCGCCAGCCAGCTCCCCTTCACCCTCCAGGACTTCACCTTCGACGGAAGCGAAACGAGTGCCAGCCACGAGTTCACCTTCCAGACCGCCAATGGCTGCGACTCGATAGTACATATTGATTTCTCTCAAAAACCCGGCATAGCCCTCCCGAGCAGCGGCAACCTCGACACCACCATCACCACCGGTGTTGATGTGTACGACGACGGCGGCCTTAGCTCCGCCGCCGCGCTCCATGCCGACCGCACCCTCACACTCCACGCACCCGAGGGCAACACCCTCGAGCTCCAACTCACCGGTAGGACATTCAATCTCGGCGAGGGCGAAGCGCTCTATGTCTATGACTACAACGGAGTGAACGACAACGCGCTCCTCTTCGAATACCGTCAAGGCATGAACCCGCCGAACATGGATTTCACCTCCAACTCCCGCTCGCTCACCTTCCGCTACGTCACGGGCAACAGCTGCGCGCAAGGATTCATAATGACGGTCAACACGAAAGACATCAGCAACGAGTGCCTGCCGGTCTATAACGTAACGTCAACCACAGAGATGACCGCCGCCACATGGGTCAGATGCAATATGCAATGGGAATACAGCGGCGTGGCCGACAGCTTCGAAGTGAAGTACGTAGGACTGAAATGGAACGACGCCGAAGGCAAGATGGACACCATCAATGGTCCGGTTACAGAATATACGACAAGCAACTCAATCCAAATTGGATGCTATAACAATCTTGGAATAGAGAACTGCCAGATAGCCGTAAGAGCCATCTGTGGAGTGGGTGACACCAGCGAGGCTTGCCTCCACAGCTTCATCCCCTTCTCTCCGCTTATCATACCACACACCGGCGACACCTTGGTGGTTCTCGACTCTACAATCCGTACGGTTGCACTCTTTGACGAAGGTGGCTACGATGGCGCCTATAATAATGACGCTGACGGAAGCCTTACGGTCAAAGCTGCTGACGGCTATGAGTTGATAATCACCCATTCTTCAGCCTACGACTTGGAAAATAACTACGATTTTCTTTATATCACCGACGACTACGCCGGCACAGCCACCAACACCCACCTCCTCGACACCCTCAACGGTGAAGGAGGCACGATTGAATCGGATATGTATTCCCGTTCCGACGGATTCAAGTTCACCCTCAAGAGCGATGAAAGTCAGACAAAAGACGGAGTAAACTTTACCATCTATCAAGTAAAGCTCGACCAGTGCCGCCAGCCTTACAACCCCAAGGCTGTTAAGCATTTGATGGATGTCACACCCTATTACGAAATCACCGATGCCGGTGCCTACGGTGCCAACGTAGGCGACCGCGTGCAAGTGAAGAAGACCAATGTGGCGACCAACACCATCACATACGACACCTTGGCACTGGAAATGGGCGACAACAACCGTCCCGTCCTCTCTATAGAGCCCCAATACACCATGGACGTTCAGCTCGCCACCTTGTGCGGCTATTCCACGACACCCGTCTGGAGCGAGCCGGTGCGCCTCAGCGCATGCCAGGCTCCCGAAGCCATAACGGTTGGTACCACCAGCAACATCTCCGCCGAGCTGACAGTCACGGGCAGCGACGCCCCGCAGTTCCTCGTCTCCTACCATGTCAGCGGTTCCAACCGATGGCTCGACACAGTGGTGGGCTCCTCCTCGTTCACACTCCAGGGCCTTGCACCCTCGTCAAACTACGAAGTGCGCGCCGCCTCCATCTGCAGTGACGGTGACACGAGCGACTTCTCACCCAGTCTCACATTCAGCACCGATTGCGGCTACCGTCCGGGATTGGCTGAAGACGAAATCTACCGCGAACCCGACGCCTTCCGATTTGACATAGTCGAAGTCGGCAACGAATTGTCGAATATGCCGAGTTGCTGGAGCAGAGGCGATTATGAATATAATCTACGACACTACCCCTATATAGCGAAAGACACCTCCATAAACGCTGACGGCGACTATTCGCTCCTCTTCTGGGCCCAAGCTCCGAGCAGCGACGAACAAATAGCCATCCTGCCGCAGTTCGACACCTACTATGGCACGATGGACAAATGGGCGCTGAGTTTCACTGCCAACTTGCGCAACCTGGATATCGCAGAGTGCCGCACACCGGATTCCGCTCAGCTTGAGATAGGCGTGATGACCAATCCACTTGACGAAAGCACTTTCACCTTAGTGGAAACGATACACGTGTATAACACAATTGTGGATGCCAACTATGTTGTGCCACTGCGCAACTACAACGGCAGCGGCCTCTATCCAGCCATCAAAATGCAAGGCAACCAAGTCCCTTACGACTATACCCCCTATGTGTTGCTGAAAGACTTTATGGTCATCCCCGACCTGCATATCGAGGCACCCACCAACCTGCAAGTTGTCCCCCACCCCGTGCAGAACGACAAAGCCTTGGTGACGTGGGACTGCTCCGAAATGGACGATTTCCCGGACGACGGCTTCGAGCAGTTCAAAGTGGCGGTGACCGCAAAAGACAACCAGCAGACCTATGACTCGTACGAGAAGAGCGTAGTGATAAACACCACTCCCGGAGTGACATACACCATACGTGTGACTCACAGCAAGCCCAGCGGCCGCTACGGTCGCACCATGGCGCAGACAGGCTTCTCGACAGTGCAGTACACCGCCCCGCTCTACGACCACATGCAGGTGGATACCATAATGGCCTCAAATGGCGAGACAACCATCTCAGGCACCGAACCAGGCATGCCATTCAGTTACGGCGTGCAGTCTTCGTCAGAAGCCATCTACAAGTCGAGCGAGGTAACCGCCACCACAATCAACGCCATCGCCATACGACGCAAGCCCGGCTGCAACACCACAGGCAGTTTCCAGAGAATCACCATACGTATGGCCGACGTGGATAACGAGAGTTTCAACGTGCAAGACAATGGAAACGGAACCTACACCATCCTCAACGGGCATGAGTTCTACACCGAGCAGGAGCAGCTCACCACAAACTACACGCCTAACGGCGACGGCTGGATAGTGTTCGAGCTCGACCAACCGTACACCCACGACCCGTCGAAGAACCTGCTTGTCGGCTTCGACACCTACCCCGGCGATTACGCCGACCAATGGGGTGGAGAAGTGGAATTCTACCACGACCACGGAGATCCCAGCGCGAAAGGCCTTTTCTTGAAGACCCAGGATCTGAGCTCTTTGAGCGAGGATTACACATACAACCCCATTTGCCGCCGTCCGCAGATGCTGTTCATCCAGAACAAGAACTGCACTAACGACTCAATCATAATCGACACCACCCTCTGCGAGAGCGCGACGCTCACCTGGCGCGGCGAAACCATTTCGTTCAGCGACGACGACATTGAGTTGCACAAGGTAGCCATCGACTCGACCTACAACTACGATCGGTACGAGTGGGAATACACCTACGCGTATATATACAACGACAAGGTTGAAGGCGTGGGCACTGGCGGGTGCGACAGCATCTATCAGCTGCGCATCGAAAAGCACTACAATGCGACAAACAACTACGACATGGAGAACGTGGATTATCCGCACGAGGTCAGCTGCGGCCCCTTCACATGGCGAAACGGCGAGACCTACGACTACAGCATGGGCACTTACGTATATTATGAATATGATGGTGCAAGCCCCTCATTCGGATACTACGGCCCACGCGCCATGGACACAGTGCGCGGCGTAACCGCCGACGGCTGCGACTCCATCTACGGCCTCAACCTCGAAATCACGCCCTACTTCACCGTCATCTTCGACACCTCGAATGTCGATGCCGGCACTGGCATGAAGCCGGCATACGGGTGCGAAGGAAGCGACTACGAACTTCCCGAGTGCACCATGACTGTAGCCCACAAGGTCTTCCGCGCATGGGAATGGGACGGCGACTGGTATGAGTCTGGAGATATTATAGAAGCCGATTGGATTGAGGATGACACAATATATTTGACACCCGTGTTCGAATGTGACGTTGAGGAAATAGCTACCGAATATGAAGAGTTCTGTCCGAATGGTGGCGAATATGAGTGGCGCGGGAAAACCATAACAATGGATTATGCCGTGCAGCACGGACGTATAGACAGCATCGCTGGCGTTTACTACATCTATGTCTATGACAGCGTGGCCGGAGCCGTGGCCGGTGTGTGCGACAGCATCTATACGTTGCGTCTGAACATGGAGAACAGACTCATACTCGACGAAGCAGTCATTAACCAATGCGAAGCCCAAGGCTGGACATGGAATACCACTTACGGTGACATGAACCACTACGGCAGCGACATGGGCTGGAGATGGGTTGATGACGGAGACGACGGACACAAGGAGTTCGACATGAGCACTGCGGCAATATACATCGACCCGTTCGCCAACGGGGAATGCGGCAGACTGTCTTTGCTGTCGCTTGAAATTGAAGACGATGGCGAAGACCACGATATTGACACCGTAATTTTTATAAAATACAAAATAGAATACGGTGACGGAATCGACACATTACACTCAATGACGATGTATGTGTGCGACGGTAACGAATATTTCGTGCCGGAATGCCCCGACACGGTGACCCGTGAAGGATACGACTTCGTATATTGGAGCGACTGGCCGGAGTGCGGTTGGGAGGTTGAACCAGGCTCGTCGCAGTACGCTGGCAGCGGCACAATCTACCTCTATGGTATGTGGGAGAGCAACTGCGAAGACAAGGAGGCAGCGGACACCACCGTAATGTGTCCGAACGACACGTTATCGTGGCACGGATTCACCTTGAGAGGTCCCGAGCTGCAAATTGGCGAATGGGACTCCGTCATGACCAAGTATGGCGTCATACCTGGCGAGTGCGACAGCATCTACCACATGCATGTGACAGTGCTGAGCAGACCGACGCTAAACCTAACCGAACAGGAAGAGCCGCTCTGCTATGGTTACCAAACCGGCTGGATAGGCGTGGCGGTCACAGACGGCAACACTCCATTCCAGTATGCCATGGGCGACTCCAGCTACACAGCCGCCCTCGACACCACAGAACACAAGTTTGAGAACCTCGCAGCTGGAACCCACACGGTGTGGGTGAAAGACGCCTGCGGCGTGACCGATAATATTGGGGTCACAATAACTCAACCCACCGAGATTATGATCACAAACATGCAAGCATACGACAGCACGGCATGCTACGGATCATCTCATTCCGTGAACCTCGCGGTGGATGGCGGCACAAGTCCCTACACCTACCTCTGGAACAGCGACGGCAACCACATGGAGAGCTACCTGGAGATTAACACCAACGTGGCCGGCACCCATAACGACACCATCCTCGTGACCGACGCGAACGGCTGTACCGCCACGGCAAGCTACACCACCAAGGTATATGACTCGCTGAGCGTAAGCGTAAGCGGCAACGACACAACCTACTGCCACGGAGCTACAGCCACACCTCTCGTGGTAACCGTTGAGGGAGGTGTCACCGACAGTGGCTACACCTATCAGTGGTATAATTATGGCACCGCTATCGACGGTGCCACCGGCAGCAGCTTCACCGTGCCCACCACCAGCGGCGTGCAGTATGACAATATCACCGTGATGGTTGACAACATCTGCGGCGCCAAGACCGTGGCAGCTCCGAGCATCACGGTGCTCGACTCACTACGATTGGTTGCTTACACAAACGACGCAACTCTCTGCTTCGGCGCCAACACCGCACAGATGGAAGTGGACGTTCAGGGTGGCGGCGCTTTCACCGGCCAGTGGTATATGAACGGCACCGCCGTGACCGACCACAACCCCGGCGACGCCGACAACAAATACACCCCGCGCACCGACACCGCCGGCACCTTCACCTACAGCTTGAAGGTGGTCTCCAATGCCGGATGCGGCAGCGACTCGGTACAGGTGAAGACACTGACAGTGTATGACGTCCTTACGGCAGAATCGCTCAGCAACGACACCATCATCTGTATGCGCTATCGTGATACGCTGTATGTCAGCGTCGCAGGCGGCAGCGGCAGCTACTCGTATCAATGGCAGAAAGACAACACCGATATAAGCGATGCAACCGAAGAATCCTATAAATTACGAGCTGAAGAAGCAGGAACCTCGGTATATTCGGTGCGTGTGACGGACAACAGCGGCTGCGGCGACACGACAATAACGATAGCGACAGTGACCGTGCCAGAGTCTATATCGTTGGATACAATGATCTCCGCCTCCTACTGCTTCGGAGCTCCGGCGGAAACGATAACCCTTGAGCCCACCGGCGGTAACGGCACTTACGAATACCTGTGGCAAGTGGCGGACAACGACGACATGATGGGAGCCGACACATTGTCTGTGACTGGAAACAGCTACACTCCAACCACCGACTCGGCGTCAGGCTATTACTACAGAGTGAGGGTATTTTCGGGCGGATGCAGCAACGAGTTCGACGTAGCAAGAATCTATGTGATGGAGCCGGTGGTGATGCAAAGTACAGCAGACAGCCTTGCCATCTGCCTCGGAACTGAGGGTAATATGTATGATCTTACCGACCTCACCAGCGGTGGCAACGACTACGAATACACATACAAATGGTTCAAAAACGGAGTTGAGATAGATGGAGAGACAAGCGGCATCTATACGCCCGTAGGTTCGGCCGCAGGCACCTTCACCTACAGAGCCATAGCCATAGACGATATGGGCTGTATGAGTGACACGGCAACCGTCGGAGTGCTGACAGTGTATGAACCGATGACGGTTACGGTTGAAAACCAAGACACCAACTACTGTCATGGAGCCGAAGCCGACCTGTTACGTATAAACAGCATAACAGGCGGTAGCGGAAACTACAGCTATCAGTGGATTGAGGATCCCGGCGAAATGTTCATACCTGGTGCGACGACTTGCGATTTGGACAATCTAACTGCAGGACAGACAGAGACCATTTCAATTTATTCTGTAAGAGTAAGCGACAATACCTGCTCCTATGACACTACCATCACTGTGGCAACGATTACGGTGTATGGAAATAACGTGACCTATGACACCCTTGCGGCGTGCGACAGCCTCCACTGGCTTGACGGCAACTACTACACCATGAGTGTCCAGGATATGGACACCGTACCGTATTATGTCTTTGCCGCCGCCGACCAACACGGATGCGACTCGACGGTGTATCTCAACAAACTTACAATATATGAAACAATGCATGTCTCGGCGGACAACGGAGAATCTCTTGTCTGCATTTTTGACACCGTTGACATAGCCAACAACGACAATCCTTGGACATTGGTTGGTCCTGTAAGCCACACTGGTGGATCATCAATAATATATACATGGTATCGTAACGGAAATGCAATGGATAGCCATTCCTCGGATTCAGAATTCAATCTGAAATACACAACTGTCGGTGTATATAACTACAGTGTTGTGGCGACCGACAGCCTTGGATGCGGTAGAGATTCAATCTCTGTTGGAACGCACATTGTGTCAAGGCCGTTTATACTTAGCAAAAGCAATGCCGACACAATAAACTACTGCATCAACAGTGAAGCCGACACCCTAGGTCTTAACATCACCTACGGCAGCGGACACTATTTATATCAGTGGCTTGAAGACGGAGAAGATGTCGCCAACGGAAGCGACTCACTGTATGTGCCTAGTACGAACGAGGCCGGCACACACACCTATTCGCTGAGACTGTTCGATTCTATCTGCGGCACCGACACGACCGTAACAATGGCAACAATAACAGTCACCCAGACATTGCTGGCAAGCATTGAGCCCGACACGCTGTACAACTGTATGGGTAACGAAGGGTCGTTCACGGTGACTGTGGCAGGCGGCAGCGAACCGACATATAAATGGTACCGCAACAGAGAGCTTCTTGCCGATGAGACTTCTGCGGACATCAACTTCGACGCCGACTCGGCCGGAACCTTCATCTACAGCGTGGTAGTGACCGACGGAGCAGGTTGCGGACGCGACTCGCTCTATGCCGGACGGAGCATAGTGTATGACCCGATGGCGGTGACGGCTGACAACCATGACACAGCCTACTGCTACGGTGTTCCGGCAGACACGCTGAGGTTGAACGTCAGTGGCGGCAGCGGCAACTACAACTACCGCTGGTTCGTACATGATTATTATGAAACCGTGCTAAGTACGACGGATAAATACAAGCCCTCTACCGACGAATCGGGCACTACAATCTACGACGTAGTGGTGACCGACAACGAATGTGGATATGACACCAACTTCACGGTGGCGACGGTGACGGTGCGTGAGAATTTCTCGGCAACCTTCTCTGCAACAAATGCAGGTGGAAGTGTTTGTATAAACTCCGTTGGAGACAATATGGTTGTAATGGCAAACGGCGGTATCGGCACCTATACATACCAATGGTATGCCGAATACGATTCCGTCGGTGGCCGCCTCGACACCATCGAAGGAGCAACAGCGGCATCCTACCAACCCACTTTTGACACCACTGCTACCAACCTACGCTACCTCGTGACAGTGACCGATGCCAACGGTTGCGGCGACACGACACTACAAACGGGTTGGTTTACCGTGGCCGACTCTGCCAGAATACAAGTATCCAATCCGAACAGTATAGACTCTGTTTACTGCTATGGCGACACAGCCACAAGAATCGAGTTAATTGCAAACGGAGGATGGGGCGACAACAGTACCAATAGATATTACTGGTATATTAACGGGGAACTCTCGGATTATGAAGACCCCTATGGTTCATTCACGCCATCCACTGAGACTTCAGGCGTATTTGCAATCAGTGCTAAATATGTACCCGCAGGATGTGGCTCTGACTCGATATTTGTCAAGACTATAACGGTAAGGGATGCATTTGAAGTCTCACCCGAAGACCAAAGCTATATCTACTGCCTCAACTCCACGCCGGACACCATCTCGGTTGAAGGAATGGTGAGCGGTAGCGGTGACTACGAATACCAGTGGTATGCCGTGACGGGCGAGACGGTCGAAGTTATCGACACTCTGGCCGGTGCCACGAACAACTGGTATGTACCTGCGACCAACTTGGCAGGCGAGGTTGAATACCGAGTGAAGGTGACAGACCTCAACTGCGGTAGCGACACCATCGTCTCGCTTGGATACATAACCGTTATGGATTCGATAAGGATTCTTAGCGGCGTGGATAGCCTCTATGCCTGCCTGGGAGCTGAAGCCGGCACCTTCGGCGTCGAATACGAAGGCGTTGGCGAGATGGACTACGACTGGTATCTCAACGGAGCGGAGGTCTATCGCGATATAGTGAACGAATTCATGCCAAGCTCCGACAGTGCCGGAGTGTTTGATTACTACCTTGTGTTGAGAAGCAATTATGGCTGTGCCAGCGACTCGGTGCTTGCTGGAGTGCTGACGGTGACCGCACCGATTGATTTGACGGTTGACAACCCTGTCACCTCCTACTGCTACGGAGCCACGGCAGAAGCCATCACCATCACACCCACCGGCGGCGACGGCACCTACCACTATTCATGGCTTGCCGCCAACAACAGCGACTTTATGATGGGCGAAACGCTGGACATAGACACCAACAGCTACACCCCGGCCACCGACACAAACAGGTCATACTACTTTAGAGTAACCGTAACCTCGGGAGCCTGCAGCGCCTCGGAAGATATAAATGGAATCTATGTGATGCCACAATTGAAGCTGAATGTTACCCCCGACACCAATGCGATATGCTATGGCACTGAAGGCAACACCTACGACCTGGCCGACTTCACCGAAGGCGGTTCGGAACCATACACCTACCAGTGGTATAAAGACGGCGTGGAGCTGAACGGCGAGACAGGCGACAGCTACATGCCGGTAGGCACGACAGCCGGCACCTTCGTTTACAGCGCAGTAGCCACCGACGGGGCAGGCTGCCATAGCGACACCGCAACGGTGGGCGTGCTGACGGTACGCTCCAATCTGGCAGTCACCTCGACCATCCAAGATACCACCTACTGCAACAACGCCGATGCCGACAGCCTGAGGGTGACGGTTACCGGCGGCAGCGGCAACTACAACTACCGCTGGTTCGTACACGATTACTATGAAGAGGTGTTAAGTACGGATGAGGCCTACAAGCCGGAAACTGACCAGGCAGGCACCACTCTCTACGACATCGAGATTACCGACAACGAATGCGGCGCCGACACAAGCTTCACGGTGGCCAGCATCACGGTGAACTACAGGTTCCAAGTCGCCATCGACGATGCCGACCAGAGCAACACCTACTGTCTGAACGCAACACCTCTCGAGCTGACCCTGGAGGATGCAATATTGGGCAGCGGCAACTACTCGTACCAGTGGTACGCAAGTGATGTCAACTCAGGTGAACTCGACACTCTGACAGGAGCCACTGCCAGCACCTACACTCCTGCCACCAACACCGCCGGCGCCATAGTGTACCAGGCGAAGGTGACCGACCTGATATGCGGAGGCGACACAACGGTGAGCGTAGCCAACATCTCTGTCAGAGACGCCTTGACAGTCACCAAATCGGGAGACACCGCGTTATGTGCCAACGGCACCACGACCCTAAGTGTTACGCCCGATGGCGGTTGGGGCAACTACACCTACCAATGGCAGAAAGTCGTGGATAGTGCATTTAGTGTAGTGTACGGAGCAGAGTCCAACAGCTACACCACAGAGCAGATGGAGCCCGGCACCCACTACTACAGGATAGTTGTACAAGATCCTTGCGACACATTGTTTATAGATTTCACCGTCAACGTGTCCACCAACCCAGATGTAACCTCTAACATCGATACCACCTACTGCTTCGGTGCTACGGCAGAAGCCATCACTCTCAGCCCCACTGGCGGTAACGGTGAATACAGCTATCTGTGGGTGGTAGCCAACCACGACGACATGATGCCAGCCGACACACTGGATGTGACCACCAACAGCTACGTCCCAGTTACCGACTCGGCAGCAGAATACTACTACAGGGTGACCATCACCTCGGGAGGCTGCAGCAGCGAACTTGATGTGGCAAGAATCAATGTGATAGAGCAAGTGAAGATAAATGTCGAACCCGACACCAGCTCGATATGCTATGGTGCTGAAGGCACCACCTACGAGCTGGAAGACTTCACCGCAGGCGGCTACGGCCAGTACACCTACCAGTGGTATATGAACGGTGGCGAGGTGTTCGATGAGACCAGTTCGACCTACATGCCAATAGGCGACGCTGCCGGCACCTTCGTTTACAGCGCAGTAGCCTTCGACAATTCAGGCTGCCAGAGCGACACCACAACGATAGCCGTGCTGACAGTGAGTGCCCAGTTGCAGATTACCTCGACACACGACACCATCATTTATTGTGAAAACAGCACAGCGAATCCGCTGACAGTAAACGTTACAGGCGGCGTCAACTATACTTATGAGTGGTCCATAGTGTCAGGCAACGCAACCTTGGACAGCAATAATACAAGTAGCACATACACTCCTTCTACGGATATTACTTCAGGTTACCAGGACACGACAATATATATGGTAACGGTTACCGAAGATGAGTGTGACCAAGAGGCATCAGCAACCATAGCAACAGTTATAGTAGGAGCTAATTTGTCTGTTGCAGCTCCGTATGTGGAGTATGAAGGTGAAGAATTGAATAACTGGGCAGGTATTAATGTTTGTACTAATAATAGCCAAAAGAAATTGGAAGCAGGCTGGTGGAGTGGTAGTGCAATGGAAGGAGCTCCGCGTCCAATAGGTTTCCAATGGTATAGAGACGGCGTAGCGATAGATGGAGCTGACACTTCCGCCGTAATTATCGCCACCGATTCTGCTGGTTCATTTGATTATTCGGTAGCGTTTGTTTCTTCCAATGGTTGTGGAAACGACACATTACATACTATAGTGTATATTGACGACTCGCTGCGTTACAGCGGTCATCTGGATGTTCCGACCACACTCTGTCTTGGCAGCACCGTTACGGAAGCCAACCAGATACAAGTAAATACCACGGGCGGCGCCGGCACCTTCTATTATAGATGGTACATCAACGGAGAGCCTGTAGCCGACACGGCGACAACCTCTAATGTCATTATGCCAAGTACCGATGTGGCGGGTACATACTCCTATAGTGTGCAGATAACCGCAAATGTCTGCGGTTCCGACTCGGTACACATAATGGATCTTACTGTAAAAGCACCCACAACCACCTATGACACGATGGCAGTGTGCGACAGCTTGCGCTGGATCAACGACAGCCTCTATGCAATAGATACTAATAACTCAAGCATCTATCAAGGAATCACTACCGACCAGACTCATACTGTCGCCGACCAGTACGGTTGCGACTCTACGGTATATCTCCACCTTACGGTCAACCCGTCAGGTTATTTCTATCAAGGCCGCGGTGGGATGGCACCCGACACTATGAGCTACTGCTACGGCTCGTGGATTGACGTCTATACCGACTCTCAATATCCCGAGGGCTTTGCATATCAATGGTACAGGGACGGCGAGGCAATAGCCGATGCGACAGGATGGAGAGACTCCACACTTGCCGATACACCGGGTACGCACGTATATAGTCTAAAGGTGACGCCGTACAGCGGATGTGCCAGCGACTCAGGTGCCGTAAGGGTTGCTAATATCTATGAGCCGTTTGCGGTGAACACCTTCCAACTGGACACCGCCGGATGTATGGAAGACACGTACCTAAACCTGCCGGAGGTTGATACCAATGCCACAGGCGGTTGCGGAACTTCAGAAATGAGATGGTATGAAATTGTAGGAAACGACACTATAGAATCTAACGGTACAGTCTATATGGATTCGGTAGGACCCGGCGAGTATAACTATGTATTAATGTTGATAGACCGTTATGAATGCGGCGAAGGCATAGGCATCAACGCTACGGTAACTGTAGCCGAAGACTACACCGCCTCATTCGTCAGCGATGAAGGCTCTATTCCGCAATCAGACACCTCCATGGCAGACCTGACTGTGTGCTCGCTCAACCCAGGTCTGGAACTGCCCGAAAATGAGTATGTCTATGACATGCACACATTCATAGGATGGCAGAACTCAGCCACGGGTGACACCGTGCAGCCTGGCGACACCGTGATGCTGACTGGCAACACCACCTTCAACACCGTGTGGCGTGCCAACTGCCAGAACGTGGATACGGTTGAGTATGCCGAATATTGCGAAGGAGGCTCGACCACTTGGCGCGGCATGACCATCAGCGGATTACAGCAGGAATACACCGACACCGTTGCCGGTGTGGTCGATGTGCTGTGCGACTCGGTCTATCACCTGCTTGTCACCGTACACTACCCGACCACGAGCGACACCACGATGCTGGCCTGCGACTCGGTCTGGTGGAACGGCATGTTCTTCACCGAAACGCCCGACACCACGCAGAGCTACTTCATGGCCGGCGGCAACCAGTACGGCTGCGACTCGACGGCTTACCTCAACCTGACGGTGAACTACAGCATCCACGACTATGTGGTCGAGACCGCCTGCGACAGCTACACATTCGACAACGTGACCTACACCGAATCGACCGACCTGCCGACCGTCGGCGCCATCTCGGACAACGGATGTCCGTTCATTACCCACATAAGCCTGACGATGAACTACAGCTACCACGGTGAGGACAGTGCAACGGCGTGCGACATGTATGTCTGGAACGATATGGAGCTGACCGAAACCGGCGACCACGACTACACGGGAGTGACCGTTGACGGCTGCGACTCCGTGGTGACGCTGCACCTGACACTCCACCAGACCGCCTACGGCATGGATACCCAGACGGCTTGCGACAGCCTCGTCTGGATTGACGGCAACACCTACTTTGGCGACTTCCCGGGCAACGTGGGCGAGATAACCTACACCTTCGAGGGCGGCAGCATGTACGGCTGCGACTCGGTGGCGGTGCTCGACCTCACCATGGAAGACCACATATATGTAGAGTTCCTGAGCGACTTCGGCGACGGCTGGATGGACGAGGTGGCGGCCTGCGTGATGAAGCCCTTGGTGATGCCGGAGTGCGCCTTCGAG
>JAEEZY010000021.1 GCA_016292015.1 Bacteroidales bacterium | reverse complement strand
GGTGTAGGTACGAGTGATAGTCCAGTTGCAGCTTGTGCCAGAGGTGGCGTCGCTGAAAGTTACGATGACATCGTTGCAGTCATCGTAAAGTGCCTTGATGGCGTCAGCGTTCTTGAGTCCTGTGGTAACAGCCTCTGCCAGACAGACGGTCTGGTCGTCCGGGTTGGAGGGCCAGGAGCCGGTGAGAGTGGGAGCGGAGTTGTCAACTCCGTGCACAGACATGGTTGGAGCGGGAGTTACCGTATTGTTGCAGGCATCCTTAATTGTGTAAGTACGAGTTATAGTCCAATTGCAGTTTGTGCCAGTTGTGTCATCTTCGTGTGTCACGGTTATCTCGTTGCAGTCCTCGTAGAGGGCTTTTATTGTTGCGTTGTCTTTGAGACCAGTTGTGACTGCGTCTGCAAGGCAGACCGTTTGATCAGTTGGATTGGCAGGCCAGGAGCCGTTGAGTACTGGTGCAATGCTGTCGCGGATACGCTGCTGGTAGGTGATGGTTGCTTCGTTGCCGCAGGCGTCTTCTACAACGTATGTAATTACTACGGTGTCGAGGCATCTATTCTCACCGTTCTTAAATGTTCTGTTAGAACTTTTAATGGTGACGGCAGAGCAGCCTTCGGTGAAGGAGAAACCTTGTGCCTCAAGGCCGGCCAGATCGGTGGCCGCCACTGCTGCTGTATCAATGCAGGCTATAGCAGCGCCATTTATGAGCGTATGGTTTGGCTCAGGTGGCGTGTTGTCTATCACCTTCACTTTGGCGGTGTCGGAGCCGCTACAGTTGTTGTCGTCCGTGACAGTCACCTTTATTATATACTCGCCGTTGCAATTGGCGGGCGTTGGCATGGTGGCATAGACGGTATCCCTCAATATGTCGCGTTCATGGGTGGTTGTAGAAGTGAATGTTACTCCGGGCGAGCTGATGTTTTCCCAAGTGTAGGTGTAGTCAGGTGTCGTGCCAGAGGCTATATTTGTCGTAATCTCTACGTTAGTTGCGCCAGGACACTGGTCAGCAATATTGGCTATTACGGGCTGTAGTGTGTCACGCACGTTGATGGTTACTCTCGTTGCTGCGCTGGGACAGTTGTGTCCGTCGCGTGCCACAACCTCATAAACCACTTGATGAGAACCGTTGGGATGCGTTGGTGTCGCCGAGGTCGGAGAACCTGCAGCGGGGTCGTCGTTGTCATCGGTGACGGCGGTCCAGGTGTAGGTATAGGCAGGATTTGGGGCAGTCCCAGGTGTGCCGCCAACTGTGCTTGCGGAAAGTGTAGATGTTCCTCCAAGACATATATCATTACCCGATGCCGTGACAACCATAGTGTCGGGCTCATCTAGATAAAGGACTATGTCATTTTTGCAACTCCCCTCAGCACGGCTGTCTTCTATGTGGAGTGTGTGGTATCCAGCTGTTAGATTATTCCAAGTATATGTATAACCTGCATCAACAGTTGTCGCATTCGTATTGTCAAGTTTTACAACAAGATATGGGTCTTCGCCACCTGTTATGACAGCTATAATTGAGCCTAATCCACCATGACAATCAGGTTTTATGTACATAACGGAAGATGTGTCTGGAAGATCAAATATATGAACAGTAGCATTTGCAGAACCTGTACATCCTAGTTGGTCTGTTACTGTAACAGAATAAGTGTAGTCTCCAGGTTCAGTAGGCGTTACCTCAACAGAGGATACGTGTCTTACTCTTTCGGGCATACCTGAAGTGGCAACATTTCCTGCATAGCACAACCATGAAGTATCTTGGTACTCGGGAGTTCCTCCATAAGGTGGATCCATTTCCAAAAGGACAGGATCTCCTAAACAGGCATTCCCGCCAAATGCATCAACTTGTGGCACAGGGTTCACAATAACACTGGCGGTTTGTGTTGCAGTACACCCATTAGCATCTGTCACTGTTAGTGTATATGTGACGGTGTATTGTACATCGCTTGGTGTTGCTCCCATTGGTCTTCCAGTACCTCTTGGTGTGTCGGATCCTGCTGCTGTTGTGTTAGATACTGTACCATGGTCAGTAGTCCAACTATAGTTGTAATTTGAATGTGGTGGATCGAAAGGAGTACCACCAATTGCTGTTGTCGAGCCTACATTTAATCTCAGTGACTCATCCTCGCATATTTTGGGTTGAGAGGGTGTTATTGTTATTCCAGCTGCTGATAAGGCATTTTCGGGTTCGGTGATGTTTATCGTTTGGACAGCGGCTCCGCAGCTGGCGCCAGTTGCTCTTACTGATATGGTATAGCTTCCATCCTCAAGGTTGGGGAAGGTGTAGGGAAGCGTTCCAGCTGTCCATAATCCACCGTTGATTTGGAATTCAAATCCAGCCCCGGATGTCGATGTTGTACTACCTACTGTCACGCTGTTTATGGTTATGGAACCTGTGGCGTCGTTCTTACACAGAACGTTTTGTTGCGTGTATGTGAAAGTGGGGATGTTTTCTACATCTACATGTACAACGTCGGAAGCCGAGCAACTTTTGCTGTCGGTAACCGTGACAGTGTAGTCTGTGGGAGTCGAGGGTGTGGCAGTAACTGATGCAGTATTGGTGGTGGAAAGTCCAGTAGAAGGAGTCCATGCGTAGGTATATGCTGGATCTGGAGAGGTTCCAGGAGTGCCGCCTGAGGTCGTGGCTGTGAGGGTGACCTCGCTGCCGCCTGCGCAGTAGGTGGCGTCTTCGCCGGCATTGACCGTAGGTTTGGGATTGACGGTAACGGTTATGGTTTTGCTAACACTGCATTCGTCAGCATCCGTAACCACGACGGTATATTCGGTGTTGGTGGCTGGTGTTACGGTCTGAGGCCAAGATGAAATCGTAGAGCCGTTGAGTGTCCACGTATATCCTGGAACACCGCCGGTGGCGGTTGGGTTGAGGCTAACGCTGCCGTCAGCACATATTTCTTGGTTGCTGAGACCATTGAGTTCAAGGGTCGTCTCGTTCTCGATATCGACTTCTATGTCAATATAGCAATCGCGCGAGTCGCGTACGCGCACGGTATAGTGACCGACAGCCAAGCCGGAGAAAAGTCCTGTCTCGCGCTCAAGTCCTCCATTGATACTGTAGTAGAACGGTGCCTCGCCAGCGGTAGCCGTGACCTCTATTCGACCATTGTCACGACCGCAGGTGGCGTTGGTTGGAGTGGCTGTGGCGTTAATCTCTTCCATCTTGAAATTAAGCGTGACGTTGTCGCTGGTTTCGCAGCCGTATTCGTCGATGCAGTGAAGTTCGCATGTAGCGGAACCGCTCGTGAATCCTGCGGGCGGATCAACCGTTACGGTAAAGTTGTTGAATTTTGCTCCGCCGCTCCATAGACAGTTCTGAGCCCATGCGGTGTCGAGAGATACGGAATAGGTCCAGTTGTTTGGCAGCAAATCCTCGCTGAGGGCAAGGTGCCAATTGAAAAGGTATCCATTATCTTGTTTGAAACCGTCAATCACAATGATTTTCCACTCTCCGTTCAGCGGACATCCGGTAAGGTTGGCAAACGACTCCTCGGGGTGATATACCTGTGACATTGCCTCCATATTAGTTGGGTCAACGGTTGCGTGGTTATTGTTGATCGCCAAAACGTGAATGTTGGCTGCATTATATACAAAACCCTGCTCACCTCCAGCGTATGAGTATCCACGATTGTCATTGCTTGACCAAGCATAATCCCATCCTGTCCCGGCGGGGTTGTAGGATGTTTGACATAGTTGTGATAGTGTTCCGTCGTCAGTGTTAGGTTGTCCAAGATAAAATCTACGACTATTATGGTCTGTTGTGCCACTTGTTCCAGTCCAATCCATGTGGCCTGACGGAATATCTCCAGAGCAGTCAGCGTTATCCACTCCTCCGAAATTTAATATTGTGGCCGTTTGGCCATTTGGACATACAAGTGCTATATAGAGGTCTCCAAGATAGGTGTGCTCTATATTCATTTGCAGGTATAGGATGTCGTTGTAATCTCTCACCACTGCACCGTCAGAGAACTGAGTGAAGGTGACCGACGACACATATTTGCAACTGTTTATTCCGTCGCCATCGGGGTCGCACGGCGTTCCATCGGGTAGGAATATTGTGTTGGATTGACCTAGCGTTGTCTCAATATGCACACCTGGGTGGTTGACCTCAACAAACGAACCGCTGCCCTCGTAGCCGATGGTTACAGGTTTTACATTACCTGGACATGCAGATATTGGGTCATCACTTACTGCTACATTGTGTATTCCTCCCGACACACGCACACGGCCTTTCACTTTGAGTGGGCATGTGGCTGTGTTGGCTTCAAGATTCAGATTGTAGCCGAATTCATTCCTAAAGGTATGGCTGAAGCTACTGCTTGACGAACTGTAAGGTGCTGTCGGATTATGTCCAATGCTGTCGAGAGTCCATTGGTAACTGTTATAACTGCATCCGTTGGGAGCCTTTATTGTGGCGTTGAGCGTTTCGCCCACGCACACATTATAATAATAGTAGCCGTCTTCAGCTATTTGTGCTGTATCGGTCTTGCCCCCATGTGTATATTCTACCACAGCATTGCCGGGTACGCAACATTCGTCAAGGAATATGGCATACAGTGTTGATTCGTGTGCAAGATAATAGGTTCCTCCGGGTTGGTAGGATTCCCCACTGCCATTGGCCGCAGTGTTCCATCCGGCAAATACTCCCGTACCACTGCATGTAGGTACTTGCGACGAGAGTGTTATGTAGCCATAGCCTGTTTGTGTTGCAGGCAGGTTGGTTGTCCCAGCGCAGTTGCCTTCGGCATAATGCAGTTCTGGTGCTGTGACGACAATTTTGTAATCTTCGTATTCTCCATGAGCTGAAGCACTTCCGCATGGTGTATATAGTCCTACATCATTTTCCTCCTTTGTGCCAAAGATTCGCATACGGTAATCCCCTGGTTGAACCCAGCTGGGTATTGTAAATGAGGCTCGCACAACCCTGTGGGCATTGCTCCCCGATACGAATACTCGCTCGCTTGCATCAAAAGTTCCATCCATGTTCCAGTCAACCCAGATGGCTGCATATCCAGTTGTTCCTGTGGAGAATCCTAAAGTGACGGCAACGTTTATCAAGCTTCCGATATTTGCCGAAACATAGTGCGAACCATAGAAGTTTCTGTATGGTCTGTCTGGGGATGTCGAGGGTTGTTGGTTGTCAATATTATGTGTTCCGCCTGTTGTTCGTACTGTGTCGATATGGTAACTAATGTAACTTGTGCTTGTTGGGTTGTTGCAGTCGGTGCTTAGCGGTGTTATTATCATATAGTCTTCAACCTCACCCTGCTTAACGTAGCAGGGGTTGGACGGACTTGCGGTTTGCCCGTCGAGGAGGACTCGCATGTGATATTCGTTGCGGGTGGCTGAAGCTGGCACATTAATGCTGCCAGTTATCGGTGATGCCTGTGGTGATGCGGTTTGGAACTCGCGTTCGCCATCGCTGAAGGCTCCATCGTTGTTCCAGTCTACCCAAATGGCTGCGCCGTAGTTTGAGCCGCCAGCTGCAGTTATGCTGAAGTTGAGTGTGGTAGCCGTATTCTCGAGGGTGGTGAATGTGTGAGTTGCACTGTAATCGGTGTATGTGTTGGCGGAGCCTCGCGTTGTATTGTTGATGTCGGAGGTGCCGCCTGTGGCTGTGAAATTTTTGATGTAGTATTCGGTCCTTGTGTCTTCAAACGATGGTGTGCAGAAGGGGTTGACGTGCAAAGTATATGACGCATTGGCTGCACAGGTGTCGGTGGATCTGGCTACACTGGCCTGAATAGTGGTAGTACCCGCAGTGTGTATGGTTATAGCACCTGTTGCGGGGTCTATCGATGCCACCGATGGGTCTGTTGAAGAGTAGCTGGGGTCGTTAGGGTGGTTTGATATCAGGTCGGGGAACTCGGTGGTGCCTTGGTCGGCCGTGTATTCGTCAACGGTGAATTGGAATGTTGGTTGGGTGCAATCCAAACATCTAACGCAGAATGCAGTGTTGGGACGATATTTATGGGCTATAATCCCAGACGGATCGCCGCCATTCATCATATGATTTGGATCTGCTGGATTTATGTCATAGGTATTAGCAAAAGCACCTACCCAATAACTACTTTTTACCGTATTGTTGGTCGTTGTGGTATAATTAAATTGGTAATATACACCCTTATCCAATGGATATGCACTGGTGTGGTTGTCAACTGCTACTACCAAATTCTTTGTGCCGTCATAATAGAACTCGTTGGATAATGTTATTCTTTTCCATCCCCCTGCTCCGTTGAATGTTACAGTACCATCATATACTTCTGTCAGTTCTGAATATGGAATCCAGTCGCCAAAAGAAGATTGGTCGGTAGTGGCCATGTATATTTTAATGGGAGTTGTAATGGTTCCGTTGCTGTTGGGATTCACATACTTGAACGAAATATGCGTAATATAACCGGCTCTACCATCACAATAAGAGGAAAGTTCGCTTTTCAAATACAGCATTTGACAATAGCTGTAACAGTTTTTGTTAGTTGTTGTTTGATGGACGTTGTATAGCGGGGCATACTGATTTGCATCAGTAGATCCAGTTCCTGTGCCTAATTCATAACGCGTTCTGCCTGTAGGACAGGAGGATGTTGCAGTTTGTCCTACCACAAAATTGGGCATAAATATCCATATCAGCAATAGGGCTATTAAGGCTATCCAGTGGGCGTGGATGCCTTGGGCCTGTATGTCTTTCATTGGCCTTTGATTGTTTTCGAATTTCTGATTTACGGTTTTTGTGCCGCAGATGTTACCGCAGCACTTCTGGCTGAGACGGTAATTTTCACTCATATTATACAGGTTTTGTTTTGTACAGTTTACTTTTTTCTCTTGGCTCACCGGTTCGCTCTCTCGGTTGCTGTCGTTTCTTGTCGCTTGCGCGTGGAGGGGACCGTTGGTTTTGTCAAGTGTTTGGTTGGAGCCGGCCGTGCGGAATCCGCACAGCCCTTATAGGGCCGGATTGTCGGCGTGTGGCTTTGGTACGAGCGCAAAACGACGGCGCGTGCGACGCAACTTCCCCAGAAGTGCCGCCCTGATGCCGTGTATGTTCCCCGTGTTAGTCATAACCTGTCTCTATGCGTGTGTTTCAATTAGCGTGTTCAAATGTCTCTCGAAAGGTCCCTCATCTAACTCCCACTTAACTCCCACTTAGCTCCCATCTAACTCCCATCTCATTTTCCTTGCCCACTTAGGGTCCCTCTCACCTATTTAGTGCGTTTTGTTTCGATTTTCTTGTGAATTTAGGTTCTATTAATATATAGTTTTCTTACAACACTTGCATACTCACAACTTTAGGGTGGAGTCACACTCCACACTCATTATGCAAAGGTACTAAACTTTTTCAACACGTAATTGTTGAAAAGGTAAAAAATGTTAAAATGTGCATTTCTGCACACTTGGCGAGTGAAATGGTATATTCCTTCCTTTGGGCGGAGGTCGGTTGTGGCGGCTGTCTATTTTGCTTGCCGCAGCATTATAAGCCTGTCGTAGAAGTCGTTAGGTCCTCGGTAGTAGATGTAGGCGGTGTAGGTGTTGGGTGTGCCGTAGTGGTCGCCTTCGATGGTGGAGGTCAAGCCTTCTCTGTCGCCAAACGGGCGGTAGATGAGCTGGTAGGCGTAGTAGCCTTGTTTCAGCTCCAGGCGTTTGGTGTAGGCCTTGTATTCGGGGTTCCACTCCATCCGGCTTTCTTCGTTGAGGAGCCAGTCGGTGAGGGCGCCCACGATATATACGCCACCACCGAGGTAGGGGCGTTCCAGCGGCAGAGAGAAGTTCACCCACACATACTCGCTCTCGAGTGTCGGGTTGTTCCTGTCACGTGCGTTTATCTTGTAGCCCCCGTTGAGCGACTCGGTGGGGCTGTAGTTCTTGCGTGAGCGGTCTTCGTCGGGACGCAATCCTACGAAAATCTCGCCTCCATAGGTCTCCACTCGTTGCACGTTGTACATGGTGGCACGCAGGTTGCTTATGTCGAAGTATCTGAACGTGTTGCCGCCCGGGAAGATATTCTCCTGCCGCCATTGGTAGCAGAGGCTTGAGCCCGAGTAGTTGGAGAACGGCATCAGCCGCATGTTGTCGAGTCGTCCGTTCTGTTGTACGAAAACCTTTATGTATTGCGGTTGGAAGATGACTCCGCTGCGAGGGCTGCGCTGGTTGTTCCAGTCGAGGGTGACGCTGACTTCCTGGTTCTGCATGAGACCCTCGCTGGCGCGTCCCGCCGTCACTGTGGCGTCGATAGCCTGCTCTGTCACCCAGAAGCGGCGTGTGAAGAGTACGCTGTCCGGACGCTCGTCTGGGGTCACGGTGAGCAGGTAGTTGCCCGAGATAAGGAACCGAGTGTAGGTGGCTGGCAGCTGGCAGCTGTAGTGCATATAAGGCATGAGGGTGGTGAACGACGATTCGAAGTCGTTGATGTATCCCTCCTCAAAGCCGTCGAGGTATTGGTAAGGCTCAAGTCCGTCGGGTTCCCAGTTGGCGTTGCAATGCGATATGCGGTAGCGGAACGAGTGGCTCTCGTCTGTCAGTTCGTCAAAGCTCAGCTGTAGTCGCTGAGGCCCTTCGAGGGGCAACACGGGTGGCTGAGTCTCCGAACCTGCAAGGGAGAACTGCACCGTGCGGATGAACTCGGTGCATATAGAGTCTTTCTGCACCTGAGCCGATGCTGAGGCAAGGGTTGTCGTAAGTAGGAGAAAGCTTAATATTTTGTTGAGGCAAGTCACCGTTTCTATGTTTATAACTTTGTTGAAAAACCTGTTGATACTATTTATCAGAATTGTGTATCTATCGTTGTTTTGAGGTGAATGTTTCACGTGAAACAATGTTGTTGATAACTCGAGTGGTTGATATGTTTTGTGTTGATGTTTTTTTGTTGATATGTTGATATGGTTTATGTTGATATGGCTTATGTTGGTTTGTTGTGGTGAGTTCTGGCCTTTTGTTACTGACCTTTGGCAACTTTGATTCGCACCACATCTTCAGTCTTGTCTGTAATCGCAAAGCGTCCGTCGGCTCTCATCCCCACCAGCCATACGATCTCACCGTCGGTGTCGCAGAGGAGCCACTGCTGTTGTTTTTCTATGATGGAGAGTTTCAGGTCACTGAAATAGTCGCTCACCAGCCGGCTTCCCTTCATGCCGAAGGGTTGGAAGCGGTCGCCATCGTGCCAATGACGCAGCGATAGCGGCTGTTTCAGCAGCTTGGCATCGCACAATATGGTGTCTTTCGAAGTCTTGAGGGAGGCGACACTTCCTCGCGGTATGGGGTCGCTTATTGTCAGCACTGGCTTTACATAGTAGTTGTCTAATAGGGCAATCTGCAATGTTTCGCGGTTTTTTACGAGCTTATGGGTGGGCGACAGGTATTGTTTGCCGCTCTCACCATGAATGCCTCTTAGGATTTCATCCACGGTGTCGGCATTGAAGCCGTATGGACGTAACAGCTCGAAAAGTAGAGTGTCTTTTGGTTTGAGGGTTTCTATCGTGGCAACAGGTATTTCGTCAATGCCGTCGGAACGATGTGTTATTATGTTCTCAAGTATTGCAGTAACGGTGCTTTGGTAAATCTCGTTGGCGTCGCTGAGATTGTGCAGGTTCTGCTCCATGACGCTGTCGAACGAGGTGTTGAGTTCTCTCATCAGCGGTATCAGCTGGTGGCGTATGCGGTTGCGCAGGTAGAGGTCGGAGGTGTTGGTGCAGTCATCGACATAATCGAGGTGTTCGTCGGCGATGAAGCGGTTGATCTCCTCGCGGCTTATATGCAGCAAGGGGCGCACCACCTTGCCGTTCTCCGCCTTCATGCCACATAAACCAGAAAGACCTGCTCCCCTCAGCAGATTGATAAAAAAAGTTTCGATGGCATCGTCCCTGTGGTGGGCGACGGCTATGAGGTCGAGTCCTCGCTTCAGGCGCACTTGTTCAAACCACTCGTAGCGGAGTTCGCGTGCTGCCATCTCGATGGATATTTTCTTCTCTGAGGCGTATGCGTCGGTGTCGAACTGAGCCACATGGCAGGGCACACCGTATCGTTCTGCCAGACGACGCACAAACTGTTCGTCGCGGTTGCTTTCTTCTCCACGCAGGTGGAAGTTGCAATGCGCTATCTCGAAACGGTAGCCGCCCCGATGCAGCAGCTCTGCCAGCACGACAGAATCCCTCCCGCCGCTGACGGCGGCAAGGATGGATTGTCTTATGTCAAGAGTTGGGGACACTTTGATTTTTTTGGGGGGCGGAGGGTTTGGAGGGTTCTGATTATTCTGAGGGTTCAGAGTATTTTGATTATTCAGATTTTTGTCTTAGGGCTTCGTAGAAGAAGAGGGCTGCTGCTACTGAGACGTTGAGCGACTGCACTTCGCCTTTCATTGGCAGTTTTGCCCGTTCGTTGCAGAGTTTCATCAGCTCGTTGCTAATGCCCGTCTCTTCGGCACCCATTACGAGGATGGTGGGTTTGCGGAAGTCTATGTTGGTGTAGAGGTTGTCGCATTTCTCGGTGGCGGCGCACACCTGCCACCCGCTCTGGCGAGCCAGATGGATGACGCTCTTGAGGTTGTCCTCGCGGCAAACGGGTACACGCAGCAGGGCACCCGACGAGCTTTTCACCGCTTCGTCGCCAATCTGTGCGCTGCCGTGTTTGGGAACAATGATGCCCTCGATGCCGGCACACTCGGCGCTGCGAGCTATCGCACCCAGGTTCCGCACGTCGGTCACATGGTCGAGCATCACCATCATGGGACTTTCGCTTTTCCACGCCGCCTCTTCAATCATGTTGGCGAAAGAACGGTAGGAGATTGGTGAAATCAGAGCCACCACACCCTGGTGGTTGGCTTTTGTTGTGCGGTTGAGCTTCTCGACGGGGACGAATTGGACGGGGACTCCGGCTTCGTGCAGTTTGCCTTTCAGCTCGCTGAGAAGCTGGCCGGAAAGGCCGTTCTGCAACATCACCTTGTCAATGGTGCGGCCGGCGGCGAGGGCTTCCATAACGGGCCGTATGCCACAGATGACGAGGTTGTCTTTGGTCTCGGTTTTGGAGTTTTTGTTAGAGCTTGGTGCTATCATAGGCTTAATAGGTCTTATGGATCTTATGGGCTAACTGATTACTGTGCCGTCTTTCACTACAATGCGCCTGTCGGCGGTGGCGGCCAGCTCTTCGTTGTGGGTGACAATCATGAAGGTCTGGTTGTACTGTTTCCGCAGGTCGAAAAAGAGCTGGTGGAGCTCCTGTGCATGTATGGAATCGAGGTTGCCGCTCGGCTCGTCGGCAAGTACCACCGATGGCTTGTTTATCAGCGCACGTGCCACGGCTACGCGCTGCTGCTCGCCACCCGAGAGCTCGGACGGTTTATGGTCGGCACGACCGCGTATGTTCAAAAAGTCCATTAGCTCTTCGGCTTTTAATTTCGCTTCTTTCAGGCTCTCGCCTTTGATTAAGGCCGGCATGCAGATGTTCTCGATGGCGGTGAACTCAGGCAGCAGGTTGTGGAACTGGAACACGAATCCGATATGCTCGTTGCGGAAGCGGGAGAGCTTGGTCTCGGAGAGCTTGGTGACGTCGGTGCCGTCGTAGAGAATGCTGCCGCTGTCGGGTCGGTCGAGGGTGCCGATAATCTGCAGCAGAGTGGTCTTTCCGGCGCCGGAGGCACCCACTATCGACACCACCTCGCCCTGGTTGATGGAGAGGTTGATGTCGCGCAGCACATGCAGCGATCCGTAAGACTTGTTGATGTTCTTTATTTCTATCATGGAGTTTATTGTTTTACTATGCGTAGGCGTTGGTTTTCAGCATGAAGTATGTAAATGCCTTTGGGGTACGCAGACAAGTCGAAAGCTGAGGTCGAAGCATCGAACCTCTGTATGAGACGGCCGTCGGCGGAGAAAATTTCAAATGGAGTGGATGGTACTTTCGGCAAGTCCTTCAGGAAAAGCCAACCCGAAGTGGGGTTGGGGTAGGCCACCAGCGGGAAGGAGTCGCAGGAAGTGCGAATGATGCCTTCGGGGTCGTCGGGGTCGGGAGAAGGGAGGTCGGTGGGCTCGGCTTGGCCGTCGATATTGACGGAAAGGCAAAATTCGGAGGTGTTGCCCTGCGAGTCGATGGCGAGAGCGGTGAAATAGGAATCCCGCGGCATGTCGCCGACGGTAGCCGACCAGGCACCCGAAGAGGAAGGGGAAACAGAGAGCAGATAGGTCATGCCCTCGCCGTGGGCGGAGTGGTCGTTGGCGGCGAGGTAAATCTGAATATCTACGGCAGAGGGGTTGGGTGTGTCGAGTGTGCCGCTGATGGTGTGTGACGACTGGCTGTAAGAGACCGACTGTATTACGGGATAGTTAATCAGGTTGTTGGCTCCGCCGTCGATATCGCCGGCGTCATTGGCGGTTACTCCGGGCATATACAGGTCGATTGCGAGAGAGCCGTTGTCGTAGAACGAGTTGCAGCTGATACGGTTGCGTACACAAGAAGGGTTGGTGATATAGACACCGCAAGCCCCGTTGTGGGCAATGATGTTGGCCTCGGACGGAGAGCCACCAATCTGAGTGCCGACAGGTCCTTGCGATATACGTATGCCATCCATGCCGTTGGGGAGCGGCTGGTTGGCAGCGTTCACCCCTATGCGGTTGCGCACGATGCGGTTGTCGTCGCTGCCTGTGATGTTGATGCCGATGCCCGACTGAAGGTTGCCGGATATGATGTTGCTGTCGATGATGTTGCTGTAGGATATGCCGTCGATGATGATGCCGGCGGTGTTGGGTATGGCCAGCAAGCCAGTGAGGTCGGTGCCGATGTAGTTGTTCTGTATGGTGTTGTAGCTTGTGCCGTTGTTGTAGAGGAACACACCGTAGCCGACGTTGCCAGAGATTATGTTGCGCTCGGCATCGGAGGGGCCGCCGATGCGGTTGGAGAAAGAGCCGTCGTCGCAGAGGACCCCATAGGTGTTGCCGATAGCGTAAGAACCGGAGATGTCGGTGCCGATATAGTTGCCGATTACCACGTTGGCGGTGGCGCCGACACCGAAGAGAGGCAAGCCGTAGTCGAGGTTGCCAGAGATGATGTTGCGTTCACTTGCGGTAAGTCCGCCGATGGTGCAGTGTTGCACGGCACCCTCCATAGACATGCCGTCGGCGTTGGGGACGGCGTAGGAGCCGGTGCGGTCGGTGCCGATAAGGTTGGCGGAAACGGTGCAATAGCTGACGTCGAGCAGGCGGATGCCTATATGCTCGTTGCCGGAAATGACGTTGCGGTCGGCCAGGGAGCTGCCGCCAATCAGGCAGTTGTTGGAGCCGGAGATGAACTCAAGTCCTATGTAGTTGCCTTTTGCGGAGGAACCAGTGGCGTCTGTTCCGATGTAGCAGCCCTTGACGTTGCTGTTGGGCGAGTTGTAGAACTGGATGGCTTCGGTAAAGCGACAGATGCACAGCCCTTTGACAGATGCATGGGATGCGTTCATAAAACGGAAACAGTAGTCAACCAGATCGCTCCCGTCGATGACGACCTCGGGACCTAACGAGTTCACGTCGCCGGCAAATGAGGTCTGGCTGGTGCCGTCGATGGTGACATTGGAGGTCTGGATATAGGGATAGGTCGAGACAGGAGAGATGACCCAAACGCCAGTTGAAGAGTTGTAGCCAGGGTCTGACGCCGGGATGTTGAAAGAGATGGTGTGAGGGCCAGGAGAGTTTGAGCAGGACGCCAGAGCGTTACGCAGAGAGCCGGTTCCGCTGTCGGCAGTTGATGTGACGACAAACACCGAGGAGTGGGCGGCAGAAGCAATGAATAAAGAGAAAACTATGGCAAGGAGATGTTTCATGGGGAGGCTTGAGTTTAACGTTTCTCGATTTTGCGAGTGAAGGATGTACCGTCAGGTTTGGTCACGACCAGCAGGTATAAGCCAGAGGGCAGAGGAGAGAGGTCGAGAGAGACGGAGTGGCTGTCGGTTTGATTTGTCAAGAGAGAGCTCGCTTCGATGCCGAAGGCGTTGTAAAGGCGGATGGAGCTGTTTTCGGTGAGGTTGGAGATACGAAGAAGGCCGGATGTGGGGTTTGGAGCGACGACGAAAGCAGGCATAGACGACGAGAGATGCCGGATGGCGAGGTTGTCGCCAGGGTCGGAACCCTCGAGTATCAGAGTTTGCGGCGAAAACTCGGAAGAGTTGCCGAAGGAGTCAGTGGCGGTGGTGGTGACCGCCCGAGAGGAGAGGTTGTCGTCGATAACAACCTTCCATTCACCCCGAGAGGAAGGCGTTGCAGAGGCGACGAAAGATTGGCCCTCGGGGAAAAGGGCAGACGGAGAGTAGGCGAGGAAGAGCTCGACAGAGGCACGCTGAGGATTGCGGGAGTCGAGGATGCCGCGCACAATGGTTTTGCCAAGCATATTGTCGTAAACGGCAGAGGTGATGAGGGGCGTGTTCATCAGGCGGTTGCAGCCGTCGTCGAGGTCGGCGGAGTCGTTGCTGTTCGTGCCCCAGGGATGGATGTCGATGCCCGCCTGTCCGTTGCCGTAGATGGCGTTGTGAGAGATACGGTTGCGGAGGGTGGTGTTGTCGGAGAGCATGACGCCGGCGGTGTCGTTGTAGGCGATGACGTTGCCATGTCCCTCGGTGCCGATGATGTTGTCGTGAGCACCGGCGCTGAGCATGATGCCGGCAGAGCCGTTGCCGAGCGGCAGCGAGATGTCGCTGTTGTCGGCGGAGGCGCCGATGATGTTGTCGAAGATGCAGACGCTGTCGGCACGGTCGGTGACGAGGAGGCCGAACTGGCGGTTGGACGATATCACGTTGTGAGACACCTCGAGGTTGTGAACCAAGGCACTCACGATGATGCCGTTCTCGTTGGGCAGAGGAGTGCGACCGGAGGCATCGACACCGATGTAGTTGCCAGAGATGCGGTTGCCGTCGCAGCCGAAGTCGGTCACCTCGATGCCAGCGTAGCGGTTGCCCGAGAAGATGTTGCGGTCGGAAGGGCTGTCGCCCCCGATGACGTTGCCTTTGGCGAATGCCGCAAGCATGAGACCCACGTCGTTGGGTAGAGGGTTGAGTCCCGAGGCGTCGCAACCGACGTAGTTGCCACGGAAGATGTTGGAGTCGGTGGCGCGGGTGACGATGAAGAGACCGTAGCTGCGGTTGCCCGACAGCAGGTTGTTCTCCATGATGTTGTGGTTCGACGAGCCGTCGACGCATATGCCCGTCGCGTTGGGGATGGCGACGGAACCCGAGGCGTCGGAGCCGATATAGTTGCCTGCGATATTGTTGTGGGAGCAATGACCGTAGTAGATGCAGCCGTAGATTTTGTTGCCCGAGATGACGTTGCGTTCGCCAGCGGAGGCACCGCCAATGATGTTATGTCGTCCAGCGGAGTTGATTTCGACACCGTTGGCTTGTAGAGGGATGCCCTGCGAGTCGTTGAAAGAGAAGGCTCCAGACTTGTCGAGGCCTATATAGTTGGCAGAGACACGGTTGCTGTCGGCGGCTTGGATGTAAACTCCAATCTCGGAGTTGCAGGAGATGATATTGCGAGAGGCATCGGAGGATCCGCCCACAATATTGCCGTTGGCACGCTGCTGGATGATGACGCCGTAGTGGTTGGGGAGAGGAGCGGAACCGTTGCTGTCGAGACCTATATAATTGCCTTTGACGACGTTGGCGCGCACATTCATGCCGTCCATGACGACAGCGGCGTTGGTGTTGCCCGAGAGGATGTTGCGGGCAGCAGCTGTTTCGCCGCCGATGACGTTGTCGTGGGCAGCGGAGGTGATATAGACACCTTGCGAGTTGGGCACGGCGACGGTGCCAGTGCGGTCGCAGCCGATGCGGTTGGAGGCAACGGTGACGTTGTAGGCGCCGACTAGTGCGATGCCGGCGATGGCGTTGCCACTGATGACGTTGTTGGAGACAGTGATGTTGTGCGAGAAGTCGGTGGTGTAGCCCATGTAGGTGCCACCGGTGACGCCGATGCCGTAGGAGTTGGAGGCAGAGAAGGGTGTGACGCCGTCGGCCATGATACCGATGTGGCAGTCGCTCACCGAGCAGTTGACCGCTCCGAAAAGCATGATGGCATATTCGAAACCGCCCAGAGCAAAGCCACGGATGGTGTTGTTGCGCCCCACCATAGAGTTGGGCCCCACAACACCGAAGGCAAAGGTGACGTTTGATGTAGATTTGATGACGACCTCCGGCCCGTTGGGGTTGAGATTGCCTTGGTTGGCGGTTTGTGTGGTGCCGTCAATGGTGATGTTGTTACCCAGAATATATGGCAGGTTGGAATGTAGAAGGATTGTCCAGGTGCCGGAGGCAGGGTCGAAGCCAGAGTCGGAGGTGGGGATGTTGAAACTGATGGTTGAAGAGCCAGTCAGCGAGCCAGACACAGCGTTCAGTGCAGCGCGGAGAGAACCCTCGCCGCTGTCGGCGGTGGTGGTGACCACATAGTCGGCAGCCGATGCCCGAAGGACGGTAGTCAAGAGCAGTAACAATAGTGCTATGTGTTTCAACCTCATAGTTTTCTTCCTTTCAGGAACACCGACTCGACTTTGTTCTCGCCGAAGCTGTAGGGCATATATTCGTAGGTGGATATCGGCTTGGAGATGTAGAAGTTGGCTAATTTCCCCACGGCGATGGAGCCCAGGATGTCGCTTACGCCCATGGCGTAGGCGGTATTGAAGGTGGTGGCGTTGAAGGCCTCCTCGGGGGTGAGGCGATAGCGGATGCAAGCCATCGAGAGGACGAGCTGCATGTTGAAGGAGGGCGCTGTGCCGGGGTTGTAGTCGGAGGCCATTGCAACAGAAAGCCCCGAATCGATCATCTTGCGTGCCGGCGAGAGCGGCAGGTTGAGGAAGAAGGCGCATCCGGGCAGGATGGTGGGCATGGTGTCGGAACCTTTCAGGCACTCGATTTCGGCATCGCCCATCTGCTCGAGGTGGTCAACCGATATGGCACCGTATTTCACTCCCACCTGAACGCCGCCCGAGACGGCCATCTCGTTGGCGTGAATCTTCGGTCGCATGCCGTGTTTGATGCCAGCCTCAAGGATGCGTTCGGTGTCGTGAACGGTGAAGAAGCCTTGGTCGCAGAAGACATCGATAAAGTCGGCCAATCCTTCAGAGGCCACTTTGGGTATCATCTCGTTGATGACCAGGTCAACATAGTCTTCCTGGTGTCCGCGATACTCCATCGGAATGCCATGCGCACCAAGGAAGTTGGACTTTATTGTCAGCGGCGAGTGCTCCTTGAGGCGGCGAATCACGCGCAGGAGCTTCAGTTCGCTCTCGGTGGAGAGGCCGTAGCCGCTCTTGATTTCGATGGCGCCGGTGCCCAGCCGCATCGCTTCGTCGAGACGCTGCAGGGCCATGTCGTAGAGCTCGTCCTCAGAAGCCGCCGCCGTAGCCTTGGCAGAGTTGAGGATGCCGCCGCCGCGTTTGGCAATCTCTTCGTAGCTGAGGCCGCGGATTTTGTCAACAAACTCATGCTCACGAGAGTTGGCATAGACGAGGTGGGTGTGTGAGTCGCAGAAGGAGGGGAAGAGCAAGCGTCCGGAGGCGTCGTATTCGAGGTCGAATTTTGAATCGGCGAGGTCGGACATAGGACCGAAGGCTTTTATTTTATCGTCCTCGACGATGAGGTAGGCGTTTGAGATTGTGTTCAGTTCTGACATCTCCTTGCCACAGAGACGTGTACGGTTGAGAGTGTCGATACCGACTATCTGTTTGATGTTCTTGATGAGTGTTAGCATGATGTATTGTTGATATGTTGATATGTTGATATGTTGATGGGTTTTTATGTTGTTATGTTGATATGTTTTATGTTGATAGGGGTAAGGGTGGCTGACTGCTAATCGTCTTGTGCGGGCATGCACCTAGAACAGCGCCTGTTGGTCGCCTAGGGTCTTTATCTTGCCGAGGTGCTGGTAGGCGAGGGGGGTGGCTTCGCGTCCGCGAGGGGTGCGCATGAGGTAGCCCTCCTGGATGAGGAAGGGCTCATATACCTCTTCGATGGTGCCGGCGTCGTCGGCGACGGCGGTGGCTATGGTGTTCAGACCTACTGGGCCGCCCTTGAACTTCTCGATGATGGTGGAGAGTATGCGGATGTCCATCTCGTCAAGACCGTGACTGTCAACGTTGAGAGCGTTGAGGCCATAGCGTGCGATGTCGAGAGTGATGGTTCCGTCGCCCTTGACCTGAGCGAAGTCGCGGACACGGCGCAGCAGGAGGTTGGCGATACGCGGAGTGCCGCGACTGCGGCGTGCGATTTCGAGAGCCGACTCGCTTGTTATCTTGACGTCGAGCAGGTTGGCCGAGCGGTTGACGATGTGCGACAGCGTATCGGCGTCGTAGTAGTGCAGGCGGCAGTTGATGCCGAAGCGAGCGCGAAGCGGTGCTGTCAGCATGCCGCTTCTCGTGGTGGCGCCGATGAGGGTGAAGGGTTTCAGAGGCAGCACCACACTACGCGCTGCGGGGCCCGACTCGACCATGATGTCGATCTTGTAGTCCTCCATGGCTGAGTAGAGGTATTCCTCGACGATAGGGGAGAGGCGGTGGATTTCGTCGATGAAAAGCACGTCGTTCTCCTCGAGGCTTGTGAGAAGGCCCGCGAGGTCGCCCGGTTTGTCGAGCACAGGACCGGAGGTCATGCGCATGTTGACTTCCAGTTCGTTGGCGATGATATGCGCAAGTGTGGTCTTGCCGAGACCAGGAGGGCCGTAGAGCAGGACGTGGTCGAGAGGTTCGCGACGGCTCTTGGCGGCATGCACGAACACTTTGAGATTGTCGAGTACCTGCTGCTGGCCAGCGAAGGAGCGGAACGCGGTTGGGCGGAGAGCCCGTTCCACCTCGCGCTCCTGCGCGCTCTGGCTATGTCCTGTAGCATCTAAGTTATCGTTCATATTTATTACAAATTCTAAAGATAAAAACGTTGAGGAGCGAGATTTATTGTGCTTTTTGGGAAGGCGAGAAAAATGTTGTTTTTTTGTTTGGCTTTTGAGAAAAAAGGTGTATATTTGCAGAAGAGAATTGAATATTGCGTTATATAACAAAGACGTGAATATCAACGAGATGAACTATGAGTCCAATGTTTTCAGTACAAAAGTGTGTCCTGCAACTAACTGAGAGACAGAGATAATAGTCATCACTTCCGTATTGCTTCCGTCACAATCCTGTATTGCTTCCGTATTACCTATGTGATATGCTTGAGGCCCATTCGTGGCATATTCGTGGTATCTTCGTGTTATCTCCTAGTCATCTCCTAGTTGGGTTCGAGTCGGGTTGAGGATGATATTTTGAGAGGAGAGGGGTTGGGAGGGTTGTTGGCTGATTTGGGAGGGATTTGTTAAAGCGGGAAGAGGAATTAGACAAAGGGGTGGGGAGGGATTTCTTAATAAATATAAAAAAATATGGCGGCGCGTACAATATTTGTAACAATGGGCCGTTTTAAGACGTATAACATTGAAAAAGCACAAACAAGATGAGTTCTATTGTAGTTGGAACAGACTTCTCGAACGGTTCGTACATGGCACTTGAGCTGGCTATAGACATAGCGAACAAGATGCATACGGACATCAAACTGATTTGGGTAAAGCGAGAGAAAAAACTATTCACCGACGAGCAGTTGGAGTCGGCCATACATCTGGCAGGCGACAAACTGGTTGAACTGCAGGAGAAATACAGCCGCAGGTTGACGGGAGGCAAGCTTACCACCGAGGTGCGCAGCGGCAAGGTGGCGCAGGTGCTGGGTGCGGCGGCGCGCGAGGAGAAGTCACCGATGATAGTGTGCGGTACGAACGGTGCGTCGGGATTCGAGCGTTACTTTATGGGTAGCACGGCGGTGCGAATAGTGCAGGACTCGCCCTGCCCGGTACTCACAATCAGAGAGGGATTCAACTTCCACAAAGACTTGGAGAACATTGTGATGCCTATCCGTGTGAACGAGACTTCGCGCCAGAAGGTGCCCTTCACCACCGAGATGGCGAAGATATTCGGCTCGCGGGTGCATATACTTGGCTTGATTGATTCGTCTGTGTATGCGTCGGATTTGCGCACCTACATCTTCCAAATAGAGGAGTACATGAAGCAGGAGGGGGTAAGACATTTGAGCATCGTGAAGAGGTACAGCAACTACTGCGACACGGTGATGAAATATGCCGAGGAGATAGACGCAGACTTGGTGGCGATAAACACGGAGCAGAACAACCCGATAAATGTTGCACGTATCTTTCTTGGCACGAACGCACAGCAGATAGTGCACCATTCACAGATTCCAGTGCTTTGCATACACCCCCACGACATTGGATGGTTCGAAAGATAACGATGTAATCGTTGTCGGTGCCGGCGCAGCCGGCTTAATGGCTGCTACCGTGGCCGCCGAACAAGGCCGCCAGGTCGTGTTGCTCGAGAAAATGGACCAACCTGGACGCAAGTTGCGCATAACAGGCAAAGGTCGTTGCAACCTCACCAACACTTCAACGCTTAAAGACTTTATGACGCACGTCGGCTCAGACGCGCGTTTTCTGCGTAACTGCTTTGCCAGGTTCTTTAACACGGAGCTGATGGATTTCTTCGAGCAGCGAGGCGTGCCGCTGACGGTGGAGCGAGGCAACCGAGTGTTTCCGACAAGCGGCAAGGCGCTCGACATATTCCTCGCCTTGGTGGAGTGGCTTGAACGGAACGAACGTGTGGAGATGAGGAAGAACAGTGTGGTGAAGAGTCTTGTGATTGTTGACGAGGAGGATGGGAGCCGACGCATCGGCGGAGTGCGACTGTTGAACGGTGAGACGATATTTGCACCGAAGGTGATAGTGGCCACCGGCGGTATGAGCTACCCAACGACAGGCTCGACAGGCGCGGGCTACCAGTTGGCCAAAGAGGCGGGACACACGGTTGTTGACACAGTGCCCTCGCTCGTCCCGCTCGTGTGCGAGGAGCGGCTGCCGGAAGACTTGGAGGCCTTCACGCTGAAGAACGTTCGACTTTGGATTGCGCCGAAGGAGGGGAAGAAGCTGTACGATGGCTTCGGAGAGCTGACGTTCACGAGCGACGGTATCGGCGGCCCGCTGGCGTTGAGCGCAAGCCGTATGGTGAGCCGAGTGCTGCATCGTGGCGAGAAACTGGTGGCACATATCGACCTCAAGCCAGCGGTAGAAGCGGCCGAATTGGACAGACGGCTGATAGGCGACCTGAACGGCAACGGGACGCGAGTGCTCAACGACGCGCTGCGTCTTTGGCTGCCGGCGGAGATAATCCCACTGGCCTTGAAGTCGATGCATATAGAATACTACAAGCGGCTGAACCAGATAAACGCCGCGGAGCGCAAGCGGCTGCTCGGATTCCTGAAAGACTGCCAGCTTACGCTCACGGGCACCCGCGACTACACAGAGGCGGTTGTCACGCAGGGAGGCGTAAGCCTCAAAGAGATAGACCCCAAGACCATGGAGTCGAAGCTGGTGAACGGCTTGCATTTTGCCGGCGAGGTGCTCGACCTTGACGGCGATACGGGAGGATACAACCTGCAGATGGCCTTCTCGACGGGGTGGGCTGCCGGTCAGGCGAAATGAAAATAGTGAATAGGAATTGAGGAGTCATAGGCTCATACTGTTGTTGTTTATGATACTGCCTTCGTTTGCGGTAAGGGCGCAACAGCCCGCAGATCAGGAGGTCAACTATCAGCTGGCGGTGATAATTGGAGGCGACACGATGCCGAGGTACTATCTGCGCGAGGTTACGGTGATGAAGCGCGTGAGCCTCACGGAGGAGGAGATAAAAAAGAACAAGAAGCTGATACGCAATATTAAAAAGATGTTGCCATACGCCAAAGCTGCCCGCAGGGAGCTGGACATAGTGGAGCGTGACGTGAAGGATATGACCAAGAGCGAGCGGCGCAAGTATATGAAAGCCAAAGAGGACGAGATAATGGATAGATATGCTGCGGAATTGAAAAAATGTACCATCTCGCAGGGGAAGGTGTTGCTCAAGTTGCTCGACCGAGAGACAGGCAAGTCGGCTTACATGTGTGTGGGCGAGCTGCGAGGCAAGGTGAGGGCAGGTTTCTACCAGTCATTTGCGTGGATATTCGGTTTTAAGCTGAAAGCACGTTACGACCCCGAACACAATAAAGAAGACAACCTTATAGAACGAATCACACTGTACGTTGAAAGTGGAAGATTATAAAAGTATGTACGCCGTCTGCACATTACCGCTATGCCCGGTAAGGGCTGAAGCCTCGGATAAGGCCGAGCTTGTTGATGAGCTCTTGTTTGGCGACAGGATGACTGTTTTGGAACGTCAGGAGAAATGGAGCCGCATACGCTGTGAGGAGTATGATTATGAGGGATGGATTGACAACAAACAGTACACCATCATTGAAAAGGCGGAATATGACGCAATCGGCCAGTGGGAAGGGTTTGTTGCGGAGCCGTTGATGAATGTTTCGCTGGGTGACGACTCGTTCCTGGTGCCGATGGGAGGGCGCCTGCCCGATGTGGCACAAAGTTGCAACAACCCAGTTGCCTTGGCAGTGAAGTTGCTCCACACGCCCTATCTCTGGGGAGGGAAGAGCTGCATGGGTATCGACTGCTCGGGTTTGACCCAGGTGGTGTATAGGGTGTGCGGGATGATGTTGCCCCGCGATGCCTCGCAGCAGGCTTTATGCGGCGAAGAGGTGAGGTCGATAGGCAATGCTGCTTGTAACGACTTGTGTTTCTTCAAGAACGAAAAGGGAAAGATTATCCATGTTGGAATATATATGGGCGACAACCGTATCGTCCATGCATCGGGACAGGTGAGGATTGACAGGGTTGACGGCAAGGGAATATACAATGACGACAGGGGACTCTATACGCACACGTTAGCCACGATAAGGAGGGTGTTGTAGCGAGAGAAACCGATGTAGTTTGTCTGATTGAGAAATTATGGTTATTTTTGCAGTTCAAAATAAAGAACAAATAAAAAATATGAAATACTATCGTTTCCTCTCGGTATTGTGCGTCATGCTGCTGATGTGCGGCGCTGTTGACGCGCAGAAACTCACACTTGTGAAGAAACACCCGGCTATCGGAGAGCAATGGGAGAGCCGTTTCGGACTTACGGGCAAGAACAAGCCAGCGGGTTTCCACTATCGCCTCCGCGACGAGTCGAGGGTGCCGAATCTGATGAGGTCGGAAACGACGGAGCAGATGCAGCTCATCATTTCGGAAAATACCAACTTTGGAGCCTTCGGCCTGTTCCGTAGCTCGATGAACGATGAGACCTATGCTTTTGTGCTGGCGCTTTACGACAAGGACGGTAAACTGGCTAAGGAATACGACCTATGTCGCATAACGGGCGAGTATATGCTAGAGCTGCAGGATATCAGATATGAGGACGGGCGATTCTATTTCAACCTGGCTTGCCCGACCTATTCTGATAAGTTGGACGGACGCTGCTCGAGGATGTACTGTCTCGATTGCAAAAGCGGCAAATTGGTGTGGCAGACGGACTATCTGATGAGCAACGACATTATCGTCTTGGAAGGCAATTATATTGTTTGCACCTACGGCTTCGCCGGTGAGAAGGATTTCGTGTTTCTGCTTGAGAAAAAGACAGGCGATGTCGCAAGCCGTATGTCCCTTGACAAGAAAGCCCAATACATAGAAGTGAAAGACGGGCAACTGTTTGTCATAGACGCCGCACAGAACGTCTATGTCTTTGACATAGAGCAGTAGGCATCTGAATCAAAACCTCATCCCAAGTCGGAAAGGGGAGTTTTTTCTTGCAGTGGTTCGTTGACGCATCCTTTTGGCAGAGGCATTGGATACCAGAATGTGGTGTCGGAGAAAAGATGTTGCATCTCTGTCAGGCTTTCGGCCATGAGCGAGTAACGGTGCCAGAAATGCATCGGGTAGAAGTTGTCGGTATAGATTTTGTTGAGCCACTGCATCGAGCTGCGCAGCATATTGCTCTCAAGGCGGGGGTCGATGGGTAGCATAACGTGAGTGAAGTGTTCTATGTTGGCTCGTACCGAGCGCACAACAGACATATACATCCCTTCCATTTCGTCGAGTGACACTTTGAGGTGGTCGCCTTCTGTGAAATACCAGTTGTTCAGGTCTCCAGCATGGAACGCCGTCGAGCCGTCAGAGAATGTCAAAGCGACGGCAACCCCGATATCAGTCGAACGATAGTATATTGCGCGGATATATTCGTCCTCGTAGAATCTTTCAGGATTCATTATGTCGCGGACAAGCGTACGCTGTACTCGGCGCTTCCTCACGGTGTCATACGACAGCATGAGGCGAGGCTGTACAGTGATGCGCTCGTCACCATGCCCCCATCTTAATATTTCTGGGTTGTAGTGGTCTTCATGGAAGTGCGAGACGAACACATATACTTGTTTCTGTGTGTTGGCGAGGATGTCGTGCAGATAGCCCAGAGGGTCTTTCCAATAGTCGAAAACCACAACAACATCGTCGCTCTCGAGCACAAAACAACTGTGGTAGATGTATTTTACTGTGGTCATCAGCTTCTCCCAGCCTCCTCGCTGTCTTCAGGAATGTTGATCGACTGGAATCTCCGTTGGCGTTGCTGCCAGCGTTCGCGCGCATACTGCTGCATGTCGCTGACTTCGTCGTTCTCGTCGATGATTTCCAATCCGAATATGGTCTCTATAATGTCTTCTAGAGTCAGAATGCCTTGGAAACAGCCGTATTCGTCTATGGCGATGGCAATTTGCACCTTTTGTTTCAGCATCGATTCCCATGCACTGCTTATGGAGTCCTCCTCGTTGAAATAAGGCAAGGGACGCTTGATGTCTGACAGGTGGCTCGAAAATTTGTCCTCAGCCAGATATTCCAGAGCCTCGCTGCGTAGTATGTAGCCCGTTATGTCGTCGGCACTGTCAGCATATACCGGTATGCGCGAGAAATGCGAGTATTCGTCGTCGCGGTAGAACGACTTGATGGTCATGTTCTCGGGAGCCACTGCCGCCACCGAGCGAGGAGTCATCACGTCGTAGATGTGTATGTCGTCAAGCTTGAAGATGTTCTGTATAATCTTGTTCTCGTCCTCGTCTATGACACCTTCGTCCTCTCCCACGTCGGCCATGGCTGCAACTTCCTCGCGACTTACCGACGTTTCCTCGTCATTTTTGGGAGCAAATACCTTGGTGAACAATTCTATGAGAACCACGAAAGGGAACATGAGGATGATGAGCAGACGTATCGTATTGGAAGCGAAGCCCATAAGCTTTCTCCAATGGCGTGTGCCGATTGTCTTGGGAATTATCTCGGAAAATAAGAGAATCAAGATAGTTGTGATTACCGACACCAATGTAAACCAATGGCTTCCAAATGCGTCGTTGACCTGATGACCTACGCCGGCAGCACCTATGGTGTTGGCTATTGTGTTGAGCGACAGTATTGCTGCAATTGGACGAGCGTTGTCGGTTTTGTATTGTTTGAATCGTGTGGCTGGTTTGTAGCCTTCGTCCTCACGCAAGGTTATGTACGATATAGGAGTTGACATAAGCGTCGATTCCAATATCGAACATAGGAACGATATAGCCATCGCACCAAAGAGAAAGATGAGTAAGAGAAGCATTAAGTCGGAGTTTTAGTTACAGTCAAAGTTAGAGTCAACGTTAATTTTTTCGTTAAGGTCTCACCAATACTTTGTGTGACTCTCCGTTGGTGCGAACGATATAGATGCCTGCCTGTGACACTGGAACGGAGATGTGCGAGGAGAGCTGTCCGTCGAAGTCGGTAACTTTGCGACCCATGACATCGTAGATGCTGCCACAGCCGATGGCGTTGCCTCGCAGCATTATGTTCTTGTCTTTGGAGTAAACCGACAGACGGCTGGCATTGCGGTTAGCGGTTTCTATGGAAAGTTCTCCAGCGTCGAACAAGACTTTCAGGTCAACGTCGTCCTCTAATGAGTTGAAGTCGAAGGCTATGTTTTTTTCGTTGGTGACAATCAGGTTTTCGCCATCGATTAGATAGCCGTAGTTGTATATCACCTCGTTGTTCACTATGACAGCGGCTATGATTTCACCGTCGCCGGCTTCGATGTTCAGTATGTTATCATGGTTTGCGCTATTCATGGTGACAAACTTGTCGCAAACAGGGCTCCCGCCTTGGAATACGCCGCTATTCTCGTTGGTTGCGCTAAGGCATGTTACATGCACACATGACATCTGAGGAGGCCGCATCCCGATGATGGCCTGCTGACGTTTGTTGAAGTTGGAATTGCCAGGCGAGAGTGCATCGATGCGGTAGTCGCCGTCGTAATACCCACCCCAGCCCATATTGATATGGAAATATAAGCGGGGATTGCAACCGTCAACAATAAAGCAATGTCCTGCCGACGGACCTTCAGCGGCAGCTCCTGCAAATATTATGGGGCGACCCTTTTGCAGGTCGTCACGCAGAAGGTTGATCCAGCCGGTTATGTTGTCGAATTCGCGGCTCAACCGTCCGTCCAATGCCGAAGAATAGCCGAAGAAACGCGGGATTATGTTTTCGGCTGCTATGCGAGTGGGGTAGTAGTTGGTGTCGAAGATTATGTTGTCTTCAATGGTGACGAAAGCCATGCTGCCACCTGGCTTGTAGAGCATGTTGAGTGCTATACCGCAGTGGTAGTTGAGCAGTGCCACCGCTTTGATGTTGGCACTGTCGGAACTGTTTCGCAGCGTGTCAACCATGTTCGCCCAGTCATAGTGGGTGTGCTCGAAGTCGGCGCTGAGAGTTCCATATTGCCAGTTGAAGTTAGTGTCGGTATAGTCGGCGTAGTTGTACGAATTCTGACCTATGCCGTGTTCGGGATATTTCCAATAGTTCATTACCTGTGCGAGCGCTGTGGCCACGCAACCGGTCGGGGCTTTGTTGTTGCCTTCTCCTGGACAGTAGAGGTTATATGGCGTGTCTTGGTTCCAAGCCGAAGTCAGCAATGGATCTACTTGAATGGCGGCTTTCGGTTCGGGCAGGGCCGAGCCTTGTTTCAGAGCGATCCATTCTGCGTTCGTCGTCTCGTCGGCCTTGATTCCGTTCTCACGGGCATAGGCTATCTGATCTTCATACGAGTGCAGCCATGATGCAATCGAAGGACAGATGTTGTGTGTAAGGAACGGACGTTGCGAATATCCCAGCACCGGCATTGCGCGGTCGTCTGCCGATATTACGATGAATCCCTTGTCGTTGTATTCCTCGAAGAGGTAAATCTCTGTGAGGCTCAGGACGTCCGAATAGTCGGTGAATGTGACATGCTCCTTAAATACCTGCCACCAGAAGTTCTCAGCCACACGCATGGCGGTGGCTTTATCAACAGGATTGGCCTGTACAAACAATGGTAGCAGTGATAAAAGTATGAATAAGCGTTTCATGCTGATATGCTGATATGTTGACGTGTTGATATGATGATGTGTTGATGGGTTCAATGTTTGCAACTGTTGCGCACTACTTCACCATCACCTTGTGCGATTCATTTCCGCAGCGGACAATATAAAGGCCGCGTTTGCTTATCGTTATGGTTGCGTTGTTGGCTCCTTGCGCGTTGTGGGTTGCCACACGGCGTCCAATGACGTCATACACGTTGACTTCGCCGATTTCTCCGCCTGTCAGTTCGATGTTCCTCCCGTTGGCCGTCACTTTGGTGTGGTGAACATCTGAGCGTTCAGCTTCGGTAATCGAAAGAGGCTCTTCGTTGGGGTTGACTGCAAACATGACTTTCAGCGTCACATCGCTTTTGCGATGGCTCATGTCGCAGATGACGGTGTGTGGGTCGTCGCCTATCGAACATGTAATATCGAAACCCTCTCTTGGAGCGTTGTTCTTGAACAGAGTGTCCTTGTCGGCAAGTATGCGGTAAACAAGGTAACCTTGCTCGGCCACTATCTTGAGGGATCTGCCTTCTTCGCCTATGGTCATCTTTATCGTGCTGTCGCACACTGCTGTCTCGCCGTCATACACACCGCCAATATCACCGGTGCATCTTACGGTTGTCTCGAAGAATCCCTGACCTGGAGGGTACATCCAGAAAATGCCCGACTGTTTGTCCGAGAAGGCGTGGCCGCTTTGAGACGGGGCAATCTCGTCGATGCGGAAGTCGCCGTCGTAGGCGCCGCCCCATCCGAAATTGCAGTGGAAGAAGAGTCGAGAGTTGTATCCGTCGAGCACAAAGGCATGGCCGTAGTCGCTGCCTGGGTCGTTGCCGGCGTATATAATCGGACGGCCGTTGCTCAGTTCGCTTTTCAGCAGGGCTAGCCACTGTGTTGCCTCGTATTGTGAGCGTAGGAGGCCTTTGGTGTTTTCTGAATAGCCGAAATATTGGGGAATCACGACTTCGGCCGATATCTCGGTTGAATAGTTCACCGAGTCGAAATTCAGCACCTCCTGCCGAGTCATGAAGGCACCACTGCCGCTTGGGGTGTAAACCATGTCCACGGCCACTCCGCAGTGGTACACCAGTGTGGCCACGGCCTCTTTTTCAGCACTTGGGCTTGACGGGGAAGCAACATCGGGCATATTGTCCCAGTCGTAGTAGGTGTTTTCGTAGTCAACCGTCAGAGTGTCGTAGAGCCATACGGCGTTAGAGTCGCCCAGCATGTGAGTCACGGCTATGGGGCGGTCGTTGTAAGAGTAGGAGTGTTGCCCCACCCCATGCACGGGGTATTGCCAATAGCGCATCACCTGAGCCATGGCGGTGGCGACACAGCCGGTCACGCAACGCTCTTGGCCGTCGGCTTTGGGACACATGTCGTTGTAGGGGGATTCTTGTGACCAGCGGCTGGTCATCAGCTGAGGCACTTCGCTGCTTGTCTTCGGGGTGAGGAGTATGTTGTTTTCAAGGTCGGACCACTCTTTGGTCACGTCGGGCATGGCTTCGCCGCCGAGGTTGCGGGCGAAGGCTATCTGGTTCTCGTAGTTACGGAGCAGGTAGCTCACGGCCGGGGCGATATTGAGTGAGGGGAAGGAGGAGGTTTGGGAGTAGGCGAGGACGGGGTAGGCGATGTCGTCGGCGGAAACCACTATGTAGCCTTTGCCGTGGTTGACGTCGAACAGGTAGAGTTCGGAGAGGTTGGCCTGTGAACTTATGTCGGTGAGTTGGGGGAGGGAGCCTGTGGTTTGTTTCCAGAAGTTCTGGGCCACACGCATGGCGCGGTCGGGGTGCACCCTGCCGCAGAAGGCGGTCGGGACGAGGAGGGAGAGGACGAGGGTTATAATAAGTAGTTTACGCATGGGGTGTGTTGTTTTTGCAGTTTGCAAAAATACTAAAATAATTCGTAATATTGCACTTGGTAAAGAAATGATGTTTTTTCACGTAAAATGCAAAGTATGACTTATCAGGAGTTGCGGGGGAGGTTGATTGAGTATGCGGAGCGGTATGAGACGGAGGAATTCATGGAGGGGGACCCGTCGAGGTTCATGCACCAGGTGGAGGGGGATGAGAACAGGGAGATGACGGCGTTTGTGGCGTCGGCGCTGAGTTACGGGAGCCGCAAGCAGTTCCTGCCCAAGATCGGGCTTTTGGTTGAGTGGAGCGGGGGGGAAGTGTCGCGATGGGTCGCCGATGGGTCTTATCGTGTGCGCTTCGCCCTTGACGACTGCTCCTGCTTCTATCGTCTTTACGACTTCCGCACCATGCGGCTTTTCCTCGATGCCTGCCGTGAGATGCTTTTGTCGCATGGAAGCATGGGCGAGTGGCTGCGTTCGCTTGGGGTGCGTGATGCGCTTTCGGCGGTGGAGGCGATATGCCGCTGGTTCGCCGAGCACGGGTCGGTGGGAGTGGTGCCGAGGGATGCGAGGTCGGCTTGCAAGAGGGTGTGTATGTTCCTGCGGTGGATGGTGAGGGACGGCTCGCCCGTCGATTTGGGGCTTTGGGGGGACTTTATAGACAAGCGGACGCTTATCGTGCCGCTGGACACGCATGTGCTTACGGAGGCGAGGGCTATGGGGCTGATGAGGGGCAGGAGTGCCACGATGGGTGCGGCGCGGAGGCTGACGGCGGAGCTGGCGCGGGTGTTTCCGGAGGATCCGCTGAAGGGGGACTTTGCCTTGTTTGGATTGGGGGTTAGCAGGGGGTGAGGTTTTAAGGGTTTTAAGGGTTTGAAAGGTTTTAAGGGTTTGAAAGGTTTTAAGGGTTTTAAGGGTTTGAAGGGTTTTAAGGGTTTTAAAGGGGTGGGGTTGAGTTGTGGGGGTAGTGGGTGTTGGGTGGGCGTTGAGTGAGGGTTGAGTGGGTGTTGAGTGAGTGTTGAGTGGGTGTTGAGTGGGCGTTGAGTGAGGGTTGAGTGGGCGTTGGGTGGGCGTTGAGTGGGCGTTGAGTGAGTGTTGAGTGGGCGTTGAGTGGGCGGAAGGGATGTTTTTTTTGGATTTTTTTGATTTTTTTTGATTTCGTTGAAAAAAAAGTGACTTTTTTCTTGCATAAGTCGTTTTTTTTTTTTTTTTTTGCAAGCGAAAACTCTCGTGAAAATTTGAGTTTCATTAACTAAATAATTGAAAATGTTATGAAAAAGATTGTTTTGATGATGGTGGTTTCGTTGTCGCTGGCTGCTATAGTGTCGGCCTCACTATTTTGAAATTTGCACACACATATAATTAATATTAATTAAAAACATTGAAGAAAAAACTTAATACGTATTTCTAACAAACTTTAGCGGACATTAGTGAATAAAAATTAAAGCACCATGAAAAAAACACTACTATCAGTAACACTATTATTGATTATGTCAACAATGTTGGCTCAAAGTGTCACTGTTCGTTTTACGGCTCGTTCGACCAATGGTCAGTATCATCCGTTCGAATCTGTCCGAGTGGAAAATGAAACGCAAGGTTGGAGCCAACTTATCGACTATCCGGACACTGTCATTGTGTTAGGTTCTTCGGAGTCCATCGACGTTGCTGAAGCGATTAAAGGACCGCAAATAAAAGTCTATCCCAACCCGTTCGCCGGCCGTACATCGACTGAGTTGCAAATCTGCGAGGATGGCGAAGCCACTGTCAGCATAATGCGAATTAACGGTAGTGTGGTGTCGGAATATAATGGATTTCTGAAAGCTGGAATTTATCGGCTAAACGTGAGCCTAGCAGAACCGCAGGTGGCTTTCCTTTGTGTTTCAACACGCTCTGGGCGCACTGTCGCCAAAATGGTTAACACAGCGACAGGTACTGCAGACAAAATTGATATTTCGTATTTGGAAGTTTATTCGTCGCAAACAAAGGCTGTTGGTATCGGTCCGTTCAATGTTGGAGACCAAATGAGCTATAATGCAAATTACACTTCCAGCAATGGTATAACAACAAGTAATACTGTCACTAAGTCGCAGACAACGAGCGAACTTATAACTTTATTTTTCACCGAAAGTAGTTCGACAACTTTACCAACAGTAACAACATCCGCGGTAAGCAATACAACATCAAGCACTGCCACATGCGGAGGCAATGTGACCAACGATGGAAATGCAACCGTTACAGCAAGAGGAGTTTGCTGGAGCACAAGCCACAATCCAACTGTCAGCAACAGCCATACCACCGACGGCAGTGGCACAGGAAGCTTTACGAGCAGCATAACAGGGTTGTCGCAAAACACAACCTACTATGTCCGTGCATACGCCACAAACAGTGTCGGCACTGCTTACGGTGAGGAACGTACATTTACAACATCTGCAAGCGTGTCGTTACCAACAGTCACCACTTCATCCGTTAGCAGCATAACATCAAGCACTGCCACTTGCGGTGGTAATGTTACCAACGACGGCAATGCAACCGTTACGGCAAGGGGCGTTTGCTGGAGTACAAGCCACAATCCAACTGTCAGTAACAGCCATACCACCGACGGAAGCGGCACTGGAAGTTTTACAAGCAGCATTACTGGTTTGTCTGCAAACACGACCTACTATGTCCGTGCATACGCCACGAACAGCGCTGGTACTGCCTACGGTGAGGAACTAACATTTACTACAAATACACAATGTTTTGGTGGATTTGACGAGAACGGTGCCTCGAACGCTGTTTTCACAGTTGCCTCTGGCCGTACGGTGAAGTTCTCACGCGGTAACCTTCAGTACACTACCACCGGCAGCCATGCCACAGCCGATGGCGGCACAGCTGTCGGCACATGGCGTTTCGCCGAGCATCAGTATGACTTTATCGGTGGTGCTGACAATCACAATATTTCGTCGACCTACAGAGGTTGGATAGACCTTTTCGGATGGGGAACCAGCGGATGGAGCTGCCAGCCTTGGGAAAACGAAAACAGAACCACTTATATCTATTATTATTGGCCCGGTGGCAGCTATACCAACAATCTCACGGGCAGTTACGCCAACGCCGACTGGGGTGTCTATAACGCTATCTCCAACGGAGGGAACCAAGCAGGAATGTGGCGTACTTTGACAAAGGATGAATGGGAATATCTGTTGTTTAGCCGTGCTGCTTCGACAATAAACGGAGAAGCAAATGCACGTTATGCAAAAGCTGTTGTTAATGGTACAAAAGGATTGGTTATTTTCCCCGATAATTTTACCATGCCCAGTGGCATGAGCAACCCTTCAGGTATCAACACCAGTTCTGCACCTTTTAATAACAATACCTATACAGAGTCGGAATGGAGCCAGATGGAAGGTGCCGGATGCATATTTCTGCCTGCTGCGGGCTGGCGCAATTTTAGGGTTGTGAGCAACGTTGGCGCGTGCGGCAACTATTGGTCGTCGTCGCACTCCGATAACCACGATGGGGACTACGCGTGGAGCATGTACTTCAACAGTGGCACTGTGGGCGTGAACGACGACTACCGCTACTACGGACAATCTGTTCGCCTTGTACGGGATTAAATTAAAATATTGAAATCATCAAAATATTGTGGCGGGCGGTCTCTGCCGCCCGCCACTTGGAGAGAGGTGGGGAGCCTCCTCTAAATCTCCTCGTGGAGGAGGGGACTTGGGAGTGGTGTGGGGGGGATTTGCCGGGGTGGGCTGGATTTACTAGGGGAACTAGGGGAACTAGATTTGATGGGGTTGGTGGGTTTGGTGGGTTTGGTGGGGGTGATGGGTTTAATGGGTTTGGTGGGGTTGATGGGGGTGATGGGTTTGGTTGGGTGTTTTTTTTGGGGGGGATGGGGGGGGGGCGGTTTTAAGGGGTTGATGGGGGTGATGGGGTTAATGGGTTTTATGGGGTTGATGGGTTTTGTTGGGTTGATGATCTAGGTGGTCTTGATTGACTAGAGGGGGGATTAGTTTTTTAATTTATGGTTTATTATGCATAGGTAACATCTTTTTTCAAAAATCAATTTATTATTGCCCATTTTTAAAATCAATTTATTATTAACCATTTAAAAGAAAGGAAAAATTATGGCTAGAAGTAGAAATGCTATGGGAAAATGGAGGGGGAGAGTGGGTTCGACGGTGTTCACGGTTCAGAACGGGCGGCAGGTGATCAGGGAGGCGCCTGGGGAGGTGCGGAACCCGCGAAGCGAGAAGCAGCTGGTGGTGAGGGCGAAATTCAAGGTTGGGACGCAGTTTGTGACGCTGTGGAAGTGGACGCTGGTGCCGTACTACAGGGGTAGGGCGGCGAACCGGGTGCTGGCGAGGGCAGCGGCGACGAGGGACGCGTGGGACACGGCGACGGTGAACACGGAGGGGAGCATGGCGATGATAGGGATAGGGGCGTTCGGGACGCGGGTGAACATGACGCTGGGGTACCAGATGTCGGCGCCGGAGGTGGAGTTTGAGGCGGCGAGCAAGCAGATAGTGGTGAGGGACGCGACGGTGGAAAACCCGGCGATGGTGGTGTATGAGGTGCGGTCGTTTGACGCGGTGGGGATGCCGATAGGGACGCGGTTTGTGAGGACGGAGGTGACGAGCGCGGAG
>JAEEZY010000020.1 GCA_016292015.1 Bacteroidales bacterium | reverse complement strand
TAAAGAATCAACGCCCATCCGAATATCAGAAAGAGAATGATTCTCTTTTAATTTCTTTTTGATAATTCGGAATACATCAAGCGTTTGAAATTCAGAAATCAGGTTCCCATTTAGTTTAAGTCTTTCACCCGTTTTCCCATTATAAAAGAATGTTGTTTTGCAGTTAGTGACACCAAAAAAAGGAATTCCAAGTTTTTTTGACTTGTCTTTACCTTGTTTATAGGCATCCTTCCATTCTCTATCATCAATATTACATGCAGGATCTTTTGCTTCAACATAGCATAAGAGATTTTGAATATAAGCCTTTTCTTTCTCAGCAGTATACTCAATGTTTGATATCAGCAGATCCGGCCGTTTTGAACCTGTATAGGATGAAAATGTAGTATCGTTTACTATATTTCTAAAAGGGATACCTAATTGTTCAACCAAGACCTCAATTATTAACCTGCTTACAGATAATGCTTCTTTTTTTTGATTCTTTTTAGCCATAAGAAATCCGTGAGACTTTTTTGTCTAAATGGAGGTTCTGGTAATACCCTAATGCAAACAAGAAAAGTCCACGGATACCGTGAACGCTTTCCTTTTCTTGTGCATTAGTGTAGAATTTACCAGATTCCCATTTACAAAGAAAAGCAAAAACGCTTTTAAATTATGTATTTATTTCTATTCTATTTTTATGTTTTCATTCTGATTAAGTTATTCGATTTATTGATATTGACTCATTCGCACAACGTCTTGGATACAATATGTATTTGTCGTTTCTGTGTGCAATGATACGAAAAAATATCATTCCTTATCTCACACAGGTTGGATGGCTTCGAGGACTTCGGCTAGCTGGTCGGGACAGCTGGTGCCCTTGCCACCGCAGTCGATGCCACGCAGCAGGGTGATCAACTCTTTGAAGGTGCGTCCTTCGGCGAGGCGCGCCACTCCCTGGGTGTTTCCGTGACAGCCGCCGGTGAACTCGATCTTCTCGATGCGGTCGCCGCGACTCCACACCTCCACCATCTGAGAACAGACGCCTTCGGGCATCGCACAGGTGTAGAGCTGTCCATCGGGTAGTTTATCGGTACGGAGGAGTTGCATGATTGGGGATTAGTGATTAGTGATTAGTGATTAGTGATTGGTGATTAGTGATTAGACAAATGTATTTGGGGATTGGGGATTAGTGATTGGTGATTAGTGATTAGTGATTGGTGATTAGACAAATGTATTTGGGGATTAGTGATTGGGGATTGGGGATTGGGGATTAGTGATTTGACAAATGGTGTTGGTGATTGGTGAATTGTGATTTGTGATTGGTGAATTGACAAATGTATTTGGGGATTGATGGCGGGTGGGGGTTAATCATTTACTTTCACGCCGTAGTCTCTGGCTCCGAAGATGGTGCTGCCCAGACGTATGAGGGTGCTCCCCTCCTCCACCGCTATCTGCCAGTCGTGGCTCATGCCCATCGAGAGCTCTCTGAACTCGGGCCGGTCGGCGAAATATTTTGCCTTGAGGTCGCTGAAGATGGTGTGGAGATTGCGGAACTCGGAGCGCACCTGCTCTTTGTTGTCGGTGTTGGTGGCCATGCCCATCACGCCTACGAGACGCACGTTTGGTAGCTCGCCATAGTGCTGCATCAGCTCGTCGGCTTCGGCTCGGTCGAGGCCGAACTTGGTTTCTTCGGTGGCTATGTGGAACTGCAGCAGGCAATCGACTTGGCGGTCGCGCTTGGCGGCCTCCTTGTTGACGGCTTGCAGGAGCGGGAGCGAGTCGATGCTGTGGATGAGCGTCACATAGGGTATGATGTACTTTATCTTGTTGGTTTGGAGGTGTCCGATGAAGTGCCACTCAATGTCGTCGGGCAGTTGGGCGTGCTTGTCACGCATCTCGAGTGCTTTGTTCTCGCCGAAGAGACGCTGTCCGACACTATAGGCGTCTTGTATCATCTCGGCGGGCTTGGTCTTGGAGACAGCCACGAGGCGCACCCCGTCGGGGATGAGCGGTCGGATGGATTCAATGTTTTTTATTACGTCGGTCATGATGGATTAATGATTAATGGTTAATGGGGTTAATGGTTATTGGCTTCTGGGGTTAATGGGGAGGCGCTTTGCTTGGGATGAAAGGTATGAGGTTGGCGGGTGGTGGCTGCTATTTCTTGTGGGTGGTTAGCCAGGATAGGCAGTCGGCGACGAGGAAGATGCTTCCGGTGACGAGTATCAGATCCTTCGGCGAGGCGTCGGCGGTGGCAGCGCTCAACGCCGCTCCCACATCGCTGTAGGTTTTCCCCGACAGGCCATTTTCTTGGGCAGCCGTCTGCAGCACCTCGACGTCGAGGCCCCGCTCGACACTCGGGCGTGTGAAATAATACTCCGCCTCCTTGGGCAGCATAGCGAGTATGGAGCCGAAGTCTTTGTCGTTCACACATCCGTAAACCACACGTAGCCGCTCGTACTTCATCGTGCCGAGCTTGGTGAGCATCGACCGTATGCCGTCGGCATTGTGCGCGGTTTCACAGATTGTTAGCGGTTTCTTCTTCACCACCTGCCAGCGACCATGCAGCCCTGTGTTCTTCACCACATTATACAAGCCGTCGGCGATATTGGCGTCGCTTATTTTGTATCCCAGGATGCGCAGGATTTCCAATGACTGGAAGACGGTGGCGATATTCTTCTGCTGGTAGGCACCCGTGAGGGGACATTGCAGAGGTCCGAATACCTTCTGTCCGAGCTTTTCGACGTCGAAGGTGATCATGTTTCCGTCGTCGGATTTTATGTCTATCTTGTAGCGTTTGTCGGCGAAGTCGATTGGTGAGCCGAGCTGCATAGCCTTCGCCTCGAAGACGCCGGCGGTGTCGGCATGTGTCTCACCAATCACCACGGGGACGTCGGCTTTGATGATGCCGGCTTTCTCGGAGGCGATCTTGGTGAGGGTGTCGCCGAGGAACTGGGTGTGGTCGAGGCCGATGTTGGTGATGACGCTGAGGTCGGGGGTGATGACGTTGGTGCTGTCGAGCCGTCCGCCCATGCCCACTTCGACAACCGCCACATCGACCTGCTGCTGGGCGAAATAGTCGAAGGCCAACCCGACGGTCATCTCGAAGAAAGAAAGACCGATGCCCTCAATGGCACAACGGTAGTTCTGGACGAAATCGACCACATTGCCGCGGATGATCATCTCGCCGTTGACGCGGATGCGTTCGCGAAAATCGACGAGATGGGGCGAGGTGTAGAGTCCAACCTTGTAGCCAGCCTCCTGCAGTATGGAAGCGAGCATGTGGCATACGGAGCCCTTGCCATTGGTGCCGGCAACATGTATGGATTTGAACTTCTTCTCGGGGTTGCCGAGCAGCGACATCAGCTGCACGGTGTTCTTTATATCGGCTTTGTAAGCCGCCGCCCCTATGCGATGATACATGGGCAGGGCTTTAGTCATATAATCGACTGTCTGTACGTAGTTCACTTGGGGTTAAGAGTTTAAGAGTTTAAGAGTTTTAAAGGTTCGCTTCGCTTAAAAGGTTTTAAGGGTTCGCTTCGCTTGAGAGTTTGAGAGTTTAAGAGTTCAAAGTTCAAGGGTCAAGTTTCAAGGTTCAAGGTTCAAGAGTACTTCGGGGAGGATGTGGATTAGCGTTTCTTGGTGAGTATGGTGTAGGTGACACCCGCGAGGAAGGTGATGCGCTGCGAGGGGTAGTTGGACCATAGGTAGTAGCGCTGGTAGGCGAGGTTGTCGGCCTTGATGAAGAAAGAGAGAGCGCGGTTGTGACGGTATTCGAGTTCGGCGGAGATGCCGTAACGCAACGGGAGGGTCTCGACCGAGCCGTCAGCTGTCGGCTGGCTTCCCCTCATCTTGCCCACCACCAATGCCTGGATTCCGAAAAGCCACTTGTCGTGGTAGTTGAACTTGGCTGAGAAGAAGGCGTCGAAGTCTGGACGGTAGGGCAAAGTCTTGTCGGTGTAGTAATAGTAGTTACCACCAAGCGAGATGTTGAGCATCTCGTCGTTGACGAAGGAGAAGCTTCCTCCTGCCTTCACGCGGTTGTATTTCAGATAGAGCGGCTCATAGACGTTCCTCAGCACATAGTTGGTGTCGAGTTGGAAACAGAGGTCGTCCGTGAACATATTGAATTCGCCATAGAGCTTCATCTCCAGTTTCTTACTGAAGTTCACTCGCATACGCAGGTAGAAGTCGTAGTGAGAGGTGCCGCGCATGGTGGAGTACGGCCCTACGTAGGGGTTGACCTGGCGTATGACATCGAGGCTGTTGGCATCCATCGCGCCCACAGCTCCGAGGCTGAGGTTCAACGCCTCCTTCAGAAACGACTTACTGAGCTCGACATCGGGATAGATGTGGAATCGAGTGGAGTCGGCGTTGGAGAAATTCTCGATATTGGACAGGAATCCAGCGTGCAGCTTGAACGACCCGAACAGGAAATCGACGTACGGATTGATGTCGAACAGATTGCGGAAAGCCGACTGGCTCGTAGGCGCCGCCCCGCTATAACCCAGCGGCATAGTCATGCTGGCGGATGGATTCACGGTGCCGTAGTAGCCATCCCACATTAGATGCAGATAGGCGATTGCCTTGTGTTTTTTCTTCTTCCCCACATTGAAAGCATAGTGTACATCGCCGTCGAGATTAATGTTCAGTTCGTTCTGCTTATACAAAGCCCACAGGTTAGAGACTTTTATGTTTGCCGAATAGCCTAACGCTTCGGTGCTGAGGTCTTTCACTCCGAAGTTCCAAGCCAGCCGGTTGTAGAGAGCCCGGTAGTCCTTGACCTTCAGCGAGTCGCGGTAGTTGACTGTCGCGCTGTGTCCGAATCCGACAAGCGAGTCATTGGCGTGCAGCGTGGAGTCGTTGAAGCCGTAGTAGAGGTTGTAATCGTTCTCAAACGACAAATCAGTAGCCAGCTGTACCTTGTCGCCCACGATGAACTTGCCGAACGCCGTCACGCCCGTCTGCGAGAAATGGTTCTTTCCGTAATAGGTGCCGGGAAAATCGACACCTTTCTTGCGTTTTCCGATGGTGCCCCACGACGAGTTGTGGGTGGCGAACACACCGTAGTTTATCTTCTTGCTGCGGGTGCTGTTGTAGTATATCTCCGCCAGCGGCGACCAATAGTTGCCGAAGCCCAGACGCACATAGCTGTTGTAGAGCCTCGATGTCGGTTCGCCGATGATTTTCGCCGCCTTGATGCGTGTGGGCGAATAGAGGGAGGTGAGACGGGTGGTGCTCACCTCGTAGCTGAACTTGTGGCGCATGGCCGTCGAGGTGTCGGCAATCTGCGGCGCAATGTTTATTTTGTCGAACTCTTTTATCTCCGGTCGGTAGGTGCCGGTAACGGTGACGCTCTCGTTGAAGGTTTCGTCGGGGTTCTGGGCGATCAACGCCGGTGCCGACAGTTGAAAACCGATAATCAGCAGTATGGCAATTCTCTTGTTCATCCTCATGTATGGTTAGTTAGGACTTGTGAAAACGAAAACTATCTTAAAACTCCAAATTAATCTCAATCTGTTCCTCGTCGGCGGGGTGATCGCTCTTCTCAGACTCCACAATCGCGTCGTACTTGGCCTGTGCCTCCCTTACCAATTCGTCGCCGTCGTAGTTGTCGATTATACTTTGCAGCGTCTGCTTGGCCTGCATGTTGTTTTCTCTGGCATAGAAAATGTCGGCCCAGAGGATGAAAGTCTTGGCCAGCCAGTAGTCGCTGTGAGGCTCGGCTATGATACGTTCTATAGCGCTCTCGGCTCCGTCATAGTCTTTCTTGTTGTAATAACTTTCGGCTCCGTAATAGGCCGCCTCGCCACTGTATTCGCCGTTGGACGAGCGCAGAAGTTTGGAGTAGTAGAGGTCGGCGTTAGTCTTGTCGCCGGCATTCTTGTAGCTGCGAGCCAGCGTGATACAGGCCTCGTCGCGCAATTCAGCCGTTGTCGTCGGATCGTCTGCAACCTGCATGGCAGTTTCCACCACACCAGCGTGATTGCCTATCATCGCATTGCAACGCATCATGCCCACTTTACCGGACATTCTCAACGACTCGCTCTCTGCATTCTGAGACAACATGGTGTAGTGGCCCAGCGCGCGGGTGTAGTCGGTGAGCGAATAGGCAATCTGAGCCGCGTTGCAGAGCGAGCGCTCGGTGTACTGATTGGTGTTGGCATCGAGTACGTATTCATAGTGGGGCAGAGCCCGCTCGTTCTGTCCCATCCGATAGAGGCAGTCGGCCAAATAGTAGTGGGCTGTCAGGGAGTAAAGTCCATTGGGGAACTTCTTAACATAGTTCTCGAATCCAATCACGCTGCTCTCGCAATCGCCTTCGAAATAGCGGTTCTGAGCCGCCACGAACGTGGTGCTGTCCTGCTCGGTCGTCGATACCGATATCTTGGTCTTTTTCTGCACATAAGTGAAATACTCGTCCACACGGTTTTCTTCGACGTAGATGTTCTTTATAGTAGAAAGGGCGTCCTTCGACTCTTCGGTGCCGGGATATTGAGTCAGCAGTTGGTCGAAAGCTTCGAGTGCTTTAGTGTTTTGGCCCATATTATAGTGAACCAGGCCCATGCTCAACAATGCGCCTTTGATCTGTGAGCTGCGTGGGTAGTCTTTGATATATTTGTTGTAGTACACCAGAGCCATCTCGTTGTTGTTAAGCACTGTGTACGTATTGGCTATCTCGATTGTCGCCTTAGGGCAATAGGAAGAACCCTTATAGCGCTCAAATATGGTATTCAGTGTCGATAGCTTGTCAGTACGCTTGCCCATGGCTCCTTGACAGAGAGCCTTTTGGTAGGTAGCATAGTCGGCACCCACAGCGTCGGCGTTTATAACTTTGTCGTAGTAGCCGATGGCTTCGGCGAAATGCGACTGTATGTAGGCGCAGTCGCCCATGCGGTTGTAGGCGTCGCCTTTCTGCAGTCGCAAATCATCGGATTTGGCGACCTTGCCGAAATCACCGAAATAGCCCGACGCGTCGTCATACCGTTTCTGTTTCATGCAGATATAGCCATAGGTGTAAAGCGCCTGGGGATAATAAGACGACTTCTTGGCCGGCGTCGAGAGCAGGAAGCGGTCGATTGCCTTGTCGGCCTTGGACACGTCGCCAAGCCTATACTGCGACTCGCCGTAGAGATAGCAGGCGTCTGCCGTCACCTCCCTCACCGCATTTATCTTCATCGCCTTCTCAAAATAAGTGGAGGCATGCTCAACCGACCCAGCATTGAAAAGCTCGATTCCCCGGTTCAGGCAGATGCGCTGGTAGGCCTCGTTCAATGCGGCGTTTCTGTCAGGAATCTTCTCTATCAGCGTCAGCGCATCCTTATAGTTGCGCGTACTCATATAGAGCGAGGCGAGTATCTCCTGTATCTCGGTCTTGTGTTTTGTCTTTGGATACTGCGTCAGGTAGTCTTGAAACGAGCGTATCGACTCGTTATATGGGTTGGCGTTCAACTCGCACGAAAGCTTGGCGTAGTTGAAGAGCGCATCTTCCTTTATGGCCTTGTCGAAGTTCATCTGCGAGGCCTGCAGAAACGACGAGCGAGCCTTATGCTTGTCGCCCAACTTCACGTAGCAGTCGCCCAAGGCATAGAGTGCGTTCTGCGCCACGCTGTCGGTGCAGACGGTCTTCATCTCCAGATACCTCGCTGCAGAGTCGTACTGATGCAGCATATAGTAGCTGTATCCCATCTGGTAGTGGTTGTCCTGTGGTGTGCAAATCACACCGCTTTCGTTCTTCCTCGTACGCTTGGTCGGCGTCAGCTGCTCAACCTTGTGGTAGTAGTTCAACGCCCTGCGGTAGTCGCCTCTGTTGAAATACACCTCGGCCACCATCTGAGCTATCTCCTCACGCTTGAAGGCGTCCTCCTGCTCCAGGAGGCCAGGAGCTATGGTCAGCAGCTCATCCTCTTTTCCGAGATAGTAGTATATCCTCGCCGTGTAGCTCGGCACTATGCGTCCGAACTTCTTGTCGCCTTTCAGCTTCTCGAAGTTCTTAAGTGCCAACTCGTACTCAGCATCCATGTACTGGATATGAGCATAATAGTAGAGCGCGGATGTGCCGTATTTCGACTTGGTGCCCTGTATTCTCGAGAATATCTCCTTGGCCTTTGAGCGCTCCCCTTTGGCAAGATGGCAATACGCTTTCTTGAACTCATACTCGTTTCGCTGCCCGTATTCCACTTCCTGCACCGTAATCACCTTGTAATAATCCAATGCTTCGGCATATTCGCCCCTCGTGTAGAAATAATTGCCCAGATAGTAGCGCGCCATGTTGCAGCGGCTGCTCTGCGGGTGCAACCTCAAGAATTCCTCCAAGCGCCAGCGCGCATCGTCGTTGCCCAACTTCTCCGAGCATACGGCAGCATAATATACCGCATCCGACTGCTGAACTCCTACTGTCGACTGCTGTCCGCCAGCGGCCAACCTGTCGTAGATAAACTGAGCAGCAGCGTATTTCTCTTTTGCGAACAGGTCGTGTGCACGCTCCCAGTCGCCGTCACCTCTGGCATTTTGAGCCTCAGTGGGCATGACCGACAGCATCGTCATCACCATAAAAGCAACAAATCCAACTCTTTGCATAGAATTAAATATTTCGTTTCAAACACTAAAAATAAAACTAAATATATAAATAGTCCTCCTATCCCCCATCCTTTTATCAACAAAATGATGTTAAATCGACAAACCGAAGCCGACACTTGCGATCCACCTCCACAGCGAACAAAAGAAAACAACGGCGGATGAGAAATCCGCCGTTGCTTTACATCCCTTGCCTGATGGCTATTTTCTTCACCACAAGACCTCGTATCGTGGTTATCTTGAGAACATATATTCCAGGTTGAAGCGCCGATACATCGAGCGATACAGACGTTCCACCTCCTTTGTCAACAATAACCGTCGCTCCCGTAACGCTGCTTAGCGAAAGGCCACGTATTTGTGTTTCACCTTCTACGGTGACCGTTGACATAGCTGGATTGGGATACACGCTGAACGTCGGCGAAACAGCTGCCTCGCCTATATTTTCCGGATCTTCAGGTTCGCCAGATACCGTATCCTCAGGATTATGCGGCATAGGGATGAGGGTGTCAAGCATCGATACCTCCCAATCCGGCAGTGGGGCGGTTATAGGAAACGCATGATGCCACTTACCATGGGTTATTGTTTGAGCCCCTCCACCATTTCGAGGATACCAGATAAAAAGCGATGAAGTATATAGACTCCAAACCTGAGCAAGGCAATAACCACTACCGTTCTCACGATATGGTCTTACCGTATAACATATCGTATCAGCCGGCACATGACGAGGCGTGTCAAAATAAAATTCCATAATTGGAAGATATTCCACATGGTCAATGCAGTCATCATGAGCTGTCATGCAAAATACATTATAGCCAGGGTTTCCATATATCGACGAATCCTGCATAATTGGTATCTCCATCCAGCGTCGCTTGCCCACTTCCCCTCCTTTGAGCACAATGGAGCCTATCGGGTCAGAACATTCATAACCAGACATGAAACACGATCCATCAAACAATGCGGCAACAATGGAGTCGCCCTCTGCGAATTTATCAGTCCTGTCAAGAAGCAACGCTATTCCATAGACATCGAAATCCCGTTCTCTCATCTTACAAAACACGTAATAGAAATTATCATTCCACATATAGGTATTGCTGAGAGAACCATCGCCCGGGTCATAATTTGTGAAGCCCACACCGTTGGGACACCCTCGAGGATTTGGATAAGGACTAGATACTTTCGGTATTGCGTATCGATAATAATTGGTATCGATGGTATCCTGCGCCTTGACGCTCGACACCAATATAAGCCATACAGATACAAACAATATAACCGCCCGAGGGTTCATAATCAATGTTTTTAGTTTATTATTGACTTATTCCTCTCTCCCATCGTCAGCAGTTTTTGTTTTCCCCTTCTCATCAGTGTCTTCATAACATGTTTTTTAATTGGTTAACGCTTGCAAAGTTACATACAATTTTCCAAAAAAACGAGTGTTAGTTTGTTATATCGTTTTTCGGGTCAACTGGTATATAGTTACCAAAAAATAAAAGTAAATGCCAAGACCAACGCTCGTGAAAGACTCAGGAAGACTCATCATCTTCCCATATTCAGGAAGAAGCCCTTCTTGTCGGACTCTTTCTTCTCTGCCCAAGGGGGATTGACCAACAAGCCCGACCCTGGTGTGGGGGTGATGGAATACTGCAGTTTGCCGTCGGGGTTGATAAGCAGGAAGGTGGGATAGCTCACCACTCCATACTTCTCCAAAAGCCTGAAATTGTTGTTAAAATGCAACCACGTCCAGTTGTACCGTGCCCCACGTTTGTTGTTACGCAGGAAGTGGTACATCTTCTGGAACTCGCGGTCGCAGCAGATGGTTACAAACTCCACGTTCTTGCTCTTGGCATAGATGCTGTCCTTAAAAAACGCCAGAGTCTCTATCTCCTTCAGCGAGTGAGTTTCCCCCACCCTCACGAACGACAGATACACCCACTTGCCCTTGAACGAGTCAAGGCTCACCATTTTCTTATCCACGTCAGGTAGGGTGAACGATGTCACCTCGCCGCCTTTGCTGTTTTGCGAAAACAACGTCAGAAGATTCTTTATCAACTCCCTGTGCTCAGGGAACTTGCTTCTCGACCGCAGCACGTCCAACGCAGCGACCACCTTGTCCTGCTTGTAGTATTTGGTCTTGTAGTAGCTCTCTTTCAGCGCCTGTATAGCCGCCAGTTCGCGCACCTGCTCGTTTCTCAGCAGAGGGTCAAGACCTATCGAATCCATATAGGTCCCGATTTTGCCGTTGTTGACCCACCGGCTCAGCTTATGTATGCTGTTGTAGCGGTTGCCTCCAGATATGCTATTGCTAAACATGGTAAGAAACAGCGACATATAATTCTCGTCGTGATATAATATCGGCTCACCCGCAATGTATTTGTTGTACATATTTTTACGCGAGTCGAAATGCAGTTTGAATTTCAACTCTGCCAACGAGAACTTCTTGTAGCGGTTGAAGAAAGCGTTCTTCCCGTCGGGCAGGCGCTTCTCCACCAGCGCACACAGCGTGTCGAAATACCTCCGCTGCGGATGGAACTTCAAGTCGAAATAATAGCGATTTGCCGTGATGAAACTGTCAACCAGCGCGTCGAAATCGTTAATCTTTAAGTTCACTTCGTCCTTTGGCAAGTTCTCGAACACCACAGGCAAGGCCTCGGGCGAGAGATGCACATTGCGCCGCTCGTCTATCGCCCAGTCGAACTTGGGTATAAGCACCTCATAAGTACGTCCCGGCTCCACATAGAACGACTGCGAGTAGTTCTCCACCTGGAGGAATACGAGAGTGGTGTATTTGGCGTACATCTTCAACTCAAATCCCGTTCCGCTCTTTATCTCGGCACGGTCGAGCGCCACCTCGGCCTTGCCGAGCTGGTCGCTATACTTATACAATTCTATCTCCTTGCCGTCGGCGTTGGCGGCACGACCTTTGATTGTAATATTAGGCGCCTGCGCCTGTGCCGAAAGTATAGTGGCGAATAAAACGACAAGCAGTAGTATTCTCTTCATATTTTTATCCCTATTGCGGTGCAAAGATACACATTTTCCACAAAACAGCCCCCAATAAGTTTTCACCACCTTATCAACACAAGCAGGCACGGAGTTTTGTTAAATCCGAGGTGGACGCTATAGCCCCACCCGTCATTCAGATTTCGAAATTCGAGATTAAAATGACGCCAAGTGTGCAAGCCACTTCGAAATTCAGAATTCAGAATCCAAATTAGTCAAGGTTGCACCTTGTCTATCACCCTGCAGGCACAGATATAGCGGGCTTTGTAGTAGGGTTCGGTTGAGCAGCTTACACGCACTCCTGTGTTCGAGGCGTGGATGAACTTGAAGCTGTCCTCGCCCACTTCGGTCACCAAACCCACATGACCTATCGCCTTGGTGTTGCGGCTGCCCCCGTAGAACACCAGATCGCCCGGAGCCAGCTCCTCGCGTTTAAGCCGTACTCCCTCTTTCGATTGCGAGGGTGCCGACGGCGAGAGGGTCAACCCGAAACGTGAATAGACGTAGCGCACGAATCCAGCACAGTCGAAGCCAGCCGGAGTCTTACCTCCCCAGCGGTAGGGTGTGCCCAAATATTTCATTGCTTCACCTATCACTGTTGCCGCCATACTAACCGTTTTCGGTTGGTCGTCATCATAGGCAGCCAACGTCTCATAGTCGATAAACTCCTCCGAATAATCAGCCAACTGGGCTCTCATCTCCAAGGGTGCACACAGCAACAACAGAATAACGGAATATAGATACTGTACCTTTCTCATCTCGATAAAAAAAGGCACACATTGCAGTGTGCCTACCTTTGTTTTTGTGACTCCTGCAGGATTCAAACCTGCAACCTTCTGATCCGTAGTCAGATGCTCTATTCAGTTGAGCTAAGGAGCCATACTTTCTCTCCTCGAAAGCGGTTGCAAAAGTACAAACTTTCTGCTTACCGACCAAATATTTTTACATTTTTTATCACAACAAACTGACAGTCAAGCGTTCAAAAACATCAAAACTTCAGTCAGCCGACTGTCAAACGACAACTTTATACACCTCTTTATACAGAATTTCACGCATCTCATCAAACTCGTCGTCGTCCATCTCCAGTTTCGACATAATCATCATCGGCACGCGGGTGTCGTCACCATGATACGACGGCTGGTAATATTCATAAGGGTTCTGATATAGGCCCATGCTGGCATAGAACTCAATACGGTACTCCGATGTCTCATCGTGTGGCATCTCCACCTCCATGACCATCTGTCCGCCATGTTGAGACATGAAGTTCAGGAAGACCGCCTTGCCGAAACCATTGTTACGTAAATCCTCGTCGATGGCAAAATGCTCAACATAGACAAACTCCTCGAACGTCCAGTAAGTCAGGATTCCTATTGGTTCGTCATCGTTGGTGGCCACCATGAAATGGAAATTGGATGGACGTTTTTTCAGGTCGTCGAAGTCGGGGCGTTCCGCCTCAGGAAAAGCCGATTCAAACAAATCTTCCGCAAAATGCGGATGGTCGGAGTCTTCTAATGGTGTTAGTTGTATCATTTATCTGTTTGTGTTGTTTTCTATTTGTTAAAAAACGAGAATGTATTCAGGTTAAACTTGAGAAATATAGCGTGTTGCGGTGCATATCCGCTATATCCCTCCAGCTTCAGTTTCTCATAGTAGAAGTTATAGCCGAAATCGATGGTTCCCACCGAGTTCTCACCAGGTACAATGTAGCATAAAGCCAACCCCGCAAATCCACCGAAACCCACTCCACCCTGGTTGATGTACTCGTATGTTGCACCATTCAGCATCGGACCGTTGCTTCCATAGATATCCAGTATGTCGTGTGTCCGACCTGCAATCTCCATCATGTTTTTCTTGACCTTAAGATTGTTCAGGTTGAAACCCAAATCCAACTCCAAAGCAAAACTCTCCGATAAAAAGAACCTCTTGGCTATCCCCAGGTCTATGTTGATTCTGTTCTCAACTCCGCCTACCGAACACTGCACATACTGATTGTCGTTCTGCAATATGCCCGTTCCGTTGGTGCTGCTGAGATTAAATGCTCCCACAGCCGTAAGCCTCGACCAGTCGAACCGCAACAAACCACCCCACCCCGACTCCCAGTCGTACCTTATACCCAACCCAATCTGATAGGTCAACTTATAGTGCATCTTGGCAGGCTCGACCACTTTCAGCTGACTATAGTTCTGTATTGCGCTCGGCGAAATATAACCACCATCGACGAGGTCGGTCCAAATCTGATTGCCAAACCTCTCACTATGAATCATCCTCTCCAAATACGTCTGATCCGCATCGATATCAGGATCGATACGGTTTCCCGAATAGAATTCTGCTTGTTTTTTGTTGGCTATCAGCATACCCACGTTGATGGATGCTGAGAGTCCTATCGGTCGATTAGCCCCATAGGGCCTGTGCACATCCCAGTCGTCGGCCAAAGCGCCTTCGGCCAACATCAAGAGTGCTATTATGAGAGCTGATCGTTTCACGCTGCAAAAGTACACAAAAGAAATCAAATCTGCTCTCTGCGTGCCTTCATCATCGTCGAAAGCAGGTTGCGAGCACGCAACAACTGTACTTTCACCGTACCCATCGGCATATTGAGCTGCTGGGCGATTTCCTCGTACGAGAGTTCCTCGAAGTAGCGCATCTCTATCAACCTGCGGTAGCGAGGCTTGATTTGCTGCACAACCTCATGCAGCATTGCCTTGCGCTCCTTCGACACCATGCTTTCTTCGGGCGAGGGCAAGTCTGACGGAAGCGGATATTCATACACATCGCCGTCCTTGTTGCTTGCCACGTCGTTTATCGACACCGTCTGCATTCGTTTCTTCCTGATGAAGTCGATGCAGTGGTTCGAAGCTATCGAAAACAGCCACGTGCTGAAAGCATTTGTAGGGCTGTAGAGATGGAGAGAGCTGAAAGCCTTGCTGAACGTTTCAATCGTCAAGTCGTCCGCATCGACCGGGCTGTTCGTCATCTTGAGCAGCATCGTGTACAGGGGCTCCCTGTACATACCCATAAGGTCGGCGTATGCTTTCTGGTCGTTGTGCTCCCGAGCTTGACATACCAGCCGGTAGTCGCGGCGGGCTTTTTCGGTTGTGAGATTAATCGATGGTTCCATTGGTGTGCATGCTTATATCAATGATTCCGCGCTTTTTTCTTTCGCGGAGGAAACCTTCTTGCTTATTTCTTGTATTTGTACTTTAACGGAAAAAGTAAAAGTATAGTATTTGCTATAGTAAAATAAATTTCATAGAGAGGAGACAGCCAGCATAGGCCTTTCTCTCCAAGCTGTTTCTCGAGCTGCCAGAAAGAGAGTATCTGCAGGGCAAACTTCAAGACGAGCACGCCGACGAGTATCTGCCACGGGAAAAGTCCCAAAGCCAACAAAGCAGCCACCGCACCATAGAAAAGCAGGAGGGATATCCCCGCTGTGGCGCCGGCCATCTGCTGCGAGGCCTTGTGGTGGCGGTAGGTGGCGGTGCGATGCTGACGCATCTGGTGCCAATGAATGAATTTTACGGGAGCCTTATATTTGATGAATGTCTCGGGATGGAGGTTAACCTCGGTGTTTCGGCGAGTGGCGTTCTGATTCACGAACATATCGGCGGCGCCGTCAGGCTCATTGTAGTGGCTTATGAATGCTCCTTTCGAGAAGAAGAAGCCTTTGCGGTAAGAGAGGTTGCGGTCGGTGGCGGTAACGGGACGATGCCTCAGGGCACGCGACAAATAGTCGGCGCTATAATCCATATTATCGTATCGCTGCATACTCCCAAGCACCGTTTTCTCGGCTTCGACCTGACCATACCCGAGAACGATATTGGTGCTGGGTTTGGAATAGCCCTGAACCACATGACGCAACCATTTAAGACTCGACGGCATACTGTCGACATCGGTCAGCACGATGATGTCGTTCTTGGCCGAACGTATGCCTATCGACAGCGGGTACTTGCGCCCGTAGAACATATTCACGTCATCCTTGAAATCGACCACCTTGAGGTTGGGATAGTTGTCCTTGCAGAGCTTTAGCACAAAGTGGGTGTCGTCGTGCGACAGATAGTTGACCACCACCACCTCGAAATCGGGATATTCCTGTTCCAAAAGATAAACCAGGTTTTCACGCAGGAAGGCAGCCTCGTTGTGAGCGACCAAAACCACCGAAACAGGAGGCGACGGCTCGTCGCCGGTCAACTGCTTCTGTGCAGCCTTCTTGGCTTTGTGCGCCACATAGAGGTAACGGAGCGAGTAAACAACGACAAGCAGTATAAAACCCAGAAGGGCGGCAGCAACGAGTATCTGCGTCAAAAGATCGTTCGCTATGTTAGAGAAATCCATCGGTAAAGTGAAAAACTATTTCGTAATTAGGTGTGCAAAGTTAGATATTTATTTCCGCAAAAGACGTAATTTTGCAAAACGAAATATCAACCGATTGTTCAAAACCGTTGCAAGTGTCAGCAAATACCCAATTTACGGCAAATCATAAATAAAGTTAAGATGTCTTTTAATCTCGAAACAACAGATTCCAAATCGTCGGCTCGCGCCGGAATACTCCACACCCCACATGGCGACATCCCCACCCCTATCTTCATGCCGGTAGGCACCGCCGGCACCGTGAAAGCCGTCCACCAACGCGAACTGAGAGAAGACATCGACGCAAAGATAATACTCGGCAACACCTACCACCTCTACCTGCGACCCGGATGCGACATACTGCGTGCCGCAGGCGGACTTCATAAGTTCAACGGATGGGAGCGCCCCATGCTGACCGACAGCGGTGGATTCCAGGTATTTTCGTTAGCCGACAACCGCAAAATCAAAGAGGAAGGCTGCACCTTCCGCTCGCATATCGACGGCTCGAAACACCTCTTCACACCCGAGAATGTGATAGACATACAGCGCGTCATCGGAGCCGACATCATCATGGCGTTCGACGAATGCTGTCCGGGCGACGCCGACCACCGCTACGCCAAGCAGTCGATGGAGCTGACCCACCGCTGGCTCGACCGCTGCCTCACACGCTTCAACGCGACAGAGCCGCTCTATGGCTACGACCAGATGCTCTTCCCCATCGTTCAGGGGTGCCAATACCGCGACCTGCGCATCGAGTCGGCCAACTACATAGCCGAACGCACCACCACCGGCTGCGCCATCGGAGGCCTCGCCGTCGGCGAACCCACCGAGGTGATGTACCAGATGATAGAGGTGGTCAACGACATACTGCCCAAAGACAAACCACGCTACCTGATGGGCGTCGGCACACCGCAGAACATACTGGAGGCGATCATGCGCGGAGTGGATATGTTCGACTGCGTCATGCCCACCCGCAACGGGCGCAACGGCTTGCTTTTCACAATGCACGGCACCATAAACATCAAGAACAAGAAGTGGGAGGACTGCTTCGAGCCGATAGATGCCGAAAGTCCCGCCGAAGCCGACCGCGTCTATACCCTCGCCTACCTGCATCATCTCATCCGCGCCGAAGAGATACTGGGGTTGCAGGTATGCTCAATACACAACCTCACCTTCTACCTACGCCTGGTGGGCGAAGCCAGAAGGCATATAATAGAAGGTGACTATTGTGAGTGGGCATCGAAGCTGATACCCCAACTTGGGAAGCGGTTATAATCAACCGAAGCGGTTGAAGAAGAAGAACACAGCCGCACGGTTGCGGTCGGTACCCTCGACGGTGCCAATCTTGCGGTAGCTGGCGTCACGCACGGTGCCGTCTTTCTCGACAACACCAATCTTGCGGTAAGAATCGTCGCGCACGGTGCCGTCTTTCTCGATGACCCCAATCTTGCGGTAGCTGGCGTCACGGACGGTGCCGTCTTTCTCGATGACGCCTATTTTGCGGTAGCTGGCGTCGCGGATAGAGCCGTCGCTGTCGAAGGAGCCGATTTTGCGGTAGCTGGCATCGCGGACAGTGCCGTCGCTCTCAATCCTGCCGACAGAACGATAGCTCCCGTCGCGAACCACCTGAGAGAAAGCCGCAACGGAAAGCGACAGGAAAAGGATTGATATAAAAAGTCTTTTCTTCATAATTATCCAAGCAATGATAAAGCGACGTCGAGGGCTTTCTGGAGGCCTTCTACTTGTTTGCCTCCGGCTGTGGCGTAGGCGGGTTGGCCACCGCCGCCGCCTTGGATCTCCTTGCCTGCGGTGCGGACAATCTGTCCGGCGTTGAGGCCTGAATCGACACGGTTCTGTCCTAAGCAGACGAGCAGAGAGGGTTTTCCACCGAAGTCGCTTCCTAGCACCAACGCCATGTCGGGATATTTCTCACGCAGCGGCATCACGAAGTCCTTCATCGGTGCGAGGTCGTCGTGCAGCAATGCCGAGTATATTTTGTTTTCGTTGAGTTGTTCGGCTATTTTGGCCACCGCAGCTTGCACCTTCTCCTTGCGGAAAGCCTCGACCTGCTGGCGCAGCTCGGCATTGTCGTCCTGCAGTTTCTGTACGGCAGCCAGCAAATCTTTGGGGGATTTGAGCAACTCTTTCAACGCGTCGAGCGAATCCTGCATGTCGTCAACCATACGTTCGGCAACAGCTCCGGTGACCGCCTCGATACGGCGCATGCCAGCCGCAACCGCGCCCTCGCTGACGATGCGCAGCATGCCGATAGAGCCAGTGTTCTGTACGTGTGTGCCACCGCAGAACTCGACGCTCTCGCCGAACTTCACGACACGCACTTTGTCGCCATATTTCTCGCCGAAGAGAGCCATAGCGCCAAGTTTGCGGGCCTCGTCGATAGGCATAGCGCGGTGTTCCTCGAGCGGTATGGCACAGCGGATGTCCTCGTTGACCAGACGCTCGACCTCACGCAGCTCCTCTTTGGTGAGCTTGGCGAAATGGCTGAAGTCGAAACGCAGGCGCAGATCGTCAACGCTGGAGCCCTTCTGCTCGACATGAGTGCCGAGTACGGTGCGCAGGGCTTTGTGCAAGAGGTGCGTGGCCGAGTGGTTGTTCTGAATAGCCAGACGGCGCTGCTTGGACACCGTAGCCACAAAACCACCGTCGAGGACGGGCGGAAGAGAGTTGACGATATGCACGATAAGTCCGTTCTCCTTCTTGGTGTCGATGATGTCGATGCGGCTGCCTGCGGCATCGGTCAGAGAGCCCTTGTCGCCACATTGGCCGCCGCTCTCGCCATAGAAAGGCGTCTGGTCGAAAACGAGCTGGAAGAACTCCTTGTCTTTGGTCTTGACCTTGCGGTAACGCACAATCTTGACATCGGCGGTAAGGGTGTCGTAACCCACAAACTGCTCCTCGACGCCCGGTTGCAGCTCGACCCAGTCGTCGTTTTCGACGGCTGCGGCGGCACGGCTGCGCTGCTTCTGCTCAGCGAGGCCTTTATTAAAACCATCCATATCGACCGTCCAGCCCTTCTCGGAAGCCATAAGCTGAGTGAGGTCGATGGGGAAGCCATAGGTGTCGAACAGCTCGAAGGCGAAAGCGCCGTCGATTTCAAGTTTTGAGTTTTGAGTTTTAAGTTTTGAGTTCTGGATATAATCCTCGAAGCGGGCGATGCCGTTGGAGAGGGTCTTTAGGAAGGACTGCTCCTCTTCGAGTATGATACGCTCGATGAGCGTCTGCTGCTTCTTAAGTTCGGGGTATTGGTCGCCCATCTGCTCGACAAGGATAGGGACGAGAGAGTTGATGAACGGCTCCTTGAAGCCGAGGAAGGTGTAACCATAGCGTACGGCACGGCGCAGGATGCGACGGATGACGTAGCCAGCCTTAGCGTTGGAGGGCAGCTGACCGTCGGCGATTGAGAACGATACGGCACGCAGGTGGTCGGCACAGACACGCATGGCGATGTCGGCCTCACGGTCGGCACCATACTGCTTGCCCGACTTGGCGGCAAGCGCCTGGATGAGCGGCTGGAAGACGTCGGTATCGTAGTTTGAGGTCTTGCCTTGCATCACCATGCAGAGACGCTCGAAACCCATGCCGGTGTCGATATGCTTGGCCTTGAGCGGCTCGAGCTTGCCCGATGCGAGGCGGTTGAACTGCATGAACACGAGGTTCCAGATTTCGATGACGAGCGGGTTGTCCTTGTTGACCAGCTCGCTGCCCGGCAAGGCGGCACGCTCGGAGTCGGGACGCAGGTCGATATGGATCTCGCTGCAAGGGCCGCAAGGACCTTGGTCGCCCATCTCCCAGAAGTTGTCTTTCTTCGAGCCTTTGAGGATGCGCTCTTCGGCAATATGCTCCTTCCAGTAGCCGTAAGCCTCGGTGTCCATCTCGAGGCCGTCTTTCTCGTCGCCGCCAAAGACGGTGACATAGAGGCGGTTCTTGTCGATGCCCATCACCTCGGTAAGGAACTCCCAGCCGTAGGCGATGGCGTCACGCTTGAAGTAGTCGCCGAAGCTCCAGTTGCCCAGCATCTCGAACATGGTGTGGTGGTAGGTGTCGCGACCGACCTCCTCGAGGTCGTTGTGCTTGCCGCTGACACGCAGACATTTCTGAGCGTCGCTGACGCGAGGCCATTGCGACTGCGCATTGCCGAGGAAGATGTCTTTGAACTGGTTCATGCCCGCGTTGGTGAACATAAGAGTCGGGTCGTTCTTTATCACCATCGGAGCCGAAGGCACGATATGATGCTGTTTGCTTTCGAAGAACTTCAGAAACTGATTGCGTATTTCCTTGGAAGTCATGACAAGTTTTAAGTTTTAAGTTTTGAGTTTTTAGTTTTGAGTTGACTATTCGTCGCGTTCGACCAGGAGGATGGCGCTCTGCGGGACGATGTAGTATTTCTCGCCGTTGTATTTTATCTCGATGGCGTTCTTCTGGAGGTATATGGCGAGGTCGCCCGGCTGCACCTGCAGGGGCAAGTATTTCGCCTCGTTGCTGCGGCCCGTCCAAGATTCGGAGTCGTCGTCGAGCGAAGGGAGCGGATAGCCAGGGCCGCACTTGAGGATATAGCCCGACTTCACGTCCTCTTTGTCCTGATAGCCAACAGGAAGGTAGAGCCCTCCCCTACTGCGCTCCGCCCCAAGGCTGGGCTTTATCAGCACCCGGTCGCCGATTACGATTATGTTGTCAAGTTTGTCTGTACTCATTGGTGACTTGAAATAAAAACGTGTGCAAAATTACAACATTTTTATAAAATGCCGTCATTTATGTCGCGAAGGGCAGACAGAAAAGCCACAAATAGCGGTTGTAGCTGACAAGGCAGACGTTGTCCGATGGAAAAGCTGGGCAGGTCAGCAATCAAAGAGATCAATCAGAATCACGGACGAGACGGACAGACAAACCATATCCAGAGAAGCTTACATTTATAGTTTGGTTATATTAGGGTACCAATAATCGCCCTGTGCGGGCACTCAGCTACTCGTAGTATTCGATGACGCGGGAGATGTTGCCGGCGGTATATTCGTAGCCTTCGCTGACGCGTTTCGTCCAGTTGCCATGCTTGTCGAAATCGGAATAGGTGAAAGTCTCTATTGACTCCTCCCCATCGTCAGAGTGACTTATTTGAGCCACGAAACCCCGTTCGTCGTACGTATAGGTCTCCTTCGACGTCATCCCTTCGGCTTGAGCCTCACTTCCGACGGGACGCTCATCGCCCCACGTGTAAGAAACATGGTTCTCGTAGCCGTTCATCTCGACGATACGACCTTGATTGTCGCGAGAGTACCGCTGCGATGCGGGAGTATCGTAAACAGATGTCAACGTGCCGTTCTGGTCAAATTCCAAACTTACGATCCCATCTTCGGTCACGCTCTTCACATGACCGTAAAGAGCGAAGAAAGCGAGGTCGGAAGACGAGAATCGAGTCAACTCGACACTATTATCGGCAGAATCAAGAGTTTCGGTGTCAGATTTTGTGCTCGACGGATTGGAGGAAATGCACGAGACGCACGTCAATCCAACCAATGTCATAACTGTAAATAGAGCTTTTTTCATTTTATTACGTTTTAAAAAAATCTCATAAATCGAGCTGACTTATGAGATTCTTGGAGGCGGAAAGAGAGGGATTCGAACCCCCGGACCCGTGAAGGTCAACGGTTTTCAAGACCGCCGCATTCGACCACTCTGCCATCTTTCCAATGCTTAAAGGAACAAACGTGAAGTTCCGAAAGCGGGTGCAAAGGTACAACATTTTTTTGAACTGACAAAGAAAAAGCGTGCCGACGGCACGCTACTGCTGATTAACTATGGCTTAAACGACCTTTACAGTTACAATTTCTTAATTTCTTCTTCCGAAAGGCCAGTGATTTCGGCTATATCTGTGACGGGGTAGCCTTTTGCTTTCATCTTGCGGGCAAGTTTGACCATTGCTTCGTCGGCGATGTCCTCGAAATCATCTGGAAGGGCTTCCCATTCATCCCAATCGGTTTCGGCAAGGTATTTTTCTATCTGCTTGCGCAACTCAGGTATGCCGTTGACTGCGGTATCGAATAGCGTTTCGGAAACAATGTTGGCGTAGTCGAGCACCAAGACATGGCGCATACCTTGTACAGTCTTCCAAGGAGTTGTTGGATGTGCTTCCTTGAATGCCTTACTTAGCATATATGCGGCCTTACCCACAATCTCCACGTTCTTCATCACAGAGTAGTAGGTGCCTTTGTTGGCCACAAAGGTTGCAAGGGTGTGACCATCTACAAGCTCAGTCACATTGTTGGAATACTCTATGATGTCCTCTAGCCGCCCTTTATCTCTCGCTCGTTCTCTCATAGATCAGTTTTTTATCGCGGTTGGCAGTTTCTGCAGCATAGGGACGCAGTGAGCCTTCTTCCACCAAATCAACGTCACGGCCGAGTAGCTCCTGCAGGTCCATCAGCATGCCGCCGTGGGTGAACAATGTGAATGGCTTGCCCGAGCGGTCGGGGACAAAGAGGATATCCACATCGCTTTTCGGGGTTTCTTCGCCACGGGCGAAAGAGCCGAAGAGCCAAGCTTTCAAGACGGGTTGCGTCTTGAAGTAGTCGGCTATAATCTGTGTCATCGCTTGCGTGCTGATAAGCTCAGGTGTGCTGTTTTGGTTATCAACTGCAAAAGTACGAAGAAAATTTAATTTGACCAAATTGGTGGTTATTTCTCTCTTGTTTTTGGGGGGAGAGAAATATTGCAGAATTTGAAGAAATATATAAATGTGTTTTGGGGGATTCGCTTGGAAAGAGTATTGGCGAGGGATTACAAATCCCGAAAAAAAGAAGTGCCGGATTTTTCGCTTGATTTAATTTATTATGCGGTGCTCAAAGTCATGACCTGAGGTCAGGCTCGGAAATCCGGCACAACGGGAAACGATGGGCCTTTGGGGGATGTTTGTTATTTTTTTTGAAAATTTTTGTGGATGGTTTGTCGGGGTGGGATTTATTTTGTATTTTTGTAAAGTGAAAAAATCGGTATTACATCATTATATGATGCGTTGTATCAATTACATAAGATTTTTTTCATTGCTTACAGCAATGTGCATCATGTTTGTAACATACTGTAAATAAAAGATTAAATCAATCACTTCCGTTTTATTTCTGAATCACTGATGTATCAGTCAGGTATTGCCTGTATTCTGACTATGTGGTATGTTCGTAGCCCATTCGTGACCCATTCATGACCCATTCGTGTTTTGGTTTGGTTGGGGATATTGAATTGTCGCCTTCGGCGTCATTATGCTACGAGTCGGCAATGGATTTTCCGGATATACCGGAATGACTGATTGACTGATTGCTTGAATGTGTTAGTGTGGAGCCAGCGGGGAAAAGGGACAATATGGTGAAATTTTGACATGCGACCGATGCTATTTTGTCATAATGGAGTTTGTTGGCGTTGATGTTGTGGGAATTGATGGTGGCTAACGGTTAGTGGTTAGCAGTTGATTAAAAACTTGAATAAACAAAAACAAAAGTAATATGAACCTTAACAATTTTACAATCAAAGCGCAGGAGGCGGTACAGAAGGCTCAGGAGATGGCTACGGCGAATCAGCACCAAGCGATAGAGACCTGCCACCTGCTGAAAGGGCTGCTCACGGTGGATGAGAACGTGACACCCTATCTGCTGAAGAAGATGGATGTGGTGCCAGAGCGCATCAGCCAACAATTGGACACAATCATCCAGTCGCTGCCGCATGTGAGCGGCGGAGACATGTATCTCTCGAACGACGCGAACAAGGCACTTGTGGCGGCGTCGCAGACGGCGACTTCGATGGGCGACGACTTTGTGTCGGTCGAGCATCTGCTGCTGGGCTTGGTTGCAGGCAACGACCAGGTGGGGAAGCTGCTCAAAGGAGCCGGCGTGAGCGAGAAGAGTCTTAAAGCGGCGATTGCCGACCTGAGGAAAGGGTCGAAGGTGGCGTCGCAGAGTGCCGAAGAGACATTCAACGCGCTGAACAAATACGCCAAAAACCTGAACCAGCTGGCACAAGCCGGCAAACTCGACCCCGTGATTGGCCGCGACGACGAGATAAGGCGAGTGCTGCAGATACTATCGAGAAGGACTAAAAACAACCCGATATTGATTGGTGAGCCAGGTGTTGGTAAAACCGCAATAGCAGAGGGTTTGGCGCACAGGATAGTGTCGGGCGACGTGCCCGAGAACCTGAAGTCGAAGACGATATTCTCGCTCGATATGGGAGCGCTTATCGCAGGCGCTAAATATAAAGGTGAATTCGAGGAGCGACTGAAGTCGGTGATACGAGAAGTGTGCGAGGCCGACGGCGAGATAATACTCTTCATCGACGAGATACACACCCTCGTGGGAGCCGGCGGAGGCGAAGGGGCTATGGATGCGGCAAACATACTGAAACCCGCATTGGCACGAGGCGAGCTGAGGGCCATAGGCGCTACCACATTGGCCGAATATCAGAAATATTTCGAGAAAGACAAGGCGCTGGCGCGCAGGTTCCAGAGTGTGCTGATAGACGAACCCAACGTGGCCGACACGATATCGATACTGCGAGGGCTGAAAGAACGCTACGAGGTGCACCACAAGGTGCGTATCAAAGACGAAGCCATCATCGCGGCAGCCGAGCTTTCGAACCGCTACATCAGCGACCGGTTCCTGCCCGACAAAGCCATCGACCTGATAGACGAAGCCGCCGCCAAGCTGCGGCTGGAGATTGACTCGGTGCCGGAAGAGCTGGACAAGATAGAACGCGAGATACGCCAACTCGAGATTGAGCGCGAAGCCATAAAGCGCGAAAACGACGAAGAGAAGCTGGCACAGCTGACGAACGAGATAAACCAGCTGGGCGAACAGCGCAACCAGATGAAAGCCCGCTGGCAGAACGAGAAGAGCATAGTCGAAGCCATCCAGACGGAAGTGAAGAATATCGAGTCGTACAAGTTTGAGGCAGAACAAGCCGAGAGAGCCGGCGACTACGGAAAGGTGGCGGAGTTGAGATACGGACGCATCAAAGAGGCCGAGAAACATGTCGAAGAGCTGAAGTCGCAACTGAAAGCGATGCAAGCCGACAACGCCATGATAAACGAGGAGGTGGATTCGGAGCAGGTGGCCGAAGTGGTGTCGCGCTGGACAGGGATACCTGTGACGAGGATGCTTCAATCGGAGAGAGAAAGGCTGCTGCACCTGGAAGACGAGCTGCACAAACGCATAGTGGGACAGGACGAAGCGGTGGCACTGGTGGCCAACGCAGTGAGACGAAGCCGTACGGGATTGGCCGACTCGCACAGGCCTGTAGGCTCGTTCCTCTTCCTGGGCACGACCGGAGTGGGAAAGACCGAGCTGGCAAGGGCACTGGCTGAGACGCTGTTTGACGACGAGAGCATGATGGTGCGTATAGACATGTCGGAATATCAGGAACCACACTCGATCTCGAGGCTTATCGGAGCGCCTCCGGGATATGTGGGATATGACGAGAGCGGCCAGCTGACCGAAGCAGTGAGACGGAAACCATACTCGATAGTGCTGTTCGACGAGATAGAGAAGGCCCACCCAGATGTGTTCAACACGCTGCTTCAGGTGCTTGAAGACGGACGGCTGACCGACAACAAGGGACGTACCGCCGACTTCCGCAACACGATAATCATCATGACCTCGAACTTGGGCAGCGAGCTGATACAGCGCCATATCGACGACGGAGAAGTCTCGACCCACGATATGGAAAAGACCAAGGAAGAGATAATGAACATGCTGAGACAGCGGATACGGCCGGAATTCCTGAACAGGATAGACGAAGTGGTGATGTTCAAACCGCTCGACCTGAAGCAGGTGCGCGAGATAGTGAAGCTGCAGCTGAACCTGCTGGCCAAGACGCTGGAGAAGAACGACATCATAGTGACTGCCACCGACGAAGCAATCGACCATCTGGCCAACGAAGGCTACGACCCGTCGATGGGAGCAAGACCGATAAAGCGAGTCATCCAGCGGACGCTGCTCAACGAGCTGTCGAAACAGATTCTGGAGGACAAGATAAACCCGAAAGACAACATCTTGATAGACGTGAAGGACGGAGAGTTCGTGTTCAGGCAGTGATAAGCGGTTTAAACAGCTTCTTAAAGCTGGCGACACACATGAAAGATTGCACGGCAAGATTGTCGTGCAATCTTTTTTTATATTGGTACTTTTATTAAAATTTTTAGTATATTTGCACTTTCAATTCAAAGCGTTAATATCATACCGAAATAATTAACAATAAGATACAACATTATGACACCTTCACACATTGAACACATCGGCATTGCCGTGACCAATTTGGACGAAGCTATCCGTTACTGGGAAGACGTAATGGGATTGAAATGCTACGCCATCGAAGAGGTTAAAGACCAGAAAGTAAAGACCGCCTTCTTCAAGATTGGCGAGGTAAAAATCGAACTGCTGGAGCCCACCTGCCCCGAGAGCACCATCGCATCGTTCATAGAGAAGAACGGAGGCAAGGGCGGTATGCATCACATCGCTTTCGCTGTAGAGAACACCGACCAGGCGCTGAAAGACGCCGAGAGCAAGGGTGTGCGCCTGATTGACAAAGAGAGCCGCGGCGGCGCTGAAGGTCTGCATATCGGATTCCTGCACCCGAAGAGCACGCTTGGTGTACTGACGGAAATGTGCTGCAAATAGTCCGTGCCCGGACAGGGCAGACAGAATTGATTTTCATGAGGCAGGACCAATAGGCGCTAAGGCTTGCGGGAGAGCCTCGATTACATAACCATTTAAATCAAAAACACATTATGGCTTTTGAACAGAAAATAAAAGAGCTTCTTGACAAAAGGACCGAAGCCCGCATGGGTGGAGGCCAGAAAAGAATCGACAAACAGCACGAACAGGGCAAGCTGACGGCGCGCGAGCGTATCGCCATGCTCTTGGACGAGGGCTCGTTTGAGGAGTTTGACATGTTCGTCACGCACCGTTGCACCAACTTCGACATGCAGAAGCAGTCGTTCCTTGGCGACGGCGTCGTCACCGGCTACGGCACCATCAACGGCCGCCTGGTGTATGTGTTCGCACAGGATTTCACCGTCTTTGCAGGTTCGCTGAGCGAAACGATGTCGCTGAAGATCTGCAAGGTGATGGATCAGGCGATGAAGGTGGGAGCCCCGGTGATTGGATTGAACGACTCGGGCGGAGCGCGCATACAGGAAGGCTGTAACTCGCTGGCCGGATATGCGGAGATATTCGAGAGAAACATATTGGCATCGGGCGTTGTGCCGCAGATCAGCGCCATCTTCGGACCTTGCGCCGGCGGTGCGGTGTATAGCCCGGCTTTGACCGACTTTATCATGATGACCAAGGAGAACAGCTACATGTTCCTCACCGGCCCGAAGGTGGTGAAGACCGTCACGGGCGAGGATGTGACCGTCGATAAGCTTGGCGGAGCCATGGTGCACGCCACCAAGAGCGGCGTGGCACACTTCGTCGGCGAAACCGAGGAATCGACCATCGAGCTCATCCGCGACCTGGTAGGATACATCCCCAGCAACAACTTCGAGGAAGCTCCGATGGTGGAAACCGGCGACCCGATTGACCGCATGGAAGACGCGCTCAACACCATCATACCCGAAAACCCCAACACGCCATACGACGTGAAGGAGGTCATCAACGCCATAGTCGATGACGGCAAGTTCCTGGAGGTGCACGAGAAGTTCGCCCCGAACCTGGTGGTGGGATTCGCCCGCATGGGAGGCCGCAGCGTGGGAGTGGTGGCCAACCAGCCGAAGGCGATGGCCGGCGTGCTCGACTGCAACGCCTCGAGAAAGGGAGCCCGCTTCGTACGTTTCTGCGACGCCTTCAACATCCCGCTGGTGACGTTGGTTGACGTGCCCGGCTTCCTGCCCGGAACCGGCCAGGAGTACAACGGTGTCATCGTGCACGGAGCCAAGATGCTTTACGCCTACGGCGAGGCTACGGTGCCGAAGGTGACGGTCACGCTGCGCAAGAGCTACGGCGGCGCACATATCGTGATGAGCTGCAAGCAGCTGAGGAGCGACATCAACTACGCATGGCCGACGGCACAGATAGCGGTGATGGGAGCCAGCGGAGCCACCGAGGTGCTGCAGGGACGCGCGTTGAAAGAGATCACGGACCCGGACGAGAAAGCCAAGTTTATCGCCGAGAAGGAGAAGGAGTACAACGACCAGTTCGCGAACCCGTACAATGCAGCCAAATACGGCTATATCGACGACGTTATCGAGCCGAGGAACACGAGGTTCCGTGTGATCCGCGCCCTTCAGGTGCTCTCGACGAAGAAAGACTCGATCCCGATGAAGAAACACTGCAACCTGCCGCTATAGGTGCGTGGTGCGTGCCCGCACAGGGCGATTTGGTTTCAAGATTCAATATACGAAATTGGAAATACAAAATTAATTATTAACCAGGGGGAGACCCCATAAAATCACAAAAAGATGAAAAAAGTTTTATTGACCGCCGCAATCGCTACTGCATTCGTTTTCGGAATGATAGCATGCAACAACAACAAAACCACCGAGCCCGCTGCTGAAGAGTGCACCGAGCAGACCGAAGAGGTATGCAACCACGAGTGTGAGCATCCCGCTTGCACCTGCGGTGAGGAGTGCGCCAACGCCAACTGCGAAGGCTGTACCGACACCACCTGCGCTGCCAAGTGCTGCATGCACAAATGCTGCAAAGAGGGTGAGAAATGCTGCAAGGATGGCGACAAAGCTTGCTGCAAAGACGGCGAGAAAGCTTGCTGCAAAGACGGCGAGAAAAAATGCTGCAAAGACGGCGAGAAGAAAGAGTGCTGCGACAAAAAGTAAGTAGTTGCCAAAGGTAGCGGGAGGTGGACTTTCCACCTCCCCCTACCCTTTCTTTCGGTCAAAACTTTTTCAACTGATTTTACAATTCGAAACATGAGCAAGTTATATAAATTACTAACAATCGGCACCCTTTGTGTAGCGTTGTTCGCTGGCGGACTGTCGGCCAAGCCGCACAAAAAGCCCATGCCTCCCAAGCAGGGCACAGAGCAAGCGGTGCCAGCGGAGAACGGCAACATGCCACCCGAGTGCGGAATGCACCAACAAGGAATGTGCAAGAAAGCACAACCCGTCACATTCCAGTCAAATAAAATATGCTTCATTCCCGAGATGCAGGCCTATGTGGTCATAGACAGCACCGACTGTGCGATAGACCTGGTGGTGCGCGAGGAAGACGGAAGCATGAGGTTAGTGGGACGTCACGTGACCGACAGTCTCTACAAACGTCACGACCTGAAGAACATCCATCGGCCACGTTCGGTTTGGGTGATGGAGGACAAAATTATCTATCTGGCATCATCGGCCAAAGACAGCGCGCACATCGGCATTCTGTCGATGGAGCCCGAGCCGTTGGAGGAGGGGGCACACGTGGCGAAACTGAACTATGCCTTCGGCAAAGAGAAGTCGTATTTCGGATTGCACTTCAACGCCTACGCATTCGACATCAACCCGATGGCCAAAGAGATGACAGTGGTAGGAACGAACCCGCTGGGATACAGCATTGCGATACTCGACATGACGAACTTCCCGGAAGAACTGTCATTCAAAGGCGAGCCATACAACTACCACAAGAAGAAGCAGTCAGAGGTTATCGCAGCCTCCGACCCCTACGGTGTGGGATTGACGGTGGTTGCCGTCTCGGTTGTGTTCATCGCCCTCATCTCGGTCTGCCTCATCATGTTGGGATATGGTTCGGCCATACGCAACTGGAACGAGAAACGCAAGAAGAAGGACGAAGCCAAGAAGGAGCCTGCGGTCAGCGGTCAGCAGCCAGCGGCAGTCAGCAGCCAGCAGTCGGTTGACGGCGACGTGTATGCCGCCATCGCGACAGCCATCTACCTCTACAACGAGGAGCTGCACGACGACGAAGACATGGTGATAACCATCCAGAACGTGGAACGCGCCTGGACACCATGGAACGACAAGCGCTTCAACATGAACCAATATTTCATTAAAAAGTAGTTAGCGGTCAGGTGTGTGCCCGCACAGGGCGAAAACACCGTCAAACAATAAGTAATCAAATAAACAGCAATGAAAAATTTCAAATTCAAAATAAACGGCACCGACTACAATGTTGACATCAACGAAGTGGAAGGCCAGGAAATAAAACTGAATGTAAACGGCACACCGTACAACGTGACCGTTGACGCAGAGGTGAAGCAGAAACCGGCAGTGAAGCGTCCCGCTCCGAAAGCCGCAGCCGCACCGGCAGCAGCCCCTGCTCCTGCAGCAGGCGGAGCCGGAACGAAAGTCACCACCCCCCTACCCGGAACCATCCTCGACGTGTTCGTCAACGTGGGTGACAAGGTCAACGCCGGTCAGCGTGTGGTGCTGCTCGAAGCCATGAAGATGGAGAACAACATCGAGTGCGACGTTGCTGGAACGGTAACAGAGGTGAAATGCCGCAAAGGCGACAGTGTGCTTGAGGGAGACGTGCTGGTTGTGATTGGATAAATTGTTAATTATGAATTGGTGTTTTTAGTTTCAAGTTTTTAGTTTCAAGTTACATTTCTATCGCCAATTCACTAATCATTATTCAAATTTCGAAAATCTAAATTCAAAAATAATTAAAGATGATAACTTTAGCAACAGGTGGTTTCATGGATTTTATGTCAACCCAGCTTCTGCAGTTCCTGCAGTACACTGGTTTTGCCAATGTCACATGGGGCCACATCGCAATGATAGTCATAGGACTGGTGTTCATCTTCCTCGGCATCAAGAAGGAGTTTGAGCCCCTGCTCCTTGTTCCTATCGGATTCGGCATGCTGATAGGAAACATTCCGTTCTACCCCGGATTGAAAATCGGTATATATGAGACGGGGTCAGTGCTGAACATCCTGTATCACGGAGTGCAGAACGGCTGGTATCCACCGCTTATCTTCCTTGGAATCGGAGCCATGACCGACTTCTCGGCACTGCTCTCGAATCCGAAACTGTTCTTGATTGGAGCAGCCGCCCAGTTCGGTATCTTCGCCGCCTATATGGGAGCCCTCGCATTGGGATTCCTTCCCAACGAGGCTGGTGCCATCGGCATCATCGGCGGAGCCGACGGTCCTACCGCCATCTTCCTGAGCTCGCAGCTGGCTCCCGACCTGATGGGTGCCATTGCTGTGTCGGCTTATTCATACATGGCCTTGGTGCCTGTGATTCAGCCGCCCATCATGCGACTCTGCACCACCAAGAAAGAGCGTGTGATTCGTATGAAACCGCCGCGTCAGGTGTCAAAACTGGAGAAGATCACTTTCCCAATTCTCGGTCTCTTGTTCTGCGCTTTCATCGTGCCTTCGGGTCTTCCGCTGCTGGGTATGCTTTTCTTCGGCAACCTGCTTAAAGAGAGCGGCGTGACCAAACGTTTGAGCGACGTGGCGAGCAACGCCATCGTGAATATGTGCACACTGCTTATCGGTATCACGGTGGGAGCCTCGACACAAGCGACCACATTCCTCACGGGCAAGTCGGTGCTCATCTTCGCCCTTGGAGCCGGATCGTTCATCGTGGCCACCTTCACGGGAGTCCTTTTCGTGAAGTTCTTCAACCTCTTCCTGAAAGAAGGGAACAAGATCAACCCGCTTATCGGTAACTCCGGCGTGAGCGCCGTGCCCGATGCCGCCCGCGTGTCCAACAACGTGGGATTGGAGTACGACAAGACCAACTACCTGCTGCAGCACGCAATGGGTCCCAATGTGGCCGGTGTTGTGGGTTCGGCAGTGGCTGCAGGTATCCTGCTGGCATTCCTGCACTAATTTTGAAGAGAAACGCTAAAGATAGAGGCGGCCCGTTGGGTCGCCTCTTACTTTATAATACCACTTTTACATCATACTACCCCACCACCACCTCGTACAGTTCACTACTGTCGAAGATTTGGGCAGCGAGGGATTTCAGCTTTTCGGGTGTGACGGTCTTTAAGGCGTTGAAGAAATTTGCAGTGAACCGCTCGTCGATCTGGACGTCGAGCATATTGTAGAAGCGTTCGGAGCGTTCGAAAATGCCATCGATGGAGCGGAGAAAGTCGCCAGCCATATAGTTGCAGACAAGACTCAGTTCATCGTCGAAGACGGTTTCATTGCACAATTTGGACAATTCTTTATAAATCTCGTTCAAGGCAGGTTCGGCATATTCGGATGCGACGTCGGTTGTTATATAGAACACGCTGCTGCCGCGCACCATGTTGGACATTGAGTAGATGCCATAGGTGTAGCCCTTTTCTTCACGTATGTTGGTCATAAGCCGAGATCCGAAATAGCCGCCGAGCACAGTGTTTAATATCATGAAATAGGTGTAGTCAGGGTTGTCCCAAGACATGGACAGCAACGAACCGACTCTCACGGTGCTTTGCACGCTCGACGGCACGGATTGACGGATTCTATGGTTGAGCGACGGGGCAATCGGCTGGTCGCCAGAATAAACTGGAAGGCGAGCGCCGTGCGTAGAAGAAGAGAAGCATTGGTCAATCAACTGAAGTGTTTCGTCGTCGTAGTTGCCGGCTAGAACCAATGTGGCGTCGGCAAGCTGAAATCGCTCACCGGCATAGCCACGCACATCGTCCAGTGTCAGCTTCTGTACATCGTCGGGTTTTGCATAGAAACCCTCTGGGTGAGTATTTCCATATACAGCCTCGTAGAAGAGGTTTCGTGCGACGACAGCAGTCTTCAGTTCACCGCTAAGCAGCGACTGCCGACGTTTGGCCATCAAGACATCAAACTCATTCTGACCGAAGAAAGGATGAGAGAGCAGGTCGCCCAATAGGGGATACACCTCTGCCGCATATTTTTTCAAAACATAAACCGACAGTTTCACCGTCGAGGCGGTGGCTTGACGATCAATAGCCACCCCCAGCCGGTCAAACACCTCTGCCACCTTTTGAGAAGGGTTTCTTTCGGAGGCCTCGAGCAACATATCCCTGACAGCACCGGCACAGAGCATCTTGGGCTGGTAGGCGCCGCCGGCGTTGAAGATGAAGTCCAACTTCAATATGTCAACCGAATTGGAATGGAAAAGATAGAGAGGATTGCCGTTGGAGAGGGAGACACGCTGAGGCACAAGGGCCTTCAAGTCGTCGTCGGATGGTAGTAATCGGATGTCGAGCATGTTCAGAATGTTATCGTCACTTTCACGTTGAACTGGCGTGCTGTAAGATAGTTTGGCACGGGATAATATATATTCTCATAGTCGGCGACCCAGAGATAAGAGACGACGTTGTGGTAGTTGAAAAGGTTGAAGACATCGACTCCAATCATCACGTCGTCAACGACACGGAAGAACTTGGTGTTGGCCAGTTTCTTGAAACGCGAAAGCTGGACAGAGTTGCCCCAGTCGACACGGAAGTAGGTAGGCAGGCGGAAGTCAGCGCTACGGTCGGTTTGATAGGGGAAGGTTACGGGGAGGCCCGTACCGACTATGAGACTGAGACTCATGCGCCACCAGGGTATCTTGGGTATATAATCCTGCAAGAAGGTCTTGAAGGAGAATATCTGGTCGGTGGGGCGGGGTTGCCATCCGTAGCCGTCGCCTTTGATGTTCTCACGCGTCTGCATCAGCGATATGCTGGCCCACGACTCGAGACCTTCAACAAACTCACCGTTCAACCTCATGCTCATACCCACGGCATAGCCCTCGGCGTTGTTGTCGGTGGTGTAGCGTACGCGCAGATTGTCGATACTGTAAGGAATAAGGTTGTCCACATATTTGGCATAGAAGTCGGTAGTCAAGCGGAAGGGCTTTTTGAACAGCTTAAAGTTCCAGTCGATAGACTCCACAATCTGATACGAACGCTGAGCATGGACGTTGGGATTGAGCGAGCCGTCGGTGCGGCGCATCTCGCGGTAGAAGGGAGCCTGCTGATAGACACCGGCGGTGGTGCGGAACCGCAGGTCGGTTTTGATGTTAGGCTTGAAGGCGAAACTCACCCTGGGAGAGGCTAATATCTGATTGCTTGTGTTGTTAAGAGCGTCTGATGAAATCCACATGTGATAGAAGTGGAAACGGGTGCCGACGACAAACTGCAGTTCGGTGCCCCGTTTGGTTATCCAGCTGAAGTCGCGCTGCAGGAATGCGGTGGTTCTGAGTGTGTAAACGTTGTTGTGAGCTTTGCTGTAGAACTGCAATATCGGATTGTAGGGTTGGTTGAGGCTGTCGCCCGGAGTTTCGTAGGAGGTAGGCATGGAGAAACCGGCAGAATCGACCCACTTCCATTCGTTGACGCGGTCATCAGTCGATTCGAACTGCGCCTTCACACCCCAGCGCCAGTTGCCCAGCTTGGCATAGTGAGTTCCACGCACTTCGGTGCTGTAGATGCCCGTTCGAAGGTAGTTGCGCGCATGTTCGAGGAATGTGCCCACGCCGCGGTCGAACTTGTCCACTTGCCCCATCTGCGAACCGAGAGCGAGCTCGTAGAGCCAGTATTGGTCTTGAATGTCATACAGTTCAGCTTCATCGTTGCTTTGCACCGATGTTATCCATTTCAGGTTGAAGTTGTCGTTGGGGTGGTAGTCAACCGAGAAGCTGCCGAGAAGCGTTGAGTATTTGTCGGTTTCCTGGCCGTCGAAATATATGTCCAGCTCGAGAGAGTGCATGAAGTTGCCGAAGGTGGTGGTCTGACTTTCAGGGATAAGACCGTAGCGGTTGCGTGTCCAGACAGCAAGCAACGAGAGGTCAACCTTGTCGTTCACGGTGTAGCCCAACAGTGCCTGCAGGTCGGTATAGGCGGTGGTATAGTGGCCTTTGGTGTCGAGCGAGCCGAAGAGATAGCGGTTGCTGTGGTAGCGGAACCCCAGATTGTACCAGAAGTTTTTTATTGTACCCTGAGCCCATGCCGAGCCACCCAAGAAGGAGCCAGAGAGTTTTGCATGGAATTCGGAAGGGCGTTTGTATTTGATGTCAAGGACCGACGACATCTTGTCGCCATAGAGAGCCTCGAAGCCGCCGGGCGAAAAGTTTAGGTGGTCAACCATGTCGGCGTTGATGATGCTCATGCCCTCCTGCTGGCCACTGTGAACCAGTTGGGGGCGGAACACCTCCACGTCGTTGATATACACCAGGTTTTCATCGAAAGAGCCGCCGCGGACAGAGTATTGCGACGAGAGTTCGTTGTTGGAGGCCACGTCGGGCAAAGTTTTCAACACGCTCTCCACCCCTTCGTTCGGGCCAGCGATATTCTCGATATCCGCGAGGTTGATGTGAGTGTAGTTGCCTCTGGACGATGATTCGGATGTGACGCTAAACTCTTCAAGCATCGTTGCCCGTTCGCGCATATTCATATCAGGAACCGAGTACGTTGAGCCGACAGGGAGCAGAGCGACTGTGGTGTCGCGATAGCCAATCAACGAAAAGCTGAGAAACACGGTGTCTTTAGCGCCGACCGTAAGCGAGTAGAAGCCCTTGCGGTCGGTGCGGACAGCGGCAGAGCCGCCTTGCCACCGAGCCCTGACGGTGGCCGACTCAAGAGCGGCGCCCCTGGCGGTAACACGACCTTCCACACGTGCCTGACCATGCACGCAGTCAAGCATTAATAGAAATATCGAAAGAAAGAAAAGCCGCCTAAGAAGCATCATTTTTAGATAAACACCTATAAAAACGGCAAAAAAGGGAAAAAAGTGTGCCGAATAAGAGATGCTGTTTTTTTTCGTTTTTTTAGTTGTCTAGGACGGATATTAATTTGTATCTTTGTAGAGTTGAACCGAATGTCTGTATTGCACACAAGAATATAAAACCCAGCATATTATATTGCATAAACAAAATACAGCATGCTGGAATGGGGTTTAAGCACCAACGGTAACAATCAGACAGACAGAACACTGAATATTTCCCCTCCGTATCAACCACCTATCTACTACGTATGAACGCCGTATATGGTACGTATCATCTCCGTACTATATAGCAGGTATGTTCGTGACACATATAAGGCACTTCCTAGGCTCCTGTACGTATTCTCCTACCGAAGGGTTGGGTTGGGTTGGGTTTGGTTGGTTGGTTTGGTTTCGTTTTTCCCGTTCTTATTCTGAATTTCACCGATACGCACCATAAAAAGAGAAAAAAGTAGTAACTTTGCACCCCAAAATTTTTAAAATGAGGACAAAGTACATAGGTATCGGAATGCTCGCGCTGACGCTGATGGCGTGGGATTCCGCCGTGGCGCAGGACACGGTGAGGATGTCGCTGGAAGAGTGTCTGCGATACGCCTACGAGCACAACCTGACGGTGCAGACGGCAGAGCTGAACAAGGAGTCGGCCAAGGCGAGCGTGAGCAACGCCAAATGGAACTTCGCACCGAGCATGAGCGCCTCGGCAGGCGAAAACATGAACATACAAAGTGGCGGCACGTCGTTCAACACGTCGGCAGGAGTGAACGCTAACATGACGCTGTTCAGCGGGTTGGCGAACCTGCGGACGCTGCAGCAGAGTAAGCTTTCGCTGCGACAGAGCGAGCTGAAGGTGAAGCAAAGCCAGAACAGCATAGCGGGACAGATAATCCAGGCATACATGACGATACTGATGAACGAGGAGCGCCTGTCGTACCAGCAGGAAGTGCTGAAAACCAGCGAGGAGCAGCTGAACGAGGGCGAGGTGAAATACAACGTGGGGAAGTTGCTGGAGAGCGACTACCTGCTGCTGGAGGCCAACTATCAGAGTGCTCTTGGCTCAATCGAGATCACCCGGCTGACGATAGACAACAACCGACTGGAGCTGCGCAACCTGCTGTGTCTGGAAAACGGGCAGACGGTGGATGTGACGGAGATGGGCGACGGAGAGGCGATGCAGCTGCTTTCGATGGACGAGGTGATAAGGCAGGCGGAAGCCAATATGCCTGACCTAGAGATAAGCCGGATGAACGTGGACATGGCGAAATACAACGTGAAGATTGCGAAGTCGGCGTACTCGCCAACGCTGGGGTTGAACGGCGGCGCAAACTACTATATGGGCGGTGCGCAGCTTGACCAGACGAGCGGCACAATGGTGAACGGAGGCAACTTCAGCGGAACGGTGGGGTTGAACCTGAACATACCCATACTGCGCGGCAACACGATAACGCAGGTGAAACAAAGCAAGATAAACCTGCGTCAGGCGGAAATACAGAACCAACAGGCGGCACATGACCTGAGGAAGGCGATAGAGTCGCAATACATAGCGACGGCACAGGCGGGCAACCAGTACCGCACGTCGCAGAAGATGAAGGAGGCCTATCAGGCCAACTACAACGTTTACCGGCTGAAATACGAGAACGGCGCGGTGACCACTGTGGACATGCTTACGCAGCAAGACCGCTTCCTCTCGGCGCTGAACGACTATCTGCAGAACAAATACACCTACCTGATGGATTTGAAGGTGCTGGATGTTTATATGGGAAAGTAGTGATTAGTGATTAGTGATTAGACAAATGATTTTAGCGAAGCGAACAGATCAACAGATCAACAGATAACATAAAAACAAATATATGGCAAAGAGTAAGAAAAAGAAATGGATATGGATTGCGGTGGCAGCGGTAGTGCTGGCTTTCATCGTGATAAGCGTAGCCTCAAAAGGTGGCAAGTATGTGGTGAACGTGAACACGTCGGTGACGGAGAAGGGCAATATTGAAACTACTATTACGGCCACAGGCGAGATACAACCCGTCTATAAGGTGACGGTGGGCACACAGGTGAGCGGCATCGTGGAGAAGTTGTATGTTGACTACAACTCGACGGTGAAGAAAGGCGACCTGCTGGCCGAACTGGACAAGAGCAACCTGCGCGAGCAGGTGAAACAGAGCAAGGCGAACCTCTCGACAGCTCAGAGCAGCAAAGAACTGGCACAGAAGAGCTTCGACCGCATCAAACGACTCTACGAGAACAAGGCCGCCACACAGGAGGAGTACGACCAAGCGTCGACCAACCTGCAGCAAGCCAAAAACCAGCTGATTTCGGCACAGTCGAACTACGAGAACGCGGTAACCAACCTGAAATACGCCGAAATCTACTCGCCCATCGACGGCGTGATACTCAACAAAGAGGTGGAAGAGGGACAGACGGTGGCGGCATCGTTCAGCACCCCTACCCTTTTCACGATAGCCAACAACCTGACGGAGATGCAGGTGGAGGCCAACATCGACGAAGCCGACATAGGACAGGTGAAAGAGGGACAGAGGGTTGTTTTCACGGTTGACGCCTTCCCCGAAGACAAGTTCACAGGCACCGTGCAGCAGCTACGCCTCAACCCCACGGTGACGAGCAACGTGGTGACCTACAAGGTAATCATAGCCGCACCCAACGAGGAAAACAAGCTCTATCCCGGCATGACCGCCAACGTGAGCATCGTGGTGAACGAGCAGAATGGCGTGCTGGTGCCGCTTGAGGCCACCTATTTCGAGTTGACGCCCGACATCTGCAAGATGCTGAAGAAAGAGGGCTACACCCTGCCCGAGATTCCAGGAATGGGAGCACCGAAAGGCACGACCAAAGGCATGAAGCCCACGGAAAAACCCAAAGAAAACGCTCCTGACGGAGTGAGCGGTGCGCCCACAACATCTAAACCCGCCACCGACGGCAAGAAGAACATCGTGGTAATGAAAGACAAGGCTCTGAGTTTGCGCGAGGTAAAAACAGGACTTAGCGACGGCGCCAATATCGTGATAACCGAAGGACTGGCCGAAGGCGAGACGGTGGTGTTGTCGGCAAACCGCGAGAAGCTGAACACCAAAAAAGCCAAGAGCCTCTTTGAAGGACCCGAAAGAAGAAAGAGATGAGCATAATATCGTTGAACGAACTTAAACGCGACTTCCTGGTTGGTGGAGAATATGTGCACGCACTACGAGGTGTGAGCTTCGACATCGAAGAGGGCGAGTTCGTCAGCATCATGGGTACGAGCGGAAGCGGCAAATCGACGCTACTCAACATACTCGGATGCCTGGACACACCCACTTCGGGCGACTACATCATCGACGGAGTGAGCGTAAAAGAACGCTCGAAGAAAGAGCTGGCGACACTAAGAAACCACAAGATAGGGTTCGTCTTCCAGAACTACAACCTGCTGCCCCGCACCTCGGCGTTGGAGAATGTCGAGCTGCCGCTGATGTACAACAAGAAATTCAGCGCCAAAGAGCGCCGCGAACGGGCCACCGAAGCACTCTTAGCCGTAGGCCTGCAAGACCGCATGGAGCACACCTCGGCACAGCTCTCGGGCGGCCAGCAGCAGCGTGTGGCTATAGCCCGCGCCATCGTCAACGACCCAGTGATAATCCTCGCCGACGAGGCGACGGGAAACCTAGACACCCGCACCTCGTACGAAATCATGAGCCTGTTCCAGAACCTGCACGACAAAGGCAAGACGATAGCGTTTGTGACACACGAGCCAGACATCGCCGAATTCACCACCCGTGTGGTCAAGTTGCGCGACGGAATGGTGGTTGACGACCATGCGGTGACGCCCAAGTCGGCCTCCGACGCCCTCGCCGCGTTACCCAAAGTGGAAGAAACAGCACAATAACCCTCAACTCCCATAACAGCTAACTGCTAACCACTAATATAAAATGAATTTCTCAAACCTCATAAAGATAGCTCTACGAGCAATAATGCGCAACAAAACGCGTGCATTGCTGACGATGTTGGGTGTGGTGATTGGCATCGCCGCCGTGATAACGATGGTGTCGATAGGACAAAGCGCCACACAGAACACCCGTGCCGAGTTCAGCTCGATGGGCACCAACATGATAATGGTGTGGCCCGAACGACAGCGCCGCGGCGGCGTCGATATGGGCAACACCAACACCAAGTCGCTCGACATGAAAGACGTCGAGACCATCAAGAAAAGCTGCCACTATGTGGCCGCCATCTCGCCGTTGGTGAACAGCGCCGCCCAGATGGTATATGGCAACAACAACCACTCGGGAAGCGTCGAAGGTGTGGCTCCCGAATACCTCACGATTGAAAACTACACGCTCGAACGCGGCCTCATGTTCACCGACGAGGATGTCACCCGCTACGCAAAGGTGTGCGTGATAGGCAAAACCATCGCCGATGCCCTCTTTCCGAACGGCGAGAACCCCATAGGCGAAACCATACGCTTCGGCTCGATACCGATGAAGGTCATCGGTGTGCTGAAAAGCAAAGGGCAGAGCCAGATGGGCCAGGATCAAGACGACATAGCCTTCGCACCATACACAACCATACAGAAACGCTTCTTGGGCATCAACCACTTCAACATGATAATGGCGTCGGCCACCAGCGAAGAGGAGAGCGAGATGGCGGCGGTGGAGATAACCCACACCCTACGCTCGACACACAACATAGCCGAAGGCATGGACGACGACTTCAACGTGTTCACGCAGGAGGAGATGCTCTCGTCGATGAGCCAGGTGCTGGGATTCCTCACCATACTGCTCTCCATCGTGGCTGGCATCTCGCTGGCGGTGGGCGGCATCGGCATCATGAACATCATGTATGTCACCGTCACCGAGCGCACCAAGGAGATAGGACTCCGAATGGCCATCGGTGCTCAAAACAAAGACATCATGATGCAGTTCCTGTTCGAGAGCGTGGTGCTGAGCGTCATTGGCGGCTTGATAGGCATAGTGCTGGGAGTGCTCATCGCCTACGCCATAACCTCCATACTCGCATGGCCCTATCTCATAAGCTACGGCGCCATAGTGCTGAGCTTTGTGGTGTGCGTTGCGGTGGGGATCTTCTTCGGCTGGTATCCAGCTAAGAAAGCCGCAAACCTCGACCCCATCGTGGCGATAAGATACGAGTAATGGTTAATATTTAATTTATGAAAACTATGAGAAAACTGATATTTGCCACCAACAATAAACATAAGCTTGGCGAGGTACGTGAGATGCTCGACGGGAAAGTTGGGATTGTGAGCCTCGAGGAAGCTGGCCTTTCGGGCGAGATACCCGAAACGGCGGACACCCTGCAGGGCAATGCGTTGCAGAAGGCGCAGTGGGTGTGGGAGCGCACGCACTGCGACTGCTTTGCCGATGACACTGGGCTTGAGGTTGATGCTCTCGACGGGGCGCCTGGTGTCTATAGTGCACGCTATGCCGGCGAGCACTGCTCGTTTGACGACAACGTCAACAAGCTGCTGAAAGCCCTCGACGGTGAAACGAACCGCAAGGCGCAGTTCCGCACGGTGATATGCCTCATAGAGGACGGCGAGCCACGTTATTTCGAAGGCAAGGTGGAAGGGGTAATACTCACCGAACGTTACGGCAAAGAGGGCTTCGGATACGACCCCATATTCATGCCCGACCACTTCGCCGTCTCGTTCGCCGAGATGCCATTGGAGGTGAAGAACATGATAAGCCACAGAGGAATGGCGGTGAAGCGATTAACCGAATACCTGAACAAATAGAGATTAACACGTAACCCTTTCAAGATGCCACTCATTGAAGTATTTCCCGAAGAGATAAGACGCGTAAGCGACAGCGGATCGTGTCTGCTGATGCTCACCATACCCTCCAACGGCCGCAGCATTCCGGTGGTGATTCGCGAGCCTGAAGCCGAAGCAATCATACTTGCGCTGCAAGCCGTAGAGACCGAGCGGCCTATGACACACCGCCTTATGTGCAACATCATGCACGAATACGGGTTGAGTGTCAAAGAGGCCACGATAGAGCGTTTCTCCGAAGGCATCTACTACAGTTCTCTCACTTTGAGCGATGGATTCAACGACAAGCGAATCGACTCCCGCACCAGCGACGCCATAACCCTCGCTTTGACCGCCCACGCTCCCATCTACGCCACACAGAACATCATCGACGAAACTGCGGTGGAACCCCTACTGCTCGACAATCCAGAAGATGAGAAATATTCGCACCAAACGCTTGAACAACTGGAAGAGAAGCTGCAGGAATGCTTAGAGAAAGAGAACTACGAGCAGGCAGCCGAAATACAAGCACAAATAGACAAACTGAAAAAGTAATTAGCAATCAACGATTAAGATGTACGACACAAAAGTTTATTTACATAACATCGACGAAACCGTTGCCTATCTGAAAAGCCGTATCGGCTTTATCCCCGATGCCGCGATAGTGCTGGGCAGCGGGCTCGGTAAACTGGGCGACCGTATCGAGAGCGCCATTGTCATACCCTATAAGGAGATACCCAATTTCAAGGTTTCCACGGCTACCGGTCACAAAGGCAACCTCATCTTCGGACGACTGGGTTCGAAGAATGTGGTCGCCATGCAAGGCCGATTCCATTTCTACGAAGGATATACCATGCAGGAAGTCACCTTCCCCGTGCGAGTGTTCGCGCGGATGGGAATCAAACGTCTCTTTGTGAGCAACGCCGCCGGCGGCGTCAACCCCGACATGCATGTGGGCGACCTGATGATCATCACCGACCATATCAACCGCATGCCCAACCCTCTGGTTGGACCGAATATGGAAGAGTTCGGCACCCGCTTCCCCGATATGACCACCGTATATAGCAAAGCCATACGCCGTATCGCCCACGATGAAGCAAAACAGATGAGCATTGAGCTGAAAGAGGGTGTGTACCTTGCCAGCACAGGCCCCACCTACGAAACACCTGCTGAGTACCGTTACTTCCGCACCATCGGAGCCGACGCTGTTGGCATGTCCACAGTACCCGAAGTCATTGTGGCGCGCCACAGCGGGATGGAGATCTTCGGCATGAGCGTCATCACCAACGAGGCGGCAGCCTTGAGCGACACCTGCCTCAACGACGGCAACGACGTGATAGTGGCTGCCGACCGTGCCGCCGACCGCATGACACAACTCTTCACTCAGATTATAGGCAAACTCTAGGGAGATGGGTGCATTCACTCAGAAAATCAAACCTTACGTACTTCCTATAGCCCTTGTCCTAGGAGCGCTGTTCCACAACCTCTGCGGACAGATAGCCTTCCTCACACCATATATAGTATTTACCATCCTGCTGCTAACCTTCTCAGCGGTGAAGATAACCAAGCTGCGTCTCTCATGGTTAGACCTGTGGCTGGCGTTGTTCCAGATGACGGTAAGCATCGGAGGCTACTACCTACTGGTCACATTGGGCGTTAACTACATCATCGCCCAAGGGTTGCTTATCGGAGTGCTTTGTCCTGTGGCTGCATCGGTAGCGGTGATAAGCTGCATGATGGGAGCCGACCGCCGCACGGTGACCACCTACACCATCGTGGGAAACCTTATGGTGGCCGTCGTCGCCCCTTTGTATTTCACAATAGTGACACACTCTGGAAACAACGGAGCGCAAGAGGTAACCTTCTTTGCCTCGTTCTGGATGATACTCAAAAAGATAGGGCCGACAATAGGTTTTCCGTTCTTCATCATCCTTCTGCTGCAGAAGTTTCTTCCAAAGGTCAACAACGCAATGGCACGCTACAAAGGGGTCAGTTTCTACCTCTGGGCCTGCGCGCTGTTCATCAACCTCGGACAAACCATCGACTTCATTTTCCTCAACGGCGAAGGCAACTGGCACGTGATCGTGTGGCTTGGCTTACTGGCGTTGCTTTTCTGTGCAATACAGTTCGGCTTCGGTAAGTGGCTGGGGCACCGTTATGGCGACACCATCGCTGGTGGACAGCTGTTAGGACAGAAGAACAGCTCGATGGGAATATGGATGGCCACAACATTTTTGAATCCGCTGTCGTCGGTATTTTCGGCATTTTATTCGGTGTTTCAAAACGTGTTCAACTCTTGGCAGCTGTGGTATTTCGGGAGGAAAGCGAGTAGTGACAAGTGATTTGATTAGACAATAGAAATGATAAAGGCGGCATTTTTCGACATCGATGGAACATTGCTGAGTTTCAACACCCACAAGGTTTCGAGCGGAACAATTGAATCCTTCAAGGCTTTAAAAGAGAACGGCATCCTCACCTTCATCTGTTCCGGACGCGCCAAAGTGCTGGTACCCAAAATGCCGATACATTTCGACGGCATGATAACCGTCAACGGAGGTTACTGCCAGGTGGGCGGCGAGGTTATATACAAGAACCCGCTCAACCACGACGACGCGCAGCGGTGGATGGATTATGCCGACAGGAACAACTACGTCTCTATGGCGTTCACCGAACACGAGATGTTTACCAACCATATCGACGAACTGGCACGTCAGCTTCGCGACCAGCTGGAGTTCGAGATGCCAAAGCTGCGACCCAACTGTGAGTTGGTGGGCGAAGACGTCTATCAGTTTATCGCCATGATACCTGAGAGCAAGGATGCAGAAGTGCTGGCGATGTTACCACACAGCCGACTGCCTAGATGGCATCCTGCCTTCAGCGACCTCATTCCGTCCGACAGCAGCAAAGCCATCGGGATGGAAAAGGTATTAAGTCATTTTGGGCTAAAGCGCGACGAATGTATCGCCTTCGGCGACGGAGCCAACGACATAGAGATGCTGGAGTATGCAGGTATCGGTGTTGCTATGGGAAACGCTTCAGACATAGTAAAGCAACACGCCAACCACATCACGTCAGACGTTGATCACGAAGGAATCCTCAACGCTCTCCAAACCTTGAATATCATCTAGCCATTCTGGACATCCTGTAAATTCCCGCCTCTTTGCAATAAAAACGGAAGAGAGTCATTTGACTCTCTTCCGTTCCTTTAAATCCCTATATTAACCTTCAAATCTTACTTCATACCAGCACGGGATCCTATGCGATCCATTGCGCAGCGGAATCCTATCCATGACGTACTCTTGTCCTGGTCGTAGAAGCGGCGAGTACCAGCCTGCATCCAGTAGGAGCGATCTTTCCACGAACCACCCTTCACAACACGCACCTTGTTGTTGGTGAGTGATGTCACATCACTCTGACGAGCAGCGTTGCGGTGGTACATCATGTTGGTCACGCTGTCGGGGTTGTCGAGAGTGCTACCGCCCTCCTCGTCATCGCTGGCCTCTTCTTCCTCGTCGTCTCCACCAGTGGCAACCCACTCGGTGATGGCTGACTGTCCGTCATAGTCATAGATGTTGGATGCGTAGTCACCATCAAGATAGTTGATGTTGTTAGCCTGACGATAGTTGCGACGGTTCAAGTCAACATCCTCGTTCTGATACTCTATGCTACCAGTGGTATCGTTGATTGCGATTTCGTCATCGATATATACGGGGGCCTTATAGACGTTGCCACGGAACGGGTCAACATCTTCGCCTCCAACGGGGTCAACATCTTTTCTGAATACGTCCATACACCACTCGCTGACGTTGCCAGCCATGTGATAGAGGCCGTAGTCATTGGGGAAATACCACTTCACAGGAGCGGTGTAGTCCCAAGCATCGTTCAAGTTGCCGGCCACACCCATAGCGTCGCCGCGCGAACGTTTGAAGTTAGCCAGGAACTGACCGTAGTAAGCCTTGTTGGCCGAACGAAGGCTGTGACCTGCCCAAGGATAGGTCTTGTGCTCGATAATACGCTCGTCAACGGTGCTACCAATCATGCCGAGAGCTGCGAATTCCCATTCAGCCTCAGTCGGAAGTCGGTATGAGGGCTGCAGGATACCATCCTCGCGACGTGCCTGCCGAGGTTCTCCTCCGGCTGCAGGGTCGAGGTTGGTAAGCTCGTTCTTGCCACTCTCACCACGGAACTGACCTGCCAGATAGACATCCGTCTGGAATGCCGTCTCACCGCGCAGGTCGGTCTGGTCGAGCACTATGACACCCATGTCAACCAGTATCTTTTCGTTGACACGGTCGGTACGCCAAGCACAGTATTTGTTGGCCTGCTCCCACGATACACCTACCACAGGATACTCGTCATATACGGGGCTCGTAAAGTAATAGTCAACAAATGACTCACGCCAAGCGAGCTTGTCGCGCCAACAGTTGGTGTCGGGATAGATATCCTTTACGCGCTCGGGATATTCCTCGCCGTAGGCACGCTGCATCCAGTAAGTGAACTCGCGGTAACTCACGTTCGATACCTCTGTCTCATCCATATAGAATGAAGAGACTGTGACGGTGTGAGCTGTATTGTTCCACTGGAAACGGGAGTCATCGGTAACATAACCCATGTTGAATGAACCGCCTTCGATGAAGACGAGACCTGGGTTGGTAGGTTGCTCGTTGTTGGACGACACTTCAAATCCGCCCCATTCCGAGCTGTTGTAGTCCCATCCCGTGGTGGCAGATTTCTTCTTGCTGCCGCACGAGCTGAACACCAACAGTGCTACTAGTAAAAAACTTGAGAATTTCAGAATTTTCATATTTCGATGTATTTGTGATTTACAAATTATTACTGACTGCTATCCGATAACTGCTATATTAGAACGACGGGCAACGTATAGCGCGCACTTTCTGTTTCTGCTGCGGCACAGGCAGGAGGATTCCAAGCGTCACCTCGTGCGATCCGTGGGTGTTGTTGGCCAGTTTCGACACCGTCACGTCATAGCTGTATCCAACCTTGTAGTGATCCCACTGAATACCGGCCAGGAAGATGAAAGCGTCGGCGTTCTCCACACCGTTACGGAACCACACACCAACCAGGAACGGCTCCCAGTCGAGATAGAGACCGTAGTTGAAGTAGTGGAAAGTACCCTGATATTGATAGATGAAGTTGGGCGAAATGATAGGAGTGCCGAGACCGAGAGTCGAGGTGCGGCGTTTCTCCTTGGCCAGGTTGATCATACCACCGCCGTGGACGGTAACCTTGATGGGAATACGGTCAACACTGTAGAAACCCTGGTCGGGACGGCTCAGGTGGGCTCCGGCGGCACCGGCATACCAGTTTTCGCCATAAACCATGACACCCGCGCTGAAGTCAGCGTTCCACTTGTTGTTGTTCTCAGGCTCCTGAGCCGAGGTCTGGTTCACGAATCCCTGGCTCGGGTCAATCTGGTCGGGGAAGTGCAGGTAGTTCAGATCCCATTTCAGATGGATGTTGAACACCGAAGCCTGCAAAGCGAGGTTCATGTAAACATCGCGCGTAAGGTTGAAACGGAAAGCATACATGAAACCAACGTACGTCGTGTTCAGAGCACCGTGGTCACCCTGACGGTCATACATCGCTATGGCACCGATGCTACCATGCAGCTTGCTGATATACTGGTCGTACGAAATCGACGCTGTCTGATAGGCGCTTGTAAGGGCCGGCCACTGGCACCTGTAAGTCAACGACAGGCTGGGCGCTATCTTCGATCCAGCCATTGCAGGGTTGAGATAGAGAGGGTTGGCGTAGAACTGCGAGAATCCGATGTCCTGTGCATTGACACTCTGTAACGAAAGAAAGGCAATTACTGCCAACACTGCTGCTCTTCGTATGCTTTTCATCATATTTTTATGTGTTTGTTTCAATGATAATATACACTCAATTTGAAACGCAATAATACTATTTTTTTTTGAAATAACGGCTTTAGTCTTCAATTTATTTTGCTACCGCATAATTTTCAATCGTTTACCACTTTGTTTTTCTACGCCCTTTCCCCTCTTATTCGTTTCTTTCCACCTTGCCTCGAGCCGTTTTGTGCGTTTTTCATTTGTTTTAACGGCACATTGTCTCATTTGTTTCGTGCCGAAAATTAATAAACGTTAAATAATCGGGGGCAATTCTAAAGAGATGTTAAAAAAGCCACTTTTTTTTATTTTCGTCTCAAAACCGATGTCCACACAAAACAACATGCAACTATAGCTCCTGTTCTAGCGGGATATACACCGAGTCAGACGTCTTGAGCCCCTTGACGCGCACAAAGCCATACAAATGCAACTTATGCTTCACCCAGCTTGCAGGCACCTGCAGCACCGCCATACCCGACTCACATGACACAGGCTCCGACAGCCGGCTCGCCTTCTTGTCCGGACAAAGGGCGGCCACAAACACCACCTCGTGCCCATTCTCGCCCTCTCCCGCCGGCCTCGGCTCAAACGGAACCTGCAGCTTCCCCCTCTTCGTGATCTCGGGCCTCCCGAACTTCACCGGCTTCGTATCGTACCCCTTCCCCACCAAAATCCTGCTGTAGTCGATGCCGTCCGCACCCACCGCCTTGCTGTTGACCTTTGCAAACATATTGTACTCCGGCACCTTGCTCCTCCTCGCCGCATTGTGAAGGCCCACCTTCACCACCGGCAGCAACATCGCCGCCAGCTGCGACACCTGCACAAAACGTCCCCGTGACGCCTGCTGCTTCTCCGTGTTGGGATTCTTCTGATGCTTCGGTTTCCTACGCATGCATTGCTTGCCGTTGCGCACATAGTAAACCACGTCCCCGATCGTTCCGACTTTCTTGCCGACTGTTTCGTATGCCATAATGTTTCAAAGTTTAGTTAAACATTCTTTTGGTATCCATATTACATAAGTTCGCCATGTTTTTCAAGCTTGGTGCCCTAGGGCTGGCATAGAGATGATATAGAGGTGATATCGAGAAATCATAAAGGTGATATAGAGGCGATATAGAGATGACACGGAGATGGCATGGAGATGACATATAGTTAGTACGGAGATGGTACGGAGTTAATACGGCCTTGATACCTTGTTGATACGTGGTTGATACGGAGGGAACCATATCAACTGCTGCTTTTCAATCAATTAAAATAAACACAAATGTCGCCCAGCGCCACGTGATCCACCACCACCTTATAGCCAAACAAACTGAACTTGACACATTTACAAGACATCGTCTCATTTTTTTGACTTTACAAAGATACAAATTAATCCTATAATCCACAAGAAAAACATCAATTATTTTTTAACAACTCAATGTCATTCTAATCGACACAATAATTTTTTCGGTTTATTGTTATTATAATACGCCGTCTCTTAAAATGAAATTGAAACTTTACATATTTACACTTGTCTCGATTGCCCTCGGGATGTCATCGCAAGCCCAGACCTACCCAAGCCACTCGGTGCTTGCTACCGGCTCCTGGCACAGGTTGGCCGTCGAGCGCGGCGGAGTGTGCAAGGTAAGCGTTTCCGACATCGCCGCCCTCAACGGTGTGGAGTGCGACAAAGTGGCCCTTTACGGCAATGGCGGCGGCCTCATGGACGACCTCAACAGCGCCAACCGCCCCAACGACCTCAAGCAGGTGGCCATAAGCATGCACGACCTGAACGCCAACGGGCGTATGGACGGCAGCGACTACCTGCTCTTCTACGCCGAAGGCGCCGACATCTGGCTCTACAACGCCCAGTCGGGCATGATGGAGCACCGCCGTCACCCCTACGCAAAATACAACTACTACTACCTCACCACCACCGGCACAGACACCCCGAAGCGTATCGGCACAGGCACCGCCGACGAGGCAAACACCAACACCATCTACAACTACACATCCACCGCCCTGATCGACAACGACCTGCTGAACACCCATTCCACCGGTCAGATTTGGGTCGGCGAGAAGTTCACCACCTCCAATCCATCACGCAGCTTCACCCTTTCGCTGCCAGGCGTGGCCGCCGGTTCGCAACTGCGCAGCAGGGTTGCCCTGGCCAGCGTTTCGACCGGTTCCACACAGTTCACGGTCACCTACGGCGGAAGCTCACAGCGCACCGACTGCAACGAAAACCGCCCATACGCCATTCTGCGCAACACCTACAACGCCTCCTCGGCCAGCGCCACCTTCAATATCACCTATTCCTTCGCCGAAAACCAATCGACCGGCTATCTCGACTTCATCGAACTCAACGCCACCTCTCCCCTCGCCTTCCGCAGCGGGCAGGCCGAAGCCTACAACCTCGACCACCTGGGAGCCGGCAACATCGCCAAGTTCAGCATCTCCACCAACTCCACATCCATGCGCGTATGGGACGTCACACGCAACGACAGCGTCGTCGAGATGACACTGACCCGCAACGGCTCAACCGCCACCTTCTGCAACTTCACCGAGACGGTCGGACACTACGTTTTGTTCGACGCCAGCAGCTACCACTCCCCGGCTCGCATAACCCAGCTGTCCAACCAAGACCTGCACGGCGAACTCGGCGCCGATCTGGTAATCCTGACTCACCCCACATTCCTGTCACAAGCTCAAGAGCTGGCCAACCTGCACCTCATCTACGATGGATTGAGTTCTCTCATCGTCACACCCGAGAAGGTGTGGAACGAGTTCTCTTCCGGCAAGCAGGACCCCATAGCCGTCCGCGAAATGCTACGCATGTTCTATAAGCGGGCAGCGTCCGACGACGGCTTTACAGCACCCAGATACCTGCTGCTCTTCGGATGCGGCACCTTCGACAACAAGGACCTCCTCGCCAACGGCCTACCGCAAATACTCACCTGCCAGTCAGAGACCTCTTTCACCGACGAAGGCGGCTCCTATTGTACCGACGACCTCTTCGGCTATCTCGACGACGGCGAGCGCGGCTCGCAGAACGAGAGCCTCGAGGTGAGCATCGGACGCCTGCCGGCGCGCAACGACGCCGAAGCCGACCACATGGTGGCCAAGATTCGCCGCTATCTGGAGAAAAGCGACCTGAAACGAACCGAAATCCGCGGCGACTGGCGCAACTATGTCACCCTCTTGGCCGACGACGCCGACCCATCCTCTCCGGGCGACAGCATCTTCGCAAGCTCATCGGAGAACATTGCGAGGAAAATCAACGCCACCTTCCCGCAGATGAACATCGACAAAATCTACGCCGACGCCTACACCCAGCAATCCAGCGCCATCGGCTCGTACTATCCCGACGTGAACAACGCCCTGCGTCAGCGGCTCGACTACGGGTGCCTGCTGTTCAACTACATAGGGCACGGTTCGGTGGAGTATATCGGCACAGAGCGTTACATAGAACTTTCGGACATCAACAACTACGCCAACCGCGACCAACTCTCTCTCTTTGTGACCAGCACCTGCAGTTACGGCCGTTTCGACAAACTCTCGCCCACAAGCGGCAGCGAACTGCTGCTGCATGCCGACGGGGGCGCCATCGGCGTCATCACCGCCTCACGACCCATTGGCCATATCGAGAAATTCAACGCCGACATCTGCCTCAACGCCCTCACACCAGGCAACACCATCGGCGACGCCCTGCGGCTGGCTAAGAACGCCACCAGCGTGTCGCACAGCTTTGTGTTGCTCGGCGACCCCGCACTGAAACTCTCGCTACCCGACAACCAAGTTGTTGTCAGCGAAATCAACGGCTCCGAGGTGACCGCTGGCGTATGCGACAGCGCCGAGGTCTTGTCAAAGGTGACCGTCAAAGGCGAGGTGCGCGACAGCGACGGAACCAAACTCACCAACTTCAACGGCATTCTCTATGCCACCGTCTTCGACCGGCCAACCGTAACACAGACACAAGCCAACGACAACGAAGGCACCGAAGTGCGATTCACACAACAGAACAGCGTGATATTCCGCGGCCACACAAAAGTGACATCAGGCGAATTTGAGTATGATTTCATCGTGCCGCGCGACGTCTCACCCCGCTACGACCGGGTGAAACTCAGCCATTTCGCAAAAGCCGACGACGACCGTTGCGCCACTGGCAGCCACAACGACCTGATGATTGGCGGTTTCAACCAAGATGCCGACCTCACCGAATGCCGCCCACAGATAGACCTCTTCATCAACGACAGCACCTTCCACAACGGAGGCCTCACCGATGAGAACCCCACCATCTACGCCCGTCTTTCGGACAAGGTGGGCATCAACGCCGTGGGCAGCGGCATCGGACACAACATCACCGCCGTGCTCGACGGCAACGCCAACAGCGAGATAACCCTCAACGACTTCTACGAGACCGACCTCGCCGACAGCCGCTGCGGACGGGTGGTTTACGGACTTAGCAACCTCACGCCTGGCGTGCACACCCTCACGCTCAAAGCCTGGAACATATACAACTACTCCAACACCGCCACCATCACCTTTGTGGTACACAGCGACGACAGCATCACCCTGGGACGCTGCTACGCCTACCCCAATCCGTGCAGCAACGGAACCACACTGCACCTTGAGCACAACAGCATCGCCGAAATCGAAGAGGCCAGCATCGACATCATGTCAGCAATGGGACAAACCGTCCGTAGCTTGAAAGCCAATTCAATAGAGGGCAGCTATGTGATAACAGCACATTGGGACATGCGCAGCAGCGACGGCTCGGAAGTAGCCAACGGCCTGTATATCGCTCGCATTGTGCTTCGCACCAAGGACGGTATGAAAAAAATCACACACGCAAAGATAATGAAGGTAAATTAAACGGTCACACAATAAATTTAAAGAATCATAGTTTATTACAAGTCTATATCAACAAAATGCAACATTATCGGAACAGAACTACTTGTTTTAACTCAAGAAATTACAAATCACAAAGTTCCAACTTAAATGAAAAGACTCAATTTATTCATACTGCTCGTTGTGGTGGCATGTATGGTGCAGGCGCAAGAGAAAGGTCCTAATGCAGGCAACACCTCCATTACAGGCCAGAGCAAAGTGAAGAACAACTACATCTCGACCGGTATGCCGATACTGCTCATAGCGCCCGACGCCATAAGCAGTGCCCTCGGTGACGCAGGCGTAGCCTCGACCCCCGACGCGAACTCGGCCCACTGGAACAATGCAAAATTTGTACAGTCAGAGGCCAAAGGCGGCATCACCACCACCTACACCCCGTGGCTGCGCCATCTCGGTGTGAGCGACATGAACCTGCTCTATCTGGGTGGCTATTACAAAATCAACAAGCGCCACGCCGTAGGAGCCTCTGTCACCTATTTCTCTTTGGGCGAGCTGCAAAGCACCGACGAAGAAGGCAACGACCGCGGCACGTTCAAACCCAACGAGTTCGCCCTCGACGCAACATATTCCCTGCTTGTAGCCGACGGACTTTCGATAGGTGCCTCGTTCCGCTACATCCGTTCCGATATATCCAACGGCATGGACATCGGAAACACCACAACCAAGGCCGCCAACAGCTTCGCAGCCGACATCGGTATCTACTACAACCGCGAAATCGACCAGCAGAACGAGTTTGCCGTCGGCGGATTCATCAGCAACCTTGGAGCCAAGCTCTCCTACTCCGACGACGACACACAGAAAGAATTCCTGCCCACCAACCTAAGGCTTGGAGCCCGCTACACCTATCATGTTGACAACTACAACAAACTCAATGTCCTGTTCGACATCAACAAGCTGCTGGTGCCAACCCCGCCGTTAAGCGATGGTTCCAAATACTATGCCAACCGCACCGAGTACAACCAAACCAACGTGATAAAAGGCGCCATACAGTCGTTCTACGACGCCCCCGGCGGATTCAAGGAAGAGATGCAGGAAATACAGCTCTCGCTTGGTGCCGAGTACTGGTACTCCGACATGTTCGCCGCACGTCTGGGTTATTTCTATGAGAACAAATACAAAGGCGGCCGCCAGTACCTCTCGGTCGGTGCAGGCATAAGATATAATGTGTTCGGCTTCGACTTCTCCTACCTTATACCAACCACAACCATCAGCAACAATCCGCTGACACACACCGTACGCATCTCTCTGTCGGTAGATTTCGGAGTGAAACGCGGAGCCAAGAAGGATTAAGAGCGTGCCCATATCTGGCGATTAACGAGTAGCCAGCGGTCATCAAATCATTTGTCAATTCACTATTCACTAAATCATGTTTCGTGTCGGTATAGGTTACGATGTTCACCAACTCAAAGACGGGTTGCCGCTCACCTTGGGTGGTGTTCGGATTGAGCACTCCAAAGGCTTGGTGGGGCACTCTGACGCCGACGTACTGATACATGCCGTCTGCGACGCCCTGCTGGGAGCAGCGGCATTGGGCGACATCGGAAAGCATTTCCCCGACACCGACCCCAAATACAAGGGTATCGACAGCCGACTGCTGCTGAAAGAGACAGCACGACTGACAAGAGAGAAAGGCTACGAAATAAACAACATCGACAGCATACTCTGTATGCAGAAACCCAAGGTAGCCCCCTATATCCATCAGATGCGCCAAAACCTGGCCGAGACAATGGGCATCGACATCGACCAAGTGTCAGTCAAAGCCACCACCACCGAGCATCTGGGCTTCGAGGGCCGCGAAGAAGGCATTTCGGCCCATGCCGTAACGATACTCACAACCGACCGCTAATCTCTATGGAAAAATCAAAAACACATACACAATCAGAGGAAGAAATCGCGACCTTGAACGATGAAGGATGCAAACTGTTGCTATACAACGACGACGTACACACCTTCGACTACGTGATAAAGGCTCTCGTTGACATCTGCCGCCACACCGTGAACCAAGCCGAGCAATGCGCTATCATAGTACACTGCAAAGGCAAATGCGTAATCAAGAACGGCAGTTATGAAACACTGCTCCCTATGCACACCTCCCTGCTCGACAAGCAACTGACAACCGAAATTGTTCAATAGTTTTGAGTTTCAGGTTTTTAATTTTGAGTTTCAAGCAAACACAATAACACCTTAACACAATAACGCAATCACAACCATGGATATCGCACTTATAATCATCGTTCTGGCAGTGGGACTTGCACTGCTCACACTTGAGATAGTCGCCCTCCCGGGCGGCATCGCCGGCGGCATCGGAATACTGATGCTCGCTTTCGGCATCTGGTGGACCTACAACAAATACGGTACCACCGCCGGCACCTGTGTGCTGGTAGGATGCGTCGTGCTGACCATCGTCTTCCTCACTTTCCTGCTGAAGTCCAAGACATGGAAACGATTCAGCCTTAACGAAGAGTCGGACAGCAAGGTAAACCAAATTGACGACAAAGCCATACAGGTAGGTGCACACGGCAAGACCGTGGCACGTCTGGCCCCAACCGGAAAAGCCCTCATCGATGGCGAGATGGTTGAAGTGCACGCCATCAACAAGTTCATCGACCCTGACAAACCAATTGTGGTGGTAGCTGTCGATGGCTACCGCATAGACGTGAAAGAGAGTGACGACGAACGTTTTTAGAATTAGGACAAGAAACTAAAAATTAAAAACAAAAACTTAATACTATGGAGACATTTATCATTATTGGCATTTGCATTGTCGCCCTTATCATCTTCCTGATTTTCTTCCCGATAGGAATATGGTTTCAGGCGTTGATTTCGGGAGTACACACCTCGCTGGTACAGCTGGTGTTCATGCGTTTCCGTAAGGTTCCACCTTCGGTCATTGTGAACAACCTCATCTCGGCTTCGAAAGCCGGCCTTAAGCTCAACCAGAACGAGTTGGAAGCCCACTACCTGGCTGGCGGACGCGTCAACTCGGTGGTCAACGCACTCATCTCGGCCGACAAGGCGAACATGAACCTCGACTTCAAAACCGCTACCGCCATCGACCTCGCTGGCCGCGATGTACTGAAAGCCGTGCAGACTTCGGTCAACCCCAAAGTTATCGACACCCCGCCTGTGGCAGCAGTCGCCAAAGACGGTATCCAGCTGATAGCCAAAGCCCGTGTGACCGTGCGCACCAACATCAAGCAGCTCGTCGGCGGTGCCGGTGAGGAGACCATTCTCGCACGCGTTGGCGAAGGCATCGTCACCTCCATCGGATCGGCTGTAAGCCATAAGCAGGTGCTGGAGAACCCCGACTCAATATCCAAACTAGTGCTGACCAAAGGACTCGACAGTGGCACCGCTTTTGAAATCCTCTCCATCGACATAGCCGACATCGACGTCGGAAAGAACATCGGAGCCCAGCTGCAGATGGATCAGGCCAATGCCGACAAAAACATCGCACAGGCAAAAGCCGAAGAGCGCCGCGCTATGGCAGTGGCACAAGAGCAGGAGATGAAGGCCCGCGCCCAGGAAGCCCGAGCCCATGTTATTGAAGCAGAGGCAGAAGTGCCGAAAGCAATGGCCGAAGCCTTCCGCAGTGGAAACCTCGGAATCATGGATTACTACCGTATGAAGAACATCCAGGCCGACACCGACATGCGCGAAAGCATCTCAAAGCCCTCTGCAAAAACAGCGCCTACCAAACCTAGCGACAAATAAGTCGAAAGTAAAGCAATAAAAAAAAAGGACGACCATTAAGGCCGTCCTTCTTTCATAATACCAAGTCGGTCACCGTCGCCTGCAAGGCCGTTATCAAGTCGTGCGGAGCAATCCTGAACTGAAGTCCGCGCTGTCCGGCACTGACGTAGATGTGGTCGAAGTTGAGGCAGGTCTGATGAAAGAAAGTAGGAAAATGTTTCTTCATGCCTATAGGTGAGCAGCCGCCACGAATATAACCCGTAAGAGGCAGAAGTTCTTTCATAGGTATGAGGTCGCACTTCTTGTCGCCAGCCGCCTTGGCCGCCTTCTTGAGGTCGACTTCACAATTGCCCGGAACCACACAGACAAAATAACCCGTGCGTTCTCCTTTCAGCACAAGAGTCTTGAACACCTGGTTTATGTCTTCACCCAGCTGATCGGCTATATGCTGCGCACCGAGGTCGTTCTCATCGACTTCGTATGGGATAAGTTCGTAAGCCACTTTCTTCTGGTCAAGAAGCCGTGCAGCGTTTGTTTTCTGAAGTTTTGCCATTGTGGGGAAAGTTTATTTAAAGGTTCTCTTCGCTTGTATAGGTTTTAACGGCGTCAAAAGCAACTGACCTCTAACCGCCAACCACTTCTACCATAGCGTCGGATGCCACTGTGTATAGGCGGCCAGTGGCAATGTCACGACATTTCCAACGTGTACGCCTCTTTTCGATACTCTCAAAGGTACGACCAGGGCGACCTACAAGTTGAAAATGGCTGCCGACAGAAAGCGTATCTAGTGCGATAGCGTGTGACTGCGACAACAATTCATCCGAAAAAATCGAAGGCTGAATTTCAAGTCTTTTGTCAATCTCTCGTTCAAGTTTTTTACTGAGCGGCATCGATGAGGCATATCTGTATAGCAACGGCAATACATCAGCAGGAAAGCAATCTTTCGCCGCAAAACGCAATATCAGTTGACTGTAATTCGCCTGCCATTCAGGGCCATGAGGCTTCACCTTACGTCCGCAGTCTATGAAGGTTGTCATGTGCGCCAATTCGTGAAGCATCACCAGCAGGAATCCATACTTTCCAAGGTTACCATTGACACTTATGGTATGTATCGGATTCTTGGACGATGGCAAGCGATAGTCCCCAAATTTACTCTGCCGTTCTCGTGTTATTTTAAGATGAATGGAATACCTTGTAATATATCGCACGATGTCATCAACCGCCTGTGTCGGCACGTACTGCGACATTATGTCACGAAACCTCTCACTCCGACGCTCGTCAATCACAGCCATTGAGCAGCATTTTGCGGGGTATCATTAATCTGATAACTGAAATAAGGGCAGTCGCAGTGTTTGCGCTTGCGGTGTTTGGGCATCGCCGAGCCTTTCTTGCTGCAACCGGAAAATATCAGACACACAAGGGCAAGCATGATATATATAGCGTAGCGTTTTTTCATAGCTATTTAATTTTTGCTTTAAGACTCCTGATTCGGTCAGCAGAGGCGTGAATTCGCTCGGCCTTGACCTTTCCGTCAACGACGAGTTTCTCAACAATAGCAATCGTCTGCGGCACCACCTCAGGGTTGTATTCCTTACCATTGTTTGAGAGGCAGAGCAGGTCAGCACCAGCTTCGATGGCAAGACGGATAGCCTCCTCAAAACCATACTCGTTCACTATGGCACCCATCGCCATGTCGTCGGTTATCACTACACCGTCGTATCCAAGAGAATCACGCAGCAACTTGGTGGTGATAAGGTACGAGAGTGACGAAGGATACTCCTTGTCAAGTTTTGCATTTATTACATGCGCCGTCATCACCATATCGACCACACCCTCTGTGATGAGTGTCTCGTACGGCTGTAGTTCTGACGGCTTCCAAGTCTCGGTCACATCCACCAGCCCCACATGCGTATCGCCGGTGGCACTGCCGTGTCCCGGGAAATGCTTCAAGCACGAGACAACACCTTTCTTTCGCTGTTCCTCAATCCAAATCCGTGCAGCATTGGCGACAATCTTTGGCGATTTAGAGAAACTGCGTTCCAACTTACCTATCACAGGACAGTCAGGGTTGATATCCACATCCACGCAAGGTGCGAAATTCAGGTTCACCCCCACCCTTTTCAACTGTGCGGCAGTAAGCGCTGCATAGTGGCGTATGCTGTCGTCGCCATACTGAGCCGACTTCTTAGCCGACATAAACCTCGGAAAACCGTTATCCTCGCGCAGACGGTTCACTCGTCCTCCTTCCTGATCAATACCGATGAACAGCGTTTCCGATGTAAGCGATTGAAGGTCATGGCAGAGTGTGGTGAGTTGCTTGGGTGATGACACATTACGATTGTGCGTCCCAGTCGGGGCGTCATATTCGAAAAGTATAACGCCTCCTATATGGTAACGCTCAATGTCACGCTGAATATGCTTGCAATCGCCCAGTTTCTGTCCACGGAATCCGACGATAAGCATCTCCGCAATATCGTGACGCAAACTGTCAGTCACAAGTGTCTTTGCGCCTGAAACCACTGTGAGGTGAACATCCTTATCGTCACACACATCACCTACAGACGATCTCTGACCGCATGCAATATTCAACAATGACAACGTGAGGATTAACGGAAGAAAGAATCGCATACAATATTGGATGTTTAAGTTATTACTAGATATGGCGCTGCCTATTTTCACACTCTTAGTTCCCCTCAAACGGCACACGGTGCATTATAGAGCGAGCGAGTGTTAGTTCATCGGCATATTCAAGACTATCGCCCACAGAGATACCGCGAGCGATGGCGCTGACCTTGATGCCGAAAGGTTGCAGTTGCTTGTTTATATAGAACGCCGTGGTGTCGCCCTCCATTGTGGTGGGCAGTGCGAGGATGACTTCCTGCACCGGCTCTGGTTCGGGGTGCTGTACACGGTTCAGCAGCGAAGCTATATTGATATCGCGGATGCCAATTCCGTCGATGGGCGAAATAACACCACCCAGTACGTGATAGACTCCACGATACTGCTGAGTGTTTTCGATAGCCAGTACGTCCTGTATGTTCTCAACCACGCAGATAATGCCATGCTGCCGTTTTGGACTGCTGCATATCGGACACAATTCTGTGTCGCTCACACAATGGCAACGACGACAGAGGTGCACGTCAGTCTTCAAAGCCGACACCGAAGCGACAAAGTCGGCAAACCTTGCCTCGTCCTGCCTCATTAGGTGCAATGCAAAGCGCAGCGCACTGCGCTTCCCCACCCCTGGCAACGATGCCAGCTGGTCCACAGCCTGTTGTAGTTTATTTGAAGGAAGCTCCAATGAATATTGCGTTATTGCGTGAGTGCATCAATCTCTTTTTTTATCTCTTCGATGCGGCCTTCAATGAAGTCGTCGCTGTACTTACTGTCGCAAAAGCCGTTGCCGCGAGCCACATAGCTACTGTCGTCCATACAGTCTGTCAGCAGTTCCTCATAGTTGGCCAGCAGCTGCTTAAGTCGTTGCAGTTCGTCGTTGTCGTGTCTGTCATCCATAGTAAAGTAATAACGCCACCTATGGCAAAATAGTATTCACTACTTTTAACTATTCCAACAGATAGATTTACCTAATAATAGTGATAAGGCCGACAAAATGGACACTGTACTTTTGCAAGTGTCAAATTACAAGTATTGTTTTGTTATGAAACACGGATTATCAAGCGTTTGCGTTTTATTCTCAATACTAATGCCTCTCTGTGTGGCAGCGCAGGACACTGTGTCCATACCCCATAACGGCAAGGCCTCGAAGGTTCTGGACCGCCTGACGGTGGGTGGCTACGGCGAGGCGACATACAAGCACAACTTCTACAGCGACAACGTATTCCGCTACACCTTCGCCGACCGATACAAAGATGCCAAAGGCCATGGACAAGTCGATTTGCCACACGCCGTCATAATGCTGGGCTACGACTTCGGCAAAGGATGGAGTTTCGGCACCGAGATTGAGTTCGAGCACGGAGGTGTGGAGGCGGCGGTGGAGATGGAGACCGAGGAGACCGGTGAATACGAGAAAGAGCTGGAGCGAGGCGGTGAGGTGGCGTTGGAGCAGTTCTGGATACAGAAGAGCTTCAACCAGTACGCCAACCTGCGCGCGGGACATATAGTGGTACCCGTGGGCGCGACAAACAATGCGCACCTGCCGACGCAATTCTACGGAGTGTTCCGTCCCGAAGGCGAGAATACAATACTGCCCTGCACGTGGCATGAGACAGGCATCAGCTTCTGGGGCAAGACGAAACACTGGCGCTATGAAGTGCAGCTGCTGCCCGCGCTGAACTCGACGATGTTCTCCGTCGGCCGATGGGCAAACCAAGCGTCGGCATCGGCCTACGAGTTCCGTCCTGCCAACCGTCTGGCTTTCGCCACAAGGGTGGACTATACCATTCCTCACTGGAGGTTCAGCCTTAGCGGATATGTAGGCAACACATTCAACAACGACATAGTCACAAACAACGCCGATAAATACAAAGAGGTGAACGGTACTGTCGCAATAGGGGCCTTCGACTTCAAGTGCGAGTATGGCGGATTCCTGATGCGTGGCAATGCTGACTACGGTTACCTGAGCGAGGCCGGCACCATATCGAGCATCAATCGCCGCCTGTCGAACAGCAGCGGATCGCCCTATCCTCACACCGAGGTTGGCAAGACAGCAATGGCCGCAGGGCTTGAGGCTGGCTACGACATCTTCCACACCACGAAACTAAACAAGATGAAGCTCATTCCTTTTGTGCGCGCTGACTATTACGATTCATACAATCCGCCCGATACTTTCAACGACTACAAATGGACCGAGCGAGTCTGTTTCTCGGGCGGTATAAACTACGCCCCGCTGCCGCAGATTGTGGTGAAAGCCGAAGGCGGCATACGGATGTTGCACCAACAGTACAACAACGAGCCCTGGTTTGCACTTGGCATCACATGGGCCGCAATGTTCAACAGGAGATGAAATTAGCGAATTGAATTTGTCAAGTGTGACTAATTTTCAATTATCAAGACAAGCCACTAACTAAAAATCTAAAATATCATGAAACTGCTTAAACAAACACTCAACGCACTGCTGGCACTGGCCATTGTCGCCTGCGCAGTGTCGTGCAAGAAAGACAAAGTGACCGACGATGAGGCCGAGATGGCCGCCATCGCCGAACAGTATGTGAACCACACGGTTGTCCCCACCTACAAGAACTTGGCCTCAAGCGCTGAACGCTTGGCCAACGAACTGGCCGCCCTGAAAGCGGACAAGACCCAGGACAAACTCAACCAAGTGTGTCAGACCTTCCTCGAAGCCCGCGCCTGGTGGGAGAAGAGCGAAGCCTTCCTGTTTGGAGCCGCCAGCGACTACGGCATCGACCCGCATATCGACTCCTGGCCTCTGGATGAAGACGCCTTCAACACCATGATGAGCAACGATGCGCAGATCAACGCCATGAACTCAGAGGATGGCGACTCATACGCCGGCGAAGTGCTTGGCAACGCACTGCTGGGTTTCCACGGCATAGAGTACATCATATTCAGCAACGGACAACCCAAAGCCATTGGAAGCATCAGCGACAAAGAGTTGACTTACGCCGTAGCCGTAGCAGGAGACCTACGTAACCGCTGCTTCCAACTTGAGGTAGCCTGGGCCGGCGAAGACAACGCCCCCGCAACTCACGTCTCCAAACTCAACGACCTAGAGTTGGCCTACACCGTCAGTGGCGGTGCTCTCAGCTATGGAGAGAACATGATCAAGGCCGGACAGGCTGGCAGTCTCTACAGCAGCATGGCCAATGCTATGATGGAAATTCTCGACGGCGGCTCAGCCATCGCCGATGAGGTAGGCACTTCAAAAATCGGGAAACCCTACAGCGACGAAGACGCCAGCTACATCGAGTCGCCCTACAGTCAGACTTCCATCACCGACTTCTACAACAATATCAAAAGCGTCGAGAACGCCTACTACGGTGGAATCGAAGGCCAGCGTACCGAAAGCAAGTCGCTGCACAAATACATAGCCGACCGCGACGCCGACCTTGACAGCAAGGTGACCACCGCAATAAGCAACGCCCTTGCGAAAATCGACGCCATGCCCCGCCCGTTCGTAAACAACCGCAACGACTCGCGCAATCGTGCCGCCATCGACGCCTGCCAAGCATTAGATGCCGCCCTGGCCGAAGCCAAACAAAAAATAGCGGAACTATAACCTGCGTCAAGTGAACCCTCTCCCTCTTAACTTATCAACCTATCAACTTTTAAACTCTATAACAATGAACACTAAAATAAAAATTCTTTCCCTTTTCCTCGCTGCAGCTGCGCTGACGAGTCTCTACTCGTGCAAGCACGAACCCGAGGAAAACGAACCCACCGAGAACGAGGAGGAGTATGCCGGCGGACGACTCGGCACCACCTTCAACAACTCGGCCTCGGCCTACGAAGACCCAACCCCCGCAGTTGAAAATGCCGGGTTGGTCAGCCAGTTCAAGTATGGCGAATATTTCTTCGAGCGCACCATCACGCAGAACAGCTCGCCATTCAACGGCCTCGGTCCCGTCTATGTGCGAAGCAGTTGCATTGCATGTCATCCTGGCTACGGTCATGGACGCCGCATGGACCGCTACAACGCCGACGACTGGGGCAACGGCTACCTGCTGGTGGTTTACAACAAAAACACCAACGCCTACGAACCATCGGTGGCCGGCATGCCGCAGACCCGCGCCGTCGCGCCCTTCAAAGCTCCAATCGACGAAGACCAGATACAGATAATGTGGCTCTCCTATACCGACGAGTGGGGCAACCAGTTCCCCGACGGCGAGCGCTACGACCTTATCTATCCCGAGGTGATTATCCCCGAAGCGGCCTTCTACGCCCCGCTGACCAATAGTTACTCCGACCTCGCCTTCCGTCTTGAGAGCACCATCGGAGTGTATGGCACCGGACTTATCGACGCCATCGACGACGACTCGCTGAAAGCACAATACAAGCGTGAGGCCGATGCCGGAGCCGACCTAAACCCCGCCTTCTGGGCCGGTGGTACATGGGCTCCCTCAGCCATGTACGGCAACACCAACCACCCCAAACGTTTCACCTACGCGCTCACTCGTGGCCCGCTGCAGGACGCCCCTGGTTCAAACGCCATCTGGAACATTACCAACGTGACCCGCAGCAACAAACGCAAGCACTACCTCGACCTCAACGGTACGGTGTATGCCACCAAGTCGTCGCAAGACCCGGAGGTTCAGGCCGCCTTCTACGACTATTTCCCCGAATGGAACAAGACGGGCAACGTCGAGCAGGACATCTACAACTACCTCACCTGCGACACTCTGCCAGCCGAGATGAGTGACCAGGACTATGTCAACTTCATGGTTTGGCACCGTGGATTGGCTGTGCCCGCAGCTCGTAACATCAACGACAGCGTAGTGCAGCGCGGCAAGAAACTCTTCAACGAGATGGGCTGTGCCTACTGCCACCGTCCATCGTGGGTTACAGGCAACGACAACTTCACCGACCCGACCGGTTTCTTCCGCGACTCGGACAGCCGTCTGCCACGCTATCCGAAGCAGAAAATATGGCCCTACTCAGACTTTGTCCAGCACCGTCTCTATATGAAGAACGACATCCGCACTGGCTGGTGCCGCACCACTCCACTGTGGGGCAGAGGCCTGAGCCAGATATGCACAGGAGCATCCGACCGTCTGCACGACTGCCGCGCTCGCACTGTGATCGAAGCCATCATGTGGCACGGAAACCGCCAGAGCGATGCCTATCAGAGCGTGAAGAAATTCCGCGCGTTAAGCAAAGCCGACCGCGACGCAGTGGTGAAATTCATCGATGCAATATAGTTTAAGTGACCTATGAACCTTGAACGTAATTATTAAAATGAAGAAGACAAACATCCTTCTTATGGTGCCGGTGGTGATTGTGCTCGCCGCCGGCACCATTGTTGAAAAATTCAACGGCCACGAGTCAGCGGCAGCATCCGTCTATGGTTCATGGTGGTTCGCCACGTTACTCGCCATTGTTGGCGCTGCTGCTGTTGTCGCCATAGTGAGGGAAAAAATGTGGCAAGTTCCGCACCGACTGCTGATTTTCTGTTCAGCGGCGATAATATTGCTCGGCGGCGGATTGTCCACATGGACGGGCTCTCACGGCAGCATGACGCTGAAAAGCGGAATATCTTACAACAGTTTCGAAGACGACAACGGCAACGTTCACCAGCTGCCCTTTGCCGTCACGTTGGATGAGTTCGAGCTCGTCACCTATCCTGGCTCGCGCACTCCGATGGACTTCGTGAGCCACATCGCCGTCGAAGGCGAGAAAGCCGACATTTCGATGAACAACATCTACAAGCGAGAAGGCTACCGTTTTTACCAAGCCGACTACGACGAGGACGGCAGCTCGACCCTCAGCGTGGCTCACGACCCCATCGGCATCGCCGTCACCTACGCTGGCTACGCACTGCTTGCCATCGGACTGCTGCTTATGTTCCTCTCTCCCAAATCGCATTTCCGCAGGCTGCTCAAAGGTTCCGTCGCTGCATTGCTGCTTTTACTGTCGGTCTCCGCCTCCGCCGCACCCTCCACCCTGCCTCGGCAGACAGCCGACCGCTTGGGGCGCGTGCAGGTGCTCTACAAAGGGCGTGTCTGTCCGCTACAGACCTTGGCAAAAGACTTCACCACCAAACTCTATGGCAATGCCACCTATCACGGGCTGACCCCCGAGCAGGTCTTCAGCGGCTGGCTCTTCTACTACAGCGAATGGGCCGACGAGCCAATGATTAAAATAAAAAGCAGCGAGTTGCGTCAACAATTGGGTATGGACGGACGCTACACAACGCTGAACAACCTGCAGAACTATCAAGAACTGTTTAAGGAGGCAAAAAACGACAAAAACATCACCGCCGCCAGCGAGAAGATGAATCTCGTAAACATGGTAGCCAACAGCAAGCTGCTGAAGATATATCCCATCGCCGACTCACTGGGCGAAATCGCGTGGTACTCGCAGAACGACCAGCTGCCGATGACTGTTGACGACGACACCTACATCTTCGTACGCAAACAACTGGGCTACTGCCAAGAACTGGTAGTCAAAGGCGACTTTGCCTCCCTCGACACGGTTTTCGCCAAAACCCTCCGTTACCAACAGAGACAAGCCGCCGACATCATACCGTCACAACCGCGCATTGCCGCCGAGCGTCTGTACAACGCCCTCACCACCGGCCGTTGGCTAGCCATCCTGACGGTGGTACTGGGCATACTCTTCTTCGCCCTTTCGCTGTTTGCCGCCAGACGGCCTGATGTCAACGGACAGAAGTCCGCAACCCCATTCTTAAGAATCATCCCAACAGTTTTTGTTGCACTTCTCACAGTCTTCCTGCTGCTCATCATCGTCCTTCGATGGATAGCAGGCGGCCATGCTCCAATGGCAGGCGGATTCGACAGCATGAACCTCATGACCGTCACACTTGGCATTGTGGCGCTTTGCGTTGCACGACGGCATCCGTCGGCGCCGAGTGCCGCATTGCTTGCCATGGGATTCTGCCAGCTGGTGGCGATGATGAGCGGCTCAAACCCGCCCATCACACACCTGATGCCCGTGCTCAGCTCGCCCCTACTGACACTTCACGTCACCGTCATCATGATTGCCTACGCACTATTCCTGTTCGTGATGATATGTAGCGTAGCCGCATTAATAAAACCCTCGTTGCGAGAGCGCATGGTGCGCACCAACCTGCTGATGCTCTATCCCGCCGAAGCCCTGCTCGCCGTAGGCATCATGATTGGAGCCATGTGGGCAAACATCTCGTGGGGTAACTACTGGTCGTGGGACCCCAAAGAAGTTTGGGCGCTGATAACGCTGATCATTTACGCCATACCACTTTTATCCGCTGCCACTCAAACAACAAAGCCTTCAGGCAATCAAGCAATCCGATTTCACATTTACTGCATCATAGCCATCCTGAGCGTGGCGACAACCTATTTCGGAGTAAACCTGATACTGGGCGGCATACATGCATACAACTAAAAGGTGCCGGAGTCAAAGTCCGGCACCTTTTTTCTTTTTACGGTTTAAGTATTAAAAATAATGCCTTAATTCAATCACAACCCTGACCTTCCTCCCACTCAACGCCCACTTAACGCTCACTCAACGCCCACTCAACGCCCACTTAACGCCCACTCAACTCTCACTCAACGCTCACTCAACTCTCACTCAACACTGACTCAAAATGACTCAAAATGACTCAAAATCCGAATCAGCCCGCGACAAATATATGACAATTTGTCACAAGTGAATGTCATAACCCAAGATGGCATTGAAGTTGTTTGGTTATCAGGTAGCGGTCGGCAGGCAGCCGGCAGCAGTCAATCAAAACTGAATATTAACAAACAAAAAGCAATACAACTATGGGTAAAATCATTGGAATCGATTTAGGAACAACCAACTCATGCGTATCGGTAATGGAAGGCAACGAGCCCGTCGTGATAGCCAACAGCGAGGGCAACCGCACAACACCGTCGGTAGTTGGTTTTGTGGAAGGCGGCGACCGCAAAGTGGGCGACCCCGCCAAACGTCAGGCCATCACCAACCCTCACAACACCGTTTACTCGATCAAGCGCTTCATGGGCGAGACCTACGACCGCGTGCAGAAAGAGATAGAGGCGGTGCCTTACAAGGTGGTTCGTGGCGACAACAACACCCCGCGTGTTGACATCAACGGCAGACTCTACACCCCGCAGGAGATCTCGGCCATCGTGCTTCAGAAGATGAAGAAGACCGCCGAAGACTACCTGGGAACCGAAGTGACCGAAGCCGTCATCACAGTGCCGGCATACTTCAACGACTCTCAGCGTCAGGCCACCAAAGAGGCCGGCGAGATTGCAGGCTTGAAAGTGCGCCGTATCGTGAACGAGCCTACGGCTGCAGCATTGGCTTACGGCTTGGACAAGAAGAACAAAGACATGAACGTGGCCGTGTTCGACCTTGGTGGCGGCACCTTCGATATCTCCATCCTCAGCTTGGGCGACGGCGTGTTCGAAGTGAAGAGCACCAACGGCAACACACACCTCGGCGGCGACGACTTCGACCTAAAGGTCATCAACTGGCTTGCCGACGAATTCAAGAGTGAGAAGAACATCGACCTGCGCAAAGACCCGATGGCCATGCAGCGCCTGAAAGAGGCCGCCGAGAAAGCCAAGTGCGAGCTCTCGTCGAGTCAAGAGACAGAAATCAACCTGCCCTACATCACCGTCGCCGACGGCGTACCGCAGCATCTGGTAAAGAAGCTGAGCCGCTCGAAGTTCGAGCAACTCTGTGACGACCTTATCCGCGCCACCATAGAGCCCTGCCGTCAGGCCATGAAAGACGCAGGCTTGAGCAACAACGACATAGACGAAGTCATCCTCGTGGGAGGCTCGACACGTATCCCCGCCGTGCAGAAGAAAGTGGAAGAGTTCTTCGGCAAAACCCCGAACAAGGGAGTGAACCCCGACGAGGTTGTTGCAGTGGGAGCTGCCATCCAGGGCGGAGTGCTCACCGGTGAGGTGAAAGACGTGCTGCTGCTCGACGTGACCCCGCTGTCGCTGGGTATCGAGACCCTCGGCGGTGTGATGACCAAGCTCATCGACGCCAACACCACCATCCCCACCAAGAAATCGCAGGTGTTCTCGACGGCTGCCGACAACCAGCCCGAAGTGGAGATACACGTGCTGCAGGGCGAGCGCCCGATGGCAGCCGACAACAAGACCATTGGCCGCTTCCACCTGGCCGGCATACCGCCAGCACCGCGTGGAGTGCCGCAGATTGAGGTTACCTTCGACATCGACGCCAACGGCATACTGAACGTCAGCGCCCTCGACAAGGCCACAGGCAAGAGCCAGAACATCCGCATCGAAGCCTCTTCCGGACTTTCGGACGACGAGATCAAGCGTATGAAAGCCGAAGCCGAAGCCCACGCAGCCGACGACAAGAAGGCCAAAGAAGAGATAGAGAAGATAAATTCGGCCGACAGCATGATCTTCCAGAGCGAAAAGAACCTGAAAGAGTACGGCGACAAGATTCCTGGCGACAAAAAGAGCGCCATCGAAGGAGCCCTGAGCGAACTGAAAGCAGCTCACAGCGCAAGGAACGTGCAGCAGATCGACGCCGCAATGGAGAAAATCAATGCCGCATGGCAGTCAGCCAGCGAAGATATGTACAAAGCCCAGCAGCAGGCCGGCGGAGCCAACCCCGGCGCAGGCTTCGACCCCAACAACATGGGCGGAGCAGGCTGCAACAACGGCAACTGCGGAGGCGACTGCAACAACCACCAAAACGGCAATGGCGGCGACAACGTAACCGATGTCGACTACGAAGAGGTGAAATAAGCAATAATCCAACCACAGCAAAGAGGTGCAATCATTAGGTTGCACCTCTTTTTTATTTATTTTGCCTTACTGGAAAAATCCTCTTGGGAATAGCGATAGTCTTTTCGGACGTTTTCTACGGTGAACAATACGATTACGTTCTTATAACCTGACTTTACTCCAGTTTTCTATATAATTGGACTGAAGTTTTTTCCATGTGGCTGCCAGAGTCTGTTGCATCTATCCACAACATTGTGTTGCCAGTCTTGTCGAACGAAACAATCCGCAACGTCTTGATGGGTTGCTGCTTGAATGATTCCAAGATGTAGCTCTTCATCGTTTCCGTCTTAATCTCTAGGCTGTCTTTCATACGGTCCAAGTCCGATTGTGGGAGGCTGCTCAGGTCCATATCAAACGAAAGTATTTCTGCCTTGCTGGCATTGTAATCGACTGCCAGAGTGTCGCCATTAAGCCCCCACTGTCCTGTCATATAAAGAGTTATGGGGCAAAGCACGAATACCTCTTTCTGTTCCTCAATAAGCTTAATGCTTAATTGGAAAGTCGTCAGAGTGATTAATTCACAGTTATTGTTCTTATGAAAAACGTATGTGTTCTGGTAATCGTTCATTCTCGTTTCCCACGTACCTAACAGCAGGTCTGCCGGCGCCTGTTTCGAGATATTATCCGACTTACTTTTGATGTATGCTTCGATATCCTCATCAGCGATGTTCATTAAAAGTTTGTTTTCACGGTTCAACAGTTCCAACTTGTTGACAACACGCATATATACATCCCTCCGGACAAAGCAGCGCCTGATATAGAGGGCCGTTGCCCCTTGCGTCATAAACTGCTTCATCGCTTCTCGCCTGACATTGGGGCTTGGACCTCCTGTGTAATCGAAATCGTCCTGACCTAACTTCTGCAAGAAACCCTCGTAGTCCTCTTTACTAATTGGGCGGTGGAACACAGGAGCCTCATCCATCACTTTCATCAGCGAACGACGCTCGTAATAGCACGACTGCACATTGTCGTAGAAATGGTTATCGCCTATATTCATACGGGCGTCAATACCGCTGTTGAAGGCGTTCTCCTTCGTGTCGGACGTCCACCCCTTCACTGTCAGAGGATTGTCGTACAGATACTCCAAGGCCATATCCAGCGTATCCATCGAAAACAAGTCAATCATCTCCTGATGGCTCGACACGTACATAGCCACATTGAGCAGGCTGTCCTCAAGGGCAATTTCTTCCTTGAGCCCCTGAATAATCTCGTCGATGTCACACACCGCCATAATGGCCGTTTCACGCTGTGCTGCTCGCTGATGTTTCTTCTCGACAGTATTGTCCACGAAAAAAGTCAGGCCAACGCCAATTGCCGTACCAAAAATACTTATCAGTAACTGTTTCAGCCATGTGTAAGGGGGGCGGCTATTCTTCGATTCGTTCATTATGATTGTTTTGGGATTATTTGTATCATTCCATGTTTCATTCTCACATAGCGTATGTTATACATTGTGTGGATTTCACCCTCTCCATTACGGCATCATCCTCGGAATACAGTATATGTGTACGCAAATTGACCATATTGAAATGGGGGACGAATTTAATGCAAAAATACACATCTTTTTAAATTGGCAAGTTAAATTTAAGCGGGAACGATACAGGATTTGACTTGGATGGCTGGCCGTGCACGAGAATTTCGTCCCTGATTTGTCTTACTTCCATCCCACTTTCCTTTTCATTTGTCTTACTTTTATCTTACCTGTCTCCTACTTTTGTCTTAGCCTGCTCTTACTTTGGACTTAGCCTGGTAGCACCTCTTATTAGTCTAGTACTAGGCTAACGCTAGGCTAGTGCTTACTTTTCTACTACATTTGCCTTAGTTTTTGCTTAGGTTGGAATTAGGTTTTCATCAGGTGATACGGGCTTTTATTAGATCACCGATAGGTCACGGGGGATTGGACAAGGGTTAGTGGGCGAGGGTCATGTTGACTTGGCGGATTTTTAGGAGCATGTGGTCGGCCCAGGCGGGCGGGCCGGGGAGCTGGTAGCGGCAGTTGCCTTCGGGTGACGGGGTGAAGGGAGTTTCGGCATCGGGGAGCAGGGTTACCACACCGCGTTCGGAGAGGGAGAAGAGTGGCAACCGTGCACCGGTGACGCTGTCGAAGCATCCGGACGGTCCCTCGCCCTCGACGGCATTGATGACGACCATGGGGTCCCACATCTTCTGTCCGGTGTTGCAGTCGCAGGTCATATAGACCTGCTTGACGGGGTGGATGTCGGTCCAGTCGATGTCGGCGATGACCTGCTCGGGGGTGTATTCGACCTGCTGTCCCACCTCCATGGGCGAGAAAACGATGTCAACATCAGAGGGCCAGAGGCGGAAGAAGGTCTGGGCGAAGTCGATGCCCTGAGCGAAGTTGTAGTCGCCCTCGTCGGCCACGCCGAAGCGACCGCCCTGGATGTAGAGGCATTTCACCTTACGACGCACCAGCTCGACACCGTCGAGCGGCGAGTACTGGTCGCCCTCGGACTGAAGGAGCTGGGCCAGGCAGGTGACGAAGCCGACGGAGACGACGGACACGGAGTGGTCGGGCTCGGCAGCCAGCAGACGACGGTAGAGCTGCCAGCCGTCGGGCAAGGAGGAATAGTCGGCGACAGAGCGGCGGAACATGGGAGTGCCGTCGTCGAGGGTATAGTAGGGCAAGCCACGGTAGTCGATCCACACAGCGGGGTTGACGATGCCGACGCGCACCAAGCCGATAGGCATGTCGCCGTGACCGAAGTAGGTGTTCATCACGTCAGCGCATGCAGCGCAGTCGTCGCCCATGCGGTCAACCACGACGCCGAGCAGACGGCAGCGTCCCTGGTCGTGGTAGCGATAGAGCAACTCGAGCGCGAAGAGGTCGTCGGTGGAGGAGCCGATGTCAGTGTCGTAGATAACGGCGGGGACCTGGGTGTCAGGTTCCTGAGTAGGTTTTTTCTTGCAGGACGGCAAGGCCAGGCAGACCATGAAGACCAGACAGGCGAGGATGGCTATGCGAGGATGAGAAGTTGCAGACATTGTTGAGTAGATATTTTTTTTTGGCGACACCTTCATTCACTGAAAATTCCATGTTGCAAATTTAGACAATTTCGAATAAATCTTCCACGCAGTTGCCCGAGAAGGACAACACACAGATACTACATACCGCAGACGTTGTGGGGGATGTTGGGATATTCTTTGATGTACTCTTTGACGTTGTTGCTGAATTCGGACTCGTTGGTCAGACCGTCGGACAATTCTTTCACCAGTGCAATGTCAAAATCGGTCTTGCAGACGTCGAGCATATAGTGGCCGATAAAATTGTCGGAGTTTTTCTTGATGAAGTCAACCTGATAGGCATGATACTCGCTTATGATAGGTTGCAGCCGTTCATTAATCTCGGATATCTTCTCTTCGTCTCCGCCTGCCTCCATCATCTCCGCATAGTGCGCCATGATATTGTTTTCATAGAGCTCCATCGCCTCCTCATGGTGTGCGAGAAGTATGTCCATCGCAGGAGAGCCTTCGATTTTCCACAGGTGGATGGTGTTGCGGTCGCCAGAGATGGTGATGTCGTTGTTTTCAGAGAAGAACTCAAAGACACCACACTCATCGTCCATGTTGAATTTGATGGCATAAAGTCGCTGAGGGTCGTCAGTGGCGGCTTTGAGTTCTGCCATCTTGTTCACTACCACCGCCGAATCGATGCATGTCGATTTCCCATCGACTTTCTTGCATAGGTAAACGGTGCTGTTTTCGGCATTGTCGAGCGTCAAAGAGACCTTGAACTGTTTCGACTTGTTGCAGCCGGTCATGACGAGAGCGGCGGCAAACATGATAAAGAATAGCTTTTTCATAATTGTACTGTATTGGTTGTTTTTTTCGCCTGCAAAGATACGCAGGAAAAATGTAATTATCAAATCGACAAGATATTCGTAATTTTGCAGATTGAAACCAACATGCACACATGGGCACATACACCACAGAACGAATCATATACATTGATACACTCCGGGCGTTTGCCTTGATGGGCATACTGTTTGTCCATGTAGCACAGCTGTACAACTTCTACAATCCCGCGGTTGACCTGGGGTACTACTCATCGCTTGACGAGCATCTGCGGAGAGGGCTGCTGGCGGTGTTCGAAGACAGGTGCCGAACGATATTCTGTATTCTTTTCGGGTCGAGTTTTTACCTCATCATGCGAAAACAGAGCTATACGACGCTCAAGTTCTGCTGGCGGTGCGTGCTGCTGATGGGGTTCGGGTTGATAAACATAGAGTTCTACAACAGCGACTTCATGCTGTGCTACGGAATGGTGGGGATTGCGCTGGCGCTGCTGCCTATCAGGAGGATGAAGACGTGGATGCTGTTTTTGCTGGCCGGGGTGCTGTACGGTGTTCAGTTTGTGGATGCGCTCGACTACACGGCACTGGTGTTTCCCGAGGCGAACTACCTGACGAGGCACACTGGCGACATATCGCTGGCGGGGTATCTGGGGTATCCATACTGGAAGTCGCTGACGGAGAACCTGAGGATGTTCGTGCCCGACTTGTTTACGACGCTGTCGTTCTTCGTGTTCGGGTATGCGCTGTGGAGAAGTGGGGTTATAGGGGGGATTGGTAGCCAAGCGGTTAGCAAGCAGCAGTTAGTGGTCAGTTTGTTGTTGTCTGGGGTGGTTTGTTTGGCACTGCGAGTTGTAGTCGGTGTGGTTGGTGTTGGGGCGTTGAAACCGCTGTCCACTCTATCGGAAGCCTTGCTTTACAGCCTGCTGTTCATCTTTATATGCAAACATCTGCCTAAACGGGTTGCCGGTGCGTTGGCAAGCTACGGAAGGCTCGGGTTGACGAACTACTCGGTGCAGAACATCTGCGGACCGCTGGCGGTGATAGCGATAGCCTTGCCACTGAAGCTGCCGTTTTATGCCGTGTTCTGCGGAGCGGTGGTGTTTTATATACTACAGACGGTGTTCGCGGTGGTGTGGCTGCGGAGACACAAGTACGGGCCGTGGGAGTGGCTGTGGCGATGGCTTACCGAACGCTGTAGTTCAGCTTCTTCACGGTCTTGAAATTACTGCTGGAGAGCTTTAGGTTTAGTTTGGCCGGTTTGCCGTTGGGGCGAATGGTTTTGAGGCCCTCGATTTCGACGTTGTCGATATAGTCGAACTCGCGTCGAAGGTCTTTGGTGTTGCCCTTAGGATAGAAGATATTCATGGTGCGGATGGTAGTGGGCGCCACGACGGTGAGATTTTTGACTTTAAGGTTGGGCCAGCACTTGGGGTTGAGTTCGGGACGAGGGTTGTCGGCGGTGTCGAGAAAGTCAATCTGGACGAGAGAGTGGTAGCGGCGAGTGAGTTCAAAGGTGCAGTCGGTGATGTAGATATCGAACGGAGTGTATGCGTTGTAGCTGGAGCGGACTCGGACGGGAGTGTAGTCGATGAAATGGCAGGAGTCGAAGACGACTGTGCCGTACATGGAAGAGAAGAGAGTCTGACGACCACGGAGGGTGCAACTCTTAAGTTGGACGTCGCGTCCGTAGCAGTGGATGTCGAATCGGTCGATGTCGCACTCTCCGAGATAGGTGTTACTGAGGTTATTGGTGCCGAATACACCCCAGTTGCCATAGGCTTTGATATGTGTGAAAGATGATTTATATACGTTGTTCATAGAGAAAGCATAGCCATAGTTGCGAGAGGAGCCGTAGCCAGAGTAGGTACCCTCTACGGTGTCGCAATCAAAAAACAGATTGGCACAGTTGCTAACGGAGAACACCCCGTCGGCAATCATACGGCTGCGAGGCGTGGTGACATGAATATTGGATACGGTAACGCCCTGCTGACCAACCAATGCGAGACAGTAGGTACGGAAAGAGGAACCCTTGACGCGGTGCAGGGTGAGGTTTTTGACTTCTATGTTGAGGTCGGGCTCAAAGTCGTAGTAGTAGGCCTTGAGGCGGGTGGAGTCGGTGTTCCAAGTTGTTATAGGAGCGTTTCTGGCGATGCCGTCGTTGAGGACTAGGATGTCGCGACGGTATTGCTGGTAGCCGTAGCCGCGGCGCTCGGTCCAGGGTGTCAGGTCTTCGAGGACGAGAAGATGGTGGCCAGAGGCGAGAGCAGGTATTGAACGGAAATCGAGAGAGTCGATGAGAGACTTGTCGAAAGTGACGGGTTTGGAAGGAGATATGCGAGAGAAGAGGGCGCCATGGGCGGAGTGGTTGGTGACGTAGAGGACGAGTCCGCCGAAGTCGGTGTAGGGGCCAAGCGGGATGGCCTTGAAATCGGGAGGGAGCTCGAGGTGGAGAGTATCGATGCCCTCATACGATACGTTGAGCCCGCGGGCGATAGCGTCGGTATGAGCACGGTAGAGAGCGTAGTAGCGGTCGATGCCGTTGGCGGCCTCACGGAGGCCGTAGTCGAGCGGCGAGACCTGAGCACGAAGGAAGAGACTGAAAAAGAGAAAGATGACTAGCGGGAGAGCGACTGGTTTCATGAGACAATATTTTTTTGCGAAAAACTGAAAGATATGCGAGTGCAAAAGTACAAAATAAATGCCGAAAAGAAACCGAGAAAAAGGGAGATGAAACGGATTGTTTTGATACTGACGATTTCACAAGGAAATCAGGCAAGAAACAAGCATTTACACAACATTTACTAAAACGGGGGTAATTCTAGGGTAACTATAGGGTAACTATAGGGTAATTCTATAGTAATTCTAGTGTAGAGAGCAGGTAGATAGTAGGTAGCGCCTATGTAGATAGCATGTAACACCTACCTTTGGCCTACATATTGCCGTTGATGGTTGAGGGTTGGGGGGACGGATTGGCGGTTGAGGGTGGCGGTTGGGAGAGCTTATTAATCCCGGTGGTTGGCGGTTGGGAGAAATGTTGTATATTTGCAGCGTTGTTTATATACTTTTTTGCAACGTTGTTTATACACTTTTGAAACATGAAGAAGATTGCGTTTTTGGTTTTGGCAGTGATGATGGGGTTGGGCGTGAGGGCCGATGAGGAATTTGTGATAATGAAGTCGCCCGACGGGAGACTGGAGAGCTGGGTGTACCTCGGGGCGTATGGGCCTAGATACAACCTGAAATATGACGGGGTGGAGATTATGAAATATACGCAGCCACGCCTGAACACCGACAAGCACGGGAAAGCGGGAGAAGGCGGATGGGGCGTGAGGAAAGAGAGTCACAGAAAGGTGGACGAGACGATAGAGTCGCCCTTCTACAGGCAGGCTACGATGCGGAACCAGTATAACGAGCTGACGATGAGGCTGAGAAACGGCTTGACGATGGAAATGAGAGTGTATAACGAAGGAGTGGCATACAGATGGAAGACGGACAAGGCATGCAGGGTGATTACGGAGAAGGTGGAATACGAGTTTATGGAGGACTGGGAGACGACGGCGCCGTATGTGATACACTTTGACTCGACAAACCACGAAAGACAATACAACTCGTCGTTTGAGAACCATTACAAGCGGATGCCGATATCGGAGCTGGACACGAGACGCCTGTGCTTCCTACCACTGCTGGTGCACGGGCCGAAGGGAGTGAAGGTGTGCATCACGGAGTCAGGGCTGCTGAACTATCCGGGGCTGTACCTGCACGGAACCGGAGAGAAGGGAGTGCTGACGGGAGAACACGCCCCCCTGCCAGACCGCGTGGAGCAGGGCGGATACGGCAACCTGCAGGAGGTGGTGAAAGAGAGGAAAGACTATATAGCCGAGATGGCGAAAGGAGAATGCACGCCGTGGAGAATCATGATGGTGGCAGAGAACAGCGCCGAAATGGCTATGAACAACATGAGTTACCTGCTGGCAGAGCCGAACAGGGTGAAAGACCAGAGCTGGATACGGCCAGGTAAGTCGGCGTGGGAATGGTGGAACAGCTGGCATCTGGAGGGAGTAGGCTTCGAGGCTGGAATAAACACCCAGACATACAGGGCGTACATAGACTTTGCGTCGAAATACGGGCTGGATTATGTGATAATGGACGAAGGGTGGTCGGTGAGGAACGAGGCGGACCTGATGAAGGTGGTGCCGGAGATAGACCTGCCGGAGATAGTGAAATATGGGAAGGAGAAAGGTGTGGGCATCATACTTTGGGCAGGGCATTACGCCTTCGACAGAGACATGGAGCGAGTGTGCCAGCACTATAGCGAGATGGGAATCAAAGGGTTCAAGATAGACTTTATGGACAGAGACGACCAGCTGGCGGTGGATTTCTACAGGAGAGCGGCGGAGATGTGCGCAAAATACAGGCTGGTGGTGGATTTCCACGGAGCGTTCAAGCCGGCAGGATTCACGAGGACGTACCCTAACGTGCTGAACTTTGAAGGAGTGTTCGGGCTGGAGCAGATGAGATGGGCGAAGCTGGAATGGGACCAGATGAAATACGACACCGAGATACCGTTTATAAGACAGGCTGCGGGACCGATGGACTACACGCCCGGAGCGATGCTGAACGGAACACAGAACACATTCAGGCCGAACTCGCTGGAGCCGATGAGCCAAGGGACGAGATGCCACCAGCTGGCGTTGTATGTGGTGCTGGACATGCCGCTGGCGATGCTGTGCGACTCGCCGTCGAACTATGAGAAAGAACCCGAGTTTACCAAAATGCTGGCGGAGATACCGACGACGTGGGACGAGACGAGGGTGCTGGCCGGCGAGGTGGGCGAGTATATAGTGACGGCACGGCGGAAGGGAAAGGTGTGGTACATCGGCGGCATCACGAACTGGGAGGCGCGGACGGTGGAGTTTGACTTGTCGTTCATAGGCAGACCATGGGCGAGGTCGGCGACCATGTATCTGGACAGTCCGAACAGCAAACGGTGGGCAAGCGACTACCACACAATGGGATTCCAGCCATACGAATTAACGAAAGGCAGTGCGGACATGGCGCCAGGAGGAGGTTTTTTGATGAAAGTTGAGGTGGAGTAAGGCGGCGCTGCCTTCTTCGGAGTCAATGGCTCTGCGGCTCGGCAATGCTCAAGCGAGATTGGAATTGCTCTCGCTTTTTTGAGCCAATTGAAATGTTAATTGCCGCCGACAAGCGGCGGCATTACCACCTTCGGCTCAGCAGAACTCACAATTTTTGTGAGTTCTGCATTCGCTCTTGAATGTTAATTAATGTAAAAAACGAGCGGAATGTTTGTAAATTAAAGAATTATCCATATATTTGCTATCTGATAAAGAGTAGGCAAAAGAGCCAAAACAACACGTAAAACGATTTATAATCAATATATTATGAAGCGGACATTATTATCCTTACTGTCAATTCTGGTACTTTCAACGGCGTTGAATGCACAGGAGACCTATCTGGTGGCGGACGGAACACAGACAAATTCAAACGTGCCGATTTACGGTTTTTATGCAGAACAATACCAGCGATGCCAAACGATATACCCAGCGAGCATGCTAGAAGAGATGAGCGGCGGACAAATAATGAGTATAAAGTATTTCATCAGTTCACCGTCCAGCAGTGCCATCAACTCCGTTTTTCAAGTAAAGATAGGAGAAGTGTCTGCATCGTCATTCACAAGTTCCACTTTTCTGAACACCAATAGCTTCCAGACGGTCTATACCGGCACATTCAATACCCAACAGACAACACTGACTATTACATTCACCGAGCCCTATCCGTACGGTGGCGGCAATCTCCTGATTGAAGTAGATGATATAACCCCGAGCAACTATTCGTCATGCTCGTTTTACGGGATAACACAAACGGGCGGAAGCATATCCGGGAGCTCAAGCAGTTCGTTGAGTTCGGTCAGCGGAACAACACGAAACTTTATACCGAAAACGGAGTTCACGGCGACGGTAGGAGAAATAACCTGCCGGAAGCCTGATAACCTGACAGTTTTCAATGTGTCACGCACGGGAGCCGCTATCGGATGGGACGCACCTGCCACGACAAACCCAAACTCGTATTATTTTGAATACAGACTTGCTGGCAGCAACAACTGGAGAGGTGAAACGACAAGGGATCCCTATTTTTTCATGACGGGGCTCTCGCAGGCTTCGGAATACGACGTGCGCGTAAGGTCGATATGTGAGTCAGACGACACGTCGTACGCAGCACAAACCTCGTTCACTACGCCCGGGTGCAATGTAGAGTTGGCTGGCGGAAATACTTCGAGCAGTACAGTACCGTTCAACAGCAACTATAAATACGGATATACTCAGATGCTGTATTCTGCATCTGTACTAAGTCCAATGGACACTATCTGGGGAGTGGAGTTTTATCTGACTGCCACTAATAGCACAACCTATACCTTTGACCTATACATAGCCAACACCACAGCCACTTCGGTAAGCACAAGTTCGTATGTAGCCTCGTCGCAGCTGAACAGAGTTGTTCAAAACCGCCAAATGAGTTTCACTCAGGGATGGAATTACATACAATTCTCAACACCGTTTGTCTATGACGGCTCAAGCAACATTGTGGTAGCATTTGACAACAACACTGGATCATACGTATATGGGCTAACGTTTGCACACCATAGCGCGTCAGGATGCAGCAGCTGCTATTGGTACCAGGACGGAAGCGACGTATATCCGTCCAGTCCTTCAGCAACAACAAGCAACAACCTTTCAACTGTACCAGACATACAGTTTGTAATCACCTGTTCGCAAGACAATTGTCAGGCGCCACTACTGTTGGTCAACGAAGTAGAGTCACATTCAGTGATGCTTCACTGGCAACCGATGGGTACAGCCTCGTCTTGGAAAGTGGAATACAAAGAAGGGGTCACGGGCAACTGGGTTACAGCCAACGCCAATGTTTCGCAGAACGACTATGAAGTCACCAACCTTACCGCCGGCGTAACTTACCAATTCCGAGTATCCTCCAACTGCAGCAGCACATACAACAGCTCAACAGTATCGGCATTCACAAAGTGTGATTTGTTTGACATACCATACAATGAGGGGTTCGGTTCAGGAGAAATCAACCCTTGTTGGACCAAGTCGGAACTACAAACAAATTATCCAACAATTTTCTCACAGAAACTATACACAGGGCCGACTGCAGGTTCGTGGGTGATACTGCCCGAATTTGTGGAGGAAATCGGAAACCTGATGATTACATTCGACGTGAACAGCAGTTCGGAGTCGGGCAACCTGAAGGTGGGAGCGGTCATAGGCAACGCCATCAACACTTTTGAGGAGCTGGCGACGATTTCATACACCGAGGAGATCACAAACGCCGAGGTGTATTTTGACAACTACACGGGTGAGGGGACAAACATTGCGATAAAGTTTGAGTCGGGATACACGTTGGTGGACGATGTTGTGGTGAAAATAGCACCAAGCTGCCGTAGGCCAAACAACATAAGAGTTGACGAAGTGGAGGCCTCGACAGCCACGCTATCGTGGGATGCCGGACAGAACGCAATAGGAGCAACAGTGAAATACAGACGTGCCGGTGGAAGGTGGACAACTGTTACCACGACGGGAAACAGCGTGACGCTGACAGGTCTTGTGGCAAATATGCCATACGACGTGATAATCAAGGCCGACTGCGGCAACGGAGATGAGAGTGAGAATAGCGAGACCTTCACGTTCCGTACAGGCTGCGCCGACGGCAGCACCCGAGTCACCGAGGGATATCCGTTCATCGAAGGATTTGAATATGGACTCTACTGCTGGCAGCAGGAGTTTGAAGCTCAGTCCTTGGAGTGGATGACAGAGAAAGGCGATGGCGAGGCGAACGAAGGCGCACATGGCATAACAACCGCCTACCTAGACGAAAACAATGCATTGTTCTATAACTTATTGGTATATACAGCAGGACCCAAAACCAGAATCATAAGTCCACTACTGAACATTGAAGATTTGGCAGAGCCTTGGTTGAGATATGCCTATGGACTAACGAAATTCACGGACAGAGAAACTGGCCAGCAGTACTTTGACGAAATGAGTGTGTATTACAGAACTACGACCACTGGGCCATGGGTGCAGTTGAAGAGTTATAATACCGCCACGACGGGTTGGGTGCTTGACTCGGTACAGTTGCCGGCAAGCAGCACCACCTTCCAGATTTCGTTCCTCGGATACTTCAAAGGCGGTAACGGAGTGGCACTGGACGACGTGAGAGTTTATACAGCCGGACATGCCGACCGTGTCGATGACGAGCCTCCATCGGCAGGTATAGAGGAGAGCGAAAAAGAGAATTCATGGAGTTTCAACATATTCCCGAACCCGGCGAGCGGCAGCACTACGATAAGCATCGAAGGTTTAAGCGGCCGCATCAATATCGCGGTTATGGATATGAGTGGCAGGATGGTCAGAAGCGAGAACAGAGAGTGCTATGACGGCTGCACACAAACGCTGGCACTGCAAGGACTGGCACAGGGAGCTTACTTTGTGAGGGTTAGCGGAGAGAAGGTGAACAGCGTGAAGAAACTGGTAGTGAGGTAAAGCTACCCCGACCGTGAGGAAAGGGCTCGCCATAGCGCTGACGATATTCATAGCGACGGCTGTGAAGGCGCAGTATGTGGTGTGCGAGACCGAGGGAGTTGCGGCAGAGGCAGCGATATTCAAAAAGACATTTATTCTCACACAAGATGAGGCGGCGAAGTTGAATGACGCCGCCTCTATTGTTGTTAATTCCATAGGCTACCACGATCTCTATGTAAACGGAGCGTGTGTAAACGAATACAAACCCATGCAGCCAGCGGTAACGCAACTAGACAAACGTACGCTAACGGTGAGTTACGACAGAGGTTTCATACTGCACGAAGGAAAGAACGTAATCGAAATACATGTTGGGCAAGGCTGGGGGCGTATATATGGTATGCCAGCAGCAGTGAAGGTTCTGCTGTATCACCAAGAGGGGAATGACAAACAACTGATATTGAAGACAGACAGCACGTGGCTTTGCAGCCCAGACAGATATACTTACACTGGCAGCTGGGAGCCTCTACAGTTCGGCGGAGTGAGAATAGACGGGCGCTGGGAGGCCATGTGGAGAAATGCCACAGCGAAAAAATTCGACTGGATTAAGGAGAGCGAGCAGGAGTTCTATGGGAACCACATAATAGGCAAGCAGGATATAGTGGCAAGAGAGGTTGAGAAAGACGGCTGCGTGGTGCTAGACTTCGGGAAGTCGATAACCGGATGGCTGCAAGTAGACTTCGCAAGGCTTGACAAAGACGACGAAATCACTTTGGAATATATGGATCACCGCGATGCGGCAGCGCCACATACCGAGAGCGATACCTACATAGCGCGGGGCGAAAGAAGAGAGACTTTCCTCAACCATTACATGCTTCACTCGTTCAGGTATGTGAGGGTATCAGGGAAAAACACAGGCGACATCACAAACCACATAGACAAAGCTCAAGCCATACAGATAAGCGGAGTACCCATCTGGGAAAGCTCCACCTTCGAATGTTCAGATGAGAGACTAAACGCAGTACACGATATGATAAGACACACCTTGAGCTGCCTCACATTCAGCGGTTATATGGTGGACTGCCCCCATCTGGAGAGGATGGGCTACGGCGGAGACGGAAACTCATCAACAATGACGTTACAGACAATGTTTGATGTAGAGGACACCTACAGAAACTGGCTGACAGCATGGTCAGATGCTATGGACAGCACCAGTTCGTTGCCATACGTAGCCCCCAGATACCCAACCGGCGGCGGCCCGTATTGGAGCGGTTTCATCATAAAGGCACCGTGGAGAAGCTACGTCAACTATGGAGACCAGACTCTGATAGACCGCCACTACGGAGAGATGAAGCGATGGCTGGAGTATGTCGAGCGGTACAGTACGGAAGGACTGCTGAGTCCCTGGCCAGATGAAGGCAGAATGTGGTTTCTGGGCGACTGGCTCGCCCCGAAAGGTGTTGACGTAGGAGGCGAGTCAGCGTTGTTTGTCAGCAACTGCTTTGTAAGCGAATGCCTGTCAGACATGGTAAAGATGGCAAGACTGCAAGGGTTAGAGGCAGAGGCTCTAGAATACGAAAAGAGACGGAAACATCTGGTCGAAGCCATACACAAGGCTTATTACCACAAAGCAAGCAAAAGTTATGCCAATGGGACCGTACTGGACATGACATACGCACTGCTTGCCGAAATTGCCCCAACAGAGGAGATAAGACAAGAGACCAAGCGCAAGTTGCTGGATGACTGCCATGAGAAGCACAAAGACCACATTGCAGTCGGTTTGATGGGCGTGCCGATATTCACTGAATGGGTGATAAAAGAAAAGGAATGCGACTTGATGTGCAACATTCTTCGTCAGGAAGACTATCCCGGATACCTTTACATGATTAAGAACGGAGCGACAACGACATGGGAGTCGTGGGATGGGGAACGAAGCAGGATACACAACTGCTATAATGGAGTGGGTATATGGTTTTACCAAGCATTGGCAGGCATACGGCCCGACGAAAAAGAACCAGGATACAAGCACTTCTTCATTGATCCGCAGAGATGCTCCGGCATCGACTGGGTAAAGGCCACTAAAAAAACAAGACATGGGGAGATACATGTGTATATAGAAGGCAGCAAATTAATGGTGACCATACCAGAAGGAACCACGGCAACCATCTTCCCCGGCAGAAAAGCAGAACGCACACTGGGAGCTGGCAGGTGGACACTGGCCATACCCGAAAAGCACTCTAAAAATAACCCATAAACCACCACTCCAATAATGAAACAGTTATTTTCAATCGTCTTTTTGACGATGATAATGGTCAGTTGCGGCACCAAAACCAAATTAACCCACCTGACTGTTGAGATGCAAGACGGCAGCCAGCCATTGGCGACAGCCGAACCACGCTTCAGCTGGCAGTATGAGTCGGATGCAAATGATGTTGTGCAGACGGAGTACCGTATCGTTGTATCCACAACGGAAGACAATGCGAAAAAGGGGGTAGGAGATTTATGGGATTCGAAGTTTGTGGAGTCAGACGAGATGCTTTATATCCCCTACCAAGGCGTCCAGCTGAAAAGCCGCGATATTGCATACTGGAAGGTAGAGAGCAAAGTGCGGTACGGCAAAGGAGACGAAAAGAAAATAACAAGCGAAGTCAAGCGATTCGAGATAAGCCTGCTGAGCAACAATGACTGGCAGGCGAAGTGGATAGGGCGTGCTTTCGATGACGATATACTAAAAGGACACACGCGCATAGCCGCACGATACCTGAGAAAGGAGTTTGAGTTGAAAGACGATGTCGAGTCAGTGAGGCTCTATATATGCGGACTAGGGGTGTATAGCGCATATATCAATGGCGAAGAGGTGGCGCCAGAGGAGTTGTTGAAACCCACACTGTCGGACTACACCAAACACGTATATTTCAACGCCTACGACGTCACCGAGATGATAAACAAAGGAGAGAACGCAATAGGAGTCACCCTTGAAGGCGGACGATTCACAACAATTAGGTACGACTCAGCGACAATGGAATGGTGCGGTATAAACCATGCCGCCCATTATGGCCTACCACAGTTGCTGCTGCAATTAGAGGTGACATATCAGGATGGAGACAAGGAGACGATTGTAAGCGACAAAAAATGGAAGATAACCAACCGCGGACCGATAAGGAAGTCCAACGAATTCGACGGGGAGACATACGACGCACGGATGGAGTTGGGAGATTGGACTAAAGCGGGATATGACGACAGAAGCTGGCTGCCCGTGGTTGCCGATTTCGACAAAGAGAATATGGATTTCGGCAACGAGACAAATCCAAAACACAAAGTGCTCAAAGACCCAAGCTGCACCGCATGCATGAATCCACATTGGAAGGACCTCGTTGCTGAAGATGTGTATATAAACATGACGCCACAACCCAATCCGAATATAAAGGTGCAGGAGAAGCTAAATCCCGTGTCAATATTCAAGAAAGACGATACATGGATACTCGATATGGGGCAGAATATGGTTGGCACATACGAATTCAGAATATCGAACTTTGCGTTACAAAACGGCGACACCGTCACTTTCCGTTTCGCAGAAACCCTCAAGAGTGACAGCACGCTATACACAGCCAACCTGCGTAGCGCCGAATGTACAGACAGATATATCGCCGGAGAATGCTCGAACAATGCGGGTCACAAAGAGCAGGCTTTTTGGCGACCCATGTTCACATACCATGGATTCCGATATGTCGAGATAGCAGGGCTGCCGAGCGAACCAACAGTGGAGGACTTCACAGGGCTGGTGTTCTACGACGAGATGCCCGTCTCTGGAAACTTCGAATGTTCCAACGAAGTGATGAATGCCGTCTATCACAACGCATACTGGGGCATCAGAGGAAACTATCGTTCGATGCCGACCGACTGTCCGCAGAGAGACGAACGGATGGGGTGGACCGGAGACAGGACCACAGGGTGCTATGGAGAATCGTATATTTTCAACAACCACAGGCTGTATGCCAAATGGCACCAAGACTTGGCCGACTGCCAATGGGAGAACGGATCTCTGTCGGACGTTGCACCAGCCTATTGGCGCAACTATACCGACAACATGACCTGGCCAGGAGCATTCATCACCGTAGCCGACATGATTTACAGCAGATACGGAGACATCAAGCCAATAAGGGAACACTACGACAAGATGAAACTATGGATGTGGCACATGAAGAGATGTTACGAAAAAGACGGCGTAATCGTACGCGACACATACGGTGACTGGTGTGTGCCACCCGAAAGTCCAGAGATGATACACACCAAAGACACCAACCGCATGACGTGGCCAGCAATGCTCTCCACACCATTCTACTGTCATCTTGCAGGAAAGATGGAACGGTTTGCCACTCTGCTCGGCCATAACGACGATGCCGAATACTACAGAAACGAGATAGTAACAACCACCGAAGCATTCAACAAAAAGTATCTCAACCGCGAGACCGGAGGTTATTCGCACAACAGTGTAACCTCAAACCTGCTGCCCCTCGCCTTCGGCATGGTACCCAAAGATATGGAACAGAAAGTGTTTGGGAACATTATAGACAAGACCGAAGGTGAATTTGGAGGACACGTCTCAACCGGCGTTGTAGGCATACAACAACTGATGAGGACACTGACAGATTTCGGACGAGCTGATTTGGCATTGAGACTTGCCACCAACGAAAGCTACCCCAGCTGGGGGTATATGGCCAAGAAGGGCGCGACCACCATCTGGGAGCTGTGGAACGGAGACACCGGCGACCCATCGATGAACTCAGGCAACCATGTGATGCTGCTTGGCGACCTCATCATCTGGGAATATGAATACCTCGGAGGCATACGCCCGATGGAGCCAGGATATAAAAAGATAGAACTCAAGCCCTACCCTATCGACGGACTTGACCATGTGAAATGCACATACAACTCCGTATCAGGCAAGATTGTGAGCAACTGGCAACGCAAGGGAGACCGCTTCGAGTGGGAGATAGAGATACCCGCCAACACGACAGCGGAGGTGTGGTTGCCGACGCCAGACGGATATGCAGAGAAGAGGGTTATGGGAAGCGGAAAATACCACTTGAAATCGTCAGGGTGGAGACGGTAAAGAGGATTACTGCTTCACGATGGTAATGGTCTTGGAGGTGTTGTCTTTCAGGGTAAGGCACAGCAGATAGGTGGCGGCCGGGAGGTGGTAGAGGTTTATCCACTCATCGGCGGAGCCTTGCATGATGGTGCGTTTTTGCATGTCGATGAGGGCGTAGCGTTTGATTTTGTCTGCAGGCAGATGGAGTCGTGAGGAGGTAGGGTTTGGATAGACGACTACGCGGTCCTTGTCGAGAGTGATGTCGGTGACGGCATCGATTGAAGGGTTGAGATAGTCAGAGAGTTGTTCGGAGAGGTTTAGTCTGAGGAGCTGAGAAGGCTTGGTGACGCCAAGATGGTCGAACTTCTCACAGGAGAGGAAATAGTGGATGCCATCGACGGTAGCGATGCCTTCGATTTGTGTGCCCATGCCGTTGGATAGAGGTATGCGCTGGTGGGAGGCACGGTCGAAGGCGAGACCTTCGAAATCGTAGGCCAAGAATACAAACGGCGAGCATAGAGAGTTGTAGCCACAGAGAACAAGCAGACGGCGCTCAGGTTGATAGCAAGCACCTGTGACAAGGCCTTCGACGGGAAGCGAGAGGAGGCTGTCGGCGAGCCAGGTACCAGGAGTTTTGGGTATGGAATAGCAGACGGTAGCCAGGCTGTTCCACTGCTTGGTAAAGAGCATTATAGACGAATCGGTCACGATGAAAGCCTCGCAGTCGAAATCGCGAGCGGTGGAGTCGGTGCGTTCAGGATAGGAGAAGGCAATTGTGTCGAACAGAAAGGGGCCAGACGGCAGAGAAGACTTGGAGAATCGAAGTATGCGGAGGTCGTTGCGGACACCATTGTTGTCACCCATGTCGCCAAAGTAGAGATAGGCGTCGTCTTGCGAGATTTCCTCCATATCATATACATACGGAGCAAGTAGAATGGAGTCGGAAATTGTGGCGGTGGAGGTGTCGAGAAAAAAGAGAGTCAGAGCGTTGTGGTCGTTGGCGGTGCAAAGGCGCTCGTTATAGAAAGAGAGTGAGGAAGTGCCCTCAATCTGAACAGGGAGGTTGCCGACGGGAACAGCCGAGATAGAAGACTTTGACGAGAAAAGACGAGAAAGGAAACCCTGAGAATAGGCCGGCAAGGAAATCGCCACAAGCGAGATAAGAAACAGGAGATGTTTCATGTTCTGGATTTCTGGTTTGGGGTGTTTTTGGTTTAATGTTAAAAAGAGCCACTCTCCTACCCTATTGGACGTGAGCAGAGAGAGTGGCCTTTGTGATACAATGTTAGTAGGCGCGGGCAAAGATTACGCGGCGGTGACTTGGACGACCGCTATAGACACACTTGCCTTCCTCGTCAGGCGAGTCGAAGGGGATGCAACGTATGGTGGCCTTTGTCTCAGCCTTGACAGCCTCTTCGGTCTCGGTGGTGCCGTCCCAATGGCAGAGGAGGTAACCGCCCTTCTCAATTTCGGTCTTGAAGTCGTCCCATGTGTCCACCTTGCGAGTTTGAGCGGTGCGGAAGTCGGCGGCTTTCTTGAAGAGGTTAGCCTGAATGTCGGCAAGAAGCTGCTCGATATGCTCGACAATGCCGTCGATAGGCATGGTGACTTTCTCGAGGGTGTCGCGACGGCAGACCTCGCAGGTGCCGTTTTCGAGGTCGCGCTGACCGATGGCCAGTCGTACGGGCACTCCCTTGAATTCATATTCAGTGAACTTCCAGCCGGGTTTATATTCAGGACGGTTGTCATATTTGACGCTGATGCCTTTTGCCTTGAGGGCCTCGATTATCGGAGCGACCTTCTGGTCAACCATAGCCATCTGTTCGTCGCTCTTGCTTATAGGCACAATGGCAACCTGAATGGGAGCGAGCTTAGGAGGCAGGACGAGGCCGTTGTCGTCGGAGTGGGTCATGATGAGAGCGCCCATGAGACGAGTGGAGACGCCCCAAGAGGTAGCCCAAACGTATTCGAGTTTGTTCTCGTTGTTGAGGAACTGGACATCGAACGCCTTGGCGAAGTTCTGGCCAAGGAAGTGAGATGTGCCAGCCTGCAGGGCCTTGCCATCCTGCATAAGAGCCTCGATGCAGTAGGTGTCGAGGGCGCCGGCAAAGCGCTCGTTGGGCGACTTGGTGCCTTTGACGACGGGGACAGCCATCCAATTCTCGGCGAAGTCGGCATAGACCTCGAGCATACGACGAGCCTCGGCTTCGGCCTCGTCACGTGTAGCGTGGGCGGTGTGGCCTTCCTGCCAGAGAAACTCGGCGGTGCGGAGGAACATGCGAGTACGCATCTCCCAACGAACGACGTTGGCCCACTGGTTGCAGAGGATTGGGAGGTCGCGGTAGGACTTAACCCAATTTTTATAGGTGCTCCAAATGATGGTCTCGGAAGTAGGACGTACGATGAGCGGTTCCTCGAGTTCGGCCTCGGGGTCAACAACCACGCCGGAGCCGTCGGGGTTGGTTTTTAGACGGTAGTGAGTGACAACGGCACACTCTTTTGCGAAACCTTCGACATGGTCGGCCTCACGGCTGAGGAACGACTTAGGAATGAATAGAGGAAAGTAAGCATTGGAATGGCCGGTGGCCTTGAACATGTCGTCGAGGACGCGTTGCATCTTTTCCCATATAGCATAGCCATAAGGCTTGATAACCATGCAACCACGGACAGCTGAATTTTCAGCGAGATCGGCACGAACAACCAGTTCGTTATACCATTCAGAATAGTTTTCAGAGCGTTTAACAAAATCCTTAGCCATTATTTTATTTTTTAATTGAACGGATATTAATGACCGATGGTCATTTTAATACTTATTTTTCAATTATTTATCTTTTCACAAAGAAATAAACGCATATCAACCGCGGAATGAAAAAATGTAACTGAAATCTTTTTTTTTCGTATATTACATTAATTTAAAATAAAATGCGTAACTTTGCATTTCCTAAAACGCTGCAAAAATACTAAAAAAAAATGAGTACGACAAACCGCTATGTGAAGTATGCCTTACGGGCTGTGTTGGTAATAGTGCTGATGGCCATGGTAGCCCCCGAAGCAAACGCCTGCAAGAAAAAAGACAAGAGACCGAAAAACGTGATTTATATCGTGGGGGATGGCATGGGAGTGAGCCATGTTTACAGTTCGATAGTGGTACAGAAAGGCAAATCGCAGTTTCTCCGTTTCCCATACACCGGATTTTCGCGCACCTACTCGGCAAGCAACTACACAACCGACTCGGGAGCCGGAGGAACGGCACTGATGACGATGCACAAGGTCGATAACCGTCACGTCGGTATGTCGAGCGATGGGAAAGCATACTGCTCGATGCTGGAGCGAGCCACGAAGAAAAACAAGCAGGTGGGTTTTGTCGTCACGAGCAGTGTGCTTGACGCCACACCGGCAAGCACATACGCACACGTCAGAGACCGGAAAAGTTTCGACACGATAAGCATGCAGTTGGCCAAAGCACCTTTCACAGTGATGATAGGCGGCGACCGCAACCACTTCATGCCCGACAACCGAGAGGACGGCAAGTCGCCCCTTGACACGCTGGCCGAGCGCGGTTACACCCTTGCTTTCACACTCGACGCCATGGAGGAGGTGAAGAAAGGCCCGCTGTGCGCGCTGTTGACTGACGGAGACCCCGCAGCTGCCGACGCCAGGGACGAGATGTTGACCCGCAGCGTGAAGAAAGCACTCGACATACTGAAGAAGTCGAAGAACGGCTTCATGCTCATGATAGAGGGCTCGCAGATTGACTGGGCCAGCCACAACAACGACTTCAAGCACCTCCGCTCTGAGATGGAAGACTTCGAGAAGATGCTTAAGATTGTTCTAGACTGGGCTGAGCGGGACGGCAACACCTTGGTCGTCGTGACCGCTGACCACGAAACCGGCGGCCTGTCGCTGCCTGACGGTGACCTTGCACGCGGCAAGAACGAGTACCGTTTCTCGACAGACGGACACACCGGCGTAATGGTGCCCGTGTTTGCATTCGGTCCATACTCACAAAAATTCACCGGCATACACCAGAACATCGACATACCTGAACTCATCTGGAAAGCAGTATTCAAATAGGCAATGGGAGGCTGACTGCACTTAGAAAAAAAACGTTCCACAACTTATCAACATCCAACCTATCATCAACAGCCTGACACATAGACTTTCGAGAATGGCCATCATTTTATTGATGGCTGTCTCTTTTAGTGGAGGAGCACAGGAGAAGCTGACACAGGACACATTGGAGTGCCACATTGTGGGGTTCAATTTCGGGACGGTGTTTCCCTCGCCAGGAGGATCGTTCGGCAAGAAGCCAGACGGGACGAAAGCACCGTACACCACTATGTACGATATGTACAAGTTCCCGTTTCTGAATTTCGGTATAAACGGTATATACAAGTACAAGTCTAACTGGCTTGTTTTCCTCGACGGCGATTTCTTCTTCGGTAGCGACAACCTTAGGAGCCGCAACCTAAGGATGGCGGACATGTTCACACGCGACAGCATCATCATCGGAACCAACGGAACCGACGCGGTGGTGACATGCTACAACCGAGGATTCAGCGTGAGAGCAGGAGCCGGCAAGATATTCCGCGTGTCGAAGAAGAATCCTAATTCAGGAATCTTGCTCAAGCTGACGGGCGGATGGATACAGCAGCAGACCATATTCAACCTGAACGAGGTGAACGCCCCGCAGATTGACGGCGCATACGCGAAACTCTATGACCACCAGCGGATGGGCGGAGTGCTGACGGAAGGGATAGGCTACTGGTTCATGAGCAACAATCTGAACCTGGTGAACTTCTACTTCACATTCGAGCTGTCGCAGAGTTGGATGCGCTCCACTCGCGAATATACCATCGACCAGCTTGCAGGGCTGAGAGGAAAAGACAATAACCGGTATTTCGACCTGACCTACACCTTGAAGTTCTGCTGGATGTTCCCACTGAAGGGAAAGACCGCCTACGACTACTATTACTACTAGGCGGATTTGCAGACTCCCCTGGCAACGAAAAAGTATTTCATTTTGATTGTCTTGTTTGCGCATTGTGTTTGCTATGCACAGCACCGCGTGTGTGTTTACAGGGCATCGGTTCGATACGACAAAGCGGAAAGGGCGTATCGGCCAGAAAGGCACATTCTTCGCAGTGGAGTCGTCTGCATATTCGACACTTTGTCCAAAGAATTGTATAAGTGCAATCGAAAAACGCCACGCATTAGAGCTAACTTATTGACAGTATTAATAGATGATATATTTATCCTTACATTGATATTGAACCTGGCTCGATGCAGTATGCAACGGAGATGTGAATGGAAACAATATAGGATTTGACCCTGACGCCCCGTCGCGCAAGAGAATTTCATCCCATATTTGCTTTACTTCCATCCCTCGTTCCTTTGACCGGGCTCTTACATTGCTCTTGGTTTTGTCTTACCGGTCTCTTACTTTTCTCTTAGCCCGTTCCTACTTTGGACTTAGCCAGATAGGACTTTTTACTAGGCTTGAGCAAGGCTAGAGCTAGGCTAGTGCTTACTTTTCCCTTACTTGGTTCTTAGTTGTTATTAGGTTTTGTTTAGGTTGTTGTAAGAACACGGAGGTTGGCAGGAGTAAGATGAGAGATGGAAAGGAGAGGAATCACAGGGGGGTAATAGCCATATCATTACTTAACGATTACTTTTCCCTTACCGTAGTCTTAGGCAGGCGACGGGTTGATATCTTTTGGCGGAGGGTACAATTTGAGGGATGGATTTGCGTTATATAGGTTGGTTTGATTAATGCGACACATATCCTGTACAACATCGGCATCGCGCTGTACGGCACGGCGGTGCGGATAGCAGCATTGTGGAACGGCAAGGCACGCCTGATGACAAAGGGCTGGAAGGCAACGTGGGAATGCGAGAGACCGGAAGGGAGTGTGGTATGGTTTCACGCATCGTCGCTAGGTGAGTTTGAACAGGCGCGGCCTGTGATACGTCAATTCAAGGAGGGTCATCCGGACTACAAAGTGTGGGTGACGTTTTTCTCGCCATCGGGATATGAGGTGAGGAAAGACTGCCAAGAGGCTGACAGAGTGACATACATGCCGATGGACACACCGAAGAACGCACGGATGCTGGTGGAAGCGATAAGGCCCGAGGCAGCGTTCTTCGTGAAGTACGACTTTTGGTTCAACACGCTCAGAGAGTTGAAGAAACGCAGCGTTAAGACATACATCTTCTCGGCAATATTCAGAGAAAGCCAGTATTTCTTCAAGCCGTATGGACGATGGTTTTTAAGACAGCTTGGCTGCTACAACCACCTGTTTGTGCAGAACGACGAATCGCTGAAACTGCTGAAGGAGAGAGGTGTGGACTGGTGTTCACGGGCCGGAGACACAAGATTCGACCAAGTGAGAGCAATTGCACAGAATAGCGAGGGAGACGAGACTGTGGAGCGGTTTCTGGAGGGCAATGCCGGACGGTGCATAGTGGCGGGAAGCAGCTGGGAGCCAGACGAGGAGAATCTGAGGCGGTACCTGGATGAGAGCCCCATGGAATTGAGGCTCATATTAGCCCCGCATATAATTTCACGGCCCCACTTGGAGAAGATAGAGCAACTGTTTGGGCCAGAGCACTGCATAAGATATTCTATAGCATGCAGTAGGCAGCAGGAAGAAGGGAAAGCATATCAGACTCTGCCAGGGTATCCGAGACCGAACATTCTCATCATAGACAACATCGGGTTACTATCGAGGATATACCGATATGCGGACTTGGCATACATAGGTGGTGGTTTCGGACGAGGGATACACAACATACTAGAGGCCGTCACATACGAAGTGCCAGTGGTGTTTGGACCGAACCACAAGAAATTCCAAGAGGCAAAAGACATCATACGGATGGGTGGCGGATTCGGATACAGCAAGTACGAGACGATGAAGGTAATAATGGACCGCCTACTGAGCGACGATGATTACAGAAGAAAAGCCTCGGAGGTGTGCAAGCATTATGTGACCGACAACACCGGCAGCACCGTAAAAATCATGGAAACCGTAAACAAACAGCTGACAACCTGAATAAAAAAAAGCATATAACGGCGATGCTGCTGGCATTGATGGCTTTGAGCATAAGCTCATGCCGCGTGGAGCGATTTCTCAAAGATGACGAGATGGTGCTTTACAAGAACAAGTATACGGTAGCCATGGCCGACAGTAGCAAGGTGACGAAAGAGGTGAAGGAAGCGCTGAGCTCAAAGAAGAAATACGCACGGCAAAAGCCGAACTCGAAGGTGCTGGGAATAGACCCGATAAGGTTCAAGCTCTGGTTGTACACCATATCAAGCCCGAAGAAGGACAATCGAATAAACCGCTGGTTTAGGAAGAAAGGGCAGCCGCCAGTGGTGTACAGCGAGAATGACGCCAAGCTGACAGCCATGCAGCTTGAGGGACTTATGGAGACGAAAGGATGCTTCAAGTCGCAAGTAACCTTCGACACGCTCAAAATAAAGAAGCGCAACATCACTATACAATACAACATCAAGGCATCTCCCAGATTCCACATTGAACAAGCGTTATTCATTAGCGAGGACACGGCGCTGAACGGACTTATGGAAAAATGGGCTGCAGACTCGTATGTCAAAAGCGGCGAGATGTATGACCGAGACAACCTGGTGAAGGAGCGAACACGTCTGTACGAGAATCTGCTGAACGAAGGCTACTACACCGCTTCAAAAGAACTCATAAGCTTTGTGGTGGACACAACAGACTACGGTAATCACGGACTTACCGTAACCACGCACCTGCACAGACCTCAAAGTCACGACGGAGAAAAGAGCAACCTGAAGGTGCACAAGATAGACAACATCTACATATACCCCCAGGCCTCGGCCTCAGATGTTGGACTGGACACAGCCGTGTATCACTACAAGACCAAACACTTCACGACAGACTATACCTTCATACACCCAGCGGGGAAGATGGAAATAAGGCCCGGCACAATAAGTCGCGCGCTGACACTCTTCCACAACCAGCGCTACCGTCCGCGCAGTACAACAAACAGCTACAACTCGCTTTTGAGCCTACGCAACTTCAAATACATCGACATAAAATACAACGAGTCGCCTAACAGCAGCGAGGACAACAAGTTGCTTGACGCCACCGTAAGGTTGATGAGGTCGGACCAGCGCCGTTTCAGCGTTGCCTTAGAACTCAACAACGCCTCCTCGTTGGGGACCAAGGAGAATCGCAACTTTTTCACGAGCGGCAACTTCGGAATCGAGACCACCCTCAGCTACCAAAACAAAAACTTGTTTGGAGGAGCCGAGATACTGAAAGTCGAAGGATCCCTACTGCTTGAACTTCCCAAACTTGTTTTCACCAACCGCTCACTAAAGTTCCGAGATGCATTCTCCGCATTCGAGGCTGGCCTGAACATATCGCTCGACATACCCAACTTCCTGCTGCCCGGCACAAGAAACATTGTGTGGCAGCGCATGAGGCCCCACACCGTGTTCACAATTGCAGGCAGCTACCAGTACCGCCCCTACTACGAGCGATTCCCCGCCAACACTTCGCTCGCATACACCTGGACCCACAGTCGAAGAGCACGTAACCAGATGGTACCCATCGAGCTCACCTTCGTAAAGTTCTTCAACCTTGACCCCGCACTCGTTTCCAGACTCAACGCCCTGTCAGACCTCAGACTCAAATACCAATACAGCGACCATTTCATCATGGACGCACGCTACGACTACGTCTATAGCACACAGATCATCGGCAGCAGGCAGAACTTCCACTACGTACACCTTACCGCTGAAACTGCCGGCAACCTGCTGCATGGACTCAGCCTAGCATTCAACGGCCCCATCGACGAAAACGGCATAAGAAGAGTATGGGGAGTTCCCTACTCACAATATGCAAGAGCGTCGATAGAATACAAGAATTACCTATACTGGGGTAAGAAATCCACCTTTGTCAGCCGCATCATGCTCGGCATCGGCATACCCTACGCAAACTCCAGCATGATGCCCTATGAAAAAGCCTTCTTCGGCGGAGGCCCCACAACCATGCGAGCCTGGCAGCTCAGACGACTTGGACCAGGATGCTACAACGGCAACGACGGGGGTATGCTCGAAAAGATGGGAGACATGACATTGGTCATAAACCTAGAACAGCGGTTCCCCATCGCCTGGATTCTTGAAGGCGCCATATTCGCCGACATTGGAAACGTATGGCTTATCCACAAAAGCGAAGAGTTTCCCGACGGGGAGTTTAGGTTCAACAACATGTTCAGAAGCATGGCTATGGGCGCAGGTATCGGCATCAGGGCTAACATATCCATTCTCACACTGCGACTGGATTTTGGCCTTCCCCTGTACGACCCAGGATACAACAAAGAATACCGATGGAGACCTGAGCATTGGAATTTCAACCAGATAGTCACCAATTTTGGAATAGACTATCCATTTTAGCGAGCAACGGGGAGAGCATAGTATAGTATGTAGCACTCCAAAATCTTATAATCCTTAAACCATGGACAATTTAAAAGAGATAATGGACAATGTGCAGCGACTGTTTGAGCAGGAGCCGTTTCTGCACGAGCCCACCGAACTTTACGAGCCCATAGACTACACACTACGGCTTGGAGGGAAGAGACTGAGGCCCGCGCTGCTGATGGCCGTTAATCAGATGATGGGGGGCGACCCATCCAATGTTAGCGTGGCAGCACTCGGTATCGAGACATTCCACAACTTCACACTCCTCCACGACGACCTTATGGACAAATCGCCACTGCGTCGCGGAAAGCCGACAATCTGGAACCGATGGGGCGAAAACACCGCCATACTCTCTGGCGACACCATGTACGCACTTGCTTGGCGCTATTTCCTGCGTAAACCACACGAAAACCTACGAGAAATACTGAACTGTTTCAACGAGACTGCCATAGAAGTGTGTGAGGGACAGCAGTACGACATGAACTTTGAGACGAGGAACGATGTCTCCCTCGAAGAATACATGATGATGATAAGGAAGAAAACAGCCGTACTATTGGCTGGAGCGATGAAGATAGGAGCCATGTATGCAATGGCCGACGAAGAATCGCTGCGAAGCATCTACGACTGCGGAATCAACATGGGACTCGCTTTCCAAATACAGGATGACCTCCTTGACACATACGCAGACCAAAGCACGCTTGGGAAAGCCGTCGGGCAGGATATAAGAGACCACAAAAAAAACTACGTAATACTGCGAGCGTTGGCTATGTGTCCAAGACTGGAGAGCGCTGCGCTCCAAAAACTTTACAATACACCAAAACACGACCAACACTCCGTGGAACAAATCTTGTACATATACAACAATCTTGGGGTCAAAGCAGAAGCAGAAAAGGAAATTCGTAGATTGCTGGAAAATGCGCAGAATGAGCTGGAGAACATCAATGTCCCGAACGATAGGAAAACACCTCTCAAAGAGCTGCTCGCCATGTTGTCGGGAAGAAAAAAATAGAGCTAGAAGTAACCTTGGAAAATAAAAAACACAAAAAAATATGCTTTTGTGAAAAAATAAAGTATATTTGCACTTGTAACACTCAAAAAAGCAAATTTAACAACTAATTAATAATTAACATTCTAAACAATTATGAAAAAAGTAATCGCTTTGTTGTCAATCGTAGGATTGTTGACATTCTCCAATTTCAATGGACTGAAAGCGCAGGATGCAGCCGCTGCACCTGACCCCAACGCAACAGAACAACTTGACGAAACCGCAGCTCCCGCCGTTGACGAGGCCACAGCAGAAGCAGAGGAAGAGGTCGCTCCTGCCGAAGAGACCACCAAATCCTTCCATCAAGTTTTGAAAGAAAAATATATCGAAGGTGGCGCAGGCTGGATGACACCCGTGCTTCTCTGCCTCATTCTCGGTATGGCTCTCGTTATCGAGCGCATACTCTACCTGAACATGTCCACCACCAATGTCAAGAAACTTCTCGATGGCATTGAGGACAATGTTAAGAACGGCAACTATGACGCTGCAAAGGAACTCTGCCGCAACACCCGCGGCCCCGTGGCCGGCATCTTCTATCAAGGTCTCGACCGTATCAATTCTGGTCTTGACAATGTTGAGAAAGCTGTCACCTCTTACGGTGGCGTACAGATGGCCCGTTTGGAGAGCAACATGACATGGATTGCATTGTTCATAGCTCTTGCCCCATCATTCGGATTCCTCGGTACTGTTATCGGTATGGTTGGCGCATTCGACGCTATCGAAGCTGCTGGTGATATCAGCCCGACGGTTGTGGCCGGTGGTATGAAGGTTGCTCTGTTGACCACGGTGTTTGGTCTTATTGTCGCTATCATCCTTCAGATTTTCTACAACTACCTCATCACCAAAATCGAGAGCCTTGTTGCCCAGATGGAGGATGGTTCCATTGCCTTCATGGACATTCTCGTGAAACATCAAAAATAATAGTGTCGAGGAGTGAAAACCTATTGTAGAACAAATAATCCTTGAACTATTATGAAAGAGAAAACAGATAAACTTATAACGATAATCTGCCTTTGTCTCGCGATTATTGGCTCCATCTTCGCCATACTGTTCGCGATGAAGGGCAGTTCGGCGTTCTTCGACACCGCATTCTGGATGCTCATAGCCTTCATCAGTGTCAGTGGAGTGGCCATCCTCGGATTCCTTGTTATGCGAATTATCAAGGGTAAGGGCTGGAAGTTCCTCATCGGTCTCGGAATACTCATAGCGCTTGTGCTCGTTGCCTTCCTGCTTTCGAAGGGTAACGACGTAAGCCAGGTCTTCCTTGACAAGAACGGTGCAACTCAGGGCACATCGAAAATGGTTGGTACCGCCTGCATCACCACCTACGTGCTGTTTGCCTTGTCGGTACTCGCCATCATCTATGTGGAAGTCGCCAAGTTTTTTAAGAAATAAGAAGTCAGTTTAACTAGACATTAAACTTTCTCAATATGGGTAAAAGAAAAACACCAGGATTGAACACCAGCTCGATGGCCGACATCTCGTTCCTGCTGTTAACCTTCTTCCTGTTGACGTCAAGCATCAATACGGATCAGGGAATAGCACGTCGTCTGCCTCCGCTGCTGCCTCCCAACGAGGACAAGCCTGAGGTGCGAGAGCGTAACATCTTTATCGTCAAGATAAACAGCAAGGATCGTTTGCTGTTCAACGGTGAGATTGGCGACGTTCGGAACCTTAAGGACAGAGCAAAAGAGTTCCTGGGCAATCCGCAGAACAAAGAAACCCTTCCTGAAAAGGAGGACGTATATATCGAGGAATTCCACGCCACATATCCTGTATCAAGAGGAATCATCTCTCTGCAGAATGACCGCGGAACATCCTACGACATGTACATCCAAGTACAGAACGAACTCACAGCAGCTATTAACGAGATGCGCAACGAGCTTGCCAAGGAAAAGTTTGGAAAAGGCTACGCTGACATCAAGAACAAACAGCGTGATGCCATAGACAAGGCAATACCCATTGCCATTTCCGAGGCTGAGCCTAAAAATGTAGGAGGAAACTAATATGGCAAGATTTACAGGTAAGAAAGCCAAAGAGACTCCAGGTCTCAACATGGGTTCCATGTCCGACATCATCTTCATGCTGCTGTTCTTCTTCATGGTCATCACTACAATGCGCGAAAGCTCTCTCTATGTGAAGATACAGGTTCCGCAGGGTACCGAGACCAGCAAACTGGAGAAGAAAAGCCTTGTGAGCTATGTCAACATCGGAGTTCCGATGGATCAGTTCCAATCGAAATACGGTAAAGAGCCCCGTATCCAGCTCAACGACATGATTGCCGATGTGTCAGACATCGCTCAGTGGGTTGAGATGGAAAGAACAGACCGCTCCCCTGCCGACCGTCCCTACATCACAACCGCCATCAAAGCCGATATGGCTGTCAAGATGGGATTGGTAAGCGACATCAAGCAGGAGTTGCGTCAAGCCGGAGCTTTCCGTATCTTCTACAACGCCCGCAAAGGTGAACGCAAATAGAGGACTACTCCATCCATTAATGCAAAAGGCCACCATTTGGTGGCCTTTTTTACAAAATACACCCATTTTGCAAGCAAGATAGCAACTGCGCTTAATGAAATTGAGTGAACGGAATTATCCTTAAAAACAAACTGTATCAGGAAGGATCGTTCGGTATCTTTTGATTCAACACAATCATGGAATCTATCCGCAGCAACCTAATCAGGCAGCCCAAACAAGATGAAGAAACTGCTCAATGGGAATGAACAAGCACTAACAAAAATCATAAACTGCAAATAAGCGTTGGCCTTGTCAACTATTTTGCTTATCTTTGCAAACCGTATCACAATTAGCAACACATCATGCAGTATAACTTTTTGAAGACAGAATATAACGATGCAATCTGCACGTTGACCATTTCTGCACCGAAATCGCTGAACGCCCTGAACTCTGAGCTGCTCAACGAGCTAGGACATTTTGCAGACAACCTTGACAGCAGCGTCAGGGTGCTTATAATAACCGGTGACGGCGACAAGTCGTTTGTGGCAGGAGCAGATATTTCGGAGATGTCAACCCTCAACGAGCAGGAGGGCTTCAAGTTCGGAAAACGTGGAGCCGATGTATTCCGCAAGATAGAAAAGCTCCCCATCCCCGTGATTGCAGCAGTTAACGGCTACGCACTCGGAGGCGGTTGCGAGATTGCCATGGCTTGCGACATCCGTATTTGCTCTTCTAACGCCCGTTTCGGTCAACCCGAAGTAGGGCTTGGCATCATTCCTGGCTTCTCCGGTACCTACCGATTAGCAAAACTCGTAGGCATGGGGATGGCTAAACAGCTTATCTACAGCGGCAAACCCATAAAATCCGATGAAGCTCTGCGCATAGGTCTTGTGAACGCCGTATATGAACAGGAAGAACTTATGGCCCAAGCCATGAAACTGGCTAAGACCATCTGTGCCAACGCCCCAATAGCGCTGAAATACGCTAAAGAATGCATAGAAGCGGAATATGACCTGCCAGCCGACGAAGCCATCGCATACGAGAACAAAATGTTTGGCAAATGCTTCGCCACTGAAGACCAAAAGAACGGCATGCACGCTTTCCTTAACAAGGAAGAAGTCAAATTTCAAGGCAGATAAGAGACTTTTATTGAACCTATAACAAATATATAACAACCTAAAACAAGCAAAGACATGAAAATCTGTGTAATTGGAACAGGTACTATGGCTAAAGGCATCGTTAAAGCCTTTGCCGCAAAAATGCCCATCGTAATGAAGAGCCGCACCCAGGCGAGCTTGGACAAAGCTATGGGATCAATCTCAAAATCGTATGCCAAGCTGGTGGAGAAAGGCAAAATGACCCAAGAGGCCGTTGATGCACTGCTGGCAAACATCACCACCACCACCGACTATGCCACCTTCGCTGACGCCGACCTCGTGATTGAGGCAGCCGTGGAGGAGATGCAACTGAAGAAAGATGTCTTTGGCGAGCTCGACAAAATCTGCAAACCTGAGACCATCTTCGCCACCAACAGTTCGTCGCTGAGCATCACCGAGATTGCAGCATGTACCACACGTCCTGCCCAGTTTATCGGCATGCACTTTTTTAACCCAGCCGATCGTATGGCCCTCGTTGAAGTAATCAAAGGTCAGCTGACGAGCGCCGAAGTAACCAAGACCATCGTTGATCTGGCCACTTCCATTGGCAAACAGCCGGTCGAAGTGAAAGAGGCTCCAGGATTTGTCGTAAACCGCATCCTTATCCCGATGATTAACGAGGCAGTTGGTATCCTCGCCGACGGCATTGCAAGCGCCGAAGATATCGACAAATGTATGATGCTTGGAGCCAACCACCCGATGGGGCCGCTCGCCCTGGCCGACCTAATCGGCAACGATGTCAACTTGGCCATAATGGAGGTGCTCTACAAAGAGTTCGGCGATCCCAAATACCGTCCTCACCCCCTGCTGCGCAAGATGGTGCGAGCAGGTCTGTTAGGTCGCAAGAGCGGTGAAGGATTCTACAAATATTGATTTCCTAAGAAGTCTTTGAACAGCCACTATAAGGCAGTCGCACCAACTGCCTGCAGTGGCTGTTTATAGTATTTGTAAAAGCCCATGTCGAAAGGCAAGTTGATACTTTTTCCCGTCACAATTGGAGGCACACTTGAGAGCTCGCTACCTGTTGGCAACCGAGACCTTCTTGACAGTTGCCGAGTATTCATCGTCGAGGAAGTGCGTACGGCACGACGATTTCTGAAAAGCGCAGGCTATAGCCACCGTATAGACGACACCCTGTTCTTAGAACTGAACGAACACACCGACCCGTTGACAATAGGCAGTTATCTTGATTCGTTGGAAAAAGGAGAGAACGTGGGTCTGCTGAGCGAAGCCGGTCTCCCGTGTGTCGCCGACCCAGGAGCCTTGGCTACACGCCTGGCACAGGAGAAAGGGCTGGAGGTGGTGCCCCTCGTAGGACCCTCATCACTGATGATGACCCTGATGGCATCGGGATTGAACGGGCAGAATTTCGCCTTTGTGGGATACCTACCGGTGGAGAGGACACAGCGGGAAAAGACCATCCGTGTCCTGGAAGCCAGATCATACAAAGAGCGGCAGACGCAAATATTCATTGAAGCGCCCTACCGCAATAACCAACTCCTGCAGAGCTTGGTCAATGTCTGTCGCGGAGAGACGCACATTTGCGTCGGATGCGACATCATGCTGCCAACGCAGTTCATCCGCACTATGACTGCGGCACAATGGAAAAACCACATGCCAAATCTGCACAAGAGAAATACAGTGTTTGCAATTAGCGGACAATAGGCAGTACTAATATTTTCGAAAGGAACTTCTGTTTTGAAACGGAAAATAATCATAATACTGAGCATCCTGGCGGGGCTCAATCAGTCGTACGGGCAAAACAAAGCGCAGGACACAATTGCAATCGACACATCGGCGATTGCGGTGGAGATGGACAGCGTCAGTGACCATACGGATATGCCAATTACGATGATTTCCGACACGGTCGGAATAGACACATCCGCCATCGCCATTGACATGGACAGCAATGATGCCTCACAAGTGCTTTTCAGAATCATAGACCCACTGCTTCCTTACATTGAACTGGAGCAGCTCTCTGACAGCGTATATCAGTTTGTCCGCGCCAACGACGACATCTATGGAAAGATACAAGAAGTGACTGGCGACAAAAAGAAGGTGCTGTTCAAACTGTACGACAACTACCGCTGGAACGAGACCCACCCATACACATTTGACGAGGTGTATGAATATATACTCACAGATGAACTCGACATCATCGTCATGGTTTCAAGCGACCCTCCGTCGGTGTACATAACATATTGCAGCCCGAAACTTGTCTGCAACCATCTGGCCTATCTGGTCGAGTTCGACACACTTGGTAGGTATAGCATCTTCGAACAGGAGAGCCGAAACGGGGCCGACGTGGCAATGTTCAACTACACCCTTGACCACGTAAGCGAAGCCTCCGGCACATACATTTATCCGATAAACGAGCTGCAGAAACCCCCAAAGAAGAACTTTTGGCACCAATTCGGCAAGATAGCCACCTCGGTGGCAGGAAGCGTGCTGGTGGCAGGGTTGCTGATGTTGCTGCTAGCGCTGTGAGATTTTTTTACGTTAATGGCAACCGAGCTCCATGTTGCGGTCACATCTGCAACATTGGTAGTCGGCAAATCCTCGTTGTGAAAAGCTGTTTCGCAAAACATATCCGTAATAGACGTTCGATGAGCCTTGGCAAACCACGATGACCTACAACAGATGAGGACTATAGCTGGACCGACAGAGCTCATTACATATACCAACCGAGGAAATTGCATACAACAACGATTGGTAGATGTTAATGGGTAGTGGACAGTGGCTAAATGATGGGCAATAAAGTGGACTGAACAACGTTATATTGATTATTATGTATAATAAAAAGCGACTGCTATGTCGAGAAGTTTTTTAATATCAGTTGCCGTGCTTTGCTACTGGATGTGGATGGGAGACGGTGTGCAGGCGCAGAGCTACGAAATCACGCTAAAGACGGAGAAAATTCAGGACAGTGTGCTGTATATAGGCCAACACTATAGAGACGAGTTCGTCATCCTGGACAGCGCTGCCAGACGCGGCGACGGAACATTTGTGTTTAAAGGCAAGCGAAACTGGCAAAGAAGCGTCTATGCTTTCATCCGTAAAGAGATAAACAAAAAGAAGAAGGAGACCAAAATGGTGGGGCTTAGCGACTTCGTGATTGACGGCAGCCAAAAGTTCACGATTGCTTCCGACAGCTCCTTCAGGCCAAAGAACATGAAGGTGACAGGAAACGAAGCCTGCAAGGAGATGTACGCATACATGGCGACCATCACCGAAGCAAGAGCCGAAGCGAAGTCTCTCGGGGAACGAATGAAGGGAGCTGACTCAGCGGTGGCACGCAAGGAGCAGCAAGCACTGAGCGAACGCATGACATCCTATGAAAAGGCCGTCTGGGAGAAGAACAAGAAGCAGCTATTCTTCCAGCTGGTGAAACAATTCAGCGGACCAGAAGTGCCTGACGAGGTGGAGAACAAGCCCATATACTACCGCACCCACTACTGGGATGGAGTTGACCTGAAAGACCACACGCTGATATATACCCCCGACCTATTCAACAAGATGAACTACTACTTCTTCGGGGTGCTGTACCACGCAGACGCGGACACAATTTGCCGCTATGTGGACATGACATTGCAGAAGATGGAGGGCGACTCGACCATGATGAAATACTTCATTGAATTCATCGCACCCAGGTATTACCGTTCGACAAAGAACATAGGATGGGACTATGTGTGGTGCTATCTGGTGGAGAACTATTACCTCAAGGGGCGCTGCCCCTGGGCCACACCCGGCGACATAGAGAACAAGCGTAAGCAGGCACGATTTCTTGAGAAGTCACTCATTGGAGCCTACGGACAGGAACTCATTATGAGCGACACGACGCAGTTGGAGAGCCACCGCATCTCATCGCATCGCCAGCCACAGAAGTACGTAATACTCTGGTTCTGGGACCCAGACTGCCACCACTGCCAGGAGCAGACGGCCGCATTGATAGATGTTTATAACAAGCTGGAGGCGGAGGGCAACCGTATGTTCGAGGTTTATGCCGTAGGCTACGAAGCCGACGTCAACAAGTGGAAGAACTATGTAAAGAAGCACAACCTACCATTCAAGAACGTGGGAGGGCCGAACGTAAACATAGACTACCAGGAGGCTTACAACGTGCATGGAGCACCGACGATGATAATACTGAACGCCGACCGCCAGATAATCATGAACAAGTCAATACCGGCAAGTTCGCTAGTGCCGTTCATAGAACAATACGAGAAACTGCATCCAGAGCAAAGAGACCGAGAGCCCTCTTTCTGGCAGAAAAGGGTGCCACCCACAGGATACGTGGATTAGCATGAAGGCCCCTTCCCCACCCCATCTCACGCAGATAGACGGGGATGAAAAAAGGGAAGTGGGGCTATCGACATATCAACATTAAACATATCAAAAAAAATATCATCATGAGAAAACAAATTGTAGCAGGAAACTGGAAAATGAACAACACGTTCGAAGTGGCCGACGAGCTGATAAGCAACATCGTGGACGCCCTTGAAGAGAACGAACTTGGGCGCAATACGCAAATGATAATCTGCCCACCGTTTCCCTATCTGGAGATGGCAACTGACTACTCGAAAGACTCATACTTCATGGTGGGTGCGCAGGATGTCTCAACCGAGGAGAAAGGGGCTTACACAGGCGAAGTATCGGCAGCGATGCTCAAGTCGCTCGAACTTGAATACTGCATCGTGGGGCACTCGGAGCGCCGCCAGTATCACAATGAAAGCAACGCAATGGTAGCGAAGAAAGTGGACCAGCTACTTAAAAACGGGCTGAAACCAATAGTCTGCTGCGGAGAGCGTCTGGAAGAGCGCGAGGCAGACAAGCAGTTTGAAGTGGTGAAGCAGCAGATTAAAGAAGGGCTGTTCCACCTGTCGGCAGAACAATTTAAAGAGCTGGTGATAGCATACGAGCCGGTATGGGCCATAGGCACCGGCAAGACTGCCACACCCGACCAGGCACAAGAAATCCACGCATTCATACGCAACCTCATTTCAGAGAAGTACGGCAAAGATTTGGCCAACGAGATTTCGATACTCTACGGAGGAAGCTGCAAGCCTACGAATGCCAAAGAAATATTCTCGCAGCCCGATGTCGATGGCGGACTGATTGGCGGAGCCTGCTTGAATGCAGAGGACTTTGTGGCCATTGCAAAGAGCTTTTAGAGTGAGTGGTTCTTTGTTTTAATGGGGTAATTGGTAAAAGCTTGTTTACTATTGACAGCTGCCGACCAAAATGTTTGAGAGATTCATAGCTCGGCGATTCCTATCGTACAAGCGGGGCAGTTTCTCGGCTCCGCTTGTCAGGATAGCGACCTACAGCATAGCCCTTGGGGTGCTGGTGATGGCCATGTCGGTCAGCATACTGCAGGGATTCCAGAAAGCCATCAGCGACAAGGTTGTGGGGTTCGGGTCGCACATCGCAGTCAAGAGCTACGATGTAGGCAACATGTATGAAGAGACACCTATAGAAGCCGACCCCGATGAAGTGAAGGCTCTAAAGGAGATAGGCGGTGTGAAGCAGGTGCAGTTCTTCGCCACCAAGGGCGGTATGGTGAAGACTGACAACCACATACACGGCATAGTGATGAAGGGGACCGATCGGAACTACGACCTGAGCTTTTTCGAAGAGAATCTGATGCGGGGCCGTCTGTTCAACATGAGTGACAGCGTGGCGAAGAACGAGGTGACAATCTCGCAGACCATAGCTCGCAAACTGGGGCTAGACACGGCTTCGAAGATGCGCACCTACTTCTGGCAGGGCGACAGCTACCGCGCCAGAGCCTTCACCGTTGTGGGCATTTACAACACCGACCTCACCGAATTCGACGAGCACTATGTAGTGTGCGACCTAAGACACCTACAGAAGCTAAACGGATGGAGAGATACTGAAGTTGGAGGCTACGAGGTTCTGGTGGACAACTTCAAACACCTGAACACAATTGCACAGGCCATTGATGAAACAGTGAGTTACGACAAGACGGTGACAACAGTGGTGGAAGAGAACCAGACACTCTTTTCTTGGCTGGAACTGCTGAATTCAAACATTGTGCTCATCATCTGTGTAATGGCGATGGTATGTATAGTGTCTGTCGTGTCAGCTCTACTTATCATGATATTTGAGAAGACCTCAATGATAGGCGTACTGAAGACTCTAGGAGCCACCAACACGACAGTGAGACGCATCTTCCTTATAAAGTCCGCACGCATCACAGGCATCGGAATAGCGATAGGAACGGCTGTGGCGGTAACGCTATGTGTGGTGCAGCACATGTACCGCATAGTGACTCTCGACAGCGAGAGCTATTCAGTGGGGTATGTGCCGGTGGATCTGAACCCTTGGATATTCATTGCCATTGCTGCTGGGACTATCGTGGCCTGCACAGTGGCATTACTGCTGCCGGCAGCGTATATCTCGAGGGTGGAACCAGCAAAGACGATAAGATTTGAATAGTCCTGTACCTCGGTCAATGCAATCATTTCTGCAGCGAATCGTATCAAAAATGTTCAAAAAAAGCCGACAGCGAATATACAGAAGTCCACGCGCCAAGTGGATTGTACTGGCCATCACCGTAGGGCTGTCGATTTTCGCCTTGTGGGAAATCAACAATATCGCGACACAGATACGCCACTCGGAAAAACAGAAAGTAAGCCTTTGGGCTCAAGCCATCAGCCAGAAAGCTCAGCTGGTGAGCTACTCGGACGAGTTTTTCAAGCAGGTTGGCATAGACGAACGCCGCAAGATTCAGATGTACACCGACATCCTACAGTCGTTCAACACAGACCAGGCGACAGACATGCGATTCAGTCTTGCCTACGTCAACTACATCGTTGACAGCTGCAAGACCGATCTTATAATCACAGACGCCGATAACATTATCACTGTGCCACAAGAGATGAGCGGACAACGTCTTCAAGGCCACTTGTTGGAGGAATTCTCGAAAAATCCGCCATTCCACTACAAGATATGGGGCATGCCCATGACACTCTACTACAAAGAGTCTCACACCTACCGCGAACTACGCCACGTACTAGACGGTTTCATGAAGTCGTTCCTATCCGAGATTACCAACAATTCTGTGTTTGTACCTGTGGTCATCACCGACGGGACAATGCAGTGCCCGCTTGGTTTCGGCAACTTGGACGAAAGCAGCATCGATACGAGAGAGAAACTGTCTGTCACGCTACAGCGCATGCAGCGTGAGAACCCACCCATCAAAATAACCCTGCCCGATTCTCAGCGAGCTTATGTCTTCTACGAAAGCACACCGTTGCTCAAGGCACTCAACTGGGTGCCCGTACTCTATGTATTCATACTCATGGTGCTGGTGCTCATCTCGTACAACCTTTTCCGCACCGCCCGCAGCATGGAACAGAACCGCATCTGGGTCGGAATGGCAAAAGAGACAGCTCATCAGCTGGGCACTCCCATTTCGTCGCTCATTGCCTGGACCGACTATATGGAGGGCAAGACATTCGATGAAAAGTACTCGTCCGAGATACGAAAAGACCTGGCTCGACTGGAAACCATCACCCACCGCTTCTCAAAGATAGGGTCGGTGCCGGAATTGAAAGAGGAAAACCTGTGCGAAGTGGTCGAGAACGCAATATCATACCTCAAAACCCGGAGTCCGAAAACCATTGAGTTCCAAACTGGATTCCCGGAAGGTGAAGTGAAAGTGCCTATAAACCGATACCTCTTCGAATGGGTGATTGAGAACCTCTGCAAGAACGCCATCGACGCTATGGAAGGCAGCGGTATCTTCTCGATCATAGTGTCTGACGACAGCAAGCACATATACCTCGACATCAGCGACACCGGCAAGGGGATACCGACTTCTGTGCAGAAACATATCTTTGAATCAGGCTATACAACCAAACAACGCGGCTGGGGACTCGGGTTGTCACTTGCACGCCGGATAATCAACGAGTACCATCGAGGAAAGATATTCCTAAAATATTCAGTGGTAGGCCAAGGAACAGTGTTCCGAATAGTGCTCAAGAAGTAGGCTGTCTGCAGTTTGCTGTCACGCTTCTCGAACAATCTTCTCCAGGGCATTCACGAAGTCATATATATCCCGCTCGGTAGTGTCAAACGAGCACATCCAGCGCACTTCGTTCTTGGCTTCGTTCCAGTCGTAGAAGAAATAACTCTTCTGCAACGCCGTCCACACCACACGAGGCATACGTGCAAATACGCTGTTGACCTGGACCGGATAGAGGATTGCATAATCGCCCGATTGCCTGAACACATCCATCTTCATCAACTCGGCATATAGCAACTGCGCCATGCGGTTGGAATGCTCAGCATTGCGACGCCACACGCCATTTGTGAGGTATGCCTCGAACTGGGCAGCCATAAATCGCATCTTGCTGCATAGCTGAGCCATCTGTTTGCGGCGATACTTCGCATCCTCATTGAGGATGGGATTGAGGACAACACAACTCTCGCCCATCAGCATACCGTTCTTGGTGCCACCAAACGAAAGGATATCGACATCGGCGTCGGTGGTCATCTCCTTGAACGAGCAACCCATGGCCACAGCAGCGTTGGCCAAGCGGGCCCCGTCGATATGCAGGTACATATTATGAGAATGGGCCAAATCGGCAAGTGCCTTTATCTCTTCGATGGTGTAAAGCGTCCCGAGTTCGGTAGGCTGCGATATGCTGATGGCACGTGGCTGAGCATGGTGTTCAAATCCGAAACCGTGCATCTGCGAAAGTGCCAACTCTGGAGTCAGCTTGCCGTCGGGTGTGGCCACTGGAAGCATTTTGCTGCCCACAATACGCTGCGGGGCTCCACATTCGTCAACGAAAATATGCGCCGTCTCGGGACACACAACTGCGTGATGCGAACGGCACATAAGGTCGATACTCAACACATTGGCCCCAGTACCGTTGAACACAAAATAAACCTCTGACTGGTTGCCAAAAGTGTCCTTAAACAATTTTGAAGCCCGTCCGCACCATTCATCGTCGCCGTATGCTAGCGCATGATCGGTGTTGGCCGCTGCAATGGCCTCAAGTATTTCACGGCTCACGCCCGAATGGTTGTCACTACCGAATCCTCGTTTCATGTGTTGTGATGTAGATAGAGTTGAAAGGTTTTAAGGGGTTGAAAGCTTTTAAGGGTAACCGACTGCTGACCGCTAACGGCTTAAACGCCCTGTGCGGGCTCGCACCTACTTGTCCATCGTCATAAGGAATTCCTCGTTGTTGCGGCTGTGGCTCATGTTCTTCTGGAGGTATTCCATAGCCTCAACGGGATTAAGGTCGGTAAGCTGGTTACGCAGAATGAGCACGCGGTTGAGCAACATCTGCTGAACAAGTAGGTCGTCACGGCGGGTGCTCGAAGCCACCAGATCTATTGCCGGATAGATTCGTTTGTTGGCAAGCTTGCGATCCAGCTGAAGTTCCATGTTGCCCGTTCCCTTGAACTCCTCGAAAATCACGTCGTCCATCTTCGAGCCTGTGTCGGTAAGTGCCGTGGCAATGATGGTGAGCGACCCTCCGTTCTCTATGTTTCTCGCTGCTCCGAAGAAACGCTTGGGCTTCTGCAAAGCGTTGGCTTCCACACCGCCTGAAAGCACCTTGCCCGAAGCTGGCTGAACGGTATTGTAGGCACGTGCCAGACGTGTGATGGAATCAAGAACTATCATCACATCATGGCCACATTCTGTCATACGCTTCGCTTTTTCCAACACAAGGTTGGCTATCTTCACATGACGCTCTGCCGGTTCGTCAAAGGTGGAAGCAATCACCTCGGCCTTGACGCTGCGTTGCATATCGGTAACCTCCTCCGGTCGCTCATCGATGAGCAGCACTATGAGATAGACCTCTGGGTGATTGTATGCAATCGCATTTGCCACCTCTTTCAGAAGGGTGGTCTTACCTGTCTTGGGCTGCGATACAATCAAACCGCGTTGTCCTTTTCCAATCGGTGTGAACATGTCTATGATGCGGGTGGAGAGTGTTTCCTGCGGGTGTCCTGTGAGTTTCAGTTTCTCTTCGGGGAAAAGTGGCGTGAGCGACTCAAACGGTATCCGGTCTCGCATACGGTCGGTAGTCAAGCCGTTGACCTCGAGAACCTTTACCATATAGAAGCACTTCTCGCCCTCTCGTGGCGGACGCACTCGACAGAGTACAGTGTCGCCTATTTTCAAGCCGTATGAGCGTATCTGCTGGACACTGAGAAACACATCGTCTGGCGACGAAAGGTAGTTGTAGTCGGATGAACGCAGGTAGCCGCTCCCGTCTGGCATCAAGTCCAGCACTCCTTCCACCTCCACCGCTCCTTCGGCCTCGAACTCGTATTCAGGACGACGCAACGGCTTTGCACCCCCATTCTGCTCTCGCTGATTCTTCTTGCGTTCCTTCTTCGAAAGCTTGCGATCGTCTGCCTGTGGCTGTGATGTAGCATCGTCGCCTTTGGCCTGATCCGTTTCAACCATTGCTTCATCGACAGTTGCAGCCTCCTGTGCAGCAGGTTCCTGTTCTTTCTCAACAGCTTTTTCCTCCGGCATATCCAGTGGCTTCGCTTCTTCGCGAGGCTCTGGCTGGCCGATGGTTGCAGCCGTCAGGCTGCTTTCCGCCGTCTGCTGTCCTGTCTCTACGACACGCAATATGTCGCTGACATTCGGTATCTGTGGAACTTCCATTCCGGCGATGTCGAGATGTGCCACCTCTGAAGCCTCATGGTCCGCCTGTCCGTTGCCTACCGGCTGCCGACTGTTGTCGGCTGACTGATGTTCTCCGGCTGCCGTCTGCTCCACTTTCTTTTTCCGGCCGCGCTTGTGTTGTGTTGGATTCGACGACTCGGCCAACAGCGTCGGTTTGATTCTGGCACGTCGGCCTCGCGGTTTCACCGGATCAACCCCTTCTGGCTCTGCATCTGCAGGGCTGGCGGCTTGTTTGTCTAAAATCTTGTAGATAAGTTCTTGCGCATTGTAGTGTTGCGCTCGGGCTATGCCCATCGTCTTCGCTATGCTGATAAGCTCAATGTGAGCCTTTGCAGCAAGTTCGTTAATGCTGTACATAAAAATAAGTTTTCCTTAGCGGGAAGTAAATCTGCCAATGTCTAAATAAAGATAAAAAGCTGATAACTAAAATCGTCCAACGAATTCTACCGTCTTGCTCCATCCGTTCGGACAATGCAAAGATATGATTTATTTTGTTATTTGCAAAAAAAATGGATGCCTCGCAACAAAAAACCTGATAGTTTAGAAATAAGTTGTACCTTTGCACATCAATTCATACATAAGAATTATTAACCCTTTAACAAAAACAAGATGAATATTCCTCAGAATCTGAAGTACACCCAGGATGACGAATGGGTAAGAATTGAAGGCGAATTTGCATTTGTCGGCATCACCGACTACGCACAGCACGAACTTGGCGACATCGTCTTCGTCGATGTGACCACCGAAGGCGAGTCCGTAAACGCTGGTGAGGCTTTCGGTAGCGTCGAGGCTGTGAAGACCGTGGCCGACCTGCTTATGCCGGTCAACGGCGAAGTGGTGGAGCTCAACAACGCTGTTGTTGACGACGCTTCTTCAATCAACAACGACCCCTACGGCGAAGGCTGGATCATCAAGATCAAACCGGCAAACATGGGTGATATCGACGCTCTGCTCGACAGCGCTGCCTACCAGGCCAAGATTGCCAAATAAATCATAAGACAATCACAAAACCCAAAGCGGAGCGTTCCCTGGGGAACGCTCCGCTTTGTTTATTCCCTCCCCTATCGCACTCGTCAGCACCACTCAACGAAAACCAAAAATTCAAAGTCAACCAACCCCTCAGAACCCTCAGAACCCTCCAAATCCCCCCCCCAAAAAAATAACCAAGCCGTGCCGGCCTCACCAAGTGAGTCACGGCACGGCCAATAATCAAAACGCCACCCGATTTCGTACTGGCGCGCGAAATCGTCAATCTTGGACCAAGCGAACGGATGAGGGAACCTCTCGATAGCAGTTTTCCACTCCGCAATGGTGGTCCTCGCGTTCGAAGAATAGAGTCCAGACGTAGGCGTCTTCGTATTCGTCTGAATAATCGACCGAGGAAGACCAGTAGCAACCATAAGAACCAGGTTCTTCTACCCATCCATCTTCTTCATAATATAAGCCAGGCGCAGGCAAAGTTATTGACTTTCCGTTGGGTCCGGTAATCCTATAACCTCCTGTCTCACTGTCTATCCATTCCCATTCACATTTTTCAACAAGCTCCTCCCATTGTGTTTTTGACGGTAATCGACGGCCAAATTTAAATTTCAAGACAGCCTCATCATAGGTATAAAAGCCCTCCTCGTTGGCTTTACTCCATTTTGTCCCGCTCGGCAAACCAAGGTCAATCCATTCGTTGCCGTTGTCCGTACCGTTAACCTCATCCTTCTTGCATCCAACCATCCCCACCAATCCAACAATCACCATCAAAAAAACAATCTTTTTCATAACATTTTCAATTATTTAGTTAACAAAACTTGAATTTTCACGAGAGTTTCCGCTTGCAAAAAAAAAAAAAAAAACGACTTATGCAAGAAAAAAGTCGCTTTTTTTTCAACGAAATCAAAAAAAATCAAAAAAATCCAAAAAAAACACCCCTTCCGCCCACTCAACGCCCACTCAACGCTCACTCAACGCTCACTCAACGCCCACTCAACGCCTACTCAACGCCTACTCAACACCTACTCAACGCCTACTCAACGCCTACTCAACACCTACTCAACACCTCTCCACCTCCGAAACTCTAATTCCCTATCTCGTAGCCTTGGCCGTCTTCGGCGAAGATTGTGTTTTCGAATACTGACTTGGCTTCGCGGACGATCACCTCTATCTTGTCGCCTTTGTAGCGTGCGGAGAAATGGGTCAGCAGCAGTTGTCCGACTTCGGCTTGGGTGGCAACCTGCGCGGCTTGCCGGGCGGTGAGGTGCCCCTTTTCGGCGGCAAGTTCGCGAAACGAGTGGTCGAACGTGCTTTCAAGGCATAGCATATCCACTCCGTGAACAATATCGGCGAGGCCGTCAAACAGCCCCGTGTCGCAGCAATAGGCATAGCGGTGGGCTTTGCGGCGCGGGAGTGTCATCTCGGCATTGGGCACAACGGTACCATCGGGCATAGTGAAGTCGGCACCCTTCTTGACATTGCGGCAGTCCTGGTCGGTGAGCCCGTATTTGTCTCGGGCATTTTTCTTAAGGTTGAGTTCCGGTTGGGCTTCTTCGAAGATAAAACCGTATGTGGGCACAGAATGGTGAAGCGGGAAGGCTGTCACCTTGCATTTGCCATTCTCGAATATCGTCTCAGGTTTGTCGGATTTAATCGAGTGGATGCGCAACTCGTATTGAAACCCCGAGCCGGATATGGCGAAGACGGAGTCGAGCACAGGCTTCAGCCCTTCGGGGGCGAAGATGTCGAGCGGCTCGGTGCGTCCTCCGAGGTGCATCGACGAGAGAAGTCCTGGGAGACCGAACCAATGGTCGCCGTGGAGATGGGAGATGAAAATGGTGTCGAGCGAGCGGATGTGTTTGTTGTAGAGGTGCATCTGGTTCTGTGTGGCCTCGCCACAGTCGAGCAGCATCTTGAAGCCGCCGATGGTGATTATCTGAGAACTGCAATGCCGACCCCGTGTGGGAGTCGCCGCGCCAGAGCCTAATATGGTGATGGAAAAGGACAAGAGGTAGTGAGGTTGGGAATTGTGGAATTGTGAAGTTGTGAAGTAAATCTGCCAACAACTTGAAACTAAAAACTAAAAACTAAAAACTTGAAACTAAAAACTAAAAACTCAACTTAGTTCTTATAATACACCGGGTCGCCTGTATTACGGTCGAAGATGGCTTCGAACTTGTGGCGCGGAAGGTCAACAATAGGACCGAACTGTGCTATGCGCACATCGCTCTCATACACGAACCCTCCGCCAAACACGGTCACATGCACAGTTTCAGACTGACGGTATTTGAAGGTCTTGCGGTTGCCAACGTTGTCGCCCTTGCGGCTGCCCTTGGTACTCTGTTTTACGAAGCGAGTGGCGCTACGCAGGGTATTCTCGCTGTGGAGGGTGCAATAGATGGTGTCCATGCCTTTCTCCATCGCGACACCAGTGCGCAATCCCAGCTTGGGCGAGAAGGCAAAGAGTGCGACAGTCTGGCTGTCGAGCGAGGCGCGGTCGGTCTTTGGGTCAACATAGAAGCGGACCGTCTCGGCAACCGTGCGACCCACAAACTGGTCCAGTATCGCCTGTTCCTGCTCAGCCAGACGGCTGGCCAGGTACTTCATCGACTCGGGGCTGTAGTCGCCATCATAGTCGCCATAGAGAAGTTGCTGACGTTTGTTCTGTATTTCCTCCAGTCGCTGGGCGGCAGCGGCGGCACGCTGACGCAGGCTGCGGCTGTCCTTCTTGGTGGTCACAAGCGACGGCTTGCCTGCTCGGTCACCCCGCACATAAAGTGTGTCGGAGCGGTCGTAAAGGTTGTATTCTGCCACAGCCACATCCTCCGATGTAGCGCGTCCGCGTCGCTCTGTATATGACTCAAACTCCTCGTAGTCCTCGTGGCTTACTCCAACTGAACGGAGCAGGTGGCGGCTGTCAATATTGACCGAAAGGCGCCGTGGGTAGATAAAATAGTATAGGTTTGGGTCGGCCTCGTTCACCCCCTCGATGACGATGCTCTCAATGGAATAGGGCGAGCTGACATCCGTTTTATCAAGACCCAGCATCTCGGCAGCGAACTCGGCGTACGGAGCCTCATCATAGTTGCGCTTGTTGAACGTAACGCTCACGCACACTTTCGTCTTAGGCAGGGCGTAAAGCATCCCTCCCTTGGGATGGATGGCGGGACGCGATTTGACGGGATACACCGTATATCCGGCACATGAGGCCAAAAGAATCACAATAGGCAGTATAAATAACAAACGTTTCATGGGCATGGTTTGTCAAATGTTGGATTTGTTCGTTTTCCCAAGACCTGCAATCCACAGGCAGACAAAGGTTATAAGACCGTTGATGAGCAACAGCTCGAAGCCGAAATGGTAGCCGTTGAACCACACAGGAGCATTGACTTTAAGAACATAGCACACCACCGGCGAAATGACAGCTATAACAGGCACACACCAGTCTCGCACTCTCCGTTTCGTGAACAACCCGAAGGCATACATGCCGAGCAGCGGACCGTAGGTGAATGAAGCTATGTCGAACAGCGTGTCGATGAGCGACTGTGTGTGGAAGGGACGGAAGGCAATGATGACCAAAAGGTAGAGCAAGGCGAAGGAAATATGGACTATGCGACGAATGGTGAGCATCCGTTTTTCGGAGGTTTCACGGCGACGCCCGAATCCGAGGAAGTCGTAGCAGAACGTGGTAGTGAGAGCCGTGAGGGTTCCGTCGGCACTTGAATAGCCAGCAGCCACCATACCGAGAACGAAGACGACTGCAGTGAAGGGCGAGAAGGTGAAGGCGATGGCAGGGAAAATTTTGTCAGGCACAACGTTTCCGTTGTCGCCGACAGGCAGCGCAAAGCCCGTTTCCTGCGAGTAGAACAGCAACGCAGCACCCAACGCCAGAAACAGTAGGTTGACGATAACAAACAACCCGCTCGAAGTTAGCACGTTCTTCTGTGCATCTCGCAGCGACTTGCATGTGAGGTTTTTCTGCATCATGTCCTGGTCAAGGCCCGTCATCGTGATGGTGATGAAAGCACCGCTGACAATCTGCTTCCAGTAGAACTTCGGATGGCTCACATCGGTTTCGAACATCTTTGTATAGCCAGCCTCCGACGCTCTCGAAAGCAGCTGTCCGACGCTCATGTCCAGTTTGTTGAGTATCGCGACAACCGTCACCGCCGCCGCGAGCAGCAGGAAGGTCGTCTGCAACATATCCGTCCATACTACCGTCTTGATGCCGCTGCGGAAAGTGTAGAGCAGGATGATGGCGATAAATATCACCGCCGGCAGCCAGAAAGGCATGCCCCACTCCTTGAACACAAACTCATAAAGGACGAAGACCACCAGATACATCCTCAACGCCGAACCCAGCAGTCGCGAGATGATGAAAAACAGCGCCCCCGTGCGCTCCGAAGCCAAGCCGAAACGCTGCTCAAGATAGGTGTATATCGAAGTGAGGTTGAGCTTATAGTACAACGGCAGCAGCAGGAAAGCTATGACCGCATAACCCACCACATAGCCAAACACCAGCGGCATATAGGTGAAAGCTCCGCCATAGACACCGCCGGGAACAGACATGAAGGTCACGCCCGAGAGCGACGCCCCAATCATGCCGTAGGCGACCACAAACCACGGCGACTTGCGTCCCCCGCGGAAGAATGCGTCATTGCCCGACGAACGCCGTGAGGTGAGCCACATGACACCGAAAAGCAACACAGTGTAAACCGCAAAACAAATAAGTATAGTGAGTTCCATCAGATATAATCAAATTGCAAGAAATGCAAAGGTACGAAAAAGATAAGAAACGAGTCAACGAAGTAAAAAAACACCTTCTTAATAACCCCAATCCAACCCAAATGCAGCCGCCCCAAAACCACCCTCGAACCACCCCAAGCCGACCCCAACCACCATCAAACCGACCCCCAAACACCATCAAACCAACTCCCAAACACCATAAAACCAACTCCCAACCACCATAAAACCGACTCCCAAACACCATCAGCAAGCACTATAAAAAATCCCCAAAGGCACTAGAAGAAAACCTAAAGAAACCATAGAGAAACCTTAAAGATACCCTATATATGCCATAGAGTTAGTACGGCCTTGATACGGCCTTAATACGGTCTTGATACGGAGGAGATACGGAGATGATACGGAGTGGAATACTGGTCAGCGCTGAAACTCAGCCCATTGAGAGCCTTTAAAACGCACCTTTCTCGTCGGATGCAACCTTTCGATACCATCCAAACATCTGATATGCACAGACTTAAAGATTGACATAGTCTTAACAATCATCACGACAAAGATACAAATCTTTTTCGACATCAACCGACCTTTTGACATTTTTTTCAAAAAAAAGCCTTATCCGAAAGTTCGTTGCACGAAAATTGTTGTCATTTGAGAAAAAAATATTATATTTGCCACTATGTTTTGTTGTGCGTACGAATATCAATCGTTTGTGCAACAGTAAGTTATAGTAGTAAATAATATAATGTTAAGTATATGCACATCGCAATTGCAGGAAACATCGGGTCGGGAAAGACGACGTTGACGAAACTATTGGCCAAGCACTACGGCTACAGGCCGGTATACGAAAGCGGTAACAATCCGTACATGAACAGCTTCTACGAAGACATGCGCCGCTGGGCGTTCAACATGCACGTCTATTTCCTCCACACCCGCTTCAAGCAGCTGGTCGATATCCGCAAGGAAAACCCGAACATCATACAGGACCGTACCCTCTACGAGGACGCCTACATCTTCGCGCCCAACCTGCATGCAATGGGCTTGCTCAACACGCGCGACTTCGACAACTACATACAGCTGTTCGAACTCCTCAACTCCTTCGTCCAGCCGCCCGACTTGCTGATTTACCTGCGCGGCGACGTGCCCACGCTCATCAAACAAATCCAGAAACGCGGACGCGACTACGAAAGCGGCATTCGCCTCGACTACCTCACCAGCCTCAACCAGCGCTACGAAGATTGGATTGCGGAATACAACCGCAGCAAGCTGATGATTCTCGACGTCGAGGAGATAAACTTCGCCGACAACCCCGAGGACCTCGGCACCGTAATCAACAAGATTGACGCCGAATTCAACAGCCTGTTCTCGTGATTTGAGACCTGTGATTAGTGACAAGAATATCGAAAACCTGACCCTTTGAAATCCATCGCAATCATACCAGCTCGTTACGCTTCCTCGCGATTCCCCGGCAAGCCGTTGGCCGACCTGGGTGGTAAGCCCGTCATCCGGTGGGTTTACGATGGGCTGCAAGGCATCGACGGACTCGACTGCATCTGCGTGGCCACCGACGACGAGCGTATAGCGACAGCTGTGGAACTTTTCGGTGGCAAATGCGTGATGACTCGTTCCGACCACAAAAGCGGAACGGAGCGATGCGGTGAAGTGGTCGAGAAATTTGCGGCCGAAGGAACGGTATTCGACGTGGTGGTCAACGTGCAGGGCGACGAACCTTTCGTGAACAAGGAGCAGATAAAATCGCTCCTGGCTGCGTTCTCAAACCCGGGCACCGAAATCGCCACTCTTGAAAAAAAAATAACCTCAGCCGAAGAACTGCTGTCGCCCAACAACGTGAAGGTGGTGACAGACCTCTATGGCGAAGCGCTCTATTTCAGCCGCACACCTATCCCCTACCTGCGCGACTGCGACACCTCGCAATGGCTCAACCGTCACGACTACTACAAACACGTTGGCATCTACGCCTACCGTTCCGAGGTTCTGAAAGAACTGGTATCACTTGACGAGAGCCCCCTCGAGAAATGCGAAAAGCTTGAGCAGCTTCGCTGGATGGAACGCGGACGCACGATAAAAGTGATTGAAACCTCCTGCGAGAACATCGGCATCGACACTCCAGAAGACCTCGTCGCCGCACAGCAAAGACTACAGGCATCAAAAAAATAACGCAGAATACAAAATACCTGAAATATGAATATTACAGACTACATCGTAGAATGTTTGCAAAAAGGCAAAACCGTTGAGATTCCCGGAGTCGGGACTTGGAAGTCAGTCATCGAAAACGCCCACTTCGACGAAGAGAGCTCTACATTCTACCCCACTCGAACTGTAGTAAACTTCGACGCCCGTACCTCTGGCAACGAAGAATTTGTTTCCTACCTCGCCGCCACCGAGTGCATCTCTGCCGACGTGGCCAAACAGATGCTGCACAACTACTCTGAGGTACTCGGAGAGAAGCTAGCCAACGAAGGCAAGGTAACCATCGGCGAACTGGGCGACATCCGGTTGCAGGACGGAAGCAAAAGCTTCACCACCAAAGTGCTGGCCAGTGAGGAAGCCGTACCACTTGCAGGTATCAAGACATACAAAAACGAGACAAACGACGACCCGTTCGCCATGTTCGACCCAGTGAAGCGCGCCGAGGAAGCAGAGCGCAAACGCATGGCTGCCTCCAATGCCGAACGGCTGGCCGGAGTGGCCGATATCGTAGGCGGAACCGACATCCTGAAAGGCAACGAAACCGTCGAACTCACCCCACAGGAGGTACGCGAAAGAGAGCGCTTGGTCAAAGAAGAGATGAAACGCATCAAACAGGAAGAGAAAGACAAAGAACGCGAAGCCCGCGAAGCCGCCATACGCGAACAAGACGACGCAAAACGAGCCGACGTCGTCTTGACAGCCGAAGAGATCGCCAAGAAGGAGAAAGCCGAGAAAGAGGCCCTGAAAGAAAAGGCCAGACTTGAGAAAGAGGAGCAGGAGGCCCGCGAAAAAGCCGAACGCGAAGCCCAGAAAGAACAGGAACGTCGCGAAAAAGAGGAGCAGAAGGCCCGCGAAAAAGCCGAGCGCGAAGAACGCGAGGCAAAGGAGAAAGCCGACAAGGAAGCCCGCAAAGAGCAGGAACGCCGCGAACGCGAGGAGCAAGAGGCAAGAGCCCGTGCCGAAAAAGAAGAGCAGAAAGCACGCGAGAGACAGGAGAAAGAGGAACTGGAGGCCAAGAAAGAACAGGAGCGACGTGAGAAAGAAGAGTTGAAAGCACGCGAGAAAGCCGAGCGCGAGGAGCGCGAGGCAAAGGAAAAGGCGGAACGAGAGGCTCAGAAGGAACAGGAGCGGCGCGAGAAAGAAGAGCAGAAGGCTCGCGAGAAAGCTGAACGCGAAGAGCGCGAGGCAAAGGAGAAAGCCGACAAGGAAGCCCGCAAAGAGCAGGAACGCCGCGAGCGCGAAGAGCGCGAAGCCAGATACCGCGCCGAGAAAGAGGCTCAGATGGAAAAAGAGCGCCTCGAAAAAGAGATGCGCGAAGCCAGATACAAGGCCGAAAAAGAGGCATTGGTAGCTGAACAGGAAGCCCTGAAAGCCAAAGCCGAATTGGAAAAAGCCAAAGCCGAGCAAGAGAAAGCCGCATTGGAAGCCAAGAGCAAAGCCGAGAAAGAGGCTATGAAAGCGAAAGAAATAGCCGACAAAGAAGCCAAGAAAGCAAAAGAAATTGCTGACAAGGAAGCCAAGAAAGCAAAGGAAATAGCCGACAAGGAGGCCAAGAAAGCGAAAGAGTTGCAAGAGAAAACCGAAAAGGAGGCAAAGAAGAATGCCGAAAAAGAAGCAAAGAAAGCAATGAAAAAACAGAAGAAAGAAGAGCGCAAAGCCGCCAAGGCAGCAAAGAAACAAGCGATGATGGCCGACCCGTTGGCAGTGCCCGAAGTGTCGTTCAAATCCGAAAACGAGAAAGAAGGCAAGAAGGACAAAAAGAAAGGCAAGGCCTGGCTGTGGATACTCATCGTCCTGCTGTTGTTACTGCTGTTGGGATGTGCCGCCGTTTATTTCGGCAAGCCCGACTTTGTAAAACCGGCTCACGATTGGTTCTTCACCAACGTCATGAAGCAGGAGCAGAAAGAGACCGCCGAACTCGATATCAACAACATGGTGACCAACAGTGGTCAGGAACAGTCGTCCGGCACACAGCAGGCAGCAGCCAGCAGCCAGCAATCCGCCGTCAGTGGTCCGGCTTCTGCGGCGGCTGAAACTTACGCCGACGCATGCCTCTTCTCCTTCAGCGAAGAGCTTACGGAAATCTCCACCGGCGACATCGAGAACCACGCCGACGCCATAAACGACTACCTCAGCGGTTTCATCACCAACTACCTCAACGAAAAGCACTACTCCACCGCCAAGGTGCCAATGATGGAGCGCATACGCCAGTACTCCGTCAGCCGACTGATTGAACTCTACGACAACAGCGGCTATTCCGAGGAGCGCTTCTTCGCCAGCAACGACTATGTGAGCGACTACATTGCCGACTTCAAGAGAGTCCACAAGGGCCGCCAGAAACAAGTGATGGTGCAGAGCGAAATCATGGACCGCTCGTTCCTCGACAACATGCTGAACACCATGGTGGAAGAGATCGGGTTGAAAGCCGACAACGCAAAGGTGGCAATGCCGCCGGCTCCGCCAGCACCTCCGGTGATAAAGACCGAGAAGAAATCACGCCAGGGTTTCGACCTCATAGCTGGATTCTACACCAATGCCACCACAGCTCAGAAGATGGTTGACCGACTGAAGGGCTACGGCTGCAACGCCTACATCATCGAAATCAACCACGGCTACTACGTCAGCATGGGCAGCGCCAAAACACGCACTCTGGCCGAGGAGAACTACCGCAAAGCCAAAGAATGGTACGACGGCGACCTCTCAATCAAAAGTTTTTGACTTGTGCATAAATAGTGAATTGTGAATTGACGCGACAAGGATGGCCCACCATAAACTAGAGCGATTCGCCGAGAACCTTACATTCAAAAACCTTTTCCAGGTGTCGTTTGAACAACTGGAGCATGAGGGTTTCGACTATCGCGGACGCTGGAACGAGTGGTTCGGCAACGACAATCCCATAACTCTTGAGTTGGGATGCGGCAAGGGCGACTACTGCATTGCGCTGGCGCGTCTCCATCCCGAACGCAACTATATAGGCTTCGACATCAAGGGTGCTCGTCTGTGGCGCGGTGCCAAAACCGCCACCGAGGAGTCGATGCATAACGTGGCCTTCGTCCGCACACGCATCGAACTCATCAACCGTTTCTTTGCCGAGAACGAAGTGTCGGAAATCTGGATAACCTTCCCCGACCCTCAGCCCAAGAAACCGATGAAACGGCTAACCTGCGAACGCTTCCTGTCCTACTACCGTCAGTTTCTTCGCCCTGAAGCGCCCATACACCTCAAGACCGACTCGCAAGAGTTGCATGCCTACACCTTGGAAGAGGTCATCGCCCCTGCGGGATATGCGGTGGAATACCACACCGCCGACCTCTATGGCGACTCCTCATACAACGGCGAAGCGAAGCTGACGCAGACCTTCTACGAAAAGATGTTCCTAGCCGAGGGAAAGCCGATAACGTACATCAAATTCAGAATGTGAATCAACTAAATAATAACTATAAAACATTGTAATTATGTCAGGACACAACAAATGGTCTAAAATCAAGAGGGCAAAGGGCGCTGCCGACGCAAAGCGTTCCAAACAGTATTCCAAGATTTTGAAGGAAGTGGCAGTAGCCGTACGAGAAAGCGGCCCCGATCCCGACAGCAATCCCCGCCTGCGCCTTTTGATTCAGAACGCACGTGGCTGCAACATGCCGAAAGACACGCTGATGCGCGCCATCAACAAGGCCAGCGACAAAGATGCGGCAGTGCTTCAGGAGATAACCTTCGAGTGCCACGCCAACCACGGCATAGCACTTTTCATCGAATGTCTGTCTGACAACAACATGCGCACCGTCGCCAACGTGCGTGCCATCATGAACAAGTTCGGTGGTACACTCGAAACCAACGGCTCGCTGAGTTTCCTCTTCACCCGCAAGGGCGTCTTCGTCATCCCGCGTAAACCCGAGATGAACGTAGAAGAACTCGAGATGACTCTTATCGACGGCGGTCTCGAAGAGATGGAGGTCGATGACGAGTACATCACCCTCTACACCGCCTACGAGGACTTCGGCAACATGGTGAAGATGCTCGAGGACATGAAAATCGAGTGCGAAAGCGCCGAACTTCAGCGTATCCCCAACACCACACGCCAGATTGACGAAGAGTCGATGCGCAAAGTGCTCAAGGTCATCAACATGCTCGAAGAGGACGACGATGTCACCAACGTCTTCCACGACATGGAGATACCCGACGACTTCGAAGAAGAGTAATCCTGTTTTGAATATTGAATTTGAATGATGACATGGATAATTCAAAATTCAAAATTCAAAATTCAAAATTATTCTTGGTGCCAACCCCGATAGGGAACCTCGGCGACATGACCTACCGTGCCGTCGAGGTTCTTAAATCTGTAGACACCATACTGGCCGAAGACACACGCACCAGCCGCAAGTTGCTGCAGCATTTCGAGATAAACACACCGCTCGAGAGCTACCACATGTTCAACGAACACGGTCGCGTCGAAGCGTTGGTCGAACGTCTCGTCGCCGGACACTCCATGGCTGTCGTCACCGATGCCGGAACCCCCGGCATTAGCGACCCTGGCTTCCTGCTTGTGCGCGAGGCTTTGAAGTGTGGAGTCGAGGTGGAGTGCCTGCCCGGCGCCACAGCGCTGATTCCGGCCCTGGCATCGTCGGGCTTGCCGTGCGACCGATTTGTGTTCGAGGGGTTCCTGCCTCACAAGAAAGGCCGTCACAGCGCCCTCGAACGCATCGCTGACGAAGAGCGCACCAGCGTCATCTACGAAAGCCCCTACCGATTGGTAAAGCTCCTCGACGAGCTGACAGAGGTCTGCGGCCCCGAACGGCAGGTGGCTGTCTGTCGCGAACTGAGCAAACTGCACGAAGAGGTGTTCCGCGGCTCACTCGCCGAGTCGCGATCCCATTTCTCACAAAAAGAGGTCAAAGGCGAAATCGTAGTGGTGCTCGCCGGTTCTGCCAGATAACTGGCGTCAGATTCAGATGCTCTCTATGTTTATCGGTGAAACCATAGCTCTGGGTGTAGCGGTGTCGTGGACCGCCACAGCGTTATTTGCCGAGGTGGCGTCGAAACGCATGGGTTCCCTCCCTCTCAACACCCTGCGCATGATTCTCTCCATCATCCTGGTCAGCCTTACCCTGTGGTTGATCATGGGACAACCGTGGCCTCGCTATGCCGACGCCGACACATGGCTTTGGCTGGCGCTCTCGGGTGTGGTGGGCTACGTCATCGGCGACTACTGCCTCATGCAGGGCTACATCCATATCGGTTCCCGTTTCGGACAACTCTTCATGACACTTTCGGCACCAACTGCCGCCATCACCGGACGGTCGCTACTGGGCGAACGCATGAGCTGGCTGGCAGTCATCGGAATGGTGGTCACCCTCAGCGGTATAGCGATGTCCATACTGTCGGGGCGCAGAGACGAGAACGAAGCGCAAAGGACAATTATCAAACTCAAACTGCCAGCCAAAGGCATATTCTTCGCCAGCATGGCAGGCATCTGCCAAGGCTTCGGGTTGGTGCTGAGCAAGATGGGATTGGAGCACTACGGCAGCTCGCTGTCTGCCTGCGGAGTGGAAGCTTCGGTGGTACCCGACGGGGCTCTTGTCGCTGTACCGTTGCAGTTCTCCATACCTTTCGCCGCCACCATGATACGAGCCATCGTGGGATTGGCTGGGTTTTTCATCCTGCTTGTGGTGTTCAACCGCGACTGGCAAGCAAAACTGAGCCACGCCGCACACGACCGCCGAGCCATGTGGTGCCTGCTCGGAGCCACCGTGTTCGGCCCTTTCATTGGAGTCAGCGCCTCGCTGCTGGCCACTCTGTACACCAGCACCGGCATCGCCCAAACCCTCTTCGCTCTCACACCCGTGCTCATCATCGCACCCTCGGCGTGGCTTTTCCATCAACGTGTATCTGTTCGCGAAGTCATCGGTGCCATCGTCAGCGTGGCAGGTGTATGCCTATTCTTTATTTGAAAAACGACCTCTCCCCTACCGTCACCATCCCCTCTCGACCACTCGTTTCGCAAAATTATTCGTACCTTTGCAGCAGTTAATCCGCATGCGTTAAAACAAAACACACCTCTGTGCCAATATCCACATTCATATTCCGGTTGGCTTGTGCTTTAATCGCCGGCATCGTCATCGGCGCTCAGCGCGAGCTGAAGCAGCACCAGGCAGGCCTCACCACCAACTCGCTGGTCTCCGTCGGTGCCTGCATCTTCATCCTGATATCCGAATCCGTCATCATGACCGCCATAGCGAATGGCGGACCTGTGAACAACGACAACCTCCGAGTCCTTTCGCAGGTGGTCACTGGCATAGGCTTCCTAGGAGCCGGCGTGATCATGAAGAACGGCCTGACCATCCACGGGCTCAGCTCGGCAGCCACGATATGGTGCTCCGCCGGCATAGGATGCCTCTGCGGCTACGGCATGTGGAAAGAGGCGCTCATAGCCGTCGCCGTCATCATCCTCATCAATTGGGGGCTCAAAAGCATCGAGATCTATTTCAAGAAGAAAAAGAACATCGACAACGAAGACGACAACAGCAACTGAACCGCATCCGTCATGGTACAGGCTCCCAATCCTGTGGTGGGCCCGATGAAGTGCGGTGTGACTGTGCAAGTCGAGTTGTCTCAAGCGAGACACACGAAGTCGAGGATGTTCAATCCGTCTTCGGCCTTGTTGAAGTTCATAAATCCGTTGAGCGTCATACTTTTTTTTCACCAACTGCTAACTACTGACCAATAAAAAAAACTTCGGCATTATCGGATATATGCTGAGAATGTAGGGCGTATTCTTTCTTCGAGTGTCACAATTGTCAATTGTCACGATTGTCATTAACGATTTTACATTGTCAGAACGGCCACTATAATTTTATTATGTGAGTAAAAATGACAATCCGATTTCATTAATGACAATTGACAATGATGACAATGGGATGAAAATAGACAAATTAAACCAACCCAGCTCCGAACCAACGCTGTATCAACTCCGTGCCAACTCCCAGTACAAAAACCAACCTTGAACTATGAAATACAAACCAACCTACTCAAACTCAACCAACCACAAAAAAGTTGAAAATTTTTTGCCCAATCATTCGTAGACCGCAATGTCGCCACCGTACTTTTGCAAACAGAACGATTCGCGAAAAGCTCCACCCAGATAGGCAAAACAAACAGTAAACCAAATTATTAACCAACAAATCCCAAAACCTCCCGTAATATCGTAAGTACGTAAGTACGTTATAACGAGAAAAGCACGAAGACACAATTTGAGCGGGTTGTCATCCTTTCTCTTCTTCCAAAAGGGTGATTTGCGGACGATTTTGTGCTTTTAATTGTGAAACTATCAATTAATATCGTATCTTTGCAGTCCTACAGCGAGTCGCTGTGGATTATAATCATTTGAAACATAACTTATTACACATCTAAAATATATCTAAAAGAGATGAGAAAACTAGCGGTAGTAGCCTTCGGCGGCAACGCTCTGTTGCGCAGCGGACAAAAAGGCACCTATCAGGAACAGCTCTCGAATGTGGAGCAAACTTGCGAAAGCTTATACAATCTTCTGAAACGCAACTATAACATCGTGATAGGTCACGGCAACGGCCCGCAGGTGGGCAACGTGATGCTGCAGCACGAGGAGGGCAAACGCGCCGGAATCGAGGCTATGCCGATGGACTTCTGCGTAGCCGAGACGCAGGGTTCGATTGCCTATATGATCGAGATGGGTCTGCGCAACGTGATGGCTCGCCACGACATACAGCGCGACGTGGTGACGCTGGTGACTCAGGTGGCCGTGAACAAACTCGACCCGATGTTCCAGAACCCCACCAAGCCCGTAGGTCCCTACTATACCAAGGAGCAGGCCGAAGAGTTGGCCAAGACGACGGGCGCCGTATATAAGGAAGACCCGAAAGGCCGCGGCTGGCGCAAGGTGGTGGCTTCGCCGAAACCGACTCGCATCAACAATATCAAGATAGTGAAGCAGCTGGCCACCGCCGGCAACATCGTCGTCACCGTGGGCGGCGGCGGTATTCCGGTGGTCGAGGAGAGTGACTACGTGAAGGGCGTCGAGGCTGTGATAGACAAAGACCTCGCATCAGCATTGTGTGCCGTGCAAATCGGTGCCGACGAGTTCTACATCCTCACCGATGTGCCAAAGGTATATATCAACTTCCGCAAGGACAACGAAAAAGCACTCGACACCATCACCATCGCCGAGGCAAAGAAATACCTCGAAGAAGGTCAGTTCGCCGAAGGCTCTATGGCTCCCAAGGTTCGTGCCGCCATCATGTTCGTCGAGAACGGCGGCAAGGAGTGCATCATCACCGAAGCCGGCCAACTGGACAACCCCAACTGCGGAACACGCATCGTAAAATAACACCTACCAACCGATGAGCTGCCCTTCAAAGAAATCCAAATTCGCCACGGCATTGGTAGTCCTTGCGGCACTTGACGCCATCACAATACTTCTTGGCGCAATGTTCCGCATCAACCATTGGCACGGCGGCTCTATCATGCTGATTCTTGGAATGGGTGGCGCCGTTTGGATTTGGTGTGCCGGAATAATTTACCGTTGTATCGCCGATGAAATCTTCTCTCTACCCTCTGGCAGTCTGCTGTTCCAAATCCTCGTCGGGCTTTTGCTCCTCGGGGCCGGATCTTTCCTTTTGATGGGTGCCCTTTTCTGCCTCAACCACTGGCCCGGTGGACATATCATGGTCACCGTCGGTGCCGCCGCAATGATTGTCGCCATCTTGGCCGAGTTGATTCTTTATTTGCACAAAAAGAAAACAAATTCATAATTAATAATTCAAAATTAAATTACAATGGCTTACAATTTAAGAAACCGTAACTTCCTGAAAATTTTGGACTTCAGCCCGAAGGAGTTGAACTATCTGCTCGACCTGGCACGCGACCTCAAGCGCGCCAAATATGCCGGCTGCGAGCAGCCCACGATGACCGGCAAGAACATTGCCCTCATTTTCGAGAAGACCTCCACCCGCACACGCTGCGCCTTCGAGGTGGCCGCTAAAGACCAGGGTGCCCACGTGACCTATCTCGGTCCTACCGGCAGCCAGATCGGAGTGAAAGAGAGCATGAAGGACACCGCTCGCGTGCTCGGCCGCATGTACGACGGTATCGAATACCGTGGTTTCAAACAGGAGACCGTCGAAGAGCTCGCCGCCTACGCTGGCGTTCCCGTCTGGAACGGTCTTACCAATGAAGCTCACCCCACTCAGATCCTCGCCGACTTCCTAACCATGCAGGAACACGCTGGCAAACCCCTCAATGAGGTAACATTTGCTTACGTAGGCGACGCCCGTTTCAACATGGGCAACAGCCTTATGGTCGGCGGTGCCAAGATGGGTATGGACGTGCGCATCATCGCCCCCAAGAAACTCCAACCCGCGAAGGACCTCATCAAGAAATGCCAGGAGATAGCCAAAGAGACCGGCGCCAAGGTGACCGTGACCGACGACCCCGTGAAGGGCGTCAAGGGTTGTGACTTCATCTACACCGACGTTTGGGTGTCGATGGGTGAGCCCGAGAAGGTCTGGAAAGAGCGTATCGCCATGCTGAAACCCTATCAGGTAAACGCCAAGATGATGAAGAACACGGGTAACAAGAACTGCAAGTTCATGCACTGCCTGCCGGCTTACCACAACCTGGAGACTCAGGTCGGACGCGACGTGCACGAGAAGTTCGGTCTCGACGGCATCGAGGTGACCGAAGAGGTGTTCGAGAGCGAGAACAGCATCGTCTTCGACGAGGCTGAGAACCGCATGCACACCATCAAGGCCGTCATGGTAGCCACTCTCGGAGACTAAACAAACTGAAAATTAAAGATTGCTTGAATATGTTATCGCGTCAGTGATCGCCAATTGAAGAAACTGACAAAGAGCACAACATGGCAATACAAAAAGGGGGGGCGTTCCTGATAAGAATGCCCCTTTACTATGGAAAACTCCACAAACCAACGACCACTAACACCTAACCACTAATTTTCAACTTCAAACTATGGATTGGATTGTAAATCTTTTTACAGGCGACGGACTTGCGCCTACCGTACTCTATCTCGCCATATCGATCTTCGCCGGCTTGCTGCTGGGGAAAATAAAAGTGAAAGGGATAACGCTGGGCATCACCTGGGTGCTCTTTGTCGGCATAGCCATCAGCGCACTGGGCGTGACCCTCAACCACGACATGCTGCATATAGTCAAAGAGTTCGGCCTGATACTCTTCGTCACCGCTGTGGGATTTCAGGTAGGTCCTGGATTCTTCAAGTCGTTCAAAAGCGGCGGCCTGGCGATGAACCTCATGGCGCTCACTGGCGTGGCGCTGGGTGTCGGCATCACGGTGCTGATAGCGAAGCTGACAGGCGAGGAACTGTCAGACATGGCGGGTGTATATACCGGAGCCATCACCAACACGCCAGGCCTGTCGGCAGCACAACAGGCGGTGGGTGACCTGGGCATAGAAGGGGCTTCCGACCGCTTGGCAGCGGGCTACGCTGTAGCCTACCCGCTGGCGGTGGTGGGCATGATCGTGACCTGCATACTACTGCGTCCGCTCTGCCGCATCGACCTGCGCAATGAAGCAACCGAAGGCAGCAGTCAAAAAAATCAGAATAATCAGAATAATCAGAGCCCATCGAAATCCCAGTCAACCCAGAAACACAAAACGCAGGAACTTATCCCGTTCTTCATAATCGTTGCCCTTGGCATAGTGCTAGGTTCGGTGCCCATCCCTATCGGGATGAAAGCACCTGTGAAACTCGGTCTGGCAGGCGGTCCTTTGGTCGTAGCCATCATTGCCGGCTGGCTCGGAGTGAAGAGAGGGTGGTTCGGCACTGAGACCACCGACGGACAGGGCATGTTCACTCTGAGGGGAATAGGCATTGCCCTTTTCCTCGCGGGTGTCGGCCTCGGTGCTGGCGGCAAGTTTGTCGAGACGGTGCAGGTACACTACATGTGGGTGGTGTATGGCATCATCATCACAATGGTACCCGCTCTGATAGTGGCACTGTTTGGTCGCCTGGTGCTGAAGCTGAACTACTACACTATCATGGGTTATATCGGCGGCAGCCACACTGACCCGCCGACACTGGCTTTCGCCAACACGGTGGCACCCGACGGATGCAAACTGCCAAACATGGGCTACGCCACCGTATATCCGCTCACAATGTTCCTGCGCATATTCTCGGCTCAACTGCTAGTGCTCCTTGCTGTGTAACCAGAAACCAGAAACTTGAAACCAGAGCCCATCATACTGTTTTTGGTGTCACTTATGCCTATGCTCGTTTCTGCCCAGCAGGAGCGCGACAACGACTTCGGCATCTGGGGCTCGGTGGATGTGTCATATACCTTCAAGAAGAAAGCGGAGGCGGACACTCTCGCACACTCGGACAATCCGGCAGTCAAGCAATCCTCAAAGCCCTCCCGCTGGTCTATAGGCACTCGCTTTGAATACCGCAGCCGCGACCTCTCGAGGCAGACGAACCTATGGTTTGTGAGGCCTTACGTGGGCTTCACGGCTACCAAGTGGCTGCGTTTCGCACTCTACTACGACTATTTCAAGAAGCCTACAGTCTATCAGCACCGCATCCTTTTCGACGCCACCGAAAGCCTCTCAAAGGGAGGTCTGACGGTAAGCTTGAGAGAACGCTTCATCGTGGCCTACGCCACGTCGAGCGACAAATGGAGTTGGCTGTTGAGGCCAAAGCTGACGGCGAAATACCACATAGGCGACACTCGCTTCTCACCCTATGTGGCGTGCGAACTGTATGTGAACCGGCATTGGACAATGATGCACAACTTCGCAGGCGTGAACATCAACCTGGGCAAAGGGTCGTCGCTGGACCTCTTCTACATGTTCGGCCTCAACAACGGCACCAACCGTCAGGACCACATTTTAGGTGTGGGCTACGGCTTGAAACTATGACCAGTAACCAGAACTAGCCACTTAAACCTCACTCCGGCATCTGCTGAGAGAGGCAGTGGAAACTGCCCAAGCCCCAGATGATGTCAGTTGAGTCGATGCCGATGATTTCCCTGTCGGGGAAGCAATCCTCAAGAATATAGGCGGCACGGGTGTCGGTGACACACTTGTAAGTCGGAAAGATAACCTTGCCGTTGGCGATATAGAAGTTAGCGTAGGAAGCAGGCAGACGCTGGTCCTCATAGGTAACCACGTCAGGCATCGGGAGTTCTACAACGGTAGGCTGCTTGCCGTTTGCCAGGCGGCAGGCGTTGAGGAGCTTGAGGTTGTCCTGTAGGGGCTGGTAGTTCTCGTCCCATTTATCTTCTTCAACAGCGGTGACGATGGTGTCCTCCGACACAAAACGTGAGAGGTCATCAACATGTCCATCGGTATCGTCACCTATGATGCCCTCGCCCAGCCATATAACGTTACGTACGCCGTAGAAACGGCAGAGATACTCCTCAATCTGGCTTTGGTTGAGTTGGGGGTTACGGTTCGGGTTGAGGAGGCAGGATGTGGTGGTAAGCAGGTCCCCTACCCCATTGACGTCGATGCTGCCGCCTTCCATGACGATGTCAGCATCGAGGAGCTGCAGGTCGGGATAGAGCGAATGTATCAGACGAGGAATCTCGTTGTCCAGCTCGGCCGGATACTTGCCGCCCCATGCGTTATAGCGCCAGTTGACCATAGCCGCGCATTTTCCGCTCTCATCGACGAGGAACGCCGGACCGTGGTCGCGACACCATGCGTCGTTGGTCTTGAACTGATGAAGGAAGACATTATGCATGTCAGCGCCGATGCCACGCAGGGCTGCTGACACCTCGTCGAACATCTTCTGGTCGAGGACGGAGATATGGACCTCCTCGTCCTCGGCGAGGGTCTTGATGAAGAGATTATAAGAGGGGAAGATGGTCTCTATCTTACCCGGCCAAGAGTTCTCGTTATGAGGATAGCTGAGCCATGTAGCTCTGTGTATTGCCCATTCAGCGGGCATGTGTAATTGGTTCATACTCAATCTATAAAACGCTTAGTTATGGGCTGGTAGCTGTCGATGCGGCGGTCACGGAGATAGGGCCAGTGGCGACGGTAGTGGTCGCTTTCGTCGAGGTCGAGTTCTTCGATATGGAGAGCCTCCTCGAGGTGTGGTGCCTGATAGAGCACACGACCAAAGGCGTTGGTGATGAAACTTCCGCCCCAGAACTGCATGCCTCCTTCCTTGCCAGTACGGTTGACCGAGATGACGGGCACCCCGTTGGCGACAGAGTGAGCTCGCTGGATGGTCTGCCAGGCCTCGTACTGCTCGCGGTTGTCGTGTTCGTTCTGCCGTTCATCCCACCCTATAGCCGTCGGGAAGAAGAGCATCTCGGCACCCATGAGAGAGGTGATGCGAGCGGCTTCGGGATACCACTGATCCCAGCAGATGAGCACACCCAAACGTCCGAACTGGGTGTCGAATACCTTGTAGCCGAGGTCACCGGGGGTGAAGTAGAACTTCTCGTAATAGCCCGGGTCGTCAGGGATATGCATCTTGCGGTATTTGCCAAGGTACGAGCCGTCAGCGTCGATGACGGCGGTGGTGTTGTGGTAGAGCCCCTCGGCGCGTTTCTCGAACATGGAGAGGATGAGCACCACGCCCAGTTCTTTGGCGAGTGCGATGAAATGCTGTGAGGTAGGGCCGTCGGGGATAGGCTCAGCCAGCTGGAAGTTCTGGTAGCGCTCCTCGTCGCAGAAATAGAGCGAGGCGAAGAGCTCCTGAAGGCAGATGATTTGAGCACCGTCGTCGGCAAGGCGACGCACCAGCTCGGTAAAGCGGGCTATGTTGGCAGACTTATCGGCAACACAGCTCATCTGAGCTATACCAACTTTGACTTTTCTCATAGTATGTTAGACGTTTTTACTGGATAATCGCGATAATTCGGCCAGCCAGCCATACGTAACCGACAGCTGGTCGGGAGTTGTCAACACCCGGTTCTTGCGGGCTTCCACAGCCTCGACGAATGAGTTTATCTCATCGAAGAAGCCTTGTGTCACCACCTGGTTGTTCGCCATTGTGGGCACAAAATTGTTGCGGGCATACAACACCTGCACCGCCGGATGCGACGGCACGACTTTCTCAAGAGGCACCCCCATAAAGCACTTCTGCTTTGCCGTAAATGTCAGCGTCTCCATTTGGCGGAGGTCATACACTCCTTTTTCGGTCACAACCGTGAGACGTTCTTCGGCGGAGGTCCAGGCATAGTCGGTCGAGAGTTCCAACATGCCCCCAACCCCGACCTTGTGTTTCATCAGCAGGCGGAGGGTTCCACCCGTGCGGTCGCATGCAACAAAAGTGGCCTCGCCGAACAGCGAAGCAGCCAAGTCGAGGGGATGAATAAACAGGTCGAGCAATGCGTCTCCCTCCGGATAGGCGCCAGTGCGGTAATGCATAGTGTAGCTTATCGGTGCGTCGTTTGCAAGGCGTTTCTTCAGTATTTTCGTAGCAGGCGCATAGCGTTTCTGAAGCCCTGCACAGAAAACAGGCTTGGGCGAACGCTTTCCGCATATCATCTCGAGCTCCTTCAACTCGTCAAGAGAGGAACATGGCGGCTTCTCGACGAAAAGACTTTTCCCCGCATTCAACACCTTCGTTGCAATGGAGAAATGGACCTTAGGTGTCGCTGCAACAAACACCGCTGCCACCTCCGGGTCGGATAGCACATCGTCCAGGTTTATCGTAGCCTTTACCCCCTGGAACTTGGCCTCTATCGCTTCAGCACGTTCGGTCGAGGTAACAACAATCCATTTCAGCGGCACCTGCAGATAGTGCAGCACCGGATAGAGGTTGTTGAGGCTGTGCTGTCCAATGCCGACAAAAGCGTACTTGTGTGCATATTGCCGACTGAGGAATGTGTCGGTGCGGAGATGTTTGAACTTTGAAATAAGTTGGTCTTTCATTTCTTTTCCGAAATTCGGTTCAGATATTGCCTATAGGTTTCTGTCTTTCTATCGCTCCACTGATACTTGCCATAAAACCATTGTACCACAATCTTGGGCATCATGCGTTCAAGATTGCGGACCAAGATGACGTCATACTTGCGATGGAAGTTTACCCAGCATCCGTTGCAGTCCTTCTCGTGTTTGCATTGCAATGCGCAGCTCTGAGAGCCGTTGAATATCTCGTCAAGCGACTGGTTGTGGATATTGCCCAGCACCACGTCGAGGTTCTGGCAGATGGGCACATTGCCGTTGCTGTGAATCACTAGCGAACTCTTTATGCTCTGGCAACGAAGCTTCAGATTGCCTTTGCGCCACTGTTCATAAAGCGCAACATAGTCGTAGTTTTCTTGCGTGTCGTGAATATTCTGCGGTATGCGCTCGGCAAAATGGTCTGCATCGAGAAGGTCGCTGGTGGTGTCGAAGAAATCCATAGTGCTGTACATGCCGATACGGACATCGATATTGTACTTTTTGGCAACATCGATGACATACTCCATGTCTTTGAATTCGTTCCACGGCGAGAGGCAGAACATAAACGACACAGGCAGCTCGTCCTTCAGGGCTTCCACCACCTCTATCACATGGTCGTAGCCATCACGTCCACGCATACGTTCGTACGTTTCCCTGTCACCGTCCAGAGATACAAAAAGGTGTCTCGGACGATATTTTTTTACGACCTCTATCACCCGCTTTGGTGCGAGACAGTTGGAGAGCAGCGTATAGTTTTTGTGGTTCTTCGAGAACCACTCCATGATGGCGTCGGCCTCGGGATGCAGCACAAACTCGCCGCCTTCCAGCCCTACAACCGTATGCTTGTTTACACAGTGGCTCGCCATAACAAGCTTGATGTCGTCGAGCGACAGATGCTCGGGCTCTTTCTGCCAGATGGAGCAGTGCTTGCAGCGTGACTGGCACAGCGATGTCGAGTAAATCATCAACTGGTTGAGCTTCTTGTGACGAGGAAACAAAGTGTTGTTAAGGTACAAAAAACCGTTATGGATATAGTCGTAAAAAGTGTACATTCAAATTCTTAATTTAGACGGCAAAAATACGCATTATTTGTGACATTTGACTATTTTAAGACTAAATAAGCCGTGCATGTATCCAGATTATCCGATTTTTGCGTAATTTTGCAAATTATTTATGCTTGTGGCAACGCTCTGCCACCGACGCTGAACACATGAGAAGAAACGCCATCCTGATACTGCTTTTGCTCTACGCCACTTCAACAATGGCGCACACGCACAAACACACCGACACCCTGGGTGTAGGTGGTCATGTGTCGTTTGTGGAGAACCGGGGTCAGCTGGATTCGGCAGTGCTTTACGAGGCTCAGATGGGTCGTGCAGCACTTTTTCTCGAACGGGAGGCGTTCACCATCGCCTTAAGGCAGGTGGTTCAGCAGGAGCCTGACAAGCCGTTCCATCACAGCATATACGGACGCAAGGGGCACGCATACAAGATTAGGTTTGCAGGGTGCAACCATTCTGCCAAGGTTGAAGGTGTTGGGCGATTCAGCACTTACAACAACTATTTCCGCGGTCGTGACCGCAGCCGTTGGCGGAGTCACGTTCCCGAATTTGCCAGCGTTGTCTATCACGATTTGTGGCAAGGTATCGACATGCAGGTTTACAGTTCGAGCAACGCCTTGAAATATGACTTTGTCGTGGCACCGTATGCCCGCATATCGCAGATTGTGATGGAATACGAGGGTCCGGATGCAGTGAGGCTGGAGGACGGCGACTTAGTGATAAAAACAAGTGTCGGACGGATAGTGGAGGCATCGCCATACGCCTATCAGCTGATTGGTGGCGACACTGTGCATGTTGAGGCTCGATATGCGCTGAGCGAGCAAAAAGTGAGACAGGGAAAGGGCAAGGCCGTTGTACGGATGGACATCGGCAGCTATGACCGGTCCAAACCGCTCATCATCGACCCACAACTGTATTTTTCGACCTACACGGGTTCGACTGCAGACAACTGGGGAACCACTGCAACTTACGACTCATACAAGAACACCTACACCGGTGGTATCGTGTTCGACATAGGATATCCAACATCGGTGGGGGCATACGACACGATGTATCACGGCAACGTCGATGTAGCCATATTTAAGTTCGACACTACGGGAGGTGAGCGCATCTATGCGACATACCTGGGAGGAGCTTACGCCGACATGCCGCACAGCATGTTTGTCAACAGTTTCGACGAGTTGGTGGTATTCGGCACAACGGGCTCGGCAGACTTCCCTGTAAGTGACAGCGCTTTCATGACCACCTTTATCGGTGGCAGCGAGCTTTCGTATCTTGACTACTACTACACTCATCCTGACGCCTCGTACAACCACCACATGTGGTATCCATCAGGCTCTGACATCTTCGTGAGCCGTTTCAGCAGTGACGGGACAGAACTGAAAGCATCGACTTTGGTCGGCGGCAGCGGCAACGACGGACTGAACTTCCGCAACCGCTATAACGACAGCTACACTATAATGATGCAGGGCAACGACTCGCTCTATTTCAACTACGGCGACGGCGTACGCGGCGAACTGATTACCGACGATATGAACAACGTCTATGTGGGGACAACAACAATGTCAACAAACTTTCCAGTAACCAGTGGAGCTCTGCAAGGCACTCGGTTCGGAGAGCAGGACGGGGTGGTGTTCAAGCTTGACTACAACATGCAGAACATGCTCTGGAGCACCTATCTTGGGGGAGGCGGAGACGATGCCGTGTATTCGATAGATGTGGACTCGTCGTACAACGTGATAGTATGCGGCGGCACAACATCCAATAACTTTCCGACAACTGAAGGTGCATACCAGACGACATACGGAGGCGGCTCCACAGATGGCTTCATTTCGAAAATTTCGTACAACGGAGACGAATTGATGCACTCGACCTACTTCGGCTCGAACAAATACGACCAATGTTTCTTTGTAAGGACTGGCAAAAGGGACGAAGTGTTCATTTTTGGACAGACCAAGGCGACGGGTTACACAATGATATACAACGCGGGCTACAACGTGCCCGGAAGCGGTATGCTGCTGGCTCGCCTGACACCGGACCTCTCCAGACGTATATGGAGCACTGTGTTCGGCACCCCACTGGGGAGACCGAACCTCTCGCCCACAGCCTTTGCGGCGGACATCTGCAACCGTGTGTATGCAGCCGGATGGGGACGCGACTTTGTGGGATACAACGGTGTGCAGTGGTATTCTGCGGGCACATACGGAATGGAAGTGACAACAAACGCATTCCAGACTCAAACCGACGGCCAGGATTTCTATATAATCAGCATGGACGAAGACGCCCAGGTGATGGACTATGCCACCTTCTTTGGCGAATACCACGCCTCTGACGCCGACAGAGGGGCAGACCACGTTGACGGTGGCACAAGCCGATTCGACAAGCTTTCGACGATTTACCAGTCGGTATGTGGCAGCTGCGGGCACACCCAAAACTTTCCAGTCACCCCTGGAGCCTGGAGTTCGACTAACAACAGTTCGAACTGCAACAACGCTATTTTCCGCATGAACATACACACGGACTATCCAGTGGCTGAGTTTATTCCGCCGCCAGCCATCTGCTGGCCGCAGACTTGCGAGGTGCAGAACACTGGTCGCGGCACGTCGTTTAAATGGGACTTTGGCGACGGCACCACGCCTGTGGTCACAAACAGCACAACTCCGAACATAATACACCAATATGCTCACCCTGGCACATATATCATAACCTTGGTGGCTTATCAGGAAGGGGGCTGCCGAGGCACAGATACAGCACGCCACGAGGTATCGGTGCTGCAGAACGGATCTCGCATCATGGACACAACCTGGTCGTGCACCCATGTACCGGTACACATAGGTGTGAGACCCCGGCTGGGATGCGAATATACATGGTTAACGGGCAACGTGTCGGACATTCACGTAGCAAATCCATACGTGACTGAAACTGGCACCTATATTCTCAAAATCGACGGCGGGGTATGCGTGGAACTAGACACTTTCAGGGTTATATATGTTGACCTGCTTGACACGGTGCTGACGGTTGACCCCAACTGTCCGGGCGGCAATGACGGCAGCGCCAACGCAGTACTGGACGCCAACGCGGTGCAACCCATCAGATACACATGGGACAACTCAACGACAACAAGCTCTACCATCGAAAATCTGACAGCGGGTATGCACACATTGATAGTCAGCGACGCTCATTGCCTAGCGACAACACGATTCCGCATCTCCGACCCTCCAGTCATGGTGATTCACAAAGAGTCGAAAAACGAACTTTGCAACGACAGTTGCAAAGGATGGATACACGTGTGGTGCGAAACTGGCGACACCCTGCTGCAGAACCTGTGCCCCGGCACCTACACCGTGACGATGAACGACAGCCACAACTGCCCTTATCACGACACAACCACCGTGATTCGGGTGCAGTCGTTCGAAAATATGCACGTATGGGCAGACGACAGCACAATATTCAGGACAGAATCGACCCACCTGCACGTCACTCCTGTGTATGGCAGCAATTACGTATGGGAACCTTCGGAATGGCTCAACAACCCACACATAGACTCTCCGAAGGCTACTCCGGATGATACAACTACATTCACCGTTACGGTGATTGACAGCGCCGGATGCACATGGACCGACTCAGTGACAATAAACTGCATAGACGTAAACTGCGGTAGGCCGAATGTTTTCATACCCAACGCATTCACTCCCAACGAAGATGGGCGCAACGACCGGCTCTGCATCACCGGAGAGTATATCGTGGAGTTTTATATTGCCGTATTTACCCGCTGGGGCGAACTGGTATATGAGAGCCACGACATCAACGAATGTTGGGACGGAAGATATAAGGGAAACTACTGTCTGCCGGGCGTGTATGCATACCTCTGCCGCATAACCTGCGAAGCTGGCTTCAAAGGCGAATTCAAGGGCGACATAACAATAATAAGATGATTACGTCAAGGTGGGTATAAAAAAGCATCCTCTCTTTTACAACAAAAATTCAACGCGATCCACCCCGATTACCACGAACACCTTCAAACAACAGATACCGTGCCCAAGAAGAATAAAGACCAGTTTGTGATAGCCTATATTGCCGACCTTGGCAATTCTGGTTATGTGGTGGACTATGCCAGATCAATGGCCAGATTCCTCAAGAAGGGATTGATACTGCTTTTCATCTGTGACAAGAAATATACAAAAACAACATCAGACGAAGCCCAACAACGTCTATCTTCCATCAAAGAACAGTTTTCTGGCGAGGACATCAACTTCTGCGTTCTGAAAGGCCGCACACGCGAGATAATAACCATGCTGCCAACATTACTTAACGCTGTGGTCATTGTGGCGGGGGTCAACCCCAGAGCCTCTCTGCTGAACCCAACGCATCCCAGAAGGGTATTGTTCGACTTTGGACAATGCCGCACCGCATACCTCACAGTCCAAACCTCGAACCTTAAACCTCAAACTATAAACTTCAACGACGTTGCCTTGCGTATTGACTATAATCGCGAGAGCAAGGAAAAACTGATATGGGCGAGTTATTTCGCCCGTTTCAACGGAAGCCGACTCCACGTGATGCACGAAACATATAACGATGATGGACTGCGTGGCAAATTCGACAACAACATGCTGTTTCTCGACAAGTTCTTCAGCGGACTTGGCATAGGATACGAGAAAGAGGATTTAGCCAGCACTGCCAATTTCCCCGACAGGAATGCGATACGGCAAGCCTCGTCGAAAGGTTACGACCTGATGGTCTGCCTGACGACAGACACGAGGGAACTGGACTTTCTGGATTTCTTTATCGGAGCTCAGGAGACCCGCACCATTCGGAACAAGCAGAAACTGCCAGTACTGTTCATCAACCCCAGAGACGACATCTACGTGCTCTGCGACTGACACAAAACGGAGAGGGCCTTAATGCTGAACATTAAGGCCCTCTCTTTTTACAACTCAAACCGGTTAGTGTTTCATCACCTCTACCGCACCTGTACGCTGCACATTGCCAGTGTAGCCACGTGCGTTGAAGTAGAAGAAATAGGTGCCCGCTGGAGCCCTATCGGCCGCAGGGTCCCAACAGTCTTCATCAAGGCGGATATTGTCCTTGGAATATACCAGCGCACCCCAACGGTTGTATATATGGAGTGTGTTGTTCGGATATCCCAATCCGTCAATAAGACCATGTACCACAAACTTGTCGTTTATTCCGTCTCCATTGGGCGTGATGACTGTCGGGAACTGAAGGAAATCCTGAATCAGCATAATGGTCGTTTCCGCACTGTCACTACAGACCACCAGGTTTCCTTCTTGGTCATAGTTTTCGGTACGAGAAATAAGACGCACATGATAGTCGTCCGCTGTCAACGGAGGCTGCCAGGTATATGACGGGTTGAGACTATATGCTTTATGGAAGTTCTCCCTCGATGCATCCGACTGGATAAACCACTCATAGATGTTGTCACTTACCATTGGATAAGTCTGGTTGATGAACTGAACTTTGGGATTGTTGATTGTAGGATATTGCGGCTCCCATGAGAACTGCGCATCTGGGCTATGGAACACCCAGACATATTGTGGCCTCGTTACGCTGTCTATACATCCAAAATCGGTAGTGACTATCTGTGTCACATCATAACGTCCGGCTGAATAGAAATGGTACGGGCTACGGTCATGCGACATAAAGCCGTCGCCAAAACGCCAATCGTATTTATATCCATTCTTCGAGGTATCGACAAACTGTATCTCAAACGGAGCACACCCAGCAGCAGGTATTATATTGGTGCTGAATCCAGGGATAGGCATCGGATAGACATGCACTGTAACTGTGTCGTAAGCCGTACATGACAGACCATAGATCTGGTTTACTACCTTAACCATATAGTTTGTATCCTTCCCCAAAAAAGGTGTCGTAGTTATAACTGCCGATGTCTCGCCGAAAGGTCCCCACGTATACACAAAATCGCCGTCGTCACTGTGAACATCGGTCGCATTCAGTTGCACCGACTCTGGATCACACAGAGCTGTATCATTACCGATATATGGCAGCGGAGTCCAGGCAGTCTTAATATGTGTCAACGTATCCCATACACAGCCGAATTCATCATACACATGGGCCATAACTGGGAATACACCTGCTGTATCGGGCGACGAGATATACGCAGAATCACTGTTTATCGTCCGAGCCACAATGCCTCCGACCGTATAGTCGGGTGACCACCGTATAGAGTCAATTCCGACCACATACTCGCAGTCGCTCAGTTGCGACACATCACAGATATCCATCGACCAAGAGAATATCCATCCATTGTCAATCTCCCAACGGTCACATATTTCTATAGACCACTGTCCATTCAATGGACACCCTACCAGTTGCGAAAAATCGTCAGCAGGCATATAGTAATTGCTCTTAGTCTCGTGATTACTCGGCTGTTTTGTACTGAAAGTGGAGGATCCTACAACCGTTCCCGCACCATTAAATGGCGGAGGTATCGAACCAAAGTCGTATGTAACCTGAATGGTGTAGCCAGAACTTGCCAGATAATGGCCTCCTGTTATACTAGTGGTGCTTGCGGGCATTCCAGAAACCAAGGTATAGTCAGCATTGCGGCTGAAGCAATATTCCAATCCCACACCATACATATTGTATATTGAATCGCAGTAACCGCCACTGCTTCGATTGTCATAAGGTGTATCATTGGCACCACCATACGGGTATCCTGTGTAGGTTCCACCACCACCGGCAGCATCACTGGGATAATTCCCCCCCGATGGCAAATTTTTAAATTTAAGCGTCGCCTTAGCCCCCGTAGGGCATACCAAGAACATATCATAATCACCCATGAACGAATGTTCATAATTGATACAGACAGAACACACATCCGCACCACTGGTTATTGTCCTTCCTGGGGGAAACTCTGTAAAATCTATCGAAGCTCTAAAACAAGGCTCTTGCCCTGTCTCAACACAATAAGGCCCATCTGGGATAAACGTCTTACAATCATGAGTTTTGGAAACAATCCCACTTGGTGTCGGATTCACAACTAGGGTTGACGAGACACTGTCCTCGCTCACACTGGTTGTAAGCAGTATGCATGTGTCATTGCAGAAGATGGCCAAATCGTCCGAAATGGTCTCAATCGGGTTGGCAGCTATGCGAACCCTCAGCATATCGACCATATCAGTTCCGCATCCCTGCATGTCAGTTATCTTAAGACTCACCTCGTAGCAGGCCACCGACGGAAACGCATCGTATGCAAAAGATGTCTCGTTCAAACCTATCAAGTTGTCTCCCGTATTGATTTGCCATGTAAAAAGAGAGGTCGCATCCGTCGGAGTGTAATAGCCAGTGTAGTTGGTATATTCCCCATGTCCTTTGAGCACCATGCCGTCTCCGTCACACATATTCACACTATAATAATAGTCTCCTGTAGGTTCTGTCACTTTTTCCACGTATGCAGAGTCATATATCACACCATTCCGCGTACGATAGAATTTACTCTCAATGACAGGCGTTACGCTCTCACACGGAGTCTCACAACCCATCATTATAGTGAAGCCGGCACCCACATGCCCATCATTATTAGTCTTAAACCTGACAGTCAGACAATTGGATGAATTATTCGCTGAAACATAATAGTGCCTGCGATACAAATTGCTGAACGAATTGTTACCCATCGCAAGCAACGGCGAGTTGATATCAGGTCCGTCGTAAATGAAAAGCGTGTCCGACGCATCAACATCGAAACCCTGTATATTGAAACAAAGCCTCATCGTTCCAGCGCAGGGACTGCATACCGTAAACCAACGGTCAACCCCCTCTGTGTATGACGACGTGTTACCCGTTCCAATGCTCTCGCTAACCAACAACAATCCCAATGTCGGAAGCGTGGTTGTCGAGTCATGCAATTCCTGCGTCAACGGTGTTGGCAAAAGCTGCCCTTCCTGTGAAAAAGCCATTGTGCAAATGCACATCACGACTAAAAAAGATAAAAGACGTTTCATGTCTGCTGTTTTTTTAGGGACTACTATTCCTTGTTTTTCAAGTTCCTTTCTATACCATACTCAAATTTTTCCGACCTTCTCTATATAATTAGTTGCACAAAATGACGAAAACCGTCTGCAACGTGTTATTTTTTTTTCAAACATTCTACTCTTTCTGTCCAACAGTCGCATTCACACGACGATGGGTTTCATTGATTGAATACAATCCCAGATACTTGTATTTAGAACCTGGTGTGTGGAAATAGATGGTCTTTTCATAGTTCTGATACTGGAACTCGCTGAAGTTATAAGCATAGTAGCTTAAACTTTCAAGGTCCACCACAAACCCCTCGCCCACCTTGTCACCGGTTTTCTTATACACCACATCTCTAATATCGTGAACCACCGATCCGGCAGGTACATCGTTTGTAACAAAGAACGAGTTGCGCGAGAAGTTGCAATACCACTGCACTTTGTCTTTCGGCATCTGTTCCAGCTTGGCACGGTCATAGTTCACATGCGGCAGTACTATCTCGTCGCAATTCTGAGCATTGACGTTCAGCGTAAAAGCAACCGCCGAAAACAACAATATGGCAGAAAAGAGCTTTTTCATCTATATCCTGTTTTGAATATGATATTTCCTATTTTGTTTTCCGAAGATGATTTATCAAAGCCATCAGCAAACCGAGGCAGAGGAATCCTCCTGGAGGCAGGATGAAGAGCAGCATGCCGTCGGCATCGGCGTTGATGAACTTGAAACCGAAAGCAGAGCCCGAGCCAAGCATCTCACGAACCATACCGACAAGCGTCAAGGCCCAAGTGAAACCAAGACCCATGAACACACCGTCGAGGAACGAGTGCCACACGTTGTTTTTCGAAGCAAACGCCTCGGCGCGGCCAAGCACTATGCAGTTCACCACGATCAGTGGAATGAACAGACCCAAAGTCTCGTACAGTGCTGGCACGTATGCCTGCATGACCAACTGCACAACCGTCACGAAGGTGGCTATAACCACAATGAAGGCCGGGATACGAACCTTGTCGGGTATGACGCTCTTGAGAAGCGAGATGACGATGTTCGACATCATCAAGACAAAGGTTGTGGCCAACCCCATGCTCATGCCATTGATGGCCGAAGTGGTGGTAGCCAACGTGGGGCACATACCCAATATGAGCACCCATGTCGGGTTTTCCTTGATAAGACCGTTTTTTATTATCTGAGTTGCTTTCATAATCTATCAGTGATTAGTGATTAGTGAATAGTGACTGGACAAGTAATATTGTTTCTTCTATTCTTTCTCTATTTGCTCAAAAGTTTTGTATGCCGCATCGAGGGCTTCGCAGAATGCACGTGATGTGATGGTAGAGCCGCTTATGGCATCAACCTCTCCTCCGTCTTTTTTGACTTTTAGGTTGCTTGTGCCCGGATTCTTGCCAATCACACAGCCCTTCGAGTCCTTCTGGAACCACTTGTCAGCCTTGGCACCAAGCCCTGGCGTCTCACTGGTTTTCAACACACTGTAACCCGTTATATCGCCCGTCCCCATATCGAATCCATACATAATTTCAAGATGTCCTCCAAATCCGTTTTCGCTGGACGACTCAATAGCCACCGAGGAGGGTTTGTTATCCTTGTAAGCGATGTGGCACTTCATACCATTGACTTCTTGATGCTTCAAGTCGTCAAATTCCGGGAGCACCGCCTTGGTAGCCTTTTCCGTCTTGGCTTTTTCCGATTTCGCGATAGGCTCTTTCGTCACGTAGCTCATCAGTGCCAGCAAACCTGCCGCCACCACTGCTATGATGGTCAGCGAAAGAAACATATTAAGTAATGTTGATTGTGCTTTCTTTGCCATAATATTATTGTGAACTTTTAATTGTGAATTGACAATTGTCATTTTGCAAATCTTGCAGGCTTGCACCATCTGTTAATCAGCGGTGTCACCGAGTTCATCAGCAATATCGCGAAGCTGACGCCTTCGGGATACGCACCCCAGTTCCTGATGATGATGGTCAGCAATCCGCAACCGAAACCGAAAATAAGCTGTCCAACTTTCGACATCGGCGATGTTACCATATCGGTAGCCATAAAGCAAGCGCCAAGCATGATACCGCCGGTGAGGATGGTAGTAACCGGGTCAATAAACTGTTCACCGTTGCACAAGTAGAGTATGCCGCTGAACACGAACGCCGTGCCGATAAAAGCCACCGGTATGTGCCAGCTGATAATTTTGCGGCATAGCAGGTATATTGCACCAATAAGTATAGCCAATGCCGACACCTCGCCAAACGAGCCACCCATGTGTCCCACAAACATCTCCCACGCCTGCGGCAGTGCCTCCGTGCCGTGTTCTTTGATTATACCCAGCGGGGTTGCTCCGCTGTCAGCATCGGTGAAAAGACGTGTGGGGAATATGCCACCCACTTTCGGCCAAGTGGTCATCTGCACTGGGAAAGATATGAGCAGGAATACGCGGCCAACCAATGCGGGGTTGAATGGGTTCTTGCCAAGTCCGCCGAACGCCATCTTTCCAATGCCTATGGCAACTAACGCACCGATTACTACTATCCAAAGCATCGATGCCGTAGCAGGTACGTTGAAAGCTAACAGAAGACCCGTCACAACTGCGGAACCGTCACCTATGGTGGTCGGCACCTTCATGATGAATTTCTCAATAAGCCACTGGAATAGCACGCAGCTTACAACCGAAACAAGCGTCACGAGCAATGCATTCACACCAAAATAAAGCGTTGCTACAATAAGCGCCGGTATCAACGCCATATTGACGCGCCACATGATGCGTTTGGTCGATTCGTCGCTGTGGACGTGTGGTGAACCTGATATATTAAGCAGTTTCATATCTATAAGGTTAAAAAATTTAAAAGGTTGAAAAGTTTAAAAAGTGATAAGTTACTTAAAACTCAAAACTTAGAACTTAAAACTTGCTATTATTTCTTGCTACGGGCAGCAAGTATGCCACGATATTTGTTCTTTCCAAGACGCACTTCGTCAAGCAACGGCTTGTTTGCAGGGCAGGAGAAGAAGCAGCAACCGCACTCGATGCAGTCGAGTATATTGTGTGCGCCAGCCTCTTCGTAGCGTCCGTTCTTGATAAGTGCCGAGAAAAGATATGGCTCCAATCCCATCGGGCATGCTTGCATGCACTTGCCGCAACGGATGCAGTTGGACTCTTTTGCTCTCACTGCCTCGCTCTCGTCGATAACCAGAACGCTCGAGGCGCCTTTCACCGTCGGACCATCGAGGTTGCACATCGCCTTGCCCATCATTGGGCCTCCGCTGATGACCTTGCCTGTGGTCTCTGGCAGTTCGCCGATAGAGTGTTTGATTATGTCGTTGTACGAAATACCTATACGCACCTGATAGTTGTGCTGCGAAGGCAGCTTCTTGCCGGTGACGGTAAGGATGTTTTCGATAAGAGGTTTGTTCTTCTGTATTGCCTCATACACAGCAAACGTGGTGCCGACATTGCTCACCACACACCCCACATCGATAGGCAGCTTGCCACTCGGCACTCGGCGTCCGGTGATAGCATTGATAAGCTGTTTTTCGGCACCCTGCGGATATTTAAGTTTCAATGGTTCAACGATGATGCCCTCAAACTTGGCCGCCATCTCCTTCATCACACGGATGGGCTCGGGTTTGTTGTTCTCAATGCCGATATAGGCGTTGGGGACGCCAAGGGCTTTTCTCAAGATGCTGATGCCGATGCAAATCTCCTCGGCATGCTCCAACATCACACGGTGGTCGGAAGTGAGATAAGGCTCACACTCGACAGCGTTGATGATGAGATACTCGGCTTTCTTACCATCGGGCACACTGTATTTGATGTGTGCAGGGAATGTGGCTCCGCCAAGTCCTACGATACCCATCTCTTTCAGTTTGTCAACAATCTGCTTGGGTTCGAGGTTACACTCCCTCTTGATATCCGGGGTGCGGTCGATGGTTTCCATCCACTCGTCGCCTTCAACGTCGATATATATGGCAGGTTTTGCCAAGCCGAACGGGTCTTTGCATACATCAATCTTGCTGACAGTGCCCGAAACCGGCGAATGTACGTTGGCACACATGAAAGCCTGTGCCTCTCCTATAAGCTGTCCCACTTTCACCTTGTCGCCTTTTGCCACAATCGGAGTAGCGGGAGCTCCGAGATGCTGGTTCATAAGAACAACTACTTTGGCAGGAACAGGGAACTGTTCTATCGCAGCTTCAGTCGAGATTTTATTGTCATTCGGGTGAACACCACCCATCGCAAATGTTTTCATTCGAATTGAAAGTTGAAAGTTGAAAATTAGATTTTTGCTGACTCAATCACTCATTTGTTTTCTTGACTTCCACAGGCTCTGGCTGCGGGATTTTGATTTCCACCTTAGGAGCTTCGGTCTTTGGTGCCTCGACAGCTGGAGTCTCAGCAGGCTTCGGTTTCACGGGGGTGAAATTGACAGCGACGAGAGCGCCAGTGGGGCACTCGTTCACGCACTTGCCGCAAGCGATACAGAGACTGTAGTCAACGTATGCAAGGTTGTTCTCGACTTTGATAGCCTCTTTGGGGCACACCTTGGTGCACTTGCCACATCCGATGCAGGCGTTGTCGCAGGTCTTTCGTGCCACTGCGCCTTTCTCTTTGTTGACACAGTTGACAAACACCCTGCGGTTTTTACGTCCCTTGTTGCGGAGTTCTATGATGCCACGCGGACAAGCCTTCACGCAGGCGCCACAGGCGGTGCATTTATCCTCGTCAATCTTTGGAGCACCCGTCTCCGGATCCATCACCAAAGCGTCGAACTGGCAAGCGGCAGCGCAGTTGCCAAGACCAAGGCAACCAAACTGACATCCATTTTCGCCCGTGAAAAGGCTGTTGGCAAACGAACAGTCACGCAAACCGTCGTAGTGCACCTTGGTGCGTTCGCCGGTGAAGCAGGCATTGCAGCGGACCACCGCGACTTGAGGTTCTGAAGCCTCAGCCACGCATCCTAAAAGGGCCGCCACCTTCTGCATCACAGCGTCACCGCCGGCTGGACATTTCAACCCTTCCATGTTTCCCTGCTTGACAAAAGCTTCGGCCATGGCACGGCAACCAGCCTTGCCGCAACCGCCACAGTTGGCGCCTGGCAGCACCTCTGCAATTTCGTCAATCAACGGGTCCTCGATAACTTTGAATTTCTGTGCCACAAAATAGAGCACAACCGCAAAAATAATACCCAGTGCGCCTAACACGATCACTGCAAGCATAATTTGATGGGCCATAGATTTATTTTTTCTTATGATATTATACAATAAGTCTGACTTGCAAAGATACAACAAATTAACGGAACAAACAAAGTTTTCAACACATAATTACCCTATAAATCAAATAAAGACTTATCTGTGAATAAGTTAATCGGTAAAAATAGAAATAAAAAAGCAGGCCATTTGAGACCTGCTTTAACCCATAATGGAAGCGTACACAACAGTACGCGATAAGTTTTAGTGTCTGATGTAAACCTTCTTGGTGGCCACACCGTCAACATGTACCAGATATATTCCATCGGCCTGAACATCGATGTTGAAACTATCAAAGAGGCACTGTTCGGCACGGTAAATCACGCGACCCATCATGTCGGTGACCACCACATCGTGGTTCTCAACGCCTTTCACGAAGAGACGACCACCCTGACACCAAGCCACCACATGGCCGTTAGGAACACCGTTGACGGCGCCTGTGAACTGGAATATGGCTGTGAAGGTGCGGTCGCCCTCAACCACAATAGTGCGAGGATTGTCAACATTGCCGTCCTCAAGCCAACGAGAGAAAGCGTAGTTGAAGCTGGGGATAGCCTGTATCTCGACAGTTTCGCCAGCTCTGTAAACACCACTGCCTGTAGTTGTACCCATGCTCTCGTTGCTGGAGTTGACCGTGATGGTGTAGTAAATCACCTCGTCCTCGGCGAAAATGGCCGTGAGAGTGATATTGCCCTCAACGGTAACCGCCAAAGTGTCGGATACGGACTTGGAGTTGTTGATGTTGCTGGTACCCTCCCAGGTCACGAAATGGTAACCCTCATTGGGAGTTGCAATCACGTTAATCTGGCTCATGTATGCATAGGTGCCGCCACCAGTGACTGTACCCATAGCTGGGTCATTGGGGACTACGGTAACGGTGAAGTTGTCGGGAGCGAACGAAGCGGTGAACTCCATATCGGAGTTAATCACAAACGTGCGCGGATTGGCGGTCTCGCCGTCCTGCCACTGAGTGAAGTGGTAGCCGTAGTTGGGCAGAGCCTCGACCGAGACGGTGGCACCAGCGGGATAGCTGCCAGCTCCGCTCACACCACCCATTCCAGGATTGGCGGAAGCAACGGTCACGGTATAGAACTGGACCTCCTCGGAGACGAACTCAGCATAGAGGTTCAAATCGCAAGTAGCTTCAAAAGTATAAGGATTGTCGGTGACACCGTTGCTCCAACGAGTGAAGCGGAAGCCCTGGTTGGCGGTAGCGGTGGCGGTGACAATGTCGCCATAATGGTATGTGTTGGAACCCGTAGCAGAGCCGTAAGCGGCATTGCTAACGAGGATGTTAATCTGATAGACCTGCTGAGTGAAGTTGGCAGTATAGGTGGCATTGCCCGTAACCTGCACATCGCGAGTGGCGGACATGAAGTTGTCACTCCATCCAGCAAAATCATAACCAGCATTGGGGGTGGCGACAAGGGTAGCTGTTGCACCATACTGGTACGAGCCGCCGCCTGTAACCTGACCACCTTCGGCGGGGTTGGCGACTGCGGTGATTTCATAGCTTATGGGCTGGAAGGTAGCCTCGAAGGTAAGGTTGGAGGTAACCGTCTCGGTACGTGGGTTAGTGGTAACCTGGTCGTTCCACGCCACAAACTCGTAGCCAGTGTTAGGCATAGCCTCGATGACGGCAGTGGAGTTTTCCTCATATACGCCGCCGCCAGTGACGGTACCCATAGTCGGGTTAGCAGAAGTGGCCGTGACGGTATAATAGGTAATCAGAGCGCCGTCCTCTTCGAACATAGCGGTGACAGTCTTGTTCTCGAAAACAGAGAATACATAGGGATTGGAGGTCTCGCCATCGCTCCACTGTACGAAATGATAGCCATCAACCGGGGTGGCGGTAAGGGTGGCAGTTTCGCCGTAGAAATAGGTGTCGCCACCTGTGACGGAGCCATACAAATCATTGTTGGCGAGAGCCGTCACGGTGAACGATATGCGCTCGAAGGAAGCGGTGTAGGTGGCATCGCCCGAGACAGAGACCTGACGCGGGTTCTGAGTGTTGCCATCCTGCCACTGAGTGAAGCTGTAGCCCTCTTCGGGGACAGCAGTAAGGGTGGCGGTTGATGCATAGTCGTAAAGACCGCCGCCAGTGACGGTACCCATGGTTTCGTCGGCAGAAAGCGCAGTTATGGTATAGCTATTGGGAGCGAAGGAGGCGGTGAAGGTGGTGTCCTGGGCAACCACGATGGTACGCGAAGCCTCGGTGCTGGCATCCTGCCACTGAGTGAAGTGGTAGCCAGTGTTGGCAGTCGCCGAAATCACGGTTGAGTAGCCCTCACGCACAGAACCCGAACCGCTGACAGTACCCATAACGGGGTTGGCAGACAGGACTGTCACCGTGTAGTAATTAATCTCGTCCATCTCAAAATAGGCGACAATCTCGGTGTTTTGAGTGACCGTGAAAGTGTGAGGATTGTCGGTAGAACCGTCGCTCCAACGGAGGAAATGATAGTCCTCGGCGGGAGTTGCCTCAACAGTTGCGGTGGCGCCGTAGGTGTAGCTGTCCGAACCCGTGACCGTTCCGTGCGAGGGGTCGTCGGGAGTGGCCGTAACCGTCAAGGTCTGGAGTTGGAATGTAGCTGTGTATTCAGCGTCGGCGGTAACAGTCACCATGCGAGTTGCGTTGGTACTGTGGTCGTTCCATTCGACAAACTCATAGCCCGTATTCGGCGTCGCAGTGAGGGTAGCTGTGGAATTGTAGTTATATGTGCCGCCACCAGTGACAATGCCGCCCTCAGCGGGGTTGGCATTGACTGTGATACTGAACTGCTGGAGGGCGAACTGAGCCACGTAGGAGGCATCGTCCGTCACGGTAACAGTGCGCGGATTGGCGGTCTCACCGTCGCTCCACTGGGTGAAGTTGTAGCCAGTGTTTGCGGTGGCGGTAAGAGTCACGCTGGAACCCTCGACATAGGTGCCGCCCGCAGGGCTGAGAGCCACAGAACCACCAATAGTGGGATCGGCGGAAACCGAAATATTATAGTGGTTCGGGTCATCGTTGAGAGCATAGATTATGACATAGTAGTCTTTATATCCGCCATCCTCAGCGACGATATGTATCTTTGCACGGCGAGCAGGACGACCGTTGTAGGTGAAACCGCTTTCCTCGACAAAAGAGATGGTTGGGTATGCATCGCTGACTTCGGTGGTGACGTTGAAGTCATTAGGAGAAAGGTTGTCAAGGTCGCTCACATAATCAACAGTGGTAACATAGTCACCAAAGTTCCCCTTGCTGAAGCCGGGGATAGCCGTGCCTTGGAAGGCGATACCAGTTGCCCATGCGCTGTAGATAAATTCTATGTCGTCAACACAAAGAAAATCATTTTTATTTCCTGAACCAGCATCTTTATTCGTCGTAAGAGTTGCGAAAACGTAATTGGATGACCCTGTTCCCGACTCAAAAGCGACTTTTTTCTGTACCCAACCATAGCTGGAGCTCGACGTGGTTGTCCTCGTAAAATTGAGCCACGCCTTGCGGCTGTACTTGGTCGAATTGTTAATATCACCAGACGGGTGATCCTTAAAATTACAATCGCTGTGCACAAAGAACCTTACAGAGGCTTCGGCGCTACTCGAAGTAGCATAGAACGACACCCAAAAATATACCGAATCGGGCGTGGCTGTAAAGGGTTGATTGAAACCAGCGGTGTTTCTATCAGTGTAATTATAGTTGTCCGAACTCGATGCAGACGAAGACCCCGCATTCATACGTCCGGTTGTCAGAGTACCATTGGCCAACGCTATAAGCAAACTCTTTGGTTTAATTTTAACAAAATAGCCTCCCGTTCCACCAGGACGAGAGCCTGACATCTTAGTTATCAGGTCACTAGCACTAGGCAACATTCCCGAAAGTCCGCCCGATGCATTATTGGTAGAATTCCAATTTGAAGGCAGATTGGAACCCCAGTTCTCAAATCTGTTGTTTTGCAGCTGATATTGCTGCGCTTTTGTGTTAGTCGCAAAGGCGACCAACATCATGGTTATCAGTAAGAAAAAACATTTTTTCATAGGCATGAAATTTTACTTTTAACATACAAAGGTACGCATTTTTCCAAAATTACAACTTTTGTTGATAAATTCCCGACTTATCAACATTTTTTTATTCCAATTTGCAAATCGCCATAACCCACTTCTTCCTCTCACCCAACGCCTACCTAACTCCCTACTACCCAGCAATATCCCATCCCATCCTCATCTTCTATCTTCCTATATCCCCCCTGTTTCCCTCCTGCATTACTGCTGCTTTCGTCAGGAAAATGTCAGGAAAATGTCAGACAACCGTCAGATATCAATCATTTTTTCGTACCTTTGCAAATTCAAATCCTTAACAATCCCCATCAATGAAATCACTCAAACTCATCATATCACTTCTCGCTCTGACAGTCTGTTTTACCGCCACCGCACAGAAAGCCTCCATCCGTAAAGGTGTCCACGAAATCACAGGCGACATCAAAGTCGAGCAGATGGTCGAGAAGCACATCGAGTTCAACGAGCGCGTGCAAACCATCCCTGGCTATCGCGTCTGCATCGCCAAACTCTCTGGCGCCAACTCACGCTCTCAAGCCTTCGCCATGAAGAACAAGTTCAGTGGCGAACATCCCGGCACAGGCGTCTATGTCGTCTTCGACGAACCCAACTTCGTCGTCAAAGTCGGCGACTTCCGTTCTCGCCTCGAAGCCTACGCCTTCCTCCAGAAAATCAAAGACTCCTATAGCGGCACCATCATCAAGGACAACGTCTTCTCCTCTGCAATCGAACCCGAGGAGCTTGTCCCCGAAACCGACGACGACGCCAACGAGTAAACCTAGCAGTCAGTCCTAAAAATCCTAGAACCCCTAGAGCTTCTAGTTTTCCAAGATCTTCTAGTAGCTTCAAAGCCCTAAAGCAGCGCGTCGCCCAGCAGCTGATCTGCTGCCGCGTATGCGCTGATTTTGTTGTTCAGTATATCCTCGCCTGCCTTCTCTATCCGCTCTTCCATTCCCGGCTGGCTATAGAAACGATCCATCAGGCTCCTTTCTATCGACTCCGTCAATATCCGCAGGTTCTGCTGCCTCCTCTTCTCATAGAAATAGCCGTTCGCCTTGGTGAACGCCACGTAATCCATCACCTCGTTCCACAACTCTTGTATCCCCACTTCGGTATAGGCGGAGCAAAGCACCACCTTCACGGGCCATTGTGATTCGGGCATCGGAAACAGATGCAACGCGTTGCGGAACTGGGCCGCCGCCAACTCCGACCGCTGCTGGTCGATGTCGGCTTTGTTTATCGCTATCATGTCGCTCATCTCCATGATGCCTCTCTTTATGCCTTGCAGCTCGTCGCCTGTGTTCGCCAACTGCAGCAGCAGGAAGAAATCCACCATCGAGTGCGCCGCCACCTCCGACTGCCCAACTCCCACCGTCTCCACGATGATGACGTCAAATCCGGCTGCCTCGCATAGCAGTATTATCTCTCGCGTCTTTCTCGCCACGCCTCCCAGCGAACCCGCCGACGGGGAAGGCCGTATGAATGCGTTGGGGTCAACCGAGAGCTTCTCCATCCTCGTCTTGTCGCCCAGTATGCTCCCTTTCGACCTCTCGCTCGACGGATCTATAGCCAGCACCGCCACCTTGTGGTTATGTGCCGTCAGCATCGATCCGAGCGACTCTATCGTTGTACTCTTCCCAGCACCGGGAACTCCTGTGATTCCCAACCTTATCGACTTGCCGCTATACGGCAGACATCGTTCAATCACCTGCTGCGCCTTCTGCTGATGCTCATGCAGCGAACTCTCTACCAACGTTATGGCCCTACTCAGCATCGTCCTGTCGCCATGCAGTATCCCCGACACCAGCTCCTCCACCGAACTCGCCTTCCGTCGCGCCGCACGCGCCCTCTCCACGTAACTGTTGCTCACCTGTTCGGGTTGTTTCACTCCGTCCATGACGTTCAGAGCCGTCTCATATTCAAAATTGCTGTAAAGATGATGGTCGTCGGTAGGCATAAGCATCAGTGATTATAGTTCACAATTATAACGTTGACCTCCGATAAATAGTACGTCCCGAAACCAAAATAAAACTTTTTTCACCCAAAATCTTGCAGAAACGGAAAATATGTGTACTTTTGCACCCGCTTTCGAGCGACGGAAACGTACAATTTAATCTTTCCTCACTTGACTCGAAGGTCCGATGGCGGGGTAGCTCAGTTGGTTAGAGCGTCGGATTCATAACCCGGAGGTCACGAGTTCAATTCTCGTCCCCGCTACCAAAATCAGTCAGGCAGGTTGCTATCGGCAACCTGTTTTGTTTTTCTGGCCTCCTAGACAAGCTCGCTTGTAATTAGGAGGACGGGAAAACAAAGCAACGTCCGCCCAGCGGATCGCCTGACTGATTTTGGTAAAGCCTCCATCCCAGAATCGCGGGCTTCACGCCCGCAATTCTCATCCTCGTTTCTCAAAACATTAGTATCTTTGCATTTGTCTAATCACCAATAAACCGCCTCCCACCACATTTGTCTATTCACTAATCACCAATCACTAATCACTAATCACGAATCACGAATCACCAACATGCTCTACCTCCACATACCTTTCTGCTCACGCAAATGCAGCTACTGCGCCTTCTACTCGCGGGTGGGCGGCGATGTGCAGGCTTACGTCGATGCGCTCTGCCGCGAAATCGAGCTGCGAGCCGACGAGGTGTGGCCGAAACCGCACAAGGTGCGCACCGTCTATTTCGGCGGCGGCACCCCTACCCTACTCTCCGTCAGCCAGCTCGAGCGCATAGTGGAACAGCTGAACCGCTCGTTCATCCTCTCGGAGATTGAAGAATGCACCATCGAAGCCAACCCCGAATGTCTCACCAAACAGTATGTGGCCGACCTGCGTGCAATGGGGTTCTTCAACCGTGTGAGCGTGGGTGTGCAGTCGTTCTCCGACACCGACCTGCGTCTGCTCAACCGCCGACACAACGGGGAGGATGCGTTGCGAGCGGTGGCGAACCTCAAAGAACGCGGCTACCGCAACGTGTCGATAGACCTCATCTACGGAATCCCTGGGCAAAGCGCCGAGCAATGGCAAGCGAACCTCGACACTGTGGCAAGCCTCGACGTGCAGCACCTCTCCTGCTACGCCCTGACGGTGGAGCACGGCACCATACTTGACCATCAGACAAGGAGCGGTCGTGTGAGGATACCCGACGAGGATGAGGTGTTGGCGAGGTACGAGACACTTCTCGGATGGTGTGGCAGCAACGGATTTACGCAATACGAGATTTCCAACTTCTGCCGCGAGCCTTACCGCTCGCGCCACAACAGCCGCTACTGGGACCACACGCCCTATATGGGTTTCGGGGCAGCCGCCCACTCCTTCGACGGCTCGCATCGCAGGTGGAACATATCCGACACAACGCAATATATCAACGGAATAAACAATAACAACACCTATTTCGAAATGGAAAAAATATCTGAAATCGACGCCTTCAACGAGTACATCATGACCGCGCTCAGAACCACCGAAGGAATTGACATCTCCAAACTCGACCCCGTTTTCGCCGACGGTCTGAAAGACAACATCCTAAAATACATCATGGAAGGATACATCTACATCCAAGACGGACATTACCGTCCCACCGAGAAAGGACTGCTCCATGCCGACGGTATAGCTGCCGACTTGATTATCGCGTAGGCAATAAAACTAAGGGTTTCAGCGTTTTTTTAGGGATTTTGTCCCTAAAAACTGAACACCTATGCTGAACCTCAAGTCTTTTGCCGCCGTTTTGCTTTGTGCCGTGACGTTCGGCGCCACAGCGCAGACGCGCACCGACACCGTCGAATACCGTCCGCCCTACAGCGACCTTCTGCCATTCCGTTGCGTCAGGAGCATCCCCTTCGCATCCGTGGACGGCGAGCGCAAGATAGACGGCACGATGACCGTCACGGGCAAGAGCGGCTGGGACGCCGGCCAGCACAACGACAACCAGCAGTACTCGGAGAGCCGCACCTATGTGCGCGGGATGCTCAACGGGCAGTACCGTCAGAGCTACCGCCACAACGGAAGCGGAGTGGCCGGCGGACGCTACAAGATAAACCGCGGATGGAGCGTCGAAGGGCAGTTCAGCGACGGCCAACCCGAAGGGCAATGGACCTTCGCCCTCGACTCGAAATACAACAGCCCCGACGACCGTAGCACCACCGCGCTGCGCGAGCGTGTGACCTTCCAAGGCGGACGCGCAACCGCCATCACCGACCAGGACGGCAACACCATAACCATCGACGACAAAGGCCTTATCGACGGGCGCGGCCACATCAAGGGCGGCGACAAGGTGACGCTGAAGAAGAGCGTCATCACCAACCTCTACACCGACATCACGGGCGAGACCAAAACCACAACCGCCAAAGAGCAGAAGCTGATAGACAAATATCTTGACGGCGGCGAGACACTTTTCACGCTCGCCGACCAAGGCTACACCATCGACTATCAGGAGGTGTTTCTGGCGCAATGGGCACGCTACGCCGAACATTGCGACCGCTACGCCCGCATCGGCACCTTCGCCCCGCGCTTCAACGTGCCGAAATACACCGTCCGCATCGGACGCCTCACCGAGATAGAGACCGTGCGCGACGAAGCCGCCGTCGAGTACTACCGCCAGCGCAACAAAGAATACGACAACCTCAAGACCTACGCACACTACGCCACCCGCTACGGCAAGCGCTACCTCAGCTCGAACGCCGAACGCGAAATCGACCGCCAATGGCGCATCGACCAGGAGCGCGCGTTGAGCCACATACTCGTCACCCTCTCGCAGATGCAGCGCGACAAGAAACTCGCTGGATGCGACAACGACAAGGGCGCGATATACGAACTCATCGACCGGAAAGACTCCACTTCCAATGCTTCATCCCGCTGCGTCTCCCTCTTCACCCTCCTCGACAAAGCCTTCGAGAAGGTAGGCCCCGTCATCGGATGCCAGATTGACAGCATCCGCTGGCTACCCTATCACGGATATGTGGCACAATGCCGCGTCAACCAGCTGCGCCCCGACTCCATCGGCTACAACTCCTACGCCGTACGGGTGCGCGCCGACTACAACGGACGCCTCTCGCTCGACCAACTCGCCGCCCAGCAATACCGCAAAACCGCCAACATCTGGGACACCATCGACGACCGCGAGCTCGTGGTCAAGCAGCGTCACAACACGCTTCTTGAGAAATGCGGCGGCATAAAGACTTGGCGCGACGATTATATCATTGCATACGAAAACATGCTGTCCGACCGCACCACGAAAGCCGAAGTGCGACTGAAAGACCTCGCCACGATGGACTCGCTACAACGGCAATTCGAAAGCAATATCGACCTCTTCGCCGCCATCGATGCCGGCGACCGCGAGGCTCACAAATACTTCAACTTCCGTACGCTCACAGCCCTCTACGATGCCATGATGAAGGAAGCCGACATCGAATGGAGCGACGACACCAGCCACCTGAAGAAAGTAACCGCCCTGCAACGCCAATACCTCGACCTACTGAAAACCATCCCTCCCGCCGAACTGGAACGGACAGCCAACATGGAACGGATAAGGACAGCCAAAGAGCTGATAGAACTGGTAAACGACAACCAATTCTAACAAAACCAGCAATTCTAAAAAAATGAACAAAGAAAATCAAAATAATCCGAATTCTCAGAATAATCAGAATCCTCAGAACAATCTGAACAATCAGCCCCTTCAACCCATCCAATCCTCCCCCACCCCATTCCTCCCCAACCACGGCCATTACCGCAACCTCCGCGTTTACAAACTCACCGAAATCATCTACGACACCACCTTTTATTTCACACAACGCTACCTGCAAAAAGGAGACCGCACAGTTGACCAGATGATTCAAGCTGCACGTAGCGGCAAACAGAACATCGCCGAAGGCAACCAAGCCGCAACCACCTCAAGCGAAACTGAGATAAAACTCACCAACGTTGCAAAAGCCAGCCTCGAAGAACTACTGATTGACTACGAGGACTACCTGCGTGTACACGGCTTGGAGCAATGGCAGCAGAATAATCCCCGAATGGAGAAACTGCGTCAATACACACGCACCAAGCGATTCCTTGAAGAATACCCGACACTCTTCGACAAAATGAACGAAGAAGAAATCTGCAATCTTTCTATAACCCTAATACATCAAGCAATGTACATGTTACACCGCCTTTTAGAGACAATGCAGCGTCGCTTTGTCTCCGAAGGTGGAATAAAAGAGCAGATGCTCTCAGCAAGACTCAACTACAGAAACCAACAAAAAAGAAAAAACAACAACCAATAACAAAACAATCAGAATCTTCTGAATTCTCCGAATCCTCAGAATAATCAGAAACCTCAGAATCCTCAGAATCCCCTCGCCAACTTCCTTCACACCAACCCCGACAAGTTGCCTCCCACGTTGTCGTGTGAGGCTCCCGTCACGCTTTTCAGGCAGTTTGTCTTTCCGTTCAGCCGCAGATAACCCAACAAGGCAAATATTATGGCTTCCTTGTAGTCGATGATGTCCTCCGACGGAACCGTCACCTCGCACTTCGGCGTCAGCCGCCTCAGCCGCTCTATCAGAAAGCTGTTTTTTGCGCCTCCACCAGTAACGAGAAGCGAACGAATAGCATTATCATTCACAACATTGGCAATCTGCTGCGATATATGTTCAGCAACAGTACGCAGCACGTCTTGAACTCTATATTCACCACAATCAACAATCGGCCTAAACTCCGACACAAACCACTCTTTACCTAACGACTTGGGCGAGGGGCGCCTGTAATACTCCAACTCGTTCATACGACTCAACAACGCCTCCACGACACTTCCCGACCTGGCCACCTCTCCTCCTTTATCATACGCCAAGCCAACCTTCTGCGCCAACATATTGAGCGCCATGTTGCAAGGGCAGATGTCGAAGGCGATGCGCGAATCCGAACCGTATGATATGTTCGCTATGCCGCCGAGATTTAGGCAGGCGTCGCTGTCGCCAAAAAGCAGGCGGTCGCCTATCGGCACCAGCGGTGCCCCCTGACCGCCCAACGCCACATCGAGGGTGCGGAAGTTGAACACCACCGGCAATCCACATTCGGCGGCAATCGAGTCGCCGTCGCCAATCTGCGTGGTGAGGCCAAGGTGTGGCTGATGGAAGATGGTGTGGCCGTGCGAGGCGACAAAATCGACCTTTAGATTATGCTTGACCACGAACTCCCGCACCAACCGGCCCAGATAATGCCCCAACTCCACATTGGCAAGCGCATACTCGTATGCCGATGTGTTTTCAAGCTCCGAAAGCCTCTTGCGCCACCCCTCGTCGTAGGGTATCGTATCCGCCGCCAGCAACGTCCAATCCAATACGCCGTCCGCCTCTACAAATCGGCAGCACGCCAAGTCCACGCCGTCGAGCGAAGTGCCCGACATAAGGCCTATGATGGTTAAATCTTTCTGTCTTTGCATAGGTGCAAAAGTACATATTTTTACGATTCTGTATAATAATGCCACTTTTTTTATTATCTTTGCAAACTCATTGTTTGTATTCAAATCAAAAATCATAAGTCTTATGAAGAAAGTCATCAACACACCCAAGGCTCCCGCAGCCATCGGACCTTACAGCCAGGCCATCCTGGTCGGCAACACGCTCTACATCTCGGGTCAGGTGCCTATCGACCCCGCCACCGGCAAACTGGTGGAAGGAGGCATCACCGAGCAGACAGAGCAGGTTTTCAAGAACATCAAAGCCATCCTCGACGAGGCTGGATTCACATTCGACGACGTGGTGAAGAGCACCTGCCTGCTGGCCGACATGGAGTATTTCAAACCCATGAACGAGGTCTATGCCAAGTACTACAGCAAGGACTGCCCCGCTCGCGCCGCTTTCGCTGTAAAGGGCCTGCCTATGGGTGCACTGGTCGAAATCGAGACCATCGCCATCAACCACACATACGTTTACAACAAGCTCGACAAACTGGGCAATTAATGTCAAGTGAACCGTAAGTCCAAGTGAGCCATACGGCCACGAAAGTCAACTTACAACTTATCGCAGCTTAAAACTAAAAACTAAAAACTAAAAACTTTAAGAATACATGGATTTCAGTTTCACAAAACAAGAAGAGCTCTTCCTGCAGATGATTCGCGAATTTGCAGAGAAAGAGGTGAAGCCCCTCGCCGCCGAGGTTGACGAGGAGGAGCGTTTCCCGATGGAGACGGTTGAGAAGATGGCCAAGATCGGCCTCATGGGTATTCCTATCCCGAAGCAGTACGGCGGTGCCGGCGGCACCAACATCATGTACGGCATGGCCGTCGAGGAGCTGAGCCGCGTCTGCGCCACCACCGGCGTCATCCTCTCGGCCCACACCAGCCTCTGCGCCGCCCCCATACTCGAGAGCGGCACCGAGGAGCAGAAGATGAAATACCTGCCCAAGCTCGCCTCCGGCGAGTGGATCGGCGCCTTCGGCCTCACCGAACCCAACGCCGGCACCGACGCAGCCGGACAGCAGACCATCGCAGTTCTTGATGGCGACGAATGGGTGCTCAACGGCAGCAAGATTTTCATCACCAACGGCTCCTACGCCAACGTGTTCATCATCATCGCCATGACCGACAAGAGCCTCGGCACCAAGGGCATCAGCGCCTTCATCGTCGAGAAGACCGACCCGGGCTTCAGC
>JAEEZY010000003.1 GCA_016292015.1 Bacteroidales bacterium | reverse complement strand
TTTCCTCCTCATCCTTCACCAGCCATCCGAGGTCCTTGAACAGGTTGTAGTTCTTCACCACCTGCAGATACACCTCGGGCGAGTGCTCGTCGGTGCCCTTGGGCAGGTCTATCTCAGCCTTGGTCACGTGCAGGAGGCTGTAGGGGTTGCCCTCGCACTCCACGCGGGCCTCTTCGGAGTTCAGCACGTCGTAAGGACGCGAAGCCAGTTTCTCGACGATGTCGATGGGCGGGCGAAAGCCCTTGAAAGGTTTGATAATGCTCATGTTGATGAAATATCGTTTGTGTTAATGTATTTTTTTCACGTCTGCAAAGGTACAAACTTTTTCGCGATGTTTGCGTGTCAGTCCGAAATTGTGTCGTTGACCGGCGTTCTTGCGGCTTCAAGGTGCGCTTTGGTTATGGAGAATGTCAGCCTGCCGTAGTATGGATTGTCATGGAACCAGAGGTCTGTGCTCAGCTTTTCGTCGTAGGAGAACAGCTCCGAGGCGAGGTTGAAGGGGCTTATGGCATCGGTGGTGTCATCGCTGTGGTATGTCACCTCACTGCCGTCGGCAAAGCGGAACGTGACGCTGTCGGCAAGATACTGCAGAAGCCAATATTCGCACCCATCGCGAGAGGATTGGCCAATGCCGCCGTTGTTTACCACCACAACCTCTTCGCCCGCGGCTATGGTGTAGTTCTCATATCTCGAATAGTATGCCTCCTGCTCGTCGCGTTGGCTCGGAAGCACGGTGACGGAAACGTCAGTCTTGTTGCATAACACCACGTCGTCATCGTGACCAGGGTCGCAAGCCGCCATCATCGCCGCCGCAACTATTAATATATAATGTCTCGCTTTCATAAAACACAAATTTACATCTGCAAAAGTACAAACAATTTGCAAAACAGCGCTGTTTTTGCCGATTGTGAAATAATTTGTATTTTTGCAGTCGAAACAATTAACGACAATAGCTATGTGTACGTACAATATAACCGTTGACGAGGCTGCGCTGCAGAAACTTCAGCCCTCGTTCAGCCGCGAGTCTTTCGGACGCTGGCTGCAAAGCCATGTCGATGCCTTGGTCGAGGATTTGACTGCCGAACCACACAGCGGTTCGTCCATCGCCCACACCGAGGAGGAGATGAAAGCCATTGTCGAGGAACGTCTGCGCCTGATGGAATCGGGCAACGCCACATACATTGATGGCGAAGCAGGATTCGCACAAATTCGTGAAAGATATGGCCTATAAGTATCGGTGGCTGAGTCAAGCCCTCGATGACATGTATCATGAGATTGGCTATGTGTATGCGGAGTTTGGCGAAAAGTCCGCACGCAAAGCAGAATCCGTCATACGGCAACGCGTGGATTATCTTTGCACCTTTCCGAACCTTGGCATGAACTATGAAGGGTTGACATTCCGCGGTAACGAAGTACGAATCATGCATATCAAGAAAGTATCCATAATATATTGTGTGGAGGATGATGTGATAACTTTGATTGCAATATGGAACAACCGCCGCGACGAGAATACGCTGGAAACAATGATTAAGTCGCGACAATAAGACAGAAAAGCAAAATGAGTATTAACGAACACAAATGCCAATGAAACATAGCGCATAGTTTAGTATGCACATCATAGAATAGGAAAAAGCGAAGTAGCTTATCTGGTACTTTGGAACTTCGACACTTTCAAATTACACTCCAGACAAAAGCGACGGCTTTCACGCTCGGCGTGGACTTGTACGTTGTAATTGGAGTGTAAAGGTAGTCGAAGACCTCAAAGTACCGATGAAAACTAAAAGGCCACGCTCTTTTTATGTGCAAACTTTTATTGGCCTGACAACAAATAATTTTTAAAACAAAACCGATGTGCCGATGGTATATAACCGGCGAGAATTAGAATGGATATTTATTATTGCACAAAATGCGGTATGCAATCGTATATCAAGGTTCCAGGTAGTAAATGCCCATGTGGTGGGGGACATATTTGGATGAAAGGAAATTAATCCAAGAAACAGAGGCTTACCTGTTGTGCCGGATTTTTAAAATCCGGCACTTTTTTTATCCGTCCCCCTACCTTATAATATACCTCCCCAGGCTTGCGGAGGGCTTGGTGGTCGGTGGGGATAATTGTTTATTTCATACTTTTTTTCTTGAAAGCTGCAAGTTTTTACACATCCAAAGTACATAATAGCGCAATCTTTTGACAATGATTACCCTTTTGCATACCACGCCAATTATATCATTTATAATCATCTGGCAACAAGCGGTATAGGTAATCACTCCCGTTGTACATCTGAATCACTCTTGTATTAGTCGGGTTGTGGCTCTAAGACCCATCCCAGACCCCTCCCAGACCCCTCCGTGTTTTCTCTTACTTGGCTCCTACCGGACATCTACTTGACCGCCATAGACCTCTCTGATAGTTCCACGGGGAGATGTATCCTAATAGCCGCAGACAAGGCTCCAGTCGCAGATGTCTCACAATTTGCCTCATCGCTTTTCCCCGTAGATGCACTTGGTAGTTGAGTCATCATAAAGCAGGAATGAGGGCGACATCGGCAATATTGCATTATTTTTTGTAACTTTGCAGTCCTTATGATTTCGCAGGATACAAAGCAGAAGATACTGGATGCAACTCGTATAGAGGATGTTATCGGGGAGTTTGTGTCGTTGAAAAAGCGTGGGGCCAACCACATAGGATGCTGCCCGTTCCACAACGAGAAGACGCCGTCGTTCTATGTGTCGCCGTCGAAGGGCATATTCAAATGCTTCGGCTGCGGCGAGAGCGGCGATGCGTTGTCGTTCCTGATGAAGCATGAGCACTACACCTATCCCGAGGCGCTGCGCTGGCTGGCCCAAAAGTACAACATCGCCATAGAGGAGGAGCAGCTGAGCGAGGAGCAGCAGCAGCGGCGAGACGAGAGGGATGCGCTGTTCCATGTGTCGGAGTTTGCGCAGAAGTTTTTCGTGGAGAGCATGAACGACACCGAGATGGGGCGAGCCGTAGGGTTGGGGTATTTCCACGAACGGGGGCTGACCGACGAGATTATAAAACGTTTCGGGTTGGGATACAGTCCTGACGAATGGCGTGCGTTTACCGACTACGCCCTGAAGAACGGCTATTCGAAGGAGGTGCTGGAGAAGACGGGCCTGACGATAGTGAAGGAGGGAGACAAGATGTACGACCGCTTCAGAGGGAGGGTGACGTTTCCGATATACAGCATCAGCGGACGGGTGCTGGGGTTCAGCTGCCGCATACTGTCGAAGGAGAAGCAGGCGGCGAAGTATGTGAACTCGCCCGATTCGGAGATATACAACAAGTCGAACATCCTGTACGGTCTTTTCCAAGCCAAGAACGCCATCTCGAGAACGGGTAAATGCTACCTGGTGGAGGGGAACCTTGACGTGGTGTCGATGCACCAGTCGGGTGTGGAGAACACGGTGGCCTCGTGCGGCACGTCGCTCACGGTGGAGCAGGTGCGTCTCATCAGGCGCTACACGCCGAACGTGACCATCGTTTACGACTCGGACGGAGCGGGAATCAAGGCGACCCAGCGAGCCGCCAACATACTGTTTCAGGAGGGCATGAAGGTGAGGTGTGTGCTCTTCCCCGACGGGGACGACCCCGACTCGTATGCCCAGCGCAACGGCTCGACGGCGTTGCAGCAATACTTGGAACAGCACGAGGAGAACTACATCCTGTACAAGGCCCGCATCACATCGGAACAGATAAAGCACGACCCGATACGGAAGGCGGAGTTTATACAGGACATAGTGAACAGCATAGCGCTGGTGCAGGACCTGCTGGAGCGGTCGGAATACATACAGCAGTGCGCCTCGCTTTTCGGAGTTGCGGAGCAGACGCTCTCGTCGAGTGTGGCCAAGGCCATAGTGAAACTGAAACTCACCCCTCCGCGACAGGGGGAGCAGCCGGCTGGAGCTGCGACTGACACGGCTGTGCAGCAGTCGGATGGCCTCGCCCCAACGGTGACGCCTGCCGCCCAGCAACAAATGCCCGAACTGCACCCCTCCGAGCCGCAGGAGCGGCACTTGATAGAGATACTTATGCGCTACGGCAACGAGGACATCGACTGGACTTACACCAACCCCGCCGGAGTGGAGGTGACGCAGAGGCTTGCCGTCGCCTCGGTGATTGTCAGCACCCTGCACGCTGCAAAACTCGGGTTCGACAATCCGACATACCAACGCATCTTCGACATGAGTTTCGAAGCCCTCAACGAGGGCCGCATCATAAGTCCCACCCAATTTGCGTCGTCCGACGTGCCAGAAATACGCGACTTGGCAATATCAAACATGGTGCAGCCATACGAGGTCAGCGAACTCTGGGTTACGTCGAAAGGCATAGTGACGCCGGGCGAGCTGCAGAGGCTGCCGCTTGACGTGAAAGACTCGTTGCTCCACTTCATGCTCAAAAAAGTGGAGGCCGAGATTGAGCGTAACAGGCAAAAACTGAAAGAAGAGACCGACGCAGACGAAGTCAGCGCTCTGGTGATGCGGCATACGGCTCTGATAAAAAAGAAACAATCGATCGGCAAAGACCTGCGAATGGTCATAAGCGGACTTTGATGACCGCTTTGCAAATACTTCAAATCCTAAACCTTGACTTATGAATATAGACAAAATAATGCTTCGCTACGGCATCATAGGCCGCGACCCAAAACTGCTTCTTGCGCTTAGCAAGGCGGTGCAAGTGGCACCCACCGACCTCTCCATACTGATCACCGGAGAAAGCGGGGTGGGCAAGGATATCTTCTCGCGACTTATACACGACGGCAGCGATCGTTCGGCAAAAAAAGGGCGCCTCGTGTCTGTCAACTGCGGCGCCATTCCGGAAGGCACCATCGAAAGCGAGCTCTTCGGACACGTGAAAGGGGCGTTCACAGGAGCCGACAAGGACCGCAAGGGCTATTTTGAAGAGGCCGACGGCGGCACCATCTTCCTCGACGAGGTGGGCGAACTGCCGCTGCAGATTCAGGTCAAGCTGCTCCGTGTGCTCGAAAACGGCGAGATAATACCGGTAGGCAGCTCAACCAGCCGCAAGGTCGATGTGCGGGTGGTGGCAGCCACCAATGTTGACCTCCTTGCCGCCATCCACAGCGGCCGGTTCAGAGAGGACCTCTACTACCGTTTGAACCAGATTTCGATAAACATACCGCCGCTGCGCGAACGCAAGGATGACATCCCGCTGCTTTTCAGGAAATTCTCGTCGGATGTGGCCGAACGCTACAAGATGTCGCCCATATTTCTTTCTGAGGATGGGAAGGAGTATATCATGAAATACCCTTGGTACGGTAACGTGCGTGAACTGAAGAATATAACTGAGCAAATAGCCGTTATTGAGGAGTCTCGCACCATTACTCGCGCCATTCTGCAGAACTACCTCAACTATGTGCCCGAGGAGACTTTGCCTGCCTTGGCGACAGGTGGGCAGAACAGTCCTATCTCAGACAGGGAACTGTTGCTCAAAGCCCTCACCATGGGGCAGATGATCAACGAGATGCGGGGCGAGATAAACGACCTGCGCAATGCTGTGAGTCACCTGGCCGCCTCTATCCCCGGCGGTATGGTGAACAATGCAAACCTCGGCAGCTCTGAGCATCTCATGTCCGTGGCTTCGAATCATCGGCAGTTTGGCGAACAGAGCATGGCTAACGCTGACCCGTTGCAGTTTGCTGGTGCGCAACCTCCAATGGAAATTCGCAGGCCTCAGTTCTCCGACAACGTCATCGACCGTCAATGGCCCCCTGATGAGGAGTTCCAGCCTAGCGTGATAATCGACGACGAACCCCTTGCGCTTGAAGAGCGCGAAAAGTGCGCCATCGAGAAGGCCCTGAAGCGTCATCACGGCAACCGTCGTCTTGCCGCCGAGGAGTTGCGCATTTCGCAGCGTACCCTCTACCGTAAGCTCAACGAGTACGGACTTCAATGAATACCAACGACATAAAGATAACGCTGCCGTCATCGAAAAGCCTCTCCATCCGTTGGCTGCTGGTCGCCCGCCTGAGTGGATCCAACATCCCCATGTCTGGCCTGTCCGATGCCGACGACGTGAAGGTGCTGAAACGCATTCTCGCCTATTTCGACCTCACGGCGGCCAACTCGTCATCCGACGCCGAAGTAAGGCTTCACTGTGGAGAATCGGCTGCTGTGGCTCGCTTCCTTCTCGCTGTTTTGGCCACTCGCCCCTTGGGATGCGTCGTGCTTGACGGCTCTCCGTCGTTGCTTCGGCGCCCTATGGCCCCCCTTGTCGATGCCTTGCGTTCCATGGGCGGCGCCCATATCGAATACCTCGCTTCCGAGGGCTGCCTGCCTCTGAGGGTCGAAGGCTGCTGGCCCGAGAAGAAACTCGTCGAGGTCGATCCCTCCCTCAGCGGCCAGTTTGTCTCGGCTTTGGCCATCGCCGGAGCCGCCCTGCCTCGTGGTCTCCATGTCCGCATGACCAAGCCGCCCTCTTCTCGCTCTTATATCGAGATGACCTGTTCCGTGCTCGCCTGCGCCGGTGCGGCCAACGACTACAAGCCCAACCATACCACCATTCGTATCGAACCCTTTGCCGCTCATTCTCGTATGAAAAACGTCATTATAGAACGCGACTGGTCTGCGGCCTCTTTCTTCTTCATGGCTGCCCTCTTCCTGCCTCGGCGCAGAATACGTCTGGTGTCCCTGTCAAACGAGTCGCTGCAGGGCGATCGTGTCGCCGCCCGGCTCTTCGCGTCGCTTGGCGTCAAAACCGTCGTGGCTCGCTCTCCCTATAGGGCCTGCCGATCCCTCGTCATAGAGGGTGGCGGCCCCGTGGCTGCGCATCTTCTCTATGACTTCAGTGAATGTCCCGACCTCTCCCTTCCTCTCGCTGTCTCCTGTGCAGCCATCGGCGTCGAGGCTTGGTTTTCGGGCCTTCAGACTCTGCGCTACAAGGAGTGCGACCGGCTCGAGGCCCTCTCCGTCGAGTTGCGTAAGATGGGGGCAGTGGTCGAAACCGGTCGCGACCGCCTCCACATTTTGCCCTCCGTATTGAAACCTTCACAGCCCGTCTGCACCTATGGCGACCATCGCATGGCGATGGCTTTTGGCACACTGCGCATACTCTTTCCAGACCTCAAGATAGACCATCCAGAGGTGGTCTCAAAATCCTTCCCCGACTTCTGGAATCAGCTCTCGCCCTTTCTCTCTTAACCCCTCCCGACCATAAAAAAACTAATAGTCATAGTAGGACCGACCGCCTCTGGCAAGACTGCGCTGGCCGTAAAGCTCGCACAGGAACTTGACACTCATATTGTCTCATGCGACTCACGTCAGTTTTATAAAGAGCTCAACATCGGTGTCGCCCGACCGTCAGAGAAGGAACTTGCATCCGCTCCGCATCATTTCATCGCCTGCCGAAGTGTCACCCAACCTTACAACGTTTCTCAGTATGAGGACGAGGCGCTCGCCCTGCTCGACACACTCTTCGAAAAACATGAAACCGTCATTGCCGTTGGCGGCAGCGGACTCTATATTGACGCCTTGTGCGAAGGGATGGCTCGGATGCCAGACCCCTCTCCCGAACTCAGGGCGAGCCTGAAAAAACAGATAGCAGAAGACGGCGTGGAGATTCTTTGTGAACGGTTGAAGAAATTAGACCCCGACTACTACAAACGTTGCGATTTGAAGAATCCTGTCAGGGTGCAGCGGGCACTCGAGGTCATCATCACTACCGGAAGACCCTACAGCGAGGTGGTTGCGCAAGAACTCAGACCACGTCCGTTCGAGATAGAGAAAATCATGCCTTCGGTTGATTTGACCTCACTTAGAGAACGTATTGACATACGGGTTGATCGCATGTTCGAATCCGGACTTGAAGAAGAGGCTCGCAGTGTACTACAATATCGTCAACTTCAGCCGCTCAACACAGTGGGTTACAAGGAGCTCTTCGCCTTTTTCGACGGACAGACAAGCAAAGAAGAATCCAGGTGCAAGATAAAAATCAACACCTGGCATTACGCAAAGAAGCAGCTAACCTGGCTGAAACGTTATCCGGACATCCGCCAGATTGCGCACGATGACGCCTGACGTCACACCATCTTTTTCACCAGAGGAAAGGTTTTATATGGCATATAGCGGAACGGCAGGTCGAAGAGGGTAGGGGTGCTCACCACAGCGCGGCGGTGAGTGAACGCCTCGAAGCTCAGCACACCATGATAACTACCCATGCCAGAATTGCCCACTCCGCCGAACGGCACGTTGGGGTTGGCTATGTGCATGATGGTGTCGTTGATGCAGGCACCGCCCGACGAAGTACGGCGAATGATGTTCCAGCCTCTTTGTTTCGGTCCGAAATAGTAAAGCGCCAACGGTTTCTCGCGGTCGAGGATGTAGTTGACCACTTTTTCTTCAAAGCCCTCTCCGCTGTCGTCGAAGGTGACCAGCGGGAACACTGGTCCGAAAATCTCGGTGGTTAGCACGTCGGCATCTTTTTTTACGTCGTCAATCAACGTCGGCTCGATGAAACGCTCGTCGGCTTTCGTGTGACCTCCGTAGAGCACGTTGCCCTCGTGGATGTAACCCTCCACGCGTTCGAAAGCCTTGTCCGAGACCATCCTCACATAGTGGCGGCTTTCATGGATGTCGTCCCCGTGCAGTCGCTTGATGCATCTTGCAAATTCATTGACAAAAGCCTCCTTCACATCCTTGTGGATGAGAATATAGTCGGGAGCGATGCAGGTCTGTCCTGCGTTCAGAGTCTTGCCCCACGCTGTACGCAGTGCTGCCAGCTTCACATTGCAGCCCTTGTTGATGATACAGGGACTCTTCCCTCCCAATTCAAGCACCATCGGTACCAGGTTCTCTGCAGCGGCGGCAGCCACATTTCGTGCCAACGCGGGACTACCGGTGAAGAAAATCATGTCGAACTTCATCGAGAAGAGGTGCTTGTTCACCTCGCGGTTGCCTTGCACTACGGCGATATACTGCTCGTCGAAGGCACTGAGTATCATCTTTTCTATTGCGAGCGAGACATTAGGCACGTAGGGAGAAGGCTTCAGTACCGCTGTGCAGCCAGCCGAGATGGCTCCCACCAGCGGGTTGAGCAGCAACTGTACAGGGTAGTTCCACGGAGAGACAATCAAAGCGCATCCTAGGGGCTCCTTCACCACATAACTGCTTGAACCGAAGATGGTCACGGGCGAACACTTGTGTTCACGTCGTGCCCATTTGGCGGTATGCCGGATGGCGCCTCTGATTTCGGCTTTCACCAGCGAAAGTTCGGTGAGGTAGGCCTCCTCGTACGACTTGTGCAGGTCGGTCCAGAGTGCGTCGGCCAGCTCTTTCTCGTTCTCTTCGATAGCGCTGAGGAGTTTCCTTAGTTGCTGCTTGCGGAATCGCACATCGAGCGTCGCTCCGCTTCGAAAATATTTCTTTTGAGAGACAAGGATAGCATCCAAGCGCTCATTGGTGGTGTTTTCCATTTTTGTTGATAGGTTGATAGGTTTTAAAGGTTAAAAAGGTTCGTTTCGCTTAAACTCCCCATCTCTAAGGGAGAGGGGGCTGGGGGGTGAGGCTTTTCCTTCCCGTGAAGCCGTCCATCACGTTGTATATCCCGAACACGTCGCCGTAGAACCAGTCGAACAAAGCCTGTGGCAGCATACCCTCCATCAGGCGGATGAAGTGGAACGAGAAGGGGATGCCGGCGAATGTCTTATTAAGTTCGATTGACTTGATGATTTTCGCCGCCGTCTTCTCGGGGTCGAGGATGGGAAACACCTTCGAGCGTACACCGTCGAACATGCCGGTATTGATGAAGTAGGGTGCCACAGTGGTTATGCGCACATGACTTTTCATGCGCTGCAACTCCAGCCGCACCGAGTCGCTCCATCCGATAGCGCACCATTTGCTGGCCGAATAAATACTCATCTTCGGCATCGAGAGCATGCCGGCTGCCGAGGTGATGGTCACCAGGTGGCCGTTGTCGCGAGCCACCATGTCCTTCAACGCACACAATCCCACATACATCGGGGCTATGGCGTTGATTTTCATTGTGCGATCTATCTCGTCGATAGTGTTATTATTAAAGGTGTTGTTCGAGGTGACGATGCCGGCACACTGGATGACGATATCAACCTGTCCAAGTTCGCTGACCACCTGACGGTAGGTGTCCTCGACCATCTGTGACGACGAGACGTCGACCTTGTAAGCTTTTATGTTTCCGTATGATTGGTGTTCGGTTAAGGTGTCAGCGATGTTCTTCTCGCTGATATCCCATATTGCCACACAATTTGCACCTTTCTGCAGCGCTATACGCGCCATGATTTTTCCGATACCGGACGCACCACCGGTGATAAGGATGTTTTTGTCTTTCAGTTTCATGATAACTTTTGTTGAATAAACACTTGATCAACAATAGTCCATGATAATTGCGTGTATTCTAAATCGACGTGCGTTTCGCCGGCAAAAGTAGATAAATTTATTGACAGAACAAAAATGCGGTCTGCACATTGTCCACAATCGAATGGGAATATCTAGGGTGGGTGAGGTTTATTTCACAGCGCTGCTTCGACTATGCTGTCTATGTCGATGCCGCAGTCGTGGTGGAGCTCCTCTACAGTGGCGTGTTCTATGAATCGGTCGGGGAGGCCTAGTATGGTAACGTCCTTCTTGCAGCCTGTCTGCTCGAAGTATTCGGCAACCGCCGATCCTAGTCCGCCTTTATTCACACCGTCTTCGACGGTCACCACCTGATGGAAGGGGCCGTTAGCTACGGTGTCGAGCAGTTCGGTGTCAATTGGCTTGAGAAACCTCATGTCATATACGGCGGCAGACACGCCTTTCTGGCGTAGCCTTTCGGCTGCTTCGAGAGCACGGTTGCCAAGCGGTCCCAGCGAGAGTATGGCCACCTCGTCGCCGCGTCGCAGGCAACGTCCCTTGCCTATCGCCAGTTCGTCGAAAGGCGTGTGCCAGTCGCTGTGTTCGGCTTTCCCGCGAGGATAGCGTATCACGAATGGCCCTTGGTTCGGCAGTTGTGCGGTGTACATCATATTGCGCAGCTCTCGCTCGTCCATCGGCGCACAGACGGTGATATTTGGTATGGGACGCAGGTAGGCGAGGTCGAATGCTCCGTGATGGGTTGCGCCGTCTTCACCCACGAGTCCTGCGCGGTCGAGACACATCACCACGTTGAGTTTCTGCAGCGCCACATCGTGGATAATCTGGTCGTAGGCGCGCTGCATGAACGAGGAGTAGATGTTGCAGAAGGGGGTCATCCCCTGGGAAGCCAGTCCGGCGGCGAAGGTGACAGCGTGCTGCTCGGCTATGCCTACGTCGAAAGCGCGGTCGGGCATCTGCTCCATCATCATGTTGAGTGAGCAGCCCGTCGGCATGGCGGGGGTAATACCCACAATCTTGGGGTTGGCTTTAGCCAACTCTATTATGGTCTCGCCGAAGACATCCTGGTATTTGGGGATTATTTGATTGCTTGATTGCTTGATTGCTTGATTGTCTGATGCGTTGAGGCGTTTGCCGGTTACGGCGTCATACTTCCCTGGGGCATGGTACACTATGGGGTTGCGTTCGGCTTCGAGCAGCCCTTTGCCTTTGGTGGTGACTATGTGCAGCAGCTTGGGACCGGGTATGGACTTCAGCTGCGAGAGCACCTTCACCAGCTCGTCTATGTCGTGGCCGTCGATGGGACCGAAGTATCGTAGTCCGAGCGATTCGAATATGTTTTTGTCTTTCAGCAGGGCCGACTTGGCGAGGAAGAGCATCTTGGCGAGGAAGTTGCGGCTGCGTTTCTTGCGGTCGCTGTCGCCACCCAGCCGACGCCACACGGCCTCACGGAAGCGGTTGTAGCGAGGCGAGGCTGTGATGTGGACGAGACTGCGGTTCAGTCCGCCCACGGCCTTGTCTATGGAGATACCGTTGTCGTTGAGTATCACGAGTATGTTCGACTTGCTGACTGCCACGTTGTTGAGCGCTTCGAAAGCCTGACCGCCGGTCATCGAGCCGTCGCCGATGACGGCTATATGCTGACGGCCGCTTTCGCCCTGCAGCTTCGAGGCTACTGCCATACCCAGAGCGGCGGAGATGGAGGTGGAGGAGTGGCCGGTGCCGAAGGCGTCGTACTTGCTCTCGCTCATCTTGGGAAATCCGCTCAGTCCACCCTTGGTTCTGATCGACGGGAACTGATCTCGCCGTCCGGTGAGAATTTTGTGGGCGTATGCCTGATGGCCCACATCCCATATCAGCTTGTCGTCGGGGGTGTTGAAGACATAATGCAGAGCTACGGTCAGCTCCACCACGCCCAGTGATGAAGCCAGGTGGCCAGGATGGGTGGCGATGGTTTCGATGATATAACGGCGCAACTCGTCGGCCAGAGGCTGAAGCTGACCGACATTCAGTTTACGCAGATCGTATGGGGTGTTTATCTTTTCAAGCATTTTCCTTAAGCGCCTGATTGTTTGAATTGCTTGCTATCGGCTTTGCCGCTTGGCTCGGCCAAGAATGATTGAGTGTAAACCGCGTCAGCTACTCAAGCAATAGCGCAATCAAGCATTAAAGCAATAGCATTTCACTTTTCCGACTCTATCGTCTGGTAGGCCGGTTTCTTTTTTTCAATAGGTTTGAATTCTTTGTTCAGTTTCTTGTCGGTGAGGCGGCCCTGAGCGTCTTCGCGCTGCTCCCAGCGGCCGTTGACAAACACGTAGGCCATCTCGCGTCCCGAGGGTACATAGTATTGGAAAAGACCATCCATGCCGGCCACCTGAGGCTCCAGCTCGTCGAAGATGATCATCTGCTCCTTGGTTTCGTGGCTCACCTGCGAGCTGACCATACGCCCGTCTTTCTTCACACGCACGTTCTCTTTCGAGATACTCAGCTGCTGCTCGTAGTTGAGGTTGACCATGGCTTCCTTGTTGTATTCCAGCACGATGCGGCGACGGTTCTTGTCGCGACGGAAGAGCGCCTGGCCGAACTGAGGCTTGCCCGTGCGGCTGTTTATGGTGATAGGTTCGATCACCTTGCGCTGGGTGAGCATCGAGCATCCGTTCCATCCAAGCAGGGTGTAGTAGTTCTTGCCCTCGAAAGAGGTCTGTATGAGTTCTTGGTAAACCGAGCCCAGCCAGCTGTCGGGGTCGAGCAGCGATTCCTCGCGGTTGATTATCTCGTCGCTCATGTCATGCAGCGCATACACGTGCCATTCCTCGTCGCCGTCAGAGTCCTCGCCCTTGCTCTGCACGAAGCCGAAACACTCATATTCGCCGTTGTCCTTGACTACGGGCCATGTGATGATGGTGAACACCTTGTCGGCAGAACGGAGTACGGACACATAGTTGGAAAACTGCCAGTTCCACTTCTGCGAGTCCTCAACCTCGAAGGCTTGGCTGAAAAGTTCAAGTGCCTGTTCGTTGGCAAGGTAGCGTTCATTGTCGGTAGGTGCGTTCTGCACTTTTTCAAAAATTTGCTGTAGCTGGGACTGATAGTTGCCCATAACCGCTTTGTCCTGGGCCTGTGCACAGCCCAGGATGGCAAGCAAGAAGACGAACATTAGATTTTTTCTCATAATATGGAAACGTTCGGAGATTGTATTTATTGTATGTCGGAAGGTGTAGGGCGTGAGGAGGGGAGGTGCGTTTCGAGCCAGCGAGCGAGGAATTGGACTGCAATTCCTATAAGGATACCAAGGACAGCGCCGCACACGACGTCGCCAGGATAGTGTTTGCCGAGGTATGGACGGCTGTAACATACAAGAGCCGCCCATAATGTAAGCAGGACTGCAGGGAGCCATCTACGACTGACCCTGAAAGCCTTTTTGCGGCAAGAGTAGCGAGCGACGAAAAAGGACGATATAGATAAAACATTGGCGGCATGGGAGGAGACAAAACCATAGAGCCCTCCGCAATTGGTGCGGAACATGTGCAGGTTGTCGATCACATGGCAAGGCCTGAGCCTATGGAAGACCTCCTTGAATGCCATTACAGAGAGGCGGTCGGCCAGGAATATGCACAGCAAAACGGCAAGTAAAACGACCCACCAGCGGCGTGGCTCATAGCGCAGGGTGAGCAGACAGAAGGCTGACAGTAGCACCAATGCCAACGACAACGGCTGGCTGGCAATCCACATGATCCAGTCAAGGAGGGGTGTGTTGTGGGAGTTTATCCAAACCAGGGCGTCTGAATCCCACGCCGTGAGTCGGTCTATCATCCGGCTGGCTTGTTAAGCATAGCGAAGATGCGGTCTTTCAAATGCTGCATGTTGAGGCCGCTCACTGAACTGATGAAGATACATTCGACGTCATCCGGCAGGTGCCCCTTCAGTTGGTTCATCATAGACTCGTCGAGCATGTCGCATTTGGTGACGGCGAGGAGACGCTGTTTGTCAAGCAGTTCTGGGCTGTAGATCTTTAGTTCACCAAGCAGGATCTCGTATTCTTTCTTGATGTTGAGCTGTTCGCAGCTTACCATGAACAACAATATCGAGTTGCGCTCGATATGACGCAGGAATCGCAGTCCAAGTCCTTTCCCTTGGCTGGCACCTTCGATGATTCCCGGAATGTCGGCAATACAGAACGACTGGTCGTCTTGGTATTTCACAATGCCCAAATTAGGCACCAGCGTTGTGAATGGATAATCTGCTATCTCAGGTCTCGCAGCTGACACTGCGCTGAGAAGCGTCGATTTGCCGGCGTTCGGGAATCCCACCAGGCCGACATCGGCGAGCATCTTCAGCTCGATGATGATGGTGCGCTCGACTGCGGGCTCGCCAGGTTGTGCGTAGCGTGGTGTCTGGTTGGTGGCCGACTTGAAGTGGTCGTTGCCCAAACCTCCACGACCACCACGGGCTATGATGAGTTGCTCGCCGTCCTCTGTCACCTCGCCAATGACTTCATCCGTATCGGCGTCACGGCAGACACATCCCAGAGGCACATCAAGTATCTGATCGGCACCTTGACGACCTGTCCTCAGATTATCGCCACCGTTTTGTCCGTCTTCAGCAAAGACGTGCTTGGTGTACTTGAGGTGCAGGAGTGTCCAGCGTTGGGTGTTGCCACGCAGAATGACGTGCCCCCCCCGACCGCCGTCACCCCCGTCAGGACCAGCCTTGGCGTTGTATTTGACACGAAGCAGGTGGGCTGATCCTGCACCGCCTTTTCCGGAGCGGACATACACTTTAACGTAATCGACGAAATTGGAGTTCATGATTTAAGGGGCGCTTCGCTTGAAAGGTTGTTGGAGAGTGGATATCCGTTGCCGTTATTTGGGATTAACCTATGGCGTTTGCTATGTTGGCGGCGATGTCTTGGATTTTTCCGAGTCCGTTGATGGCAATCAGTTTGTTCTGTTGCTTGTAGTAGTCTGCAACGGGCTTGGTTTGGCGTTCGTATTCTTCGAGACGGTGTTTTATGGTCTGCTCGTTATCGTCGCTGCGGCCACTGGTCTTGGCACGTTCGAGCATGCGTCGAATGAGCTCTTCACGAGGTACGTCGAGAGACACCATGCAGGTGATTTCGCGTCCGTGCTTCCTCATGATATTGTCGAGGGTTTCAGCCTGCTTGATGTTGCGAGGGAATCCGTCGAAGAGCATACCGCGGTCACTCTTGGCGATAGCGTTGTCAATCATCTCGACCACGATGTCGTCGCTTACCAGCGAGCCGCTGTCCATGATGCTCTTGATGCGTTTGCCGAGTTCGGTTTGGTCGGCTATCTCTTTTCGGAGCAGGTCTCCAGTGGATATGTGGTTGAGGTTGTATTTTTCAACCAAGAAATCAGACTGAGTGCCTTTGCCGGCACCGGGAGCGCCGAAAATTACTATGTTTTTCATTGGAGAGTGATGATGTTTTTTTATGATTTCTTTGCTTGAACGGTTCAAAAGAGGATAGTGATAAAAGTGGGCTATCCTCTTTTTGACAGCTGCTTTTGCCCATTAGTTCACCGACAGTATTTCTACGTCGAAGATGAGGGTGGCGTATGGAGGAATCATTTCGCCGGCACCCTTGGCACCGTATGCCAGGTTTTCAGGGATGATGAGTTTTGCTTTGGTGCCCTGGGCAAGCCCCATAAGACCGTCGTCCCATCCTTTGATGAGGTTGGCCTGTCCGACTACGAACTCCAAAGCGTCGTGAGGCTCAAGGTTGTTCTGCAGAGCGATGTCACTGTTGGAGGAGTCGAATATCGTGCCGTTGAGTAGATAGCCGGTGTAGGCGACCTTGATGCGGCGACCAACTTCGACCTTCGGGCCGTTGCCTTTCTTTGATACTATGACGTATAGACCGTCGTCGTTCGGGGTGGCGGTGATGTTGTTTTCGGCTATATATGAATCCAGGGCCTGTTTCTGCTCGTCCTTCATCGATTGCATCTTCTGTTCAAACTCCTTCTTGGCAGAGGCCATTTCGTCGGCCGATTTGACCGACAGGAGGTTTACTTCGTAATAAAGTTTCATGTTTGTGCCGTTCTTGTAGGAGGCGGGCATCTGGTTGGGCTGAAGATGGGCGGCCATCTTGTCGGCGTCGATGGCAAAGACCGCCTTGTCGCCTTCGTGCATCATCAGGAGACCTTCGGAGAGGTCGCCGTCGAAGCGACCGTCGGAGACGACAAGCAGGTTGGCCGGGTCGCCAATGTTTGAGAAGAGGGTGTCGTTCTCGAGCCTCAGCAGCATCTCGCCGTTGAGCATGTCGCCTTTTTCCACCTGGCGACCGTTGGCGTTCTGTGAGATGAAACGGTAGTGCAGGCCGCTTACGGTTTTCTGGAAACCCTCGATGTCGGACTTGGGACCGCGGTTGCATGAAGTGGCTACAAATGCGCACAACAGGGCGCAGGACAGAATATAAATGACTTGTTTCATATTGGATGTTTTTTTGTTCGCTTCGGTTAAAGGTTGAAAAGGTTAAAAGGGTTGAAAGGGTTCGCTTCGCTTAAAGGGTTGAAAAGGTTGAAAGTTAAAAAGGTTTGCTTTGCTTAAAAGGTTGAAAGGGGTAAAAAGGTTCGCTTTGCTTAAAAGGTTGAAAGTTAAAAAGGTGACAGGTTCTATCGTCAATTCACTAATCACTAATCACTTAAATTAGTTCACCGACACTATTTCCACGTCGAACACCAGTGGTGAGAAGGGAGGTATGTCTTTGCCGGCACCGCTCGCACCGTAAGCCATGCTCGATGGGATGATGAGAGTGGCTTTGGCGCCCTTGCTCAAGCCGGTGATACCTTCTTCCCAACCTTTTATGACCGAGCGCTGACCGATAGTAAAGGCAAATGGCTGGAAGTGTCCACCCATGCGGCCTTCCTTTCGGGCCTCGCTCTCGATGTTGGTGTCGAAGAGTTTGCCGTTAAGGAGACGTCCAGCGTAATAGACACTCACGGTGCTGCCGTTTTCGGCTTTTTTGCCGGAACCGGGTTTCTTGACGACGACATACATGCCGCTTGCGGTAGGTTTGACGGTGATTTTGTTGTCGGCGATGTACTGTTTGATGAGTTCGGTTTCGGCTTCCTGCATCTTTGTCATCTCGGCCATGTATTGAGCTTCGCGCTGGGCGATGTCCTCTTTTGTGAGGATGTGGGTGAGATGGATGTCATAGTAGATGCGCATGTTCTGGTTGGGTTTGTAACCTTGGGGCATCTGTGTGGGCTCAAGGAATTTGGCCACCGAGTCGGCGGCGATGCCGAACACGGCGTGGTCACCTTCGTGCATCATGAGGAAGGCTTCGTTGTGGCCACCCTGGAACCAGTCGTCTTCGACGCGGGTGAACACGTCGGGGTGCCCGAAGCTGTTGAAGAGGGTGTCGCCTTCAAAGTAGATGGCCATTTCGCCTTCGAGGAGGTCGTCCATCTCGACCATACGGGCATCTTCGTTCTTCTCGATGAATTTGTACATCAAGCCGCTCTCAGCGGTGTAGAAGCCGTCCTTGTCGGGTTTGGGGCCGCGGTTGCAGGAGGCGACAATCAGGCAGCATACGGCCGCCATAGAGAAGAGTAGTAAGTTCTTTTTCATGTTTATGATTATTTTGTTTCTATTCGGTTGTGTTGTTTATATCTTGGTGTGTCTTTGGTTCGCTTGAAGGGTTAAAAGTATGTCAGACAGCCGCTTTCTAACTGCAAACCGTCAGCTCGTATATCAGCACTTTTCTGTTTGTAATCCGGTCGCCGTCGCCAATCATGCCGTAGGCTTCGTTAGAGGGTACTATCACATGGGCTTTGGAGCCGTGGTGAAGCTGCAGCAGAGCTGCGTCAAGGCCAGCTGTGGGCTTGCGGCGTCCCACCACAACGGTGTCCTTCACCCCAGCGTAGATGACGGCACCAGTGAGGTCATACACGCTGTATTCGACGGCAACCTGCTCATCCCACTCCACTTTCTTGCCGTTGCCGACCTGGTATTCGCTTATGCGTACGCCCGTCTGGGTTTGTCGCACGTTCCATTGGCGTCGTTCGACGTAGGCGTTTATCTGCGTCTCTTCCGACTCCACGATATAGCGGTTGGCGTTGGCCAGGTTCTGTGTGATGTCGGGTCCTTCCTCGGGAGCGTTCACCACAGGCGGTTGCCGGTGGCAGCCGAAAGCGAAAGACAGTATTGCCACGCAAAAAAAAGTATGAGCAAGTTTCGTCATGCCAAAGCCTCTCTCAGTTTCTGTTCCACGAATTCTCTCGTCTCTTCAAACCCCATCGAGCTTGTCGCTCCCGCCGCCTTCGTGTGGCCTCCGCCGCCAAACAGCTTGTTGGCGAAGGTGCTCACGTCAAAGTCGCCTTTCGCCCTGAACGACAGCTTCACCCTCGTCGGCTCCTCTCTCATCAGCACACCAACCTCTATCTCTTTCATCATCAGCGTGTAGTTCACCAATCCCTCCATATCCTGCGGTTCCACTCCGAACTTCCGTTGGTCGTCGAGCGAGAAGAAGAAGTAGGCGGCTTTCACGTCGTCCATTATCACCAGCCGCTCGCTCAGCGCAAAGCCGTAGAAGCGCATCCTCGCGATGCTGAAGCAGTTCGATATCTCGTCGTGGATGCCCGCCGGGTCGATGTCCCTTGCCACCAGCCGTCCTGCCGCCTCATACACCGAGGGGCTCTCGCAGCTGTAGGCGAAAAAGCCCGTGTCGGTGCATATCCCCGAATACAGGCATCTCGCCGTGTCTCTGTCAATAGCGTCCTCGCCGTACATCCGAGCGAAAAGCCAGTAGGTCAGCTCGCAAGCCGACGAAAACTCCGGTATCGAGAACAGCACGTGAAACAGCTCGCTGTCCGGCGAGTGGTGATGGTCAATCAGCACCTTGTGAGCCTTCGACTCGACAAGCGCCTGCCCCAGGTTGTCCACCCTCGAGGCGTTGTTCAAATCCACCGCAATGATAAGGTCAGCCACCATAAGCGCCTTGCAGCACTCGTCGTGGTTCTCCGAGTCCTCGAGTATGTCGTCATATCCGGGCAGATAGGCGAATACCTTCGGGCGAGGGGAGGGGAGCATCATGGTGATTTTCGCCTTCGAGTGAGCCTCGACCACACGTCTCGTGCCCAGCAACGAACCCATCGCGTCGCCGTCGGCATTCGTGTGCGAAACCAGCGCAATCGACTTTGCCCCCTCGATCAGCGAGCGGAAAACCACAATGTCACTATCCTTCAGTTCTATCATTACGGTCTAATCTTCAATACCATACACACTATACCAACCCCATCATTTTTGGGGACATGGATTCTGCAAAGATACTCACTTTTTTTGACAAAAAACCATTTCCCTCACCGGTTGTTGATAAATATTCGCAATTCCTTTGCAACACTTTGCCGATCAATGATAATGCTGCGATTTTGTTCCGACCGAAGTGTACCGTAATCATGCCATCTAATTAACCTTGGACATCTGCGAGTGTGGATAATTCCGTTGTGGCGGACTTGCAATCCGCCACATTCTGTTGTGGCGGATTTGTAATTCGCCACATTCTCATTTCATGGATTTCCAAATCCGATAACAATCCTCCCTTTTTCCAGATGATAATGAGCAAATTCCGATACGACATAAAATAAAGGGCAACAATCCGATACTAATCATTAAGCAAATTCGGTATCTTTGCCCCCCTTGTGGCGACTCGGAAATCCGACATTTCCCTGGATTTCCGAATCCGGCATTACCCTATTATTACGTTTAAATGTGGTATCTTGCAGACAATTGTAGCGGTTGATTATTAGGCGGTTGCTGGTTTAGGTAAACATGTTTCCCTATTAAGTCTCTATTGATTCTGTATTATTTCTCTAATGTTTCTGTAGGGGGAACAGAGGGAGATGTGAGGGTTTGTACGGGGTTTGAAGTGGGCGAGTTGGTTGTCGGAAAAGTGTAAGGGTGACCGTGTGGTATGGTTGGGCGAGAGGAACACCGATGTCAATATTTGTTAGAAAAGTAAAAAGCCGATGCGATAATGTCGCATCGGCTTTTGTTATGTTGATGGGTTTAAAAGGTTTTAAGGGGTTTAAGGTTTTGAAAGGTCACTGGTCACTGATCACTGGTCACTGATCACTGGTCACTGGTCACTATTGTCAATTAAGGGGTTTAAGGGTTTGAAAGGGCGGTTCATCATAATAAACGGGGTGAGGTTTGCGTTATTGAGATAGAACTATTTTAAGAGTTATGAAATACAATGTAGTGAGAATCAAACTCTCGCGGATTGAGCCTTTCCGCGACTTGCTGGTTTATGCGTTGGGCGACGAGGGTGAGTATGACAGTTTTGAGAATACGGAGAAAGGTTTGGATGCATACGTGCCGACGGAGAAATATGACGAGGGGGCGCTGAGGGCGGCCATCGAGGAGAACTGCGAGGGCTGCGTGGTGGAATATTCTGTGGAGGAGCTGGAGGACAGGGACTGGAACGCGGAGTGGGAGAGGGGGCACGAGGCGGTGCTGGTCGACGGCTTCTGCTGGGTGCGGGCGCCGTTTCACGACCACCGCGACGACGTGGAATACGAGATTGAGATTGAGCCGAAGATGTCGTTCGGCACGGCGCACCACGCTACGACCTACATGATGATGACGTGGTTGAGGGACATGGACTTGGCGGGCAGGAGTGTGCTCGATATGGGTTGCGGGACGGCGGTGCTGGCAATATTGGCGAAGAAGCGGGGGGCGGGATATGTGGAGGCGGTCGATGTGGACGAGTGGGCTTGGAGGAACGCGCGGGAGAACGTTGAGCGGAACGGCTGTGGCGAGATAGTGTGCCGGCTTGGCGATGCCACGACTCTGGGCGACGAGAGGCGCTTTGACGTGATTCTGGCCAACATCAACCGCAACATACTGCTGAACGATATGCCAGCCTACGTCCGCACACTCAAACCCGGCGGACGCCTGGTGATGAGCGGCTTCTATGAAAGCGACATCCAGATGCTGCAAGCCAAAGGCGAACAACTGGGCCTACGCCTTGAATCGCAACGCACGAAAGACACCTGGGCGAGCGTGGTGTTTGTTTTTTAGTTTTAAGTTTTTAGTTTCAAGTTTAAAGTTTTTAGCAACAAGCAGCCAGTTTCAGTTCACAGTTCGCAGGTCACAGTTCACTATTGTCAATTCACATTTTCACAATTCACTAAATGATAGTTTGCATAGCAGAGAAACCGAGTGTGGGGCGTGATATAGCCAAGATTCTGGGTGCGACGACGGCCCACGACGGATATATGGAGGGCAACGGCTACCAGGTGACCTGGACCTTCGGCCACCTCTGTACGCTGAAGGAGCCGAAGGACTACTGCGACGCCTGGGGTCCGTGGTCTTTTGGCGTATTGCCGATGATACCTCAGCGGTTCGGCATCAAGCTGATAGAGAACGCCGGCTACATGAAACAGTTTGAGACCATCAAGCGTCTTATGCAGAACGCCGAGCGCATCGTCAACTGCGGTGATGCCGGGCAGGAGGGTGAGCTCATACAGCGCTGGGTCATGCAGAAGGCACAGGTCAAATGTCCCGTCGAGCGGCTCTGGATCTCCTCCCTCACCGAGGAGGCCATCAAGGAGGGTTTCTCTAAGCTCAAGCCGCAGGACGACTATCAGTCGCTCTACGAGGCTGGCTTGTGCAGGGCTATAGGCGACTGGCTGCTGGGCATGAACGCCACCCGTCTCTACACCCTCAAATACCGCCAGATCGGGGGGCAGGTGCTCTCCATCGGCCGTGTGCAGACGCCCACGCTGGCGCTCATTGTGAAACGCCAGCTGGAGATCGACAACTTCAAACCTGAGCAGTACTGGGTGCTCTCGACCATATATCGCAACACCCTCTTCAACCTGCAGTCGGCAGAAGAGTCGGACGGGTCGGACAAGTCCGACGAGTCAGACAAGAAGTCGGGCCGCATCAAGAGCCAGGAGGAGGGGCAGGCGGCCCTCGACTCAATCAGGGACAAGGAGTTCGAGGTGACCTCCGTCACCAGGAAAGAGGGCAAGGAGGCGCCGCCGCGGTTGTTCGACCTCACGAGCCTCCAGGTGGAGTGCAACAAGAAATTCTCCTTCTCGGCCGAGAACACGCTGAAACACATACAGTCGCTCTATGAGAAGAAGCTCACCACCTACCCACGTGTAGATACCACCTACCTGAGCGACGACATCTATCCCAAATGTCCGCAGATACTGCAGGGCTTGGTGCCCTACGCGGCACTCATACAGCCTCTTATGGGCAAGAAGCTGCCGAGGAGCAAGAGGGTGTTCGACAGCTCGAAGGTGACGGACCACCACGCCATCATCCCGACGGGCGTCAACCCCTCGAACGGCGACCTGACCTACGACGAGAAGCGGGTGTATGACCTTGTTGCACGCAGGTTTATCGCTGTATTCTATCCCGACTGCAAGTTCGCCACCACCACTGTGACGGGCAAGGTGGAGAAGCTCAAGTTCAAGACCTCGGGCAAGCAGATATTGGAGGAGGGCTGGCGAGCGGTGTTCGGTGGGAAGTCTGACTCGTCAGACCAGTCGGACGAGTCGGACAAGACTGTGGTCCTGCCCGATTTCCAGAAAGGGGAGAGGGGCCCACATGAGCCCACCCTCGCCGAGAGGTGGACCACACCGCCCAAGCCATATACCGAGGCGACCCTGCTGAGGGCTATGGAGACGGCTGGCCGCACGGTGGAGAACGACGAGCTGCGCGACGCGCTGAAAGAGAACGGCATAGGGCGACCTTCGACGCGTGCCGCCATCATAGAGACGCTCTTCAAGCGGGAATATATCCGCAAGGAACGCAAATCGCTCGTTGCCACACCTACGGGCATCGACCTGATAGGCATCATACATGAGGAGCTGCTCAAGAGCGCGGAGCTCACGGGCCAGTGGGAGAAGAAACTCCGCGACATCGAGGCTCATAAATACGAGGCCTCCCAGTTCCTCGAAGAGCTCAAGGCGATGGTCTATCAGATTGTGCAGCAGGTGATAACCGATACCAGCAACCGAAGGGTGTCGGCAGCGAAGCCTCACCCCCTGGCCCCCTCTCCTCAAGGCGAGGGGGAAAGAGCCCCAAAAAAGCGGGTAGCGGGTAGTGGGCAGCAGGTAGCTGGTAGTGGGGAGAAAACGCCGAAGAAACGCACCAGAAAGAAGAAGGAAGAGTCCGTCAAGGAGGGCGACGTGTGTCCCAAGTGCGGCAAAGGCCACATCATAAAAGGCAAGACTGCCTACGGCTGCTCGGAGTGGAAGAACGGCTGCGACTGGAGGCGGCCGTTTGGAGAGTAGTGGCTAGATTGCGAAAGAATGCTAAAACTGCGAAGGGATGCGAAAATTCTTTTTAAACATCGAAAAACACGAAAAAATCTTTGATTGCGAAAGAATGCTAAAACTGAGAAAACATGCGAAAATTTATATAGCGGTTAGCAGTCAGCGGGTAGCAGGTAGCGGTCAGTAACCTTTTAAGCTCTTAACCTTTTTAAGCGAAGCGAACCTTTTTAACCTTTTTAGTGATTAGTGATTAGTGATTAGAGAGCTTTCAAACCCTTAAACCCTTTAAAACCTTTTAAACCCATCAACATATCAACATATCAACATATCCCAATCATGTTTCGCAAGGTATTTTTTACGGTATTATTCGTACTGTCAACCATGCTGGCTGCCGCTCAGACAGACTTCGGCAGCGGTTGGAAAGAGGTTAAAAAGCTCTACAACGACGAGGATTACACCAAGGCCTACACCAAAGCCAGCCAGCTCTTTGGCGAGGCGAAACGTCTTGGAGACTCCCGCAACACCTTGATTGGTGCATTGGAACTGTCGCGAATAGCATCCCAATACCAAGAGGATGCGGCCGATTCGGCTCTGACCCGTTACCTGTTGATAATCGACAGGCTCGACGCTGTCGATGCAGCTGTCTGTCACGCTTTTCTCGCTAATTTCTATAGTGACTACAGGGCATCTCACCGTTGGCTGATTGCCCGAAACAGCGATACCGACGAGGCGGGACTTGACTACAAGCTTTGGCCTGATGAACGATTTGACAGGGAAATTAAGAAACATATCTCTGAAGCGTTGAAAGAAGAGCAGGTGCTTAAGAGCACAAATGTGCAGGATGTCAAGATGTTCTGTGACGACAACTACAGCAGCGGCATACTTGTCACCCCCACACTCTATGACGTGGTGATGAACCTGGCCGTTGATGGCACTTCGGATTATGCTGAAAAAATGCAATTGCTTGACAAACGCATCGATTTCCACAAAGACGACAGCGACTGCCTGCGAATCTGGCTCGACTACAGGAAACTCGACTTGCTGGCTGATGCGCCCAATGTGCCATCCCCAACCGAAAAGGACTATGAGCACTATGCCGACAAGTATAAAGGCACCGAATGCGACATTTTGACGATGTTCTACTACAGGGCAGCGAGCCTGTTGTCGAGAAAGAAGAGATTTGTCGAAGCGGTGGCCATGTGCAACAAAGCCATAGCCCTTTTCCCAGAAAGCAAGGGCGGCAAGGAGTGCGCCAACCTTATCAACGAAATAAGGCACCCCAGATGCTCGGTGAAGATGGTACACGATGAGATGAACGACCATGATATGCTGGCCAAAGCCACCAGCCGCAACACCGACACGCTCTATTTCCGCATCATCAAAAAGTGCGATCACCGAGGAATATATGCTCTTAACGATGTCGTGAAGCACATGGCTAAACAGAAAGTCTTGAAAGAGTGGTCGATAGCATTGGAGCATCGCGACGACTATCAGGAGCAGACCAATTATGTATATCTACCTTCGATGCCCGCTGGCGAGTACGACCTGTTGGTTTCCACTTCCCAGGACTTCAAGGCCAATGGTCTGTCGTATGGCGAGTTCACATGCTGCGATGCCCGCATTGTTACGGCCCTGCCCAACAACGCCTTGCGTGGCTATGTCATCTTGCGCAGCAGCGGTGCTCCCGTGGCTGGTCAGAGAATGATCCTTAAGTGCTACGACTACAAGAAAAGCAAATACGTCGCCACCGGTTTCACCGCTGTGACCGATGCGACAGGTTACTTCGAGTTTGACGACAACCCCGTTCCTGAAAGTCGTGATCTGTACGTGGTGACCGAATATAATGGTACCACTATTCATTATGAAGCCAACAGATACAATAAGAGAGAGCTTTACGAAAAAGTCAAGCTCTACTGCCAGATGGACCGTCCGGTTTACAAACTCGGCGAGACGGTCAGTTTCGCATACGTGGTGCATAACGGCGACGCTCACACCACCGAGCGTGTGTGCAGTGGGATGGAACTGTTTGTGACTTTGAAGGATGTGAACGATAAGGTGGTTGACTCGGTCCGACTCACCACCGACGAATTCGGTGTCTGCCACGGTGAGTTGAAGGTGCCCTCCGATGCCCTGCCTGGAAGATTCAAGATTTACACCACTTTTAAAGAAGGCGACAAGAGCCGCTACGACATCGATTATGTGAATGTCGAAGAATACAAGCAGCCCAAGTTCACCGTGAAGATGTATGGAGACAACAATCGTCACACATTCGGCAAAGAACTCACGGTGTCGGGCCTGGCGGCTTCCTATTCGCAAGTGTCCATCGACGGGGCCTACGTTACCTATACCGTCACACGCCGAGAGATGTATCGTCCTTGGCGTTGGTGGTTCACTCCTGCCCCCAAAGCGACCGTGGTGGCCTATGGTGAGACAGCCACCGACGCCGACGGCAAGTTCGACATACGCTTCACACCAATGCCCGACTCGTCCGTCGAGCTCTCCACCAAACCATGCTTTGTCTATACCGTCTCGGCCGACGTGACCGACCTCAACGGCGAGACCCACTCGCAGAGCTACTCGCTGCGTGTCGGTTACGAGAACAGCTATATCCTTCTCTCGCAAGGCGGCGAGGTGTCGAAATTCGACACCATTGAGGTGGAATACAACAACCTCGACGGCAATCCCATCGATGGCGTTGTTACGCTCACCGTTGAGCGACTCAAACAACCCTCCAAACCCCATCTGTCGCACTCCCTGCTCGACGGCAATGCCAAACACTCGTTGTCACGCAACGAGTTCGAAAAACGTTTTGGCCTGTTGGCCTACGAACCGGCCGACATCGATCCCGACAAATGGCCGGTTGACCGCAAAATAACCACCAAGACCCTGAAACTCACCAAAGAGGGTGGGGTAGAGGCGGCTCTCGGCAAAATGGAGCCTGGCACCTATCGTGTTACGGCCACAACCACCGACAGCGAAGGCAACAAGGTCGAGAGCAAGGCTACCTACACCTATATGCCCCACAACGGCAAAGCCGTCCAGACACAGGATCTGGTGTGGATTTCCAAAGAGGAAAGCACCCTCTCGGTGGGCGACACTTTCCGTCTGCGTATCGGCTCACGCTACAAGGATGTCAAGGTGCTCTATCTCCTCTCCAAGGCAGGCAGTGTGCTCGACCGTAAGGTGATTAGCCTCGATGGCGACATTAAAACCATCGAACTGCCCATTGTCGAGGACTACAAAGGCGATGTGCATATCGACCTCCTCTCCATGAAGGAGAACATCGTGTGGAAAAAGAGTGTGGGCATATATGTCCCGCTGGTCGAAAAAGAGCTGGATGTGACCATTGAGAGTTTCCGCAACAAACTACGCCCCGGCGACACCGAGACTTGGACCGTCAAGGTGACTCCCCGTAAACGCGAAGCCGCCGTCGGCACTCTGAACGCCAACGTGATGATGACCATGTACGACGCAGCCCTCAACACTTACGGTAGCCTCACCGCCTCCCTTTCGCCGTGGAGCAGAAACTACAACCCTTCGATGCTTAGCTACCTCGAAGAGTCTTTCTACATGGAAGACTATCAGACCGAGCCTGTATATGAATACGTCGGTGATATCAAAATAAATTATTGGCACTTTATCAACGGGGTGTTCTACTACAACTCCCGCAATATGTTTTACCGCAAGAACTCTCATGTCCAGTCGGCAAGGGCTCGAGGCGAAGAAGGGATGGTCGAGGTGGAAGAGGCGGTTATGGAGAAAGACAGCTATGTCCAGTACGAAGAGATGGAGACGGTTATAACTGAAGTTAGTGTGATGGGCACCGCCGAATCTGGCCAACGAATCTCCAGCGAAGAGGTGGAGGAAGCCGTCCTGTCAGCCGGCGAGGATGAGCCCCAAGAGGAAGAAACTGTACGTACAAACCTCAACACCTTGGCTTTCTTCAAACCTGCCTTGCGTACCGACGACAACGGCACACTGACCTGCTCCTTCACCGTGCCCGAGCTGCTCACCGAGTGGAGCATACGGGGTGTGGCTCACACCAAGGACATGATGACCGGCTCGCTCTCCAAGTCGCTCATAACACAGAAGGAGCTGATGGTGCAGCCTAATGTGCCTCGTTTCCTGCGTCAGGGCGACACCGTCGATTTCCTTGCCAAGGTGGTCAACATGACGGCCGAGCCTCAAACCGTCACCGTAACCTTCGAGCTCACCGACGCCGCCACCGGCCTACCAATCAAACTGTCCTCCAACCAGACCGTCGTATCCATACCCGCCAAACGTAGCGAGAGCGTCTCTTTCCGCATAGCGGTGCCAGCCGATCTCTATCTGGCCAACTACCGCATCGTGGCCAAGTCTGCCCACTTCAGCGACGGCGAGCAGGACTGCATCCCCGTGCTTTCCAACCGTCAGATGGTGACCGTCAGCCAAGCCATGTACATCAACGGCAAAGGCGAGAAGAGCTATGAGCTGCCACTCGCTCAATCAAGCATTCAGGCAATCAAGCAATCAGGCAATCAAGCACTCAGGCAATCCCGCCAGCCCCACCTCTTGAAGGTCGAGTTCACCTCCAACCCGATATGGTATGCCGTACAGGCTCTTCCTTATGTTCAGGACCTCGACAACCCCTCAAACATATTCCTCTTCAACCGCCTCTACACCAACAGCCTCGCCTTCAGTATAGTCAAAGACAACCCCAGCATCGAAACCGTCTTCAAACAATGGCTCAAAGACACCGTAAACCCGTTGATGTCGCAGCTCGAGAAGAACGAGGATGTCAAGCAGACCGTCCTCGACGAGACCCCCTGGCTGCGCGACGGGAAGGCTGAAACACAGCAGATGCACCGCATTGCCGAATATTTCGACCAGGCCAAACTCTCGTCCGACCTCAAACGGTGCGAGAAGAAACTGTTTGACCAGCAGCGCTCCGACGGCGGATGGAGCTGGATGCCTGACGGCCGCCAGTCGAGTCTCTACACCACACAATACCTGCTCGAAGGCTTCGGAAAACTCGCTCTCTGGTCACAAACTAACACATTCACACATTCACACATTCAAGCCCTCAAGAAAGCCCTTCACTATGTTGACGAAGAGACCTACGACTTCTACCGCCGCTATCTCAAGCACACCGATTTCGAGGCCCTCAACATCGACTATCTCTACATGCGCAGTTTCTACACCGCCGACGACTACAAAATCAAGGACTCCAAACATAAGGAAGCCTACAACTATTTCTATCGCAACACGCTGAAGCACTACAAGGAGTACAAGTCGCTCCACACCCGTGCCCAGCTGGCGCTGGTCTTCCACCGCTGCGGCAACCGCACCGAGGCCCTCGACATCATCCGCCGTATCAAGGAGAGCGCGCTCCACAGCGACGAGATGGGTATGTATTGGCGCGACAACACCGCCAGCTGGTGGTGGTACGAACGGCCCATCGAGACTCAGGCACTCCTCATACAGGCCTTCTCCGAGATAACCCCCGACGACCGCGAGTCGATAGGGGAGATGCAGCAGTGGCTCCTCAAACAGAAGCAGACCACCCGTTGGGACTCAGACATCTCCACCGTCGAGGCCATCAACGCCCTCATATCTTCTGCCAACGCCACCTCTGTTAAGCTCGACACCGTTCCTTGTCGGGTCACAGTTGCAGGTCAGCCTCTCGACGCCCCCGCACAGGCAGGCACGGGCTATCAGTCGCAGTCGTGGTATGGCGACGAAATCTCCAAGCTGCTTTCCAAACGTCAAAACAACCAGCAACCAGGCAGTCAGGCAATCAAGCAATCAAGCAATCACACAATCACCATCACCAAGCTCACCGACGGCATCGCCTGGGGCGCAGCCTACTACCAGTTCCTCGACGATATGGACAAGATCGAGCGCAACGATATGGGCGTCAAACTCCAGAAGACCTTCTACAAAGTCAAGACCGACGGCACCCTCGAAGCCATCCAGCAAGGCTCCAACTCCATGAAGGTCGGCGACCGGGTACGCATACGCATACTTCTCGACTGCGACCGCAACCTCGAGTATGTAGAGCTCAAAGACGGCCGTCCCGCTTGCCTCGAGCCCGTCTCCACCTCAAGCGGGTGGCAGTGGAACACAGGACTCAGCTACTACATAGCCGTGAAGAACGCTTCGAACAACTTCTATATCGACCGCCTCGACAAAGGCAAGTATGTTGTCGAATACGACCTTTTCGTCACTAACACAGGCTCGTTCACGATGCCTCCTTCAACGATACAGTGCCTCTATGCACCCGAGTTTCGTGCCAACAGCGAAGGCCGCACCCTTCATGTCAAATAAAATTGCTATCTTTGCAATTCAAATATCGACAAAATTACAATTTAAACTCTTACTGTTATGAAAAAAATCTTTCTTATGTTGGTGCTTATTGCCTTGACTATGAGCGTTTCGGCTAATTCGATTCGCTATTTTACATTCAGCCAGGCTCAGCGCACAATCCGTCACCTTGACGCACAAACCGAGCTCATGATCTACTGCGGTTACGAAGACGAAATCGAAACCTACGTCCTTGTCAACGAAGTGTGGGCTGAAAAAGTCAACTCCCAGTTCTACGAAATATGGCTCTATGGATTCGACGCCTACACTGGTGACGAAATCTATATGCCCCTGGATCTCGGATGCGTCTGGCTCTACAACGCCACGGGAACCCGTATGTACAGCGCTGCCACCACCCTGCGCTTCCGCAATGCCCGTCCGCTTCCAACTTTCAGATGGGTCATGCCTCCCTATCGTCCGTTCCAGCGTCGTTTCCACGCCCCCGGATTCCTTTACACCTACCACTATGACATCCACCAGCCGGGTTGGCATCATCCTTACACCGGTCACAATCCTTACAACTATCCGCCATACTATATGCGTCACCGCTCTGAACCTATCCCTGTGCATCGCGACCCCTACACGCCAGGTGTAGAAATGCCTCGCACCATGACACCTGACGGCCATGGTTACTTGGGCAACACTCGTGGCAGCAACCCCACAACCACCATGGGCAACCCAAGCCAACGTGCCACATCCTCGACTGCCAGCACTCGCCGCACCACTGGCAACACCGCCGACCCCAACACCATATTGACCGAACGCAGTGCCTCTGCACCACGTGGAACCTCGACACAAACCACCAACACTGGCTCTCGCTCGTCAAGCGCTACCACAAACACCACAGGCCGTGGCACCTCGACGCAGAGCTCAAACACAGGTTCCCGCTCGTCGAGTACCAGCACATCAACCACCACAGGTCGCGGAACTTCAACACAGAGCTCCAACACAGGTTCCCGCTCGTCAAGCACCACCACAACAACCACCACTCCACGTGGCACAACCACTCAGACCTCGAACAGCGGCACCCGCTCGTCGAGCTCAAGCTCTCAGGCAACCAAGACCACCACTACCACTACAACCAGGGGCACCTCGCAGAGCACCGGAACCACCACCCGTGGCACCAGCTCTTCGACCACCACATCATCGTCCACCCGTTCTGCCAGCTCGAGCAGCACATCTTCAAGGAACCCGTCATCGTCAAGACGGTAATTCCCATTCAATGACCAATTGAACAAAAGGGGCATGTAATACACTTGCGTGCCCCTCTTTTTTACAAAACAGCAAAGGAAAACATGATTAAATCAAGCGAATTGGTTTTGGCTCCCGACGGAAGCCTCTACCACATACACCTCACAGCCGACACCCTTGCCGACGATGTCATACTGGTTGGAGACCCGGGTCGTGTGGAGATGTTCAAAGAAATCTTCGACAGCGTTAAACATGAGTCGTACAACCGCGAAATGCACGCCGTCACAGGCCAATACCATGGGCATCGTTTTACGGCACTTTCTACAGGCATGGGTTGCGACAATATCGACATAGTGGTGTCCGAACTCGACGCCGCCGCCAACATTGACCTCCAACAACGCACACCTAAAAACACCCATCGAAGTCTCAATATGGTACGTATCGGCACCAGCGGCTCCCTCCACAGTGATGTCCCGGTAGGCTCTCTGGTGGCATCGAAACATGTTGTTGGCCTCGACGGTTTACTCAACTACTACCGTCACGACCCATCCCAACTCAACGAACCGCTCAACGAAGCCTTCATCAAGCACATGCAGTTCGACGCCTGCTTCTCGAAGCCATATTCAGCCGACGCAGGCACCCGTCTCTTCGACAAGGTCACCGACGGGATGCACCATGTGATAACAGCCACAGCACCTGGTTTCTACGCCCCACAAGGACGGGCTCTACGTATAGAGCCAAGCATTGCTGACCTCAATGAGCGATTGGCTACCTTCTCATGGAACGGATGCCGACTCACCAACCTCGAGATGGAGACTTCGGCCATCTACGGTCTCTCAGCCATCATGGGTCATCAGGCTCTCACCGTGTGCCTCATCATTGCCAATCGTGCCGACGGCACTTTCCTGAGCGACTATCACCCACAGATGCGAGAGTGCATAGCCAGAGTGCTTGATTCACTCGCTTCATGACTGATGCTCGATTCCTTTTCTGAATTTTAAAGATGTAAAAAAAGAGCGGATGTCCTTTTCGGGCATCCGCTCTTCTCTTGACTATGCACCGTCGGTTTAGTACATGCCGCCCATGCCACCCATACCTGGGTTAGCAGGCATTGCGGGCTCTTTCTCCTTGATGTCGCACAGCACACACTCGGTGGTCAGCAGCATACCTGCTATCGAAGCTGCGTTCTCAAGTGCCACACGGGTAACCTTGGCGGGGTCTATAACACCGCTCTTGAACAGGTTCTCGTATTTCTCGGTGCGGGCATTGTAACCATAGTCGCCCTTGCCGTTCTTAACCTCGTTCACGATGACGCTGCCTTCCAATCCTGCGTTGGCAACAATCATGCGCAACGGCTCTTCAACAGCACGACGGATAATCTCGATACCGAGTTTCTCGTCCTCGTTCTCGGGTTTCACGTTGTCAAGTTTCTGTGCTGCACGGATGAATGCTGTGCCGCCACCGGGGATGATACCCTCTTCGACAGCTGCACGGGTTGCATGCAGAGCGTCGTCGAAACGGTCTTTCTTCTCTTTCATCTCAACCTCCGAGGCTGCACCGACATAGATGACTGCCACACCGCCTGACAATTTGGCAAGGCGCTCCTGCAGTTTCTCGCGGTCATAGTCGCTGGTGGTCTTCTCAATCTGAGCCTTGATTTGACCCACGCGGGCTTTGATGAGTTCGCTGTCGCCAGAACCGTTGACGATGGTAGTGTTGTCCTTGTCGATGGTTACCTTCTCGCAGGTGCCGAGCATATCGAGGGTGGCATCTTCGAGCTTGTAGCCTTTCTCCTCGCTGATGACGGTGCCACCGGTGAGGATGGCGATGTCTTCGAGCATCTCTTTGCGACGGTCACCAAAACCAGGAGCCTTCACTGCAACCACCTTCAAGCCACCACGCAGACGGTTGACCACGAGTGTTGCCATAGCTTCGGTCTCAACGTCTTCGGCAATGATGAGGAGGGCACGGCCACTCTTCGCAACCTGCTCAAGGATGGGCAGGAGGGTCTGCAGGGTGCTGATTTTCTTGTCGTGGATGAGAATGAGTGGGCTGTCGTACGAGCATTCCATCTTCTCGGTGTCGGTGACGAAGTAGGGGCTGATGTAGCCGCGGTCGAACTGCATACCTTCAACAACCTTGACGGTGGTGTCGATACCCTTGGCGTTCTCGATTGTGATGACGCCGTCTTTGGTCACCTTTTCCATTGCCTCGGCAATGATGTCACCAATCTGGCTGTCGTTGTTGGCACTGATGGTGGCAACCTGACGAATCTTGCTGATGTCGCCGCCCACTTCCTGGCTTTGCTCCTTGATGCTCTTCACTATTTCGGCAACAGCCTTGTCGATACCGCGTTTCAAATCCATTGGGTTGGCACCGGCGGTGACGTTCTTCAAGCCTGTGTTTACGATTGCCTGAGCCAAAACGGTAGCGGTAGTAGTGCCGTCACCAGCTTGGTCGTTGGTTTTCGAGGCCACCTCTTTCACCATCTGGGCACCCATGTTCTCGATGCCGTCTTCCAACTCGATTTCCTTGGCTACGGTCACACCGTCCTTGGTCACCTGGGGAGCACCGTATTTTTTGTCGATAACCACATTGCGGCCTTTAGGTCCGAGTGTCACTTTAACTGCGTTTGCCAGTTCGTCAACGCCTTTTCTCAACTGTTCGCGGGCGTCGTTGTTGAATACTATCTGTTTTGCCATTTTTCTTAAGTTTAAAGGTTTAAAAGTTTAAGGGTTTAAAAGGTCTCGCAACTTTTCAATTTTTAAACGAAGCGAACCTTTCAACATTTTTACTTAGATGATAGCGTAGATGTCGCTTTCTTTCATGATCATGTACTTCACGCCATCGATATCCACTTCGGTGCCGCTGTATTTTCCATAAAGCACATGGTCGCCGACCTTGACGGTCATGTCGTGGTCCTTGGTACCGTTGCCAACGGCCACCACCTTGCCACGCTGAGGTTTCTCTTTTGCTGTGTCAGGGATTATGATTCCCGAAGCTGTTTTCTGCTCTGCTTCTGCCGGTTCGATAAGAACGCGGTCTGCCAAAGGTTTAATGTTCATAGTGTTGTGTGTTTATTTGTTAATATTTGATTCTTTGGTGTGTTGTCATTTTTCGATGACACATTAAACAAAGCAAATAGTGTGCCAAAATGACAAGGCAGTATGATATGTGACAAAATGACACAAACCGATGCAGAATGTCAATAGTCAACAAGAAATGTCAAACTATCATTTTCGGTGCCGGATACCTTGGTGCGTTTCAGCTCAAAATATTTCTATTTACCACCATTTGCAACTTAACAAAAAAGGTTGTACCTTTGCACCCGCTTACGAGAGAATGTAAGTATGCGAGAAAAGCATTGCGACATTTGTCCTTTGATAGAAATTCGCCAAGTTTCAAAGCTGGAGGACCGAGCATAATGCTTTCGCTTGGAATGTTATACCTTTCACTGGTATAACTTCAGGCGTGAGATATGTTCCTTAAAACCGTTCCAGCAAAGGTGTTTGGCGATACCTCTATCAAGACGGACATGAGCACATAAACCTCATGCCTTTCTTTTTTATATGTAGTCCTGTTGGAGGTTTGGGGACTTGAAAATAGAAAATAGTATCAACCCCAAAAATCCAATATGCGAAAATTTACAATCATTCTTATGCTGCCTATCCTGTTGTCTGGCTGCATGAAGGAGACCGACGAGACAGTGCTGCTGCCCGTGCGAGGAGTAAAAATACCAGAGGCGGTGCTGTCGGCAGCGGAGCAGGATGCCTTGTCAGAGTATATGCCTATCTATGAAGGCGGTACGCCTCCAAATATTGAGGGTGACTGGCTGGCATCGCCTATGACTCTGACTTTTGCATCGGACAACTATGCCGGCGATTTCTATGACCTGCATTGGCGTGTGGAACGACAGAACGGACGCAACCTTGCGAAATACAAGGAATGGCAGAACACAGCGTCCGCACTTGGCAAAGAGGCTCACATCATCGGCGAGGGCGACAACTTCACCATGTACACCATCGAGCAGTCGGAGAACGAAGCCCGTGGTTGGAGCTGCGAGCAAGTGACCATTATCTCCGGCACACGCACAGGCGATGCGGTCGAAGGATATTACTATGCAGTTGTGATGAGAGACAAGACAGACGAGCGAGGTGTTATAATCGAGCCAGACAGCTACCGGGTGTTCACCGACGGCGACGGAGTGTCGCTGCCCATAACCGACATGAAATGAAGATGAAGAAGAGTGTTGTTATAATGTTGCTCGCGGTGCTGTCGGTGACGGCATACGGGCAGGAGAAGCTTTCTCTGCAGATGTTCTCGGCTGGAGTCAAGACCGGCGTCAGCATCGGTGATATGCGCCTTACGGCAGATTGTTACGATATGTACAAGCACACGATGACCGCCAACGCAGTGGCTGGAGTCTATTTTCAGTATCGCACACCGTTCGGTCTTTCCGTAAGGCCTGAAATCGCCTACGTCGGCAGGGGTGCAAATCTTGAATGGGAGGATGTGAAATACCGCATGAGGGCGCACTGCTTGGACATGCGCGTTGGAGTGATATACAACTTCACTATACACAAAACACTGCTTTCGCCCTACGTGATAGTTGCACCTATGTGGAACACCACTTTGGGCGGACGGGTGAACTACATAGACGACTTCACCGAGGAGATTAACATGCCGCTGTCGAAAAGCAACATGAAGATGCACGACTTCGACATGTTCTGCGGTGCGGGATTGGAATATCCCGTGTTCGGCAAAGGCTGGGCGATATACCTCTCTGGTGAAATCGGCTATAACTGGGGCTTGGTGCGCAACTTTGCCAAACAGGAACAAAACGGAAACCTGACGGTGCTGAACCCCAGCCTTGACCAGCCGCTGGCCACAGGTGGACGTCTTGGACGGGGCATCGAGATAACCGTGAGGGTGAGTGTGCCGTTTGGAATGAACCTTAAACGCAAACAGAAATCAACAAACGAAGAAGATATATGGACAGACGAGACCACGGAAGCGCCGGCGGACACGCTGGAATCGGAGCAGCCGGACGGGGAAGTGACCACGCCGGAGGAAAAGCCGGAGCAGGTGAAGCCCGCAACGGACAAACAGCAAGAAGAACAACAACAGCAGCCCTCGCAACCAATGAAGGAAGAGGACTCGGAAGAACTGGAGGATTTGCAGCGATGAAAAAGGTAATAGTCATAGTAGCGCTTATGACAGCGTGTTTTGGTTTGAAAGCACAGGCCACATTCTCGACTGTGGGTGGCGATGCCGTGTCGGGTTCGGCGAAGCTCAGTTATACCGCAGGGCAGGTGGCGACGCAGCCCGCCAAGACGAGGGTCACGAACGCGGAGCGGTTGTCGGCAAAATTGACCGAGGGTGTGCAGCAGGCCTACAGCGTGGAGGAACTGAAGATTGAAGGGGCAACACCGATAGCAGCGGACATCAAGATATACCCCAACCCGACAACGGACAACATTACGGTTAGAGTGGTCGGGGAATCCCAACTAAACTATACCTTATATGACGTAAATGGGCGTAAACTGAGCAATGGAAAACTGCAAAACGGAGAAACATCAATAGATATGTCCGACCTTGCAGCTGGCAGCTATGTGCTGAAAGTCACTGGCAACGGTGCAGAGAATGGCTACAGGATAAACAAAGCAAAATAACAAATTAGAATCAAAAAAATAGATATAATCATGAAAAAGAGTTTATTAGTTTTAGTGGCGGTGCTTATGAGCGTAGTGGCAATGGCGCAAGCACCGCAGAAGATGACCTATCAGGCAGTAGTTCGTGACAACAACGGACAATTGGTAAGCAACGGCAACGTGGGGGTGCGTATTACGATTGTGCGAGGCTCGGAGACTGGCACAGAGGTTTACAGCCAGACGGAGACCGTTCGCACCAACGACAACGGACTTTTTACCACCATGATTGGCGGTGCTGGGTTTGATGCCATCGACTGGGGCAATGGGCCGTACTACCTGAAAAGTGAGGTTGACCCCGACGGAGGCACAAACTACATTCTCACCACCACCCAGCAGATGGTGAGCGTGCCGTATGCCTTGCATGCAGGTACTGTTGACAGCATCATCGGCGGAGTGAACTTCACGGAGAGCGACCCGATTTTCAGTGCATGGAACAAGGATTATAACGACCTTATAAACAAGCCGACAATACCGACCAATGTAAGCGAGTTGACAAACGACGCAGGCTATTTGACTTCATTCACAGAGACACAGGTTTTGAGCATCAGCAACGACACGATATATCTCACAGGTGGCAGTTATGTAAAGCTGCCTACCGGCTTCAGCGGTGACTATAACGACTTGACGAACAGACCTACTATACCGACAGTGCCGACCAATGTGAGCGAGTTGACAAACGACGCAGGATATATCACAGACTTTACGGAAACCCAGGTGCTGAGCATCAGCAACGACACCATATATCTCACAGGAGGCAGCTATGTGAAACTGCCGGCTGGGTTTAGTGGCGACTATAACGATTTGACCAACAAACCTACTATACCGACAGTGCCGACCAATGTGAGCGAGTTGACAAACGATGCAGGGTACTTGACCTCGTTCACTGAGGCGCAGGTGCTGAGCATTGGACATGACACGATATATCTCACTGGCGGTAGCTATGTAAAACTGCCTGCAGGGTTCAGCGGCGACTATAACGACTTGACCAACAAACCCACTATACCGACAGTGCCGACTAATGTGAGTGAGTTTACCAACGATGCAGGGTACTTGACTTCGTTCACCGAGGCTCAGGTGCTTAGCATTGGCCATGATACAATTTATCTCACAGGCGGTAGCTATGTGAAACTGCCTGCCGGGTTCAGCGGCAACTACAACGATTTGACCAACAAACCCACTATACCTACAGTGCCGACTAATGTTAGCGAATTTACCAATGATGCTGGTTATATTACGTCATATTCCGAGACCGATCCTGTATTCACAGCATGGAACAAGGATTACAACGACTTGACGAACAAGCCAACCATACCAACAGTGCCGACCAATGTGAGCGAGTTTACAAATGATGCAGGATACTTGACCTCGTTCACTGAGGCGCAGGTGCTGAGTATCGGACATGATACTATATATCTCACTGGCGGTAGCTATGTAAAACTGCCTGCTGGGTTCAGTGGCGACTATAACGACTTGACCAACAAACCCACTATACCGACAGTGCCGACTAACGTCAGCGAATTCACCAACGACGCTGGATATTTGACATCATTTTCTGAAGCCCAAGTACTGAGCATTGGACATGATACGATATACCTGACAGGTGGCAGCTATGTAAAACTGCCTGCTGGATTTAGCGGTGACTACAACGACTTGACGAACAAGCCAACCATACCAACAGTGCCGACCAATGTGAGCGAGTTTACAAATGATGCAGGATACTTGACCTCGTTCACCGAAGCACAGGTGCTTAGTATCGGCCATGACACGATATATCTTACAGGCGGTAGCTATGTAAAACTGCCTGCTGGGTTTAGCGGTAATTACAACGACTTGACTAATAAGCCAACGATACCGACAGTGCCGACTAATGTTAGCGAATTTACTAATGATGCTGGGTATATTACGTCATATTCCGAGACCGATCCAGTATTCACAGCATGGAATAAGGACTACAACGACTTGATCAACAAACCCACTATTCCGATAGTGCCAACTAATGTAAGTGATTTTACTAATGACGCTGGCTATCTTGTTGCAAACGATTTGCAGAGCATTCAGAACAATATTACAGCATTGCAGACAGACTCCATACAAACCTTGCGTGAGGAAATGGGTGATCTTATGGATTCTATTAGGGTTTTGCGACAAAGCCTTAATGACCTTACCACATTAGTTAGCTCCTTGAATGTGCATATGGAACAAGAGCACTTCAATGCGACAGATGGGCAAACCTCTTTCTCATTACAGCACGCTCCGAAACCGACCTGCATTATCCGCTGTTATGTAAACGGTGTAATGGTAGGTAGTAATAGTAGTGGGTTGCTTGAAATTGACAGCGAAAACCCACAGCAGATTAATTATTCCGCAATATATAATCGCAATTATTCGTTGAAAACCGATGACAAGGTAACCATTGTTTACTGGTACTAATGCATATACTCATGAAATCAAATATGAAATACCTGAATTATATCCTCATATTTTTGTTGTTTTATTATTATGGCTACAACTCATACGCCCAAAGTGACAGCATTGTTTCTGTGTCAGGCGAGGTCGGCGGATTCAATAGCAGCTTGGACTTTCTAAATGAGTCAGGCGGTACCACACGTTTTCCGCGTCTGACCGATGCAGGCGAACGCCTTTACTATGAGCCCGTTGTAAGCACTGATAGTGTGCCTGCTGCGACCGTTGGAGCATCTACGGCCATTGTTTACGGTAATATCCTGTTTAACGGCTGGTATGAAACAGTTTTGGAGCAGGGATTTCAGATCAGTACCACTGACGACTTTTCATCGACCATCACATACCAAGTGATTCCAGGAGCCCCGTACGTTAACTGCAATCCTCCATGCGCCGAAAATGTGTTTTCATATTTCTTTACAGGACTTACGGCTGCAACCACATACTTTGTAAGGGCATATGCTATAAATGACAAAGGTGTTGGATATGGAAATGTGCTCTCATTTCTCACGCCAACACTACCTACAGTAACTACAAATACGGTTAGCAACATTGTTGCCACCACAGCCACCTGCGGTGGTAACGTAACCTCCGACGGTGGTGCGACGGTAACCGCTCGCGGAGTGTGCTGGAGTACATCGCATAATCCTACAATCAGCAATAGCAAAACCTCTAATGGAACTGGTACCGGCAGTTTCACAAGTAGTATTACAGGACTTACCGCAAACACCACCTACTATGTCCGTGCATACGCTACAAATAGCGTGGGTACGGCGTATGGAGCAGAGAAGAGTTTCACGACACCGACCTTGCCTACCGTAACCACAAATGCAGTTGGCGACATTGCTTGCACCACAGCCACCTGCGGTGGCAACGTAACCTCCAATGGAGGAGCGACTGTTACTGCTCGTGGGGTATGCTGGAGTACTTCGCAGAATCCCACAATAAGCAATAGTAAGACTATAAATGGAACTGGTACCGGCAGTTTCACAAGTAGTATTACAGGACTTACAGCTGGCACTACCTATTATGTCCGTGCATACGCCACTACCAGTGCTGGTACAAGTTATGGCCCACAACGAAGTTTTACAACAACAGCAGCCTCTTTGCCAACTGTAACCACTAAGTCCATATCTTCTTGGACACAAACTTCAGTAACTACTGGTGGCAATGTGACTTCGGATGGATGCGCTACAGTCACCGAGCGAGGTGTGTGTTGGAGTACAACTACTCGATATCCAACAATCAGCAATTCCCATAAAGTTGTTGGCTCCGGTACGGGGAGTTTCACATGTACGGTGAGCACACCTGATCCAGAAAAACGCTATTACATCCGTGCTTATGCTAAAAACAGTGAAGGAGTAACTTACGGTTCATACGTTAGCTGGGGAAACTAGTCACATTGTGGCATCTCTCGGTAAATTTCAGTTGTTCATTTGTGCCGGATTTCCGTGCCTGACCGCAGGTCACGACCTTGAGCACCGCTGAATCAAATAAAATCAAGCGAAAAATCCGGCACTTCTTTTTTCGGGATGAGCTAATCCCATATTGTGCTCACGGATTGTATTCTATCCAATACCTCAAGCGTATCAAAAACAATTTTCGCAATACCCCCCCTTTTTCGTGTTTTTCGTGTTTTTCGATTTTAAACCAACCCCGACAAGGTTTCGAGCGAAGCAAGAAACAATTTTCGCAAAATTTCGCCCCTTTAGCAATTTTTCGCAAACAAACCTTTTTCGTGTCTTTCGCGTTTTTCGATGTTTAACCCCAACCCCGACAAGGTTTCGAGCGAAGCAAGAAACAATTTTCGCAAAATTTCGCCCCTTTAGCAATTTTTCGCAATCAAACCCTTTTCGTGTCTTTCGTGTTTTTCGATGTTTAAACCAACCACTAACACATTAACGCATTTAAACACTTTTTCGCGTTTTTCGATGTATAACCCAACCCGTTGTCGCGGATATTCAATCCCTTAAACAATCCCCCAATTCAACAGTAGCGTTGTACATAAACCTAACCGGATTTTATAATTGAGGAATGGATACAATGCAATAATTATATGATTATTGCGTAACTTTAACAGTATGTCATTAATTGAGCGAAATATTGATGCTATAAAGCGACTCTGCAACATCTATGCTGTAGATAAGATGTCGGTGTTTGGTTCGGTGTTGACCGACCGATTCAACGATGATAGTGATATCGATATACTCGTATCTTTCGACGAATTGCCTATCGAGAATTATGCTGAAAACTACCTGCAGTTGAAGGAGGCTCTCAAAAATCTTTTGGGCAGAGAGATAGATCTCGTGGAGGACAAAGCCATACGCAACCCTGTTTTCCGCAACCAAGTGGATCGCACTAAAGTTCAAATCTATGGATGAATATAGCCTTAAATACCTGCATGACGTGTTGAACGCCTGCGAGGAGGTGGAGTCATTTTTCGAAGGCGAGAAGGTTTTTGCTGAATTTCAGAATGATATCCCTCCGTCAGCGTGCTGTGGAACGCAATGTGGAGATTATGGGAGAGGCTATCAATCAGTTGATGAAACACGACCCATCGATTGTTCTCCCCAATGCCAAAGCGATTATTGGCACTCGAAATCGAGTTATTCATGCCTACGATAATGTGACACCCGATTTTCTGTGGAGTTTGGTGATAAACCATATTCCAAAGTTGCGTGAGGATGTGTTTTCGTTAATTAGTTAGAACCATTTGTGCCAAGGGGTATTTTAAAATTTACCCCTCGTGCATCCTCTCATAAACAATCCGTGCTTTCGCAGCTCCCACCGCCTGCGTCAGGTCGTCTAAGGTTTGGAGTTTTATCTGTTTCAGCGAGCCGAATTTGAGCAGCAGGTCTTGGGCTGTCTTTGGGCCGATGCCGGGGATGTCGGTGAGGGAGGTCTTGATGGTGCCCTTGCTGCGTTTGTCCTTGTGGAAGGTGATGGCGAAGCGGTGCACCTCGTTCTGTATGCGCTCGAGGAGGTGGAACAGCTGGTCGCTGGGTTTTATCTGGACTGTGCGTATCTCGTCGTTGCCATCATAGCAAAGCAGTTCAGAGGTGTGGTGCTTGTCGTCCTTTGCAAGACCTGCAATGGGTATTCCCAGTCTCAACTGGTTGGCAATAACATCGCGTGCCACCTCCATCTGGCCGCGTCCGCCATCGACAATCAGCAGTTGAGGCAGCTCCTTCCCCTCATCCGAAAGCCGTTTGTAGCGTCGGTAAATCACTTCGGCCATCGAGGCATAGTCGTCAGGCCCCTCTACAGTCTTGATGTTGAACTTACGGTATTCCGAACGGTTTGGCTTGCCATTGGTGAACCGTACCATTGCTGCCACAGGGAAGGCCCCCTGTATGTTGGAGTTGTCGAAACACTCTATGTTCACGGGCAACTGTGGCAGATGCAACTCACGCTGAATCCTCTCGAGCAAACCGCTCATGGCTGCTTCGGGATTGACCAACATTCGCTGATGGGCACATTGGTGGCGATAGGCTTTGATGTTGCGCTCCGACAGCTCCAGCAACTTCTTACGGTCTCCTTTGGTGGGTATGGTTTGTCGCATGTAGTCATCGGGAATCTCGTCAATCTGTATCGGAACCACCATCTCCCTTGCGGTGCTTTCGGTCTGTTCGTGCAGTGCCGGGATGACGGTGGCCAGGATTTCAGCGTCGCTTTCGTCGAGCTGCTTTTTTATCTCAGTCGAGTAACTGTAGATGATGCTACCCTTCTTGACCCTCATTATGTTGACCCATGCATGCCTATCGTCGCTCTCTATGCAGTAAACGTCGAGATCGGCAATGGTTGTGTTCACCACGGTTGATCGGCTCTGGTACTCCTCCAACAGCCTGATGCGTTGTTTCATCCTTTCGGCTTCTTCGAACTGCAGTTGGTCGGCATAGTCGAACATCTGCCTCTTCATCCCGTCGAGGATGTCACCAAAGTCGCCTTTCAATATTCGGCGTATGTTTTCTATGGTAGCGAGGTACTGCTCCCTGCTTTCGAGTGCAGCGCAGGGTGCCTTGCAGAGACCTATCTGATGTTTGATGCAGGGTCGTGTGCCGGTGTCGATGTTGTCGTATCGCAGTGGTTTGGAACAGGTGCGGTAACAGAAAAGGCTACGGATGATTTCCTGCAATTCACGCAGAATCCGTCCGTTAGGATATGGGCCGAAAAACTGGCCACGTAGCCGTGAGCGGTCACGAGTCAACACCAGTCGCGGATAGTCCTCGTCGGTAAGGCACAAGTAGGGGTAGGTCTTGTCGTCCTTCAGGAGGCTGTTGTAGCGTGGCTGGTATTGTTTTATCAGGTTGTTCTCGAGCAGCAGTGCGTCAACCTCTGTGGCCACAACGGTGACACGTATGTCGGCAATGTTGCGCACGAGCATCTTTATCTTTGCACTCTTCTCGTCGTAGTTGGTGAAGTAGGAGCTGACTCTTCGTTGCAGGTTGCGCGCCTTGCCCACATAGATGACCTTACCCGAAGCATCGAGGTGTTGGTAAACTCCTGGCGTTTCGGGTATGGTTTTGAGCTTCAGCTTAATCTGCTCTATATTGCGGTTTATGGAAGAGGACAGCAAGAGGGGGGCTTTGAATTGGTGTGGTTATGAATTGACCGATGACTGCGTGTAACGCCAAGAGGCTATTTATATTTCAAATCCGATTTTTCGATGCCTATGCCTATCGTCTTTATGCCCACGAGGTCGTACTTTGAGGTGCCCTGGGTAATCTCTATGCTTTGTTTTCCCTTCGAGTTGAAGAACATGTGGGGACGTATCACCTGTTGGCAGACAATCAGTCCCGCTTCGTTGGCTTTGCCATGCAACACTCCGTCTCGGTCAACGATGCACAGCTGAGTCCGGAACTGGCGGCTCTCACCTTCGGAACTCATCAGCTTGACTATCACGGGGAACACCTTCTCTTTATATATAGAGGTGTCGAAAGCGGCGGTGAGCGAGAGGTCAACACACATGTCGGGCTTCGTCCATTCAAACTCGAATTTCTGTGGCTCGAAACTGTTCCACACTCCGTTAGGTACAGTGCGGGTGTCGGTATAGGTGAACTTTGTGCACGAAACACAAGCCAGACAGGCAAACAAGGTGAGAAAAACGAATTTGTTCATGAGAAGTGAAGAAATGTAATAAACAATTTTTGAAAGAGGATCTTTGATGGGGCAGTTGTCAAGTGGTTACGGTTCGCAGCTTCCTAACTGATGGCCAATAACTTTTGCATTATCTCTATTGCGTTGGTGGCGGCTCCCTTGCGCAGGTTGTCGGCCACCACCCACATGTTCAGTGTGCGTGGCTGAGAGGGGTCACGACGCAGACGTCCCACAAACACCTCGTCGCGATGGTGTGAGAGTAGGGGAGTGGGGTACTCCAACTTCTCTGGATTGTCGTATAGCACACAGCCTTCGGTTTCGGCTATGATTTTGCGAACCTCGTCGAGTTCAAATTCCTCCTTCAGCTCCACGTTCACCGACTCGCTGTGACCGCCCACCACAGGCACCCGTGCCACTGTTGCGCTGACCTGGATTGTCTTGTCGTCGAAAATCTTCCTTGTCTCGTCAACCAGCTTGTGCTCCTCGGTGGTGTAGAGGTCGTCGCAGAAATCTCCGCCATGGGGGAACAGGTTGCGGTGGACCGGGCAAGGATATGCCATTGCTTCGGGGGTCTCGCCGCGTTCCTCAGCCTCAAGCTGACGGATGGCTTTCATGCCGGTGCCGGTGACACTCTGGTAGGTTGAGACCACGATACGCCTTATGCCATAACGTTTCTGAAGTCCCGAAAGAGCCAGCACCATCTGGATGGTCGAGCAGTTGGGGTTGGCTATGATGGTTGCGTGGTTGCGTGATTGTTTGATTGCTTGTATGGCGGCTCCGATGTTTATCTCGGGCACCACCAACGGCACCACCGACACCATACGCCAGGCAGACGAGTTGTCGATGACCGTGGTGCCTGCGGCTGTGAACGGCAGTGCATATTGTTTCGAGGTCGAGGCTCCAGCCGAGAATATGGCAAAACGTGGCTTCTGGGCTATCACATCTTCGACTGCCTGCACCGTCAGCTCGCGACCTGCAAACATGATTTTCTTCCCAACCGACTTGGGTGAGGCTGCCACGAGCACCTCTTCGTTCCCAAAACCTCGCTCTTCAAGCACCTGAAGCATCACTCCTCCAACCAATCCGGTGGCTCCAACTACTGCTATTTTCATAATTTGAAATCTTTAGTTATGTAATAACGTATCGTGAAAACCTATATTGTGCAACAACCTTTTGGCGTGGCTTCTGTCACGTTGTGGGGCGATAGTCGCGCCAGTGTGTCGTGTTGTATTCCTCCAAGTGCTCGTTTTCGTAGGCTTCGCGCTCAAACGGAATGTTGTAGTATGCCTTCATCGCATTGCGGTAGTGCATCAAGTTGCGGAGCCACCACGCCACATATATAGTGTAGAAACCCAGATAACGTGTACGGAAGCTCCTTGCCTGCAACAGGTGTATGCGCTCGTGACGCTCTGTCTGCAGCAGGGCTGGGGTGTGCAGCTTTGCCGCCAGCTCATCCTTCGAGCAGTTGAAGAATATGTGCCCAAACCATGTGATGGCCTCGAACCGCCTACTCAACCACCACGCTCCATAGTGACAGCGGATTCCATAAATCGGTGTTGTGTATCTACTTTTCATTCACAAGTAGAGAATGTTTTACGGAGTCGGTTGATGCAATCGATGTTGCGTGGAATCTGGAGGTCGATGGTGGCACTCTCAATGGCTATGACGCGACCTTGCTTCACAGCATCGAGCCGTGTGTAGGGCTTGGTGTTGCAGAAGGTGGCGCTGTCCTCGCGGCGTATGATGATAAAGTCGGGGTTTTCCGACATCAGGGCCTCAAGGCTGTAGCTCCATCCTTTCACCCCGGCTGCAATATTGCGTCCTCCGGCCATTGCTATAAGGTCGTTGATGAAAGTGTCGCCTCCAGCGGTGAAGTTGCCGCCGGCACCAAAACCTACAACATAATAAACCGATGGACGCTTGTTGTCGGGCTTTTCGGCATACTGCGCCTGCTCTGACTCCATCTCCTTTTTTAGTTTGTCAATAAGACTGTCTGCGGTCTGAGTGCGCCCTATGAGCTGGCCGATTTTGGCTATGTTCTCATAGAGGCCGTCAAAACGGTTCTTCTCAATCACGCACACCATCGGTACACCGAGCGACATAAGGTGTTCGGCCGACTTCTGCGGTATCATGGAGCCGCTTATGACCAAATCGGGTTTGAGCGCAAGGATTTTCTCGATATTGAGGTTCGAAATCCCTCCGACACTCTCTATGGCTGATACTTCTGCGGGATATTGGCAGAAGTCGGTACGTCCCACCAGCAGGTCGCCCTTTCCAAGTGCGAAAACTATCTCGGTGACTGCGGGGGAGAGGGAAACCACTCGCTTCGGGTCGGAGGGGATGGTGACGGTGTTTTGGTAGTCGTCGGTGTATTCGTAGGTGTCGGGGTTCGCATTTTGGCTACCGTTGTTGCGGCAACCGGCTAATGTCGCTGCACAAAGCAACACTGCAATGAAGTGGACGAGAAGTTTTGTGTTTTTCATTGTTGCAAAAACAGGTGTGCACTGAGTTGCACCTCTATTGTTTCGTTTTACAAGTCGTCATGCGTCTTCCATCCCCCCGTGGACGGGTAGTACCACGCTGGTGATGTACGGACACATGTCGCTGGCGAGGAACAGACAGGCGTTGGCCACCTCGTCGGCTGTGCCTGGTCTCTTCATGGGGATACGGCTGCACCAGGTGTCTTTCAGTTCGGCAGGCACATCGGCGGTCATCTCTGTCTCGATGAAGCCGGGGCAGACGACATTCACTCGTATGTTGCGCACTGCAAATTCCTTGGCACAGCTTTTGGTAAGCCCTATGATGCCGGCTTTCGAGGCTGCGTAGTTGGCTTGCTTGTAGTTGCCTGCTATGCCCACCACGGAACCCATATTGACGATGGCACCCGAGCCAAGTTTCCACATGACGGGTTGCACCGCCTTGGTCATACAGAAAACACTGCCAAGGTTGGTATCGACGACTCTTCTGAACTGTTCGTCGGTCATGCGTTTCATGGCGTTGTCATCCGATATGCCTGCGTTGTTGACTAATATGTTCACCGTGCCGAAGTCCGCCACAACCTGATCGACGAACTTCTGTGCACCTTCCATGACAGCCACGTCGGCAATATAGCCTTTGCAACGACGGCCAAGGTCGGTGATCTCTTTTTCCAGTGTGGTCATCGGTTCACCACCATGACGGGCACAGAAAGCGATGTCTGCGCCTTCTGAGGCGAATAGTTTTGCAATGTGGCGACCGATGCCTCTTGTGGCTCCGGTGACAATGGCGACTTTCCCTTTTAGTATGTCGGGCATCGTTTCTCTGATTTTAACTGGTTCTTACAAAAACCAATAGGGACACTCATGGGTCTGGCCATGCATGTCCCTATTGTTAGATTATTTGTTTGATTCAACGGTCGATTAGAGCAGGGTGGCCAGCTTCGAGGCAAGGTCTGAGACGCGGGTGCTGTAGCCTTGCTCGTTGTCATACCATGATATGACCTTCACAAAGTTGCCGTCCATCACCTGGGTGAGGAGCGAGTCGAAGATACTGCTGTGCTTGTTGTCCACGATGTCGATGCTCACGATAGGCTCGTCAACATATTCGAGGATGCCTTTCATCGGGCCTTCGGCAGCTTCCTTGATGGCTGCGTTGATTTCCTCTTTGGTCACGTTGCAGGCCATCTCGGCGGTGAGGTCAACCACAGAGCCGTCGGGAGTGGGAACACGCATTGCAAAACCGTCGAGTTTGCCTTTCAGCTCGGGGATAACCAGACCCACAGCCTTGGCAGCACCGCTCGAGGTGGGGATTATTGACACTGCAGCTGCGCGTGCACGACGGAGGTCGCTGTGTGGCTGGTCGAGAATCTTCTGGTCGTTGGTGTAGCTGTGGATGGTGTTCATGAAACCGCGCTTGATGCCGAATTTGTCGTTCAGCACCTTTGCCATGGGAGCGAGGCAGTTGGTGGTGCAGCTGGCGTTCGAAACCAGCACGGTGTCCTTGGTGAGCACGTTGTCGTTGACACCCATGACCACTGTTGCGTCAACATCCTCGGCCTTGGCAGCGGGGACGGTGAGGATGACCTTCTTGGCACCGGCATTGATGTGTTTCATCATCTGCTCGCGTTTCTTGAAAAGACCGGTGGATTCAACCACGATGTCGATTCCGAGTTCTTTCCATGGGAGGTTTTCGGGGTCGCGCTCGGCATAGATTTTGACTTTCTTGCCGTTCACCACGATGCTGTCGCCTTCGGCATGAACATCGCCGTCAAAGCCAGCATGGACGCTGTCGTATTTGAAAAGGTAGGCGAGGGTGTCAGCGCTGGTGAGGTCGTTGACGGCCACTACATCGAGTTCAGGGTGTGCCAACATGGCACGGAAGGACATACGTCCGATTCGGCCGAAACCGTTTATAGCTACTTTTGCCATAGTATTTGTGTTTTGTTTAAGTGATTTATAATGTTGTTAATTGTTATCGTTTGTTCGATACTGGCTTGGTCGGCTCGTCGCCAACACCAGTGATGAATATTTCTATTTTATTGAATAGATGGTCGGCTACGCGCTTGTCGCTCTTCTGTGTCTCCGACTGTTTGACGTTCTTGTTCGATGAGCCCGATCCCTCGGCAGCAAAGGCTGCGTTGGCTGCCCGTTTCACCTCGTTGAGGTTCATGCCTGCCACCGAAATGCGATCCTCGCTGATACCGTTTTTGACAAAGAACTCCTTCACCACCACGGCTCTCTGTAGTGAAATCTCGGTGTCGGCCTTGGGGTCAACTCCGAAGGTGGGCACACGGCCTTTGACAAGGAAGGTCACCTCGGGATGGTTCTTGAACATATACACATAGTTCATCAAAGCGGTGTCCGACCCTGGCAGCAGCTTCGATGTGCCGTCTTCGAAATAGACGTCGTTGACGGGGTAGGATGTGCCGCGTCGTTTGGGGTTCATGATGAAACGCAGTATGGTGTCGTTGAGGAACATGTTGGAGTTGAACTCCTTATACACCGAGAAATATCCGTCCTTCTTGGCGTAGAGGGTGTAGGTGAATCCTGGAACGAACTTCACGCGCCCCGATGTCCAGCTGGGGGTCTTGGCAATCGGGCGGTTGTCGGTGTTTTTCTCAAGTATGAGAAGGTCAACGGTCACGTTCTTGCGTCCCTGTGGGTCATAGAAAACCACCTGCGGCTCGAAGGCATCGACATGGATGGAAACCGTGATGGAATGGCCCGAGCCTCCGGGGTTGACGTTGTCGAGCACCAGGTAGTACACCTCGCCCTTGCGCACGTAGATGGACTTCAGCATCTGGCTCGGTTGTTTCTTGCTCTTGATGTTGGCCACTTCGCCGTCAACCTTCATGCCCATCGATGGGGCTCCGGGGGCCGAGGCGGTGTCCAGGTCGCCAATGTTCACGGCGATAGGCAGAATCTGGTTCTGGCATATCTTGTTGCTGAAATACTCGTCGGTGTATTTGTAGAGCAGGAAGTCGTAGTCGTCCTTAGAGTCGGCCTGGTTGATTTCGAATTCCAGATAGCCGTTGTAGGGCACCTTGAACTTATACCACACCGTGTTGTGCTCATATTCAAACAGGTAGGGGTGCTTCTTGTCGGCTTTTACGTCCATCACGCGGCCTGCTCCCTGGGGGGCATCCTTGGGACCGTAGGTCACGTCGGGCTGCAGTTCTATGGCAAACAGGCAGTCGTTCGAATTGTAGGGTAGGGCATTGTCCTGCACCGGAGCGGGGGCAGCTTCCTCTTTCTTCCCTTTTTTCTTCTTCGAGGTCTGCGAAGTCTTAGCGCCTTTCTTGCCACCTTTTTTGCTCTGAGCCATAGCGTCGCCGCAGGCGAAAATGAGCGTCAGAGCCAACAATGCTGTGAGAAAACGTTTCATCGTTATTGTCGTATTGTGTTGTTTATCTTGTAACTAAACGGAGAACACTAACTCTCCGAAATGCAAAGATACGAAAACTTTTCGTTAAAAGCACAATTAATAAAAAAAATCTGTCAAAAGCAGGGTGTGAAGCATGTTTTTAGGACTGATGAAGATGTGTGCTATGGATGACACGGGCTTTCTCTTGGATGTTAGTTATTTTTTGCTAAATTTTGGGTTGGGGGTTGTTTTGTCGCGATTTGTTTTGTATTTTTGCAGGACTAAAAAGTTAGTCTTATACCTTTATATAATGCGATATATCAATTATATAGAGCCGCTCATGGGATTTATACCATTGCTTATGTCAGCGTCTTTGCCGACTGTAACATGTTGTTAGTAAAAGACTAAATCAATCACTTTCGTTTTACTTCCGTATCACTGATGTATCAGTCTTGTATCACCAGTGTCTTAGCTATAAGGTATGTTCGAGACCCATTCGAGACCCCTCCAGGGTTCCTCTTAGTGGGGGCTTAGTGAGGGATATGAGGGAGCTTGGTTGGCTAGAGGAACCAGGCAATCTAGATAATCCATGGGCGGTTAAGAAAAAAAAGCTTGGCTGGGCTTTTTATTCTATAAAAAATATACTATATTTGCACTTTCGTTCGTGAACAACCAAACCGATTAACTTATTAATAAATAATTATATATGACAAAATTTGTTTACACCTTCGGCGGAAAGACAGCTGAAGGTAAAGCCGACATGAAGAATTTGCTGGGTGGCAAGGGTGCCAACCTGGCCGAGATGTGTTTACTTGGTCTTCCCGTTCCCGCCGGTCTGACCATCACTACCGAGTGCTGCACTGCCTACTACGCCAACAACTGCCAACTCCCTGCAGGCCTCATGGATGAAGTCTGGGCTGGCATGAAAAACGTTGAAAATCTTATGGGTATGCGCTATGACGACCCCGAGAACCCCCTGCTTGTCAGCTGCCGTTCCGGTGCCCGCAGCTCCATGCCCGGCATGATGGATACCGTACTTAATATCGGTCTTTCGAGCAAGACCATCCCCGGTATGCTCAAACGCACCAACAACCCTCGTTTCGTCTATGACTCCTACCGCCGTCTCATCATGATGTATGCCGACGTGGTCATGGAGAAGTCCGAAGGCATCGAGCCTGCCGACGGTAAAGGCATCCGCAAGCAGCTCGACGACATGCTCGACTCCTACAAGGCCTCCAAGGGCTACAAGAGCGACACCGACCTCACCGCCGACGACCTCAAAGGTCTGGCCGAGGATTTCAAGAAGAAGGTGAAAGAGGTGCTGGGCACCGAGTTCCCCGATGACGCCCGCGCTCAGATGGAAGGTGGCATCAAGGCCGTATTCAAGAGCTGGAACGGTAAGAAGGCCATCAGCTACCGTCGCATCGAGGGCATCCCCGATGATTGGGGCACTGCCGTCAACGTGCAGGCTATGGTCTTCGGCAACATGGGCGACAACAGCGCCACCGGTGTTGCTTTCACCCGCAACCCTGCCACCGGCGACAACCAGTTCTACGGTGAGTGGCTTATCAACGCCCAGGGTGAAGACGTGGTGGCCGGCATCCGCACCCCAAACCCACTCAACGACGACACCAAGAACGAGCAGAACAAGCACATGCACTCCATGCAAGAGCTTATGCCCGAGACTTATAAGGAGCTCTGCGACATCCGTCAGACCCTCGAACACAGCTTCCACGACATGCTCGACATCGAGTTCACCATCCAGGACGGCAAGCTCTACATGCTCCAGTGCCGTGTTGGAAAACGCACTGGCGTAGCTGCTCTCACCATGGCTACCGACATGGCCAAGGAAGGCCTCATCGACGAGAAAGAGGTCGTCATGCGCGTCTCTCCCACTCAGCTCGACGAGCTCCTGCACCCCATCCTCGATGCTGCCGACGAGAAGAAGCACACCGTCATCGCCAAGGGTCTGCCCGCTGGCCCTGGTGGTTCCTATGGTCGCATTGCCCTCTCAAGCGAGAAAGCCAAAGAGTACGAGGCTGCCAAGATTAAGAACATCCTCGTCCGCGAAGAGACTAATCCCGAGGACGTTGAAGGCATGCGTGCTGCCAACGGAATCCTCACCGCTCGTGGTGGCATGACCTCCCACGCTGCTCTCGTGGCTCGTGGTTGGGGCAAATGCTGCATCGTTGGTTGCGAGGCAGTTAAGATCGACTTCGACTCCAAGACTGTCACCATCGGCGACAAAACCTTCCACGAAGGCGACACCATCGCTCTCAACGGCACCAAAGGCTGGGTCTATGCCGAAGAAGTGAAGATGATCAACGCTACTGAAAACCCGCTCTTCCAGCAGTTCATGAAGCTGGTTGACAAATATCGCACCCTGGGTGTCCGCACCAATGCCGACAACCCCGACGATGCCCGTCGTGCCATCGCCTTCGGTGCCGAAGGTATCGGACTCTTCCGTATCGAGCACATGTTCTATGGCGAAAACAGCGAGAAACCCCTCGAGAAACTCCGCAACATGATTCTCGCCAACACCCTCGAAGAGCGTGTCAAAGCTCTCGACGACCTCGAGCCCGACATGAAGGAGTTTGCTAAAGCTACTCTTTATGTGATGGACGGCAAACCCCTCACTTTCCGTCTTATGGACCCCCCACTGCACGAGTTCGTCCCTCAGACCGAAGAGAAGCAGCGTGCCGTTGCCAAGGAGCGTGGCATGAGCTACGAAGACCTCCATGCTCGCGTTGAGTCCATGCACGAGGTCAACCCCATGATGGGTCTCCGCGGTGTCCGTCTCGGCATCGTCTATCCCGAAATCACCGAGATGCAGTTCCGCGCTCTCTTCAGCGCCACTGCCGAGCTCATGAAGGAAGGTCACGACCCGCACCTCGAAATCATGGTTCCTCTGACCATCAACGCCCTCGAGCTCAAGCATCAGAAAGCCATCGCCACCACGGTCAAGGCTGAGGTCGAAGCCAAATACGGCGTTACCATCAACTACCTCTTCGGCACCATGATCGAGATCCCGCGTGCCGCCCTCGTGGCCGACAAGATTGCCGAGGTGGCCGAGTTCTTCAGCTTTGGTACCAACGACCTGACCCAGATGACCTACGGCTTCAGCCGTGACGACGTCAATGCCATCGTCCACAAATACATCGACGAGAAGATTATCCCCGCCGACCCGTTCAACACCTTCGACCAGGAGTGTGTCGGTCAGCTGGTTGAGCTCGGAGTACAGCGTGGACGCGGCACCCGTCAGAACCTCAAATGCGGTGTCTGCGGCGAGCATGGTGGTGATCCCGCTTCCGTCGAGTTCTTCTACAAAGCTGGCCTCAACTACGTCAGCTGCAGCCCCTTCCGTGTGCCTCTCGCACGTCTCGCAGCAGCCCAGGCAGCCATCAAGGCCTCCAGATAAGAAGATGATAACTATAAGGTAAGAAAACAACCGGAGAAAGTGTTATTGAGCCAAAAGCCCGATAACACTTTCTTTATAAAACAAACAACCCCCTCCAGAACATCTAGTATATCTAGAACTTCTAGAACTTCTAGAGCCTCTAGAGCCTCTAGAAAAAAAAACTACCCCCCAACCATGGAATCCATAACCAAAATCTACAAAGACGGCTTCGGCCCCTCGTCCAGCCACACCATGGGTCCCCACAAGGCGGCCTCCATGTTCAAGGAAAAGAACCCCCATGCCGCCAAGTTCCGCGTAACACTCTACGGCTCCCTCGCTGCCACGGGTAAAGGCCACCTCACCGACCAAGCCATCATTGCCGCTTCTTCACCCATACCTGTCGAGATAGTCTGGCGCCCCGACATCGTGCCACAGTTCCACACCAACGGCATGCTCTACGAAGCCCTCGACCCCGACGGTAACGTCACCGACAACTGGACCATCTACAGCATCGGAGGCGGCAACCTCGCCAACGAGCAGACACAGAGCGACAACAAGGAGGTCTATCAGTTCTCCCACATCAGCGAAGTCCTCGACTACATCGAGAAAGAAGGCCTCAACTACTGGGAGTATGTCGAGCAGTGCGAAGGCAAGGAAATCTGGGACTACCTCGCCCGCATGTGGCAAATCATGCAGGACACCATCGAGGAAGGCCTCCACACCGACGGTGTCATCCAGGGTGGACTCAAGCTCCGCAGCAAAGCCCGTCAGTATTTCGTCCGTGCCTCCAGCTTCAAACCCTCCCTCCAGAGCCGTGCCCTCGTCATAGCCTATGCACTTGCCACCTCCGAGCGCAATGCCACCGGAGGTCACATCGTCACAGCCCCCACCTGTGGCTCTGCCGGAGTCCTTCCTGCCGTCCTCTACCACCTCAAAAAGAACCACCTCTTCTCCGAAAAGTCCATCCTCAAGGCCATGGCCACAGCCGGTCTCTTTGCCAACGTCATCAAGACCCAAGCCTCCATCTCCGGTGCCGAAGTGGGTTGTCAAGGCGAAGTGGGTAGTGCCTGTGTCATGGCTGCCGTAGCTGCCAACCAGCTCTTTGGTGGAAGTCCACAGCAGATTGAATATGCAGCCGAAATGGCCATGGAGCACAACCTCGGACTCACCTGCGACCCCATGTGCGGCCTCGTCCAGATTCCCTGCATCGAGCGCAATGCAATGGCTGCCCTCCGAGCACTCGACATCAACATCTACGCCATGATGTCCGACGGCAAGCACCTCATCTCCTTCGACAAGGTGGTCCGCACCATGAACCTCACCGGCAAAGACCTCCCCAGCCTCTACAAGGAAACAGCCCAAGGTGGCCTCGCTCTCCTAACCGAAGAAGAAAACTAATCCCCAACCCAACCCTCCAAACCTACACCTAAACCCAACTCTCCCCCCCCAACTAAAAAAACTCACCCCTAAAAACACCCGTGACCACCCAACCCTCCAAACCCACCCCCAAACCCCTCAAACTCACCCCAATCCACCCGTGACCACCCAAACCCCAACCCGCATCCTATTCGTCTGCCTCGGAAACATCTGTCGTAGCCAGATGGCCGAAGCCATGTTTCATACAGAGTTGATACGGAGGGGACTCGAACACCTCTACCACATCGACTCTGCCGGCACCAGCGACGAAGAGCATGGCAACCCCATGTACCCCCCTGCACGTCGCTGCCTCATCTCCCACGGTATCGATCCAGGCACCCACCGTGCCCGACAGATAACCCCTGCCGACTACTCCCTCTTCGACCACATTATATTAATGGAAGAGGCCAACCTCCGTCAGCTCCGCCGCATCATCCCCTCCGACCCCGAGGGCAAAATCACCCTCCTTCTCGACCACGTCCCCCATGCCTCCCATCGCAACATAGCCGACCCCTGGTACACAGGCAACTTCGAAGCCACCTACAACGACCTCCAGCAAGGCCTCCAAGCCCTCCTCAACGACCTCTAACCCCGAGCTCACACACCCCACAAACAAAAACACAGGCTGCCACCCCAAGTGACAGCCTGTATTTCTTTATTGCCCCGTGCGGGCACGCACTTACTGCAGTATCGACAGTATCGACGACACCGTCGATGCAGCGGTGGATATGTTGCTCCGTGTCGTGCTGCTCAACCCAGCCGCGTTCTCTATCTGGTTCACCAGCGAGTAGGCGTTGTTGTTGGTGATGATACCGGCTCCGCCAAGCACCATCCCGCTCACAAACGATTTGCGGTAGTCCTTGTTGCCCTTGTTGTTTTTCAGCTGCGAGTAGGCGGTGACGAGCGCCAGGGTGTTGGTGATGTTGGAGGCGTTGGTCATGTCGAGTTTCTTGGTGGCCTTGTAGTTGTTGTAGAGGCCGATGATGGCCTGGCCGCATGCGGTGCCGTTGGCGGTGGCGGCGGTGTTAGAGCCGAGAGCGCTGCTGACGGCGCTTCTGGTAGTGCTGCTTGTGCTGCCGCAGGAGGCGAAGAGCAAAGCTGCGACACACATCATGATGATTCCGATTTTTTTCATTGTTCTACTATTTTATTGTTGATATGTTCGGTGTTTATTGTTGTTAGGTTAGGTATTGATAGGTTGATAGGGATTGGGGTTGATATGTTGATATGGATCGGACTCACAGATTACATTTGTCTAATCACTAATCACTATTCACTCATCACTATTCACCAATCACCAATTCCTGAAAACTTCTGCAAAGTTACTAACTTTTTTTGAAAACAAAGAAAAATATCAGTATCTTTGCAGTCGTTGTTTTGCAACATTGACAGTATCAACAATTAAAAATATCACTCATGAACAACACAATCTTTTCATTCCCGAAGCCTGAGAACGAGCCCGTTCTCGGTTACAAACCCGGCAGCCCCGAGCGCAAGGAAATCCGCAAGGCCCTGGAAGATCTCTACAAGAAAACGACGACCATCTGCCCCATAATCGGCGGCAAGGAAATCAAGACCAAGGAGATGGGCCAGATTGTCATGCCCACCGACAACAAGCACGTCTTGGCCAAATACTATAAAGTTACCGACAAAGAGGTCAAGGCTGCTATCGCCGCTGCCATGAAAGCTCACGAAGAGTGGGCCAACATGCCTTGGATCGACCGTGCCAGCATCATGCAGAAAATTGCCACCCTCATCTCCGGCAAATACCGTTGGCTCATCAACGCAGCCACCATGCTCGGTCAGGGCAAAACCACCATGCAGGCCGAAATCGACTCTGCTTGCGAGCTCGTCGACTTCCTCCGCTACAATGCCTACTACGCTTCACAAATCTACAGCGACCAGCCTTGCAGCGACAAGGGCACCCTCAACTACGTGACCTACCGTCCTCTCGAAGGCTTCGTCTTCGCCATCACCCCATTCAACTTCACCTCCATCGCCTCCAACCTCTGCCTCAGCCCCGTGCTCATGGGCAATGTCTGCATCTGGAAGCCCTCCACCACCGCCATGCTCTCCAACTACCTCCTCATGAAGATTTACAAAGAGGCCGGTCTCCCCGACGGTGTTGTCAACTTCCTCCCAGGCAGCGGCTCACTCATCGGCAAGGTTGCCTTTGCTGACGAAAACCTCGCTGGTGTCCACTTCACCGGCTCCACAGGCACCTTCAACAGCTTCTGGAAATCCATCGGCGACAACATCGCAAAATACAAGACCTATCCCAAGATTGTCGGCGAAACCGGTGGCAAGGACTTCATCTTCGCTCACAAGAGTGCTGACCCCGAGCAGGTGGCCACTGCCATCGTCCGTGGTGCCTTCGAGTATCAGGGACAGAAATGCTCCGCTGCCAGCCGTGCCTATGTCCCCAAGAGCCTCTGGCCCAAGGTCCAGAAACTCGTCGGCAAGATGATTGACGAAATCAAGGTCGGCGATGTCCGCGACTTCAGTGCCTTCGTCAACGCTGTCATCGACGAAGCCTCCTTCGACAACTGCATGCGCTACATCGACCATGCCAAGAAGAGCAAGGATGCCGAGATAGTCTTCGGCGGTAAAGGCGACAAGAAGAAAGGTTGGTTCATCCAGCCCACCGTCATCCTCGCCAAGACCCCCAAATACAAATCCATGTGCGAGGAAATCTTCGGACCCATCATCACCATCTACGTTTACGAAGATGCCAAGTACGAGCAGACCCTCCACCTCTGCGACGAGACCTCTCCCTATGCCCTCACCGGCGCCATCTTTGCCGACGACCGCAAGGCTCTCCGTCAGGGTGCCGAGATTCTGAAATATGCAGCCGGCAACATCTATTACAACGACAAGCCCACCGGAGCTGTTGTAGGTCAGCAGCCCTTCGGAGGTGCCCGTGCCAGCGGCACCAACGACAAGGCAGGTTCCTACCTCAACCTCATCCGTTGGACCTCTCCGCAGGCCATCAAAGAGACCTTCGACCCCGCCCGCAACTACGCTTATCCGTTCATAAGCGACAAGGATTGATTATCTAACCATAAATATCTGTCGATATGAAAAGTTGCAAAGAATACCGCGACCAGGCTGCCAACGTGCTCTCCGGCAAGATCACACCTGTGGTTGTCGCCACACTTATCCTCACGGTCATCAGCCTCTATGTGTCGTGCAATACGAACTTCTACTCCAGCATATTCAGGCGTTTGAGCCATACTGACATGCTTTTCCCGGTGTTCATGGAGCGTTTCTCCTGGGTGATGCTGGGTTCGCTCATAAGCCTGCTGCTGGTGGTGCCGCTGAGCTACACCTACGAAACCCTTTTCCTCCGTGTTGTACGGGGCGAAGAGTACCGTAACTTCACTGGCCTGATGTTCTCCAACTTCAATGCCAAGGACTACGGACGTTCGCTCGAGGTGCCGTTCCTTACCTCCGTCTATGTCTTCCTCTGGATGCTGCTGTTCATCATTCCCGGCATCGTGAAGTCCTACTCCTACGCCATGGCCTTCTATATCTCGAAGGACAAGCCCGAGCTTTCGGCCGAGGAGTGCATCCACGAGAGCCGCATCATGATGGCAGGTCACAAGGGAAAGCTCTTCCTGCTCGACCTCAGCTACATCGGATGGCTGCTGCTGTGCATACTCACCTGCGGCATACTCTCACTCTGGGTGAAACCCAAGATGAGCGCCGCCCACGCACTCTTCTACGAAGACCTGAAGGCCAGCCAGAGCATCGAGGCATAACAACGCAACAAAAACAACAAGAAAGGCACTCCCCAAAGGAGTGCCTTTCTCTTTCCATTATTACCAAAACCCCAACGCTTCCTCACCTAAAATTGATGGGGCGTTTTTTTGTAATCATGTAGCGCAATGTTGCGAAACCTTTTCGCAGTTCTGCAAATTAAAATTGCAAGGCTGCAAAACGGTCTCGCAGTTCTGTAAACAAAAATTGCAGACTGCGAAAGCCTGTCGCAAAAGTGCGAGACGGTTTCGCAACAATGCAAAACCGTCTCGCAGCAGTGTTTCATGATTTCGCAGCCTTGCGACGCACGTTTACACGTTTTCCGGCGCCCCGCCACCGGTCTCTGGGGTGTCGCTGCCTGTGCGGCTCTGGGTTGTCAAGGCGTGCTGGCGGAAGTACTCAAGGTCCTCCTGCATCTGTCGCACAAGGTTCTGTGCGTCAGTCACGGTCGGGTTAAGGGCGGCAAAGGCGTTGGTGTAGAGCACCAGCACGGCATAAGCCTCGTCGCTCGCCCGGCGTGCCGCCTTCAGCACACCAGCAATCTGCTCCATGCGCTCATCGTTACGGTCGGCAATGAGCTGGCGCACCTCATCGTTCTTCTGCCGTAACTGAGAGACCACGTCCCTCAGGCCGAGCGCGGTCAGCTGCGCGCGGTACTGCATAAGGTCCTGCAGCATGTTGTCAATCAGGCCGCTCTCCTTCATGTAGTTCTCGCGCGTGGTGATTTTGTAGTTCTTTATCACGCGCAGCAGCGGTGCGGCGTTCTCGGCCGTCGATTCAACTGGGAATTTCGCAAAAGCCTTGATGGCGTCGCGCAGAGAGGCGTAGATCCGGTCGCGTTCCTCGTCGGCCTGGCGTATAGGCTCGGTGAGTTCGCTGGCGCGGTACTGCTTGAAAGCCTTGTCCTCGGCCTTGTAGGCGGTGATGAAATCGCGCTCGGCGGTCTGCCACAAGTCGTTCTCCAGCTGTGCAGCCTCCACACGCTGGCACACCGTGCTCATGTACTCAAAGTGCGCCGCGTTAGCCGCCCGCGCCACCGAAATAACATCGATTTGGATAGGTAATTCCATGATTTTAGGTTTTTATTAGTTAAACTTGGGGTTAATTAATTGTTGTACTATTCTTCTTTAGGACGAGATTTTTTGAAACAGAAAAATGCACCGACCACCGACAATGATGATATAATAATGATTGCTATATGATTAGCAGTGCCATCTGCAATCATAATGTCAATCAAATCAACGATAATGAGGAATGCAGCCCATAGTGAAAGTAATACTCCAATGGTAGTCAGTATGATTTTACGTTTTTTTTTATCGTCGTTCTTATGATCGGTATAATAAAACTTATCAGCTACGGACATTGTTTTGGTTTTACCGTTAGATGTAGCGTCAAAGGTTCTATTCGGAATTCTCCATAATATGGCGTCATATTTTGCAGGGATGTTTACACGATAATTACAAACATCAATTATGCCATACTTTCCATCTTTTTTGAAGAATACGTATTTGTTAGTATTAAAACCATACCATTGGTAGTCTTCAATTTCATCGGCTATATCTCGTGGGAGTTCATTATCCTTTTTGGGAAAACGCGTCCGAGAAAACCAAAAAAATGTCAGTCCAATAATGATAAGAGATGGTCCATGTACAAAAAACCACATTTTTGTCCGGAATTTTGATTCACAATCGTAGTTACTATAAGCTCTATCTACATCTGTAAATCCAGTGATTTCCCAAGGATCTTGCGCCATATAATAAGGATCTTGCTCCATATAATAATGACCATAACCATATCCACTAGATATCACATTTTCTCCAATCCATATCATTGATACAAGACTGTAAACAGCAAAGAATAGTGCTGCTGCAACCAAAATAATCTGAACACATCTAGCAAAATAAGGTTTTTTCCATTGAAGGTTTTTTGTGGATATCCAATGTTGCTCATTAGGCGAAGAGTCGGTTTTAGTTTGAATTCTTGACTCGACCACCAAATTTCCACATTTGGGACAGAATACGCTGTCGTCTGTTATTTTTTTTCCACAATGTTTGCAAAACATAACTTATGAATTATTGATTAATACGAAATAGGAATGCGATAATAATCATTAGGGTGTTTACTATAGCTGTTGTAGAAACAATTTCTATAACCGTTGATTCTTTGTAGATTCACATCAACGGTATTATCTACGGATACATTTCCACTTACTTCTGATTCAATCTCGCCACCAACAACATATACGTCTTTTGTTCCTGAAAAAAAGTTTTGAAAAACTAATAGCCATACTCCAATGCAAGTAAGCACAATCCATAAATGGGTATTGTGATACAGTTTAGAAAAGATAGAAATCATGTTCATGGGTTTCATTATTGGTTAAAAGCAAACACCATCGTCGCCAAACAAGGCAACGGGGTAGGGTAAGCAAGAAAATAAAACGAGAGGAGAACTCGCGGAAAGCGTCAGATTACGGTCGCAAGTTTTGCGGGGGGGGGTGATAATCAGCATTTTATAAAAGCGTGTGCAATTCATATCAAATCCGACTCGCTTATATTAACGGCTTCACCTTGTTTTTATTGCCTACTTCGGTTGGCGGAGTTTGCGGCGGCGGGGATGGATAGTTTTGTTTTTTTTCGTACTTTTGCAATCCATTTATAAAATAAAAGCATTAATAAAATAATCATAATGAACTACGATCTTATAGTCATAGGCAGCGGCCCGGGAGGCTATGTGGCTGCCGTCAAGGGTGCCCAGATGGGTCTGAAAACCGCCGTTGTGGAACGCGAGAACCTGGGTGGCATCTGCCTCAACTGGGGATGCATACCCACCAAGGCTCTGCTCAAGAGCGCTCAGGTGTTCAACTATATCAACCACTCAGCCAATTATGGTGTGAAGGCAGAGGGCGCCGAGGCCGACCTGCAGGCTATGGTGGAACGGAGTAGGGGAGTGGCTGCCACCATGAGCAAGGGTGTGCAGTTTCTGCTCAACAAGAACGGTGTTGAGGTGATAAACGGCACCGCCCGCGTGATGCCTGGCAAGAAGGTGGCGGTGAAAGCCGCCGACGGAGTGGAGACGATATACGAAGCCAACCATATAATCATAGCCACCGGTGCAAGGAGCAAGGTGATGCCGGCGATGCCGCAGGACGGCAAACATATCATCGGCTACCGCGAGGCGATGACCCTGCCGCAGAAACCCAAGAGCATGTTGGTGTGCGGAAGTGGCGCCATCGGAAGCGAGTTCGCCTTCTTCTACCAGAGCATCGGCGTGCAGGTGACCTTGGTCGAGTTCATGCCCCAGATCCTGCCCAACGAGGACGAGGACACGGCGGCTCAGATAAGCCGTTCGTTCCGCAAGATGGGTATGAAGGTGATGGTGTCGTCGAGTGTCGATAAGGTCGATATCGAGGGCGACGTGTGCCACGTTACGGTGAAAGACCAGAAGAAAGGCACCGAGACGGTGATCGACTGCGACGTGGTGCTGTCGGCTGTGGGAGTGGTGACCAATCTCGAGGGCATTGGCCTTGAGGAGACGGGCATCGCTTTCGAACGCGGAAAGATAACGGTTGACGACTACTACAAGACCAACGTGGACGGATACTATGCCATAGGCGACGTGGTGCACGGGCCGGCATTGGCACACGTGGCCAGCGCAGAGGCTATCTGCTGTGTGGAGAAGATATGCGGAGGCGACCCGCACAAGGTCTCCTACGACAACATACCGGGTTGCACCTACACCACTCCCGAGGTGGCGAGCGTAGGCCTGACCGAGAAGAAAGCCCGCGAGGCGGGGATGGATATACTGGTTGGAAAATTCTTCTTCAAGGCCAGCGGCAAGGCGACGGCGGCAGGCAACACCGACGGTTTTGTGAAGGTGGTCATCGACAAGGCCACCGACAAGCTGGTGGGCTGCCACATGTGTGGCGACAACGTGACGGAGATGATTGCCGAGATGGTGGCTGCTCGCGAAAACGGTCTCACGGCCAAGCAGATTGCCCACGCCGTGCATCCGCACCCCACGATGAGTGAAGCGGTGATGGAAGCCATCGAAGCCGCCTACGGAAAGGCGATACACGGATAGGGATAAGTTGATATGTTGATAGGTTGATATGTTGATAGGTTGATAGGTTGATATGTTGATAAGTTGATAAGGAGAGTGCTCTCTGGTCACAACTAATTGCTTTTGTCAATTCACAATTCACTAAATCTTGGCCAAGAAACATTCATACCGATTCAATCCGCACACGCTCTCGTATGAGCGAGTGGTGGTGACCGTGCGAGAGAGGTTGAAGAAAATCTCGTTCACGGTTGCGTTCGGATTAGTGATTGGCGTGCTGTTCACTTTTTTGGCGTTTCATTTCATCGACTCGCCCAAGGAGAAGATGATGAAACGCGAGCTGGCCAGCTACAAGCGCGACATGCGACAGCTGAACACCAAGATGAAAAGGGCCGAGGATGTGCTGAAAGACCTGGAGAACAGAGACGACAACATCTACCGCACGATATTCGAGGTGAATCCCATACACTCGGCCGCCCACGACTATGGTCACTCCTGGGATTCGGTACGCAACTTCAATAGCAAGGATCAGCTGGAGTTCACAAATCAACGCATCAGCGCCCTGGAGAGCCGCTTGTATGAGCAGTCGTTATCGTACGACAAGGTGTTCAAATTGGCCAAGAGTCAGAAAGACCGTCTGCTGGCCATGCCGGCCATAATGCCGATTGCAAAGGGACAGTGTGAGTTGGTCTCAGGTTTCGGCACGCGATACCATCCGGTATTGCGCTACAGCCGTCCTCACACGGGGGTTGACCTGGCGGCACGAACAGGAACTCCTATATATGCGACAGCCGACGGCACTGTTACAGAAGCGGGTAGGAATGCCCAGAACAGAGGAGGATACGGTGTGGTGTGTGTGGTAAACCATGGCTTCGGCTACCAGACTCTCTACGCCCACATGATTGAGGTAAAGGCACGTGTGGGGCAGAAGGTGAAACGAGGCGAGTTGATTGGATGGGTGGGAAGTACCGGTTTATCGTCGGGATCGCACCTGCACTATGAGGTGATACTCAATGGCCGGCCTGTCAATCCGGTTTACTACTTCTTCAACGACCTGACGCCTGGTGAGTTTGAGGAGATACTCGAAGCCGCAAGTCAGGAAAACCAGTGTCTGTCATGAGGGTAGAGATTGACAGCAACGCCGGTTTCTGTTTCGGTGTGGTGAAGGCAATTAGCAAGGCAGAGGAGGAGTTGGCTCACCGGAGGCCACTTCTGTGTCTGGGTGACCTTGTGCACAACAACGCCGAAGTGTCGAGGCTCAGCGAGATGGGATTGGAGGTTATCGACCACGAACGCTTCCGCACATTGCGCGACACCAAGGTGCTTATCCGAGCACATGGCGAACCCCCATCGACATACGACGAAGCTCGCCTGCGCAATATCAATCTGGTTGATGCCACTTGCCCGATAGTGTTGGCTCTACAGAAGAATGTACGTAGCGGATACGAGGAGATGAAAAGGGTAGGGGGGCAGGTGCTCATTTTCGGCAAACACGGACACGCAGAGGTTATAGGACTCAATGGACAAACTGACAACACTGCTATCATTATCAGTGGAGAAGAGGACTTGGACGGTATAGATTTCAGCCGTCCGGTAAGATTGTATTCACAAACAACACAAAGCCGTGACGACTATCGTGCACTGGCTGCAACCATCAAGTCGAAGATGTTGTGCGACGACTTCGAGGTGTATGATACAGTATGCCGCCGAGTGGCCAACCGTGCAGACGAGCTGAAAGACTTTGCCCGGTCGGTGGACTTGCTTCTCTTTGTGAGTGGTGCTACCAGCTCTAACGGCAAATATCTGTTTGAATACTGCAGCCAGGTGCAACCCAATACCAAGTTTATCTCAGATGTCAGCCAAATTGATGGTTCATGGTTGCGAGATGTGGCGACTGTGGGCATAACCGGGGCGACGAGCACTCCACGATGGCTGATGGAGAAGGTTGCCAATTACATTTCTCAAGGGAATAGGGAAACATAAAAAATAGTACATATATATAATAGTCCTCAAAGTAGGGTACAATAACAACAAATATCCATATTACATTGCATCTCTCTAATCTTAAAATAACCAATTTCAAGTCCTACACCAATGCCGACATTGATTTCTGTGCCGGAGTCAACTGTCTTGTCGGCAATAATGGAGTAGGGAAGACCAACCTTCTTGACGCCGTCTATTATCTCTCGTTCTGCAAGAGCTTTTTCAACTCGATAGACACACAGAATATCAGGCAAGGGGAGGAGTTCTTCGCCATTCACGGACGATATGAAGGACTTGAAAAACAGTCGGTGCAAGTGTCATGTATTCAGCGTAAAGGCCAGCCGAAGCAGATGCGCTACGAGCAGAAAGCCTACAAGACATTTGCAGACCATATTGGGCGCATACCACTTGTTATTGTCTCGCCAACAGACCAAATACTCATCACCGGCGGCAGCGATGTTCGTCGCAAGTTTCTCAACGGCGTCATATCGCAAACAGACAAAGAGTACCTTCAAAACCTCATCCAGTATGACAAAGTCCTGGTGCAACGCAACCGTCTGCTCAAACAGTTTTACGACGACCGATACTGGGATGCTCCTGCGATAGACATCTGGGACGAGCAACTTGTGCGATTCGGAACCCCGCTGTTTTCCACACGTCAACGGTTTCTGGAGTCATTCATACCAATATTCAACGACTATTACAATTGGATATCGAGTCAGAGTGAGTCGGTGGAAATCGACTATGAATCACAGCTGATAGAGAATCAGGATTTTGCAAAACTTATAGAGGAGGCGCAGTCAGCTGACCGTTATGCCCAGTTCACCACAGTAGGACCGCACAAGGACGACATATCGATTTCGCTATCGGGTATGCCGGTTAAGAAATTCGCTTCGCAAGGCCAGCAGAAAACTATCTCTCTGGCATTAAAACTAGCTCAGTTTCAGTATATTTTCGACTATACAAAAACGAAACCGATACTTTTGCTTGACGATATTTTCGACAAGCTCGACCTGGAACGTATCAAGCAGTTGATACGACTGGTTGGTGGCGATCGTTTTGGCCAAGTGTTTCTCACGGACACTCAGCCAGGTCGGGTGCAGCAGATTTTCAGCGAACTGCCAAACGTGGAGCATCGCATATTCAATATAACGCCTGAAGGGATTGAGAATTAGTGGAGTAAATTTATTGTATTTCAGTAAGATAAAATTATTACATAAAGAAACAACTTATGAAAGAATACCGTAGAATAACACGAGGACGCAGAGCTGGACAGGTTGCATCGCCATGGAGAGCAGGTGTAAGACCAGAGTGTATTCACGAGTATAATGTATCGGAATTGCTGGAAGTGATATATGATTATTACGACCTGAATCCGATAATTGACAGAAACGAAGTTGTCAAAGCGTATAAGGAAATCGCAGGCGAAATGATATCGAATCTTACGACAGATATAACGTATGCAGATGGAGTTCTCACATTAAGAGTCGCCTCGGCTGCGCTACGACAAGAAATATTGCAACGTCGTACAAATCTTCAGAATAGTATAAATTCGAAGATAGGCAGAGATCTTGTGTCAGAAATCAAAGTGTTCTAGAATAACGTAAATTGTCTGTATTCTAAAGCTTGTTGAAGTAGAGGATTACTGAGGATTATTCAAATAAGTGAATATTCACATAACCCCAACTTAACATAACGGCAATATTCAAAATAAATATACCGACGGTAAAAATGCCGTCGGTATATCGTATGCTTTTAATTTATAAGTGTTATGCGTAGAGCTCTTCGAAGATCTTGCGGAGCTTCGGGCTCTCACGGAGTTCCTGAAGCGTGAACTCGGCGTGACCTTTGGTGTAGCCGTTACCCATGATCATGTTCACGTCGCTTCCGATACCTTCAGCACCGAGCGAAGCCTTGGTGAAGCTGGTAGCCATCGAGAAGAAATAAACGACGCCGTCGTCTTTGGTGATAAGGATGGCGGTCATCTCCTGGTCGGGAACGTTGACGCAGTTGATGGTGACGTCGGCCATCTTGCCGCCAGTGAGACGCTCAACGAGTTCGTAAACCTGTACGGGAGTCATTCCGGCAGCGCTCTCGACGATGTCGCAGAATCCGAGGTCCTTGATACGCTGAGTGCTCTTGGGGCTGTTGGCGATACCGATAACCTTACCGGTGACACCGACGCGTTTTTTAGCCTCATAGCAGCAGAGCATACCGCTCTTTCCACCAGCGCCGAGGATGACGACGGTCTGGCCATAATGACAAAGTTTGGCTGTCTGAGCGGGAGCACCGGCGACGTCTAACGCACTGAGAGCGAGTTTTTCGGGCATATCATCGGGAATCTTGGCATATATGCCGCTCTCGAAGAGGATAGCTTTACCTTTAATGTCAACCTGGTCGATTTCGGGACGGATCTCGCCGAAAGAGTCGATGCGCAGCGGGGTCAGCGACAGCGAAACGAGGGTAGCAATACGGTCGCCTTCTTTGAGGTCGATTTTGCCCTTCAGAGCGTCACCGATTTTCTCGACTTTACCGAGGAGCATACCGCCCGAACCGGTACGACGGTTGCGGTGTTTGCCCTGCAACTCCACGTTGAGGAGCATCTCTTTCTTCACCTCTTCGAGGATTTTCTCCTTGCTTGCACCTTCACCAGCCTGCTCTTTGGCATAGTTCATAATGTCGGTGAAAGAAGCGGAGTCGACATTCAGGGTCTGCACATCGATGAGAATCTCGTTGTCGTAGAGAACATCCATGTTGTTGTCAATCTTGTTTGCCGGCTGCGGGAGAACACCCTTCGGCTCGAGTACACGGTGAACACCGTATTTGTTACCTTTTGGTTGCATAATTAAAATTATTTAATTGATTATTAATTATATTTATTTGTTTGTCTCTTTGTTGAAACGTACAAAGATACGTATTTTCCAGAAAAAAAATATCATTTTCTGAAAAAATATGTGCAACCAAGAAACAACGGTAAAGTGACGACTAAAGTATGATTGGTGATAATAGATTATCTTTTAGATAATTATATCACTCTGATGTCGTTAAAGTTGTAATCGACCTTGGTGAGGAACAGGCCTTGGGACGGCATGCTGACGCCGGCGGCACAGCGGTCTTTCTGTTCAATAATCCGTCGAAGATCGTCGATGGAGAGCTTTCCACGCCCAACATCGAGTAAGGTGCCCGTGACCGAGCGCACCATATTGCGAAGGAATCGGTTGCTACGTATGGTGAATACCAACTCCTCTCCCACCGAATCCCACCGAGCCATGCTGAGGTGGCAGATATTGGTCTTCACCTGAGTGTGGAGTTTGGCAAACGATGTGAAATCTTCATATTCCATCAGTACCTTGGCAGCCTCGTTCATAGCCTGTATGTCGGGCGAAAAATAGATGCGGCTGTAAAGTCCCTGACGGAACGGAAGCCTATGGTCCGACACATGATACTGGTAGGTGCGAGCCGTCGCATCGAATCGGGCATGGGCGTTTTCCTTGACCTTAAATATCTCGAACACAGCCAAATCGGCAGGTAGAAACGAATTGAGCTTGAATGTCAACTGGTTGCAGTCGAATTCGGACACGCTGTCGAAATGAGCATAGAAATCCGACGCATGGACGCCTGTGTCAGTACGCCCGCATCCGACTACGGCAATCTTCTCACGCAGCAAGGTCGAAAGAGCCTCCTCGAAGGTGAGCTGGACGGTAGGCAACTCCGGCTGGGTCTGCCATCCGCAATAGTTGGCACCGTTATATGCGAGATGTATGAAGTAGCGGGACATGGTAATGAGTAAAAGTTAAAGGGGTTTGCTTCGCTTGAATGTTGATAAGTTGATATGTTGATAAGTTGATAAGGAAAGTGTTCGAGTTCCTTTTCGTTTTCGTTAAAGTTGATTTGTCTATTCACTATTCACCATTCACTAAAAACTCCTCTATCTCACTGAGTTGTACGGCGTTTTCGACACGGAAGTCCCCTACCCTTTCTCGGCGGAGCGAGGCGAGGAGGGCTCCGCTGTCGAGTGCCGCCCCAAAATCGCGTACCAAGCTGCGGATGTATGTACCCTTGCCACAGAGCACCTGGAAGCCGTAGCGAGGCAAACCACTTGGTACGACACCTTGAGGATTGTTATATAGATGTGGCGACAACTGGTTGATTGCTTGTGTGATAGCTTTGGGTTCCGGAAGCTCTGGTGCTTTGTCTGTAAGACCCAACGGGGTAAGCTCAAACGACTCAATATGAACCTTTTTGGGCTCGATGACCGCGTCGGGGTCGTCTTTGCGAGCATAGGTGTAAGCCCGCTGACCGTCAATCTTCACAGCGCTGAACATGGGGGGGACCTGCTCGATGTCGCCCAGAAAAGAGCGACGCACCTCCTCCACCATTTCTGCAGAGATGTGGTCGGTTGGGTAAAGGCGGTCCACCGCCTGTTCCAAATCATGACAAGGGGTGGAGGCTCCTAGCACCAACGTGCCGCTATATAGTTTCTTACCGGCTTGCAGCTGTTCGATTGACTTGGTGGCCTTTCCCACACAGACAAGAAGCAAACCTGTAGCCAGCGGGTCAAGGGTGCCAGCATGTCCGATTTTGATGTTCTTGACGTTGTAAAGTCTTCTGATGGTGGACTTTACCTTATTGACGACCTGAAACGAGGTCCACTGCAAGGGTTTGTCGATGGGGATGACCAAACCGGCTTGCAGACGCTCGAGGGGTATCATATATATAATGTGTTACAGGCAGTAGTTCATCACTATGGCCGCGATGCCCACCACCGTGCAGTAAACGGCAAACCATATCAGTTTGCCACGTTTGACGATGTCAATCATCCATTTGCAAGCCAGACAGCCGCTCACGAAGGCGGCCAGGAATCCGACTATCAAAGCCACAGGCGAAAGACCGGCCATTGCATTGCTTACGCCAACCTCGGCCATATCTTTGACATCGAGCAACGCCTCTCCCAAGATTGGTGGAATTACCATAAGGAACGAAAACTGAGCCAGTTTCTCCTTCTTGTTGCCAAGGAGCAAGCCGGTGGCGATGGTGCTTCCGGAGCGAGACAATCCTGGCAAGACGGCCACCGCCTGTGCGATGCCTATCACGAAAGCGTGTATCGGCGATATGCTCTCTCTCTGACGAGGTTTTGCATAATACGAGAAGGCAAGCAATGAGGCTGTTACGAGCAGGCAGATGCCAACAACAAGCAGACCGCTGCCGAACACCTCTTCCACCTTGTCTTTAAAGCAGAAACCGACTATCGCGACAGGTATCATGGATATTAGGATGTTCACCACATATTTGGTGCCATCGTTCCACTTGAACTTGAAAAGGTCGGAGAACAACCAAGCTATCTCTTTCCAGAGTATCACGCAGGTACTCAAGACGGTAGCCACGTGGACAGCTACGGTGAAGGTAAGGTTTTCCTCGCCGTTCATGCCGAAAAGAGTGGCACCGATGGCGAGATGTCCGCTGCTGCTCACCGGCAGGTACTCCGTCAACCCCTGTACGATGCCCAGTATGAGCGCTTCAAACCATTCCATATCAGTTCTTTATTGCTGGACGTTGTGCTGTGGGATTTGTCTCAGCCACTTCGCCCTTGTTTTTGCATTTCTTGCACTTGGGGGACACCATAATGGCCACAATCTCAATGATAAATCCAAGGACAATCATAACGGGGGCGGCCACAAGGCGTCTTTTGTCAAACATGGCCTCGTTGAACACATTGGGATCGTCGCTGCCGCCGCCGGAAAGAAGAATATAGCCAATCAGCAGAAAGACGATGCCGATACCCATGGTTATATAGTTGAACTTGCCAAAGACAAACTCTGACTTGGCACCATCGGTCGGCTTGCTTGATTCGTTAGTCTTTTTCATACTAGTCAAAAACTTAATACTCAATAAATAGTATTGTTTTACCTCAACTAATTCTCGTAGTCGATTTTACGTACATATCTACGCACGTTGAACAGTGTCGAGAAAAACGAGATAACGATACCCACTACTACCAGCAGCGCGGCGATGCCGGCATACCAGAGGTAGTGGGCCGAAATGTCTATTGAAAGATTTAACTGATTGTTGAACAGATATATGACACCGATTGTGAGGATGGCGGCAAGTATTCCGCCCAGCAGCCCGTACAGCACACCACGCGAGATAAACGGACGAGCAATGAATCCGACCTTGGCGCCCACCATGCGCATCGAGCGGATGGTGTCGCGCTGTGCATAGAGTGCGATGCGTATAGTACTGCTAATCAGCACAACACTGAGCAAGAGCAGCAGGCAGATGAACAGCACCAGAAACCACGACACCTTATAGTATATCTCGTTCAGCTCGCTCACCACATTTTCCTGATACGCCACCTTCTCAATGCCCGACATTTTGTTTATGTCTTGCTTGAACTGGCTGATTATATCTTTTTGGTTGTCAGGAATCAAGTCGGCTCTTAGGTTGACCATCAGCGAAGGCGAAAGCGGGTTGTATCCCAAGAAATCCACAAAGTCGTCGCCCAAGTCGTCAACAAATATCTTGGCCGCCTCGTCCTTTGAGATGTAGTCAACATGCTTGACGTATCCAATCTTTTCGATTGACTGTTTGAGAGCCATAGCCTCCGTCTGCCCAGTGGTCGGGGTAAGGTCGAGTCGGAACGTTACCTGTTCCTGCATGTCGTGTGTCTGACGGTAGGAGTGGTATTCCAGAGCCATGAGCATACCCAGCATCCAGAGCACCAGTGTGATGCTCAATATGGTCGAACCATGTGTACCCCAGAGGTTTACCTTGCTGTGCTTGGTCATTGTGTTGATTTTTAGTTGGCCAACATGACGGGCATCACGAGCATCAGGATGTTCTCGGAAGTTTCTTCGGTGTCAGAGACCGGGAAGATGATACCGGCGCGGCTTGGCTGTGACATCTCGATGAGAATGTGCTCGGTGTCGAGGTTGGAGAGCATCTCGATGAGGAAGCGCGAGTTGAAGCCGATGTCCATTTTGTCGCCAGTGTAGTCGCAAGGCAGTTTTTCTTGAGCGTTGTTGGAGAACTCCAGGTCTTCGGCCGAGATAATGATTTCGTTTTCAGAGAGTGAGAGGCGCACCTGGTTGGTTGACTGGTTGGCGAAGAGGCCCACGCGACGGAGGGTGTTGAGGAACGACACGCGGTCGATGGTGAGTTTGTTGGGGTTCTCCTTCGGGATGGCAGCCTCGTAGTTCGGGTATTTTCCGTCAACCAGGCGGCAGGCGATGAAGACGTTTTCGAAAGCGACGGTAGCGTTGGTGCGGTTGTAGCTCAAGACCACCTCCACCTCGCCGCTGCGTGATTCCAAAATCTTCTTAACCAATGTTATGGGTTTGCGAGGGAGAATGAAGTCAGCCGGTTGGTCGGCCGTCACGTCTGAGCGTTTGTAGCGCACCAGCTTGTGAGCGTCGGTGGCGACGAAGGTTGTTCCCTCGGGCGAGAGCTGGCAAAAGATGCCCGTCATCTGCAGGCGCATCTCGTCGCTGCTGGCGGCGAATACCGTCTTGTTGATGGCCGACACGAGTGCCGACGCCGGCATGGTGACGCTTGTGGTCTCTTCCAGCTGAGGCATGGCCGGGAACACCGATGCGTCCATTCCCGCCAGGTTGTATTTGCCAGCGGTGTGAGACAGTTCGATGGCGAAAGAGGCTTCGTCAACCGTAAAGGTCAGAGGCACGTCGTCGAGTGATTTGAGTATGTCGAGCAGGAGTTTCGACTGGATGGCAACCTGAGTAAGGCCGTCGAGCGACGCCGTCTCGACATCCAAGGTCACCACAAGGGTGGTTTCCAAGTCGGTAGCCCTGACCGTGAGCCGTCCTTCCTCTAGCTGGAAGTGGAAGCAGCTGATGATCGGAACCGTGTTGCTGTTGGTGATGATGCCGCTGATAGATTGCAGCTGTTTGTAGAGTGCCTGACTGTTGACAATGAATTTCATGGTATAACTGTTTTATTTTGTTTGCAGAAAATATAGAATGCCTTGATTAGAGACTGCAAAGATAGCACATAAAAACGGAACAAAGCCCCTCCCCTTCCAACATTTTATCAACAAGTTTTGAAGAATTCGATATTCGGAGGAGAGGAAAACAAAGGAATGGCACCCCCAAAGGGAGTGCCATTCGTGCGAGCCCGCACATGGGTGACAGCTTGAAGCGAGTGGTTACTGGTTGCTGGTTTGACCTTCGGTTAAGTCTGTTCTCGCAGACTTCAGGTTTCAGGTCGCAGGTCGCTGCGCTTACGCTGTCAGGTAGGAGCCGGTCTGGATGCCGTTGATGGTGCCGTTGACGGAGGAGAGTGCGCTCACGAGGACGCTGTAGGTGTTGGCGGAGAGGGACTCGGGGTTGTCGCCCGTGATGTTGCCCAGCGGGCCGTTGTACTCGGTGTTCTCGTCGAGCGTGGTGGCGAAGGCGATGACGTCGTAGCGGGTGGGCGTGATGCGCACCAGCGGCAGGTCGATGTTCTTGGGGTCGCCGTTGGAGATGAATGTCTGGGTGTTGAAGGCGATGGGGTTGCTCTCCTCGTCGAAGGCGACGACCTGGTAGGTGACCACTGCGCCCTCGGGAGCGATGATTTCCTGCACGGCGGCGTTGAAGTGCACCACCATGCCGCCCGAGGAGGTCTGACGGGTGCGGGCGTTGAATGCCTCCTCGAACTCGGCGAGGTTGACGACAGCGGCGTGCTGGTCGATGCCGGCCACGTGGTAGGCCACGCTGGTGGCGAGGGCGCGGTTGATTGTGGAGTCAGTCCCTTGTTTAGCCAGGTTGGCGTTGAGGATGCTGTTCCAGAGGGCGCTGAACTGGGCCGAGAGTTTGAACTTCATGCGGACACGGGTCTGACCGGCCGACTTGGGGTTGTTGACGTGAGAGGGGCGCTCGGCTATAATCTGGTTGCCGCGAAGGACGCGATAGGTGAAGCCGCCGACGGCGCCGGACCATTTGGTCGTGATTGGATTGTGGGGTGTTCTTGCCATAATTTTAGTGATTGGTGATTAGTGATTAGTGAATTGACAAATGTTTTTTTTGTGTGTTGTTTGTTAATTTGTTTGGAGTTAGTTTGTTAGGTTGTTTTTGTTGTGCATGCACTGATTCGAATCATGATGCAAAGATACGGGGCGGTTATTTATCGTCAAAACTAAGATATTTATTATAAATAACTCATCCACAGGATATCATCCGGATTGAAGGACAGATTTTCAGATACCGGAGATGAGAGGATGAAGCCATGGAGTCGGGAGGATGAGTTGAAACAACATCTACGGAGAAAGAGAGCTGGGAGGCAGCAGGGAGGCATCGCGGAAGTAAGGAGAAAAAAGGTTAACGGTTAACACGGTTAACGGTGATTTCTTATGTCTTTAGCCAGTGTGCGCTCAAACAAAATATATATAAGTAGTATAGTTACGCATAACTTATTATATTACAATATATTATAATTTTAACATTTATAATATTTGAATAAAATGATGTATAAAATCGGAAAAAATGAACTAAAATCTCCAATTTTTGAACCGATTTTTGAAAAAAATGAAAGTCCCCACCCCAATTCTGCAATGGAATTTCAAAAACAAAATTAACCGTTCCTTATCAACCTATCATCTTATCAACCTCCCAACGTTCTCTTGTTTTGCAAATGAAATCACCGTTAACCGTTAACCGTCGGCAAAATTCATCAAAAGAAAAGCCGACGGGAAATACAACCAACAATCAGCAAATCAAAATATTAATCACTTAACCACCACCTCGGAAACCCATCCACCCCACCGCAAAGGGTGAATTCGAAGGCCAAAAACGGCCTCCAAAACCACACAAAAGGCTTCAAAAAACCATTTAAAACCGATTAAAACCTCGCAAAGCACATCCAAAATACCCCGTCACGAAACACAAATATTCACTACCAGAAGTGGAGGATTACAAATCCACCACAAAGGGAAGATCATACTAGTACTATATGGCTCGGTCTTTTTGATGGTTCAATGTATTCAACCTTTTTTGCCTTAATAAGACCATTTATCAAAGAGTTTAAGGAAGTAGATCCTTTTTGAAGAGCTTTGATAGTTGGATCTAATGATGCTCGTACTTTACTAGATAAAGTTGGAATAATAACTTGTGAAGCATCATCTTCACATATTTCTGCCAAACCATCTGACCCCCTAGAAATTGAACGCATTTGCACAGCCCACCCTTCACTATTCATATATGCGAGCAAATCTGGCAAATAAGAATCTTTTCCTTTTTTAATTCGACATCTGAAACATCCATTTGTTACAACAACATTATCAACATTAGATGGTATTATGCACCACTTTACTGCACTACCCCAGATGGCTCCAAAATATATATCACCAGCTTCCGCAAAATGTTTTGCTCGGCTGGGAAGTTCCCATCCCTTTAATTCTTTGCACGAAAAATCCCCTTGGCCAATATCTTGTATTTCAACATAGTTATAAGTATTCGACTTTACAATTTTCACTTTTGACCCATCTGTTTTTTCTTTCTCAGGAATAAACTCGACAATATCACCTAATTTAAGATGAGGGATGCTCTTTAGTTGTTCTCTCAAGTACATAACTTTTTTACAGTACCTTTTGGGATCAAGAGTTAAATCAGGATCAGAATAAATAATGTCTATTCCTATGGTCCATCCATCCGGAACAAACTTTTCTTTACGATTCCTTGATAACCAATCAAAACTATTGGCCGCATCACCATAAACTATCCTATCCGTTGCATCTTCGAAATCACAATCCAGAATAGGCTCGCCATTCTCCGCAATAATCAAGCTACCATCGTTTTGATTACGCTTAAAAATAGGTTGAGCTTTTTTATTTCCAGCATCCCACCCGACTTTCTCAATTAATTCAACGGCCAATCTATAGCCAGGGTGATCATCTTTCAATGTTTCTAAGGGATTGTCTCTTTTTTCAAGATATAACACCGATGCACTTACATCCGCACCACTAGATTTGAATGTGAATCTTGGTAAAGAAATAATTGCTGCAATTTTTGCATGCTTTAAGATGTATTCTCTAACAACCTTGTACTTGGGAGATCTATTACCCAAATATCCATTTGGTAATATTATGGCTATTCTACCTCCGGTCTTACACTCCTTTATACAAGTTTCAATGAATAGTATTCCAGTTTCTTGCATCTGGAGCAAATGGTCGGTTTTAATATATTCCCCATCTTTATTTAAAACCCACTCATAGCCAAGATCATATTCCTTTAAAACAGCAGTTCTCTTCTCGACTATTTTTGTTCCAAAAGGAGGGTTGCACATTATTACATCATAATGATTCAGATAATTGTTTACATGTGCCAAAGAGTCATCCTTTTTTATATTTGTTTTACCATCTCCATTTAGAAGCATGTTTAAAACTGCAACTTGCACGGCATTAGGAGAGTTATCTATCCCCCATACACAGTCGGCGTATCCAGGATTAAACTCTCTTAATCTGCGGAATGCTGCAACTAAAAAATCAGCGCTGCCACATGCTGGATCAGCAACATGTTCCCCAAATTGAGGATTAACGATATCTACAAGAAAGTCTGTTACCGATGTTGGCGTGAAATATTGGGCCATATCCCACTTATACATGTCCTTTGCGAACTTCATGTAGAATGTTTGAACGACATCACGCTTTGAATGAGTTATTTTAATTGGCGCAAGAATTTGTAATACTTCTAGCAATTGATCTCCAGTTAAAATTGTTTTATCAGATATTATATTAGGTAGATGTTTGCTGTAAAATGACACGGCACGTTTAATAATGTCAGTCATTTTCTTCTTGGTCGCTTCGGGAGGTGTCCCCAATGACTTGAAATCTTGTATTTCCAAAGGATCATTCACCCGAGTCTCAAACTGGTGTTCATCAAATATTTTAGCAAGCAAAAGCTGAAGTATTATTTCGTACCTTTTTTCAGGAGAATACGCTGCTTGGTGTAATACATCTTCAATTCTACCAAACGTATCTATGAGATTATCTGATGGTTCAATCGAGTTAAAGGTAAGAGGTTTGGTTTTTACTGATAGTCCGAACTGAGGTATAAAGGAAATCGGTCCTTCTTTAATTTCCTTTTTATCGTTATTTATTTCAATCCAAAATACCCTACGATCTATATTATCCCAATAAAGTCCAATGGTGTTTTGATTAATTGCAAAATCCAGCATTGGTTTTACCTGCGTTTCTTTTACATAATCACTCTTTGCATTATCTCGTTTTACTTCACACAAAAGGATAGCATGGTTCAAAATCATATCAGGTGAATTGACCTCTAATTGCTGAGCAGGTATATCAAGAACGGCAAAATCACTTCTAAAACTGTTTCTTCCATTATTGCCGAAACGTTTTATTATTGGTTCTAACCAAAAATTATCTTTTGGATACCCCTTACTAATCAAATATCGGATTGCCTCAACCCTAAAGGATTCTTCTGTTGCTGTCAATCCGTCTTTGCTTTTTTTATTAATTGTTAGTTGGCCTCTTATTGGACAAACAAGTTGAAGATTATTTGATAATGCCATTTTTTATTCCTTTTCTAATTGGATTCTTATTGGCATTGAAATGCAAATAAAGAAATCCGTGAAATCTTTCCGTTCACAACCGAGGTTCTCGACTACCTATCATTACGAACAAGAAAGCTCACGGATACCCGCGAGCGTTTCCTTTCCTGTGTAATGATAGCGAAATTGTCGAGATTTCGGTTGTACAAAGAAAAGCAAAACGCTTCTAACTATTTAATTTATTGTTATTTCCCTCTTTTGGTTTTATAATTGTGTTTTATAGGTTAATAGATATGTTGTCAATTTGCAAATATACACAATCCCCCCCAATTAGTAAAAACTAAATGCTAACGGTTAACGATTAACGGTGATCTCGAATGCAATGCAAGAAGTCGCTATCAAAATGATGGATGAAGTGCACCTGACAGGAGATGGGTGTTTAAAGTCAATGACTTATGAGTGACACAATGGATAACGACGTTTGTTTTCGCAAATGTTTCATTTTTGTCTAAAAAAAAACTAACATGAGTTGATATTTATCTCTCTGGGTTAGTGTGTTTGTTTCATAAATTTGCAAACAGAATTTAGTATTTAACTTAAACGAAAGGATTGATTATGATTTTACAGTTGATTGATGACTTCTACAAAATGGGAAAAGACACGTTACCAATGAAAAGATCTCCAGAATCACTACATAAGGATTTGGAGATTTACGCAAAAATACTTTATAAAGGTATTTCTGTATTAGATAGTGAGCAAGGTGTGGAAAAAGAACGGCTCAAATACAAGACCATCAGGGGGTTGACGAAAAAAAATCTTGAACGAGAATGGCGGGTATATTTGTTATCTTGACCACGTTAAAACTAAGGATTATACAGAGGACTTTATGGGTATCTTATGCTCTAACGATCAATCTTCGGACTTGGAGGTTTTATTAATGTTCCTAATGAACAAAAACGGTCTGAAAAACAAGTCGTATTGGACCACTAAAACAAAACAAGGCTATTACAGGTCTTTACCTTTGCTATACATGTTGTATATGTGTATGGCAAGAGAGGAACTTGATATATATATGTATCTAGACACAATGGAGCAAGGCTCTGTTGAACCTCCCGTTTTGTTGGATTTTAATGATGAAGAATTAGATGCTGTTGCCGATGACAAGAATTCCGATACTGAGGGTGAGCAAAAAGAAGAAGAGAAGAAAGAAGAACTCAACTACGATTCCCCGAAGATTAACCTGCAACAAATGTTAAAAGAGTCTTGGTTTGATAATTTTCGAAGTGTTGAACGATACGACTCCATTTGGACGGATAATTTCATTGAGGCATTGATGCAGTCGGATTATGCCGACCAAATCGCCCGTGATTGGTCTGTTGATAGAAAGCGCAATAAAAGACTTGAGATAAAAGCATATATTTTGGGTCTTCTGTACGAAAATGGTGTCCTGAATGGTCTCCGTTATAAAATTGCAGATAATGTCAGGCGAGGGGTAAAGCGGAATTCATTTGTCAGGTATATGAGCAAAGGCAAAAAACAGCCTTATGCTGACTGGGTGTATGAATACATAGCAAGGGATAACCGTCAGTAGAAAACAGGCATTTGCGATTGAAATGTGCGATTGGGCGTTTTGCGTTCAATCGCATAATTTTTTTTGATATTTTTTTCTCGTTGAAAAGCAACGGTTTCCACTAAAATAGTGTGCGATTGAAAATTGTCATTTGGTGGCATTTTTTCAGTCGCTTAATCGCATCCTACCTTTGCACTCGATTTCGAAATCAAACAAAAATAAACTAAGTATTAATTCAAAATTTTCAAACTATGGAAAAAGAAAATTTAAATAGAACCCTTCTTGTGGAACTGGCCGACAAGGTCGGGGTCACGATGGACGACTTGCTGTCGCATTGCCGCCGTCAGGAGTTGGTGGACGATCGATGCATGGTGGTGGCTCTCCTTGTCAATGATTATCACCTGAGGCAAAAAGAGGTGGCGATGCTGCTTCAGATAAGTCAGCCGGCGGTGTCGAACCTGCTCGCCCGCCACGAGAACCTCATGAAGTTTGACGCAAGCTACCGCAACCATTTCAAATCAATCATTAATCAGTAACAAACTAAAAAACATTAATCAATATGAAAAAAGCTTATAGATATGTCATCATTGACGGAGTTAGAGTCAAAATGTATTGCCAGGAAAAACTTCAATGCCAGACCGTTCATGGCAAGGGTATGTATAACCGTTGGGACAAGGAGTTCCTGTTTATCCAGGATGGCCCCAGTGGCCCGAGGAGCAAGGAGCTCATGCGCACAGCGCACTCTCGCCTCGTGCGCCGTCCCGACGGCCTTTACACTCTCACCTTCCGCTTCTCCGACGAGGAACGTGGCATCATGAAATCGCTCGTGGGCGAGATGAAAGAGATCGCTAAAAAGAACTACAATAACATTGGGTAACTAAAAAAGCGACCTGTTACCTGTGACCAGATTGCGAAAGAATGCGAAAAGGGCAAAATTATGCGAAAATTTATTTTAAACATCGAAAAACTCGAAAAACACTAAAAAAAGCTTGTGCTTTGCACTTGCCTTGGCGAAAAACACGAAAATGAAATGCGCTTCGCTGTTTCTTTGGATTGCGAAAGAATGCGAAAAGGGCAAAATTATGCGAAAATTTATTTTAAACATCGAAAAACTCGAAAAACACTAAAAAAAGCTTATG
>JAEEZY010000019.1 GCA_016292015.1 Bacteroidales bacterium | reverse complement strand
TCCCTTTCTCCAAAGAGTAACAAGCATCAGTCATCTTCTGTATCAAAGGGATAATCCATTTGCACTCGGGAAAGTCTGTCTGTTTTGCCAACATCCCAATGCGCATCAAATCCTCCATTATCAGTTTGTGATACATCAATGACAGTTCATAGTGAACACCATCTGCCAGTATCTGCTCATCACATTGTTTCTTGAAGGCTTTCAGATAGCAATCCAGCTTCTTATCATCCCTGAACAGATAAGAGGCAATGATCAGTGCCTTTAAATCCTCGAAGTAATGATTGGCAAACAAATGCTTTTCCTGATGCTTTTGAAGATATAGATATTGAGAATACAACTCGCAGTATATCTTCTCTCTGAGATCCAGCTCAGCTGCCTCACCAAACAGTTCTAAGGCTATCAATACATTTGGGATGTGCAAGGCCATGCTATAAGTAGATTTCAACTCTGCCTTGGCATCCAAATAATCCTGATAGCATTTCTTAAACAGTTCCCAATAGGCTGTATCCGTCGTCTCTCTATATTTTGCACCCAACACTATGCCGTATTCAAAATAATAGACATTGTTATAGATAAGCGGTTTCAAAGTTTTTGTATAGGAAGACTCATAGTTTAATTCGACTACTTGATTAAGCAAGCAAACCTTGCCTCTCTTCATCAAGTTAGGATTGAAACGCGCAACTAATATTTCATCGCAATCCAGTTCAGGAATAGCAATACGCACCTCCCTGTATCCAACAGGAAGCTTGTCAAAATATACCCTTTCCTTCTTCTTGAACTTGTTCAGCACCTGATGCACCACTTGCACTGGCTTCAGATACTTCACAGTGTTCCAAACTAAAGAATAATTCATTTCTCGAACTTCTTGAACCTTTGAACTTCTTGAACTATTATTCTATTTCTCCAAAATAGAGATATACTTTTCTGTTAGTTTTTCGAGCGTATTATTCTCCAAAATGTATTTTCTGGCATTATCTCCATATTTTTTACGCTCTTCAGGAGTCATATTATACACCTTCTCAATGGTATCAGCAAAAGCCTGACCATCGAAAGGTTCAATGCAGATACCTGCACCGGAAGTTTCAACATTATGATGCTGCTGATATGTACCATAGATGATTACCGAGTCACTATACATGTACTCGTTAATCTTATTCTTCGAGGCATCATACTGATATGACTTTCTGTTGCCCTTGATAGCCAACTGAACCAAACATATCTGGGCTCGCCTCAGAAGTGGCGGAATCAGTTCCTTGCTAATACGACCTCCAACAAACACATTCTCAAGTTGCTTATCTTCCTTATATACCAGCATTCCATCTTTGGCATCGCCAGCTCCCAAAAAGACGAATTTGATAGGAGAACCTTTCTGTTTCAAAATATTTGCAGCCTCCAACATATCAAACACTCCCTCATAGTCCTTATAGAAGCCAGTGAAAACGCAGATAAAAGAATCACCGATAAAGTCCCTGAGTTCGGTAGGAAGTTCTTCATAACGCTTTGCATTTTCGTCAAACTTCTCCGTGAACATGGGTTGGTCTATCCAGATAGTTTTCTCTTTCGGAAAACCTAACTTATCACAGATATACTTGTCACCCTTGGACATCGAATAGATAATCTTTTCTGCTCGCTTGTAAGCCCATTTCTCTAACCAGCCGAAAAACAGTGCACGTGGATGCCTGGGGCTTAATCCTTTGTTATCAATCCACGATGCAGGCCACAGGTCACGCACCTCTACAAAGAAACGAGCCTTTAAATGCTTAGCCGCCCTGTATGCAGCTACCCATGCAAAAGGATGAATGGAACAACCTACCACCACATCCGGTTTGCCATATTTCTCTGCCAGTTCATCACGATGCATCTTTACTGCATTCACAAACGACAATGTACTGCCCAAACCACGCCTCCAACCGTCATTTGTCTCGTATGCCATCGTCTTTACGTACGCATAATGTGCATTGGTGTTAATTTCAGAAACCGTACATTTCCCCGCTGTCAGATACTTCTTGGTGAAATGAGAAAACGACGATGCTATCACCAGAACGTTATACCCTTTGGCTGATAAACCATTTGCAAAATCATATTGCCTTGAAATACCGCTAAACCTGGGTTCAGATGAATAGTGATCTATAATCCAAATATTCATTTATACTATAACTCTATTTTTATTGTTCTCCCATCATATTTATTACATGCTACAGGACTACACCATGCAGTGTTCATTTCCTTTTGTCCCCCAGCAAATATGCATCGCCCGTACTGGAATAATTTCATAGGCCATACGTCTTTTCTGAACGATGCCACCTGTCGCACAAACAAGTCCTTTTTTGACACTGCAACAATTGTCACATCACGGTTCTTGATACCGCCTCCAAGTTTCTCAAATACAAGCGACAGTTTTCCGCCTCCCTCATGTGGCTCAACCGTTGTTGAAAACAGATAATATTTCTTTGTCTCACATCCATATATACAACTACCATTGAGAGGAGCTAATATCGTTTCTTCTCCTTCTTCTGATACATACCTTATATGATTTTCCGTTTCCACAGAGTCTGTAGCATATAACACCCCCCCATTGTATGGGAAACCCACCACAGCACGATACTTTTGCTGTCCCGTTTTCCAAGGCTGTACTTCCGTCCATTCTTTGTTGACCAGATAGATACCCGCCTTGGCTTCATTGTCACCAACGAAGAGGACATAACCGTTATCCCTTTCAACGATATTGTGAATATGTCTTACCGTACCCGAGGGGAAAGAATGTACCACAGAGATCCGTTGGTCTTTACCTAAATGATATATCTTAACTTCACGGTTTTCTGCATTCCTTCCGTAGTCGCCCCATAAAATGCCATCTTCCACAGAGCAGAAGTTTATCACTTCACTGAATCCCGTGGGATTATCACATAACTTGGTACATTTTTTTTTAGCCACATCTACCAGCCAGCATGTTCGTAAAAGCGAGACCACAAATTCTGTTTCCGACAAACGACCCGCACACTTAGGTTCCAATCTTTTCAAGCGAGAAAACAGTCTGCTACGGGATAAAATGGCAGTCTTTTTCCCAACAGGCAATGTGCAAATGAATTTTTCCTCATGAGTTGTTAAATCAACAAGGAAAAATGACATTTGTTTACACAGAAGGCCAGTATGGCCATCAATTATATAGAGCAAACGCCCCTTTATTCTTTCCATAGCCTATGCTGAGATAATGTCGAGATACCAAAAGAACATACTAATGGAGTTTCTTTTAGTGAGTGCATTCATTAAGCACTTTCACGCCATAATGCGATCTACACCCACTTTGCTAATTCATAGAGTTTTAGCTCATTTAATGGGTATAATACTGTGATTTTATGGCCTCCAAATGAAGCACCAAAGCTGTCTTTACATGATAATAATCGCCTAATGGTTTAAGCAAATCATGTTGAGGATTCAACCAGTGGGCATCAATAATATCCGGCTTAAAACCGTTCTGTTTGCAAATGCTGATAATCTCTTTCACTTGATTCTCAATCTGGAACCACTATAATTTGCAGGCGGCCAAAATTTAGCATTGGACGGTTATACGCATTAATACCAGCATAACCGAAGTCAAAAGGCTGGCGCCAATCTTGATCTGTTATTAGAGCCGGGGCTTGGGAGGTAAATCTCGCAATTAATCTCATGATACTTCCAAAGAAATAATACAACTTTGGAAACTTTGATGAGTTTATAATAATCAATACATCATTTTCTTTCGCCCATTCGTGAGCAAAGTATGCCACCACTTTGGTCCAACGTCCATTGTACCTGGTATCACTCGAATACTGATGGGTAAGGATAATTATGCTCTTTCGTGACATTATTTCCATCCGGTTTGTTTAGGGGTCATATAATCTTCACCATAGGATCGCGAACAATAGTTATGAGCCAACCTTGGGACATTCACTTCAATGTTCTCAAAATTGTGTCGAACCACCTCATCAAAGATTTCTCGCGGCATGATGTCACCTGGTCTACGATAAGACACCATCGTCATTATAAATGGAGAAGTCTCAAAATCGTACTTATACTCATAATGACGAAGTATTCTTCTAATCACACTGTTGGGGATAAGGCACAAAAAAAACTTTACAAACAGATATGGAGCAATCTTATAAGCTTTTCTAAGCTTGTGCCAATCTCCGTATTTTGCGCCAAAAAACTTAGTACAAAACTTATTCCTACGAAGAATTGCCTTCACTTTCGATGCTTCCATATGGTCAGTGTCTGGAGCACCTATCAACGTATATATGTCCACAGTTGTAAAGTCACCATATTGCTTCGATATAATGCCGTCCATACATCCAACAGTATTTCTAGAACTGTCATTGTATACAAGATCCGCGGGCAAGTTTTCTTTAAGTACCTTTCTTGCCCGTTCACGGTCAGGTAGTTTGATGAACACATCAGCATCCCTATCCCAAGGTATAAATCCGTTTTCTCTAATGGCACCAAGGATGGTTCCATAAGCCACCGAATACCATATATTATTCTCTGTGAGGACTTTGTCTATATAACTAACAATCCTCAACATCTCATTCTGATAAATTTCTTCCATGTTTTCCATTATACAACCAATTATTTATAACAATACCCACCATTCACCTCTATCATACTTCCATTGACAAAAGGATTATCTATACAGAATCTAAATGCATCGACAATCTCGTCAACGGTAGCGAAACGGTGGATAGCTGTCTTGTTGTATATGTTTTGCTTAATCTCATCCGGTTTCTCATTCTGCCAGGGGGTAGCCACAAAACCAGGAACGATTATGTTTACCGTAGTACCAGTTCCTTCAAACTCTTTTACAAGATTTTTGGAAAGTGCACAGACCGCAGATTTAGTAACACCATAAGCCAACACTGTTGCGTGTGGATGAACGGCCATTTGAGATCCAGTAAAAAGGATTCTGCTCCCTGCCGGAATTATAGGGAAGAACTCCCTCACCATAATGTAGTGCGAATTCACAGCAACCTCCATCTGTCTATCCCAATCAACATCAGTAGTTTCTGTGAACGACTTACGAATGCTTATGCCTGCATTGCACACGATACAATCAAGACGGTCTGTATTTGACTTCACATGGTTGATAAAGGCATATACCTCGTCGCGCTTGGTTTGATCCACAAGGTGAGCCTCGTAGTTTTCAATCTTTTCCGTAAACTCAGGGCCGACGTATGTGGTAAAAACATAGTATCCCTTTCCTACCAACAATTTGGCGACACCCAGTCCCATGCCAGACGTGCCACCTGTTACTACTGCATATTTCATATCTCAGTCACATTTTCACCGTTACGGTATTTCTCTATAATCTCTGCTATTGCCACACTTTCGCGACGACGAAGTTTATAGCAGCTACGTCGGTTATTAACAATCATAGAAAGAAATTCCTGAATCTCATAACGCAATCCCTCACCATCATAGCTATAGAAGTATTTCTTATTCTTGCGTTGGTCTTCATACCGCACTTCAAAATAGCTGGTAAGCCACCAGGGGGCAGGCACATAAACGTAGCCCTTAGTTCCAGAAATCACCAAATTACCTTCCGTCTTAACCCCAATACCAAGAGTAAAAGATGAAGTAGCATGAGGATAGTTGATGATGCCTTTGGTATATATATCCACACCTTTCTCTTTCTTGGTATGAAAACCAACATCTATCCAGTCTATTCCCAACAGTCTTACTATGGCCATAATCGTAAGTGGAGCATGTTCAGTTATTGCTCCACCCGCCTGCATTGCATCTAACTCGCGGGTCGGAGGCTCCACCATCTTACTCAGAGAGGCCTTTACGTCCACTACATCGCCAATAATTCCACTCTTTATCAAAGTGATAATATGCCCAAATGCTGGGCAATACGCAGTTTTGCTTGCCTCCATCAACACTAGATTATTCTCTTCCGCCAGACGATAGAGCTCGAGTGCCTCATCTTTTGAAAGTGTAAATGGTATTTCGCACAAGACATGTTTTCCTGCCAATAAGCTACTTTTAGCATAATCATAATGCGTCAGATGCGGCGAAGCGACATATACTACATCTATTAGTTTGATAAAATCATCAAAATCAGAGAATGCATCCAATCTGTGGACCTTGCCAAATGCCGCTGCTTTATCCTTGTCAGGATTCAGTACTGCCGTCACCTCCGCCCCATTCACCACCTTCGTTTCGGGAACGAAACGATGCGCTATACGTCCGCTGCCAATAATACCGATACGGTATGTACTCTGGTTCTCTGCCCTTAACATTGTGGAAGAGATCCCTTCTGTCCTGGGAAGATATACCACTTTACAATACTCATTCAAATAATCAAACTTCCCTAGCCAATCGCTACCTATCGCGAATATATCAACATCGTATTTTTGGATATCGTCAATTTTCTGACCAAGGTAGTCCTCAATGATAACTTCATCGGCAAAACCTGTAGCCTTCACGGCTTCTACACGCTCGAGCACATTATTACGCACATTGAGTTTTCCACGCCCCCGGTCGAAACTATCACTAGTGACGCCTACTATTAAGTAGTCTCCCAACTCCTTTGCACTCCGCAAAAGATTAATATGTCCCTGATGCAGCAGGTCGTATGTGCCGTATGTAATTACTTTTGTCATTATATTTTATTCTCAATATTTTACGTAATACTACTACATTAGTATTCTCTAAAAATGGGAAATGGTGTGTGTTAATAAACAATGATCCTCATTCATTTTATTTTATTAACGTACTCTATTGCAGATAAGAATCCATTAACCATGTGGTTAATTGTTGCATGGGTATCATAGTATTCTTTTGCTTTAATCCCCATTTCTATATACTTTGAAGGATTGGTTATTACATCTTTGATTATTTCTATCAGTTCCTCGTCTCTCTCGAATATAATTCCATTTTCCCCATTGGTAATATGGTATAATTCTCCTCCTGTTATGGCATCCTTTCTTGTTACAAAAGTGACACCATTGCCCATGCTTGTACAAACAGTAAGACCTGCCTGATAAGGGGAAATGCAAAGTATGGCTTTTGAATAGAAATCAGTCAACTGCTGGATGTCATATATGGCACCATGAAAAGTTACATTATCATTCAGTTTGAGTTGATTAGTTAACTCTTCAAGTTCCTGCCTACATGGGCCATCACCTATGATGTCAACGTGTACACTATTATTAACTATGTCTATTGCTTCGCGAAAACATTTCAAAAGGCAATCAACGCCTTTACCTCTATAGAGTGTACCAACAAATATTATATTCTTCTTCTTTTTATGATCAAAATGCACATCTGCTACTTCAACCGTGTTCGGAGCAATGAACACCTTATCCATATTTAACGTCGTCTTTTCCCAAAACTTTTTGGCCTCCGACATATAAAAAACATTTGCATCCCCCTTTGACAATACCCTTAACATAATTTTATCAAGGATGTTGTGTGATCTGTAAACGTGGTATGGATGAGAATGGGATACCCTAAAACCAATACCCCATGTAATCAACTTAAAAGAACGTTTTTTGAAAGGAAGCCTGATATAACCGATAGCATGGATATTGGATGTTATAGAAACAACATCATATTGTTCGGCCAATCCTCTTACTCCTTTCTGAAAATGAAAGGGACCGAACCTTATTGACTCAACCTTTATTTTTTTAAACTTGCAATCAGCATCATTGGTTTTGTCTTCCATATAGTGCGCCACAGTAACATCAACAAACTCACTTAATGCGTTGTAAAATGGCACTCTATAGTTGAGGATAACTCTTTCTAAAAATAATACTTTCATTGGGTACAATTATAATATCGTATTATTTTCAACTCGTCTTATTATACTATCCATCGCACTTTTTGCTTTTTCCCTGTTTTCCATAATCTCACACTTCATGGCATCCAAATTTTTCATATGCTCTTCACGGGAAAGAGGTTTGTTAAAACTCTCTGCATTAACATCATCAATAGCAAAAACGACAAATCCCTTTTGGACCAGGTATTGAAAAATATATGAATCTTTAAAAAGGAAAACCTTCAATCCGTTGCGTAAGGCATTATAAATATTACCCATCGCATGCTGTCGTATTGAACCATAGACAGCATAAGAACATTGTCCGATTAATTTATAATATTCTTCAAACGGTATAAAAGTGTCCAAGAAGCGTGTATTGTGTTTTTTGTCATTTATTTCCTCCTTTACCTTACGGGCATAATCCATCGCTCCATAGCTCAATGGAAGTATAACAAGTCTATCTGAAGATACTTCTTTCTTAATAAACTCCCATGCATCTAAATGATTATTTGCCGGAGCGGCTGAATTACCTAGTAGTATAGCCCCCCTGGGATCTTTTTCTTCACATTTTTCTGTGCCGGTATAGAAATTTGACCAATTATTTGGATAATATTCTTGTACGTTAAACTTTGTGAATCTCTTCATTAAAGCATAATCAACATCAATAACTGGCTGAAAGTAATCAATTCGCTTCAATGCCTGCTTCCTATAGTATGTAAACGGAATGGAAAACAATAGTCCTGTTAACAAATTTTTAATTCGCCTACTTGAGATACCGCCAATAATTACTTTCTTGGTAATTGGTTTCAAAGTATCAATATGAACATATGATTTAAGGCCTAGCAACTGTCCATCATATATATCTCCGCCCCAGGCCCACCATATTACAATCTTGTCCGAAGGTACATACTTCAGAAAACGCATAACAGAGAAATGTAGCGAATGAAGATATAGCACATCATAATCATTTTTCTGTAGACGTTTTTTGAAATCCTTTGATTTGTAATATAAAGAAACATACGGCTCTTTATCCAAATACTTGAGATGTTTACGCCAGCAATAATGTATGTATTCTGATGCTATCATCGCATCGTTATCGAAACTTTTTTTTACTGGGGCGGTGAACTTATCATCCTTAACTACATGTAAAAAACGAATTATTCTCATCTTTCAAAATCTATCATAAACTATTCTTATTCTTTTGGTTGTCAGACAATACCTCTTCAAGAGAAACACGTTGGAAAATCTCAAGAAAACCGCCCCTGGTAGCATTGTATATCTTCAATCCGTGAGCTTCAGCATAGGCCTTGGCTTCATGATATACAGCAAACATCTTGTCTTGCACCTTGGCTGAGTCTTTCTGGGACACCATATGCCCAGTTTCAATAAAATGCTGTTGCTGCCCCAAATATGTGCAATCTGCGCCTATCAGATATAATTCATCAAAGCCCAGATAGAATGCCAACTGCATAATACTATAAGTAATGGTAAAGCCATCGTAAACAGTCTCATAGCAATCACCGCTGAATTTTGCGAAATATTTTTCCTTATATTTCTTATCATATATATGATATGCCCAGCTCATGGGGAAATATATCCAGTTCTCAGGCGTATTCATCTGTTCATAATAGGCGTATGGAGCGAATACTTGACCGTTGTCCGTAGCCAACATCTTATCTTTCACTTTTTCATACACCTTCACATCTTGAATTCCAAAAAAATCTGGTTTCCAGTCGGTCTTATCATGAATCAAACAGATGGAATTCATGCCAAAAACATATTCACCATTCAGTTTCTCAAGGTCTTTAATCGTAAGGCTTGGACCAGTACAGGTGATGAAGCATCTTTTCCCTGCATATTTCCCTTTAAGTTCTTTTAATTTGGCATATCGTGGGTCATCGTAGCCATTGGCACGTTTTGAAACATCTTTTGCCTGCTTTTTTGTCAGTCGATTCAATGATATGTATTCATAATATTGATATATCTTATGAAGCGCCCTGGAAAGAAACGACTTTCTGAACATCCATTGTAGAAAGGCAGAACTGTTATATATATTTTTGAACATACTATATTTTATTTTGATTAATCAGTACTATTGTCAATGGCGTAATAAGATAAATAACAATAAATATATTCAGACTTTTTGAAAGATTGTTCACAAATCCAAATAACATTACGCCCAAAAAAATAATGAATAAAAATTTTTTTATTTTTTCATCGACAGTTAGACTATTGATGAAAGAATATGAGTATTTAATGATAAAGTAATACATTACAATCCCCATCACACCATACCGCGCTGCAAGATCAAAAAATTCAGAATGATTGCTAACGCCATGTTGTAGCAAACTGTAAAAATCTGTCTCAATCACAGACTCTCCTACCCCAAATAAAAAATGTGGCACTGAACTGAAAAAAGTGCTTATGCTTGCTCCCCAAAGCATACTTCGTGTATATAAGCTACCCTCATCCAATTGTCCAACATCGCCTTGATTTACCACCGTCGACAAGTCCTCTATTCGTGACATCATTCTCATATTGTCACCCAAAAAAGAGGATACAAGTTCAATAATGGGATTAAACAGAATTAGAATGACGGCTACAATTAGTAACATACCAAAGAAAAGTTTGCCTTTCTTCATCTTATTATTCTTATCTGTTTCCACCAAAACAAATCCCCCAATAATTAAAGATAAAACAATTATTGATGTCGCACGAGTGTTTAAAAACAAAATATAATAAAACAAAGCAGGAATAAACACCAACGAAAACAATCGTATAGCTTTGCGTTTATTATTACTAACCAAAATCCATAAAGTAGGTATTAAAAGCATACATTCCACTACAAATACTGTATTTCCCGCATTTGTATTCACCGTATCTTCTGTTACACGGAATGCGAATACTCCCTGTGTCAAACCTATTTCTATATTACTTATCAGATTTACGAAAAGCAACAGAAGGGAAAATGACCAAAGCAATTTTATTTCCTTTGAATTGTAATAATTTACTATATACACCAGAGCCACCGGTATCACATATACATGGCAACGGGCCAGGAAGTAAACTAGTTCGCGTGAAATACCGACAATACTGTACAATAATTGCACAATAAAAAAAACAAGAATCCATATTATTATTTTAAATCCCATCTCTTTTCCTGTAAAGGGATGTAATGTCAACGTAGACAAGCACCATATCAGAAAAAGTATCAACTTGAGTGCATTCGATATATTATACCCCAAATATGGTGTACAACCTATTGCAACCAGAGCCATGGTGCAAATCATATTTGGCCATACTCCAGGTCTTATCCTATTACCCTCTATTATATGTACTGTACTGTTTTCTCTCATACTCGTTACGTAATAACTACTCCTTTTTCTTAAAGAACTTCATGATAATTCCCTTAATTTCGATATACTCCGGCAACAATACTCTTTCATTAATAAATATTGTCAAGCCACATCCTACTAACAGTTGCAGTAGAAGCACTAAATAAAAGGAAATTGGAATAAAATTTAACAGATAGACTGGTACTGCAATGGCCAATGCGACAAGGAGTGACGGTGTCACGTCTTTCAGCTGTTCCATAATAGGATAATTAATAAGATCCTTGGAATAATAAGCATTCAAATAATAGCAGAAATAGCTTGTTACCACTTCACCCCAAAGCAACCAGAATATATCATTAAAATAAATACCCAAGCCTATCGGTATTAACGCAAGGATGGTTTTAATTATTTTAAGTTTTAATGTCAAATCACTTCTTCCACATACCTGTATTGCATTCAGATTAAGCGCATGCAGGGGGTGCAGCATCAGGCTAAAGCACAAAATAGGCAGAATCGTTGTTGCCATCTCCCACTTGGCACCTATTAATGTTAGTATTAACGGTCTCGAAATAGCTGCCAACATAAGCATGGAGATAAATGTTGGCAGCATAGTTGTTTTTATCACGCGCTTGTATCCAGACTTCAATCTCTGCTTATCATCCTGAATAGCACTAAGTACGGGGAAGCTAACCCGCTGAACAATCGTTGTAACATTATGGGAAAGCAGGTTTGCAAACTGTCGAGCCCGTGTAAACTGCCCCAACGATTGAGGTGAAAAAGATTTTCCTATCACAGCCTGATTCAGTTCATCGGTTAATGCACCGAGGACCCCACTAGCAAGCAATTTCCAGCCAAACGACCAAAGGTCTTTGAAACTCTTCCAGCTGAAAACCAGTTTGGGATACCACTTGTTGAAAAACCATAATAGACCTGCATTTAATACATAGTTTGATATCTGCTGTCCAACCAAAGCCCATACACCACAACCTGCCAATGCCATACCGATACCAATCACTCCACTCGTTGTAGCAGTAATGATGGTGATTATGGTCTGTGTCTTAAAATCTATCCGTTTGGTAAGTCTTGCTTTTTGCACTATGGCCAGCGCATTTATTACCACCACAGGAGAAACTGCTCTGGTTAATGCCACCAGTTCTGGACGTTCAAAGAGTATCGCAATCGGCTTCGCACAAAAAAAAAGAAGTACCGAAAGGAATATCGAAACGACCAGATTTGTATAGAATGCCGTGCAGTAGTCCTCATCTGACGCATTCTGTTTCCTAATAATGGCATTAGTGAAACCACCGTCAACAATTACGTTAAACAGGGATATGAAGATAGTCAGGATTCCTAACAGTCCATAATCTTCCGGAGTAAGCAGACGTGCAAGAACAATCCCTACCACAAAAGTTACACCATACCTAAATGCCGCATCCGTTGCACTCCAGAATGTCCCTTTAACAGTCTTATCTTTTAAGCTTCCTTCTGCCATTATTCTAATTTCTTTTCCTCCTTATTCCACATTAACCACTAGTCAGTTTCCCACACCTATTCTTGCTCCACATTGTAATGTCGCCTGTCAAACTTTGACCGACCTTCTTCTAGGTTTTCCATTGGGGGCAATCGTCACTCTGTGTACGATTATTGTTCCATTGGAGATGGTCTATATTTGACAAATCATCAGATCAGTTTTTATCAACTGGTTTGCGATGGTCTATCTCCCAGCCGAGTGTGGATTCTGTATTTCCGGATTTGTCACGCCTAATCCATGCACCTGAATAGTCCTGTCTATATACGGCGGGATTTTCACTATCATTTTTTTGCCTTCTTCCACACGCTCTGTATTTCATCATCAGAAAAATTCTTCCGTCTAGTATCTGCCGGGCTACTAAATGTTCTATTTGCCTTATATAAACTTATTTAATGTTATTATTATAATCCTTCATTTGCCCACTTTCTCCATGTCCTGGATATACTATTGTATCCGCTGGAAAGGCTTCTACCATTTGCTTTACGCTCTCCTGAAACTGCTCAACTGACCCACCATTACGTTTTTTGATAAACGGCTTGAATGGCATCAGGGTATCTCCTCCAAAAACCATAGTATCAATAGCTATGCAAACAGAGCCGGGACTATGACCTGGTGTAGCGATAAACTTAATGCTATGCCCTACCCACTCCATGTGCCAATTCAATTCCTCTGTAGTAACATCGACCCGTTCGACATTGTATATGTAATCTGGGTCATCATAATAGAATTGGAAATAGGCTTTAGCCTCTCTTGGCAAAGCCTCTTTGCATAGTTCTGAGCAAATCACCTTTGATGAAGGATATTTCCCAAGCAAAGCGTTAACACCCCATGTGTGGTCTGTATGCTCATGGGTTAAGAGAATATAGTCTAGCGTCAATCCGTTCTTTTCTATATACTCTATCTCCCGAAGGGACTTCTCACTGGCAGGATCTATGACGAGACACCTTAGGGTATCTTCATCATATACAACATAGCAGTTCGAAGTCATCAACTCATTTATTACTCTTTCTACTTTAATCATTTTATTGTGCCGTATATCCTCCATCTACAGGGAGTACAACTCCAGTAATCCATTTAGAATAGTCGGAAAGAAGAAATGCCACTGCATTTGCCACATCGACAGTTGTTCCTAGCCCTAAAGGATGCATTGCAGATAGATTGCTTTCATAATCATCGCCAAGCATATCCGCTGTCTGTTCCATTAATGGTGTCTTGATAAAACCTGGTGCCACACAATTGACCCTTATTCCTTTGGATGCAAGTTCTATTGCTAATGCTCGTGTCATGCTGATTATTGCGCCTTTTGTCATTGAATACGCCACATTGGGGGTAAATCCCACAAGACCAGAAACTGAAGATATTAATACTACGCTGGGATTATTTCTTGACAATATATTCTTTGAGATAAAGATCTTGGTCATTTCAATAATTGAAGAGACGTTCACTTTATTGACTTTCTCATATCTCTCAACAGAAAGATGCTTAATGGGTACCGTACATGGTACACCTGCAAAATGGACAAACCCATCGAGCCCCACATCTTTACATCTATCTAATATCCATGATTTTACCACCCCCCACTCGCATGTAAGCAAGTCGCAAACGAGTGCATTTCCCACACCACTCGTCATTTGTGCGACCTGCCTTAAATCCTCTACATTTCTGTCTATAAGTAACAATTCTGCTCCGTATGAGGATAGCATTAATGATGTGGCTCTACCTAATCCTGATGCCGCTCCTGTTATTAGGAACTTCTTTCCATTTAGATTCATTGAACTATTTTATTTTAGAAAAACAATACCATACCGCCCCATGTGTATCCAAGACCTTGGGCTACCGATAATACTTTTGTTCCTTTCTGAATACGCCCTTCTTTTACAGCTTCACAGAGAGCTATAGGAATGGTTGAGGACACGGTATTACCGAAGTTCTCAATATTACAATAATACCTTTCTGCAGGAATTCTTAATTTCCTGCGTTCGAGATTGGCAAGGAAGGTATTAGCCTGATGATAAACATGAAGGTCTATGTCTTCCATCGTAACGCCATTCTTATCAAGCACATCTGCAACTAACTGAGGAATGCTATCAAGAGAGTAATTGAGAATGGCAGGGCCATCCATGTAGAGGTTATCTGAAGAACGTGGATTTCCAAAATCGTCATACTTTAAGTCACCGGCAGGTTGTGGATGTCTTGCACCTCCTGTCTTCACTATTAGGTTCTCAGCACCAATGCCATCAGTGCCTATCACAAACTCGCCTACTTCTGCTATACCCTCGGTACTTACCAACGTAGCAGCCGCTCCATCTCCAAAAATAGTACGGTTACTCTTGTCACGCTCGTGCATGTACTTTGAGTATGTTTCACCTGTAAGCAGCAACACATTCTTTGCTTGACCAGCAACTATAACTGCTTTAGCAAGTGATAGTCCTGCCACAAAACCATTGCAACCAAGATTGACATCAAAGGCTGTCAGTCGATTTGATAATCCCAAGCGTGTTTGAATGGTACAAGCATTTGTGGGCAGATGGTAATCAGGGCTTTGTGTAACAAATATCAGATAGTCTATCTGATTGCGGTCATAACCGTTTTCTGTAAAGAGTTTTTCTGCTGCCCCAACAGCAAGGTCACTTGCCGTTTCACCATCTGCTGTCACGTGACGCTTCCTTATTCCAATTTTCTTGTCTATTTTCTCAACAGTCCACTCTGGGAATTCTTCTGCAATCATCTCATTGGTAAGGATGTTCTCAGGTAGATTGTATGAAATCGCTTTTATATATACTTTTATCACAGTTCCTGTCGTTTCAAAATCTTGCAATCAGCGATATTTAAAAGCACTGTTCCATAAGCGAAACCAGCTCCAATCGCATTCATTAAAATTATATCGTTTGACTTTATTTCTTCTCGATTGTGTACCATACACAAAGGAATGGAAGTACCTGCTGTATTTCCATACTTCTGAATAGAGTGCAAAAGTTTGTCAGGATTTGCCTTAGACTTCTTGACAATATAATTAGTCATAAAGTCATTAGCCTGATGGAATGCATATTTATCAACTTCATCAATAGACTTTCCTGCATACTCTAATAGTCGCTTAATGTCACGAGGCAGTTCTGAAATTGCGAAGCTAAAGACATCAGGACCAACCATAATGACATGTTCCAAACTACGAATACTGCCATCTTCATATTCCTTCACCTTAAGCGTCTCTTCTGAACTCGGGATTCTACTACCGCCAGCAGGCAAAATAACAGACTGAATATTAGAGCCATCCGTATTCATTGAAAAGAAACTCTCACCATACTGTTCGCCCTTACCAATAACACAGCATATGCCAGCATCGCCCAAAAGCATTCCTGTTCCTTTATCCTGTACAGATGTAATCTTTGACAGAGTATCTCCAACCATCACCATAACATTGTTGAAAGATGGGGATTGAAGGAAACTGTATGCCATCAACATGCCGTGTATAAAACCAGAACATGACATATTAACATCATAAACAAGAGTAGATTTCTTCAAGCCCAATTTATCTTGGAGAATGATGGAAGTCCCAGGAGACTTGTAATCTGGGGTTTGACTAACAAAGAATAGTGCGTCAATATCCTCACGTTTGATATCCGTCTCACCAAAAATTTGACAAGCTGATTTATAACAGAGATCTGACGCACACTGGTCTCTCTGGACCAATCTACGCTCTTCTATACCTGTTGCTTCAATAAATTTTTCTATTGCCTCTGGGGTATAGTAATCCGTAAGTGAACGTGTTTTAACCACATTCTGAGGAACAGTTGCACTTAAGGCCTTAATTCCTATATTATTAAATTTTACTAATGCCATATTATACTAATGTATATCCACCATCGATTATTAAATTAATACCAGTCACCCAACTTGATGCATCTGAAAGAAGATAAATAGCACCATTGGCAATATCTTCAGGAGTGCCGACTCGTTTAAGAGGATATCGACCGTACATAGTATCTTTCAACTGTTGTTCCGAGAACATTTCGTTTGACAGTCCAAGAATACTTGTAGGCACCAAAGCTGGACAAATTGTATTGACTCTCGTACCCTGTGCAGCTAACTCATAAGCTGCTCCCTTCGTAAAGCCTGCAAGTCCACCCTTTGTAGTTGAATATGGTGCTTCGCCAACATTAGCGACACAAACTCCAGATATGGAGGCAATGAAAATGATAGACGACTTCTTTTGAAGTTTTTTCTTTTTTAGCAGACCAGATGTCAAAAGAATCGGAGCGATTTCATTGACATTGACTATTTCTTCCAATAAACTGCGCTCAATATGTTTAACCCCACATATTTTGGGGATACCCGCACTGTGAACGACACCATTGATTGCAGGACATTGTGCAACAAGGCTGTCTATGTCTTCTTGTTTTGAAAGATCTGCAGCAATCGCCACATGACCTTCTCCTTCAAGCATGGACATTGTTTCATTCAATCGTTCAACATTACGTCCATTGATGACCATCTTGGCCCCCATCTTGGAGCACTCGGCGGCGATGCCTCGTCCGATTCCGGACGAGGCTCCCGTTACGAGAATGGTCTTACCTTCTAATGAAAATGGATTGTAAGCCATTATTTGCTCTGAATTAAGTTGTACAATTCCTCCAGTGTGTTGACAGAACGGAGGTCTGCGCCAGTAATGCGCTTTTCAAACTCCTCATCTACCATTGCAATGATAGAAAGTGCGGTCAGTGAACCCCACTCGTCGAGTGACTTAAACACGGTGTCAGCCTTGAACTGTTCAGCGGGAGTCTCATCGAACTCCTCAGCAAATCTTGTTACAAATTCATTTAATTCCATAATTCTAAAATTTTAAATGTTGAACTTAAATTATTGAACTCAAAAATTATCTTGATTTATTGTTTTTCACAAAGTTCTGTAAGAACTCATTGTGTTGACTTTGGATTTTGGAAAGCGACATTCAGCCATTCAGCACAATTTCGGTGTTCAAAATCCATTAGCCTTACTTTTTTGTTCTTACACTCTCAAAGTGCAATAGCAACGCCATCTTACACGGCAAATGCTGTATGATGGATACCAGAGCCTCTATTTTCAAGGAACTTAGCTTTTGGACTTTCCTCAGAAGATGGTTCCAGTAATTCCAGCTTGGTTTCACCCATTTTTAAGAAAACTGCCTTTACTTTCTGGTCGGCTACTTCTTCTATTGCATAGCACTTGAAGCCAAGCACTGTTTCATGGTATGGGAGTGACTCCTCAATACTCTTAACGTCTATACCGATATGTTCAATATGTGAAATATCAATACTTATCCTTCTTTTACAACTTTAAAATTCTTAATCTTACCTGCGTATGTCGGAACATCAAGCAGTGACTGCTGGTGCAGGTTTGGATACATGCGGCGTACTATCTTTTCCAAAGTATCATCTGTTCCAACCTCATAGAACTCAGTTACGCCATCCTTTGCCATATTGTGCGTCATTGCCGTCCAAAGAACAGGATGCGTAATATGTTGAATCAGATTAGCACGAATCTCTTCAGGGTCTGTATGCGGCAGTGCATCTACACATTGATAAACAGGAATAGAAGCGGGTTTGAAGACAACCTCCTTTATAATAGCACCTAATTCTTCACGTGCCTCATCCATAAAAGGAGTGTGGAATGAACCGCCAATAGCCAGAGGCACAGCTTTCTTTGCACCTTCCTTCATAAAGGCTTTACATGCAACACGCACCGCTTTGCGAGAACCAGAGATAACCACCTGACCGGGACCGTTGTAATTGGCAAAATAAAGCGGTTCGCCAACTTCTTCCCAAATCTCTTTGATGCGTTTCTCAACATACTCGTCTGGAAGTCCTATTACAGCACCCATACCTGTCTTGACAGGAGCTTCATCTGATGCCTTTTGACCGATCAATGCTCGATTCAAAACCAGTTTCAAGCCTTCCTCAAAAGTAATGGAACCAGCAATAACCAAAGCGGCAAATTCACCAAGTGAGTGACCAGCAACGCAATCAGGCTTCACATAATCCTGACACATGGCGAGAATAGTCTCATATAAAAACACTGAGGGTTGGGTATTTTTGGTTTCCATCAGTTCCTCTTCCGAACCGTGAAACATCACGTCGGTAATCTTATAACCAAGGAAATCATTAGCACGCTCAAACAACTCTTTGGCTTTTGGGAACTGAGCATACAAATCACCACCCATTCCCTCCTTCTGGCAGCCTTGACCAGGGAAGATAAATGCTTTACTCATAATTTAATATTCTAATCGTTTTGCAGGGTTGCCCATAACAGTGGTTCCTGCTTTTACATTCCTTATAACAAAACTTAACGCTGCTACAGTAGCGTTATCTTCAACAATAACTTTCTGATTGATTATGGCGTTTGAATGAATGGTAACGCTCTTCCCCACTTTTGACCTTCCTGTTAACAAACACCTCACATCTACTCTGGTATAATCACCCACTTCGCAGTCATGAGCTATACATGCAAATGCTTGAATCAAACAATTTTCTCCTATTGTCACTTCAGACCCAATATGTGCATGGCTTTCAATAATGCAGCCAGCGCCAATTTTTACGTTATTTCGAAGTTGGGCATCCTTATGAATTATTGTTTGGAATATGGCACCTTTCGATTTCATGTATTCTCCAATTTCCGATTTAACGCTTACATCGCCAAGTGCTATAATGAAAACGTCGTCGTTTTCTATTTCGTAATCATATATAGTTCCAAGCATAGGAGGGTAATCTTTATAGGCATCAAGCGAGTTTAAATATTCTTTTTCATGTACCAAAAAACCCTTGACATCATAAGTTTGCAAATATCCAATAGCTTGTGTTACCACATAATACATATCACGAGAGAAACCAGATGCCCCAATAATTATTAAATGTTTCATTTCAGTATTATATCTATGGTTCTTTCCAAATCATTCTGACTTAGTTCATGGTGCATCGGAAGGCAGATGACTTCATTGGCGACCTTGGTGGCCACGGGCAGATTCTCTGCACCGGCACTTGGCAAGCTACGATAGGTACTGAAGGTACTTATCAGCGGATAGAAATATCGACGACCTAATACATTGGCCTCACGCATCTTGAAGTACAGTTCATCTCGTGTCTGACCATACTCCTCGGCATTGATAAAGATGGGGAAATAACTATAATTATGTCGCACTCCGGGCATATCATCGAAGAAACGAATACCTGGCACATTTCGCAATGCATTACGGTATTTCACAGCCACTTGACGACGCTTCTCAATGGCCTCATCCACCTGCTTCAAGTTAAGTAATCCGTATGCCGCACGCACTTCATCCATCTTGCTGTTAATACCTGGCGCGACAACTTCTGTCTCCCCTGCGAAGCCAAAATTCTTCAAGAAGTCGATTCGTTTCTTGGTGGCCTCATCCTTCACCACAAGTGCCCCTCCTTCAAGTGTATTGTAAACCTTAGTGGCATGGAATGACAGCGAAATCATATCACCTTTACTTGCCCAACTTTCACCATCCACTTCCACACCAAAGGCATGGGCTGCATCATGAATAACCTTCAAGCCATACTTGTCGGCTATGGCTTGAATCTCGTCCATCTTGCATGGCTTGCCATAGCAACTGACAGGCATGATTGCTGTTGTCTTGGGGGTTATTGCTGCCTCAATCTTATCAGGGTCAATGCCGCAAGTCTCCTCCTCGATATCCACAAATACCGGGCGACAACCATTCCACCAAATGCTATGAGTGGTTGCAACAAAGCTATATGGCGTGGTTATAACCTCACCTGTAATATGCAGAGCTTGTAATGCGGTCAACAGCGGTAACGTACCATTTGTGAAAAGACTAATGAAAGGCACTTTCAGATACTGACATAGTTCTTTTTCCAACTGTTGATGAAATTGTCCCATATTGGTAATCCATTTGCTTGCCCAGATTTCTTTGAGCATCTCATTAAACTCGTCGAGGTCAGGCAACAACGGCGAAGTGACAGTTATTTGTTTCTCTGACATAAACAATTATTCTTTAACACCAGACATATCGGGGTGTGTAAATGTGTTCGAATTTATCTCTTCCTTCATCTCTTCTATCACCTTCAGCAGGTATTGGCCATACTGGTTTTTCAGCATGGGTTTAGCCAACTCTCTCATTTTCTCCTCGCTTATCCAACCATTGCGGTAGGCGATGCCTTCCAAACAGGCAATCTTTAATCCTTGGCGTTTCTCTATCACTTCAACAAAGGTTGAGGCCTCGCTGAGGCTGTCATGTGTACCTGTATCCAACCAGGCAAAGCCTCGTCCAAAGACTTGCACCTTCAACTCGCCGTCTTTCAAGAACTCTTGATTGACGGTGGTAATCTCCAGTTCTCCTCTTGCAGATGGCTTTATATTTTGGGCCACATTTACAACCTTATTGGGATAGAAATACAATCCTACCACAGCATAGTTGCTCTTCGGCTCTTTTGGTTTTTCCTCAATACTCAAGCAGTTGCCTTCCTTGTCGAACTCTGCAACGCCATAACGCTCTGGATCACTCACCCAGTAGCCAAATACAGTGGCTTTATTGTTCTCCTCAGCATCTTCGACTGCATTGCGGAGCAACTTGGTAAAGCCACTGCCATAGAAGATGTTATCTCCCAGAACCAAACATGCACTATCATTGCCGATGAATTTCTCACCGATAATGAACGCTTGCGCCAGTCCATCAGGCGAAGGCTGCTCAGCATATTCGAAATGCACCCCATAGTCACTACCATCGCCAAGCAGACGCTTGAAGCCTGGGAGGTCATACGGGGTAGAAATAATCAGAATATCTCTAATCCCTGCTAGCATCAAGGCCGAGATGGGATAATAGACCATCGGCTTATCGTAAATAGGGAGCAACTGTTTGCTCACACCCTTTGTGATGGGATACAACCTAGTGCCAGATCCACCAGCGAGTACTATTCCTTTCATTTTCTATTTGTTTTATCTTTTTACTCTTCCACTCACTTCACCGCCCAGCAGGTTTTCAACATCTTGTATAGTGACCCAATTATAATCTCCTTTCAAAGTATGCTTCAAGCAGCTGGCCGCCGTAGCAAACTCCAATGCCTTACGGTCATCTTGATAATGCAGCATGCCAAAGATGAGCCCTCCCATAAAAGAGTCCCCTCCTCCTACTCTATCTACGATATCTGTAATATCATAGCGACGAGACTCCATCAGTTCTTGACCGTTATAAAGGACTCCACCCCATGTATTATGGTTGGCATTGATTGCCCCTCGGAGCGTCACCACCATTTTTTTACAACGGGGGAATCGTTCCATCATCTGCTGGCAAACACTTAGGAAAATGCTCTGATCCACATTGCCATTGGTCTTTGTCGCATCAAAGTCCTTGGGTTTAATGCCAAAAACCTTCTCACAATCTTCTTCATTGCCAAGGATTATGTCAGAACATGCCACCATCTCAGGCATCACATCAGATGCCTTCTTTCCGTACTTCCAAAGATTACCACGATGATTGATATCACAGCTCACAATTACACCCAACCCGTTTGCTGTCTTAATGGCTTTCAAACACTCATCTGCAGCATTCTCAGAAAGGGCCGGTGTGATACCCGTCCAGTGAAACCACTCTGCATCCTTAAGGATTTCTTTCCAGTCAAAAGAGCCGGGTTCAACAGTTGCAATGGCACTGTACTCTCGATCATAGTAAACTTTAGAGGGTCTGGCGTTACTACCTGTTTCCAAATAAAGGATACCCATGCGCTTGCCACTGCGGTGAATATGGTCAACGCCAACTTTGTGTCCCCGTAAATCCATAATGCAACGTTCAGCGATTGGATTGTCAGGTAAACAGGTGATATAATCCGTCTCAACACCATAATTGGCCAGCGAGACCGCCACATTAGCCTCTGCTCCAGCATAGCCGACATCAAACTTGTCAGTTTGTATAAGCTTGAGATATCCAGGCGCTCCAAGTCGCACCATAATTTCTCCAAAGGTAACTACTTTTGTCATCTTACTTGGTTCCGTATAGGTTATTATACATAATCTCAGCTATTACAAAGTCATTAGGCCAGTCAATATCAAAAGAATGAAGTTCATCCATGACATACAGCAGTGGTTTTTCTCCAATTCGGTTCTTTTTCTTGGTATAGACTTCACGCTTTGCAATGAACATTGTATGGTTAATGGGGTAAAGGGCCTCCAAATCCTGTGTTCTGGGCCAAGGTATATCTGTGGTGTTATTTATCAGTTTACCATCCTTGTTCAAAAGGAAATTCTTCAATTCTGTCACTCCCACCAAGGAATCATAACCCTCATTAAGTTTGTCAAAGTACAACTTAATACCAGAATCATACTGATCTGCGCCGCAGAGCGGAGTTGTCACATGCCCCCAAAGGATATGCTCTGCATCCGTAACGGTTGGCACGTAACAAATCAGGTCCTGAAGGTTTGTTGTACTTAAGCACAATTCCGTTGGGCGCTTGATGATTCTTAAACGACTGTCTTTATACTTCGAAGCAACTTCCATACAAACTTCATCATTGGAAGAGAAAATAATCTCATCAATGAGACGTGATTCCAGCAGTTGCTTTACTTTATTCTCTACCAATCCACCCTCTATTCCAGCGAAAGGCTTGGTATTCTTATCCTTTACCCTTTCGCTTCCCTTACGTGTTGGAAGGAAGAAAGACACTTTTTCTTTCATCATTTATATGAATTGATATAATGACACTATTTCTAATTCAGGATATAAAGAGGGTGTCAACGACATCAACTTCTTGCCAGTGTATTTCTCATAATCCTGTAGTAAAGCCATATTTTCGTTGCTTAAAGCAACTTCCTTTTCAGAAAGCACACTCCCAGGATAGCCGTCGTAACCAACAATGTAAATGTTTCCCTTGCTGATATTCAAGGCAGTCTGGATGGCCAGTGTTGTACAAGAGTCTTGAAACTCTGTTGTAAATTCTATCCTGGGCAATTCGTAAGTTGCTTTTTCTGCAAAAGACGGAACATCCGTTCCAAGTTTGCGTGGATATGGTGGTAAAATGCACTTAGCCTTAAACTGTTCTGCTTTCACATTAGCTCTAAGGCGTTTGGCTTCTCTTCCCAATAAGCAATAATACTGAGGTACATTTATATCAATAAACTTACCTGCGTGTCTGGCTGTTGCAAACACAAGAGCAATATTCTTTTTCTTAGCAATGAAGTTGGTAATGCCTTCTAAATGATCTACAGGTGATTCCCCTCCACCGATGATAATCACGTCATCAAATTCAGCTTTTTCAAGCAAAGGATATTTGGCATTATCCACAATCCCATCCTTCTTGTTTTGCACACCTCTTACTATACTATCAAAAGAATAAACACGATTTGTTACCAATGCCATTACTTCTCTCTGTAGCAGCGAATTAGCACCGGAAATCATATAAGGCAACTGTGTTCCCCATCTATAAGTTTCGTATAGAGGTTGAAATGCTGTGATAACATCACTCAAGGCATTAAAATCCACTCCAAGACCATCTTTGTTCAGGTAAGTAAGGAGCAACTCCGTGTTCAAATTTCCTGCTCCTCGCCCCATACCAAGAATGGTTGCATCGACGGAATCCACACCACTATTGATTGCAGCCAAGGTGTTTGCTAACGCCATCTCCAAGTTATTATGACCATGAAAACCTATCTTACATGTAACGATACCACGAAGTTTCCCCACCATGGCAGTGACCTCATTGGGCATGATACCTCCAAAGGAGTCAACCATATTCAAGATATCTACAACTCCGTTAAGGGAACTCAGCTTTTCATATAACTCTTCATATTGTTCCCATTTAGACATATACATAATGTTGAAGCCCACCTCGAATCCTTGAGTCTTGATAGCCTTAGCCAAGTTAATAGCTCGCAGAAGATTCTTGGGATCAACGGCCAAGCGAATCATATCCACCAATCCTTTGATTGGTTCTGTCAAATTCTGAAGGTCTTCAACCTTTGTGTTCTTCTCGTTCAGCATCACTGCGAGCTTCTTCTTTGACAACTCACGAACTTGCTTGAGAAGGTATACCGGAGTGTAGCCAAACTTACCCAGATACTCTTTCTCTGGGTTATTACGGTACCCCAATTCAATATAATCAATGGGAAGATTGTTTACTCCCTCCAAATAGGTGCGTACAATATCCTCATTGAAATCCCAATCTGTGTAGTAACCACCATCACGAAAGGTACAATCTAGTATCTGCATATATACGTTTTACGGGAAACGAAAGATGTAGTTCTACTGTTTGCCCTAGAGGGTCCTCTTTGAGTTTAATTACTATTTCGGCAAACGACATACACTATTTTTTTATTGTATATTCAACTATCCTCATCTTACATACCTCCCCTTACATCATAAATATTCTTAAATACGATAAACACCGTACAATGGACAAATATTGTGACAGTCAAGGATGTTTGATGTAAGATGTATGATGTTAGATGTGATAGACGTTCTCTATCAACGGGCAGATATTATGGCAGTCAAGGATGACTTTGCCTTTCAGCTTGTCCCAATTCTGCTTGATATGGTCGTGCTTCACCATGATGACTACCATGTCAACCTCGTTGAGGAACTGGTCGAAGTCGAGAAGCTGGTTCTTCACAATCTCTTTGTCGGTGAAGAAGGGGTCGAAGCTCTTCAAAGGACGGGCAAGATGGCGCTCCTGTATGTCGATCATCTGCAAGGTCGGACTCTCTCTTACATCATCCACATTCTCCTTGTATGTGATGCCATACAATCCCACTCGGCGGTTGTCGGTAATATGGTGCTCTTCCATGATCTCATGGATGCGCTCGAGGACGAAGACTGGCTGATAGTCGTTGGTCTTCATGCTCTCGTCAATCACCTTGGCCAGCTGGGGATAGTCGCCCACGAGGAACCACGGGTCAACGGAGATGCAATGACCGCCGACTCCAGGACCGGGCTGCAAGATATTGACACGGGGGTGCATGTTGCAAATCTTGATTATCTCGTACACATCCATATTGTCGTGGCGACAGATGCGGCTGAGCTCGTTGGCGAAGGCGATGTTCACGGCTCGGTAGGTATTCTCCACCACCTTGGTCATCTCGGCAGTACGGATGTCAGTCACCACAATCTCGCCTTGGCAGAAGGAAGCATAGTATTTCTTCACCTTCTCACCAATCTCACGGCTGTCGGCACCGATGGTGCGGTTATTATGCAACAACTCATAGACCATATTACCTGGGATGATGCGCTCGGGGGCGTGGACGAGGTTGATATCCTCGCCTATCTTGAAGCCGTTGGCCTCGATGACAGGACGGACGAACTTGTCGATGGTTCCGGGGCTGACAGTGCTCTCAATCACCACAGTGGCTCCTTTGGGGCAGACCTTCATCACATCTTTGACAGCTGACACCACATAGCAGGCATCGACCTTCTTGCTGAACTTGTCGTAAGGTGTGGGTACGCTCACGATGTATATGTCGGTCTTCTGATACTCGGTGGTGAACTTGATGCCCTTTTTCAGCGCATCCTGGAAGAGTTCATCAAGGCCGTCCTCCTTAAAGGTGGTCTTTCCTGCATTCAGTGTTGCCACCAGTTCTTTGTTGTAGTCTGTACCTATGACTTCAACACCATGCGAAGCCATCATCAATGCTGTGGGCAGTCCGATGTAGCCCAGTCCGATAACGTTAATCATTTTTGTATTGTTTAAATTATCATTTCAAGTTATTATTCATCAAGAATTTGAGAATTAGAGAATTTTTCAACCAATGCTTGCGCATTGTCTGTAGTGCCACTCGTTGGGATACCATTTGTATTCCAGACTCGTGGTACCAAAATTCAGCAACAAACCAAGCTTGTGATTGCTCACATGCAGGTAGTTGATTATCTGAGCCTCAAACTCTCCAACTATTTCCGACACTGCCTTCAACTCCACCCCTATCTTATTATCAATAAGGAAGTCATAGAAGAAATCGTGTTCCAGTTTTACCCCATGAAACTTGAGGTCGATATGCTTTTCGCGTTCATAGTTTATGTTATTCTCCTTGAGGAGTACTTCAAAGGCATCCTGATACACCTTTTCCTTAAACCCGCAACCCATTTCACGATGCAACTGCATCGCAATTCCCAGAATTCTTTTGCTTAGTTCCGGATATAGTAAAGCCATCAACAATTCTCAAATTCTCTAATTCTTGACCTTGTTTATTATTTCACCTCGTAGCGCTTGACCTTTTCACCATTGAGTGCCCGCACAATGCGGCTACAAGCTTTGCCGTCGCCATAGGGGTTCACGGCTTTGCTCATGCGCTCGTAGGCGGCTGTGTCATCGAGGAGGGTACTTACCTCTCTAACAATGAGGTCGTGGTTGGTACCCACAAGGTGTACCGTGCCACTCTTGAGGGCCTCCGGGCGCTCGGTGGTGTCGCGCATCACAAGCACGGGCTTGCCAAGGCCGGGGGCTTCTTCCTGGATACCACCACTATCGGTAAGGACAACTGTCGATTTCTCCATCAGATAGACGAACTCCAAATACTGCAGCGGTTCGATGAAGAAGAAGTTCTCGTATTTCGTCAAGTCCTCACCAAAGACTTCGTGGATGGGTTTACGTACGTTGGGGTTAAGGTGCATGGGATAGACAAAGTCCACATCGGGATACTTCTCGCTGAGGTCTTTCATGGCTGTCACCATAGAGATAAAACCGTCACCGAAATTCTCGCGGCGATGGCCGGTAATCAAGACTAGCTTTTTTCTGTCAAGAATTTGAGAATTAGAGAATAATCTTGTCACATCATAGCCTGCGGCTTTTAGGACGTTGATTTGCTCATCGGCCAAGGCTTTGTCGGTTTTCAACTTTTCCACCACCATGTGGAGGGCATCGATAACGGTATTGCCCGTCACGAAGATCTGGCCTTGGGCTTTCTCGTCCTTCAGGTTGCTTTCTGAGAGTGGTGTGGGTGAGAAATTGTAAGTGGCGATACGTCCTGTGATCTGGCGGTTCATCTCTTCGGGCCAGGGGCTGTAGATGTTGTGCGTGCGGAGGCCTGCCTCGACATGACCTACTGGTATCTGCTGATAGAAAGCGGCTAAAGCTGCCGCGGTGCTTGTTGTCGTGTCTCCATGAACCAGCACCACATCGGGCTTGACCTTGGTGAACACATCGCGCATACCTGTAAGGACTCGGGCGGTGACATCATAGAGGTCTTGGCCTTGTTTCATGATGTTGAGGTCATAGTCGGGCTTGACCTCGAAGATATGCAGCACCTGGTCGAGCATCTCGCGGTGCTGTCCTGTGACGCAGACGATGGTTTCAAAGTCCTTCGGGTATTTTTGGAACTCCTTGACCAGGGGGCACATCTTGATGGCCTCTGGGCGGGTTCCAAAGACTAGCATTACTTTACGCATATTCTTTTAAACGTTAATTAAATTGGCCGTTAATTGGGTTAGGGGCTTAGTAGTTTAATTGCTTAGTTGTTTAGTAGCTTAATTGTTTAATTGCTAAGTGGGTTAGTGGTTTACGGTTTATAGTTTACTGTTTACTGTTTACGGTTTACTGTTGGTTTAGTTTACCGTTTAATGTTTACGGTTTACTGAAATTAGCTTAATCGCTTAATAGTTCATTGTGAGCTGGTCAATGGGCATTCTACTTGATGTATCCTTTTATGCGGCAGGCTCGCTGAAAATCATCCAGTGCGGCGATGAACTCGCCTGAATTCAAGAAATAGCTGGGATAGGCTTCCTGGAGCTCTTGCATGTCGGAGACTGACACAAGGACAACTGCCGAATTCTCATCATTCACGGTCTTCTCCACTTCGGAATAATAGTCCGTAGCCTTCTCCAACTCTCCCGTATTAAAATGCCTCAACTGGACTCTCTTGTCTAAAAACTGTATGAAAATCACGGCATACCCTTCCTTCAACGTATGCTCTTCGGTTATCTTCACCGCACTCACAAGTGCTTTCAGCTGATCCATAAACTTATACTGCTGCTCCAGCTGCGCATACCTCTCACAATAGTCTCTTTCCGTAAACTCTCTGTATGCCTCGGCTACGGGCATCGACTCCTTCTGCGCAAAGACAGCACTGCACAGCTTGAAGAACTCTAACCAGTTCTGGTCGCCAAGACTGGCCTTAAGCGACGACTGGGAGATGAGTTCGGCCGTCTCAACGGCCATGGCCCAATCGTGCTGCAACCGCGTTCGGAGCTGCAGCTCAACCCTAAGTCCATCATAGTCGGTATCGTCACTGACATACTTATAGGCAAAATGGATACTCCTATAGCCACTCTCTTTGGGTGTCTGCACATAGTCGTACGGTTCCCTGTCGGGAAGAAAATGGCTAAAACTCGCTTCCGCAACCACATTCTGCGCCTGCCGTAATGAGGTCATATCCTCGAACACAAAACGGGCCCCTCCGATATCCTGCAGACCTCCAAGCCCCATCCCTGGGTTGTGACGTAGCTTGGCCACGATGGAGGTCATTCGCTTGAGGCGATGGGAAGAGAAGGCGGCCGACACTCCAGCATCGGCAAGCAGGCGCGTCACTTCGGACACTAACTCCTCGAGCGGAACCATGTGGAGCCGGCGCCAATCATCAACGACAAGACCTGCGTCGGTGTATGGAAATCCTGTATCGGGTCCTGCCAAGAGGGCCTTACCGGAGATGTTGATCTTATTTCGGGAGTATTTCATGTTAGGTTAGGGTTTACAGACAGGTTAGTAGCTTAGTAGTTTATGGTTTACGGTTTACGGTTTGTAGTTTACGGTTTGTAGTTTACGGTTTACCGTTTAAGGTTTACGGTTTGACTTCGTTGTCTTTTTCTTGCTCGGCATAGTGAACAATCTTTGTTCTCTGCTTCGCTTGAAACCTTGCTGGGGTTGGTTGACTACGGCTTTTTTTTTAAACATCTAAAAACTCGAAAAACTCGAAATTTGTTTCTTGCTTCGCTTGAAACCTTTTTTATAACATCGAAAAACTCTAAAAACTCGAAAATTCTGTTGGGGTTGATTGCTGGGTTATTGGCGAAATACTCTAAATTGAAATTCGCTTCGCTGTTTCTTCTGTTTTATTGCGAAAAAATGCGAAAAGTGCGAAATTATGCGAAAATCTTTTTTTTTTTGCTCTAGGTTGCTGGGGTCTTGGGCTAAAATTGCGAAAATTGTTTCTTGCTTCGCTTGAAACCTTGCTGGGGTTACTTGACTACGGTTTTCTTTTTAACATCTAAAAACTCGAAAAACTCGAAATTTGTTTCTTGCTTCGCTTGAAACATTGCTGGGGTTACTTGACTACGTTTTTTTTAAAACATCTAAAAACTCGAAAAACACTAAAATTCTGTTGGGGTTGATTGCTGGGGTCTTTACGAAATACTCTAAATTGAAATTCGCTTCGCTGTTTCTTCTGTTTTATTGCGAAAAGATGCTAAAAGTGCGAAATTATGCTAAAACTCTTCTTTATTTAAACATCTAAAAACACGAAAGACACGAAAAGGTTTGCTTGGGTAATTGTCTATTGCTGGAGCGAAAAACTCGAAATTTGTTTCTTGCTGCGCTTGAAACCTTGCTGGGGTTGGTTTGCTTCTTCTTTTTAGTGCTTGTTTTTTCTTGCTTCGCTTGAAACCTTTTTATAACATCGAAAAACTCTAAAAACTCGAAATCCTGTTGGGGTTGATTGCTGGGGTCTTTACGAAATACTCTAAATTTGTTTCTTGCTTCGCTTGAAACCTTGCATGGGTTGGCTTGCTTCGGCTGTTTATTGCTTGTTTTTTCTTGCTTTGCTTGAAACCTTTTTTATTACTAAATTTCTTCTTTTTACTCTGGGGTGGATTATCTTTTGTCGTACATGTCTCTATAGTAGTCTTGGTATTTGCCGCTGGTCACGTTGTCTAGCCAGGCTTGGTTGTCTAAATACCACCTCACGGTCTTCTCGATGCCTTCTTCAAACTGCAGACTGGGCTCCCAGCCTAACTCTCGCTGCAGCTTGCTGCTGTCTATGGCATACCTCAGGTCGTGGCCGGCTCGGTCGGTGACGTATGTAATCAGGTCCATGTCGGCTCCTTCGGGACGGCCTAACAACCGGTCAACAGTGTTGATAAGGACCTTGACTATATCGATATTCTTCCACTCGTTGAAGCCTCCTATATTGTAGGTCTCGGCTACCTTGCCTCTATGGAAGATAGTATCGATGGCTCTGGCATGGTCTTCGACATACAGCCAGTCGCGCACATTCTCGCCTCTGCCATACACGGGCAACGGCTTCCGATGCCGTATATTGTTGATGAACAAGGGTATCAGCTTCTCGGGGAACTGGTAGGGGCCGTAGTTGTTGGAGCAGTTGGTGACAATGGTCGGCATACCGAAGGTGTCATGGAAGGCTCTGACGAAATGGTCGCTGCTGGCCTTGGCAGCACTATAGGGGCTGTGGGGCTGGTACTTCAACTCTTCGGTGAAGAACTGGTCGCCATAGGCCAAATGGTGCTGGCCGGACGAGGCCTTGGTGGTGTACGGGGGCTCTATGCCTTCGGGATGCGTCATCGCCAACGCTCCATACACCTCGTCGGTGCTGATATGGTAGAACCGCTTGCCTTCGTACTTCTCGGGCTGGCTCTCCCAATAGGCTTTGGCGGCTTGCAGCAGGCTCAGCGTGCCCATGACATTGGTCTGGGCGAAGGTGAAGGGGTCTTTGATACTGCGGTCCACATGGCTCTCGGCGGCCAGGTGGATAATTCCGTCGATATGCTCGGCCTGCATCAGTCTCATCACGCCTTCAAAGTCGCAGATGTCCATCTTGACGAACTTGTAGTTGGGCTTGGCCTCGACATCCTTGAGGTTAGCCAAGTTACCGGCATAGGTGAGCTTGTCGAGGTTGACGATCTTGTACTGGGGGTACTTGTTGACGAAGAGGCGGACTACGTGGTTGCCGATGAAACCGGCTCCGCCGGTGATTAATATGTTCATGGGGTTATTTTTTTAACATCGAAAAATCGAAAAGGCTTGCTTGTCTTTTGCTTTTGACTGGGCTCTTGTATGGGTTTGCTCTAGGCAAAAGGTGCGAAAATATTTTTTTTGAACATCGAAAAACTCGAAAAAAACTAAAAGGCTTGCTTGGGTGATTGTCTATTGCTGGGCGAAAAACTCGAAAATGAAATGCGCTGCGCTGTTTCTTCTGTTTTTACATCGAATTACTTGATGGGGTTAGTTTGCTGGGGTTATTTTTTTTAACATCGAAAAACTCGAAAAACACGAAAGGTCTTGCTTGGGTGATTGTCTATTGCTGGAGCGAAAAACTCGAAAATGAAATACGCTGCGCTGTTTCTTCTGTTTGATTGCGAAAAATTGCTAAAACTTGCGAAATTATGCGAAAACTCTTCTTTATTTTAACATCGAAAAACTCGAAAAACACGAAAGGTCTTGCTTGGGTATTTGTCTATTGCTGGAGCGAAAAATGCGAAAATGAAATACGCTGCGCTGTTTCTTCTGTTTGATTGATGAATCCTTTTAATTGCGAAAATTTGCGAAAATGGCGAAAATTGCGAAAATTGTTTCTTGCTTCGCTCGAAACTTCTTTTATTGCGAAAATTTGCGAAAACCTGCGAAATTATGCGAAAACTCTTCTTTATTAGACATCTAAAAACACGAAAGACACGAAATCCTGTCGGGGTTGATTGCTGGGGTCTTTACGAAATACTCTAAATTTGTTTCTTGCTTCGCTTGAAACCTTGCTGGGGTTGGCTTGCTTCTGATGTTTATTGCTTGTTTTTTCTTGCTTCGCTCGAAATCTTTTTTTTATAACATCGAAAAAATCTAAAAACTCGAAATCCTGTTGGGGTTGGTTGCTGGGGTCTTTACGAAATACTCTAAAACACTAAAATTCTTGTTTGCTTTTTGCTTGGGTTCTGTTTTGGCTAAAACTTCTTTTGTCTTTTACTTTGCTAAATACTCTTAATTCGAAATTCGCATTGCTGTTTCTAACTAGTACCTTACTATTCGTTCGGGAACTACTTGTCTTTCATTGAAGTTTACCAGCAACCCTAGTTTATAACCTGTTATGGACAGATAGTTGATCACTTGCGCTCTATGTATTGGCTGCAATGATTCTACCGCTTTGAGTTCTAACACAATCTTTCCGTAACAGACAAAATCAGCAATATACTTCTGTTCTAATAATTCTCCTTTGTATTTTATTACGAACTCTTTCTCTCGTTCATACGGAATCTCTTGCAGTTTAAACTCTTTTTCCAACGCTTCTTGATACACTCTCTCAAAAAGACCTGGCCCTAGTTCTTTATGGACCTCATAAATGGCTCCACTGATCTTATACGACTCTTCTGGATATAGCAACGACATCCGTTCTGTCTTACTGTTCTTAGAATTTGCGTCCACTGAAACCTCCGAATCTTTTATTACTGCTTTTCGATGTAGATATTTAACTAATCGCGGCGGAAGATGTCTCTGGTGTAGACTTTTTCTTGGACGTCGTCCAGGACGGGGTCGTAGCGGTTGGCTATGATGGCTTGGCTCTCTTCTTTGAACTGGCCGAGGTCATTCACAACCTTGCTGCCGAAAAACAGGGTGCCGTCTTCCAATGTGGGCTCGTATATTATGATCTGCGCTCCCTTGGCTTTGATGCGCTTCATGATGCCTTGTATGGCGCTCTGGCGGAAGTTGTCGCTGTTGCTCTTCATCGTTAAGCGGTAAACGCCGATGGTGGGAACTTTGAATTCTGAATTCTGAATTTTAAATTCGCTATTGTTGGTATAGTCGTAGTAGCCGGCCATCTTCAACACTTGGTCGGCGATGAAGTCTTTCCTGGTATGGTTGCTCTCCACTATGGCGCTGATCATATTCTGCGGCACGTCGGCATAGTTGGCCAGCAGCTGCTTGGTGTCCTTCGGGAGGCAGTAGCCGCCATAGCCGAAGCTGGGGTTGTTGTAATGGGTGCCTATTCGTGGGTCTAAGCCGATGCCATTGATGATGGCTTGGGTGTCGAGGCCTTTCATCTCGGAATAGGTGTCCAACTCGTTGAAATAGCTGACGCGCAAAGCTAGATAGGTGTTGGCGAAGAGCTTCACGGCTTCGGCTTCTTTCATCCCCATGAAAAGGACTGGGATGTTCTTGTTGATGGCTGATGGCTGATGGCTGATGGCTGAATCTTTGGAGGGGCCTATGGCGCCTTCGACCAGGAGGTCGGCGAACTGGTGGGCTCGCTCGGTGAGCCAGTCGATATCGGTCAGCTGCTTGATGGCTTCGTTCTCGGCTTGATACTCGCTGCCGGCCATCATCTTGGGTATCCCTACTATTATCCTCGAGGGATAGAGGTTGTCGTACAGGGCCTTGCTCTCTCTCAAAAACTCGGGCGAGAACAACAAATTGAAGCGTTTCACCCCCTTGGCGGCATACTTCACATAGAGGCTTCTGGTATAGCCCACCGGGATGGTGCTCTTGATGACCATCACGGCATTGGGATTGACGGCCAACACGGCATCTATCACTTCTTCGACATGGGTGGTGTCGAAGAAATTCTTCTGGGTGTCATAGTTGGTGGGGGCCGCTATGACCACGAAATCGGCATGGCGGTAGCCTTCCGTCTGATCGAGGGTGGCTCGGAGGTTCAAAGGCTTGTTGGCTAGGTAGTCTTCGATATAATCGTCCTGTATAGGCGACTTTTTTTGGTTGACGAGGGCTACTCTCTCTGGTACTACATCGACGGATGTGACTTCGTTATGCTGAGCCAACAGGGTGGCAATACTCAATCCGACATATCCGGTGCCGGCTACTGAAATCTTCACAACATCAGATAGTTATCAGTTTACAAATGGGATGTCTTTGCAAAGCTAAAGCTTCCTCAGTCCCATCGTCAAACGCTGTCTTTCGGACATTATTTGCACTGACGGGCATTGAGGCAGACGTGCTTTTCTGGTGTGCAAAGATACGATTTTATTTGATAATGGGGGCGTTTTTTCGCGACTATTTTTTTGGACGTTTTTTTTGTGGGGGGAAGGGGGTGGGGGCGGCGGAGGATGCGAAAACTTTTTTGGGGGTTAAACAACGAAAAAATCGAAGGGATTTATTCGCCGGGTTATTTTTTAAACATCGAAAGACTCGAAAGACTCTAAAATGAAATACGCTGCGCTGTTTCTTCTGTTTTATTGCGAAAAATTGCTAAAAGTGCGAAAGTTTGCGAAAACTTTTTCTGAATGAACTAAAAAATGCGAAAAGTGTTTCTTGCTTCGCTTGAAACCTTGCATGGGTTGATTGACTACGTTTTTTTTTAAAACATCTAAAAACTCTAAAAACTCTAAATCCTGTTGGGGTTGGTTGTTGGGTTATTGGCGAAATACTCTAAATTGAAATTCGCTTCGCTGTTTCTTTTGTTTTATTGCGAAAAGGTGCGAAAATGACGAAATTATGCTAAAACTTTTTTACATCTAAAAACTCGAAAAGCACGAAAAGTCTTGCTTGGGTGACTGTCTATTGCTGGAGCGAAAAACTCGAAAATTGTTTCTTGCTTCGCTTGAAACTTCTTTTATTGCGAAAAAATGCTAAAAATGCGAAATTATGCGAAAACTCTTCTTTATTTAAACATCTAAAAACACGAAAGACACGAAAAGTCTTGCTTGGGTGATTGTCTATTGCTGGAGCGAAAAACTCGAAAATTGTTTCTTGCTTCGCTTGAAACCTTGCATGGGTTACTTGACTACGGCTTTTTTTTTAAACATCTAAAAACTCGAAAAACTCGAAATTTGTTTCTTGCTTCGCTTGAAACTTCTTTTATTGCGAAAAAATGCTAATAGTGCGAAATTATGCTAAAACTTTTTTACATCTAAAAACTCGAAAAGCACGAAAAGGTTTGCTTGGGTGATTGTCTATTGCTTGGGCGAAATACTCGAAAATTGTTTCTTGCTTTGCTTGAAACCTTGCTGGGGTTGGTTTGCTTCTTCTTTTTAGTGCCTGTTTTTTCTTGCTTCGCTTGAAACCTTTTTTATAACATCGAAAAACTCTAAAAACACTAAAATTTTGCTGGGGTTGGTTGTTGGGGCTTTACTAAATACTCGAAAACCGAAACGACGCTTCGCTGTTTCTTTTGTTTTTATTGCGAAAAAAATGCTAAAAGTGCGAAATATTGCTAAAACTTTTTTTTTGCTCTAGGTTGCTTGTTGGGGGCTTGGGCTAAAATTGCGAAAATTGTTTCTTGCTTCGCTTGAAACCTTTTTTATAACATCGAAAAACTCTAAAAACTCGAAATCCTGTTGGGGTTGATTGCTGGGGTCTTTACGAAACACTCTAAATTTGTTTCTTGCTTCGCTCGAAAATTCTTTTATTGCGAAAAGGTGCGAAAAGTGCGAAATTATGCGAAAACTCTTCTTTATTTAAACATCTAAAAACACGAAAGACTCGAAAAGGTTTGCTTGGGTGATTGTCTATTGCTGGAGCGAAATACTCGAAAATTGTTTCTTGCTGCGCTTGAAACCTTGCTGGGTTGGTTTGCTTCTTCTTTTTAGTGCCTGTTTTTCTTGCTTCGCTCGAATTTTTTTTTTAACATCGAAAAAACTCTAAAAACACTAAAATTTTGCTGGGGTTGGTTGTTGGGGCTTTACTAAATACTCGAAAACCGAAACGGCGCTTCGCTGTTTCTTCTGTTTTATTGCGAAAAGGTGCGAAAAGTGCGAAAACTTGCGAAAACTCTTCTTTATTTAAACATCTAAAAACTCGAAAAGCACGAAAAGGTTTGCTTGGGTGCCTGCCTATTGCTTGGGCGAAATACTCGAAAATTGTTTCTTGCTGCGCTCGAAAATTCTTTTATTGCGAAAAAATGCTAAAAGTGCGAAATATTGCTAAAACTTTTTTCTTTTTTGCTCTAGGTTGCTTGTTGGGGGCTTGGGCTAAAATTGCGAAAATTGTTTCTTGCTTCGCTTGAAACCTTGTACAAGTTGGATTGCTACTGCTGTTTATTGCTTGGTTCTTTTCTTGCTTCGCTCGAAATCTTTTTTTTAACATCGAAAAACTCGAAAAACTCTAAATTCCTGTTGGGGTTGGTTGTTGGGGGCTTTACTAAATACTCGAAAGTTGAAATGGCGCTTCGCTGTTTCTTCTGCTTTTGGTGGGGTGATTTTTATTTTCTTTTGGGGTTAGGGGATTTGGTTTGCTTGAGGCTTTGATGAGGTCTGTTCTGGTCGGTGTTGTGGGAGTTGGAATTGGGGGCGTGGTTGGGGTTGTTCTGGTGGTTAGTATGGGGTTTGCTCTGGTTGTTGTGGTGGGTTTGGGTCTGGTATTGGGTTTGGTATTGTTTTTTCTGGCTATTGTGTGATGGGGTGGGGTTGTTCTGGTGGTTAGTATGGGGGGTTGCTCTGGTTGTTGTGGTGGGTTTGGGGTCTGGTATTGGGTTTGGTATTGTTTTTTCTCTGGTTATTGTGTGATGGGGTGGGGTTTGATTTGGGGGTGGGGTTGGGTTTTGTGTTGGGGTCGGTTTTGTCCTTTTGGGTGGGATTGGTTTTGATTTTTGTGTTGGGGTTGGGTTGGGGATAGAGGTGGGGGAGGTATTTTTCGTTGTGGGTGCGGCGGAGGAGCTTGATTATCTTGTCGCGGTTTTCGGGCTTGTAGTAGAAGAACAGCAGGTTCTGCTCTCTCTTGCGCTCTGGGTTGGTCTCTACAAACACTGGCTCCATCGTGTCGGGGTTGATGCCTGTGTAGTACATCTCAGTCGAGAGCGTCATGGGCGTGGGCGTGAAATCCTGTATCTGCTCTAACCTGTAGCCCATCTTCTTCATGGTGACGGCGAGTTCGGCCATATCGCCTAATGTGCAGCCTGGATGGGAACTGATGAAATAGGGTATCAGCTGATAACGCAGTCCGGCTGTGGCACAGATATGGTCGAAGTCTTGCTTGGTCCGCTCGAAGAGGTCGAACGTGGGCTTGCGCATGTGTCGCAACACCCGTTCGGAGGTGTGCTCGGGCGCCACCTTTAGTCGTCCGCTCACATGGTGCAGCACCACTTCCCGGAAATAGTCGGCTCCGTGGTTGTCATCATAGAAGAGGTCGCAGCGGATGCCGCTGCCGATATACAGGTGTTTCACGCCTTTGACGGAAGCGGCTTTACGGTAGAGGTCGATAAGCGGCTGATGGTCGCACTGCAGATTGCGACACCGGGTGGGATGGATGCAGCTATAGCGTGTGCAACGGCGGCACAGCTCTTGGTTGCGACCGTGCATGCCATACATATTGGCTGAAGGGCCTCCCAGGTCGGTCAGCACTCCATTGAAGTCTTCGGACGAGGCCACCATTCGCACTTCGTTGAGAATGGACCGTTCGCTTCGCGACACCACCTGCTTGCCTTGATGGGCGGAGATGGTACAGAACGAACAGCCGCCAAAACAGCCTCGGTGGATATTGACAGAGTTCTTGATCATCTCAAAGGCCGGCACCGCTCCGCGTCTCTTGTATTTGGGATGCGGCACGCGCATATAGGGCAGGTCGAAGCTGTGGTCTAGCTCGTCGGTTGTCATCGGTGGTTCGGGGGGATTGACAACAACGGCGGTAGGGGGAGCTGTGAATTGTGAATTGTGAATTGGGGACTGTGACCTGTGACCTGTGACCTGTGACCTGTGAGGGGTCTTGGGGATTGGGAATTGGGGACTGTGACCTGTGACCTGGGAGGGGTTTTCTGCGACCTGGGACCTGTGACCTGTGACCTGTGAGGGGTTTTCTGTGACCTGGGACCTGGGACCTGGGACCTGGGAGGGGGTGTGGGTTAGGTTGTAGAGTTGGGCGAGGGTGTGCTGGTCTATCTTGTTGGATTCGCTCTCTATGATGTGGAAATTCTCGGCTTCGCAGCGTTTCGACTTCTGGCAGTCTTCATAGGAATGGAGCATCACGGCATCTTGTGGCACTTCGCTGGCTGCGCACAGGTACGCCACCTGCGGGATGGATCGTATTTCTTCTGTGGTGGCTCCATCTTCGTAGGCATGGGCTATCTTGACCATGGTGCGCTCTGCCATGCCGTAGGCCAGGAGGTCGGCGGGGCAGTCGATGAGTATGGAGGGTTTCAGGGTGTCGGACCAGTAGTCGTAGTGTGCCAAACGGCGCATGGAGGCCTCGATGCCTCCAATCACCACTGGCACATCGGGATAGAGTTCTTTCAGGATTCGGGTATAGACGTAGGTGGCGTAGTCGGGGCGGAATCCAAATGCGCCGCCTGGGGTGTAGGCGTCGTCGTGACGCAGGCGCCGTGCGGCGGTGTAGTGGTTGACCATGGAATCCATCACTCCGGAGGTGACTCCGAAAAAAAGTCGCGGTGCGCCGAACTTGCGGAAGTCGCGCAGGTCGTCGCGCCAGTTGGGCTGGGGTATTATAGCCACCCGCCAGCCTTCGGCTTCGAGCACTCGGCCGATAACGGCGGTGCCGAAAGAGGGGTGGTCGATATAGCAATCGCCTGAAACGATGATTATATCGACTTCGTCCCAACCAAGGCGTTTGACCTCGTCTGCGGTTATCGGTAAGAAGTGAGGCACTATATATGAATTCCTGAATAATCAAAGTGTTCAGAGTACCCAGACTTATCTGAATACTCTGAACAATAGGACTACTATAATGGTAAACAATGTATTAGTCCAGTATGGCCTTGATGCCGGGGAGCGTCTTGCCCTCGAGGTATTCGAGCATGGCGCCACCGCCGGTGGAGACATAGCTCATGCGCTCGGCGAGCTGCATTTTCTGGACAGCGGCAACGGAGTCGCCACCGCCGATGGCAGCGTAGGAGCCGTGGCCGCAGGCTTCGGCAACATCCTTGGCTATGCTGTTGGTACCTTTGGCGAAGTTGGGCATCTCGAAGACGCCGGCAGGGCCGTTCCAGAGGATGGTCTTGGACTTGAGGATGACCTCGCGGAAGAGTTCGCTGCTCTTGGGGCCACAGTCAACTGCCTCCCATCCGTCGGGTATCTCGTCGCCCTTGACAATCATGCGGTTGGCATCGTTGGCGAAGCGGTCAACGACGATGCAGTCAATAGGCATATAATATTTCACACCCAGTTCGTCCATCTTCTTCATGAGTGCCTTGGCGGTCTCGAGCTTGTCGTCCTCGTGGATGGAGTTGCCGATTTTGCCGCCTTGTGCCTTGGTGAAGGTGTAACGCATACCACCGATGATAATCATGTTGTCAACCTTGGGTATGAGGTTGTTGAGGATGTCTATCTTGGTGCTTATCTTGGAGCCTCCAATGATAGCGGTGAAGGGATGTTCGGGATTGTCGAGGAGGTAGTTGAGGTTCTTTATCTCGTTCTCCATCAGGAGTCCGAAGTACTTGTCGTTGGGGAAGAAACGAGCGATGGTGGCAGTGGAAGCGTGCTCACGATGAGCGGTGCCGAAGGCGTCGTTGACATAGCAATCGCCTAGTTTTGAGAGTTGCTCGGCAAGTGCCACGTCACCTTTTGTTTCGCCTTCATAGAAGCGGATGTTCTCGAGCAGCATCACCTCCTTCGGTTTCAATGCCTTGGCCATAGCCTCGACATTAGGGCCGAGGAGTTCCTGAGTGAACTGAACGGGCTGATGGATAAGCTCGGAGAGACGCTGTGCGACAGGCTTGAGGGAGAAGGCCTCTTCGAAACCGTTCTTCGGACGGCCGAAGTGAGCAACCAGGATGATCGAGGCGCCGTCTTTTAAGAGTTTCTTGATGGTAGGCAGCGATTCGCGTATGCGCGTGTCGTCGGTGATGTTGCGGTTCTCGTCGACAGGCACGTTGAAATCGACTCTCAGGATGACTTTGCGTCCTGCAAAACTGACATCATTTATTGATTTCATATCTGTTGGGGTTTTAGTTTATTTTCTTGATAACCTTGTAGCGAGCCTGTTTGCCGAGAGCATCGGTGAAGTCGAGATAAAACTCACCTGCGCCGTAACGGCCGAAGGCGATGGATGTGGAGTTGCCAATCCACCAGTTCTCGTCGAGCAGAGTGCCATCGTCGGACATGAGGTTCCACGATATACGACCATTGCCATTGTCGCATTTCACCGTGACCTTGTGGTTGCGGGTAGAAGCCGAGACGGTGAGTTTCGCATCCATGGCGTTTTCCTCAGCCACCTGAACCTTCTCAATCTTATATTTGTACTTAGGCTGGGCACCTGTACGACGTTCGCTCTTATCCATCGTTTTTGCAACTTGAGGGGTGCTTTTATCAATGGAGAGTTCTTTGTCGCCGTGACGCTGGGCAAAAGAGCACGACAGGGCGGTGACAAATGCAACTAGCAAAACTAATTTCTTCATTTCTTTTTGTTGTTTTAGTTATTTACACAATCACTCGGCAACATGTTCCGGCTCCTCGATAGCCATGCCGATATAAAGGGCAGAAAGCATGGTGAACACATAAGCCTGGATGTAGGCCACCAGACACTCGAGCAAGCTGATGAACACACTGAAGAGCACCGATACGACCGAGACGGCACCACCCATCACAGCACCGAACAGGTTGCTGAGGATGAAGATGATGACCACAAAGCCAAGAATGACGATATGTCCAGCCGTCATGTTGGCGAAAAGTCGAATCATGAGCACGATGGGCTTAGTGAACACACCGACCACCTCAACCAGCGGCATAAGCGGGAATATCTTGAGCCATGCAGGAACGCCAGGAGTGTTGAAGATGTCTTTCCAATAGTGTTTGTTGCCCTTGATATTGGTGATGAAGAAGGTGATGAGTGCCAGAATTGCGGTGACAGCTATATTGCCAGTAATATTGGCACCTGCGGGGAAGATGGGAATGAGTCCCAGGACGTTGCAGAAGATGATGAAGAAGAAGAGCGTGAGCAGGTAAGGCAGGAATTTCTCGGTCTTTTCGCCCAGCATCGGACCCGCGATGTCGTCGCGCACATGGCATATCAGCAGCTCGACGAGGGTCTGCAGGCCGTGAGGCTCGCGGTTGCCACGCTTGGCATACTGGTTGCGCACGACGAGAAGGAGGACTATAAGCAGGGCTACAGCTATCATGATAGCTGCCGAGGTCTTGGTGATGGAGAGGTCGATGGGGGACTTGCCTTCGATCACGTTTCCAGCCTCATCAACGCAGACGATCTGCTCTTTCTCCAAGCCACCACCGACAAGACGATAACCCTTATAGTCGGCATGGCCATGATGGAACTTCGACGACATAAACAGGTCCAGTTTGCCGTCGTTAATCAAGATGACAGGCAGAGGGATTGCCACAGCATGTTCCACCTTATTTCCATTTTCATCCTTCTTGTTGATGTCGAACAGGTGCCACGAGTGAGCATCAGTGACGTGGCCGATGATGATGCCACCAGCCTGAACCTCCTCCTTTTCTTCCTCATCAGACGCCACGGCTGCCGGTTCATCGTTCACGGTAGCAGTTGCCGCAACTGCCTCGTTGCCATTAGCTGAAGAGTTCTCGTCCTGAGCCATGAGAGGCGCAAGGAAGAAAAACATTGCCAAAAGAATTCCAAGTTTTTTCATTATTTGAGTTTTGTAAGGTTTCCAAAAATATCGGTCTGCATAGAGTCGAAGAGGCCTATCTGATTCTCGTCGGCTGTGTCGGAGCCAGTCGAGTTTTCGAACTCTATAAGAAAGGATTTGACCATACGTCGCGCGGCGACAGCCTTAGCCACCCCTTTTTCGGCGGCATAACGCTGAAGAGTGTCCATATCCCTCTCTGAAAGAGTTATAGCCAACTTTTTCTTTTTACTTATGACCTTTTTCTTCTTCATCTATCATAATCCATAAAGGGACAAAATAGGTCTGAGTTCGTCGGCCATAGTCGGATTCTTGAACACAGCGGAGGCGCTGCGGGAAAGGTCGTTCAAGACAGCCACGCACTCTTCGGTTTCGCCACGGACACCAGATGCCTTCGTGCCACGATACTGGTTGAGGTAGGCATAACGCTGCATGTAGTAGTCTTTTACCTCATTCCACAGCTCCTCGGCCTTTTCGGGACCGCAGACCTTATAGTATATGCGTATGAAGGCCAGGCTGAACTTGTCACGCGGGAAGTTCTTGGATGGGAAAGCTTTCTCGTAGGTGTCAATCAGCTGGCGGGCGCGTTCGTTGTCGCCAAGAATCGACAGTTCGTCGGCCAGGGTGACGAACTCGCGGCTCTGAACCAACGCGCTGTTGACGCTAACCGGGTCAACATAGATGTCGCTGTTCAAGTTGCCCCATTCCAGCGGTGTATAGGTTCCGTCGTCATTCTTCACACCGTTGATGAAATAGTCGGCAGACTGGTCGGTGAATGACTTGACGAAACGAACCGGATGGCCATCGTCGGCGTTCACCACAACGACGTTCATCACTTCAGCCGGAGCCGGCAGCAACTTGTAGTTCATACCGTCCTGCACAGAATATTTGTCGGACAGCGGGAACTCGGCACGTATGTAGTGCGGACTCATGATATTCAGGTCGCGCTCGAAGCGGTTGGTGCCGATGATGTCGAGCATCATAAGCTGATAACGGTAGAGGACCGGACGGTTTATCTCCCACTTCACTGTGTCGGATATGATATCGGCCTGTTCCTGAGTCAACACGCCCAATGACACCAGTTTCGGTTTGTCGAGAGTAATCTTGAACCTCTTGGTCGGGAGGACGATGAACGACTCGTCGGAGTTGCGGTCATAGACGGTGAACTTCTCAGGATGGTCGCGCACCATAGAGAGCACATCGGTGACCTCGAGGTAGGCACCCTTTGAGTTGTCCTGCAGGTAGATCATATCCTTGCCCAAGCCGTAGTACTCCTTAGGAAGTGTGAACGGCAGAGGATCTGACTCATAGAGTTTGTTGTATAGCTGCTCGACATACCAGTGCATGCCAGAGAGCGTATAGTTCAATATACGCACGTCGGTACGCACGCCTTCGACCTCCTGGGCATACCAGAGCGGGAAGGTGTCGTTGTCGCCAAATGTGATAAGAACGCCATTCTTCTTGACGGATTGGAGGTAGTTCTTAGCGAAGTCGCGGGCAGCATATTTGTGAGAGCGGTCGTGGTCGTCCCAGTTCTCGGACGCCATAAGGCAAGGCACCGCAGCCATTGAAGCCACAAACACGACAGGGAGGACTATCTTGTAAGCCTTTTCGCTCTTCGCAGCCTTGCTTATCCAATCGGCCAATGCCATAACACCGAGACCAATCCAGATGGCAAAGAAGCTGAACGAGCCAACGAAAGCATAGTCACGCTCACGAGGCTGACGCGGCGGCATGTTGAGATAGACAGCGATGGCAAGACCCGTCATGACGAACATCACCAAGACCACAAAAGCATCCTTGCGGTTGCGCATAGCATGATAGACCAAGCCAATCAAACCCAGGAGCAACGGCAGCATATAGTAGCGGTTGCGAGCCTTGTTGTCCTTCATGTGGTCGGGCAGGTTGGACTGCGGTCCGAGGCGAGCCTCATCTATCGGTTTGATGCCGCATATCCAGTTACCGTTAAGGTAGTCGCGAGTGCCATCGTCGTTGAAGTAGTGACCCTGGATGTCGTTCTGACGCCCTGCGAAGTTCCACATAAAGTAGCGCCAGTACATCCAATTGAACTGATAGCCCGTCATGAACTTGAAGTTCTGTGCGGAGGTGGGACGGCGGTTGCCACGCACCTTGCCAGCCCAATACTCGTAGAACTGAGGGTGTTTACGGTCGGTGTCGGAGCTCCACATGCGAGGGAACAAGCCGGTGTGACGCGGATCGTATTTATATTTCATAGCGTAGGCAGCCGGGATGTAGCAGTCGCGGCCTTTCTCGTCCTTGCCACGGATGTACTTAGTATAGCCCTTGTCGGCCCCAATCGGGTTCTTTGCAGTATAGAACTGACCTTTGAACACAGGGGTGTCGCCATACTGTTCACGTCCCAGGTAGGCACGCAAAGCCACTGCATCCTTAGGGGCGTTTTCGTTAAGCGGCGTATTGGTGTTGGCACGTATAACGAGGATGAAGAAGGTGGAGTAGCCGATAAGCAGCATCACGAACGAGAGTACAGCGGTATTGATAATCTGTCCACCTTTGATTTTTCGGAGATGCGTAAGAATCAGGACCCCAGCGATGATCACGGCAAGCAGGATGAAATAGACCACTGTGCCGGTATTGAAATGGGCGTGAATCTTGTTTACGAAGAAAACGTCGAAGGCGCTATCGAGGTTCACGATGCCAGGGATTACGCCCCAAAGCACCACAGCCACCAACACCACTGAGAGGATGCCGCTGAGCAGGAATCCCCAGAAGTTGACTTTCTTGGCTTTCTTGAAATAGACCACATAGACAATGGCGGGGATGGTCAGCAAGTTCAAGAGGTGGACGCCGATGGCGATGCCCACAAGCAAACTTATGAGCAGGAACCAACGCATAGAGCGAGGGTCGTCGCTCTGTTCTTCCCATTTCTGGATGGCCCAAAACACCACAGAGGTGAAGAATGATGACATGGCGTAAACCTCACCTTCGACAGCAGAAAACCAGAATGTGTCGCTGAAGGTGTAGGCCAAGGCACCCACTATGCCGGCGGCGAAGACACCCCATGTACGCGGATCCTTTATTGAAGGATTCTGCGGGTCGGGCAGCAAGTGCTTGGCCAGGAGTGTGATGCTCCAGAAGAGGAACAAGATGGTGAAACCGCTGCAGAGAGCCGACATGATATTGATGGCATGTGCGGCAGTGTAGGGGTCGGAGAACATGGAGAACAGGCGTCCGATGAGCTGGAACGACGGTGCTCCAGGAGGATGCCCCACTTGCAGTTTGAAAGCAGTGGCTATATATTCGCCACAATCCCACCACGACGCTGTAGCCTCGGCTGTGAGTATATACACCGTGCAGGCCACGATGCATATCACCCACCCTATTATGTTGTTAGTCCAATGGTATTGTTTCATTTGTGTTGATATGTTGATATGTTGATATGTTGATAGGTTGAGATGTTGTGATGTTGATAGGTTGATGTGTTGATATGTTGATAGGTTGATAGGTTGTGATGTTGATATGTTGATATGTTGATAGGTTGAGATGTTGATAGGTTGATAGGTTGATAGGTTGAGATGTTGATGTGTTGATAGGTTGATATGTTGGGATGTTGGGATGTTGATAGGTTGATATGTTGATAGGTTAAGATGTTGTTATGTTGTTATGTTGTTATGTTGATGTGTTGTGATGTTGAGATGTTTTTGATTGTGACATACGACTGACTACTGACCACTGACTACTAAATCCCTATTGACCGGCATGGTCATGCAGCGAGCACCGCCACCGCCACGTGGAAGTTCGCATGCGTCGAAGGCCGCAACAAATTTGTCGTAGCTGTTCATATCGACCTTGCCAGAACAGATGTCGGAAGCCTTAAGTATAGCAAAGCCAGCTTTATCGAGGGCTTCAATGGTACCGTTGTTACGCGAATAGCCCAGCACCTTGCCTTCGCCCAGAGCGAAGAAGTTGGCACCGCTGTGCCACTGCTCACGCTGTTGAGTCCAGGCATCGCTGCCACCGCACAAGACCGGCTTCATGTCCCAGCCAGTGGCCTTCAGGCCATCCAGGATATTGTCGAAATGGGTATAGGTGGTCTTTCCACCATCAATGCTAATCAGCGTTGTCTCTTTGCCACTGAAGACACCCGTCTTGCGCAACATCGGTTCGAAGGCCATACACTCGTGGCGGCTCAGGAAGGTGAACACCATATCGAGATGAATGAACGATTCGGGCGTGTGAGGCAGTTGCTGCACCAGGATGCTGAACTTGCCATGCTTTTCGCCCATCTCCTTTGCGAGATACTCGATACCCTTGCGGTTGGTGCGGATGCCTTCGCCTATGCAAAGCATATCCTGACGGGCAATCTGCACATCTCCGCCCTCGGTGCGGGCTTCGGAGTCGTGTTGCTCGGCGTTGAAGGTCTCGCAGCCAAAATAGTTCTCGAAGACAGCCTTGTAGATGAGAATTTCGCGACGGCGGACAGGGAACGACATCGAGTTGATGAGAACACGGTCATATACCGACGACGAGGCGTCACGGGTGAAGAAAAGGTTGTAGAGAGGCTTTAACGCATAGCGGTTGTCGCTATCGGGCGTCCAGCCCTTGCGCTCAACACCCTCTATCAGCTCTTTAGCCAACTGACGCGAAGGGTGTACAATCAGCTCGGATGACAATGATTCACAGCCATCGAGACGGCAACTCTCTTCGACCAAGGACTTGCGAACATTCTGGTTTTCCAACACCGATGCCAATACATCCTCAACGTAAAAGACCCTGGTCCATTTTTCGAGGACACCGCAGAAGTCGGAATACTCACGGTCAACGATAGGTTTGTTAAGGATATCGCTATAGAGAGCCTCGGCAGCGTTTTGTGGCGTCATCCGCGTGATTTCCACACCCGGTTTGTGCAACAGGACTGCACGCAGCCTGCCCACCTCGGAACCGACACATACACGCGGAATGTCTATATTTGTTTCTGTCATTTAGTTTTCTGTTTTTTTCTTCAAACCACTTAACTGCTGAATAACAAACAATTTGTTTGTTACCCACACAATGCGTAGATGTGCAAATATACAAAAAAAATATTATAATAAAGAGTCCTTCAAGAAAAAAACAATGCCGAGGCACTTTTCAGTGCTTCGGCATTGAGACCGGATATTCTTACAGGCGATTGACGGCTTAGCGTCTTTTCTCCTTGATACGGGCTTTCTTACCAGTAAGGTTGCGCAGGTAGAAGATACGAGCACGGCGCACAGCACCACGCTTGTTGACGTCTATCTGCTCAATGAACGGAGATGCGAACGGGAAAATACGCTCCACACCCACGCCATTGGTGACCTTACGAACAGTAAAGGTCTCAGTAGCTCCGCTTCCGCTGCGCTGCAAAACAACGCCTTGGAAGTTCTGGATACGTTCCTTGTTTCCTTCTTTGATTTTGTAGTGAACCGTAATGGTGTCGCCAGCCTTGAATTCGGGGAACTCCTTGCGCTCCACCAAATCCTCTACATATTGCATTAATTCAGTTTTTCCCATGACTTTAAATGTTTAAAAGGTTTAACTACTCGATTTAAATGGTTTATTTCTTAACCATCTTTACGACAGCGGTGAACGCTTCCGGATTGTTCATAGCTAGGTCGGCCAGGACTTTGCGGTTGAGTTCGATGCCGTTCTTGTGAAGTTCGCCCATAAACACGGAATAGGAAATACCGTTGATGCGGCAGCCGGCGTTGATACGGTTGATCCACAGAGCGCGGAACTCACGTTTCTTGGCCTTACGGTCGCGGTATGCATAAGTCTGACCTTTTTCCCATTTGTTTTTGGCAACGGTCCATACGTTTTTACCTCTGCCCCAATAACCCTTGGTGCGGTTGAGGATTTTCTTTCTGCGTGCCCTTGAGGCAACTGCGTTTACTGATCTTGGCATAGTTTAATTTGTTTTTCGTTTAAGCGACGGCTTCACGCCGTTCTTTTGTGCTTTAAACAATGGTTAATAACTCCGTTTCTTAGTGAAGCAGCATACGTTTTACGCGTTTCTCGTCGTCACGGCTCACGAGAGCGGTGTGGTCGAGATTACGCTTCTGAGTCGTCTCCTTTTTGGTCAGGATGTGGCTGTGGTAAGCGTGCTTTCTCTTGATCTTGCCGGTGCCGGTGAACGCAAAGCGTTTTTTGGCAGCGGCCTTTGTTTTCATCTTAGGCATTACTTTACTGTTTTTTTAATAAGTTTGTATAACGTTTGTATATCCGGTTCAATTTTAATTCCGAATCAGCCTTTTTTAGGGGCTATGATCATAATCATCCGCTTGCCTTCCAATCGAGGCATCTGCTCGGGCTTGCCGAATTCAAACAGAGCTTCGGCGAATTTGAGCAACTGTTGTTCGCCCTGCTCCTTGTAGAGGATGCTGCGGCCTTTGAAAAAGACATCGACCCTCACTTTGTTGCCTTCTTTCAGAAACCCTTTGGCGTGGTTGAGTTTGAATTCGAAGTCGTGGTCGTCAATCTGCGGACTCAGGCGTATCTCCTTAACCACCACCTTGGTCGAATTGGCCTTGCGCTCTTTCTCTTTCTTCTTAAGTTCATAGAGATACTTCTGGTATTCTATAATCTTGCACACTGGAGGATTTGCCGTTGGCGAAATCATCACAAGATCCAGACCCTCGTCGTAGGCCAGTTTGATAGCGTCCTTGGTGTTGTAGATGGTAGGTTCCATGCCCTCCCCTACTACTCTCACCACAGGCGCAGTGATGCGCTCGTTGACTTGGTGTTCAGGTTCTTTTTTCACAGGACCACGTCCGCGGTTGCGGTTCTGGTCGCCCGGTTTGAATGGTGCTGCTATAACTTGGTTCTCCTATATTAAGTGAATAAATTAACTGCTAATTACAGACCGCTACATTACTTCCTTTATCTCCTTTTCGATCACGGCAGCGAACTCTTCGGGTTTCATCGCACCCATATCGCCAGCTCCCTGACGGCGCACGCTCACCGTACCCTCGTCGATCTCTTTCTCACCGAGGATGAGCATGAAGGGATACTTGGCCAGCTCTGCGTCGCGTATTTTGCGGCCTATCTTCTCGTCGCGCATATCTATCGTGCCGCGCAAATCCATCTGCTCGAGTTTGTTTTTCAACTCCATCGCCTGGTCAACATATTTTTCGCTGACGGGAAGTATGATGAACTGCTCTGGAGTGAGCCACAGCGGAAACTTTCCACCAGTATGCTCGATAAGCACGGCGCAGAAACGCTCCATCGAGCCAAAAGGTGCCCTGTGAATCATCACCGGACGATGTTTCTGTCCGTCGCTGCCTATATACTCCAACCCGAACCTCTCAGGCAGGTTGTAATCGACCTGTATGGTGCCCAACTGCCAACGACGACCGAGGGCGTCCTTCACCATGAAGTCAAGTTTCGGACCATAGAATGCGGCCTCGCCAAGTTCCACCTTAGCAGCCACACCTTTCTCTGCACAAGCCTCCTTGATGGCGGCTTCGGCTTTCTCCCAGTTCTCGTCGCTACCCACATATTTTGTGGTGTTGGCTGGGTCACGCAACGATATCTGTGCCTCCCATTGTTCGAAACTAAGCGCCTTGAATATGGTCTGGATTATCTCCATAACCTTGATGAACTCGTCTTTCACCTGGTCGGGGCGGCAGTAGATGTGGGCATCATCCTGCGTGAACGAACGCACACGGGTCAAACCGTGCAGCTCACCACTCTGCTCGTAGCGATACACAGTACCGAATTCGGCCAGTCGCAACGGCAGGTCCTTATACGAGCGCGGCTCGTTCTTATATATCATACAGTGATGAGGGCAGTTCATGGGTTTCAGCAGATAGACCTCGCCTTCCTCAGGGGTGGTTATCGGACGGAAACTGTCTTCGCCATAATGCTCCCAGTGGCCGGAGGTCTCATATAGGGTTTTGGCACCGATATGAGGAGTTATGACCTGCTGGTAGCCGTATTTCTTCTGTATCTTAGTCAAATACTCCTGAAGACGCAGGCGCAGTTCGGTACCCTTGGGCAGCCAGATTGGCAGTCCCTTTCCCACCGTCTCGCTGAACATATACAAGCCCAGATCCTTGCCAATCTTGCGATGGTCGCGTTTCTTGGCCTCTTCGAGCATCACAAGGTATTCGTCCAACTCCTTCTTTTTCGGGAACGAGATGGCATAGACACGAGTCAACTGTGGGCGATGCTCGTCGCCACGCCAGTAAGCGCCAGCCAGGTTTATGAGCTTAACAGCCTTGATAGGACTGAAATCGACCAGGTGCGGTCCGCGACACAAGTCTGTGAAATTGCCGCTATCGTAGAATGATATGGTGCCGTCCTGAAGGTCATTGATAAGTTCCACCTTATACACCTCACCCCTGTCGCCAAAGGTCTTAAGGGCTTCAGCTTTCGACACATCGCGACGCGTGATAGGAGTCTTGGCCTGCACCAGTTCCATCATTTTCTTCTCGATCTTAGGGAAGTCGTCGCTCGAAACGCTGTACTTGCCAAAGTCGATATCATAATAGAAACCGTTTTCAATTGAAGGGCCGATACCGAATTTGATGCCAGGATAGAGCTCCTGCAGAGCCGAAGCCAGCAAGTGTGCCGAAGTGTGCCAGAACGTGGACTTGCCCTCTTCGTCGTTCCATGTCAGAAGCTGCACCTGCGAGTCTTCGTTTATCGGACGGTAAAGTTCCATCACTTTTCCGTTTACTTTGGCTGCCAAAACGTTGCGTGCCAAACCTTCGCTGATGCTTTTTGCTATATCCAAAGAGGTCACGCCAGCTTCGTACTGACGCACCGAACCATCTGGAAGTGTGATATTTATCATATATATATCAGTTCAATTTATTATCACTTAGAACGTGCAAAGATACAAAACTCATTGAAAATGACAAAATTTTGCCATTTTTATTTGAAATATCTACAGTGATGTGCTTATGAATTGAAAACAATCAAGGCCGAGGCACCGGAGCGAATCATCTCTATATCACCACTGTCAGTCCGTCGTAGGCCAGGGTGACCTGTTCAGGGAGCGTGTGGATTACCTCATCGTACAATCCGAGTTCATGGCTTGCGTGGGTCAGATAGGCATGTTCCGGCTGCACCTGTGCAATGACTTCCAGAGCCTCAGGCAAGCTGTAGTGAGACCAATGGTGCTCTACACGCAGTGCATTGAGAACCATCACCTTCACCCCTTTTAATTTTTCCATCTCCTCGGGAGCGATATAGTTTGCATCTGTGATGTAGGCGACATTGCCGATGCGGTATCCAAGTATGGGCAGGTCTTTGTGCATTGCAGCAATAGGAAGCACCTCTACCCCAGCCGCGACAAACGGGTTGTCTGACGAAACCGTATGCAGCGTAGCCTCGGGCAGCCCCGGATACTCATGTTTGCTGAATATGTAGCCATAGTCACGCCGCAAAGCGTTAAGGGCCACATCATTGCCGAACAGATCGAGAGGTTGCCGCTGCACGTAGTTGTAGGCTCTTATGTCGTCCAGTCCCGCCACATGGTCGCGGTGGGCATGGGTTATAAGCACAGCGTCGATGTGCAAGACCTGCTTTCGCAGCATCTGCTGTCGGAAATCGGGGCCAATGTCAATCAATATGTTCGTTCCTTGGTCAGTCTCAACCAATGCGGAGGTTCGCAGACGTTTGTCACGATAATCGGACGAGCGGCAAACCTTACAGGGGCACGCTATGACAGGCACCCCTTGCGAAGTGCCTGTGCCAAGGAAAGTGAGTATCATCGTTTATATGGTCCGAGCCCGGACAGGGCGTTATTACTGTTGTGTGAGTTTGAAGCCCACGCCGTGGACGTTAATAATCTGAAGAGACGGATCGGCACTCAAATATTTGCGCAATTTAGTGATATACACATCCATGCTTCGAGCGGCGAAGACGCTGTCGGTCTTCCATATCTTCTGCAGAGTCGTGGTGCGGTCAACAATCTGGTTGAAGTTCAGTGCGAACAGGCGAAGCAGCTCGCACTCTTTTGACGTCAAGTGGCGCTCGTCGCCGTCGATGGTGAGAGTTTGACGAGAGTGGTCGAACACAAACTTGCCTATGTTAAAGATGTTGTTTTCCGGCTTGTTCTCATCGAAGGAACGACGTATGGTGGCGTTGATTCGGGCCAACAATTCGTTCATGCTGAACGGCTTGGTGATATAGTCATCGGCACCTATCTCAAACCCTTTGAGTTTGTCGGCCTCGAGGCTTTTAGCCGTAAGGAATATGATAGGAACACGCTTGTCGAGACGGCGGACTTCCTTGGCAACGGCGAAGCCGTCCTTGACGGGCATCATGACGTCGAAGACGCATACGTCGATATCAGAATTGCGGAATGTATCGATGGCGGCTTGACCGTCGGTGACAAGACTTACGGTGAAGCCTTTTTGAGAGAGGTAGGCTTTCAAAATGGAGCCCAGGTTGGGGTCGTCTTCTGCGACAAGTAATTTAATTCCTAAATTCATGGGTATAGGGTTTGAAAGGTTCGCTTCGCTTGAAAGGAAAAAAGTTAAAGAGATTAATAGTTTAAAAGTTAAAGAGTTGAAAAGGTTAAAAAGGGTCGCTTCGCTTGAAGGGTTGAAAGGTTGAAAAGGTAATGGGTCTTATAGGTCTAATGGGGCTTATAGGCCTTATACTGGCTACTGGATGCCTCCCTACTCTTCTTCTATGGTTATGGTTTCGATTAGGTCGCCGGGGCGGATGGCGTCGATGACTTCGAGGCCTTCGACCACTTTGCCGAAGCAGGTGTGGACGCCGTCGAGATGCTGGGTGTTCTGACGGTTGTGGCAAATAAAGAACTGTGAACCGCCAGTATCCTTGCCAGCATGAGCCATTGAGAGAACGCCGCGGTCGTGGTACTGCCGTTCAGCAGAAGTCTCGCACTTTATTGTCCAACCAGGGCCACCGGTACCGACACGCGGGTCGCCGAGATTGCGGCTGTAGGGGCAACCGCCTTGAATAACAAAATCAGGAATGACACGATGGAATCGCAGTCCATCGTAAAATCCCGACTTGGCCAGTTTTACAAAATTGGCAACCGTATTGGGAGTCTCTTTCTCGTAGAGCTCGATTTTCATCGTGCCTTTTGGGGTTTTGATTATGGCGAAGGTCATGATTGTTGATAGGTTGATATGTTGATAAGTCTAATAGGTCTTATAGGTTTTTGCTGACTGCTTAATACTTATATTAACTCGGATTTTAACATTTTATTTTACTGTTCCTAAGAATTCATTTTACTGGTTTTAACAATCTATTCCAACGGATAGAGCCAGTGTCTTTATTTCTTGAGAACATGATGAGCGATGCCTTGCCAACTATATGATTCTCTGGAACGAACCCCCAGAAGCGAGAGTCGGCGGAATTGTGGCGGTTATCGCCCATCATCCAATAGTAGTCCATAGAAAAGGTGTAGCTGTCCCGACATGTGCCGTCGATGAAAATACTGCCATTGCGCACTTCGAGCTCATGACCTTCGAACACATCTATAATCCTGCGGTACAAGGGCAGCGTTTCCATAGTGAGGGGGACCGTCATTCCTTTTTTAGGTATTAAAACAGGACCGAAGTCGTCGATAGTCCAGTTATAGCCATAGGCATGAGGGAAGAGCATCTGGGAACTGTCGTTGATGGGGAGCATCAAACGCTCGACAGACTCAATCTCGTCTCTGCTCCTCAGGTCTTCAACCATAGGTTTAGAGAGGGGCAGGGGGAGGAATGGAGAGCCTTCGTACAGAGCGTTCTGATAGTCCTCATCGCTCACCCCCACATCACGCAGAAGCTTATGCGGATCGGTCTTGGCGGACTTGAAATTCACGACATAAGTCACCTGAGCCTGCTCGGGCATCTCTATCTCATTGCCGTCGATATAGACCTTCTGGTCTTTGATTTCGAGCGTTTCGCCAGGGAGACCTATGCAGCGCTTGATGAAGTTCTCGCGTTTATCGACAGGCCGCACTCTAATGTGGTTCTCAACCATGCGCCCACCGACGGGGAGGTATTTGGCGTTGTCTATGGCCTCGTAGCCCTCTTCCCTTACCAAGTCGTGATAAGACTTATTGCTCTGCCACGCCGTAGCCACTGTGTCGCCGTCGGGATAGTTGAAAACCACAGCGTCAAAACGTTTCACATCGCACAGGCCGCGGTAGCGATGATATGGAAGTTCTATCCATTTCAGATACGACTCAACCTGTCCGTTGGTGAAAGGCATGACGTTGTGTACCAGAGGGAACGAGAGAGGAGTCATGGCGACGCGGGCTCCATAGGCGATTTTGCTCACCAGAAGGTAGTCGCCCACCAGAAGACTTTTCTCCATCGAACTCGACGGTATTTTGTAAAACTCCATGATGTTGCCTCTGATGATGACAGCAGCAACCAACGCAAAGACGATGGCGTCCATCCAGTCACGCAACTTGCCGACCTTATGTTTTGGCAAATCGGCAGGATTGGTGTATTCAAACTTGGGAGACAGGCCCAGTATAGGCAAATAGACCCATGGAAAAATCACGGCAAAAGTCTGCTCCCAAAAGCCATAACGTTTGAACACCTTGGCGGTTTCCACCACCATCAAGAGGAATGTGAACACGTTGATAGCCGGTATGAGAAAATAGATATACCACGGCCACTTCTTCCCACATATCTTAATCCACACGACGATATTGTAAACAGGAATCAGAGCCATCCACGGCTTCACCCCTGGAGCCCCCGCCATTTGAGCCTTCTTGAACACAAACCAAAGACCGACGATGCAGCCGACGAAATAAACGATAAGCAGTAAGTCGTATATCATGCACTATATTTTTTGTTAAAACGCAGATTTTTCCCTTTTATTGTGCCCCCATAATTTGTCGAACATCATGTCATTATTCCACGTACACCAAAGCCGACACAATCCTTATTCGATTCCTACGCAAGCTGACACTTGCCGCATACCTGGACCAGACGTCTCATAACAACCTCCCAAACAAGAAAACAGCAACACGAACAAACCCAAGAAAGATGTAACGGACCGTGGCGAAACGATTCAATGCCTACAACCTATAGCCTTATCGACATACCCCACCAAGAGCTTTTTCTCCGACTCCCATGTAAGTTCAGCTTTAGCCCTCGCAAAGCGAGCACTCCTCTCCTCCCCTGCCATCGATTGCCATTGAGCCAGCGTCGCCCTCACCACCGACGCCAACCCTTGTGGGTTTGCCACAGTGTCCTCTGCCACAAGTGTTCCAAGTCCATATTCTTCGACCACCCTTCTTATTTCGGGGAAGTCGCTAGCCAGCACTGGTATGCCAGCCACAGCATAGTCGCTTATGCGGTTGGGCAACGAGAGGTAGTAGTTCAATCCCATGTTTTGCATTATGCAGAAACCAAGCGCCGCCTGCGAAGTCAAGCGTCTCAGATCATCCGGCATCATCCTGCCAGTGAACGATATGCGTCCAGCATAGCTCTTGCCACCAGCATAACGCTGCATTTCATCCTTAATGTCACCTGAGCCAACTACCACAAGCCGGCAGTCGGGCAGATACTCCATCGCATCGATCAACTCCTTGACACAGCGCCCCTTGTTGACAGCGCCTTGATACAGTAAAACTTTTGAATCATGAAAGTCGAATTCAGGAGAGGTCGGATGTGCAGACACTTCGGAGTCGAGGATTGACGACAGGTTTCGCACCACGCCGAAACTCACCCCATAACGACGTTCATACTCATAGGCCACACCCTGGTTAACCGTTATGCGGACCGCAGCCTTGGGTATGAAGCTGCGTTCGACACATTGCCACACTTTTCGAACCATCGGTTTGTCAACCAATTCCGGCACATCGGGGAAGAGTTCGTGCCCATCGAACACAAAAGGTTTACGACGCAGGCGGGCGGCAAAGGCAACGGCCAGAAGTGTATCTGTGTCGTTGGCGTAAAAAAGGTCGGCATTTGAGAAAAGAAGCTTCAAGAAAAGCCTGACATTTAATTCGGCATAGAACGAAGCGCCACGTTTGAAAAGCAGGCGCATCTTGCGAGTCTTGTATTTTTTTTTCAGTGGAGTATTGTCGGGCCATGCCCTTCCGACAAGCGTCACATCGTAGCCAGCCTCGAAAAGTGTGTCACAGGATCGCTGTACACGCTGGTCGGTGAGCAAGTCGTTGCTCACCACCATCGTAATTCTGCGCTTCTGCGATGTATTTCCTGCATTGTTCACAACATTATAGAACGTAAAAATAATAAAAATCGTACTTTTGCAAAGAAATTAGTGAACTATGGTCTGTGACCTGTATTAATTATCATTTACCTTGGACACAACATTCTTTGCCGATATCATCCTGCCGCTTCATCTGCGCACCACTTTCACCTACCGCATACCCAACGAATATGACGGCAAGATTGAGGCAGGCCAGCGTGTTGTGGTGCAGTTCGGAGCCAAGAAACTCTACTCCGGATTGGTCAGGAGGGTACACAGCGAGGTGCCAAACTATCAGGTGAAGTACATCCTTTCGATTGTCGATACCGAACCCATCGTTGGAGAAGAGCAGTTCCAGCTTTGGGAATGGATGTCACGATACTACATGTGCTACATAGGAGACGTGATGGCAGTGGCGCTGCCTTCGATATTGAGGCTTGCCAGCGAGTCGATGGTGACGATACATCCAGACTTTGACGGCGAGCTGTCGAGCCTTACCGACAAAGAGCTGCGCATCGTACAACTGCTATCAGAACAGCCGGTGATGAAGGTCAACGACATCAGTGTCGCCATCTCGATGCAGAAGATAATGCCCGTCATCAACGGCATGATAGAGCGAGGAATACTGATAATGGACGAGGACCTGCAACAGCGGTTCAAACCGGCGAAAGCCACATACCTGTCGCTTGCGCCGAAATATCAGGACGAGAGCGAGGCGAAGCAACTGTTTGACGAACTGGAGAAGAAAAAAAACAGTGCCAAGCAGTTAGGCTTGATGCTGCGTTTCATGCAGCTTTCAGGCTTCGGCAAACGTGCCATAGCAAAAAAAGAGCTGGCCTCGCAGCAAGACTTCTCGGCTTCGTCGCTGGCCACACTCATAAAGAACGGCGTGATAGTGGCCGAGGAACGGACGGCAAGCCGACTGAAACACTACGACAAGATAACCTCGCCCGACACCATAGAGCTGAACGAAGAGCAGCAAGCCGCCTACGACTCAATACTGTCGCACGAGGGAGTGACACTGCTGCACGGCGTGACCTCGAGCGGGAAGACCGAGGTATATATAAAACTGATACAAGAAACCATCAATCGCGGCAGACAGGCATTGTTTCTGCTGCCCGAGATAGCGCTGACGGCACAGATAATAAACCGTCTGCGGAAATATTTTGGCAACAGCGTGGGCGTTTACCACTCAAGGTTCAGTCCCAGCCAGCGCGCCGAGGTGTGGAGCCGCACATTCAGCGAAGAGCCCGACAAGCGATTCAACGTGCTGCTCGGAGCCCGCAGTGCCATATTCCTGCCGTTCCGAGATCTCGGACTCGTGATTGTTGACGAGGAGCATGACAGCTCTTACAAGCAATACGAGCCAGCACCCCGCTACAACTGCCGTGACAGCGCAGTATATCTTGCCAACCTGTGGAAGGCGCGCACGGTGTTGGGAAGTGCAACGCCCAGCATCGAGTCGTACTATAACACACAATGCGGCAAATATGCGCTGGTCGAGATGAAACACCGCTATGGAGGATTGAAACTGCCAGAGGTGCTCTGCGTTGACATGAAAGACGCAAGCCGCAAGAAAGAGGTGACAGGGTATTTCTCGAACTTTTTGTCAGAGCATATCCGTCAGGCACTGGATAACAAAGAGCAGGTAATTCTTTTCCAAAACCGGCGAGGATACTCACTACGCATAGAGTGCGAAGAATGTCACTGGACACCGCAATGCCAGCACTGCGACGTATCGCTGGTTTATCACAGGAGCACTAACTCGTTGAGATGCCACTACTGCGGCTATTCGATACCCATGCCAACGCAATGCCCTGTGTGCGGAAAAAGCAACCTGAAGACCAAAGGTTTCGGCACCGAGCGCATTGAAGACGAGATTGCACAACTGTTTCCGTCGGCACGGGTGGCACGCATGGACATGGACACAACGATGACCAAAAACAGGCATCTGGAAATAATAAGCGACTTTGAAGACCGCAAGACCGACATACTGGTAGGCACGCAGATGGTGACCAAGGGCCTCGATTTCGACAACGTGAGCGTGGTGGGCATACTATCAGCCGACAACTTGATAAACTTCCCTGACTTTCGTTCGTTTGAGCGCAGTTTCCAACAGATGATGCAGGTGGCGGGGCGAGCTGGACGCCATGGCCAGCAGGGCAAAGTCATAATACAGACCTACAACCCTTGGCATCAGGCGGTGCGCGATGTGATAGACAACAACTACGCCGAGATGTACAGGACACAGATAATAGAGCGCCGCGTGTTTCGGTATCCGCCGTTCAACAAGCTTATTGAGATAATACTCCGCAGCCGTGAAGAAGACCTCCTCAACACCGCAGCCGCACAATATGCAGCACTGCTGCGCGAGAAACTGAGCACTCGAGTGTTGGGGCCGGAGTATCCAAGCGTGAGCCGCATACGCGGCTATTACCTGAAACGTGTCATAGTGCGAGTAGAGGCGAACGACAGACTATCGCAGGTCAAACAGATCATACTGGACACCACAGACGCGCTGCTGGCAGAAAAAGACTTCAAGCAACTGAAGATACACTTCGACCCAGACCCGCAGTAAAAGAAAAACGCTCCAATGATGAGGGCTAACATGCACTACTTTCACTGGAGCGTTTATATTATCTACCTTTTCTTTTTTTCGGTGTTTCTTTCTTATCGTCTGCCGCGATAGCGTGCTTTCTCATGGATGGGGATGTAGTAGCCGAAGGAGAGCATGTAGGTCATGTTGTTGCCTCCGGGGACAGTCACATCCATCTTTTCGTCGCCGGTGACCTGCTGTTCTATTATATGCAGGGCGTCATCCTCGGGGGCAATAGGAACGAAGCCGAAGTCGAAGATGAAGTCGAGCATGAACTGACGGTAGTGGTAGCCAATGGCGACGATGGCGTCGGCATCGAAACGGCGGACATGCTTGAATGCCTTGCGGGCGGCATAGTCCTCATCAGTGTAGTTGTCGTAGTTGGCGTTGGCATGAGGGTTGTAGGGCGAAATCTGACGGTTGCGGTATTCGCCAAACAGGCCGGCACTGAAAGCCGGACCGAACATGAAGTTGATGTAATGGCCGGCACGCTTGACAGGTATTTCGTATTTGAATCCCAAAAGGATGGGAATCTGGGCATAGTAGGTATGATAGTACGACTCGCGGATGGTGAGGTTGTTGTCCTCATTGATTAGCTCCTGTAGATTGCCTCCACTGCGACGGAAGTTGACACCGAACTGGAGGTAGAGGTTGGTGTTCCATGCAATTTTGGCGTTCTCAAAGCCGTAATCGACAAATATTCCTGCGGCACCGCCAAATACCGGCGATACGGAGGAGATGTCGTCAAATATATGAGATGCACCGGCTCCAACCCTGAATCCGTAGCGTGCCCACTGAGCCTGGGCAGAAAGGCCGACGAAAAGGAGCAGTGTCGCTGTTAGTATTATTCGCTTCATCAAAAAATTCAGTTTCAAGTGTGTATAGTCCGCTTGTAATGAACCGCAAAGTTACAAATTAAAACGCAATGTGAGTACTTTTTCGCAAACTATTTTTTACAACTGCGTGAAAACGCACTATAAAACAATTATTTAGAGATTGCGTAAAATGTAATCCGTCATCAGTTGATAGAGGTTCAAGCGAGTGTTTCCGCCATAGATGGAGTGGTTTTTGTTGGGATAGAGACGGAATTCGAACTGCTTGCCCGCCTTCTCCAAAGCCGATATCATATCCATAGAATTCTGTACATGGACATTGTCGTCGCCAGTGCCGTGAATGAGGAGATAGTTGCCCTTGAGCCGGTCGGCGAAGTTGAGGGGCGAGTTGTCGTCGTAGCCCTTGGCGTTGTCTTTAGGCAGAGCGAGGAAGCGCTCGGTGTATATATTGTCGTAGTATCGCCAGGTGATGACGGGGGCGACGGCGATGGCGGTCTTGAACACATCGTTGCCTTTGAGGATGGCGAGGGAGGAGAGGTAGCCGCCAAAGCTCCAACCCCAGATGCCGATGCGGTCTTTGTCCACCCAGCTCTGCTTGCCCAGCCAGCGGGCAGCCTCGATGGCATCTTCACATTCCATGTGACCCAGATCGCGGTAGGTCTGTTTCTTGAACTCCGCGCCGCGACCACCAGTACCGCGGCCGTCGAAGCAGAATACAACGTAGCCCTTGCTGGCGAGCATGTGGTACCAGTAGTAGTCGGAGTAGCCGTAGGAGTTGGAAACCTGCTGGTTGCCGGGACCGCCATAGACATAGATGAGGACGGGGTAGCGCTTGCTATGGTTGTGGTCGAAGCCTTGAGGGGTAATCATGTAGCAGTTGAGCTCGGTGCCGTTGGAGGTGGTGAAGGATGAGAAAGACTTGTTGAGCGCACCGTAGTCTTTCATCTTTTGCTGCAGAGAGGCGTTGTCCTCGAGGGTCTTGATAAGCTTACCCTTGGCGTTGTGAAGGGTATAGACAGGTGCGTGAAGGGCATCGCTCCATATTTGTATGTAGTATTTGCAGCCGTTGCTGAACGATGCATTGTAGGTGCCGTTGGCCGCGGCAGAGAGGCGACGCTTGCCCTTGCCATCGAAACCGATGAGGAAGAGGCTCTTGTTGATGGCGCCGTCCTCGCGGCTGGTGTAGTAGAGGCGACGGTTCTTGACGTCGATGCCAGGCACGTCACAGACCTCCCAGTCGCCGGAGGTGACCTGTTTGACCAGCTTGCCATCCATATCGTAGAGATAGATGTGCCGGTAGCCGTCGCGTTCGCTGGTGATGAGCATCTGCGTCGGAGCGTTCTTGCCATTGCCCAAGGAGAAGAACTGCCAAGTGTCGGGTACATCGACATAGGCATTGTCCTGTTCCTCGTAAATGAGGTTGTCCGGCTCACAGCCGTCTTGGTCGGTGTCGAAGGTGAGAATCTGCATGTGGTTCTGGAGGCGGTTCATGCGCATGACGGCCAGGGTGCCCTTGTCGGCCCACTGGAAGCGCGGGATGTATTCCCACTCGGAGGCGGCGGAGGCCACAGCGTTCTCTTTGCCACCGAGTTGAGCGTACTGGGTTTTTCCGCTCTCGAGTTTGTAAATGCGGAGGCTCACAATGCTGTTGGCCTCGCCCGCCTTGGGGTATTTGTAGCGATAGTCGTCGGGGTAGAGTGCGCCCCAGAGCTGCATGTTGTACTCACGCACGTGGCTTTCGTCGAAGCGGAGGTAGGCGATCTTCTTGGAGTCGGGGCTCCAGGCGAAACCTTTGGTGATGGCGAATTCCTCCTCATAGACCCAGTCGGTGGTACCGTTGATGATGTGGTTCGCGCTGCCGTCGGAGGTGACGGCATGCTCCTCGAGAGAAGCGAGGTCCATCCAGAAGAGGTTGTTGTCGCGGACGTAGGCGACCTTGGTGCCGTCGGGCGAGAAGGTGGTGAGACGTTGCTTGCCACCGTTGGTGATGCAGCGAGCGGAGCCCTTTTCGCGATCATATACATAGTAGGTGGAGACACCGCTGTGGCGGTAGATAGGTTCGAACTCGGATTCGAGAAGGATGAGACGCTCGTCGGCGGAGAACTCGTAACCCTCGACGGGGGGCATGTCGGCGAGGGAAGAGAATTCGAGGATGGTGGATTCCTTCTCACCGGAGGCGTAACTATAGCAGTCGATGCCAGAGCGAGAGAGGACTGTGTAGTGCTCGCCGTCGTTCATGGAGCGGATATTGTGAATGCCGTTGACACGGAAGGTGCCATACTGCCAGATGTCCTCGAGGGTTATTTCCTTTGCCTGGGCAAAAAGGGAGGACGCGACGGTCGTCAAAATAGCGAACAGGATTGCTTTTTTCATATCAAGGTGTTGTTTAATCTAATCAAAAACCCCAACCGACAATGTCAGTTGGGGTCAGCGGAGAGAAAGGGATTCGAACCCTTGGACCCCAAAAAGAGGTCAACGGTTTTCGAGACCGCCCCGTTCGACCACTCCGGCATCTCTCCGTGTATTTCATCACTTTAGGGGATTGTATCTAGTGTTCCCCTGTCTCGAAAACGGATGCAAAGATAGACATTTTTTTCGATATGTCTCAAAAAGTTGAAAAAAAAAAGATGTTGAGAGATTCAACTTGAAAGCGCAACATTATATAAAAGGAAAAGAGGAAATTGAACCTGCAACATTTCTTTGAAAACGCAAAAACTTGACATTGTGCATATTTACTTTTTTTCGCCATCACAAAAAAAGGCAAAAAACAGATTTATATTCACCTACAAATCAACAGTATAACACTTATTGGTTTTGGTCCCCTTTTGGTCCCCTTCTGGTGTTCCTTTGGTGTGGCATTGTGTTGGGCCAACGGAACGCCAACAACGGGCCAACCTTGATAGCAACCATGGAGCGGCATAGAGGAGTTGAGGGTGCGGGGAGTGCAAAAACGGAGCGGACACAATAAAAGGGAGCGGGCAGCGTTAACAATAATTAGTTGTATGGATTTGGCGATGAAACGTATCTTATTGACATTCATAGCGAGTTTGATTGTAGCCACAGCGGCGGGGCAGAGGTTTGACGGTGCCATATTCGTGGGCATGAACCTCAGCCAGATAGACGGGGACAATTCGGGTCACTACACGCACTTCGGCATGCACGGGGCGGTGCAGACGTCGTTTGCGCTGGGGAAAGACATAGCGTCGCCTTGGAGGATGATTGTGGAGCTCGGTGTGACGGAGAAGGGGGCGAACAAGGCATCGACCAACATCAAGACCAACCTGCTGTATGTGGAGATGCCTGTGATGGCGAGCTACAGCTTCCTGGATGGAAAACTGAGGCTGGCGGCAGGCGTGGCGCCTGCAATACTGGCGAAAGCAAGGGTGAAGGACTCAAAGATGGATGACCCCGAAGCTGCAAAGGCATACCGGAGGATGGACTGGCTGCCGCTGTGTGCAGAGGTGTCGTATTTCTTCGGTGGGCACTGGGGGGTGAACTTCAGGTTCAACGCCTCGATGGTGTCGATAATGGACAACCCGTCGAAAGGAACCTACAGGATATTCCGGGCAAACAAGGGAGCATTTAACAACTACATAAGTTTCAACGTAGGTTTCAGGTTTTAGTTTTAAGCTGTAAGTTTCAAGTTTCCAGTTATTAGTTTTAAGTTATGCAGATACAGGTGGTTATTGATTATTTGGATTCAATATATCCGTTGCGGCTGCAAGAGGAGTATGACAACGCTGGCCACAAGGTGGGCGACGCCGAGAGAGAGTTGACGGGAGTGCTGGTGGCGCTGGACGTGACGAGCGAGGTTATAGAGGAGGCCATCGCGGGGGGATACAACCTGATAGTGAGCCACCACCCTATGATATTCGGAGGACTGAAAAGCCTAGTGCCGAGAACTGAACAGACACGCATGCTTGAACGGCTGATAAAGAACGACATCTGTGTTTATTCTGCACATACGAACCTGGACAACCTGAAAGGCGGCGTGAGCTATATACTGGCTGAGAAGCTGGGGTTGTGCAACGTGAGGACGCTTCGCCCTATGGACGACGAGGGGATGGGAGGCGGCGCTGTGGGCGAGCTGGCGGAGGAGATGGATGTGGATGAGTTTCTGAAGATGGTGAAAGAGCGCCTGGGGCTGACGGCTGTGCGGTGCTCGGTGAAGATGAGCGGCAAAGTGAGGCGAGTGGCGCTGTGCGGAGGCTCTGGGGCGTTCATGATAGACGACGCGGCAGAGGTCGGGGCTGACATATACCTGACGGCAGACGTGAAATACCACGACTATCAGAAGGCCGTGGGGCTAGTGTGGGTGGCCGACATAGGGCACTACGAGAGTGAACAATTCGCACAAGAGTTGATTTACAATGATATTATGAAAAAATTTAATACCTTTGCGTGCCGAATTACGAGTGCAAGAACAAGTTATACCGAGTATAAATAATTGCATTACAACAATATATAGCTTTTTAATAAATACGGAACAATATATAAACTTTTAATATAACAACACACAATGGCAAAAAAAGTTTCGACAAGCAAGTCGGCAGTAAAGGAAAACACACCTGCAACAGAGGTGATAAGGCTTGACATCGACGAGAAGGTGGAACAGAGGCTGATAGCTCTGTACACCCTTCAGTCAGTTGACTCGAAGATTGACAAGATAAAGATTATTCGTGGCGAGCTGCCGCAGGCCATAGAGGACCTCGAGGACGAGATTGCCGGTCTGGAAACCCGCATAGCCAACCTGAACACCAACATAAAGGAAACGGAGAATGCAATAGCGACCAGAAAGAACGAGATAGCCGAGCACGAAGCCATCCTGAAAGACAACGAGAAGAAGATGGACAACGTGCGCAACAACCGCGAATACGAGTCGCTGAACAAAGAGGTGGAGTTCCAGAACCTTGAGATACAGCTGTGCGAGCGCCGCAACAAGGAATCCAACGCCAAGATAGCGGAACTGAAACAGCACATCGAGGCCGCCAAGCACCTGCTTGATGGCCGCAACGCCGACCTGCAGACCAAGAAGGACGAGTTGGGCGACATCATCAAAGAGACCGAGAAGGACGAAGAGCGCCTGATGAAGAAGTCGAAAGAGCAGGAGCAGTATATCGAAGAGCATTATCTGACGGCCTACAAGCGGATACGCAAGGCGGCACACAACGGATTGGCGGTGGTGCCTATCGACAGAGACGCCTGCGGCGGATGTTTCAGCAAGATACCGCCACAGCGCCAGACCGAAATCAAGATGCACAAGAAGGTGATAGTGTGCGAATACTGCGGACGCATACTGGTGGACGACGACATAGCCAAGAGAGTGGAGGCCGCGCTGGAAAAATAAACAGGCCAGCAGCCAATATCTGGTCACAGGTCACTCAACATATCAACATTCAACCCTTTCAAGAATGATTCACTATATTTCAACAGAAGGACTTACCCTCAAGAAAATTGAGGAAATCATAAACAACAAGATGGACCTCGCCCTCGGAGAGGATGCGATAGCCCGAATCAACAAGTGCCGCGATTACCTTAACGCCAAGATGGAGACACAGAAGGAGCCCATCTATGGTGTGACGACGGGATTCGGCTCGCTGTGCAACATAAGCATAAGCAAAGAGGAATTGAGCCAGCTGCAGAAAAACCTGGTGATGAGCCACGCCTGCGGAGTGGGCGACGAAGTGCCGAGAGAGATAGTGAAACTGATGCTGCTGCTGAAAGTGCAGAACTTCAGTTTCGGATACAGCGGAGTGCAGTTGGAGACGGCACAGCGACTGGTTGACTGCTACAACAGCGACATACTGCCGGTGGTTTATCAGCAGGGGTCGCTTGGAGCCAGCGGAGACCTCTGCCCCTTGGCCAACCTGATGTTACCCAGCGTGCTTGGCATGGGCGAAGTGTACTACAAAGGAGTGAAGACCGATGTTTCGAACGTGTATATAGAGAAAGGCTGGAAGCCCATCACGCTGCAAAGCAAGGAAGGCCTGGCGTTGCTCAACGGTACACAGTTTATGAGTGCCTATGCAATATGGAACCTGCTGAAGGCACAGCGTCTCAGCAAGCAGGCAGACATGATATTGGCATTGAGCCTCGACGCTTTCGACGGACGTATAGAGCCGTTCTACGAGTCGCTACACAAGGTGCGTCCACACAAGGGTCAGTTGGATACAGCCGCTGCAGTGCGCAAATACACCGAAGGCAGCGAGATAATAAGCAGGCACAAAGAGCATGTGCAAGATCCATACAGCTTCCGCTGCGCCCCTCAGGTGCATGGAGCAGCAAAAGACACGATACGCTATGTGGCAAGTGTGGTTGAGACGGAGATAAACTCGACGACAGACAACCCCATAGTGCTGCCCGACGAGGATATGGTGATAAGCGGAGGACATTTCCACGGCGAGCCGTTGGCGATGGTGTTGGATTTTTTGGCCATAGCCGTTGCCGAGTTGGGAAGCATCAGCGAACGCCGTTGCTACCAGCTCATAGACGCCAAACGCGGCCTGCCGAGTTTCCTCGTGGCGAAGCCCGGTTTGAACAGCGGATTCATGATTCCGCAGTATGCCGCAGCCGCCATTGTGAGCCAGACAAAGCAGTACTGCACACCCGCCAGCGTTGACAGCATACCGTCGAGCCAGAACCAGGAAGACCTCGTGTCGATGGGAGCCAACGCAGCAACCAAATGCTACAAGGTGATGGAGAACGTGGAGAGAGTGCTGGCCATAGAGCTGTTCAACGCAGCACAGGCACTTGACTTCCGTCATCAGGAAGGGTTGAAGAGCAGCCCATTCATAGAGAACATGGTGTCGGAATTGAGAAAGACCGTACCGTTTGTGGAAATCGACGAGATAATGTACAAGCACATCCACAGCAGTGTACGATTCCTGCAGGCAATGGAGGTGAAATAACACCAAGGGTAATCCACACAGAAAAGAAAAAGCCGCATTCCATCGGGATGCGGCTTTTATTTTAATGCAGTTCTGTTATTCAGACTGTTCTATGATTTTCATGAGATATTGCCCATACTGGTTCTTGAGCATAGGTTTGGCAATCTCGACTATCTGCTCTTTGGAAACCCAGCCGTTGCGGTAGGCGATGTCCTCGAGGCAGGCAATCTTGAGACCTTGACGTTTCTCAATGACCTCGACAAAAGTGCTGGCTTCACTGAGAGAGTCGTGGGTGCCTGTGTCGAGCCACGCAAAGCCGCGACCGAGAGTCTGCACTTTGAGCTGCCCTGCGGCAAGGAACTCCTGATTGACGGAAGTAATCTCCAGTTCGCCACGCGCCGAAGGTTTGATTTGCTTGGCCACATCCACCACACGGTTGGGGTAGAAATAGAGCCCCACGACGGCGTAGTTGCTTTTGGGATTGGCTGGCTTTTCCTCGATACTTAGACAGTTGCCGTGCTTGTCAAACTCGGCCACACCGTAACGTTCCGGATCGCTGACCCAATAGCCGAAGACGGTGGCCTTGTCGTTCTGCTCGGCATCCTCCACTGCCTTGCGCAACATGCCAGTGAAGCCACTGCCATAGAATATATTATCGCCGAGAACAAGACAGGCGGCGTCATTGCCTATAAATTTCTCACCGATGATGAACGCCTGCGCCAATCCATCAGGACTAGGCTGCTCGGCATACTCGAAACGGACCCCATAGTCAGAGCCATCACCCAAAAGACGACGGAAAGCTGGGAGATCAGTGGGAGTGGAGATTATCAGTATATCACGTATGCCAGCCAACATAAGTGCTGAGATGGGATAATAGACCATCGGCTTGTCGTAGATGGGAAGCAGCTGCTTGCTGATGCCCTTTGTGATTGGATATAGACGTGTGCCGGACCCTCCGGCGAGAACGATGCCTTTCATGATTATTTGAATACTTGATTACTTTTGAGTTTATTCGATTCTGACCCTCGGGTCAATAAATCCGTATAGTATGTCAGTTATTATATTGATGACAACCAAAAGGAGGCAAACAAAAAGGATACATCCCATGACGACAGGAAAGTCATATTTCTCGAGGCCATCCACAATGACGATACCCATTCCCTTCCAGTCGAAGACATATTCCACGAAGACAGCACCAGCCATAAGTCCTGCGAGCCAACCAGAAGCGGAGGTGACGATGGGGTTGAGGGCGTTGCGGAGAGCATGGCGGAACACGACCTTGCGGAAAGGGAGCCCTTTGGCACGGGCGGTGCGTATGTAATCCTGGGAGAGTGCTTCGAGCATAGAGTTCTTGGAGAGTTGGGTAAGGGTAGCAAGAGGTCGGATGCCGAGTGTGAGAGCCGGGAGGATGAGGTTTTTCAGGTCGAGATACTCGCCAGTGCCATAGTCGTCAACGGTGAAAAGGTTGCCAAACATATTGAGATGAGTGACTCCAGCCAGCACATAGGCGAAGAACCATGCAATAAGGATTGCGGCAAAAAACGAAGGAAGCGACATTCCAAGAGTGGAAAGGACAAGTGTGAGACGATCGATCCATGAGTCCTTGTAGAGAGCCGAAAGCACACCGAAGAGGATTCCAACCACAAGTGCAAAAGTCATCGCAACCAATGCCAGAAGAGCTGTTTGCGGGAAGGCGGTAGCTATTATCTCGGAGACTTTGCGCTTGGATTGATAGGATCGGCGCAGGTAGGGAGGTTTGACTACGACTGATGTGGTCTTGATTTTGAGCAGTGTGGTGTATGGAGCGTATTTGTCGGAGGAGAGGAAGAAATAGCTAGAGGAGTCAGCGTTGTTGTGAAACGATAGTGGCGAGAGGTCGTTGATGTAGTTGAGAAACTGGAGTGCGACGGGTTTGTCGCGGCCTAGGTCGTGGTTGATAATCTCGATGCTCTCAGCGTCGGCTCGCTGGCCGAGCATCATGCGGGCAGGGTCGCCAGGGAGGATGTTGAAAAGGAAGAACACCAGAGTCACAACCCCGAGTATAACCAAGAGCCCGTAGAGTAGCCGTTTGAGTGTGTAGCGCAACATTTATCTTAACCCCCTGACAATTGATTTTTTTGCAACAAAATCTTTGAGATAGAACGGCTCGTAGTATGCGACGTCCTCTCCCCTACCCTCTTGCAGCAGTTTCTCGGCCAGCGGAAGCATTGCTGCCGCCGAAATGCGGAAACCGGCATCAAAAAGTGCGTTGCGATGAACGCCAAGCAACGGCTCGGTCTTTGCCGCTCCATCTCCGATGAACACCACCTGCCCTCTGTTGAGCCAACTGTCATAGATTCCAGGCTCAATGATGTCGGCTGAAACCGGTTTCATCTCTTCGAGCGAACTGGTGTACACGGCGGTATAGCATTCCATGCGGCGCGCATCAATCATCGGACAAACCATGCCTTCATAATCGGGGTGCTGCTGATAATAGCCTGCCGCCATGTTTTTCAGTGTCGGCACTGCCAGAAGTGGGATCTTCAAGCCATAACACAGACCCTTGGCTCCGCTGACTCCTATGCGTAGGCCTGTATAGCTTCCAGGACCTCCGCTGACACATATTGCGGTCAATTGATTCGGCTTCAAACCTGCCTCCTCCATCAATTCGCCGATGAATACATTCATCTTCGAGCTGTGTGCGTTGGGCTCGTCGGCTTCCCTTATCGCTGCCACTCGTCCGTCTATGCCAATGGCAACAGAGCAGACCGATGTGGCGGTTTCGATTAAAAGAATATTCATCGTGTCAGTTTTTTGCAGCCATCTGTTCGGTTGATTCAAAATACAATGCAACCTCTGTACCTGGAAGCAGATATGGGCGCAGGTCTGAAAGTGGCACTTTTATAGCAACGACTCCATAGCAGTATGCCGCAATTTCGTATGGCTGGAAATAGAATGTGAACCCTTCGGGCGTGACGGTGAAGTTGTCGTTCGGTTTCACCGTTTCCTTATCGAAAACTTCCATCCCCTCGTAATCTGCCTCGTGAGCAATCTTGTATTGCAGACTCTTGTACAGAATCGCGGACATGGCATCTCGCGACTGTTTATCTCCTGCAATGACATCGTTGAGCTTCAGTCTTTTTCCCGTGATAGTGGAATAAACCGTGTAGCAGTTGGCATACATCCCGTGTGCTCCGCCCTGATAGTCGAAATAGTCTGCCTCATACACCAGCAGCGGTGGATTGTACATTTCGACCGCTCCCCTAACCGACGTCTCCCACTTGTACATATACTCCATGCCTTCTGACTCTATCTGTTCCTTATCCTCTTCAATATCGGACATCGTACTGTCAAATGCTGCTGTTTGGTCGGCCACATAAACCAATATGGCTTCTATTCCTTCTTTTTCTTTTGAATACTGATCTCCCAACACATCACAAATAATCTGTTTGCGCAGCAGTCCTGCCACCAGATTTTCATTGTCGGCAACCGGAAGGGCTAGGCTCACGTCGATAGTCAGTGACGGCACATTGTCTGGATGACTGTGAAAACCTATGGTGTCGAATGAAAATAGTGGCATACTACCATCTACGGTGTCGGCATCAATCGATGCCTTTATTGATTGTGTTTTTTTGTGGCATCCTGCCAAAAGAAGGCATCCGGCCAAAAGAATGATATACGTTTTATTCATAACATTTGTTTTATCGAAAGGATCGGTCATGCTGCGACTCACCTCATGTCAATCACCTCGACCCCCTTGTTGGCTGATGCGTCGAAGACAAAGTCCTTGTCGTTGCATTTCGCTGAGGTTTTGAAGGCGGAAATCTGGTAAATGCCTTCGGACGAGTCGTAGTTGTGAATCTCCATCTGCTTGATGTGTCCGTTTTTGGAGTTGATAAACATACGGATCTTGTAGTAACTTTTTGACTTATACGGGGTGAGGTCGATGACGGTGACGCCTCCGTCCTCTTCCCTTATGAATTTCACCTTGAAGTTCTTGCTGTATGTGGAGAGCAATGCCGCGGGGTTCAAAAGGTCATCACCGCCCTGGGCGACGGTATTTATTGTCACCTCGTTGGTGGATTTGTCCCACTGCCATACGCTACTGCCGTCGCTGTAGAGTGTCTGGTTGCCTGTCGTGACGCGGTAGCGTCCCTTGCTGTACAGGACTTCGGCTTTCTGACGTGCAGTTTCTTTTTTCTGGCTGTCTCGGTTTATCATGGTCACGGAGAAACTAACTGCAGACTTCTCGAACACTGACGATGCCTTCTTCAGCACCTTATTGGCATTCTCGTCGATGTCGCCTTTGGCGGTATGGGTAATCTGCGCTTGAATAGAAGCCGTCGCCAAGGCCATGATTGCAAATAAAAAAAACTTTTTCATCATTATGAACTTAAAACTAAAAACTTAAAACTTAAAACTAAAAACTTATATGGCCCGTTCAATGCAGATCCACTCCTATTATGTGCATAAACTCCTCCCGTGTCTTGGGGTCTTTCATGAACGCTCCTGTGAAATCGCTTGTCGTCGTCACCGAGTTCTGCTTCTGAACGCCTCGCATCGACATGCACATGTGCTGTGCCTCTATCACCACGGCCACCCCAAGGGGCTGCAGCGTGTTCTGTATGCAGTCCTTGATTTGTTTGGTCAGCCGTTCCTGCACCTGCAGACGTCTGGCATAGGCATCCACCACTCGCGGTATCTTACTCAGCCCCACTATCTTGCCATTCGGAATATATGCAACATGGGCTTTCCCGACGAAGGGTACGAGATGGTGCTCGCACAACGAGTAAATCTCGATGTCCTTAACAACGACCATCTGCTTGTAATCTTCATCGAACATCGCCGACCGCAGTATCTCCTCTGGGTTCAAATCATAACCGTTGGTGAAGAAGAGCATCGCTTTGGCAACTCGCTCGGGCGACTTCAGTAGTCCTTCCCTCTCCGGGTCTTCGCCTAGCAGGCGTATAATCTCTTTGTAGTGCGCAGCCAACTCCGCGACACACTTCTCGTCATATTGGTCGATTTTCTGATAGCCTAATTCCATGTTTAAAAGGTTAAATGATTAAGAGCTTAAAACTAAAAACTTAAAACTAAAAACTTGAAACTAAAAACTTAAAACTAAAAACTTGAAACTAAAAACTTAAAACTAAAAACTTGAAACTAAAAACTTGAAACTAAAAACTAAAAAACTAAAAACTAAAAACTAAAAACTAAGCATTCATTCCACCTCCAGCAGCAAACCCTTCAGATATTCTCCCTCTGGGTGGTATATGCTCACAGGATGGTCCGCTGCATGCTGCAGATGCTTAACTATTCGCACATTTCGTTTTGCGGTGGCGGCAGCCGTGAAGGCCATCGTCTGGAAGTCGTCCTTGCCCACCGCCTGACTGCAACTGAACGTAAACAGCAGTCCACCGGGTTTGATACGTTCCATGGCCCGCTGGTTGATATTGCGGTAGCCTTTCAAACCGTTCTTCAGCGAACGGTGGTTCTTGGCAAATGCCGGCGGGTCGAGGATGATAATGTCGTATTGGTTGTCGATGGTGTCGAGATATTTCGTCACGTCGGCCACAATGCCGCGATGCCGCACTTGTGGAAAATTCATCTCCACATGGCGGTTACAGAGTTCTATAGCCCGACGCGAAATATCGACCGTATCCACCTCGGCGGCGCCACGACCCAAAGCACTCAACGTAAAGCCGCCCGTGTAGCCGAAACAGTTCAGCACTCTCCTACCCTTCGCCAGCGTGCCCACGAGAAGGCGGTTATCGCGCTGGTCGAGAAAAAAGCCAGTCTTCTGCCCCTCCTGGAAGTTGATAAGGTAACGGTATCCGTGTTCGCGGGTCTCCCACTCGTCAGTGATTTCGACCTTTGGCGCCTGGAAAAGGTAGCCATCATTGTGAACTGCCGAGTCCCGCTGTGGCAACGTTGCGGCGCTTTTGTCATACACTCCTTTCAGGTGTGACAACAACTCCTTCAACAATTCGACAAACAGCGGAAACAGCCGGTGCATCCCCACGCTGTGGGCCTGCAAGACCACGATGCCATTGTAGTAGTCGGCAATAAGTCCTGGCATTCCATCGCCCTCGCCGTTGACAAGACGGAACATGTTAGTCTCGTGGTGACTAAAAAGTTTATCGACAAAATCATCATCGATATTGAACAGTCGTTTTCGGTAGTCGATAGCCGAGCGCAGCTTTTCGCGCCAAAAGGCCTTGTCTATTGCAGCATTGTCGAACGAAAGAAGCTTGCAGATAATGCTCTCGTTCTGGTAGTGTCCGACGGCCAGCCACTGTCCGTCTGCTGAAACCACATCCACTATGTCGCCTTCGTCAACATGCCCTTCAATCCTCGCCACAGCACCCGAAAAGAGCCATGGATGCCGGCGGAATACGGACTTTTCCTTGCCCTTGTGAAGTATCAGTTTTGTGCGACTCATGCTTAAAAGTTTTAAGTTTTAAGTTTCAAGTTTTAAGTCACAGTTCACTATTGTCAATTCACTAATCACTAATCACAAATTCACCCTTTCAACTCTCGAATTGTCTGTTGTGGATTCTCCGACTTGAACACCGCGTTGCCCGCCACAAGCACGTCGGCTCCCGCCTCATAGAGTTTGGCAGCGTTGCCCGTGTTCACTCCTCCGTCCACCTCAATGAGGCACGTCGGATTCTTCCTGCCGCACAGCTCACGCAACTGACGAACCTTTGCGTATGTGTTTTCGATAAACTTCTGTCCTCCGAATCCTGGATTGACACTCATCAGCAGCACCATGTCGCACATCTGCACCGTGTCTTCCAACAGAACAACTGGCGTGTGTGGATTGAGCACCACCCCACATCTCAACCCCTCGTCGCGGATCGCAGACAGCGTCCGGTTCAGATGTGTGCATGCCTCGTAATGTACAGTTATAATGTCTGCTCCGCATCTCTTGAAGTCTGCAATATAACGGCCCGGATCCATTATCATCAGATGTACGTCCAACGGCTTCTTCGTATGTTTCTTTATGTACTTTATAACCGGCTGGCCAAACGATATGTTCGGGACGAACATTCCATCCATCACGTCTATATGCAGCCAGTCACACTCGCTCGCATTGAGCATCTCGACATCCCTCTGCAAGTTGCCAAAGTCGGCCGAAAGCAGCGACGGCGAAACCATTTTTATCTTCTCGTAGTTCATTTGTTAATGTGTTAATACTAACTCAAAACTTGAAACTTGAAACTTAATAGTGATTAGTGATTAGTGATTAGTGATTAGATAAAACAAAACCTTAGACGGTATCAACCTATCAACATATAAACATATCAACAGAAACTTTAAACTAAAAACTAAAAACTAAAAACTTAAAACTAAAAACTTAAAACTCAGGCATCTCCGTCAGCCGTGCTGCATCTCCAATACATTGTGTGGCCGTAAGCATAGGGTAGTTGAGCAATCCCGCTACATAGTTGCGGTGTTCCCTGCGCAGTTTCGCTATCTCCTTTTCCAATTCCTCCGCTATAGGCAGCTGCTTGTCATAGCGAATCTTCATCGCCGTGAGCACTCCTTCTCGCAACTTCGGGCATATCTCCTTGTAGTATTTCAGCAGCAGCGATATTCGTTCCTTGTCCCCTGCCGTAGTGATAATGTCTGCATATCCCGCATAAATCTTGCGGCACTCTTCTTCGACCGCCGCTATGACTTCGTCGGCCTCCTTGCCTGCCGCCTCCCATCGGTCTATCGTCGGCTGCAGCGGTTCCAGCAGTTTGCCCAGCTCGGCGGCATCGTCCATCACCGCCGCCTCTGCGGTTCCATCTGCATAGCGCCCCTTGAGCCAGGCCTCCTGTTCCGCCTCGCTCATCGTCTGCAGTTTCTCTATCTCCTGTCGCGTGAGGCCTGAATACCTCATAGCCATGTCGTAAGCCATATCCGTCGCCTCTGCCGAGTCAATGTCAGAGTACGGGATCGTCGCCACCTGTGCCGTGAGCATCGCAATGTTGGCAACATAGCGCGTCACAGGGCTGGTGAGTAGCTTAAGCGACTGCTCGTTCAATTCGTAACTCTTGTGGTTTATTAGTTGCTGCTCCGTAGGGACGTCCATCGCCTGCATCATCAGTGTGGCGTAGGTGGGCTGCTCTGATGCCGCAGCCGACTGTCGGCTGTCTGTGGCCGACTCGTCTCGGCTTTTACCGTAGGCATCGTCCAAGCCTCGGTCGATGGCCTTGTCGGCCTCCTCCAAGCCGCGATCCATAGCCTTCTCGGCACTCTTCTCAGCTTGGTCGATAGCTTTTTCCGTCGCCTTCTCGGTCGCTTTCTGTGCCGCCTTTCGGATCAGGTTGCCGAACTGTGCGTTGGCAGCCGCTGTTCCGACTGCCAATGCTATCATGAGAAGCAATATTTTTTTCATGGCGAATGAATGTTTGATGGTTTTCTATTTCGTTTGGTTTTTCTTCACCAAAGCGTACTCTTGGTTCAGTCCTTCCAGAATCTCCTGCGTGATGTCCATACCCTCGTCTCCATAAAGCACTGGGGTGTTGCTGTATGATTTTGCCAGTATAAGGTTGTACTGGTCGTGTTTTGCGTTGTAGTCGGCTATGAAGTTATAGACTGCCTTGGTCATCTTGTCTAGCTCGTCCTGCAGGTTTTTCTGCTTCTGTGGCAGCAGGTCGGCATACTGTTTTTCCAACCGTGCCAGCTTCTCATATCTGGCCTTCAACTCTTTCTCTTTCTCCTGCTGCTGCGTGAGCGTCATATTCTCGCCCGTCTGAAGGAAATTCTGATAGTCGGCTTGGAACTGCTGCTCCTGCTGCAAAAGTGATTCCTGCTGGCCTGAGACCTGCTCTATCTTCTTCTGCAACTCACGGGCATACTCGTAGCCTTCCATAAGTGTGTCGGTATTGATATAGGCGACTCGCAGCTGACTACCGTCATTGGCAACAGCCGTCTGGCCGCTGACCTCTTTATGTCCCACCTTGCATGATCCCTTGCCCACAAAATGCAGCACATAAATCCCTATTACGGCGAGGCAAAGCAGCGCCAGCACGATGCACAACGTCAAATGACATTTGCAGCGTTCGTTCTTTTTGGTGTCGCAACCGCAGACCTGCTCCGGTTCATGATTGATGTTTTCTTGAATTTCGTTGTTGATGTTCTCTTCCATTGTTATTTTGTTTTTGTGTTATTCGGTAAAATATTGACTTGTTGATAGGTTGATATTAAATGTGGTAATACTAACTCAAAACTTGAAACTTGAAACTAAAAACTAAAAACTCAAAACTCTAAACCTCAATCTCCCCTATCGTCTCCACCGCTTTTTTCAGGCGGTTCACCGTCTCCTCCTTGCCTATCACCATCACGAAGGTGAGCAGGTCGGGGCCGACGGTCTTACCTATCAAAGCAATGCGGAACGAGTTCATGATCTGTCCCATATTGAACTGGTTAGCCACAATATAGTCGTCCAGTATGGCTTTGTGCAGGGCATCGTGTTCAAAAGGCACGGTGTCGAGTATCTCGAGTATCTTGTTCATGTGGGTGGTCATACCCGCTTTCCAACGTTTCTTCAGGTCGGCGGGGTTGTACTCCTTGGGTGCCTCGAAGAAATAAAAGGTGGTCTCCCACAGCTCTGAAGGGAAGTTGATGCGGTTTTTCATCATAGCGCACACCTTTTCTACATATTGGGTAGTGACCTGTGACCCGTGATCTGCAACCTGAGCGGGGTGCTCTACTACACTTATCCCATGTTCCGTCAGTTGCGGCTTGAGGTATTCGGCAATCTGCTTGTCCGAGAGCATCTGCATATACTCGTGGTTGAACCATTTCGACTTCTCCACGTTGAACTTCGCGCCGCTCTTGCTGATATGGCTTATGTCGAATGCCTTTATAAGTTCCTCCATCGAGAAAATCTCCTGCTCTGTGCCTGGATTCCATCCCAGCAGGGCAAGCATATTCACCACCGCTCCCGGCAGATACCCTTTCTCGCGGTAACCCGACGAAAGCTCGCCGCTCTGCGGATCATGCCAGTCGAGCGGAAAGACGGGAAATCCCAGCCGGTCACCGTCGCGCTTGCTGAGCTTCCCGTTGCCCTCGGGTTTCAGAAGCAGCGGCAGATGGGCGAACTTGGGCATCGTCTCTTCCCAGCCGAAAGCCCTATAGAGCATCACATGCAGCGGCGCGCTGGGCAGCCACTCTTCGCCTCGTATCACGTGGCTTATCTCCATCAGGTGGTCATCGACGATATTGGCCAGGTGGTAGGTTGGCATACCGTCGCTCTTGAAGAGCACCTTGTCGTCAAGCAGGTCCGAGTTCATCGTCACCTCGCCTCGTATGAGGTCGTGGACGGTGATGTCTATATGTTCCGGGAATTTGAAACGCACCACATAGTGGTCGCCTCTTTCGATACGCTGCTTCACCTCGTCGGCACTCAAAGTCAGCGAATTCTCCATCTCGCCACGTGTGCGGCAGTCATACTGGAAGGTCTTCTTCTGAGCCTCATACTCCTTGCGTTTGGCGTCGAGTGCCTGTGGTGTGTCGAAGGCATAATATGCCCATCCGTCGGCCAGCAGCTGGTCGGAGTACTGCTTATAGAGCGTCTTGCGGTCGCTCTGCCGGTACGGCCCGAACGGACCTCCGACATGCACACCTTCGTCAAACTCGATGCCAAGCCATGTGAGCGCCTCGATTATATAATCTTCGGCTCCGGGCACGAAACGTGTCTGGTCGGTATCTTCGATACGCAGAATCATCTTGCCGCCGCTCTGACGGGCAAAGAGGTAGTTATATAAAGCCGTACGCACGCCACCGATATGAAGCGGCCCCGTAGGGCTGGGTGCGAATCTTACTCTTACTTGTCGTTCCATGTTATATTTTACGTTGATATGTTATTCGTTAATATGATTGTCGGATTTCTGTAATTCAGAAAAATATTTCTTCCCACGAAGGTAGTAATCCACCAACAGCATCTTTGAATGACGACTTCCATTTTCTCCTATACGGCCAGTACTTGATAACTGGCCACTGACCACTTTCCTCTTACCCCTCAGCTGCGGCAGCAACTTGAAGAAATCCATGTGTGCTCTTCCTACGGCGGAGAAATCCTTCGGGTTGCCGTCGGCCAGGAACTTCAACGCCGCAACCCAGTCGAGCGGTATGCGCATCGCCAGCACCCTCAACAGCCGCCTCTTCGGCAGGTTCTTATAGAGCATCGAGAGGTTGTTGCGGAAGTTGAGGTAGGTCTTCCTTGGCGAACTCTTCGGCAGCGTGCCCCCACCAAGATGGTAGGCCACCGACTGCGGGCAGCTCATCACCTTGTATCCACGGTTCCTGACCCGCCAGCAGAAATCTATCTCCTCCATGTGGGCGAAGAAGTCGCCGTCCAAGCCGCCCAAATCTCTCCACACCGACGCCCTCACGAACATCGCTGCCCCCGTGGCCCACATCACCTCGCACAGGTCGTCATACTGGCCGTGGTCTTTCTCCACCGTGTCGAACACTCGTCCACGGCAGTAGGGATAGCCATAGCTGTCGATAAAACCTCCCGAAGCTCCGGCATACTCAAAGGTGTCCCTCTGGGTGTCCATCAACAGCTTGGGTTGACATACGGCCACCTGCCTGTCTGCTTCAAACAGCTTGACTATCGGCTCTATCCAACCTGGCGTAACCTCCACATCGTCGTTCAGCAGCACATAGTAGTCGGCCTCCACCTGCGCCAGCGCTCGGTTATAACCCTCGGCGAAGCCGTAGTTCTTGTCAAGCCTGATAATCCGCAGTTCTGGATAGTTGCGCTCCACAAACTCCAGCGAGTCGTCGGTTGACCCATTGTCGGCTATGACGACACAGGCGTCGCCCGTAGTGTTCCTCACCACCGACGGCAGGTAACGCTCCAACATCGAGCGCCCGTTCCAGTTCAATATGACTACTGCTGTTTGCAAGTTTTTAGTTTTTAGTTTTTAGTTTCCAGCGACGATGGCTCCAAAGCCAGTATTCCGGTTTTTCGTTTATGGTCTTTTCCAGTCGCACGGCATAGCGACGTGTGATGTCGCCGTCTTTCTCTTCCTGCGGATTCAGCGCGAGGGGCTCAAATCTCACCTCATAGTATCCGCGTAAGACCTTCTTCACCTCGTAGTAGAACACCGGGTAGTCGTATTTCTTGGCGAAATGCTCCGATCCGAAGATGAAGGCGGTGTCCTGATTCAGGAATCGCGTCCAGAGGCATTTCTTCCTGTCGCTCGGCGACTGGTCGCCCAGCATCATCCAGGCGGTCGGCACGTGGTAGCGGTCGTAGAACTCCATCACCTGCCGCACGTCGGTGTTATCGACAATCTCAGTTCCGTAACGGGCACGCTTCTGCGTGAGCAAGCGTCCGAAAGGCTTCTGCACTATATGCTTGCCCACTCCCACCCCGTGGTGCAACAGTTGGAAGTTGAGCGACGCTATCATCATCTCCCAGTTGTTGTAGTGCGCCGACATGATGATGACGCTGCGTCCCGCCTCGTAGTAAGGCCTCAGCAGCTCGGCGTTCACAATGTGGTAGCGTTTCAGTAGCTGTGCCGGCGTTGCCCTAAGTCCCCACACACCTTCGGCCAGCAGGTCGCAGATGTGGCGGTAGTAGGCCTTCTCGATGCGTTTTATCTCCTTCTCCGACTTGTCGGGGAACGACTTGGTCAGGTTCGTCCTCGTCACCTTGCGTCTGTAGCGCACCACGTGATACACCACTGGATAAATCAAGTCGCCCAGCAGGTAGAGCACCCAAAGCGGCAACCACGCCAGCGGCATTATCAAGCAGTACATTATGAACCTAGCGCGAAGCACGAATTAGTTTCAAGTTTTAAGTTTTTAGTTTCAAGTTTTAAGCTCCACCTCTCATAGGTCACGTCTTCACAATTTCACAATTTCACAATTTCACATCTTCACTATTCACCAATCAATACCCTCTCTCGAACTGTTCACCAACTTCGCCAATGGCGTTCTCCGGCAGTTGCTGCTGGCTGAGCCGCCGCTCCCACATAGCCTCCTGCGTCTCGCCCTTGGCGTTCGAGTTCAGCAGGCGGTACCATCCCGAGCGAAACTCGTCCCAGAAGATGAACACGCGGTTGGGCGAGTCGGTCGGCAGGTAGTTGTAGCGCCACAGCTGGTAAGGCAGGTAATAGATATGGCCTTGCGAGCTATTCATGCCTGCGAGGTCGGCGTGTACAGCCGCGCCCACATCGAGGTAGCGGGTCGAGACGAAGTTCTTCTCGTCGCGTATGTAATCCGGCGGGCCGTACTGCAGATATACGCGGCCTCTATCCGTGCGGTATCCGGGTGTGCGGGGATAGGCGTAATGCGCATCCACATACTCCAGCCATCCTCGATACTCCTCCCATTTCATCTCTGCCTGGTCGCCGTGGCGGCGGTCCCAGAACTTGTAGAGGAAGGCCTGCTTCTCGGCTATGTTGTCGTTTTTCTTTATCACCTCGCGTATGAAGGCAAGTTCCTCGTCGGAGGCGATGGGATAGAGTGCGTCTAGGTAGTGGTTGAGCTTGTTCTCGTCGGTGATGCGTGCCGCGAAAGTGGTGGCGTACATACTGGGTTCGTCGGTGTTGACCACCGAGGGCTTGGTGCGATGGAAGGGCAGCCGCTTGTAGAGGAGGTTCTCGTTGTTGCGGTTGTGTATCTCGACCACGAGGTTGTAGTCGCCGGAGGGCAGCAGACTTATGTCGAGCGGGCTATAAACCCTCACGAGGTTCTTCGCCTCGTGCTGCGTCTCGCTGCCCACGTTGGGCATGCGACGGCCGGTGGCGCGCTCCTCGACGAACATATAGGTGGCGAAGGGCTTGCTGAAGACCTCTTTCTTGATGTTATAGACCTCGTAATAGACATTCAGCACGTCGATGTTGGCCGGAATCTCGTCGTCGATGTATGGTTCCATGTCGTAGCCGCCGCGCGAGAGTATGTTCTCGGTGGCGGTGGGCGTTACCGTTGACATGAGTTGGATGGACGACATCGTCGGCTGCTTCTTGGCATAGTTGACGGTCACGCGCTGCAGTAGGCTTGTGCCGCCGTCGTCCTTGGCTTTGTCGCGCAGCGAGAGCTCGAGGTTGTAGATGCCATTCTTGAGCCCGACACGCTGCAGGTCGAGGAAGGAGAAGCGGTTGTCATCGGGGCTTGCCGTCGAAGGCGACTTGAGGTCGTACTTCTTAGCATAGACGATTTCATCGCCCGACTTGTAAACCATCGTCACTTCCACGGTGGCGCGGTAGCGTCCGTCGTCGCCCTTGACGAACGTCATCGACGCGGCGTCGAAGAGGAGGTAGGATTCAACGTATGGCTGGTCGCTTTCGGGCAGATAGAAGGTGGAATAGCTGAACAAGGCGCTCAAACTGCGCCCCTGCGCCCATGCCGGCACCGCAAGCACCGCTAGAATCAAAGCAAAAAATATCCGTTTCATTTTTTATGAATTATATTTACTCTAAACGCAGCAACACATATATTATTGCATCGTATGCGTGTTTTTGTCAAAAAAACGGAATCGGCCAAACTCACAATCAAAAAAGCAAAAAAAAACAAGAAAAAAAGTCGGAAAAATATTTGCACAGGGACACCTGGTATCAAAAAAAATCGTTATCTTTGCATTATCGAAATGATTTTTATGCCACATTGCAACGACATAAACATCAGCGGTTTAAATGTATCGATGTAATACAATTAGCCGTTTTCGACACTTTGTATTCAAGTACAACCACCTGAAATACAAAGCATAGTAGCAGAGCAAAGTCTTCTCTTTCGTATCAAAGCCGTATCAAAAACGTATTTGACACGTATCTCTTACGTATCATCTACGTGTCATCTCCCATGTAGCTCCGTGTTCCCTCCCAGGTCGCTCCGTGTTTCGGACTTATATCCAATGATGGTGGCAAAAAGGGGGATTTTTCTTCCAAAAAAACGGTTTCCCTTGGATAAACTGTTTCGGCAAGATAGAATTGTTTTCGTTTGAAAAATGTTTTCCCTTGAAAAAAGTTTCGTCGATAAAAAACGGGGTTTTGTCGATTTTTTTCTGCTATCTTAATAATAAGATGTACTTTTGCATCTTCTTTTTGTTAAATCTTTTAACAAATTATCGTGTCAAAACGCTCATTTTCATATAAATTATTCTGCAACTGGGTTGGCCTGCACCATCGATTTTATTACCCGGAACACACCTATATCGGCATGGAACGCATACCGGAGGACGGGAATGCGGTGGTGATGGTGGGCAACCATCAGAACTGCATGATGGACCCCCTGAACGTGGAGGTGGCCCTCGACGACAGAAAGGCCTATTGCCTTGTTCGCGGAGATGTGTTCCGTGTGAACAAATATTTTACCAAGTTCCTCCACTGGCTGGGATTGCTGCCGGTGAACCGGCTTAATTTCGAGGGGTTGCAGGGGAACGGCAACGCGCGTGAGGCCAACAAGAACACCTTCAGCGACGCCCGCAAGTGGTTGATACAGGGCAACACGCTGATTCTCTTCCCCGAAGCGGGCCATCAGAACAAACGCTGGCTCGGATACTTCTCTCTCGGCTACCTGAATCTCGCCTTCGAGGCGGCGGAGGAGGCCGACTTTAAGAAAGAGGTGTACGTCATGCCATTCGGCCACCACTACGGCAACTATTTCCACTCGCGCTACGGGTTGGTGCTGAACTATGGCGAGCCGATTGCACTCTCGCCCTTCTACGAGAAATACAAGGAGAAGCCACGCACAACGATGCGCGAGGTGAACGCGTTGGTTGAGAAGCAGATAAGCTCGCTGATGCTGGATATACGCGACCTTGACCACTATACGGCCATCGACGCATTGCGAAACAGCGACTTCGGCAAGGCCTACGCCCGCAAGCAGGGTTTGAACCCCGACAAGCTGGCGGAGAAGCTGGAGGCGGACAAACGGCTGGTGGCAGCGCTGCCGAAAGAGAGCCCGGCCCTCGACTTACTGGAAAAGGTGGAACGCGAGACGTTGGACAAAGGTATGCGCGACTGGGTGGTGGCACAGCGTCCGGGGCGGCTCAACCTTGCATGCCGCATAGCGTTGCTGGTGCTGGGTGCGCCGCTGGCGGTGGCCTCACTGCCCGCATGGAGCGAACTGCTAATACCCCGACTGATGTTCGGCAAAAAAATCAACGGAGCCATCGACGTCATGTTCCGCAGCACGTGGACCTTCGCCTTCGCGGTGCTGGCCATCTCGCCGCTGGTGTGGATAGTGCCGTCAGTCGTACTGCTTTTCGTCGAATGGTGGATAGGGCTCGCCTATCTGGTGCTCTTCCCGCTGATGGTGTGGTATCTGGTGGGCTACACCAAGCTATGGCGCAAAACCTGCGGCGTGAGCCGCTATGTCGCCCTCGGCGAGAGAGGCAAAGAGCTCTCGGAGCGGCGCGAACAGGCGATAAAGGAGTTAGTGAATTGTGAATTGTGAATAGTGAATTGACAAATGAAGTAAATTGTGAATTGACGCTGTTGGCGTCATTCTGCTACGGTTCGGAAAAACAGGCGAACTTGATTTTCGCTCACCTTAAACGCAGAATTGACAAATGAAGTGAATATATTAGAGAATAAAATACATCAGAAAATAGAACTATGGAAAAGAACGAACGCAGAGTTGTCATCACGGGCATGGGCATCTGGTCGTGCCTGGGGACGACTCTTGACGAAGTGAAAGACTCACTCTACAACGGATACTCGGGCATCATCTTCGCGCCGGAGCGCAAGGAGATGGGGTTCGAGTCGGGACTCACGGCATACGTGAAACAACCAGAGCTGAAAGGCCTCGTTGACCGTGCACACCGCGTGTTCATGCCCGAAGAGGCACAATACGCCTACATGGCCACCGTTGACGCCATGAAGATGGCCAAACTGGATGCCGAATATATGGAGAAACACGACGTAGGTCTGCTTTACGGCAACGACAGCAGCGCCGACGCAGTGGTGAAGAGCGTTGACACGATGCGCAACAAGAAGAGCACCCACCTGGTGGGTTCGGGAGCCATCTTCCAGTCGATGAACTCGACGGTGACGATGAACCTGGGATGCCTTTTCAAACTGCGCGGTATCAACATGACCATCAGCGCGGCATGCGCCAGCGGCTCCCACGCCATCGGATTGGGAAGCCTGCTCATCAAATGGGGCCTGCAAGACTGCATCGTATGCGGCGGAGCTCAGGAGGTCAATCCTTTCTCCATAGGCAGTTTCGACGGCATCGGTGCCTTCTCGAAACGCGAGAACGAGCCGGCCAAAGCCTCACGTCCCTTCGACGCACAGAGAGACGGCCTGGTACCAGGAGGTGGAGCCGCCACAGTCATCATCGAGAGTTACGAGTCGGCCATGCGTCGCGGTGCACCTATCATCGCCGAGGTGATGGGCTACGGATTCTCCGCCAACGGCGACCACATCTCCTCGCCCAACGTTGACGGGCCCCGCAAGTCACTCCTGATGGCATTGGATCAGAGCGGAGTGTCGAAAGACATGATAGGCTATATCAACGCACACGCCACCTCAACCCACGTGGGCGACACCAACGAGGCGAAAGCAATCTACTCGGTGTTTGGCAACAACATGCCGCCGGTCACCTCGACCAAAGGACAGACAGGACACGAGATGTGGATGGCAGGCGCCAGCGAGGTTATATACTCCATACTGATGATGAAGAACAACTTCATCGCAGCCAACCTCAACTACGAGTATGGAGACGAAGACACTGGCAAGCTGAACATCCCGTCGTATCGACTCGACAACCACCCGTTCGACCTGTTCCTATCGAACAGCTTCGGCTTCGGCGGTACCAACTCGACGCTGGTAATAAAGGATTGGAAAGAGTAGTTTCCGGATTTCATATTAATTAGCAACATATCAACAAAACAACTCATCAAACATACAAAACTATGGAAAAAGACGAAATGATCAAGAAAATGGTGTCGATTCTGGCATCTGAATTTGAAGTGGAAGAAGATGTTATAACTCCCGAGGCAAACATCAAAGAGACCATGCATCTCGACAGCCTCAGTTTGGTCGATATGGTAGGTTTGGTAGAAGAGGAGTTCGGTGTGGAAATCAAGACAGCCGACCTGCCCACCATCAAGACCTTCGCCGACCTCTACGACTACGTGTACAAAAACCAGAAATGACCACCGACGACATCACAAGCCTCATACCGCAGCGTCCGCCGATACTGATGGTGGACCGTTTCAGTTATGAGGTCGACAGCCTCTGCCACTCTGAGCTTACCCTGAAAGAGGACAACATGTTCCTACACAACGGCTCGATGGTGCCAGAAGGCTTGCTCGAACACATTGCCCAGACGGCGGCAGCCCACATCGGCTACCGCCGCAAGATGGCAGGCGAGGAGGTGAACTTGGGGTTTATCGGCGACATCAAACGATGCACGATGGGCAAGCGCATGCCAACGGTTGGGCAAACGGTAATGACCACAATGAGAGTGGTGTCGCAGGTAGGCAACATCACCATGGTTTCGGCAGAGAGCACATCCAACGGCGTAACACTCATTGAGTGCCGCATGAAACTCGCCAATTAATACAAGGTTCGCTACGCTTGAAAGGTTTGGGAGATTATAAAGGTTTGAAAGGTTTGAGAGGTTCAAAAGGTTTGAAGGGTTTGAAAGGTTCAAAGTCAAGGTTATGAAACTAGCAGCCACATACGAGAGGAGAATACCATTCCGCGACATCGACTCACTCGGCGTTCTGTGGCACGGCAACTACGTAGCCTACATGGAAGAAGCCCGTGAGTCATTTCTGGCGAAATACGAGATGACCAAAATCCAGCTTGGAGTCGGTGACCTCATTCTCCCTGTCACGCATGTGGACATTCGCTACAAAGGAGCGTTTGTCTATGGTGACGAGATGGTTATTGAGGTGGAATACCTGCCATGCAAGAGGGCTCGAGTGGATTTGTCCTACCGGTTCTATCGAAAAAGCGACCACTTTCTGATGACCGAAGCAATCACATCACACCATTTTTTCAACCCCAAAACCAGAGAGGTGGCTGTTAACAGGCCCGACTTCTACAAAGAATGGCAGGAGAAATGGAAAGTCTTTGAACAATGAAACTGAAAGACAGCCTATACAAAATCGAATCACAGCACGACGGCGTGTTCGACATCCTGATGCTCGACGGTCACCCCGTTTACGAAGGGCACTTCCCAGGCGAACCCATAACACCCGGAGTGTTGTCATTGGCCATCGTGCGCGAGTGTGCCTCGATGCTTGCCGACAAGGAATTGCGCTACTCAGCCGTCAAGAACTGTCGGTTCGCAGCCATGATACGTCCGGCCGAAAAACTCACACTCACCATAACACACACACCGATAGACGACGGCAGCCAGATTGCCGCCGAAATAACCGACAGAGAAGGCAACCTACGTCTGCAACTCGAAGCGACATTGACAGATAGCCTCAATTAGATTCCAATTAAATTGTACGACACCATAATCATCGGAGGTGGCTACGCAGGCTTGACCTGCGGCGTAATCCTGGCCAAGTCGGGACAGAGAGTCTGCGTGCTCGAGAAGAGCCGCGTGCTTGGCGGTGCCTTTCAGTGTTTCCAACGCTCAGGCCTGCGTTTCGACACCGGATTTCACTATGTCGGAGGCGTTGCCGAAGGCGAAATCATGCACCCGATGATGGAGATGTTCGGACTCGCCGACCTGCCTTGGGTACGGTTGGACGAAGAGTTCCTCGAAGTACATTGCGACGACCAGATATACCGACTGCACTGCGGCTACGATTGCTTCGTCGAGCAACTGTCAAGCCAGTTCCCCGAAGAGCGGGATGGCATTGAAGCACTTGTCGAGACGATGCGCAATGTGGCGCAGCACATCTACGAGACAGTAAGACTCGATTCGGGTTTCGAGAACAAACTCATGCAGATTGCGGCAAAGGAATGGATTGAAGAACATATCCGAGACCCACGTCTGCGCAAACTTCTCTGCGCACAAGCCGTCACCACCGACCTCACTCCCAACCTGCCGCTCTACTCGTTCATCCAGTCGCTCAACTCGTTCATTCAGCACTCCTACCGCATCGAGGGCGGTGGTGACACCATCATAGCGCGACTGCGAGAGAACATCATTGCCCATGGAGGCGAAGTGCGCACCGGTTGCGAAGTGACGTCATTTCACGATGACGGCAGAGGCAAGATAGCATCGGTCGGATGCTCCAACGGCGACGTTCTTGCAGCCCGACAGTTCATCTCCACCATACATCCAGCCCTCAGTGTAGCACTCATGCCCGAATGTCCGCAGATACGAGGCATCTACCGGCGTCGCTTTTCACGCATGCCCAACACGCGCGGCATCTTCACTGTGCAACTGGCCATAAAGCCCGACACCATTCCCTACCGCAACCAGGTAATAAGCCTGCTTGGCAGCTCTGACCCCTGGAACACCGACTACAGCTCGTCGGCACCAGTGGAGAACCTGCTCATCAATTATAACGTACCCCAACGGAAAGGCAGTCGGTTCGCCGACAACATAGACCTGCTGACACCGATGGACTTCAACGCCTTTGAGCGATGGAGCGACAGCCGAGTCGGACACCGACCCGACGACTACCGACTACTCAAGGAAGCAAAAGCACAGGAATGTATCGAATTGGCAGCAAAACACCTGCCCGAACTTAAAGACAGCATAACCGCCATCTATACCAGCACCCCCCTCACCTACCGCGACTACACAGGCACCATCGAAGGCTCGGCCTACGGCATCAGCAAGTCGTCCACTGCCATCGCAGGAGGCATGCTTTCTCCCATGACCCCCTTCCCCAACCTATTCTTTGCAGGGCAAAGCATTATGCTGCACGGCATGCTCGGTGTGGGCATGTCGTCAATTCTGGTCACCAATATTGTGAAGCAAGTCGCCCAAGCCCAATAAGATGCCCGCATTTCACCTCAACAGAACAAAAACCGTTCTTCCCATTCTTATATGGGTCGGTATCTTTCTTGCGCCACTGCTCATAGCCATGCTTGAAGGACAACCTAAACCATTCGACTGGTTCGCCACCAACTTTTTCCAGACACTGTCGATATGCATAATGTACTACCTCAACTACTTTGTTTTTGTCGATCGGTATCTGATGCGTCAGCGCATCAAACGGTTCGCCCTTGCAAACATCGCCTCGGCACTTATACTGAGCGTCATCGACTATACACTGGTAGGCATCTGGATGCTTGATGTTTACGGAAGCGTGAAACAAGGCGTTTTTATACAGAGCAGCATCACCTTCTTCATCGTTCTCTACGTTCTTTTCGCACTCGCCGCAAGCCTCAGCGTCGCAATACGTATGACAGAAAACAGCTACATGTCGAGCATAAAACTCGCCGATGCACGCAAGATGCAGGCCGAGACCGAACTTGCCAATCTCAAGAACCAACTAAACCCACACTTTCTCTTCAACACCCTGAACAATATCTACGCCCTCATCGACATCGACAACGAGCGCTCGAAAGACGCTGTCCACGATCTCAGCCACCTGCTGCGCTATATCATCTACGACACCTCGCCCCTCACCGTACCCATAAGCGGCGAACTGGCTTTCATAAAAAAATACGTCCATATCGAGCAGATAAGGCTTACCGACCATTGCGACATATCCCTGCGGATGCCGCCCGTTGACGAACAGCTCACCATAGCACCAATGCTTTTCCTGCCTTTCATAGAAAACGCCTTCAAACACGGCATCAACTATTCCAAGCCCTCGTTCATCCATATCGAGATCACCCTCAACGGCGACACCATTCGATGCTACATTCACAACAGCGACCATGCAAAACACAGCGAAGGCGGCATCGGCATAATCAACTCAACCAAACGACTCAACCTTCTCTATCCCGGACGCTACTCTCTGAAACAAGGTTCAGACGGCAAAGGCGGTTATGTCACCGACCTTGCCGTAACTCTGACTCAATAAACGTTGTAGTATTCAGCCTACCGCTTCTGAAAAACAGTCGTGATGTCTATAAACGTGCCATCCTGCTGTTTTTTCAGCATACGCTGGTTGGTGTGTGCCGACGAGAGAGGGCCAAGATGCGCGTTGTAAGGGCCAAGTTTGATATAGTCGAAAGCCTGCTTGTCAACATTTCCAGGGACGTGCTGCCTTCCGCTGTACCACGCCACCTTGTAGTTCGGATAACGCTGCTTGAGGTCGGTGGCCAAAGCCTCCACCTCCTCGGGTGCCGAATCACCACCCATAAAGCACACACAGGTGATGCTGCTCTCGTAGCCACCGATGAGGCCGCAGAGCGACCCCACATTCAGTTCCTCACCAATGTCCTGCCACAGCCACGGACTATGACATCCGGGGCAGTGGCACGGGCACTTCGTAAGGTTTATAGCGAGGGTTGTCTCGTTAGGAATCTCCTGAAATACTATGTCAGCATTCAGATATTTAAGCATATCTCGCCCTGTTTCTCTGTAGCGGCAGCCTGGTTGAGAAGCTGCTCACGACGACGCGACGACTCCAGTTCCAGCATATCGGCGGTCTGATAGACCTGTGCCATATTTGCCAACGAGCGCTCCACCCGGTCGGCGGGATTGTGGTAGTGACGGCGATGAGCCTCTTCCTGACGGGCCTGAGAGAAGTTGCTGATGCGCTTCAGGTATCCAATGATACGAGTCATATAATCGACATTGGTGCTGTGGCACTTCGGACACTCCTTCAGGTGGCGCTTGTCTATATATCCACATTCGTTGCAGATTGTGTTGGGCACGTTGAAGGTGAAATAGTTGCAACCTTCCTTTGCAGCCACACGGAGCAACTGGCGATACTGATCCTGAGTCAAGTGCTCGTCGAGGTTAAGGTGCAGGGCGCTGCCTCCGGTGAGGTGCTCGATATACGGAGCACCGTGCAGTTTGAACTTGTCGATGATGCTCAGCGAGTCGTCCTCGACAATGTAGAAATAGCTGTTGTAGCACTCGCGCGGCACCAGGTAGCCGTCCTCGCGGTCCCACTTGGCGTGTTTCACACCCACGTTCTCTGCTGGAATCATCTCGCAGTTGAACATCAACTCCTTCGAACGGTACTGCTTGTTGTATTTCTCAATGACGCCGAGCACCGACTGCACATAGTTGCGGTATTTCTCGTTATCGTCAATCTTGATGCCCAGGAATTCGGCGCCCTCCACCAAACCGTTCACACCAATGGTGAGGTACTGACGCGCTATGTTGATATATCCAGCGTCAAACAGCGGCAGCATGCCGTGAGACTGCAGTTCCTTCAAGTTCTCGTTGTATGCAATCTGAACCTTGTGGCACAGGTCAACGATGTCGGCTATATAATCCAGGTACTCCTTCTTTTCCCTCACAGCCTGCTGTATGCAGCGGTTGAGGTTGATGGTCAGCACGCTCTTCGATCCTGTTGACACACCGCCGGCACCAAGGGTGTAGCTGAATCCGTTGTCGGTAATCTCGTTACGCAGACGGCAGCAGCTCGACAGCGAGTCAGCGTTGTCGCTCATATAGGTGAAGAACGAATGGCCTTCGGCATACATCTGAGCCGTGAAGTCGCCCCATTCCTTGTCCTTGCAGTCGCCGTTCTCGGTAAGCAGCGCCATCGTCTCGACCGGGAAGGTGAGCACCGAACGCAGACGCTCGTTGTTGAACCAAGTCATGAAGCGTTTCTGCAACCACGACAAACCCTCCCAGTCGGGTTTGGTGTTGTCTGGGAACACGAAGTCGCCAAAGATGCTCTCAAAGTAGAACTTGTCGTAGTAGGCGATGTTCCAGAACACAGCCTGGTAGTTACGGGCACCCGTCGGTTGGTTGAGTGTATATACAATCTGCTCGAAGCAGTCGGTTATGACCTTGTCGATGGTGCGCTTCTTGAGCGACAGATCGACCACCTCGTCGGCTCTCTTCCAATAGTCCTTACCGTAGTCCTTGCCAATGAAATAGTTGAGATACATCAGGAATTCCGGGGTAGCGCAGGCGCCGCTCAGCATGCTCGAAACCATGAACACCATGTTCACGAATCCTCCGCAGAAACTCTTCAGGTTGGTCGGAGCCTTCGAATTGCCGCCTATCGAGGCCGTTCCGTTAAGCAGCCACGGATACATCGTGATGCTGGCGCAGTAGTTAGCCAACGAAGTCTCGTCGTTCTTATAAATGAAATGGTGAGTGAGCAGGTCGAGGTAGCGGTCGGAGAGTTCCTTGCCGTAGAGCTTCTTTATACGGTCGGTGAGCAGGCGGCGGTTCAGACGGATGAATCCAGCCTTGGGTAGTTCGCCGATGAGCGTGGCGATGTTCTTGTGCTCCACGTTGGCGTTGGCGTCGTACTTACTGCCAGTGGCAGCGTTGGCGGCCTTGCAGTAGTCCACAAGGAAGTTCAGTTTTTCCAGAGTCTCGCGGTCCTCGGTATGTTTCTGACGATAGAGCATGAAACTCTTGGCCACTTTGTAGTAGCCTTCTCTCATCAGAGCCTCTTCCACCTGGTTCTGCATGTCCTCGACGGTGATGCCGTCTTGAATCTGCAGATGCGACAAAATCTTGCCCATCGTTGCCAAATCGGCCGGTTCGTTGACCGAGTCGAAGGCTTTGGCTATAGCGTGCATGATTTTATCCAAAGAGAATGGGACGGGATGTCCGTCGCGCTTGATGATTGAGAAAGGAACCTGCTCCATTGATTTTTTTTATTTATCTGTTTAATATATAGTTACGCTCTTGTCTAGTCATCAACAAAAGGCATATCATCCACACATTCAACCACTCACAACATAAAGGTCTGCAAGCATACCGTCTGCAAAGATACTGCCGCAAAAGATATTCTTGCCACTAGCCGACAAAAACTTCTTAACAACATATTAACACCAACAGGGTCGGTGTGTACAACGCTCACATTTTCAGCTTGTCGAAATTGACGCCATAGACGCCTTGCACCTTTGACACTGAAATGAAGGCATTGGTGTCGATGCGGTGGATTATCTGCATCATGTGAGCCTTGTCCGTGCGGTGGGCCATGATGATGAGCACCTGCTGGTGGTTGTGGGTGTAGCACCCCTCAGCGTCGAGCAGCGTGGCACCGCGCCCCACCTCCTTGGTCACAGCGTCGCCAATTTCCTTGGTCTTACCCGAGAACACCATTATCTGGTACGACTGCTTGTTGCCGTCTATGACCATATCAAGCACATAGGTCATCGTCACCATCATAACGTAACCGAAGATCACGTTCTCAATCTTGCCCGAAACAAAATAGGAACAGCCGATAATCACGATGTCGAGATACATGATCACCTTGCCCGGCGAGATGTTATAGTATTTGGTGAGGATGAGTGCGATGATGTCGGTGCCGCCGCTGTTGCCGCCCATAGCGAAGGCAGCGCCGATGCCTATGCCGCAGAGGGCGCCGCCGATGATGGCGCACATGAACCCCCCGAAGCTCGACACATCGAACAACCCCTCGACATGCAACACCTGTTGCCAAAGTATGAAACAGACCGACGACATCACTATACCGTAAATCGTGTTTGCCCCAAATTTCGAGCCAAGCACCTTGAAACCGAGCAGCACAAGCAACGCGTTTATTATCAAGTTCATCACACCGATGGGCAACTTTATACCCACAGCATAGTATAGCACAGACGAGATACCGCTCACCCCGCCACCCACAATCCGCGCCGGAAGCATAAACGCCGCCCAGGCGAAGGTGTACAGAGCAATACCCAAGGTGATTACAACGTATGAAATAATGATATTTGAGCGCTTCTTAAAAATCTGCATGATGCGTAATTATTAAACAAACCTAAAATAATGAACAACTGGCAGATATTCCATATTATCGGCAAGTTTTCATATCAAAACATGATACAAAAATACAATTTTTGCCGATACCGGCAAGAAATATTACACTATAAGAACATAATGTAATAAATCGGCAGATATACGGTGTTGCTCTCCATGCAAGCGGCACCTTCATTCGACACTATCACCGCAGTTTTTATCTTGTAGTCAGGATCACTGGTGTCCAAAAATATCAGACAAAACTTACAACTTTTTCCGATTTAGAATGTAGCTTTTTCCAATTTTCAAACCATATTTTTACAACTTTTCCTCTCATCTACATATAAGAGCAAATAATTATTCGGGGAGATACTTTTGCTATTTTTATTTCATTCAGGAAATTATCGAGTCAGCATCGCTGAATAAAATAATCGCTTGGCGAGAGTACAGTGGGAGTTTGATGAGAGCTTGATGGGAGTTTGATGTTGGTTGTTTCTTTGCCTATCATTTCGCATCAACAGGTTGGAATTGCAAATCCCAAAAGATGCTTGTGTCGGATTGCAAATCCGACACAACGGATAGCGTTTCGAAAAGACACTAACACATTAACACGTTAACACATTCTTATAGCGCATTCGCACATTCAAGATTATTGTTTCTTCGGTGATCCTTCGGCGATGGTTGTCAGCCGATCCGACGGCACACCTCGGTGAAACCTCGTGTATTTTCACTAACGCATTCACAAATTCACTAACGCATTAACACATTAACACATTCTGCCTCGATAGAGGCCTTGAGGTATGCCTGCGACCACTGAAAGTGTGATGGGCACCGCTTTAATACGAATTAATACAGCGAATAGCACCGCTAAAAAGAACATATGTAGCGAGTTAACACCACTGAAATTAATCAAATCAAGCGAAAAACACATTCACGCCTTGTTTATAATGCACTTTTTTTAGTGCAAATTTTAATGTAGACGCACTTTTTTTAGTGCATATTAAAACATTTTGTATCTTTGCAACTGGAAACAAAAACGACAACTCATCATGATTGACGATGTATTATACGAGTTTATGCGCGAGCAGCTGGCAACGACAAGCCATGATTTTGTGCGCTATTTATATCCACAAATTGATTGGACATTGCGGATGTTCGGTCTTGTGGGCCCGCGAGGCGTGGGTAAGTC